>CAVZQX010000007.1:0-22827 GCA_963777475.1 uncultured Alphaproteobacteria bacterium
ATCAGGTCGCCTCTATCATGCTGAACGGGAGGCTCACCTGTCCGTATAAGAAACGACCGTGCCGGTCCCGATGCTGGCCGGAGGGGCGCGTTGCGGGTTTTCGCGTCTCTTGAGAGGGCGAGGGGCTTGCCGCCAGTCATCCACCAGTTTCACGCCATGGCGTCCGCCTGCGCCGTTCACCTGCAGGCGGAAAGCCCAGCGTCTTCCACCCTGATCGCGCTTGCGGCCGAGGCCGAGGTCAGGCGGATCGAGGCGCGCTATTCGCGCTACCGGACCGACAGCGAGCTGGCGCGGATCAATACGATCGCGGCCGCGGGCGGCTCGACCGACATCGATGCCGAGACCGTGGGCCTGATCGGCTATGCGAAGGCCTGCTTTCAAAGCAGCGAGGGCGCGTTCGACATCACCTCGGGCCTATTGCGCCGGGCCTGGGATTTCCAGGCCGCCCGCCTGCCGGAGCAGCGCGAGATCGACGCGCTGCTGCCGCGCATCGGGCTCGACAAGGTCACGCTGTCCGGTAGCCGTCTTTCGTTCGCGGTCGCCGGCATGGAGCTCGATCTCGGCGGCCTCGGCAAGGAATACGCCGCCGACCGCGCGGCGGAAGTGTGCGGCGCGCTCGGCGCGCGCCACGGCTTTGTCGATCTCGGCGGCGACATCCGCGTGATCGGTCCGCAAGACGATGGCGAGCCGTGGCGGATCGGTATCCGTGATCCGCGCGATGCGGCCGCACTGGTGGCGGAAGTCGCGCTGGGTGAGGGGGCGCTTGCGACCAGCGGCGACTACGAACGCTTCATCGAGGTCGACGGCCGCCGTTATTGCCACATCATCGATCCCCGCACCGGTTGGCCGGCGCAGGGATTGTCGTCGGTCACCGTGATTTCCGAGCGCTGTCTGGTCGCCGGAAGCCTGTCGACGGCGGCGATGTTGAGGGGCGGGGAGGGAATAGAATGGCTGCGGCGGCTCGGCGTCCGCCATATCGCCGTCGACGATCAGGGCCAATGCAGCTCGACCGAGCCGCGGCTGCTTAGCTTAATTGTTCGAGCATGATCTTTTCGGAAAACCGGTGTCCACTTTTCCGGATCATGCTCAGGCCTTGATGTTCAACAGGCTGCCGGGCGCGGCCGTCGATGGCACGGAGGAGGGGTCGATCTGGTTGAGCGACTGCAGGCTTGCCGTCAGCGAGTTCTGTGACGGCGATCCGGACTGCCCGCCATTGTCGGCGCGCAGCGACGCCATCAGGCCCGACATGCCGGAGACGAAATCCTGTTTGGAGACGCTGCCGGTGCCGTTGGGGTCGAGGCTCGCGAAAATGGCGTCCGCGCCCTGCTGCTGGAATACCGCCGGCGGGTTCTTGGTCTGGAACGCCTGGTCGAACTGCGTCTGCGTGATGCTGCCGTTACCCGAGGTGTCGATCGAATCGAACAGGCTCGACATCTTCTGCTGCGGCGGGCCTGACGAGCTCGCGCCCGAGACCGCATGCAGGCCGGAGGCGGCGCCTACGCCGGAAATGTCCATCGCAATCCCCATTCCGGCAGGAGCCGGTTCGAATTCGCAAGGCAAGAGCATGGACAAGCCGTGGTAAACAATTGGTTTACCAGGAGCCGGATCGCCTAGGTAGAACTGCCTACTGATCCAGGCTGCGGGAGATCGTGATCGTGGACTCGGTCTTGGTCCTGGTGCAGCGCATGTCGAGGCGGCGGTAGCGGGTCGAGACGTCGTCGCCGCGGAACAGGCCCATGCGCTTGATGCAGCGGGTCGCACCCGTCACCATGTAGTCTTTCGGCAGCGTGAAGACGATCGCGGCCGCGCTCGCGATCAGGTCGATGAAGGCCGGCTTTGGCTTGCGGTCGGCCTTGGCGAACAGCTGGTTGGAGAAATTGCGCCCGGAGCAGCCGAGCGTGATTTCCCTGGCGTTCGGATGCGCCAGATAGATCAGATTGGCCGCGGTCTGGCCGACCCGCATTCCGTCGATCTGGTTCTTGAGCTGATTGGCGAGATCGTCGCAGCGGTCGGCGCGCGCGGACGAGGCGGCGAATACGGCGAGCAGCGCCACCGTGGCGAATATCGAGCGTAAAAAAAGGCTTCTTGTCATGAATACCCCCGCGCCATTGAAGCTTGCGCGGGAGGATTCATGCAAGCGCTCAGCCGCAACCGCCGTGGCGATCACGGTTGCGGTGTGACGTCGAAGCGTCAGCCGGCGGCGGCCCTACTCGCACTTCCCCTTGTGCGCCAGCGAAACCCCCGCTTGCTGGCGCATGCAATCGTTTCCGTAGGTCTTGCCGTCGCAGCCGCAGACCACGAGTTTCGGTCCGGTGATCTGCGGGCAGAATCTCGGCTTTCGCGCGCAGGTGCCGCCGATGTCGGCGATGAAGCATTGTCCGGGCTTATGCTGACAGAACAGGCCGGGGTTACATTCGTGCGGGGGAAAAACAAAACCGCCACATGCTTTGCCGACCCCGACCGCATTGGCGCCGGTGGGGATTGAAATCAACAACGCCAGTGCCGCAACGAATGAAATTGCAATACTGCTCTTCACGGTCGCCTCCCTTGGTGCGTTTGTAATAATAAAAAACAACCAGAGATTAATCTCCGGATTTTGTCCGAATAAAGAAGGATGCGCCGCTTCGGCGAAGTATCTCAACGCCAGCGACGGCGAGAGGACCGCGTGAGGCCGGCTTTCGACCACGAGACGGCCGATCTCGAAAACATCGATCGGGATTGGTTAGGACCGCGACCTGCGAAGGACCCTCATCGAGCCGCTGTTCGGTGGTTTTGCCGGATCAGGGAGGTATGCAAAACCTTCCTTTTGTCCGAAAAGTGCTTAGAATCGTTCAATCGCCGGACGGCGTCAGCAGCCCTTCCGGCCCCATCAGCCCCGCGAGCCCCCATGAACGCCCCCACCGCCTTTCCCGACCCAAAACCCGTCCCGCCCTACAAGCACACGCCGCTGTTTCCGCTGGGGCCGGACACCACGCCCTACAAGAAGATCACGACCGAGGGCGTTCGGGTCGAGAAGGTATTGGGCAAGGACATGCTGGTGGTGTCGCGCGAGGTGCTGCGATCGCTGTCCGAGGCCGCGTTCGGCGACATCAACCATTATCTCCGGCCGGGGCACTTGAAGCAGTTACGCTCGATCCTCGACGACAAGGAAGCCAGCGACAACGACAAGTTCGTGGCTTTCGATTTTCTGAAGAACGCCAACATCGCCGCCGGCGGCGTGTTGCCGATGTGCCAGGATACCGGCACCGCGATCATCATGGGCAAGAAGGGTTTTAACGTCATCAGCGACGGCGACGACGAGGCGGCGCTGTCGGAAGGCGCGCGCGACGCCTATTTGCGTCGCAATCTGCGCTACTCGCAGGTGGCTCCCTTGTCGATGTATGAGGAGAAGAACACCGCCAACAACATGCCGGCGCAGTGCGAGATATATGCCGAGGGGGATGACGCCTACAAGTTCATGTTCATGGCCAAGGGCGGCGGAAGCGCCAACAAGAGCTTCCTGTTCCAGGCGACGCCGTCGGTCCTGACCAAGGATCGCCTGCTGGCGTTCCTTAAAGAAAAGGTGCTGACGCTCGGCACCGCGGCGTGCCCGCCTTACCATCTCGCCATCGTCATCGGCGGCACCTCCGCCGAGCTGTGCATGAAGACCGTGAAACTTGCTTCCGCGCGCTATCTCGACGCGCTGCCGACCCACGGCTCGGCCGACGGCAACGCCTTCCGCGATCTCGAGATGGAGCAGGAAATCCTGAAGATGACGCAAAGCCTGGGCGTGGGCGCGCAGTTCGGCGGCAAGTACTTCTGCCACGATGTGCGTGTGATCCGGATGCCGCGCCACGGCGCTTCGCTGCCGATCGGGCTTGGCGTGTCATGCTCGGCCGACCGCCAGGTGCTCGGCAAGATCACCAAGGATGGCGTCTATCTCGAGGAGCTCGAGCACAACCCCGCGCAATATCTGCCCGCGGTGGAGCAGGCGCTCGGCGGCGAGGTGGTCAGAATCGATCTCAACCAGCCGATGCAGGATATTCTGGCGGCGCTTTCAAAACATCCGATCAAGACGCGGCTATCGCTGAACGGCACCATGATCGTGGCGCGGGACTTCGGCGCACGCCAAATTGCGCGAGCGGCTGGAGCAGGGCGAACCGCTGCCGGACTATTTCAAGAACCATCCGATCTATTACGCAGGCCCGGCGAAGACACCGGAAGGTTATGCTTCCGGCGCGTTCGGGCCGACCACCGCGGGGCGGATGGATTCCTTCGTCGACCAGTTCCAGGCTGCAGGTGGATCGATGGTGATGCTGGCGAAAGGCAACCGTGCGCCGGCGGTGCGCGAGGCCTGCAAGAAACACGGCGGCTTCTATCTCGGCTCGATCGGCGGCGCCGCGGCAAACCTCGCCGAACACTGCATCAAGAAGGTCGAGGTGGTGGAATATCCCGAGCTCGGCATGGAAGCGATCTGGCGCATCGAGGTCGTGGATTTCCCGGCCTTCATCATCATCGACGACAAGGGCAATGACTTCTTCAAGGAATTGAATTTGGGGTGAGGGCCTTTCGGCGTCGTCCCCGCGCAGGCCGGGACCGATAACCACCACCGATCATGGTTGAGGGAAAGCCGTCAACCATCGCGTCCAACAACGACCCGCCGCGGCGTATGGGTCCCGGCCTTCGCCGGAATGACATCGGTTGTGCTTACGCCCGCTTCCCCGTGAACGGGAAGCTGCCCATCGGGCCGATGCCCATTTCGCCGGACATGCTGTCGCCGGCAACCTTGCCGGTAAACTCCAGCGTCAATGGCATCGGGTTGGTGATCGAGATTTTCCAGGCCACATCGTCGCCGTTCACGGTGCCGTCGAAGATTTCGCCGGTATTGCCTTCCGCACCTTGCACCCCCGTCAACGTGCCGCCGGAGCTTTTCAGGCTCAGCGTCGCGTTGCGCTCGCCCATCGGCGTGCTCATGGTGATGTTCCAGTTTCCGTCCACGGCCATCTAGCTCTCCTTGTTGCTGGCTTTCTCGTCAATCTCGGCCGGCGGTATAGCCCATCTCGCCGCGCAAGCCCAAGCATCTTGTGTTGCGTGAAAGCGTCTCAGGCGGCGGCGCGGGCGCGAAGGCGGCCGGCGATGAGGAGGCGAAACGCGACATATTGCACGGCGAAGGCCAGGATCTTCGCACCCACCGCGACAACCGATACATAGACGCCCCATAGCCAGAGATCGCCGGTTGCCGCCACCGCAATGGTACCGGCGCCGAGCACGAACATCAGCGCCGCCCAAGCGTAACCGGAGATGGTGACATATTCCGGAATGGTCTCGGCCACCAGCGGCGGCATGTAGCGCAGCATCCAGCCGCGCTTGAGCATGATCGCGCCGATCGCAAAATGCGCGATCGATGGTTTGGCCAGCACGAAGCGGGGATCCCGGGTCAGCAGGGTAGCCGCGCCGAGCACGATGACGAGCCCAAGACTTGCATAGGTCATGAAGCCCAATTCGTGACCCTTGATGCGGGCGTAGATGACCTGGATGATCGCGCCCGCGATTGCGACCGACGTCGCCAGCACGATATTGCCGCTCGCCAGATAGATCACAAGGAAAATGATGGTGGAGAGGAAGTCGGTGGCAAGTCTGGCGAACACGTCCTTCATCGTCTTCTCCCTCGGGTGCCGACGTTAGTGGGTATCGGGAAGCGGATTTACCGGCTGCGCTTCATATTTCGCCCTGCGGTACTGCGGATACCATTTGGTAAAATACACCGCGCTGTTGCGCGCGGCAAAGGCGATCGCAAGACTTGACCAGATCGGCAGGCCCGGCACGTAGAGCATCGCCGCATTGGCGAGCATCATCAAAAGGGCGGCCACCGTCCAGGCGCCGGTGATGATGTAGTTGGCGCGCAGGAAGCCGGGCATCGCCGCGGTCTCGGCCGGGACCGCCTCGATCGCGTATTGCAGCGTGAAGGGGAAGCGGAGCAGCATCGAGCCCAGCGAGATCGCGAAGATGCCGGTGTCGACCGCGAGTTTTGCCGCCGATGGGCTCAGGGTGGGATCGATCAAGATGAGATAGAGGCCGATACAGGCGAACAGAATCGCCGAGCCGGCACCAAGAATCTTCACCGAGCGGCCGCGCAACGCATCGATCGCGATCACCGCGAGGCAGACGGAAGCCGCCGTGAACAGGCTCACCGCGGCCGAAGTGAACAGCATCAGGAAGGTGAAGGCGCCATAGGGGGCGAGGATCAGGAAAATCGTCATCTGGCAGCCTTCTTCTGGACCAATCTTGACATCGTAAAGATAGCATAACGGCATGCCGTTGAGGGCGTCAAGCCTAATCTTTACAATGTCAACATAAAGTGACAGGAACGTCCCCGGTCACCAGGTACAGCGCCAGAAACACGATGGTCGAGAACGTCGCTGGGCCAGTCTGGCGACCAATACATCTTTCATCGCGGTGTCGCGCGTTTCAGGCGCCGGATGAAAAATTCAGCGGCAACTTGGCTGGAGCCGTCAACCGGTGGCGATGACGATACCAGGCGGTGAAATAGAGTGCCGCGAATCGGGCGGCGGTCGCAATCGCGATACCGGCCCAGAACGGCATGCCCGGTATATAAATCATCAGGATGTTGCCGGTTGCCATCAGTAGGCATGCAATCGTCCACGCCGAGGTGATGACGTAACTCATCCTGCGGACGTCCGGCGAATTCATCGCCTCCGGACTGACGATTTCCCGCGCATATTGCAGCGTGAACGGCTGACGGATCGCAAGCGATGTCAGCGTGATCGTCAGCACACCAATATCGACCGCCAGTTTCACGGCTGAGTTGCTCCAGCTGGAATCAACCAGCGCCGTGTAACAGCCGAGCGCCACGAACAGAAATGCGGAGCCCGCGCCGAGAAATCTTGATCGATCGGCCGCGCCAGATATCATAGCCGATCGCCATCAGGCAGATCGCAGCGGCGGCGAACATGCTGGTCGCCGCCGAGGTGACCAGCATCAGTGTCGTGAAGGTGCCATAGGGAGCGAGTATGATAAACGTCATCATGGCCGCCCCCGCGCGCGTCGATCTTTACAATGTAAAGATAGGGCGCCGGCGAGACGTTGTCAAGCCCGATGATGTCAAGCCCGATCTTGACATCATCAAAATAACCTAGGCTGCAGGATGAGAAGATTTCCGGCAGCGATGGCGGGAAATTTCACATCGATCTTCCGTAGGGCGACCCGTCCAGGAGCCGAACGCAGGAGCAGATCGCGGTTGGACCCCACTTCGGTCGGCGCAGCCCGGAATTGACAGGAGGGGGCGGTTCACGCCCCTCCCACCCAGTTGCCGTGAAAGCCGTCGGGCACACGATGCCCCAGATGCACCAGCGCGACGGGGCCGGCCTCGACGTCGGTGGCGTTGAAGACCGCAAGGTCGCTGCGGTTTTCGCGCGCGCGCCAGACGACGGTCAGCAAAAAGCCGTCGCCCTCCGCCGCATCGTGGCCGCGCTCGACGAACACCGGCTCCGAGATGGTGTCGCCGGCAGGCAGCAGATATTTCCCAAGCCGCGTTCCCTTGCCGTCGACATGGACGATGCCGGCAAGCGCGCCGAACATCGGCATCTCGGAGTTGGCGCAGGCGTACCAGCCATGGCCGCTCTTCATTCCGGCGCGGCGGTCGTCGATGCGTGGAAATTCGCCGGTCAGGTCGTCGAGATAGGTTTGCGCGAAGCGGTCGGTATTGCCCGAAAGATCGAAACTCCAGCGGCACAGCCGCGCGCGCGCTTTCGCAGGATCCGTCGGCGAGCCGTCCGGGTGGGGAAACAGCGGCGCCTCCTCGAACTGCATGACGTCGGCGATGATCCGGCTACCATCCTCCCAGGCATTCATGACATGAAAGACGTAGCAGCTCTCGCCGCGAAACCAGACGATGTCTTTGGCCGAGCCTTTGGCCGAACCTTGGGCCGAGCCCTGCCGCCTCATGACGCCGACATAGGCACCTTTCTCCGGCTCCCAGGCGTAAGGAGGTCTGCCTGCCATCGCCCGCGCCAGGCTGCCGGTGATGGGCAGAATCGGAAACAGCAAATGGTTCTCGGTGACGATGAAGTCATGCACCATGCTGGCATAGGGCGCCTCGAAACGGTCGAAGCGCGTCACCGTGCCGGACGCGTTGACCGATCCGAAGGACAGCGTCGGGGTGAAGGGGCCTGAGGCATTGTAGCCGAAGAACACCATCTCGCCGGTGAGCGGATCGATTTTCGGATGCGCGGTGAAGGGCCCCGCGATGCCGCCGTCATAATTGCAAGTGCCGCGGGTCTTGAGCGTGCCCGGCTCGATCTCGGTCGGCAGATGCGCTTCCTCCAGCGCCAGGAGGCGGCCGCCGTGGAAGATGATGTTGGTGTTGGCGACGCCGCCGTCGGTCAGGGAAGCCGGCGCATCCGGCAGCTTGCGGCCAAAACCGCCGAACAGCGCGCGGCCGGCGTCATGCTCTGCCTGCCATTTCGCCGTGCGGACCCAGCGGTTGCGATAGGAGGCGCGGCCGTTCTCGAGGTGGAAGGCATGCAGCATGCCGTCGCCGACGAACCAGTGCGCGCCTGGCGCGTCGAACTGCGGATTGGGGCCGTTGCGGTAGAGCGTGCCGTTCAATTCGCGCGGCAGCTCGCCGGTCACTTTCAGGAATGGTGCATCGCATTCGAACGGGATCGGCGCCAGATTGGTCCGCTCGGGTCTGGCCGCGACTTCCTGCTGCATGGCGCTTCCTTCTCTGATCTTTACATCGTAAAGATGTAGATATAGCAGACGCCGGATCCGGTCAAGCAAAATCTTTACAGTGTCAAAATCAGGTCATATAAGGTCCGCATGGCAAAAAAATCCGAAAAGTCCCAGACCCGTGCCCACCGCGCCGCTGGCCCCCGCGCGGCGGCTGCGCGGCCCGCCCGGGGCCGACGCGCAAAGCAGGCGGCCAGTTCGAGCTATCATCACGGCGCGTTGCGCGATGCGCTGTTGGAGGCGGCCGAACGGGTGCTGGAGCGCGAAGGGCTACCCGGGCTCACGCTTCGGGCGGTGGCGCGCGAGGCCGGTGTATCGCATGCCGCGCCCACCCATCATTTCGGCGACCTCACCGGGCTTGTCAGCGAGCTCGCCGCGATCGGTTTCCGCCAGTTCAACGCGGCGATGGCGGCAGCCTGTGCGCCGGATGCCGCGATGATGGAGCGGGCGATGGCGCGCGCCAAAGCCTATGTCGCCTATGCGCAGGCCCATCCCGGCATGTACGGGCTGATGTTCCGTACCGAACGGCTCGACTATTCGCGGCCCTCGCTGCACGAGGCCGCGGAAACCTCGTTTGCGGGGCTTGCGGGCGCGATCGGCGCCAATCGGCGCGAGGAGATTGCCAAGGACGTATTGACCCTCGATCAGGCGGCGGCGATCGCGCGCGCCTGGTCGCTGGTCCACGGCTTTACCATGCTGCTGCTCGATGACCGGCTTTCGGACATCCTGGAGCGCTCGCCCAAGGGGACCGACGCGGAAATCCTCCTGGAAGCGATGCTGAAAGCCACCGTCGTCAAGCCGCCAGGCTCGTAACTATACGACGTGTAACTACCGCTACTTGGCCAGCTCCGCGGCGCGGCCGGGCGTGCCGAGCACCTTGGCCTGGTCGGAGCCGCATTTGAAATCGCGCGCGAACTGGTCAGCGGCCTGGCGCGCCAGTTCGTCCGCGTTCGGGTTGGCCGCCGCATCGACATAGGCGACGGGACAGACCGCGCCCGGCGGCAGCCGGGACACGACCAGCAAGGGCTTGACGCCCGGATCGCCGGCGGCGCCGATGGTCTGATCGACCGTGTCGGCGATCCGCCAGCGCTGGATCATGGCAAACGGATTGTTGCCCGCGATCCGCCATTCGATCGACGGAAGCGCCGAGTTGAACGGGCCGAAGAAGGTTTGCGCGGCCGGCTCTTTCGCCGCTTCGTCGCGATTGCGGCCCACCGAGACGGTTTCGCGATGATTGTCCTTGCTGACGAGGACCACTAACGCCGATTTGCCGCGACAGACCCGCACTGGACTGTCCTCGACCCGGCCGGGACCATCGATCCAGCAATTCTGGGCCAACATGGAGCTATAGGCGCTGACAGCGATCGGTTGAGTGGCGGCCTGCGAAGCAAACGTCGCAACGACGGACGTGGTCAAGGCCAGGGCAAGCCGGGCGGCGATAGGTGAACTGTGAAGGGTTTTTTTCATTCCACCAATGTGGTCCGGAACTTGGTCCTTTTTTCGCGGAATCTGGGGAGGAATCAAGGGAAGAAGACCAGGGAAAACTGAAATTGCGGTGAACTGGGCTGCCGTCCAAGTGCTGCCCGATCTCGGTTGCAGGCCCCTGGCACCGATCACCTTCACCTCGTGCTTGCCACGTTTGAAGCCGCGCGCGATGTGTCGGACGCGCACAATCTGGGGAAGGTTCACGAACCGTGCGCCTTAAGCCTGACATTTCCCCGGAATTGTTCTAGAAAAGCGAAATCGAAGCGCCTTGGCCGTTCGAAGCGCTCGTTTATGCGTCAGTCCCTCAAGATCCCTCATGCCTGCCATTTCGCCGAATAAACCCTATCGCGTCGGCCGTTCCCGCACCGGGCTTGGCCTGTTCGCCACCAAACCGATCAAGAAGGGCACCAAGATCGTCCGTTATTTCGGGCCGCTCTTGGATTCCCGGAAGAAGAAGGATGACGCGGTCGAGAACAAATATCTGTTCGAGCTCAACGGCCGCTGGACCATCGATGGCTCCGTGCGCAAGAACGTCGCCCGCTACATCAATCACGCCTGCAAGCCGAACGCCGAATCCGACGTCAAACCCCGCAAGCGCAAGGTCTTCATCCGCGCCATCAAGAACATCGAGCCGGGCGAGGAGATCAATTACGATTACGGCACCGACTACTTCAAGGCCTATCTGAAGCCGATCGGCTGCAAATGCGCGGCCTGCGAGAAGAAGCGGAAGAAGAAGCGTGCCGAGGCGCGCGCCGAGCGGTTGCGGCTGAAGCAGAAAGCCGAGCGGCGGGCGCAACGCAAAGCCGAAAAGCTCGTGCAGGCCAAAGCAAAGCAGAAGAACAAGCCGAACGGGAGGTCGAAGCGCGGTAACGGCAAGCTCGCCAACGGGCACGACTTCGTCGCCGCGGTTTGAGCGGCACTCTCTTCACGAATGCAAGCGTGGTCCAGGCGACGCCGTCGGCGCGGTTTGGCGCTGGCGTATCATTCATCCAGCAGGCTTGCGCACCGAGTTCGGAAGCGGCAAATTCCCGAAGTCGAGCGACGAGCGTTGAATGATCGCCCCGTCGTCGTCGACCACAAGGCGAAATCGCCGATGCTCGGAGAAGAATGTCAGGCGATGCCTGCCGCGGTCCACATCGATGCCTCGCTCGGCAAGGCTCGTGATTTTGCCCGCTTGCATCTGCTTGCGCAACAACGGCAGCGTGATACCGAGGCCGTCGGCGACCACAGCCCCGTCGATCTGGACGGCGCCGTCGTAAAATTCAACTGGTTTCATGCCGTTCCTCGCACCGGGCTTGTTTTGGATCTCGCGGGATAGGCGCATTCGGCGAGCGTGGTCGTGTCGAGCTCGCGCATGAAGGCTTCGCGCGCCGCCGCCAACCGCGTTTTGAGACGGCAGCGCGGCGTCAGCACGCAACTGCCGCCATCATCGCGAAAGCATTCGACCAGCGCATGCCGCGCCTCGAGCGCACGCACGACCTCGCCGATCGTGATCGACTGCGGTGGCCGTGCCAAGCTGAAGCCGCCGCCCGCGCCGCGTTGGGTCGAGATGAATCCGCCATCGGCGAGGTCGCGCACCACTTTGGCCAGATGATTGCGGGAAATGCGGAACTCGGCCGCGATTTCGTTGGTCGCGAACGAACGTGTGGGCTCGCCGGCCAGCCGCATCAAGGCGCGCAGCGCAAAATCCGTGAACGACGTCAGACGCATGAGAGACCCCGAAAATAAGCCTTTGCAAATATTCTATAGCGCTCTAAATAGGTATTTGAAATACCTATTTAAGGAGGCCCATCGTGACAGGGGCGGAACGTCGCGCGCAGCTCACGGCCGACATCGCGGAAAAGACCGGCATCACCGAGGCGATGATCGAACGGCTGGTGCGCGCTTTCTACGCCAAGGTCCGAACCGACGCGTTGCTGGCGCCGATCTTTGAATCTCGAATTCGGGATTGGGAGCCGCATCTGGCGCAGATGTGCGCCTTCTGGTCGTCGGTGGCGCTGATGACGGGCCGTTATCACGGCACCCCTATGGTCAAGCACCTGCCGCTGCCCGTCGATGCCGCGCATTTCGACCGATGGCTCGCCCTGTTCGCGGAGACGGCCAGGGAAATCTGTTCGCCGGAAGCCGCAGCGCACTTTGTCGAACGCGCCCGGCGCATTGCCGCGAGCCTCGAACTCGGCATCGCGGGCGGGCGGGGCGTCCTGCTCGGAAGCGGAGAGAGATTTTGGCGCAGCGAAGCAGGAGCGATCCAATGATGCACAGGATGCCCGTCAAGACCGACAACGAGCAGGCCGATCCTTATTCCGGCCACAGCCTGGTGCCGATGCTGGTGGCCGAACTCGCGCTCACACTGGTCGGCATGATCGCCGCGTTGATGCTGAGCTAAGGACAAACAACTCGACCGCCGCGAAGCTTTGGGCTTTCGCGACGGCAGGTGATCAATACGGCCGGGCAGGAGCAGCTTGGGCCGCGACCGCGCTGCGGCTTCGGCGCAGACCGATATATTGCAGCTCGGCAAGGACGCCGGTCGCAATCGCCTGGGCGACGACAAAGAGCTCGCCGAGAAGGTTCGGGCTCACCGCACCTGAAAACAACAGGGCGATGCTGGCGATAGTCCACGCCGCGTTGCCGGCGATCACGATGGCGACCAGCAGTTTCGGCGCGGAAGCGCGCGTGCCAAGCCAAGCGACAAGCGCCGTGTAGGCAATCAGGAACAGGCCGGTCTCGCGCAACAACGCCTCCGGCAGATCGAGCCGCGCGGCGAGCATCGAAGCAGCTGGCGCCATCGCCAGCGCGCCGGCGCCGCTGAAGATGGCATCGGCGAGGAGGGCACGGCGCAGGAACTGGGATGAACTGATCATGGTGGTTCTCCTGTTGGGGGTTTCGAACTAGCCGGCCTGACGGCACCAAGCGAGCAGCCGGCGCGCGAGGCGGAACGGGCACAACGTCCTGCCGACGCTGTTTTCGACCGCCTGCAGCTGGGCGAACACGAATACGCCGGTCGAATGCAGCAGCGGCTCGGGCAGGCTGAGGCTGCGCGCCAGGACCCGGATAGCGAGCTTGAGCAACCAGGGCACCAGGCCGGCGGTGAGGGATCGGAACAAGAACAGCGCAATCATGGTCATCTCCTTAAGCCTCGAAGATGATCCGTCCCGCGATGCAATTCGATTACGTCGCAGGTAATGGAAGGCGTGAAATTCGCGTGCTACCTTTTCGACCATGAACGCACATGCTTCCACGGCGAGAGCCGAACCAACCCAGCCCCTTCATGTCGGCGATCATCTGCGCGAATGGCGGCAGCGGCGCCATCTGAGCCAGCTCGATCTCGCCGTCGACGCCGAGATTTCCGCGCGTCACCTGAGCTTCGTGGAAACCGGCCGAGCCGCGCCCTCGCGCGAGATGGTGCTGAAGCTCGCGGAGCGGCTCGGACGTGCCGCTGCGCGAGCGCAACGTGCTTCTGGTCGCCGCCGGCTTCGCGCCGGCCTTTCCGCAACGCTCGCTGGATGACCCCATGCTGAAATCGGCGCGCCAGGCCATCGACCTTGTGCTGAAAGCCCATGAACCCAACCCGGCGCTGGCCTATGACCGCCACTGGAATCTGGTGACGGCCAACCGCATGGTGGCCCCGCTGCTGGAGGGCATCCCGGAGCGTCTGCTCGGGCAGCCCTTCAACATTCTGCGGCTTGCCTTTCATCCGGAAGCGCTGGCTTCCCGCACCGTCAATCTCGCCGAGTGGTGCGGCCATCTGTTGGAGCGGCTGCATCGCCAGTGCGAGGCGACCGCCGATCCGGAATTGATCAAGCTCTATAACGACCTCAAGGCCTATCCCATACCGGCCCGCAGCGGCCCGCTGCCGCCCGACAACCATGTCGCGATCCCGTTGAAGCTGCGCCACAATGGCGAGGTGCTGAGTTTCTTCTCGACCACGATGGTATTCGGCACGCCGGTCGACATCACGCTGTCGGAACTGGCGCTCGAGACGTTCTTTCCTGCGGACGATTTGACCGCCAGCGGATGCGGGCAATGGCGGCAAATTTGGCCACTTAAGTGCTTATTTTGTGAGTGAACGACGGGCAAAGAGTATGATTTTTTACTCCTTTTGCCGTACAATGTCGCCAATGACACGCGACGAGATCATCGAAAAACTGAAAGAGCGCGAGGCTGACTTGCGAGCGCAAGGCGTCGCGCATGCCGCCCTGTTCGGGTCCGTCGCGCGCGGTGATGACCGCCCCGACAGCGATATCGACATCTTGGTCGATCTCGATCCCGCAATCGTCGTGACCATTTTCGACTATGCCGGCGTGAAAGATTTTATCGCCGACATGTTCGACCGTCCGGTCGATGTGGTCAGCCGCGAAAGTCTGAAACCGCGTCTGCGACCCAAAGCTGCGGCCGACGCGATCTATGCTTTCTGAAACCGAGCGCGACAGCCTGTCGGATATTCTCTTCAACATCGATCTTGCAAATTCCTTTGCCCAGGGGTTCGACTACGAGGGCTTCCTAGCCGATATGCGGACGTTTTACGCCATCACGCGTTGCCTCGAGATCATCTCGGAAGCCTCGCGGCGCCTGTCTCCCGAAATGAAGGCGCGGCATCCCGACATCCCCTGGCGCCAGGTGTCCGGCTCTGGAAACATCTACCGACACGATTATGAGGATGTAGCCCACCGCCTGGTGTGGGGCACCGTGCACGAGTTTTTGCCTGCGCTGCGCGTTATGGCGCAAACCGAGCTTGCAGCCGATAGCTGAGGGGGCCTCTCCTATGGATTCACGCTCCGCGCAAGTGGCCAAACTGCGGCCCAATCCCGTCGGCGATCTCCTGCGCGGCTGGCGCGGACGTCGCGCGATGAGCCAGGCCGATCTGGCATTCGAGGCCGGCATCTCGATCAAACATCTGAGCTACGTCGAAACCGGAAGATCAGTCGGCAGCCGCGAGATATTGCTGCAGTTGGCGGCAGCGCTCGGCCTGTCGCTGCGCGACCGCAATGCGCTGCTCGAAGCCGGCGGCTTTGCCCGGCAATATGGCGAGCGAAAATTGTCCGCGCCCGAGCTCGCCGAGGCGAGGGGCGCCATCGACCTGTTGCTGCGCCGTCACGAGCCCTATCCCGCCATCGTCACCAACCGGCGCTGGGACGTGATCGAAACCAATCGTGCGGCGGCGCGGCTAATGACGCATCTGCTCGGCGCAGAGCGGATCCGGCGTCCGCTCAACCACATGCGTATGTTTCTCGCCCCCGACGAGCTGCGCCCGTTCGTCGAGAACTGGACGAGCCTAGCCGCGGCGCTGATGGTTCGCGCCCGCCATGAGGCGATGGCAGCACCACTCGATCTGGCGCTGCAGTCGACCTGGCGGGAGCTGTTGAAGCTGCCTGAGGTGGCAGCTCCCGAGCTCGACGAAAGCAACACGCCGGGTCCGCTCTGCGAAGTGAGGCTGCGCAAGGGTGATCTCACGATCGACCTGATCGGCGCGGTGCTGACGCTCGGCACGCCGCAGGATGTCACGCTGCAGGAGCTGCGCGTGGAAATGTTCATGCCGGCGGATGCCGCGTCCGAAGCCGCCTTGACGGCGCTGGCGGCTTAGGACGCCTGAGCCTGTGCCGCTTCGCGCTTCTCGAACATCATCGCCTGCAAGACTTCGGCAAACGGTCCCCGCCGGTCGCTCAGGGTCGCCATGGTCAGTCCCGCGCCGCGCTCGCCGACGCGGGTGCGCGAGCGGACCAGGATCCATTCGCCGTCGGGCGGGCGGAAGAAATACAGGCTGATCTCGGGGTTGATGAAGGTCCATTGCCGCATGTCGACGATCTGCGCGACGCCGCTGGCAAAATCTGCCGCCTGTACGGCCTGCAGCAGCGGCGTGTTCGCCTCGCCTTCGACGAGCGGCATGTCGAGGCGCATCCACGCCGCCGCCGGTCCCGGCTTTTCCAGCGCGCCCTCGATCAGCCGTACCGACACGTTCTGGAAATAGCGGCTCCATTTCTGCGCGAAGGCTGGCGGTGCGTGGCCTGCCTCGGGCCCGGCGTCGCCTGCGGATACCTGCGCGAACGGATCGGCGGGAGATTCGCCGCCCTGCGCCGTCAGAAGCGCCGTGCAGCGGCCGACCTCGGCTTCGCCGTCCACCAGGTGCACCTGAATGGTCTTGGCTTTGCGGCCGTCGCGCAGCATCTCGGTCATAAGCGCGAAGGCGCTGAGACCGGCTGGTCGCCACAGATCGAAGGTGAGGCGCCGCACCGCAAATCCGGCCGCGACCGCCAGCCGCTCGACCTCGCGCGCCATCAGTGCCGTGGTGGCGCTACCCTGCAGCATGTCCGGCGACCAAGGGCCGCCGGCAAGTTCGGTGGCGCGAAATAGCGGGCCTTCCGGGGTGAAGACGGCGGTCATCGCGGGGCTCCAGTTCATCCTTGCAGTCCTTCTATGAAGCGGAACCCCTTTCTCGCAATAACCGCGGAGGTGATATTTGAGCGGGGATGAGTCCACTTGCTTCGCGCGCCGTTCGGCTTATTTTCCGAAAGGAACCCACTTCAAGAGGTCCGTCCCATGAGCACGCTCAAACCGCTCAAGATCGATATCGTCTCCGACGTGGTGTGTCCGTGGTGCTATATCGGCAAGAAGAGGATCGAGGACGCGCTGGCTCTGGTGCCTGATGTCCCGGTGGAGGTTCATTGGCGGCCGTTCTTCCTCAATTCCTGGGTGCCGCGCGAGGGCATCGGCCGCGAGGAATATCTCACCGCGAAATTCGGCTCGGTCGAGGCCTACAAGGGCATCGCCGGGCGCGTGGTCGCGGCCGCGGGCGAAGAGGGACTGACCTACCGGCCCGATCTGGTCAAGCGCCAGCCCAACACCATCGATTGCCATCGCCTGATCCACTGGGCGGAAGCGCAAGGCAAGGCCGCCGAGATGAAGCAGCGGCTGATGGAACTGTACTTTCGCGATGGCGGCGATCTCACCGACGTCGATGTTCTGGTTCAGGCGGCCGCCGATGTCGGCCTCGACGCCGACGACGTGCGCAAGCGCCTTGCGACCGACGAGGATGTCGCCCTGATCTCGGGTCAGGCGCAGGAAGCGTCCGACAAGGGAATTTCCGGCGTGCCGACCTTCGTGTTCGCGCAGAAGTACGCGGTGTCGGGCGCGCAGCCGGCCGAGCAGCTTGCCCGCGCCATCCGGCAGGTGTCGGCGGAGATCAATGCGCAGGCGGCGGAGTAGACTTGAATTTTGTGGGTTCCCGCGACCATATCGGCCTCGGAGATCGAGAATGAAGATCAAGATCGTGGTGCATGACGCTGACGAGGGAGGCTTTTGGGCCGAAGCCCCTGCTATTCCAGGCTGCGCCACCCAAGGCGACACCATGGACGAACTCATGCGAAATCTGCATGAAGCGATTGAAGGTTGTCGGACTATCGACCGCGGATGAAATGAACCGCGCGGCGCGCCATGTCGCGCGCGAATTGCCGCAAGATCAGCGCCGCCTGGATCAGCGGCACCACCGGATCGTTACGCCGCAGCGGGATCAGCACGTCGCCGATCGCGAGGCGTCCGCGCCAGACCGGATTGATCATGGGGTGGTCGGGGCTTGCGGTCGAGTCGGCTGACGCGATCTCGGGATCGGCGCAGAGGTGCCGGGTCAGATCGAGCGTGAGCTGGACGCCCGGCGAATATTTGGCAAAACGCTCGTCGATCCCGAGCTTGAAGAAGAAGGCGCGATTTTGGTGCCGCAGCACGATACCCGCCGCGACCGCCGTTTCGCCCGCGCGCAACGTCACGATCTCGCATTGGCCGGCTTCGGCGAGCGCCTTGGTCGCGCGGCGGATGAACGCAGCGTCGCCGTCGACCTTAAGCAACGCGGTGCCGCGTTCGCCCTTCCAGCCGCTGGCTTCGAGCTGCAGGAATGTCTCGATCGCGATCACGACCTGCTGCGGCGAGCGCGCGACCTCGAAGCGAACGGTGCCAAGCTCGGCGAGCCGGTGGCGCTGGCGGCGCAATTCCTTCAGCTTCTTCGCGCCGAGCCCATCGCGCAGCAATTGGTCGGCGTCGCGGGTTGCATCGAGGCGGGCGCGCAGATGCGATTGCAGCACGCGCGGCCGCAGGCCCTCGCGCCGCAGGATTTCCGTGAAAGCTTTGATCGCTGGGCCATGCAGCGAGACCTCGCGCAGGATCAGCGCATGCGCGCCGGCCTCCCGCGCCGCCTGCATCAGGCGGCCTGCCGCGTCGTCCGCCATGTCGCGGTCCAGCAGCGGCGTGCAAAGCGTTCCGTAAGGGTGGGCGCTCACCAAAGCGGGCAGCGGAACCCTGTAGGCATGCCAGATCGGAACGACCGGCAGCAGGCCGATCATTGGCGCAGACGGGTTATCGCTGAAGGCGCCGAGCGCGGCGGCGCCGGTGCGGCCGGGGGCACTCGCGTTCACCGCCAATTCCCAATCGGCGAGGTAATAACCGTTCGGCTCGATCGTGCGATGGCCGAGCGCGCGCCATTGTTCGGCAGCAATCGCGGTCAGCGGCACCAGCGGAGCGCCGCCGGGCGAGGTGACCTCGGGATGCGGGCGCGTCGCCGCGGCATCTTTCCTCGATGCGCGCCCGACATCCGCCAAATCCGCAATCTCGACCACGTCCCCGTCTTCCCGGTTCGCGCATGAAGCGTCAGCGCGCGCGCAAGACTAGCGGAAACTCCGGAAAATACGGTTGGTCCGGCCGCGCAATTTGAACGGTAGCGTTAACGTCTCATTGACCGTCCGCAGCGCGTCCGGCTCTAGGAGAACGCATTGCCGCTTCGCAGGCCGAGCTTCTTGAACACGATCGCGGCGGGGCAAAATCCGGTAAACGACGCCTGGATCATGTTGAGCCCGGCAAATGCCGTCAACAGATACCAGTAGGGGTTGACCCAATAGCCCAGCGCTAATCCGAGCAGGACGACAAATCCTGCAAAGGTCAGAACGGCCTTATCGACATTCATGACATGCTCCTCATGGTTCTGATGGACGTCATGTCCGGGCGAGCCCGTCGAGCGTCCATGCGACAATACTTCCAGCGTCCATCGCCCCGGACTTGCGCGAAATTTCCCGGCCGCCCCGCATCAGGAGCAGCGTCGGAATGCCGGTAATCGAGAAGCGCGATGACACGCCGGGCGCGCTGTCGGCATTGAGCTTGAGCAGGCGAACCCTCGGCTCGAGCTCGGCCGCGGCGCGTTCGAACATCGGCGCCATCGCGCGGCAAGGACCGCACCATGGCGCCCAGACGTCGACGAGCACGGGGATATCGTTGTGCGCCACGTGACGGCCGAAACCCTGCTCGTCGACCTCGACCGGATGGCCGCTGAATATCGGCTGGTGACAGGAGCCGCAGCGAGCCGCAGCCGGCGCGCGCTCGGCCGGCAGCCGGTTGATCTTCCCGCAATTGCCGCACACGACCTGCGGGCTCTCGCTCACGTACCGGTCCTCACTTCTTTCACCTTCGCAATGTTGAGCTGGTCGAGCAAAAAGCGCTCATAGAACGGCTCGCTCTCGCCGCGCCGGATCTTGCGCAGGAAATATTTTTCGAACGCCACCTTGGCGTAGTGCACCCATTCGCCCTTTGAGGACCAATTGACGTTGCGGGGAGGGATTTGCGGCTGCGCCAGGAAAGCGACGCCGGAATCGCCGAAGTCCGCGAGGCAGATCGCATTCCAGGTCGGCTGCGCCGTTACCGGCTTGCCCCTAAGCAGAGAGCCGATGTTCCTCGCGGTAGCGGTCACCATCGACTCGATCATGAAGCCGGTTTTCGGCACGCCCACCGGAACCGGGGTGGCGCCGACCGGGGCGATCGCCACGCACACGCCGATGCCAAATACGTTCGGAAACGACGGATTGCGTTGATGCTTGTCGACGATGACGAAGCCGCGGGGATTGGTGAGTTTCTCGATGCCGCGTACGGCGCCGACGCCGCGAAACGCCGGCAGCATCATCGAATAGGCGAAGGGCAGCTCGTGAATTTTCCTGACCGAGCCGTCGTCGGAGAGCTCCTCGACTTCCATCTTGCCCGGCTCAACGCCTTTGACCCGGGCGTTGGTGATCCATTTGATGTGCTTCTCGCGCATCTCGCTTTCGAGCAGGCCCTTGGTGTCGCCGACGCCGTCGAGGCCGAGATGCCCGATATAGGGCTCCGAGGTAACGAAGGTCATGGGAACGCGATCACGAAGCTTGCGGCGGCGCAGCTCGGTCTCCAGGATGAACAGGAACTCGTAGGCCGGGCCGAAGCAGGATGCGCCCTGGACCGCGCCGATCACCACCGGCCCCGGATCGGCGGCAAGCTTCTCGAACGCTTCCTTGGCGTGCGAGGCATGATCGACGTGGCAGATCGATTGCGTATGGCCGTCCGGCCCGAGGCCGGGGATCTCGTCGAATGCGAGTTCCGGTCCGGTAGCCACCACCAGATAATCGTAGCCGATCGAGGTGCCGTCGGTGAGCTCGATCCGGTTTTCCGCGGGCTCCACGCGCTTCGCGCCCTGTGTCAAAAGCCGAATGCCCTTGCGTTTCATGATGTCGGCGAGGTCGATCTCGATCTCGCTTCGCTTCCGCCAGCCGATTGCCACCCAGGGGTTGGAGGGCACAAAGTGATAGACCGCGCCATTCGAAATCACCGTGAGGCGGTCCTCCTTCCTCAACTTCGGCAATAGTTCGTACGCCATCAGCGTTCCGCTGAGACCCGCTCCGACAACAACGACTTCCGCCATGACTCCTCCGTTTGCCCGTTCCCGAAATGCGGCCGCGCCAGTTGAACCATGGCTCGTTTGGCCTTCCGTTATTGACTATATATTCTAATTATCGTATATACGCAAGTATGAAGATTGATATCGATGTCATGGAAGCCGCTGCCGACTCCGCAAGCGATCTCTTGAAGGCGCTGGCCAATCGCCACCGGCTGCTCATTATCTGTCAACTGGTCGACGGCGAGCGCTCGGTCGGAGACCTTGCCCAATTCCTCGGTCTGCGCAACTCCACGGTATCCCAGCATCTCGCGCTCCTTCGCAAGGATGGCCTGGTATCCGCCCGGCGCGACGCCCAGACGATCTACTATTCGATCGCCAGCGCGCCCGCGCGCGAGATTCTGGCAGCACTTTATCGCGTGTATTGCACCCCGGCCCAGGGCAAGACCGCGCAAAAACACAAGCAAGTTGCGCGAAAGCGAGCGGCGGTGCCTTGAGGCAAGTCAATCACTGCGCTGGAAACGTCGGCAAAATAGACTCGAAATTGGGTGGCTATTCGTGATCGTGAGCAAACATCTGCGCGGATTACAGGCGATAGCGGCCTTGGCGGCGTTCATCGCAAGTGCGTCGTTGGTCCGCGCGGAAACGCTGACGGTTCAAGCGAAGTCGGTCGCGGACGAGAAGGCCGTGTTTGCCACCGTCGAGAGCATCAGCGTGGTGCCGGCGCGCGGGCGCATCGGCGGCATCATCGTCCAGCTCAATGTCAGGGAAGGCGATCCGGTCACGAGCGGCCAGGCAATCGCGGCCATCGGTGACGAGAAGCTGGCCCTGCAGATGAAGTCGCTGGATGCGCAGATCGAGGCCCTGAAGGCGCAGGCAGACCAGGCGCAGATCGATTTCGACCGAACCCAGGGATTGGTGGATCGCGGCATCCTTCCGCGCGTCAAGCTCGACGAAGCCCGCACGGCGCTCAACGTCGCCGAAAACGGGCTGCGCGCAAGGACTGCCGAACGCGCGGTCATCCAGCAGCAGTTCAACGAAGGGCAGGTGCTGGCCCCCGCCGGTGGACGTGTCTTGAAAAGGCTGGTGACGGTCGGTTCCGTCGTGCTGCCCGGCGATCCGGTCGCGACGATCGCGCAGCAGGATTTCAAGTTGCGGCTCAGGGTGCCGGAACGCCATGCCCGCTTTCTGAAAGCCGGGGACAAGGTCCGTATCGACGGCGCCGAGGTCGGCGACGAAGCCGCGAGATTTGGCGTGATCGATCTGGTCTATCCGCAGATCGAAGACGGCCGCGTTATTGCCGACGCCACCGTCGAGGGGCTCGGGGAATATTTCGTCGGCAACCGCCTCAGGGTCTGGGTGTCCGGCGGTCAGCGGACGGCGTTCGTCATTCCCGCGACTTACGTGACGACCCGTTTCGGGATCGACTACGTCCACCTTCGTCAAGGCGACCAGACCATCGATGCGCCGGTGCAGCGCGGCCGCGAACTGCCATCTCCCGATCTTCCCAACGGCCTTGAAATCCTCTCCGGCCTTCACCCTGGCGACCAGCTGGTGCGGCCATGAATCTCGGCCTGTCCGGGCGGCTCACCCGGGCGACCATTGGTTCGCCCTTGACGCCACTGTTCCTGCTCGCCTCGCTGATCGTCGGCCTGATCGCCGTCGTCGTCATCCCGCGCGAGGAAGAACCCCAGATCAGCGTTCCCATGGTCGACATCCGGGTCAACGCCGACGGATTGCGCGGACCTGATGCGGTCGAGCTCGTCACCAAGCCACTGGAGGCCATCGTCAAGGGCATCGACGGCGTCGAGCATGTCTACAGCCAGACCGAAGACGATCGCGTCATGGTCACTGCGCGTTTTCTGGTCGGCACCAAGTCCGACGATGCGATCCTGCGAGTTCATGAGAAGATCCGCGCCAATCTCGATCGGATTCCGGTC
>CAVZQX010000008.1:0-70540 GCA_963777475.1 uncultured Alphaproteobacteria bacterium
CCACAGCGCCGGCGCTGTGCCCCAGACCAGCCCGAACAGATATTGTTGTGCGAGATGCGCGGGCACCGGCGCCTGGCCGAGGTTGAGCAGGATCTGCTCGCCGCGCAGCGGAAACGCCATGATCGGCAGCGCGATCAGAAGCGACGCCCACAGGCCGCTGCGCAGCGATCGCCGCACCAGGTGCACCTGATCGGCGCCGAAGGCCTCGGCCGCCAGCGGCGCTACCGCGGACGTCAGCCCCAACCCGAAGGTGATGCTGACGAAATAGACCGTGCCCGCCAGTGCCGCGGCTGCGACGGCATCGCCGCCGAGCCGGCCGATGAAGGCGAGGTCGGTCGTCATCATCGCGATCTGCCCAAGCTGCGTCAGCGCCATCGGCGCGGCGAGCCGCAGCGTCTCGATCAGTTCGTCGACGATAGGAAGGCGCGACCTTGTTGCGGCCGTTCCTGCGCGCTCGATTTGGTTGGAAAGGGTCATGGGGCCGCAGGGCATCACGCTGGGACGAAACGAGGAGGCCTCTAGCTTAGTTGAGCATGATCTTTTCGGAAAACCGGTAACCCACTTTTCCGGATCATGCTCTAAGTAGCAGCGAACTCGATCTTCCATAGTCTGAATGAACGAGGCGGTCGACCCCGGGCGGGCCGTCATGGACAAACCTCCGCATTCTCGCGGCGCGAGACGCCCGAGCTTTGCGAAGACGTTGTCCCTCCGATTAGAAGAGGGCGCAGGGAATGCCGGGAGCGCGTTGCACCCGCGGCCGCGTGTGCAGCAAAAAGCACACGCGTTAGCAACCACAGGTACGCCGCATCAGCCGGCATTCCCTGCGCGATGGTTTTACGGTCTACCGCGGCTCTCCTCGGGGACCGGGCTCTTTTGCCCCCGTCATTCGCGGGATAATCCCGCGACCTTAGCGCCAGCGTCGGGGCGCCAGGACCACACGCCTTCGCCGTCCGCTTCGAGCTGCGTTCGTCAACGCACAGCCAAAGCGTCCACCGCATCCCGCTTCCAACGTCCGTGACGACCGCGAAGCGCCCCTCTTGTGGAGGCGGGACGGCGGCAGCAATACATAAGGTCCGATTTTCAGAAAGAGAAATATTTTTCGTGAGACATCTGGACAACCCAAATCAGCTTAAATCCGCTCGGAAATCAGATTTTGCGCGCACGCGATTTTTGACCCGGAGAGGCGTTCGCGCGCAACGACATCGGGCAAAATTCAACTAAGTCGCCTGGACAGGCGCCTCAGTTTCTTGCGCCTCAGCGTTAACATCGCACGAAAGACCTGCCCAACGATCAGGCTCGGACCCGCGGGGCCGAGTACGGCTGTGGCGCCCGCGGCCGCTTGATGTCGGCGCCAGTGATTCTACGGGCCCCGTCCTTAACTGTTGAATAGCAGGGCAGGGTTACCGTCGAGCCTTCGAGGAGGATTGTGCGCCAGCCGATGCCCGCGCGCCAAGCCGTGTCTCTCGATCGTGCTTGCTGCCGCGACGGATAATCGTTGATTGGGCCTGATCTCACCCCCAAGGCCCGCGCGCGCAGACGGATTGAGCGCCGATGAAGTGGGGATAGCCCGGCGCCGCTACAGAAATTTCGGATCAGGCACCGTCGCCTGTCACCATTTGCGACACAGCCGTGCCGCTCCGCCGAGGAAAAAGAGGAACAAGATCGTGATCAAATGCCTGGTTCGTTGTGTGTTGCTGGCGATGGTGCTGCTGCTGCCGTCCCTGGTGTCGGCGGAACCGATCAAGTTGAAGTTGTCCCTGGTCAGTTCGGACCGGTCGCTGATCTATCTGGGGGGCGTGAAGCCTTTTGTTGACGCGGTCAACGCCGAAGCCAAGGGATTGCTCGAGATCGAGGTTTATTTCAGCGGCGCTTTGGGCAAGGACGCAAGCCTGCAGCCGCAAATGGTCGCGGACGGCGTGGCCGACATGGCGTTCATATTTCCCGGCTATAGTCCGCAGCGCTTTTCCGACAATTCCGTACTCGAACTGCCGGGCCTGTTCCAGGACACCCGCGAAGGAAGCCTGACTTTCACTCGGTTGATCGCAGCCGGAACCCTGAAGGGATACGAGGACTTCTATGTCGTCGGCGCCTTCTCGTCTCCGCTGGAAAGCATTCACTCGCGCCGGCCGATCGCCTCGATTGCCGACTTGAAGGGCATGAGCGTACGGGTCAGCAACATGACCTCGGGGGCCGCGCTGCAAATGCTTGGGATGCGCCCGGTCACAATTCCGGTGAACCTGGTTTCGGAAGCAATCAGCGACGGCACCATCGACGGCGCGGTCTTGCCGCCGGCGATGTTGTTCGAATTCGGCGTCGGGCGCGTGACCAGCTATCACTATTTGCTCAATATCGACGTCGCTTCCCTTGCGCTGGTGATGAACCGCAAGAAATTCGACGATCTTCCCGAGCAGGCCAAGGACATCATCCGCAAGCACAGCGGCCAATGGCCATTGACGAGCTTCCTGAAAGCCTATGACGCCGTCGACAGCCAGGTCATGGAGCAGCTGGCGGCCAATCCCAAGCGAAAGATCGTCCATCCCTCGCCGGCCGATCTGGACATCGCGAAAACGGCCTTCAAATCCTTCGCCGACGAATGGGCCGCAACGAGCCCGAACAACCGGAAGCAGCTCGAGATCGTCCAGACGGAGATCGCGAAGTTGCGCGCGAGCCAATAAAATGGAGGCAGCCTAGCGCGGCAAAATGTCGGTTCGCCGGACCATTGGCGTCTCTCTCGTGTTGCTCGGGGTACTCGTGTGCAGCACGTGGGCGGCTGTCAAGATCACGACAGACCGCCTATTGTACCAGAATGCGACCTCAGCGGCGCGTGACTGGGCGCAGTACCTGGCAGCGAGCGTAACCGATCTTGACCAGATCGCCGCAGGTCAGCAGCCGTCCTCCGCGAGCATGGCCTTTTTCAAAGCGACCGGAAACTCGGGCCATGTATTTCGTTATGTGATCTTCAACCCCAACGGTTATTCGCAGCTGGTGTCGGATCACGGCAAGGTCGACCTCTTCGACTTGTCGGACTTCAGCGCGGATGCGGCCAGATCGGTCCAGTCTGGCCAGCCGGTTGTCGATGCCAAGGAGGGAAGCCCGTCGCAACAGCAGCCGGCATTCTTCGCGACGGCCTATGTGCCCGTCATCGTCGATCACCGCCCCATCGCCATTGTCGCGGCCTATATCGACCAGACCGAGCAGCGCGATAATTTCTACAAGACCTTTTTGTTCGCCGCGATTTTTCTCTGTTTGACCACGGGCGTGTCGTTTCTGATTCCGATGATCGCCTGGCTGCGGCGAACCAGGGAAAAGCAGCAGGCCGATCGGCATATCCGCTTCCTTGCGCATCACGATGCCCTGACGGGCCTGGCCAATCGGGCCCGCCTCATGGAAAAGCTGGAACATGCGCTCACGGTTTCTCCTGCGCATGGTAGGGGCATTGCCGTGCACTTCATCGATATCGATCGCTTCAAGGAGGTCAATGACTGCCTTGGGCATGACGGGGGCGATTTCCTGCTTCAGACCATTGCCGAACGTCTGCGCGCCGAGACGCGGGCCGAAGACACCGTGGGACGTCTCGGCGGCGATGAATTCGTCGTCATCCAGGCCGAGGTCCGCAGCAGGGAGCAGGCGGAGGAGCTTGGGGTTCGGCTTGCATCGGCGCTGCGCAGCCCGATAAAATTCAAGGGAAATGAGCTGGTCGCAACCACCAGCATCGGCATCGCGGTGGCGCCGGAGGATGGCTCTACTTCCGAGCTGCTACTGAAGCGCGCCGATCTGGCGCTTTACCAGGCCAAGGCTGATGGCCGCAATTGCGTGCGACTGTTTTGTCCGGAAATGGACGCCGCGCAGCAGACCCGCATCGAACTGGAGCGGACGTTGCGCGATGCCGTTACCCATGAGCGCTTCGCGCTGCATTACCAGCCCGTGTTCGAAGCGGCGGCCAGCTACAAGCTCGTCGGGTTCGAGGCGCTGCTGCGCCTGCCGGCGGAGGATGGCACGCTGATCTCGCCACTGGTGTTCATCCCCCTGGCCGAGGACTTGCGGCTGATCGGCGAGATCGGCGCCTGGGTGTTGCGCGAAGCGTGCCGCGCCGCCGCAACGTGGCCAGAACATGTGACGATCGCGGTAAACCTGTCGCCGGCGCAATTCGAGCTGGGCAGCGTCAGCGCAATCGTGGCGGCCGCGCTCGGCGACAGCGGTCTTGCCGCGAACAGGCTCGAGCTGGAGATCACCGAGACCTTGCTGCTTGGCAACAGCGAAGCCATCCTCGCCGAACTGCGGACGATCAAGGCGATGGGCGTCGCGGTTGCGATCGATGATTTCGGAACCGGCTATTCGAGTCTCGGTTACCTCTGGCGCTTCCCGTTCGACAAGATCAAGATCGACAGCAGTTTTCTGCGCGGACTCGACGCTTCCGGCCGCGAAGCCGAAACCGTGATGAAGGCGATTATCGCACTGGGACGCGATCTGGACATGCTGGTGGCCGTCGAAGGTGTCGAGACCGCGCAACAGGCGGCCTTTCTCAGTGGCACCAACGCCGACCTGGTTCAGGGATTTTTCTTCGCAGAGCCGATGCTCGAAACAGCGATCGCCGCTGCGCTCATGACGGATTATCAGCAGAGACTTCCGGCGCAAGCAGGCGGCACGAAACCACGAATGGTGCGGGCGGCGGCGAAGAAATAGCACAGCAGCAACGCAGCCATCCGGAGAGGCAGATGGCGAATCACCGCAACAGCTTCGTCGCGGAGAGACCGTCACCCCACCCCGGCTCACATTTCGCTCACGCTCAATGTGAGCCGAGCCTCCCCCTCCAGGGCAGGGGAATTGCATGTCCGAGGGGCCAAGCTATTGCGCTGGAAGGAAAATTTGATTCTGACAGTGTCTCCTGATTCGATCGGAGACCTTTTTGGACCGTTTTGCAGAATGCTTCTCGCCTTTGGTCGATCCTCGGAAGAACCAAGCACAGCACGATCTGACCGAGATGCTGTTCATTGCGTTGCTCGCCACGCTGTGCGGCGCCACGACCTGTTGCGACATCGCGCTGTTTGGGCGGTCGAAAGAAGCGCTGTTGCGCACAATTCTGGTGCTGGAGCACGGGATACCGAGCCACGACACCTTCAGCCGTGTCTTTCGCATCCTCGATCCGAGCAGCTTCGAAGAGGTGTTTCGGCGCTTCACCAAGGCGTTTGCGACGGCGGCCAAAATCAAGGGCGTGGTAGCTCTCGATGGCAAGGCGCTGAGAAGAGCCTACGAACGTGGCCAAAGTCACATGCCGCCAGTGATGGTGACGGCGTGGAGCGCAATGACCCGCATGGCGCTTGCCAATGTGCTGGCGCCTGGAAACAACGAAGCGGCCGGCGCTTTGCAACTTGTCGAGCTTCTTCAACTGAAGGGCTGCGTCGTCACGGCGGATGCGCTGCATTGTCATCGTGGGATGGCGAAAGCCATCGTCGAGCGCGGTGGAGATTACGTCTTGGCGGTAAAGAACAACCAGCCGGGCTTGCTGCGCGATGCCAAGGCCGCGATCTCTGCGGCAGAGCGCAAGAAGGCGAAACAAGCCACCACCGAGGACGCCGATCATGGCCGCAAGGAAACCCGAACCGCGATCGTTACTCCCGTCAAGGATATGGCCGAAAACCACGACTTTCCCGGTCTCAAGGCCGTGGCGCGGATCACCAGCAAGCGTGGACGCGACAAGACCGTCCAGCGTTACTTCCTTCTGACCCAGTGTTACACGCCCGCAGAACTGCTGCGCATCGTTCGCGAACATTGGGGCATCGAAAATGTTCTGCACTGGACGCTCGACGTCGTTCTCGACGAGGATCAGGCGCGAAGCCGAAAAGACCACGCTCCCGCCAACCTCGCCGTTCTGCGGCGACTTGCCCTCAATATTGCTCGCGCTCATCCCGATACAAAGACCTCGTTGCGAGGCAAGCTCAAACGCGCTGCCTGGGACGACAACTTCCTCGTCGATATGCTCCTCAACATGCGATAGCCCTGCCCTCCAGGGGAGGGTGAAGAGGGAGGCCCCTACCGCCCGCGCTCCGGCACCCGGGTGATCTTGGCGCCCAGCGCGTTCAGCCGCTCCTCGATGCGCTCGTAGCCGCGCTCGATCTGGTCGGCGTTGTTGATGGTGCTCTCGCCCTCGGCGCAGACCGCGGCGAGCAGCATGGCCATGCCGGCGCGGATGTCGGGGGAGATCATCGAGGCGCCGCGCAGCCGGCTCGGGCCCGCCACGATCACGCGGTGCGGGTCGCACAGCACGATGCGGGCGCCCATCGAGATCAGCTTGTCGACGAAGAACATCCGCGATTCGAACATCTTCTCGAACATCAGGATCACGCCGTCGCATTGGCACGCGGTGACGATCGCGATCGACATCAGGTCGGCGGGGAACGCCGGCCACGGCTGGTCCTCGAGCTTCGGCACATGGCCGCCGAAATCGTCCCTGATCTTGAGCGTCTGGTCGGAGGGCACGATCAAATCCTCGCCGGCGACCTCGCAGACGATGCCGAGCCGCTCAAAGCCCATCCGGATCGAGCGCAGATGCTCGACGCCGGCGCGCACGATGCGCAGCGACGAGCGGGTCACCGCGGCCATGCCGATCAGCGAGCCCACCTCGATGTGGTCGGGCTGGATCGAATAGCTGGCCTGGCCCAGCGTCGTCGATCCGTGAATCACCATGGTGTTGGTGCCGATGCCCTCGATGCGCGCCCCGAGCGCGACCAGGAAATGCGCCAGATCCTGCACATGCGGCTCGGACGCGGCATTGCGCAGATAGGTGGTGCCGTCCGCCGCGACCGCCGCGACCAGCGCGTTCTCCGTCGCCGTCACACTCGGCTCGTCAAGAAAGACGTCGGCGCCCTTGAGCCGGGAAGCCCGGATTTCCAGCCGGTCGGACGCGGTCACAGTGGCGCCGAGTTGCTCGAAGGCGAGAAAATGGGTGTCGAGACGACGTCGTCCGATGACGTCGCCGCCGGGCGGCGGCAGCGACACCTCGCCGCAGCGGGCGAGCAGCGGGCCTGCCAACAGGATCGAGGCGCGAATCCGCGCGCACAGATCCGGATCGAGGTCGGCGGCTCGGATTTCCTTGGCGTGGATCGCAAGCCGGTTGCGGCCGCGCCATTCCGCCGAGGCGCCGACCGAGCGGATCAATTCCACCAGCGTCTCGGTGTCGCGAATGCGCGGGACGTTTTCGAGCGTGACCGGATGCTCGGTCAGAAGCGCCGCCGCGATGATCGGCAGCGCCGCGTTCTTGTTGCCGGAAGGCTCGATCGCGCCCTTCAACCGGCGGCCGCCCTCAACGATGTATTGAATCGGCGGCACGCGCGGTGTCCCCTAAATATAGGCTTGACTCACTTTTAGACGCAAATCATTCAAAATCAACAGCTTGCGAAACCAGCGTACCGCATGAAGCTGACAAAAATAACGCAATTCCCTGGTTTATTGCGGTTGGATAACTCCAGCCCTGATGTCCGGCGGGATAGGATCAATCGGGAGGAGAAAAACGGTCCCTTGGGGAACGCGGTGGCATTTGCCGCCATATTGTCTATATTTGCCTCCTCTTGGCGGAGATCTTCTCGAAAGGTCTCAGATTGAGTACGGGTCATGAAGCCATCGATTGCATTGCAAGCGCACCGAGAGGAGGTCCGCGAGATCCTGGAACGTTTCCGCATGCGCAATCCGCGGATTTTCGGGTCGACCTCCAGAAGCGAAGACACGGATAAGAGCGACCTCGACATCCTCGTCGACGCTCCGGCAGGCGCCTCCCTCTACGATCTTGCCCAGGTCGAGATGGAACTGGAGGCCATTCTCGGATGCAAAGTCGAGGTCCTGACCAAGGGCCTTATGGCGCCAGACGTCCTGGATCGTGCCGAGACCGATCTGATTCTGATGCCATGAGCAGGCGTTCGGCCGCCGACTGGCTGTCCGATATTGTCTTGTGGGGCGAGCGTCTCCAGGGTCACCTACAAGGCGTGGACCGCGACGCCTTCTTCCTCAGCACGGTTTTGCAGGACGCCGCGTCCAAATGTGCCGAGGCCATTGGAGAGGCCGCTGGAAAGCTCGATGACGTCGACCCCGCCTTGAACGACACCTTCCCGGACTTGAATCTGAAACTCGCGCGGAGGAGCCGCGACCGCCTCTCTCACGGATATTATCGGATCGACCTCGAGATACTTTGGAATACCGTCACCATTGCGATCCCTAAAACGGTCGCTGCGGCCAAGTTGGCGAGGGTCAGCGATGGTCATGGCGACGGCAGCGGAGATGGAGCTTCACTCTAGATGTCGATGTTGGCGCTGAGTGAATTGTCCTGGATGAATTCGCGGCGCGGTTCGACCACGTCGCCCATCAGCTTGGTGAAGATGTCGTCGGCCTCGTCGACTTCCTTGATCTTCACCTGCAGCAGCGAGCGCTCGTTGGCGTCGAGCGTGGTCTCCCAGAGCTGGCTGGGGTTCATCTCGCCGAGGCCTTTGTAGCGCTGCAACGCCACGCCCTTGCGGCCGGCATCGGTCACCGCTTCGAACAGGTCGACCGGGCCGTGGATCGAGGTTTCGGCATCCTTGCGGCGCAACAGGCCGGGCTTCGGATAGGCCTCCTGCAGCTTCGCCGCATAGTCGTCGAGCTTGCGAGCGTCGGCGGAGCCGAGCAGCGCATCGTCGATAATGGCAACATCCTTGACGCCGCGCACGGTGCGCTCGAACAGGAACCCCTCGCCTTCGGTGAAGCGCCCGGTCCAGCCGCGCTCGACCTCGTCGGCCAGCGCATCCAGCCGCCGCGCGATGTAGTCGGCGGCGGCGTTGGCGGTCGCGACGTCGCCGGTGATCTTCGGGCTCAGCACGCCGGCGATTGCCGCCTGCTCGATGACCTTGCGGTTATACCGGCTGTGCAGATTATGCAGCGTGCGGCGGATCACCCGGGCGTCCTCGACCAGCGCCCGCAGGTCGCGGCCCTTGCGGTCCTCGCCGGAGGCGAGCTTGAAGATGCAGTCGTCGAGACCGGTCTCGATCAGATAGTCCTCGAGCGCAGTGTCGTCCTTCAGGTATAGCTCGGACTTGCCGCGCGTCACCTTGTAGAGCGGCGGCTGCGCGATATAGAGGTGGCCGCGATCGATCAGCTCGCGCATCTGGCGGTAGAAGAAGGTCAGCAGCAGCGTGCGGATATGGGCGCCGTCGACGTCGGCGTCCGTCATCACGATGATCTTGTGATAGCGCAGCTTGTCGACCGAGAAATCGTCACTGATGCCGGTGCCGAGCGCGGTGATCAGGGTGCCGATCTGCTCGCTTGACAGCATCTTGTCGGGACGCACGCGCTCGACGTTCAGGATCTTGCCGCGCAGCGGCAGCACGGCCTGGAATTCGCGGTTGCGGCCCTGCTTGGCGCTGCCGCCGGCGGAATCGCCCTCGACGATGAACAGTTCGGACTTGGCGGGATCCTTCTCCTGGCAGTCGGCGAGTTTTCCGGGCAGCGAAGAGATGCTCAGCGGACTCTTGCGCGTCAGTTCGCGGGCTTTGCGCGCGGCTTCCCGGGCGGCCGCGGCCTGGATCACCTTGCCGACGATCACCTTGGCTTCGGCCGGATGCTCCTCGAACCAGGCGGCGAGCGCCTCGTTGATGACGTTCTCGACCACCGGGCGTACTTCCGAAGAAACCAGCTTGTCCTTGGTTTGCGATGAGAACTTCGGATCGGGCACCTTTACCGACAAGACCGCGGTAAGACCTTCGCGGCAATCGTCGCCGGTAAGCGCGATCTTTTCCTTCTTGGCGTTGGCTTCGGCATAGCCGTTGACCTGGCGCGTCAGCGCGCCGCGGAAGCCGGCGAGATGCGTGCCGCCGTCGCGTTGCGGAATGTTGTTGGTGAAGCACAGCACGTTCTCGTGGTAGCTGTCGTTCCACCACAGCGCGGCCTCGACGCCGATGCCGTTCATCTCCGATTGCACCATGATCGGCGACGGCACGATCGCCTTCTTGTTGCGGTCGAGGTACTTGACGAATTCCTCGACGCCGCCGCTGTAGTGCATCTCCTCGCGCTTCTCGACCGCGTGGCGCATGTCGGACAGCACGATGTTGACGCCGGAATTGAGGAAGGCGAGCTCGCGCAGGCGATGCTCTAGCGTCGCGAAGTCGTATTCGACATTGGTGAAGGTTTCTTTCGAGGCGAGAAACGTCACCTCGGTGCCGCGCTTGCCATTGGCCGGGCCGACTTCCTTCAGCGGCGCCACCGCGTCGCCATGGGCGAATTCGATGAAATGCTCCTTGCCGTCGCGCCAGACCCTGAGCTGCAGCTTGCTCGACAGCGCATTGACGACGGAGACGCCGACGCCGTGCAGCCCGCCCGATACCTTGTAGGAGTTCTGGTCGAATTTTCCCCCGGCATGGAGCTGGGTCATGATGACCTCGGCCGCGGAAACGCCTTCGCCCTTGTGGATGTCGACCGGAACGCCGCGGCCGTCGTCGCGCACGGTGACGGAATTGTCGGGATTGAGCACGACCTCGACCGCGGTGGCGTGGCCCGCAAGCGCTTCGTCGATCGCGTTGTCGACGACCTCGTAGACCATGTGGTGCAGACCCGAACCATCGTCGGTGTCGCCGATATACATGCCCGGCCGCTTGCGGACGGCATCGAGGCCCTTCAGAACCCGGATCGATTCCGCGCCATATTCGATCGGAGCGGGATGCTCGACCGGAGTGGAATGCTCGGTGTCGGCAACGCTCTGCCGGGCGGGTTCTGTCATGTGAGGCCTTCGCGGGTGTCCCGAATCAGCGGCGCTCGAGGCGCGCCGATTGACTTAGTTGTGCCATGAAAGATGCCATGCGCCTAGCGCAAAGTATCTTGGGGTAAGATATTGAATAAATAGGATTTTTAACTGGTTTTTCAAGGCGTGTGAAACCCAATTCGAGCGCCGCGAAAAAGCGCGATTCGCGCACTGGTTTTCGCCATCCAAACAGCGAATTTTTCCTCCAGATAGGATGAGTTGGCGCGGCGGAAGGGGGCTTTCGAAACAGCCCTCATGGACCGCCTCATGCTGCCTGCGCGTTCAGATCGATACCGGCCCGATATCGAGGGGCTGCGCGCGGTCGCCGTGCTGCTGGTCGTGCTGTTCCATGCCTTTCCGGATGCGATGCCGGGTGGATTCATCGGTGTCGATATTTTCTTCGTCATTTCGGGCTTCCTGATCACCGGTATCATCGCGCGCGAGCTCGATTCCGGACCGTTTAACCTGCTTCATTTCTATGACCGGCGGATCAAGCGGATTTTTCCGGCGCTGATCGTGGTGCTGGGCGCGGTCCTGGTGCTGGGCTGGTTCTGGATGCTGCCTGGGGCTTACGCGCGGTTGAGCGCGGATGTTTTTGCCAGCGCGGCATTTGCCGCCAATATCGCGCTATTGCTGCACTCCGGCTATTTCGACATCGAATCCGCCAAAGAGCCGCTCTTGCATCTTTGGTCGCTAGGCATCGAGGAGCAATTCTATCTGTTCTGGCCGCTGATCCTGATGCTGGCCGCGCGGCTGCGGCTGAGCCTGCTCACGGTCGCGTTGACCATCGCTCTCGCGTCATTTGCCCTCAACGTCGCACTGATCGGCACGAACCCGGTCGCGACCTTCTACCTGCCCTTCACCCGGGCCTTCGAACTGCTCACCGGCGCCGCGCTCGCCTGCGCCTGGAGCCGGCTCAGTCATACCGGCGTTGCCAGCAATCTTCGCGCCGGCAGCGGCATCGCGCTGATTGCGGCGGCCAGCGCCGTTCTCAACGTCCACAGCGCCTTTCCCGGTTGGTGGGCGCTCTTGCCCGTGACCGGCGCTGCGCTGCTGTTGTCGGCGCCGGCGGCGTGGGGGGCGCGGCATCTGTTGGCGAGCCCGCCTTTGGTGTGGATCGGCGAGATCAGCTACCCGCTCTATCTCTGGCACTGGCCGCTGCTGGTGTTCTTCGCGATCATCAAGTTCGCGCCGCTGACGCTGTTGGAGCGCGGCCTGATCGTGGGACTGAGCTTCCTGCTCGCCTTCGCGACCTATCGCTTGGTCGAAATCCCGATCCGGTTCGGCCGTCCGATCCCGCTCAAGACGGCCTCGCTCGCTGCTGCAATGGGGCTGGTGGCGCTCGCGGGCGGCATCGTTTTCGAACGAGGCGGCTTCGATTTCCGCCTGCCGGTCGAAATCCGCGCCATGGCCGATGTGCCGGAACAGTCCGCGCAATGGCGGATTGGCCAGTGCCTGCTCAATTCTCAGCCACGAGAGCGCCTTCGCCGACGACTGCGTCGATCGCAACCGCCGCCCGCTGATCCTGCTCTGGGGGGATTCGACCGCGGGTGCGCTGATGCCGGGCCTGCGCAAGGCGCAGGAAGCGCGCGGCTTCGGCATCGCCCAGTTCACCTCGAGTTCCTGCATTCCGGCTATTAATGCCGACATCGCCGGCGTGCCCAACTGCCGCGCGATCAACGACAAGGTCTTGGAGCTGGCGCGCAAGCTCCATCCCGACATCGTGCTGCTGCACGGAACCTTCGAGAAACATCTCGATCACGTCGCCGAAACCGTGGTCGCGCTGAGGCAGGCGACCAACGCGCGCGTGATCGTGCTTGGACCTGTGCCGGGCTGGAAACGCGGGCTGCCCAACGAGGTGCTGCGCTACTACATGCTGCATCACGGTCTGATTCCACAGCGCTTTAGCGGTGCCGTATCGTCGAACGGGTACGATGCGAAGATGAGCGCCGCGCTGGAGCCGGAGGGCGCGGAGTTCATTTCGGCGTGGGACGTGCTCTGCAATGCCGACGGGTGCCTGACGCGGATCGGCCAGGAAGCCAGCGATATTTCCGCCAGCGATCAGGTCCACCTGACCGAGAAGGGATCGATATTCCTGGTCAAGTCCGTCATCGATCGAATTCTTGGCACGCCGGCGGCGGACGCATCCTTCAATCGCGGCGGGTGATCCGGCCGTTCTCGACGTCGAAAATCTCCCCTGACGCACCGATTTCGCCGAATGCCGCGGGGTCGGCACCGGTAAGCCAGACCTGCGCGCCGAGCTTTGCCAGTTCGCCGAACAGCGCGCTGCGCCTGTTGGGGTCGAGATGCGCGACCACCTCGTCGAGCAATAGCAGCGGCACGATCCCCGTCGTCTCCGCAACCAGCGCGGCATGCGCCAGCACCAGCCCGATCAGAAGCGCCTTCTGCTCGCCGGTCGAGGCCTCGCGGGCCGGCATGTTCTTCGGCGCGTAGATCACCTGCAGGTCGGTGAGATGCGGGCCGTCGAGGGTGCGGCCGGCCGCGGCATCGCGCGCGCGGGTCTCGCGCAGGGTCTGCCGGTAACGATCCTCCACCGCGGTCGCGGGCTCGTTAAGCAGCGCGTTTTCCATCCAGCCGTCGAGCGCGATACTCGCCGACGGAAATGCGGAACTCTCGCCTCGCGCGCGCAACATCGCGGCGAGTTTTACCGCGGTTTGGCCGCGCATCGCCGCGACCGCGACCGCGAGCTCCGCGGTCTCGCGCTCGATCGCCTCGCACCAATGGTCATCGAAATTGCGCACCTCCAACAGGCGGTTGCGCGAGCGCAACGAGCGCTCCAGCGCCGAAACCCGGCTGGAATGCTGGCTGTCGATTGCCAGCACGAGGCGATCGAAGAAGCGCCGCCGCTCCGACGCCGCGCCCATGAACAGGCCGTCCATCGCGGGCGTCAGCCAAACCATGCGCAAGTGATCGCCGAAGGCCGTGGCCGAGCCGACCGGCTCGCGGTCGATGCGGCAGCGCCGGCTCGTGGCTTGGCTCGTGCCTTGCGCCTCGCCGAGCGGCGCCTCCAAGCCGGTGCCGAGGGTTGCGAGCCCGAGCGCGCCCTCGACCTCGGCCGACACCGCCCAGGAGCCGTCGCCCTGATTGTCGGCGACATCCTCCAGCGTCGCGCGGCGCAAACCGCGGCCGGGCGAGAGATACGAGATCGCCTCCAGGCAATTGGTCTTTCCGGCACCGTTGGGGCCGACCAGAGCGACCATGTCGCCTCGCGTCGCGATGCCCGCCGCGCGATAATTGCGGAAATGCGTCAGCGTCAGGCGATGGATGCGGGATGGGGTCATGGATACCGGTCGTCATTGCCGGGCTTGACCCGGCAATCCATCGTCCGCGTCAGCGGACAATTTCATCATATAGATCGTGCCAATCGGGATTGCCCGCCACGATTAGATCAATCTTCCACTCGCGCGACCAGTGCTTGATGTTTTTCTCGCGTTGGAGTGCCGCGGCGATTGTTTCGTGTGCCTCAAAAAAGACCAGCGTTTTGATGCCGTATCGCTTGGTAAAACTCTCCGCCAAGCCCTTGCGATGCTCGTAAACGCGGCGCACCAGATCGTTGGTTACGCCTATGGACAGCGTTCCGCCGGGCTTGCTGGCGAGGATGTATACCCAATAGGTCATTCGAAGTGGATGGATTGCCGGGTCAAGCCCGGCAATGACGAGTATCACACCCGCATCGGCATCAGAACGTAGAGCGCGCTCTTGTTGTCGCGGTCCTGAACCAGCGTCGGCGAGCCGGGATCGGCGAGTTTCAGGATCGCGACCTCGCCTTCGATCTGGGCGGCGATGTCGAGCAGGTAGCGCGAGTTGAAGCCGATATCGAGCGGGTCGGAGGCGTATTCGACCTCGAGCTCTTCGGTGGCGCTGCCGGAATCCGGGTTGGTCACCGACAGCGTCAGCTTGCCTGGGGACAAAGCAAGCTTCACCGCGCGGCCGCGCTCGCTCGAAATCGTCGAGACGCGATCGACCGCCGCGGCGAAATCCGCCTTGTCGACGATCAGTTCCTTGTCGTTGTTCTGCGGGATCACGCGGCCATAATCGGGGAAGGTGCCGTCGATCAGCTTCGAGGTCAAAACCACATTTCCGATGGTGAAGCGGATCTTGCCTTGCGACAATTCGATCGCAACCTCCGCCTCGTTGTCCTCGATCAGGCGCTGCACCTCGCCGACGGTCTTGCGCGGCACGATCACGCCGGGCATGCCTGTCGCGCCCTTCGGCAGCGGCAGATCGACCTGGGCGAGGCGATGTCCGTCGGTTGCGACCGCGCGCAAGGTCGGGTCTTTGGCGCTGCCGGCCGAATGCAGATAGATGCCGTTGAGGTAATAGCGGGTTTCTTCGGTCGAGATCGCAAACTGAGTGCGGTCGATCAGGCGCTTCATGTCGGCGGCTGCCAGCGAGAAGGAGTGCGTCATTTCGCCGGCGGCAAGATCGGGAAAATCGCTTTCGGGGAGGGTCTGCAGCGTAAAACGCGAGCGGCCGGCGCGGATCGCCAGCACCGAGCGGTCGCCGTCGCCCTCCAGCACGATCTGGGCGCCGTCCGGCAGCTTGCGCACGATGTCGTAGAACATATGCGCCGGCACCGTGGTCGAGCCGCCGGTCGCGGTCTCTGCGGCAAGCGTTTCCGTCACCTCGAGATCGAGGTCGGTCGCCTTCAGCGACAGTTGCGCATTCTCGGCGCGCACCAGCACGTTGCCGAGGATCGGAATGGTATTGCGGCGTTCGACCACGCGATGGACGTGGCCCAGCGACTTCAAGAGTTGCGCGCGTTCGACGGTGACCTTCATTGCAATATCCGCCCGATCCAACAGAACATGTCGTGGGAATGCCGGGCGATTGAGAAGCGCCGCGGCCGATGGTACCCGGCAGCCAGACACTCGGGCTTTCGGGGGACGGTAAGGTGGCGCGGATGGGGCGCAAGTTCAAGGGATCGCCGGCCCGTTCCCCACGTTTTGGACCGATCTTGCGCCGAAACGGGGAGGCGGGATTACGCGCCGGGGTAAACCGGTGGGCGACCGTCCGCAATCGGGCAAAACAACCCCCTCCCCTTGCGGGGAGGGGGCAGGCTAGCTTCCGACCTCGGGAGGAAGGAACTTAAGACCTATTCCTGCAACTGCCGCTTCAGCGACTCCACCTCTTCCGACAGCGCGACATCCTTGGCGACCAGCGCCTCGATCTTGCGGACCGCGTGCAAGACGGTGGTGTGGTCACGCCCGCCGAAACGGCGGCCGATCTCCGGCAGCGAGCGCAGCGTCAGCGTCTTGGCCAGATACATCGCGACCTGGCGCGGGCGGACCACGTTTGCGGTACGGCGCGACGACAACAGGTCGGAGCGGCTGACATTATATTGCCGCGCCACCACCCGCTGGATATCCTCGATCTTGATCCGCTTCGGCTCCTGCGGGCGGACCAGATCGCGCACCTCGCGCTCGGCCATTTCCAGCGTCACCGGCTGCGCGTTGAGCTTCGAGTGCGCCAGCAGTCGATTGATGGCGCCCTCGAGGTCGCGGCCGTTATGGGTGATGGTGCGGGCGAGATAGTCGAGCACCGGCTCCGGCACGTCGAAGCTCGCATGATGCGCGCGCGCCGCCGCGACGCGGGATTTTAGAATGCCAAGCCGCAGCTCTTCGCCGAGCGATGCCATCTCGACCACCAGGCCGCCGGCCAGCCGCGAGCGCACGCGGTCGTCGAGGCTTTCGAGGTCCGAGGGCGGACGATCGGCCGCGATCACCACCTGACGGCCGGCGTCGATCAGCGCGTTCAGGGTGTGGCAGAATTCGGCCTGCGTCGACTTGCCCTGCAGGAACTGCAGGTCGTCGATCACGAGCACGTCGATGCCGCGCAACGCTTCCTTGAAGGCGAGCGCGGTCTGCGTCTTCAGCGCCGCGACAAAGCCGTACATGAATTTTTCCGCGGTGAGATACAGCACCTTGCGTTCGCTGCCGGAATTGCCGGACCAGGTCACCGCCTGCAACAGATGGGTCTTGCCGAGGCCGACGCCGGCATGGATGTAGAGCGGATTGAACATCACCGGATCGCCGCGGCGGCCTTCGGCGACCTGACGCGCGGCGGCGTGCGCCAGCGTGTTGGAGCGGCCGACGACGAAGCTTGCAAAGGTCAGGCGCGGATCGAGCGGCGAGCCGCCGAGCGCGTCATGGTTGGCCGATACCGGCGCGATCGCGGTCGAGCGCAACTCGACCGCGATCCGTCCGTCGGTGCGCTCGGCGCGGCGCGCTTCGAGCGCCGCAGGTGCGTCCTTCGGCGGGCGCCGCGCAGCGCATCGCCGAGCGCACGGTGAGGTCGATCCGGTGCACTTCCGGCCTCTCCGCCTGCCAGGCCGCGAGCACGCGTTCGGCATAATGCGCCTGGATCCAGCTCTTCAAAAAGCGGGTGGGAACCGAGAGGTGCACACTTTCTTCCTGCACGCCCTCCAGATCCATCCGTGCAAACCAGCTCGTGTAGACGTCCTCTCCAACCGTTGAGCGCAGCCGACCTTTGACGCGTGACCAGTGGTCTTGTTCCGAATTTGTCATTGCTTGAAAACTTTTCAGAAAGAGTAAGGGAATTCAGCGAAAACACCGTGCAGATTTCTTGCCACGGCGCGACCTCAAGCCGGGGGCTCTGCTCCAGACATGGCTTTCCGTTCGGCGAAAACGCCGCGGTCGGATCAGCGGTGGGTGGAGCGGGAGTTTTCCCGCGAGGTCAGCGCGTACTCGATGGACTTGCAGGAATTGGCGTCGGTGGCCGCGCACCATAACCGGCTGCTTCCGATAAGGCACCGGTGGAAAATAGACTCTGATCAAATACCGCGATGTTACCGTAAAGCATGCAACCTCCCCGCCTCGCCGCGATTGCTCACGGCAAGTTGTCATCTCGCGTGTGTTCCAAATTCAGCCGCGCCGGAACCAATTCGTTCAGCCGCTACGCCGTGGCCCGTCATAAGACTTAAGGCGCCCGCTAAGCTCGACTCCGCCACTTTTGCCGGGTGCCGTATTTCTCTTGTTCGAAGCAAACGAGGCAAAGCTGCCTAGCCTGAGAAATTTGGACACAAAACTCCGTTACCCATATTGCTATGGGTTTGGATCCGACAATCGCTTGGAAAGCGTCGCCAACGCGCACACCGCCGCCGATTTGCACGTCCGTCCCGTTTCCATAACCGCGCTGGTCAAAAGATCGTGGACGCCGCGAGCCAGCTAAGAAATACACTAAGCGTGGCGGCTCGCAACGAATTTGATTCATCAACGATGCGCCTAAAACCTGTTCAACACTCGCCTAGGTGCTGCAACGAGGTACGTCGTTGAAAGCAAGTTTTTGAATCACTGGATGAAATCGCGCGTGCGATGCGCATTTGTCACAAACTTCCGCTCGTCGCAAAAATTTTTCACAAATACTTCAAGCTGCCGCCGTCAAACCGATTTTTCGAAACGCTTGCCATCGCTATGGGGGTAAGTGATTAACGACACGAAGTTTTTCGAAGTCTCGTTTGCGAGGGTAACTCCCTTCGCGTCTGCACCGCACAAGGCTTAGGGCCTATTCCAGGTTGAGGGCATATTGCGCGCACTTCTCGCATTTCTGCGTCCGCTCAAGCAGCGACAAAAAATGGACCCGGTAAAAATACGGGTTGAATGATACTCGCGATGTTCGGCGAAGCAATATGACGCGCGACAAACAAGAGCCCGGCCAAGCCGGGCGCAATGACAAATTTGCTCTTCTTTGCGCTTCGTCAGTTCATGTCGCGAGCTTGGCGATTTGATGGGCCAACCGTGACACTTTGCGGCTCGCATTATTCTTATGAATGATATTGCGCTGCGCGGCCTGCATCAGCTCCGGCTCCGCGTTCACCATCGCCTTCAGTGCGGCGTCGCGGTCGCCGCGCTTGATCGCGTCTTCGACGGTGCGGACCGCACCACGCATCTGGGTGCGGCGCGATTTGTTGATCGCGGTGCGGCGGGCAATCTTGCGTGTCGCCTTCTTGGCGGAAGTCGTATTGGCCATATCTTCAAATTTCCTTGCGGGTGACCGTTCGCTCTCAATCGCAAATGCACGCGCCGAGCGCTTTAAGTTGAGTGATCGACACTGCTGGTTGTTTCTGATGTCTTTGAGTATACCGTGACTGGTGCCACTGTGCTGAAAGCAAAAATGCAGACCGCAAAAATACCTTGGCCGGCGCCGCTCAAAGAACAGCGGCGGCGGGATTGCGCCCGCCGCCATGGCCGCCCTTATAGAGGGAGCGTTTTGCAGCGTCAACGCTTTCCGGCATCCTCGGGCTCCGGCGGGTCCGCGGTAAGATGCCGATAAGTGACTGATGAAGTTGAATTTCCGTCATGCACCCGGTAATGGCTGGCGGTGGTCAGAGCGTTTTCCAGCGAAGCGGGCACCGGTTCGTTGGCCAAGAAACGTCTCACAACAAGAACGGCCCTTGAGCGCGATAGACATAAGGTGACGCATGATCCGCGGTTTTTTCCGACTTGTAGGGCTGCTGCTGCTGGCCGGCGGATTCATCTTCATGGTCTATGACGGCGCGCGTTGGGTCGCCGATCAGTCGCTCCGGTTCACCCAGTTCGGTCAGTTCTGGAACGATATCCATCAGTCGAGCCAGCAGGCCTTCCGGACCTGGGTGGAGAGCAATGCACCCTGGCTTTGGACCAGCGTGGTCAAGGTGATCCTGGACCAGCCGGTGTTCGCGGTCCTCGGCGTCCTGGGGATCCTCCTGATGATCCTGTTCCGGCCGCGCAAACCGCTGATCGGCTATTCGCGCGACTAAAGCGCGCTATCGCGCTTCAGTTAGCTTATTGGTTGAGCGTGATCCTCCCGGAAAACCGGTTCCCGCCAACGATCGCGGCTTGCGTCCGAGGGCATGCTTTTCGGGATCATGCTCTTATCAAGCTCTTGGGTCTCGGCCCAGTAACGGGGCTGCCCTGGCCACCGTAAAGGCATATATAGAGGCTTCGATAGGGACCTGCCGCTGAAGCCGATTTCAGCCGGCCTCCCGCTTGGAGAAAATCCATGTTGTTCATGCGCAAGACCACCGCACTGCCGAGCGCAGCCGAGGCGCTGCAAGGCCGTGCTCAGCCAATCCCGACCGCCTCGACCCATTTCGTCAACGGGCACAAATTGCAGCCGCCCTATCCGGCCGGTCTGGAAAAGGCCGTGTTCGGGCTCGGCTGTTTCTGGGGGGCGGAACGCAAGTTCTGGGAACTCGGCGACGGCGTTTATACTACCGCGGTCGGCTACGCCGGCGGTCACACCCCGAACCCGACCTACGAAGAAGTCTGTTCGGGCCGCACCGGCCATACCGAAGCGGTGCTCGTGGTGTTCGACCCGAAAAAGATTTCCTACGATCGCCTGTTGAAGACGTTCTGGGAGAACCACAACCCGACGCAGGGCATGCGCCAGGGCAATGATGTCGGCACCCAATACCGCAGCGCGATCTATACGTTCAGCGACGCACAGCTGAAGGCCGCCGATACTTCCAAAGCGGCCTATCAGAAGGCCTTGGCGGCCAAGGGTCTCGGTTCGATCACCACCGAGGTCGCACCCGCCGGCGAGTTCTATTTCGCCGAGGACTATCACCAGCAATACCTGGCCAAGAATCCGGCCGGCTATTGCGGGCTCGGCGGCACCGGTGTGTCGTGCCCGATCGGCGCCGGCGTCAACGCGGCATGATGGTTTGAAGTTCGGGCAGCATAGTGATGATTGAATCGGTCTGCCCGCCAGTTTCCGGGTGAGGGACCGCTGCCCTAGTGAGATCAGATCGAGAGATGACGCTGCGAAAACGTCCTTACATCTCCGATAGGGCCCATCGCGAGAGCTCGGCACGGCACGCTTTCTCCTACCCTCCCCTGCCCTCCAGGGGAGGGTGACCTTGAGCGCGGGGATCTCATCGACGGTCTTCCGCCACCGCTGCGAAACCGTTTGTTAACCATAATCGGTGCAAGACTTAAGCTGTCTCCGCTTTGAGGGATGGCCACGGTGCGGGTTGTGCGCGCGTTTCGACTGCCGATGATTGCCGCTGTTGCCGCGCTCGCTTTGTCGGGCTGCATGCACACGGCCTCGCCGGTTGCGGTGGGAAGTCCGCAAGGCGATCTGGATTCGCTGGCCTACGGCCAGCCTGACACTTCTGCGCCGCCGTCACAGCTTGCGGATTCCAGCGGCGGCGGTGCCATCAGCGCGCTGCGTACTGCGCTTGCTGCCGCGCCGCGAGGCTATTCACCCCAGCTCCAACCGGGCGCAACTCCCGCGGCCTACGACGCTTATGCCGCGGCGCCTGCGCCGGTTCGATATGATGCGGGCTACAAACTCGACGCCGGCGACAAGCTGCGGGTCGTCGTGTACGGCCAGGAAGGCCTCACCAATACGTATGCGATCGATGCCGGCGGCGCGATCACCATGCCGCTGATCGGCTCGGTGCCAGCGCGCGGGCGCAACCCGGCTTCGCTCGCCGCCGAAATCTCGGCAAAACTGCGCAACGGCTATATCCGCGAGCCTTCCGTCGCGGTCGAGATCGAATCCTACCGGCCGTTCTTCATTCTCGGCGAGGTCGCAGCTCCCGGCCAATATCCCTACGTGCCCAACATGACGGTCGAGAGCGCGGTGGCGATTGCCGGCGGCTTCTCGCCGCGCGCGCGGCGCGACGCGGTGACGTTGACGCACACCGATGCGTCCGGCGCCGCCCGCTATGTGGTGCCGCTCGGCACCTCGCTCGGCCCCGGCGACACCGTGCTCGTCGGCGAACGCTGGTTCTGACGAAGTACTTCGTCAAATGCTTTCCGGTCCTAAGCCAGCCAGCGTCATCACGAAACGCTTTCACTCGCAGCGTTGCGCGGCAGGCTGTCGAGGAACGGCAGCACCGCATCGATGAAGGCGAGCGGCTGGTCGATGTTCACGGCGTGGCCGGCCGAAGCGATCACCACTTTTTTAGCGCCCGGAATTTTCGCCGCCATGTAGTCGGAGGCGGCGAGGAACGGCGTGTCGTCGGCGCCAACCACCACCAGCGCCGGAACCTTGATCGTGGGCAAGCTCTCGATCACGCTGGCGTCGCGCTGGGTCAGCATGCCGCGCGCGGCGCGGGCGAGGCCCGAGGCGTCGCGATGGCTGACGGTTGAGCGCTCGCGGCTTGCCGATTTCAGAACCTCAAGGCCCTCCTGCTCGAACCGCTCGGCGGTACCGAGCGCGCGCTTGTTCCAGGCATCGCGCGCATCGTCCTTCTTGAAACCGGGACCGGTGTCGATGATGAGAAGCGCGGAAACCCGTTCCGGATGCGCGCGATGGAAGGCCAGCGACATGTAGCCGCCGAGCGAGAGCCCGCCGACGATGGCGCGCTGCGCGCCGACTTCATCGAGCAGCGCCGCGATGTCGCCGACCGTCAGCGCCTCGCTATAGGCTCGCGGATCTTGCGGATAATCCGACTGGCCGTGGCCGCGCATGTCCCAAAGCACCAGCTTGTGATGCTTCGACAGCGCCTCGACCTGTCCCTGCCACATCGCCGATGTCGAGGAATAGCCGTGGGTCAGGATCAGCGCAGGGCCGCCGCCATGGACCTCGTAGTGGATCTTTACTCCGTCACGGTCGATGTTCGGCATCGCGTTTTCCTTAAAGCGTATTCTTGTTCGTCTCCATTGTAGCGCGATCTTTTCGCCTGTGTGAACTGCCTGAACAGCGACAACAGCGATCCGCCGGAGCGATGCTCCGGCGGATTTTCATTCAAATTTTCCGCAACCGTAAACCTCGATGTTGATCATGCCTATTAAGGCGCGGGGAACGCGTCGTCCGCTAAGGTTGGCTGTCGGTCGCAACCGTCAGCGCCCCGGGGGAGCCATGACAGCCCTAGCCAAAGAATCTTCGGCCCAAGAATCGTCGGCAAGACAATCGTCGGCAAAACAATCATCGGCCAAACAATCCGCGGCCAATAAATCCGCCAGGCGTCATCTGCTGCTTGCGTCCGATCGCTTCGATCAAAGCTACGAGCTGGCCGAGATCCTGCGCTCGGTTGGCGAGGTCGACACCATCTCCACGTCGGAGATTCCGGAAGTTCCGGCCGGTCATTTTTCGGGAATCGTGGTCGACATCAATCTGCGCTCGTCCGAGAGCGTGCAGAAGGTTCGCAGCCGGCTGCGCACCGAAGCCTACCGCTCAATGCCGCGGCTGTTCGTTCTCGCCGATGCGCTGCACCATGCCTCGATGCAGGCCTGGGCGCTGGGCGCCACCGACACGATCTCGCGGCCGTTTGACGCAGGCGACATCCTGCAGCGCATCCGCTCGGCGTTCCCCGACAGCGAGGTCTACGATACCACCGATCGCGGCAAGGCGCTGAACCGGGGCGTTGCCGCCGCGCACGCGGTGATCGTCAAGATGTTCGACCGGCTTCCCGCCGGCGTTCCCTTGAACTTCGACGACGTCGTGCAGGCCGAAAGCAAGATCCTCAGGGCGATCAAGCACTCCTCGCTGCGCGGATGGCTGACCGCGGTCGGCTGTCACCACGTCGACACCTACCGCCATTGCCTGTTCGTCACCGGTTTCGCGGTGGCGTTCGCGCAGCATCTCGGCATGCGCGAGGACGACCAGCGTCGCCTGACCCGCGCGGCGCTGTTGCACGATGTCGGCAAGGCCTTCGTTCCGCGCGCGCTCCTCGACAAGCCGGGCAAGCTGACGGACGAGGAAATGCTCGAAATCCGCCAGCATCCGGGCCGCGGTTACGAGGCGCTGGCCAAGCAAGGCGGGTTCCCGCCGGAGATGCTGGACGTCGTGCTGCATCACCACGAATTGCTCGACGGCAGCGGCTATCCCAACCGGCTGCACGGCGACCAGATCAGCGACATCGTGCGGGTGACCACGATCGTCGATATCTATGCGGCGCTGGTGGAAAAGCGCGCCTACCGGCTGCCGTTCACTCACGCCCGGGCGTTTTCGATCATGGAAGGGATGGGCGGCAAGCTCGACCAGCAACTGTTGCAGGCGTTCCGCCCGGTGGCATTCGGGGCGTATTGATATTCGCGGTTACCGGCGCCCATCCGGAGCTAGTTCCGCAAACGGTCCGCTCGCATACACCGCCACGCCGCCGACCATGGTGAGGAGCGAGCGGCGAGACCACAGGTCAAACGATTGAGGCTGTTTCTTCGGAACGCGATGTTCGACATTTCGTTGCTCGCTTGTTTTGACGGTTGAGCCGGCATCCTGAATCCCGCAATCGCCGTGTCCTAAATTCCCGGCGCATTGAGCGGCGCCTCGGCAACCACGTTCAAGGGCTGGAGCGCGACGCAATCGACGACATCGAAGATGACGCGGACTGCGCCGCGAAATGCCGCCGCAAACGCCAGCGCGTCGGCGTTTCGCTCCGAGACGATGCGCATTGCGAGCGTGCAATGCGGCACCCAGTTGCCCGGCCTATAGTGGGGCACGCAAAATTCCGGGCTGATCACGGAATGAATCCGATGGTGCATGTCAAACAGCACTTCCTTTTGTTCCGGGGCGGCCCAAAGGATCAATCGGGGGCCATCGAAGGTCCGGATGCGATCGAATGTGATCTCGATCGTCGTCCGTCCAAGGGCCACGCCTTTCATCGCGGCGACCGCCATCTCCCTGGTCACCTCCGGCACATCATAGATCGCGAAAGTTATATGCGGGGGATAGTTCAGGGCTCGCATCGAAGGTGAATCCTCGAAGACGCTCACCTGATCCCACAGCGACACGATCGCACCGGCGCTGGCATTGACGCTCTTCACGCCCAGGGCAAACGGCATGACCTATCCCAGCATCTTCCGCAGTTCGGCTTTTGCCACCTTCTCCAGCGTCGAGCGCGGCATCTCGTCGACGAAACGAATCTCGCGCGGCACCTTGAAATCCGCGAGCGCGTTGCGGCAGGCGCTCATGATGGTGTCGTGCAGCTCCTCTGGTGCGCGCTCGACGCCGGCCTGCGGAATGACGAAGACGACCGGCACTTCGTCCAGCATCGGATGCGTCTTGCCGACCACCGCGGCCTCGCGCACGCCGGGCACGACCGCGATCACCTGCTCGATCTCGGAGGCCGCGACGTTCTCGCCGCCGACCTTCAGCATGTCCTTGGCGCGATCGCCGAACCTGATGTAGCCGTTTTCGAGCAGCGTGACGCGATCGCCGGTGATGAAATAGCCGTGCTCGTCGAAGCTTTCGCGGGTGGCCTTTTCGTTGTGCAGGTATTGCTCAAACAGCGACAGCCCGGGCACGCCCTTGATCAGCAGATTGCCGGTGCCGCCTACCTGGGCAGGTCGGCCGTCATCGTCGCTGATGCGGATCGCATATTCCGCCGCGGCGCGGCCGATCGACATCGGCGTGTTGGGCTGGTCGACCTCGCCGACGATGCCGTGGGTGATGGTCTCGGTCATGCCCCACCAGCCGATGATCTTGATGCCGAACGCGGCAAACGCCGGCGGATCGCACACCGCACTGCCCCAGAGGCGGAATTTATGCTGCTTCGGAATTTCCTGCTCAAGCAGCGCCTTCATGCAGAACGGGATGGTCGAGGTCCAGGTGCAGCCGTGCTCCAGCGCCACGCCCCAGAACCGGCTCGCGGAAAAACGCGGCTGGATCACGCAGGTTGCGCCGACCCACAGGCTCGCCAGCATCGAATAGGCCAGCGCATTGGTGTGAAACAGCGGCAGATAGGTCTGATGCACGTCGCCTTGGTGCAGGTCCTGATGTGCGGCGTTGATCTTGGCGCCCCACAGCGCGTTGGCATGCGTCCACAGCACCGCTTTCGGACGCGATGTGGTGCCGGAGGTATATTGCACGCTGCAGGGCGCGAAAGGATCGGTCGCCCGGCGCGGCCGGTCGGAGCTGTCGCCGTACAGCGCTTCAAAACTGTCGCCGCGCGGCGCGGCTTGGCCGGGCACTACACCCGCATCATGCGCAATCACGGCGATCCAGCGCAGGCCCTTGCAGTGCGCCGCGATCATCTCGGCATAAGCGGGCTGGGTGATGGCGGCGACCGCGCCGCAATGGCTCGCAAAATATTCCATCTCCGCCGGTGCCGAGCGGGTGTTGGTGGTGACCGCGATCGCGCCGAGTTCGACACAGGCGAACCAGGCCAGCATCGCCTCGATGCAGTTCTCCAGGTGAATCAGCACGAACTCGCCCGGCTTGACGCCGCGCCGGCCAAGGCCGGCGGCGAGCGCGCCGACGCGGTGATGAAATTCGCCATAGGTCCAGGTTTGCGCCGGCGCATCGAAGGGCGCCCAGATCAGGAACGGATGATCGCGGCGGACTTCGGCGCGCATCCTGAGCAGCCAAGGCACGTCGAGTCCTGCGAACGGTCCGACGATGCCCGGCGGTTCGAGCGAATTCTTCATGGTTCCTCCCGCGCGGCCTTGGACGGCCGCTTTGGTTTTTCTTGATATTTGCTCTGGGCAATAGTTCTGCCACCGGATCGCGCGATGGGCAAACGGCGATCACCGTTCTCACCGCCGTCATGGCCGGGCTTGACCCGGCCATCCATCTTCATCGAAGGATTCTCTTGAAGAGTGATGGATGCCCGGGTCAAGCCCGGGCATGACGACTTATTACGCGGCCGCCCTTGTGCCCCTCAAGAATCATCCCCCTCATACGACGAAATTTCGATCAAGCTGCCGTCAGGGTCGCGGCAATAGACCGAGCGCAGGGTGCCGCGGGCGCCTTGCTTGTCGACCGGGCCATCCTCGATCGCAACCCCGTTGGCTTTCAGATGCGCGACCACCTCATCCGGGGAGCTGCGCGTGAGAAAGCACAGGTCGTCGCTGCCGGCGGTCTCGTGGTCGGCGGTGAACCACTCGACCTTGTCGGCGTGCTTCGGCCGCACGTTGATCTTCTGGTTGCCGAACACCAGCGAGGTTCGCGGCGCCCTGCCGTTGCCTGGATCGAACACCTTGACCTCCATGCCGAGGATCTTGCGGTACCACTCGGCCGAGCGCGCCACGTCGCTGACATTGATCACGAGATGGTCGATGGCATTGACCCTGACCGGCATGGCTCATCCGTTGGTCGCGCTCGGCGTGCGCTGGCCGTCGCCCGCATTGTTTGTTACAACGCGCGGCATCGTCAAGACAACAACAACAAGATCGGGAGAAATGCATGATCTCGCGCCGTACCGCGATCGGTTTGATCGCTCTGGGCAGTTCGGCCGTCGCCTCGGGGCGCAGCGCGGCGGCGCTGGACTATCCGACGCGGCCGGTGCGCTTCGTGGTCGGCTACCCGCCGGGCGGCGCCACCGACATCCTGGCACGACTGGTCGGCCAGCGGCTGTCGGAGAAGCTCGGCCAGCAGTTCGTGATCGAGAACAAGCCGGGCGCCGGCAACAACATCGGCACCGAGGCGGTGGTCAACGCCGAGCCGGACGGCTACACCGTGCTCCTGGTCAACCCGGCGAACTTCATCAACGCCACGCTCTACACCAATATCAAATTCAATTTCGTCCGCGACATCGCCGCCGTGGCCTGCTTCAACCGGGTGCCGAACGTGATGACGGTCAACAAGGACGTGCCGGCGAACAACGTCGCCGAGTTCATCGCCTATGTGAAAGCCAATCCGGGCAAGGTCAACATGGCCTCGTCGGGCAACGGCACCTCGGTGCATCTGTCCGGCGAAATGTTCATGGCGATGACCGGCGCCAAGATGCAGCACGTGCCCTATCGCGGTGCGGCGCCGGCGATCACCGACCTGCTCGGCGGCCAAGTGCAGGTGATCTTCGACAACATGCCCTCGATCATCCAGCATATCCGTTCGGGCTCGTTGCGCGCGCTGGGCGTGACCACGGCCGAGCGGTCGCCGCAACTGCCCGACGTGCAGGCGATCGCCGAGACCGTTCCCGGCTATGAGGCGAGCGCGCTGTTCGGCATGGGCGCGCCAAAGAAAACCCCGCAAGCGATCATCGAAAAGCTCAATTCCGAGATCAACAGCATCCTGGTCGAGCCCGAGATGAAGAAGCGCCTGGTCGAGCTCGGCGGCGAACCGCTGACCGTATCGCCCGAGGCGTTCGGCGGCATGATCGAGGCTGAGACCGAAAAATGGAAGAAGGTGGTCGAGTTCGCCGGCCTCAAGGTGGACTGATCCGGTGTAGTGAATCCCTTGGAACCTTGGCCGGTGTGATTTCGTTCCAGATCAAGGCGAAGCGTTCACCTGAAGGAGACGACCATGCGCAAGCTTGCAATAACGATGATGGCGCTGACCGCGGCCGGTGTCGCCACCCTGGCCACGTCCGCTCCCGCGGCAGCGTATGACTATCCCTGGTGCGTCCAGGGCAGGGGCGTCGGCATTCCCGGCGACTGCTCGTACCGGACTTACGCGCAGTGCATGGCGAGCGCATCCGGTCGCTTTGCCACCTGCAATGTGAATCCGCGCGTCGCCTTCGCGCGGGTGCGGCACGGCCTTTCGGCTTATCCGGACCGTTATCGCTACTGAGCGGCGACCCAAATCTGCGTCTCAAATCTTGACTCGTTAAGTCTTGACTCCTTCTCGGTCGCCCCTATACTAAACCTTATGGTTAAGTATAGCGATGGGGCGCGGGAGCGCGATCTGGACCACACCTTTGCCGCGCTCGCCGATCCGACGCGGCGGGCGCTGCTGGCGCGGCTTTCCGGGCGCGACACGGTCTCGGTCAGCGAACTGGCGCAGCCGTTTGCGATGTCGCTCCCCGCCATCATGAAGCACCTCGACGTGCTGTCGGACGCTGGCCTCGTTGCGCGCGAAAAGACCGGCCGGGTCGTCGCCTGCCGACTGACCGCCAGGCCGATGGAGGGGGCGCTGGCCTGGCTTTCCCGCTACCAGCGCTTCTGGTCCGACAATCTCGACCGCCTTGCCGCATTCGTGGAGGAAGAACAATGGACACCGGATCAAGCACCGCCGGCGACGCCGGTCTCATCGCCAAGCCAAGCCTCACTTTCACGCGTCGCATCAACGCGCCGCCTGAAAAAGTCTACGCCGCGTGGACCGACCCGGAAAAAATAATACGCTGGTTCGGCCGCGCCGACGCCACCGCCGGCTCGTTCAAGGCCGCTATCGACGCGCGGGTCGGCGGCCGTTTCCGCATCAGCTTCTCGACCGCGAGCGAATATTACGAGGTCAGTGGAGTCTATCGGGAGGTGGTGCCGAACGCCCGCCTGGTGTTCTCCTGGGCCTGGCATTCGACGCCGGAACGCGAGTCGCAGGTAACCGTCGCCCTGAAGCCCGACGGGGCAGGGACGCTATTGACGCTGCATCACAAGCAGCTGTTCGACGAGGCCGCGCGCGCCGGCCACGAGCGCGGATGGCTCGCCGGGCTCGACAAGCTCGAGCGGCTAGTTGCGAGTGGCGCGGGTAAATGACGGCAGAGTTCCCAGCCAAGGAGGTCGACCATGCAACCGCACAAAATCGTTTCGCGTCAGGAATGGATCGAAGCCCGCAAGGCCCACATGGCGCATGAGAAGGAATTTACCCGCGCAACGGATCGCTTGAGCGAGGAGCGCCGCGCCTTGCCCTGGGTCAAGGTCGACAAGGCCTATTCGTTCGACAGCGGCGACGGCAACAAGACGCTGGCCGATCTGTTCGCGGGCCGCAGCCAGCTCGTGGTCCAGCACTTCATGTTCGCGCCGGAATGGAACGAGGGCTGCAAGAGCTGCTCGTTCTGGGCCGACGGGTTCGAGCGCATGATCCCGCATCTCGCCGCCCGCGATACTACGCTGGTCGCGGTGTCGCGCGCGCCGCTTGCAAAGCTCGACGCGTTCAAGAAACGGATGGGCTGGACCTTCGATTGGGTCTCGTCAGAGGGCTCTGATTTCAACTTCGACTACGCGGTCTCGTTCACGCAAGACCAGCTCAAGTCGGGCGGCAAGGTCTACAATTTCGGCACCTCGGGATTCGGGGTCGAGGAGGCGCCCGGCATCAGCGTGTTCTACCGCGACGAAAACGGCGACATCTTCCACACCTATTCGTGCTTTGCCCGCGGGCTCGACATGATGAACGCCGCCTATCACTATCTCGACCTGACGCCGCTCGGCCGGCACGAGGAGGGATTGCCCTATCCGATGGACTGGGTGCGGCTGCGCGACCAGTACATGCCGGCGCCAAACGCGGCAGCGTGCTGCCATAGCTGATCGACCGGGTCTTTCCGCACGGTTCACCTCTCCCCAGCAGGGAAAAGGTGATGAGGGATTCGTTCCTATTGTGTCAGTTCGATGATGCAATCCGAATCCGTTAACGCTATTGCGGGCGCCGCCGGCGGTCACGCAAGCCGGGGCTTGCGTTTGCTTTGTAGTCCGGTATACTTTGCGGTACAAAGTAAACGTCCAGGCAAGCCGTCAAGATGCGCGACCTCGACAAGGCGCTCGCCGATATCATCGCCATTCGCAGCCAGATCGCCGCCGGCACGGCGTTTCGCGGCTATGGTCCGGCCACCGTTGCCGCGACCGGCGGGGTGGCGCTGTTCACCGCGGTGGCACAATATTTCTGGCTCGTTGATCCTTCCACGCAGCCGCTGGCATTCTTCTTCGGCTGGATCGCCGCCGCGTTGTTGTCGGCGGCGCTGATCTGGGTCGAGATGCAGGCCCGCTCGCGCCGGCATCATTCGGGCCTGGCGGATGCCATGATTCACCAGGCGGTCGAGCAATTTCTTCCCGCCGGTATCGCCGGCCTGCTGTTGGCGGTGATGCTCTGGAAGTTCGCGCCCGAAACGCTGTGGATGCTGCCGGGCCTGTGGCAGGTCCTGGTTTCGCTCGGCGTGTTTGCGTCGGTCCGCTCGCTGCCGCGCTCCGTGGCGCTGGCGGGCGCCTGGTATTTCATTGCGGGATTCACCGTCCTCCTGCTGTCGAGCCAGAGCCATGGGCTGTCGCCCTGGACCATGGGCCTGCCGTTTGCGATCGGCCAGTCGCTGCTCGCAGCGATCCTCTATTTTGCCTCCGGAGACGCCGATGCCGAACACTGAAACCAACCGCGCGCCGTTCTCCTATGACGGTCTCGATCGCGTGATTCACGAAAAGGCGCGGCTTGGGCTGTTGACCTCGCTGATGGCGCATCCCAAGGGGTTGGCGTTCGCCGATCTCAAGCAGCTCTGCGGATTGACCGACGGCAATCTCAGCCGGCATCTGCAGGTGCTGCAGGAAGCAGGGCTGGTCGAGGTCACCAAGGGCTATGAAGGCAACCGGCCGCACACGACCTGCCGCCTCACCAAGAGCGGCCGCCGCCGCTTTCTCGACTATCTCGCCGTGCTGGAGCGGCTGGTGCGGGATGCCGCCAAGGCCGCGGGCAAGGAAGGTTCCGCGATCGCCCGCCTCGGCATCCTGCCGACCTGATTTTTCCTTCGGATTTTTTTGAACGGGAGCTTTGCAATGCAAAGTAATTTCGGAGCCAAGCTGCATGTCGGCATCATCATGGACGGCAACGGGAGGTGGGCCACCCGGCGCGGGCTGTCGCGCCTGCGCGGGCATGAGGCCGGCGTCGAGGCGATCCGGCGCGTCGTCGAGGCCGCGCCCGATCAGGGTGTGGGCACGCTGACGCTCTACGCCTTCTCGACCGACAATTGGCGCCGGCCGCGAGCGGAAGTCGCGGCGTTGATGGCGCTGTTGCGGTTCTATCTCGCCAGCGAGGTCGAAAGCCTGGTCAAGAACGGCGTCCGGTTGACCGTGATCGGGCGGCGCGATCGCCTGCCCGAGGGCATCGCAGCGGCAATCGCGCGCGCGGAAGCGGCGACCGCGGGCGGCGAGGTGCTGCATTTGCGGATCGCGGTCGATTACTCCTCGCGCGATGCGATTCTCAACGCCGCCGCGAAGCTCGCAGGCGTCACCGAGCCGACCCGCGAGTTGTTCTCGCAACTCGTCACCGGCGAGGCCGGGCTTCGCGACGTCGACCTCATCATCCGTACCAGCGGCGAGAAGCGGCTGTCCGACTTCCTGCTCTGGGAGGGCGCCTACGCCGAATTGCACTTCACCGAGCGGATGTGGCCCGAGTTCGACGCGCAGGATCTCGAGGAGGCGCTGGCGTCCTTTCACCGTCGCGAACGCCGCTTCGGCGGCCTGCAATCGGTGCCGCTGGAGCCGGTGCCGAGCCTCTGAGGCGACGTTGGCTCGAACCTTTCCGGCTGCGGGGGAATCATCTACTGATTCCGCGATGGCCCCATGAAAGCGCCGATGAACCGTCAGTCACGACGAACCCCACCCAAACAAACCGCCAAGACTTCAAGCGCCAAGACTTCAAGCGCCAAGACTTCGAGCAAGACTGAGAGCGCTGCGCGCGGCGACACGCCGGCCGCGTACTTCAAGGCGGGTCTTCGCCTGCTGCAGGCGGGGCAGTTGGCGGAGGCCGAAAAGTGCGGCCGGGAGGCGCTCGCCATCGACGCCGGCCATGCCGATACCCTGCACTTGATGGGTCTGCTCGCTTTCGCATCGAACCAGATCGATCTCGCCATCGAGTGGTTCGCCCAGGCGATCCGCCAGAACCCGGACGTCGCCGACTATTTTTCGAATCTCGGCACTGCGCTGCAGCACCAGAACCGCCTTGAAGAGGCCATCAAGAGTTTCGACCGCGCGCTGCAGCTGAAGCCGGATTTCGCCGCGGTCTGGTACAAGCTCGGCAAGATCCTGCAGCAGCAGAAGCGCCTCGATGAAGCGGTCTTGAGCTTCGATCAGGCGCTCAAGACCGATCCGAACCACCTCGAAGCGGCCAATATCAGCGCGGTGCTGCATTTCGAAGCCGAAAGATATGACGAGACGATCGCGCGGCTCGACCGGTCATTGCAGATCAAGCCTGGCCAGGTCGGCGCGTTTCAGCTCAAAGGCATCTGCCTGTTGCGCCTCAAGCGCTACGAGGAAGCCCTCGCGGAATGCAGCACGGCGCTCGCGCTGGCGCCGCAGGACGCCGAGACCGCCCACAATGTCGGGCTGGCTTTGCACAAGCTCGGGCGGAACGAGGAGGCGGTCGCCTATTTCGACCGGGCGCTGGCGCTCAACCCGCGATTCTTGCTGGCGCTCAGCATGCGCGGAACATCGTTGCAGGAACTGCACCGCTTCGACGAAGCGATCGCGAGTTTCGATGCTGCCGTGGCCATCGACCCGGAATTCGCCGACGCGCATTGGAACGCGGCCCTGTTCCGGCTTCTGACCGGCGATTTCGAGGCGGGCTGGGCGGGGCGGGAGTGGGGGCGGAAGGTTTCGGCACTCGGCTTCGTCGACCGCAAGTTCAGCCAGCCGATGTGGCTCGGCGAAACGCCGATTGCCGGCAAGACGATCCTGCTTCACAGCGACGAGGGATTCGGTGACACCGTCCAGTTCTCACGTTACGCGACGCTGGTCGCTCGAACTCGGCGCCCAGGTCATCCTCGAAGTGCAGGACGCCCTCCAGCCGCTGCTTACCGGCATCGAAGGCGTTTCGCTGTGCCTGCCGAAGACAGGCGTCACGCTTCCCGAGTTCGACCTGCACTGCCCGTTGTCCAGCCTGCCGCTCGCCTTCAAGACCAGGTTCGAGACCATTCCGTCGGCGGCCTCATACCTCCCCGCGCCGGCCGACGCGCTGGTGCAGCAATGGCGGGCACGGCTTGGCCCGCACGACCGGCTGCGGGTCGGCCTGGTCTGGTCCGGCAATCCGGCGCATGGCAACGACCGCAACCGCTCGATGTCCTTGTCCACGATGTCGGCGATCCTCGAACCTGATGCGAGCTTCATCAGCCTGCAGAAGGACCCGCGCCCCGAGGACCAGGCGACGCTGCTCGAGCGGGCCGAGATCGTCGACCTGACCGGCCATCTCACCGATTTCGTCGAAACCGCCGCGCTGATCTCCTGCCTCGACCTCGTGATTACGGTGGATACCAGCGTCGCGCATCTTTCAGCCGCGCTCGGGCGTCCGACCTGGATCCTGCTCCCCTACCGGCCGGACTACCGCTGGCTGCTCGGTCGCGACGACAGCCCGTGGTATCCGAGCGTGCGGCTGTTCCGCCAGGATGAAGGCCGCGACTATGCGCGCGTGATCGACCGGGTGCGCGCCGAATTGCAAGCCGCGATCGCGGCGTTCATGCGCTAGAGCGTGACGAGATTAGATGGAGTTGTCGCGGCGATAGAGGTGCGACCCCTCTCCCGCTTGCGGGGGAGGGTTGGGGTGGGGGTGCTTCCGCAAATCGCGCTGGTCGGGGGAGAGACTTTCCCCCACCCGCCGCGCTGCGCGCGGCGACCTCCCCGCAAGCGGGAGAGGTGCAGTGAACCCATCGACAGACCGGTTCAATCAAAAATCATAATGCTCTAAGCCGCGGCGCCGGCCGAGATCGCCCTTGCTTCGTCGGCCGCGCGCTGCATGCTTGACGACATCTCGCTGGTGACGGTGCTCTGCTCTTCGACGGCCGCCGCCGTGGACGTCACATATTCGCTGACGTCCTGAATGGACTTCTTGATCGTATCAAGCGCCGTGACGACATCGCCGGAGATGCCGTTCAAGCTCTCGATTTCCGCGCCGATCTTGTCGGTGGCCTGCTTGGCCTGGTTGGCGAGGCTCTTGACCTCGGAAGCGACAACGGCAAATCCGCGGCCCGCCTCGCCGGCGCGTGCCGATTCGATCGTCGCGTTGAGCGCGAGCAGGTTGATCTGGCCGGTGATGTTGCCGATCAGTTCGACGATGCCGCTCATCGCCTGCGCCGCCTCGCTGAGACGCTTGGCCTGGGAATCCGCCGAGCCGACCCGTTCGACCGCGTTCATGGCCGCCCCCTTGGACTTCACCATCGCCTCGGAAATCTCGCGCACGGAAGCGTTCAGTTCTTCAGCACCCGCCGCGACCAATTCCATCATGGCGCGCACGCGCTCGTTGCCCATCCGGACCAGCACCTGCCTCGTGACATCGCTGGCATATTTGACGACCTTGAACGGTTTGCCGTTGAGATCGAGGATCGGGTTATAGGATGCCTGGATCCAGACATCCTTGCCGCCCTTGCCGATGCGCTTGAATTCGCCGGCCTGGAATTCGCCGCGGTTCAGCGCCGCCCAGAAGTCGCGATAGGCCGCGCTTTCGCGCTCCGCCCGGTCGACAAACATGCTGTGATGCTTACCCGTGATTTCGCCGAGCGTGTAGCCGAGCGCCCGCAGGAAGTTCTCGTTGGCGTCGATGATCGTGCCGTCGAGCTTGAACTCGATGATGGCCTGCGATTTTCGGATCGCCTCGATCTGGCCCGCCAGATCGGCGTTCTTCAGCTTCTGCGCCGTGACGTCGGTGGCGAATTTGACCACCCCGAACGGCTTGCCGTTCTCGTCCAGCACCGGGTTGTAGGATGCCAGAATCCAGACCTCCTTGCCGCCCTTGCCGATGCGCTTGTATTCGGCGGCCTGGTATTGGCCGCGATTCAGCGCCGCCCAGAACTCGCGATAGGCCGCGCTGTCGCGCTCGGCCGGTTCGACGAACATGCTGTGATGCCTGCCCTGGATTTCGCCGAGCGTGTAACCGAGTGTCTTCAGGAAGTTCTCGTTGGCGGTCACGATGGTGCCGTCGAGATTGAACTCGATCACGGCCTGTGCACGGTCGATCGCGGAAATTTTCCCCGCATCCGCCAGATTGCGGAGCTTCTTCTGGGTGATGTCGATGGCGAATTTGACGACCTTGATGGGCTTGTTGTTGCGATCCAGGACCGGGTTATAGGAAGCCTCGATCCAGACTTCGCGGCCGCCCTTGGCGATCCGCTTGTACTCGGCGGCCTGAAATTCGCCGCGGTTCAGCGCTGCCCAGAACGCGCGATAGCCCGCGCTGTCGCGCTGGTCGACCGGGACGAACATCGAATGATGCTTGCCCTGGATTTCCTCCAGCCGGTAACCGAGTGTGTTCAGGAAATTCTGGTTGGCCGTGAGGATCGTGCCATCCATGGCAAACTCGATCACCGCCTGCGATCGGTTGATCGCCGCGACCTGAGCTTGAGCATCTCCATTCGAGTTACGACCAAACATCACGCTGGCTCCAATTGCGATGGTTGAAAAAAGCACAGCACCCGGTAATCGACCGATCGTCGGATCGGGCGAGATCAGCCTGAGTGGAATTGCAATTTGCAGAAACTCGAAACGCTAAATCATTTGCAGCGAGAACATCGAACGCCGCGCGTTCTCATGCCCGATGCTGCCCCGAACGTTCCAAGAGAGAGTTAATGGGGAATCAGTAGAAACACTGGCAATGGCGCAAGAAGCTCGAAAAGATACGGAGAAATTCCCGCTCGGATTGCGACCGCCTTGGGCGTCGTCGTCGGCGTGCTCACGTTGCGATGCATAAGGGATGCGCTCGGACACCCGGCCGGCGGTGGCGGCAGGGCGTCCGCAAAGCTGCACCGCGCACTCACACCGCCGGACGCGCACGACGCGCAATGATCCAGGCCGTCGCCCACAAGCCTGCGCCATCATCGAGGAGCTGCCGCGGATCGGGCGGCCGGCGCGCATCGCCGAGCTCAAGCGCGGCATCCATCAATCGGTGGTGGCGCTGCTGACGGCCCGTCGATCCCGTATCAAGGTCAAGGATATTCCGATGGCCGCGTTCGTGATCATCAATACGGTCCAACATCTCACCCACGTCGCCCAAACCGAGGGCCACGATGCGCGCGACCTCGCGCGGCTGGAACGTGAGCTGAACGATCTGGTTCTGGCGTATCTCGTGGGTCGCATTTCAATGGCGTGAAGCCTTGGTCCGAGCGCGTGACCTCTGGCGCGCCGGCCGCGCATGTTCCATGAAAATCGCTGTCTGCTTCGATCCATGCCGATGTGACCAAAACTTGGTCAACCTCCGCATCTCGTGATCAGGGGCACGCGTCGAAACTTGAGCTAGGTCAACCGTTTCATGGCGCGGTGTGGGAAGTGAAACGAGTTCTGAAAAACTTGAGGCACACCGCAGATGGACGATCAAAAAGACCGGCTTGTCGAAGGCGTGCGGCCACCGAACGAACATCATTCGGTCGCTTCCGCGCCGAATGGCCATCTCCCCGTTCCGGTGGCGCAGCCTATGCGGCCGCGACGCCGCTCGTGGCGGCTGGCCGTCGGCCTTCTCGTACTGTTGGCTGGCGGCGGCGGCGCGGGCTATTACTGGTGGAAGCAGGGGCACCCGCCGCTGCCGGTCGGCATCAGCTTCAGCAACGGCCGCATCGAAGCCGACGAAATCGATATCGATACCAAATTCGCCGGACGCGTTGCGGAACTCAGCGCCGACATCGGCGATATCGTCGCGCCCGGACAGCTCGTTGCGCGGATGGACACCAGGGACATTGAGCAGTCCCTATCAAAGTCGGAAGCCCAAAGCCGCCAGGCCCAGCACGCCATCGACGAAGCTCAAGCCAATCTCGTGCAACAGCAGACCCAGAACACGCTGGCCGAACAGGAGATGGAGCGGACGCGGAATCTATTGAAGAACGGCTGGACCACGCAGGAAGTCGCCGATCAACGCCAGCAGCAACTCGATGCGGCGACCGCGGCCGTTACCGCCGCCAAGGAAAGAATAACAATGGCGCAACATGCGCTCGAGGCGGCCGAGCACGATGCCGGGTATTACAAGGTCCAGATCGCCGACAACTCGCTGGTCGCGCCGAAAGCCGGCCGCATCCAGTACCGGCTGACCAATATCGGCGAAGTGCTGCCCGCCGGCGGCAAGGTATTCACCATGCTCGATCTCTCCTATGTCTACATGGACATCTATTTGCCGACCGAGGAGGCGGGCAGGGTCAAGGTCGGGGCCGACGCGCGCATCGTGCTCGACGCCTATCCCGATCACCCGATCCCCGCGAAAGTCTCGTTTCTCGCAAGCCAAGCGCAGTTCACGCCGAAGACCGTGGAGACGCAGACCGAACGCGACAAGCTGATGTTCAGGGTCAGGGTCCGCATCGAACCGGAACGATTGCACGCCCACGCCGATGCGGTGAGGAGCGGATTGCCGGGCGTCACCTACGTCCGCTGGAATCCGGCGGTGGAATGGCCCAAGAGCCTGCAAGGCTCGCCATGACGGAAGACGCGCGCGCGGTCGCGGTCGTCAGCGGTATTTCGCAACATTATGGCAAGGTAACCGCGCTCGATTCCGTCTCGGTCGAACTTCCCTCTGGTTGCCTGGTCGGCCTGATCGGTCCGGACGGTGTCGGCAAATCCTCGCTGCTCGCGATCCTGGCGGGGGCGCGCGAGATCCAGGAAGGTGGGGCAACCGTGCTCGGCGCCGACATTTCAAACGCGCGGGCCCGCGCGTCGATCTGCCCGCGCATCGCCTACATGCCGCAAGGGTTGGGCAAGAACCTCTATCCCGACCTCAGCGTCCGCGAAAACATCGAGTTCTTCGCACGGTTGTTCGGCCAGTCGCGCGAGGAGCGCAACTGGCGGATCGCCGAGCTGCTGAAAAGCACGGCGCTCGCCGAGTTCGCCGACCGGCCGGCCAGAAAACTGTCCGGCGGAATGCGGCAGAAGCTCGGCCTGTGCTGCTCGCTGATCCACGACCCGGATCTGTTGATCCTGGATGAGCCCACCACGGGCGTCGATCCGCTATCGCGCCGCCAGTTCTGGGACCTGATCGACCGCCTGCGCAGCCGCAGCCGATCCGCCATGAGCGTGATCGTGGCGACCGCCTATATGGAGGAGGCAGAGCGCTTCGATTGGCTGATGGCCATGAATGACGGGCGCGTCCTCGCCACCGGCTCGCCGTCCGATTTGAAGGATCAGACCCGGACCTCCTCGATCGAGGACGCCTTTGTCGCGCTGCTGCCGCAACGGGAGGATGGGACACGGGCGGAAAAGCCGGTCCGCACCGAGCTCGACGGCTCCAGCGAGCCGGTCATCGTCGCTGACAACCTGACCTGCCGGTTCGGCGACTTCACCGCGGTCGACCGGGTCTCCTTCACGATCAGGCGCGGCGAAATCTTCGGCTTCGTCGGCTCGAACGGCTCGGGCAAGACCACCACCATGAAGATGCTGACGGGCCTGTTGCAGCCGAGCGAGGGCGAGGCGCTGATATTCGGCCAGAGCCTGCAAGCCGGCGATCTCGAAGCGCGCCGCCGCGTCGGCTACATGTCGCAATCCTTCTCGCTCTACGGCGAGCTGACGGTGCGGCAGAATCTTCTGCTGCACGCCAGGCTGTTTCATTTGCCCTCCGCCTTCGCGGAGAGCCGCATCGCGGAACTGGTCGATAAATGCGACCTCACCGACCATCTCGACAGCCTGGCGTCGGCGCTTCCGCTCGGCATCCGCCAGCGGCTGTCGCTTGCGGTCGCCATCGTGCACAAGCCGGATCTTCTGATCCTGGATGAGCCGACATCGGGCGTCGATCCCGTGGCGCGCGATCAGTTCTGGCGGCTGCTGATCGATCTGTCGCGCCAGGAGGGCATGACCATCTTCGTGTCGACGCATTTCATGAACGAGGCGGCGCGATGCGATCGCCTGTCGCTGATGCATGACGGGCGCGTGCTTGCAACCGACACGCCGGACGGCCTGATCAAGGCGAGGAATGCGCGAAATCTGGAGGAGGCCTTTATCAGCTTTCTCGAACAAGCGACGTCGATCGAGCCCACGCCGGTCACCATCACGCAACCAAGGCAACGCGCGTCAGAGCCGGCGCAAGGTTCGGATAACCGCAACAGCGCGCTGTTCAGCCCGCGGCGGCTGTTCGCCTACACGATCCGCGAAGGCCTTGAGCTGCTGCGGGATCCGATCCGGCTGATGTTCGCGCTGTTCGGCACCGCGCTTCTGATGGTGGTGTTCGGACTTGGCATTTCGACCGACGTCAACAATCTGACCTTCGCCGTTCTCGACCGCGACCAGACGCCGGAGAGCCGCGCCTACCTCGAGGAGTTGAGAGGCTCGCCCTACTTTTTCGAAAAGCCCCCGCTTGCCGACTATGCCGACCTCGATCGTCGGCTGAAAAACGGAGACATCCAAGCCAGCATCGAGATCCCGCCGCAGTTTGGTCTCGACATCAAGCGGGGGCGCCCGGCCTTTGTGTCGGCCTGGATCGACGGCGCGATGCCGTTCCGGGCGGAAACGATTCGCGGCTACCTGGAAGGCATGCACCAGCTCTATCTCACCGATCCCGCGGTGAAGACGACGCAGCCGGCGGCGGCGCTGCCCGCCGACATCGAGATACGGTTCAAGTACAATCAGGATTTTGACAGCATCTATGCGATGGTCCCGTCGACCATCGCCATGCTGCTGGCGTTGTTCCCCGCCATCCTGATGGCGCTTGCGGTCGTTCGCGAAAAAGAGCTCGGCTCGATCACCAACCTTTATGTCACGCCGGTCACCCGGCTGGAATTCTTGATCGGAAAGCAACTGCCCTATGTCGCGGTCGCGCTGATCAATTTCCTCGTCATGTTTGCGATGGCGATCTTTCTCTTCAACGTACCCCTGAAGGGCAGCTTCCTGGCCCTTGTTTTCGGTACGATCATCTATGTCTTCACCACCACCGGCTATGGGATGCTCATTTCCACCTTTTGCAACACGCAGATCGCCGCTCTGTTCGGCACCGCCATTCTCACCATCCTGCCGGCCCAGCAATTTTCCGGGATGATGACCCCGGTATCGTCGCTGTCGGGGACAGCCCAGGTGATCGGCCTGTGCTTTCCCATGAGTTACTATCGGCCGATCAGCGTCGGCACCTTCACCAAGGGATTGGGATTTGCCGATCTCGGCTCGAGCATCCTGATGCTGATCGTGTTCATTCCGGTTCTGACGCTGGCAAGCCTGCTTTTGCTTCGCAAGCAGGAACGGTGAAGCGCGATGCGCTCCCTCTCGAACATCTTCTGGCTCGGCACCAAGGAACTGCGCAGCTTCTTCAGCGACTGGGTCTTGTTGGGCTTCGTGATCTATTCGTTCTCGCTGGCCGTCATCAGCCAGGCGCAGAGCAATTCGCAGGAGCTGTACCACGCCTCCATCGGGGTCGTGGACGAGGACCATTCCGAACTGTCCCGGCGGATCACGAGCGCGTTTCTGATGCCATATTTCAAGGAGCCGGTGGCGATCGCTCAGTCCGACGTCGAGCATCTGATGAACGCGGGGAAGTATACGTTCGTCGTCGACTTTCCGCCGAACTTCCAGCGCGACGTCCTGGCCGGGCGTCAGCCCGGCCTGCAGGTCAATGTCGACGCGACCGCGATGATCCAGGCGGGGTTGGGCTCCGGCTATGCGCAACAGATCATCGATTCCGAGATCGCCGGTTTCCTGTCGCGCGCGGAGCCGGCGCCGTTGTCTTCGGTCAATCTCGCGGTCCGGATCGCATTCAATCCGAACGTGACGACATCCTGGTTCACCAGCGTGATGGGCATCATCGGCAGCATCAACATGCTCTCGATCATCCTTGCCGGCGCGGCGCTGGTGCGGGAGCGCGAGCACGGGACCATGGATCATCTTCTGGTCATGCCGCTCAGCCCGTTCGAGATCGCGATGGCGAAGATATGGGCGAACGGGTTTGTCATCGCGGTGGCCGTGGCACTATCGCTCTATTTTGTCGTCCGCCTGCTTTTGAAGATCCCGATTGCCGGCTCGATCCCGCTCTTCATGTTCGGCACCGTGCTTTATCTGTTCTTCGCGACCGCGATCGGGTTGTTCCTTGGAACGGTCGCACGATCCATGCCGCAACTCGGCCTGCTCTATATGCTGGTGGCGGTTCCGATGAACATCCTCTCCGGCTCCGCAACGCCCCTGGAGAGCATGCCGCCCTGGCTCGCCACCGTCATGCAGGCCTCGCCATCGACCCACTTCGTCTCGTTCGCGCAATCCATCTTGTATCGCGGCGCAGGTCTCGATGTGGTCTGGCCGCAATTCGTGGCGGTCGGTGGCATCGGCGCGCTGTTCCTGGCGCTGTCGCTCCTGCGTTTCCGCTCCGCGGTGGCTTCGTCGTCGTAACCAGATCGCGGTTCAGCCGCGACAGCCGCGCAAAAACAGGCTGACGCAGGTCTTGACCCGCCGCTCGATCTGGCAACGCGAGGGCAGCGGCACGCCGCCATAGATCGCGGCCCGCTGCGGCGCCGAGGCGACCATGCCGATCAGCATGCCGGCGGCTTCGTCCGGATCGTCGAGCTTGATCTTGCCGCGCTCGATCTGTACCCGCAACCAACCCGCGAGAGCCGCGATCAGGCGCGCAATCCCGTTGCGGTAGAACGTCGCGGCGAGATCCGAGAACTGGTTGGCCTCCTGCAGAACGGTGCGTTGAAGCGCCACGACCTCCGGGTCGAGCGAGAGGTTGGCGCAGGCGAGCGCCGCCGCGTTGAGCGCCGTTTCGAAATCGACATCGTCGGCCGCTTGAAGATTGACGTCCAATAGCAGTCCATCGAGCCGGTGGGATACCATGGCTTCGAACAAGGCCGCCTTGTTCGGGATCAGGCGATACAGCGTCTTGGTGGAAATCCCGGCGCGGCGCGCCACCGCTTCCGTGCTGGTCGCCGCATAACCGTTGGCGGCGAATTCATGCCGCGCCGCGTCGTAGATGATTTGGCGCGTCTCATCGTCGGGACGTAGTTGCGGTCGTCCCCGGCAGCGCCGTTCCGTAGAAGTTATTCGCTCAGCCATGCTTTTAGATGACGTCTGTCATTCCATTGACAGTTTCGATATAGGCTCTATTTTGGAAATTGTCAAGTTTCCATATTCTTCCATCCGGCGAAAGCCACAGGAGCGGTCCATGTCTCAGCACTCCATCTCCTTCCCGATCGAACAGGCCGTTGCCGTCGAAGCCGCCGCCCCCGGGGTGCTGTCGGCCACGGCGCACCGAAGAAAGTTCAATTTCCGCAAGCTGTTAATGACTGGAGCGGCAATCGCCGCGTTGGCGGGCGCGGCCTGGTACGGCTTCGATTACTGGACCGTCGGCCAGTATCTCGTCTCCACCGACGACGCCTACGTGCAAGCCGACAACACCACGGTCGCGCCGAAGGTCTCCGGCTATCTGCATCAAGTGCTGGTCAGAGATAATGAACGCGTCAAAGCAGGCCAGGTGCTGGCGCGCATCGACGACCGCGACTTCAAGGTTGCGCTCGACCAGGCCAAGGCCGACGTCGCGGCCGCCGAAGCCACCATCGCCAGCAAGCAGGCGCAGCTCGATGTTCAGGAGGCCGTGATCGCGGCGGCCAAGGCAACGGTCGACGTCGACGCCGCGGCGAAGACGTTCACCGGCCAGGAGAACAAGCGATACACCGATCTTGCCGCGACCGGTTTCGGCAGCGTCCAGAATGCGCAACAGGCGCAATCGCGCAACGCCGGCGCCGAAGCGGCGATCCTGCGCGACACCGCCAACCTCGCCTCCGCCGAGAAGCAGGTCGATTTGCTCAAAGCGGAGACCGCCCAGGCGGTCGCGGCGTCGGCCCGCGCGGCCGCGCTGCAACGGCAGGCCGAGCTCAATCTCGGTTACACCACCATCATTGCCCCGATCGACGGCGTCGTCGGCAACCGCAGCTTGCGGGTAGGCCAGTTCGTGCAGGCCGGTACCCAACTGATGTCGGTCGTGCCGGTCGAGGGCGCCTATGTCGTGGCGAACTACAAGGAGACCCAGCTGACCGACGTGCACGAGGGACAGGCGGTCGATATCGCGATCGACATGTTCCCCGGCAAGGTCGTGCACGGCCACGTCGACAGCATCGCGCCCGCGAGCGGCCAGGAATTCGCGCTACTGCCACCGGACAACGCCACCGGCAATTTCACCAAGGTGGTGCAGCGAATCCCGGTGCGGATCGCGCTCGACGCCGCCGATCATTCGCCAATCGGGCTGCGTCCCGGCATGTCGGTCATTCCGACCATCGCGACCCGTCCGCTTGTAGCTCGTCCTGTGACGGCCGCGGCTTCGGGGACGTCGACCCGAGCTCCCGGAGCGTCCTGAGATGTCCAGTCACAGCCTGTCCGCCTCGATCGCCCCGCTTCCCGCCTCGCGCGAGGCCTCCGCCCGAATCGCGGCCGATCCGAACCGCGCCAGCCTCATCACCTGGATCGCCGTGCTTGCCGCCATGATCGGTTCGTTCATGGCGATCCTGAACATCCAGATCACCAATGCTTCGCTGCTCAACATCGAGGGCGGCATCGGAACCGGCGTCGACAACGGCTCCTGGATCTCGACGTCGTATCTGATCGGCGAAATCATCGTGATCCCGCTGACGGACTATTTGAGCCGGGTATTCTCGTTCCGCCGCTATATGATTGCGAGCGCCGCGCTGTTCGCAGCGTTTTCGGTCGCCTGCGCCTTCACGCACGATCTGCCGTCGATGATCGCGATGCGCGGATTGCAGGGCTTTGCCGGCGGCGTGCTGATCCCGATGGCGTTCACGCTGGTGCTGACCAAGCTGCCGAAATCGCAGCAGCCGGTGGGCCTTGCGATCTTCGCGCTGTCCGTCACCTTCGCGCCGGCGATCGGGCCGACCATCGGCGGCTATCTCACGGAAAACTTCGGCTGGCGCACAATCTTCTTCGTCAACGTGATCCCGACCGCGGTAATGGTCACCGCGCTCTACCTGACGCTGGAGCGGCAGCCGATGCAGCTCAAGCTCCTGAAGGAGGGCGACTGGGCCGGCATCATCACCATGGCGATCGGATTGTCGGCGCTGCAGACCGTGCTCGAGGAAGGCAACAAGGACGATTGGTTCTCCTCGCCCTTCATCCTGCGGCTTGCGGGAACTGCGCTGGTCAGCCTGTCGCTGTTCATCTGGATCGAGCTTACAACCGAAAAGCCGTTGATCCGGCTGCGGCTGCTGAAGGGACGCAATTTCGGCTTCGGCACCATCGCGGTGACGCTGGTGGGCTTCGCCCTGTTCGGCTCGGTCTATATCCTGCCCGCCTATCTCGGCCAGGCGCAGGGCTACAATGCCGAGCAGATCGGCGCCGTGCTGGCATGGACCGGGCTGCCGCAACTGATCCTGATTCCGCTGGTGCCGATGTTGATGCGGCGGTTCGACACGCGCTACATCGCGTTCACCGGGCTGATCATCTTCGCCTATAGCTCGTTCATGAACACCGCGATGTCGCCGGACTATGCCGGCGACCAGCTCTGGATCCCCAACATCGTGCGCGCCATCGGGCAAGCGATGGTGCTGACGCCTTTGACCTCGGTGACGACGGGCGATATCGCAGCCCAGGATGCGGCGGCCGCTTCCGGCATCAGCAACATGCTGCGCAATCTCGGCGGCGCGATCGGGACGGCGGTGCTGGCGACCGTGATCACCAAGCGCGAGCAGTTTCATTCCAACATCATCGGCCAGTCGGTCACGCTCGGCCGCGAGGAAGTGCGCAACCGCATCACCGATCTGACCGACTATTTCATGGCCCATGGCGTGCCCGATCCGGCCGCCGCGCAAGGACAGGCGGTGGCAGCGCTCGGCAAGGCGGTCAAGCATCAGGCGCTGGTGATGGGTTTCAGCGATACGTTCGCGGTCTTGGGCGCGGTGCTGGTGCTTGCCGCCATCGCCGTGCTGCTGACGCGGCGGGTGACGGGCGCGGCCGGCGGCGCGCATTGAGGGGTCCGGGCGCGATAAAGATTCGTTGCGCGCTTGCTATCGCACCGCCAACGGTGATGCTCGGCGTCGCCTGGTCAGACCTTGGCAAAAATTTCGGTGCTGGTGACCAGAATGACATCACCGTCGAGGATGGGCTTTGCGATGCTGAAAAAACGCGCCACGACCTCGGAACTGTTGTGGGCGTCCATGGCAGTCTCATCGATGAACCGCTCGTAGGTTGTGAAGACGCGCGGACTATCAGGATCCTGGGCAACGAAGAAACCGGTCGTATCCGGTTCGTTGACGCGCACGTTTTCGGCGACTTCCAAGAGGGCACGGCGCATGGTGTCTTCGTGACCCTTCTTGGTACGGATGACGGCAGTAATGGTCAGCATGTCAAAAACCCTTTCAGGACTAGCGGCAAATTTCGCAGACAATAAGCAGCTCTCGCGTGCAGCCGGCGCCGTCGAAAGATGCACACCGGTAGATCGATGCAAACGCGCAAAGGCGGCGGCGAGGATACGTTGATCCCACGCCGGCCGCCCATTGCTTCGCCATTCGCTCAGAGTGCCCTAGAACGCGGACCAGAGATAAACCAGCAGCGTGTTGTTGTCGCGGGCGTTGGTTCCCATGTTGTCGAAATTGGTCGAGGCGCCGTTGAACTTGTTGTAGGCGATGTATTGCACGCCGATTCTGGAATTGAACCACGGCCATATCTTCGGGGCGTTGTTCTTGCCGAAGAACTGGTAGGCGATCTCGCCGATGAACCCATCGCTGTTCGGACTGAATGTGCGATTGTTGGCGTAGAGCAGCGTGTCGGAACTGCCCCATGTGTTGAAATAGCCGCCGGTCAGGACGATTTTTCCGTCGACGCCGTAGCTCAGGGAGGCCTGTGCGCGGAACGTGTTCAGGGTGTTGCTGGGGTTGGCGGCAAGACCGTTGGCGAAGCTTGCATTGAGTTGCTGCTTTTCGTGCAGATAGGTGCTGCGAATGGTGAACCAATAGCCGTCGCCTTGATACTGGTACTGCGAGTCGAAGCCGATGTCGGTGAAGCGATTGGTGCCGGCCCCCGGAGTTGCCATCGGCAAACCGGTTTCGGCGATCATTCCGAAAGTGCCGATCTCCAGGATGTGCTTGCCCCACTGATGTTCGTACGCCGCTCTGAAGTAAGGCGCGCCGCCGTTGATCGGCAGCGTATTCATCGGGTTGACCCCGAGTGAATTGAGTGTGCCGGGATTGAGCGTCTGGTAGACGTCGGCCTCGAGATAGAGCTGGTCGTTGAGGAAGGCATAGCCACCGGCGCCGAGGACCTGTGCGGCAAACCCCTGATCGATCAGCGTCTTGGCGCCGGGCGTGTTCGCAAGGTTGGTGGCAACGAAGGGATAGCCCCAGGCCGGAGTCGAATTCCAGGGATCCTGGACCGTCGGATTGTTGTTCGCGGTAATGCCGTAGACCAGCGGCATGCCGCCGATGTTGGTCGTGTTGGCGTAGCGGACGTCGAGATTGTCCCAGGTGTACAGATGGGCGTTCGGCGGCCCAAAGCCCTGCGCATTATAGGTGCCCTGGATGTAGGCGCCGATATGATCGGTGATCGCGCCGGCATAAAACAAGCTCGCGCTCTGAAACTCCAGATTGTCGTTAGGCTTAAGATAGGGCGCCGAGCCGGCGGTGTTCATATCTGTCGCGGTGTGCGTGAAGCTGACGATGGTCTGCACCGAAAACGGCAGCTCCCAGTCAGGGGTGCCGGAGGCCGCGCCAATTTTCTTCTCTTCCGGTTTGCGCAGTGTGTAGCCGCCGATCTTGAAGCGCCGCCCGAACGGCGTGAGTTGCGGAAACTCCGTGTGACACACGCCGCAGCCGAGGCCGGTCTGACGGGCATAACTCGGAAGCGCTTGAGTTTCTTGCGGCGCGAGCAACGCGACGACGAAAACCGACAAAAACAAGACAACAGCCAACACACTTTGTTGGCCGAAGCCGCGAGAAACTCGTGGCATCACCAGGACCTCCCTTTGAGGCACGCTCCCCGTGGCGTGCATCCTTTACCGGGAGCAAATCTCGATTCGAATGCTGGCGGCTTTCCGCCCAAATGCGGAAGCCCAAATTGCTGAAGGGTGTCCATTTAATGAAGGTGAATGGAGTGGCGCAGCGATTCGGTCGCGCGCAAGTTCTGGTTGATCGATCTCGATCGCGGCACGGCCACAATCTGCGGGCGCATCTCCTTCAACCGGCAGGAAAATCGATCGCGCCCAACTAGAGTCCAAAAAAAACCATGCGGACTTTGACCGGAAGTGTGTCGTTCTGTTTAGAACATTTCTTAGAGGTTTTCTAAGAGACCCGAGGACGCGCGATCAAACTTGCTCGCGGATACTTCGATGCCGAAAGTAGCAAACTCAAACCCCTTGAAAACCCCATCGTACCAAGAGTATTCCCGACCTCTCGGAATAAACAATAACCTATCTGTGTCCGGTTTGGATCGCGATGTGATGGCGCGGCACGGTCAATGAAGACAGGCCCCTGTTGCTTCGCCGTTTCTCTCCGATCACCCGGGCGCGCCACGCGCTGTTGCCCACTCTACGACAGCCCGCGAGCTTGCGCTAGGCAACGTGGGCAGATTTCTGCCGAGCCGGCAGACGGCCGCTCACTCTTAGGTTGCGGCCCTCGCCATCGATCTGGGATCGAGCAGATGTGCCGCACCGGGATGCGGCTCACGTGCGGATCAGAAGTTTGATCGGCAAAAAGGGCCTGAGAATTGTGCTAGGCTTCGCCTGCGGGTCCAGGCGGCAATCGAAGGGAGGGTTTCTTGTACAAGAAAGTTCTTCTCGCGTATGACGGCTCAATCGAGGGACGGCGCGCGTTGCGGGAGGGGGCGCGAATCGCGCAACTCTGCAGCGCCGAAGTCTTCCTGCTGGCGGTGGTGGAGGTTTCGGCGGGCACCGGAACCCTGGAGGGAGGGCTCGCATTCCCGATCACAGAACAGGTCGAAATCTACCGGAATATTCTCGAGGAGGGCGTAGAGCGGCTCAAGGCCATGGGCTTCGCGCCGACGGCGCGGTTGGGCATCGGGGGAGCCGGACGCGAGATCGCCAGCGTCGCCGAAGAGATCGGGGCAAACCTGGTCGTGATCGGCCATCGTCCCGATGGACCGCTGGCCCGGTGGCTGTTCAGCTCGGTCGGGACCTACCTGGTCAAGAATCTTCACTGCAGCGTCCTGGTCGCGCAAACCGAGATCGGCGATGAAGAATTTGCCCGATTGCTGACCGGATCCGCCGTGGAGGCATAGCGATACACGCAGCGTGATCAAGCTGGCGGCTCCGTTGATCGCGTGATGGCAGGTGCGCCGGTTTTCCAGTGCTCGTTCATGCTTCCTGACCACCTCACCCGATGCGGTGGTCATGCGCCGAAGGCCGGAGGGTTGGATAGGGCGTTTCCCGATGCCGCATCAAGATCACTGATGCCGACAACAAGCGTAGCGAACGGATCGAGCCGGCAACCCCCCGGATCAAACCAATCAACCGTTTCAAAACCATTCGGACAGTCGGGCGGGCCCGCTAACCAAATAGAAAATCGTTGTGGCGCACCTTCGCGGGCACCGCAGGCAAAAAAGGGGGAGCGAAGCTCATGCCTAGGAACGGGGAAGTTGTCATGGAAAACGTGCGCCGATACCGCGCAATAGCTTCGTTGTACCGGCGAACTGCCGCCTTCCGTCCGCTGCAAAGCGGTTCTCTGCTGAGGCAGGCGGATGAATGGGAGCATCTCGCGATCGCGGAGCTGGAAGCCTACTTTACTCTCCATGAGAGCGTGGTCCATGACCTGCAACCGGAAATCCATCGGCGCCGCGATGCGCGATGGGAGATGGTTGCAGCCGCGTAAATCGAGCGCGCATGAGGCTTCCGCAGGCCTGGCATCAGAACACGTGGCCGTTGGAGAAAGGATCAACGCCTTGCATGCGGGATGCTCAAATCGGCGGAGGGCTGGTCGTGGTGGGCCGCGAAACGGTTCAGGCCGGGGTATATATGATGAGCTTCAGGTCAGGATCATCATTGGCCTGGAAACTTGCGTGCGCAAGGCGCATCAAACCTTTCTTAGGATGTCGCAAGCGCTTTACGCCGCCCGCGCCGCCTCGGATATCGTGGGCTTCCCACCATTCTGCAAACTCTGGGCTGCCGTTTCGAAGACGGGTTAGCAACTCGACAAATGCGGGATCGCCAGCCCAGAGATCGTGTGTTGCACGGAACTGGGCGACAACCCGCTTGGCCTCTTCGGTCCAGCCTGACCCAAACAGCCGGCGGGTTCCCGGGTTCAGCAGCATGCAGACGAGAATGTTGCGATCTTGTTGCGCCAGACGATCAAAGGCAAAAATGTCGCCAGCAGCCTTGTTCCAGGCAAGGACATCCCAGCGTCGACCCGTGATGTAAGCGGGCTGATTGAGGGACTCGACAAGGTTTCGCAGGGCCGCGGGAACGGTTTCTAACGTAAATGCACGCCGATTGGCACCCAATGCTAGCGCGCGCAAATGCGCATGCTCGACTTTACTGAGGCGCAGCGCACGCGCCAGTGCGTCAATCGTCGTGACCGAAGGACTGACTGCCCGTCCCTGTTCCAGCCGGATATACCAATCTACGCCGATCCCGGCCAGTTCGGCGACTTCCTCGCGCCGGAGGCCGGGAGCGCGACGTCTTCGCCCGTCGGGAAGGCCGACCGATTTGGGGTTGAGTTTGGCGCGCCGCGAGCGAAGAAAATCACCGAACTCGCTTCGGCGGGGGTCTGGCATGGTCATTTTCCCGAATGCAGGTACTCATAATCCTAGGATAGTACTAGTCCTTCCGCGAAGTGCAATCCCGTGATTATAAGGAAATATCAGAAGCATCAACCGGCCTGCCCTGGCTTCCCAGCCGGACTTCCTACAGCGGGACGACGAGCTTAATCCATTCCAGCGAGACAACTTTCGGAGAAACCCATGTCGCCTGGTTCGTCCATTCGTATGTCGCTCAAGATCAACGGCCGCGATCACGAGTTCTCGGCGGCAGCCTGTGATACGCTCCTGGACGTTCTCCGGGACAAGCTCGGCATGACCGGCACCAAGAAGGGCTGTGACATGGGAGCATGCGGTGCATGCACCGTGCTGGCGGAGGGCCACCGGATAAAGTCCTGTCTGGCGCTCGCGGCTTCGTATGACGGGCGGTCAATCACCACGATCGAAGGCGTCGGCGCAGCGGACAAGTTACATCAGCTCCAAGCCGCTTTTATTCGACACGATGCATTGCAATGCGGCTACTGCACGCCGGGTCAAATCATGTCCGGATTGGCGCTGCTCGAAGAAAAGCCCGCCGATCTCCAAACGATCCGCGAGGGTATGAGCGGCAACCTCTGCCGATGCGGTGCCTATCCGAATATCGTGGCGGCGATCGCCGAGGTGGCAGGGCTATGAGCGGACCCTCGTTTCAATACGGCCGCGCGGCGACCGTGCACGACGCTCTGATCCAGGCGTCTAAACCGGGCGCCGCATACCTCGCCGGCGGAACCGACTTGCTCCAGCTCTGGAAGGCGGGCGCGATGGCGCCTTCAGGGGTCGTCGACATCTCGCGTCTTCCGCTGGATCATGTGGAATTTGTCAACGGAAAGCTCTCGTTGGGGGCGCTTGCCCGGCTGAGCGATGTCGCCTCCCATCCCGATGTGACGCGATATCATCCGTTGATCGCAGAGGCGATCCTGGCCAGCGCCAGCGGACAGATACGCAACATGGCGACGGTCGGCGGCAATCTGCTGCAGCGAACCCGTTGCGCGTATTTTCGCAACGAACAGCTTGCCTGTAACAAGCGAAAGCCCGGAAGCGGATGTGGCGCGCTTTCCGGCCAGAACCGCCAGGCGGCTCTGTTCGGTACAAGCCCGTTATGCGTCGCGACGCACGCCTCGGACTTGGCCGTTGCGCTGGCGGCACTAGACGCCGAGGTCGAGGTGTTCGGGTCGGAGGGCGAGCGGCGCTTCTCGCTGCGCGATCTCTACAGGCTACCCGGTGAGACGCCGGAGCATGAAACAAACCTGGCACCGGGTGAGCTCATCACCTGCGTTCACGTGCCGAACGCAACTCGCTTTGCTGGCTGCTCGACTTATCTCAAGATTTGCGATCGTGCGTCATTTGAATTTGCAATCGTATCGGTGGCGGCGGCATTGCAGATCGAGAACGGCAAGATCGTCGGAGCGAGATTGGCCGCCGGTGGTGTGGCGCCATTGCCGTGGCGGTTCGACCGGACTGAAGCGGCATTGGCCGGCCGCGCATTGGACGCGCAAACCATCGCCGCCGCCGGCGACATGGCCGTCGAGCACGCCCGGCCGCTCGCCGATAACGGATTTAAGATCGCATTGCTGCGCAACGCTGTCATCCGCGCCTTGCAAACCCTGGGGAGCCAGCCATGAGCACCCATTCTGTCTTGCGGTACGAAGCAGCGCTGAAGGTTACCGGCAGCGCCGTATATGAGGCCGAAGTTCCTGCGGCCGGCCTGTTGTACGCTGCCCTCGTGCAGGCGCCAATCAGTTGCGGCGATGTGCTGTCGGTCGACGCGACGCCGGCGATCGACCTTCCGGGCTTCGCGGCGATGGTCTCCCATGCGGATACCGAGGTGCTACAGGCCTCTCCCGCCACAGCCCTGATCCGCGAACGCACCGTTCATTTCGCGGGCCAGCCCGTCGCACTGGTCACAGCAGGCACCCTGCAAGCGGCGAGGGAAGCGGCGCGCGCGATCCGGGTTACCGCACAGGCGCGCGCGGCGGTGACGACGCTGGCCCAGGGACACGACAAGTCATTTGCACCAGCCATGGTCGGACGTTTTCCGGCCGAGACTCGTCGTGGTGACGCGGCCAGGGCACTGACGGATGCCGATCTCGTGGTGAGAAATCGATACGACACCGCCGTCAACAACCATCACCCCATGGAACCGCACGCCGTGGTCTGCTGGTGGGAGGACGGCAAGGCCGTGGTGCACACGTCGACCCAGGCCATCTTCGGCACCCGTGCCATGATCTCGCATGCTTTTCGGATGCCGGTATCGGACATCCGGGTCATCTCGCGTTTCCTCGGCGGCGGCTTTGGCTGCAAGGGGCAGCTGTGGTGGCCGTGGATGTTCTGGGCGATGCTGGCTTCCAAAAAAACCGGCCGCCCGGTGCGTCTGGAACTGACGCGCGCGCAGATGTTCACCCTGGTTGGTCGGCGCCAGGAGACGGTGCAAGATCTGCGGCTGGGGTTCAGCGCGGACGGTCGTCTCACCGGCATTGAACATCACGCGCTCGCGCAAACTTCGACCCACGCCGATTACTCGGACTCCACCGCGGTCTATTCGCGCTTTCTGTATGCCTGCCCCAATGTCACCACGACGCACCGTCTGGTCCGCACCAATGAGCCGCAACCCGTCCCGATGCGCGCGCCAGGAACGGCGCCGGGAACGTTTGCGCTCGAATTCGGCCTTCGATGAAGCGGCCGAACGGCTGGGGATCGATCCGGTCGAACTTCGCGTCCGCAACTTTGCCGATCATGATCAGGAAGCGGGACGCCCGTGGAGCAGCAACAGCCTGCTTGAATGCTATCGCGTCGGCAGCGAACGGTTCGGTTGGTGGCAGCGGCCGGCGAAGGGCGCGGCCACCGAGGGGCGCTGGCGGATCGGTTGGGGAATGGCAAGCACGCTTTATCCGGCGATCCGCCAGGCCTGCAGGGTCCGCGTCGAGCTGGCGGCGGACGCGTCGTTGCGCGTTCAATGCGGCACACAGGACATGGGCTCCGGCACCTATACGGCGCTCGGCCAGATGGCGGCTTCTTCCCTGGGCATTCCCCTTTCGCAAGTGACGGTCGAACTCGGCGATACGTTGCTGCCGGAGGGGCCATTTTCGGGCGGCTCCCAGGTGACCGCGAGCCTCGCGCCCGCGGCGCAAATGGCGATGGCCAGACTACGCGCGACGCTGGCTGACATGGCCGTGACCGACGATCGGTCGCCGCTCGCCGGCCAACGGGTAGAGGAACTGGAATTCCAGGACGGAACGATCCGAAGCCGGACCGGCAATGTCGGCGAGTCGTTGACGGATGTGCTGGCGCGCGGGGCTGCCGAGAGCCTGGAAGCGGAAGGCGAAAGTCCCGCAACACAACACCAGTCGTTGGCCGCTAGCAGCATGGGCTACGGTGCGGTGTTCGTCGAAGTGGGTGTCGATGCAGAGCTCGGCGAAATCAAGGTGCGCCGGGTATGCGCCGCTTTTGCTGCGGGCCACATCCTCAATCCGTTGCTGGCGAAGAGCCAGTATGTCGGCGGCTTGATCGGCGGCATCGGCATGGCGCTGCATGAGAGAACGGCGACGGATCTCGCGTCAGGCCAGATTGTCGGCGACAGCTTCGCCGACTACCTGATCCCGGTTCATGCCGACATGCCGGAGTTCGATATCGCGATGATTGAAGAAGAGGACCCGCATTTGCCGGGCGGCGTCAAAGGAATTGGCATGCTGGGCACGGCGGGTATCCAGGCTGCCATCGCGAACGCAATTTACCACGCGACCGGCAAACGGGTTCGCAGCCTTCCCATCCGTATTGAGAGCATTATCGAATAAAGCTTGGGTCTGGTCAGACTCAGGTATGAGCGTTTGGCCGTTCACACCAGGGAGCCGCGACATCAATACTTCGGTGTCATGTGCAAATATCGGCCGTTCGTGGCGACCGCTTTCATCCGAGCCGGACGCCGCCATAGCGCGGGCGCACTGCCGCTGATTATGCGCCACGGTTGGACTATTCTTGGTGAGTTTGTGGTGAGTTTGACCGCACCAGACTTCAGGCGCATTTGACCAAGTAGTTGATTTTATGGCGCACCCGACACGATTCGAACGTGTGACCTTTGCCTTCGGAGGGCAACGCTCTATCCAGCTGAGCTACGGGTGCAGCGACGCCTCATTTAGCCGATTGGCCCGAGGTCGGCAATGGCGGGGGAGCGGCGCAGGCAGCCGATTGTCCGGCGCAACCGAGCCTGTAAACTGCGCCGGTCAGACGCGGGCACACCATGCCCCGTCCCGTTTCAGGAGAAGTTGATGCGTCCGCTGGAATTCGGCTGGTATCTGCCCACGCATGGCGACACCACGGCCTATGGGCTGCCCGAGGCCCAGGTGCCGGGATCGCCGGAGCTTTGCGAGCGGGTGGTACGGGCCGCGGAAGCGGCCGGCTTCGAATATCTCCTTATTCCGGTCGGCTCGACCTGCTGGGAGGCCTGGATTTCCGGCGCCTTCATGGCGGCGCGGTCATCGAAGATCAAGCCGTTGATCGCAGCCCGGCCCGGCTACATCAATCCGGTGCTGCTCGCCAAGATGATTTCGACCTTCGACCAGATGTCGGGCGGGCGCATTTGCGTCAACCTGATCGCCGGCCAGAACGAGAGCGAGGTCGAGGCGGAGGGCATACGTTACCCCAAGGAAGAACGTTATGCGCTGATGGAGGAAGAAGTCACGATCCTGAAAGCGCTGTGGACCACGCACGGTCCGGTGCATTTCAAAGGCAGGTTCCACACGCTGTCGGGCGCGCATATCAGGCCGCGGCCGCAGCAGGTGCCCTACCCGAAATTCTATCTCGGCGGCGGGTCCCGTCAGGCCTGGGAAATGTCGGCGAAACATTCCGACGTGCATCTGTTCTGGGGCGATCTGCCGGAACGCATCGCCGAGAACATCGGTGAGATCAGGGCGATGGCAATCGAGCATGGCCGCGAGCACGAGATCGGCTTCGGCATGCGGCTGCAGATCATCTGCCGCGAGAATGAACGCGACGCCTGGGAGGCCGCCGACCTTCTGGTGCGCCACGCCTCCGAGCGGCAGAAGCAGGAGATCAAGACGCTTTACACGAAGTCGGTCGCCAACCAGCGCGTGCAGGAGCTCGCCCGCGAATATGGTGACCTGCTGCTGCCGCATCTGTGGAGCGGCATCACCAAGGTCCGTCCCGGCGCCGGCATCGCCGTGGTCGGCAACCCCGCCCAATGCGCCGGCATGCTGCAGCAGTTCATCAATGCCGGCTGCCACTCGTTCTGCCTGTCCGGCTATCTGCATGACGAGGAAGCCGAACGCTTCGGACGCCTGGTGCGCCCCATTATTGCGGAAAACAATCGCGGCCGCCTCGGGGCATAGGCCTTTTAGAGAGCATGATCTCTGCGCAAACGCGTTCCGCGTTTGTTAGCTACGGGAAAAGCGGTATCCACCATCGGGTCGTGGCCCGAGGGCATGCTTTTCCGGATCATGCTCAGATCGGCACGATCTCCCTGCCGATCGGCCACAATGCGATGCCGGCCAATTTGAGATGCGCCCAGGCGAAGGGGATGCCGATGATGGTCACCGCCAGCATGAACGCGGTCACGAGGTGTCCGAGCGCAAGCCACCAGCCCGCGAGCACGAGCCAGATCAGATTGCCGATCATGCCGAGCGGACCGGTGCCGATGTCGGGCTGGCCTGTCAGCTCGTCGCGGCGCACCGCCTTCTGGCCGAACGGCAGCAAGGTATAAATGGCGATATTGAACGCCGCCTTGGCCCAAGGCAGGCCGATGATCGTGATCGCCATGACGATGGCCGCGATCAGCCAGCCGGCAGCCATCCAGGCGCCGCCGAAGAGAATCCAGAACAGGTTGAGGAGGATGGAAACAGGCTGCATGTGACTTCCGGTTGCCGCGAGGACTGGCCGTTTATAGGCCCGCGGCGATCAATGCGATAGGGAGGCCGAACGCTTCGGGCGGTTGGCGCGACCCATGCTTGCGGAAAAACAAACGCGGTCGGCTCGCGGCGCGAGGTTGCGGGAAGGTGTGCGTGAATGAGTTGGGAAGGTTCGAATGTTGCAGCCTGACTGTCCGATGCCGACGTGCGCCTATAATATCGACATGTTGCAGGAGGAGGGACGAGGCGGTCCGGACAGTCATGGCTGGTGTTTTGGCCTGCCGCCCGGCATTTCGCCAAAACAGTGGCCGCTCGATCCGCTGACCGGCTATCCACTGGTGCACGGTTTTACCCTGCGCCTGCCGGAGGACTATCGCTGCCATGGCCCCGAGATCGCGGGCCTGAGCTTCTTCGCGTTCTGTATCGAGCACAGCGATGGTGGCACCGACCCTGACGAGGCCATTCAGGCGGCGATGAGCGGCGATGAGGCGCCGCAAGATGAACGCTACCGGCCGTTTTGGCAGGCCGTCCGCAGCCGCCATCCGCGGCTGCATCGCATGACCGACATCCTCGGCGACAGCTTTGCCGTTATTCTTCTCACCCAGGCCGAACTGAGCGGCCCGCTGTGCCGGCCGCCGGATGCGCAGGCAGCGCGAGCCTTGAGCAGCCACGCCGCTCCGCGCTGGCTCGAAGTCGGCAGCGGCCGGGCCCTGTTCGACTGGCAACTCGGCAATGCGTTTGACCGCAAGGCGGAAGGCCTCTTCCTCTACAAGATGGTTGGCGCGGTCCCCGAACCCCGGCTCGATTGGAGCAGGGCCTTGCAATGGCGCCCGCGCGAAAACGATCCGAACGCCGGCAAGGCTCCCGAAGATCCTTTTTCCAGAGAAAAGGTTTCCGGTTATCAGCAGCCGCATTATTACGACGGTGGCGTCGTCAAAGCCGAAAATTACCGCAAGCATTCCTGGACCGCGCACCATGCGCTCAACCACATCGGTGGCACGATGCAGCCGGTCCAGTCGACGCCGAAATTCAGTCCGTTCTACGTCGAGTTCGAAGAGTATCTGGGCGGTTACAATTTCGGCACCGGGAACTGTCAGCTCGACTTTCTGAACATGCAGCTCGACTGGGCGTGTGGATGAGGGGGCGGCGGAGCTGCGATAATCCGAAAGGCTTACCGCCGCACCTTGCGGGGTGCGGGCTGCGCCTCGCTCCTGCGCCGATTGAGCCGGGCAAAATCGGCCAGCATGGTATCGGCGGAGACGACGCGGTTGCGGCCGAGGCGCTTGGCGGCATAGAGCGCTTGATCCGCTTGTCCGAGCAGCCAGTCCGGGCCGGCATCGTTGCCGGGAACAAGCGTCGCCACGCCGACACTGAGCGTCACATACGCGCCGGCCGCAGGCGCACCGTGCGCGATCCGCAACGCCGTCACCGCTTTGCGAATCTGCTCGGCCACCTCGCAGGCCCCGTCACGGTCGGTCGCGGGCAGGATGATGGCAAATTCCTCGCCGCCATAGCGTGCAGCCAGATCGATCGGCCGACACGCATGCCCGCCAACGATGGCCGCGACCGCCCGCAGGCACTCGTCGCCGCTCTGATGGCCGTGCCGGTCGTTGAACGCCTTGAAGTGGTCGACGTCGACGAACAATAGCGCCAACGGTTTGCCGACGCGTTGCGCCCGTAACCATTCGGCCTGCAATGCCTGATCAAAGGAGCGCCGGTTGGCAAGCCCGGTCAGTCCATCCTTGGCGGCAAGCGTCTGCAGGGCCATTTCCGCCCGCTTCTGGTCCGTCATGTCGCGCAGCGTCTCGACCACCGCGATCAGGTTGCCGTCTTCGTCGTGGATCGGACCGGCGTCGATGGCGAGGTACAGGTGATTGCCGAGCTTCGGCATGACGCACCAGTTCTCGGCGCTGAAGCCGATGCCGTGGTCGCCGTGGACGGCGTATTGGGAATAGAGCGCGGCGAGCCTGTCGGGCCGGTCGAGCGCCACCAGATCGGCGAGACAGTGGCGGCGCTTCCCGTAGAATGCGCGCCAGTGCTGCGAGGTTCCCACGACATCGGATGCGGCGACGCCGGTCAGGCGCTCGCAGGCGCGGTTCCAGATCACGACGCTGCTGCTTCGGGTCGATCACGAAGGTCGGAACGACCAGATGTTGCATCAGCTGCACCGCGTAGGTATGCGCGACGTCCGAACTTCCCCCCTTGCGACGCTTCCTCATGGCTTCCCCCGGTGCCGCCCGAGCAAATCCCGGTGCGGCGAAATCTTGCCAAGCGGCCCGTTTCGCGGGTCCACGACGTATCCCGTCGCTAGGCCGTTGCCTTCGCTTGGACCGAACCGAACAATTGCCGCACCAGGGCGGCCGGCTTCGCCGCGCTGAACAAATAGCCCTGCATCTCGGTGCAGCCGAGCCGGCGCAGCAATTCGCGCTGCGCTTCGGTCTCGACGCCTTCCGCCGTCGTCGTCATGTGGCAGCGCGGCCGCGATATTGACCACCGCCTGCACGATCGACGACGAGCCGTCGGTTTCCGAGATGTCGCTGACGAAGCAGCGGTCGATCTTGATCTTGTCGAACGGGAAACGTTTCAGATAGCTCAGCGAGGAAAGCCGGTGCCGAAATCGTCGAGCGCAATGCGCACGCCGACGGCGCGAAGCTGATGCAGGATGGCAAGCGCGGCCTCGTCGTCGCGGATCAGGACCGCCTCGGTGATCTCGAGCTCCAGCCGGCGCGGCTTGAGGCCGCTTGCGGCAAGCGCGCCCGCGATCTTGAGCGCCAGCGTCTGGCACTTCAGTTGAACCGGCGAGACGTTGACGGCGAGCCGGATGTGATCGGGCCAGGTGGCGGCCTCGGCGCAGGCCGTGCGCAGCACCCAATCGCCGAGCTCGTTGATCAGGCCGGTGTCTTCCGCCACGGGAATGAATTCGGCCGGCGAAATCATGCCGCGCTCCGGATGGCGCCAGCGCAACAGCGCTTCGCAGCCGGATACCTCGTCGCGGCGGAGATCGACCACCGGCTGGTAATGGATCTCGAAGCCGCCGTCGGCCAGCGCCTGCCGCAAATCCTGCTCCATGGTCAGGCGGGCCTTGGCGCTGGCATCCATGGCCGGCTCGAAGAAGCGATAGATGCGGCGGCCGCCGGCCTTGGCGGCATACATCGCAAGATCGGCATGCTTGACGAGCTGGTCGAGTTCGGTGCCGTCTCGCGGCGCCAGCGCGATTCCGATGCTGGCATCGGTCGAAAGCTGGTGGCCGAGGCACTGACAGGGCTGCCGGATGGCGTCGTAGACGCGCCGCACGAAATCCTCGACCTCGACGATCGAGCCGATCGCGGTCTGGATCACCGCAAATTCGTCGCCGCCGAGCCGCGCGATCAGATCGCCCGGCTTGATGCAGCCGCGGATCCTTGTCGCAACCGTCTTCAACAATTCGTCGCCGACATGATGTCCGAGCGAATCGTTGATGCCCTTGAATTCGTCGATGTCGATGTAGAGCAGGGCGAACTGTTCGCCCTGGTCGGCCTTGCGTAGCTCGCGCTCGATCTGCTCGCGGAACAGCACCCGGTTCGGCAAGTCCGTCAGCGCGTCGTAATGGGCAAGATGCGCGATCTTCTCGTCGGCGCGCCGCCGCTCGGTGACGTCTTCGACCACGTTGATGAGGTAGCGGGGTTCGCCGGCGGAATCGCGGATGGCAATGCGCCTCGAGGTGATGAGGCGCGGGCCGAACAACTTGGTCTGCCAGAGATGCTCGTCGATGAACAGGCCTTCCTCGGTCTGCAGCGCGTTGTCGTCGTCGGCCGTTATTCTTGAGGCAAGCTCCGCCGGGAACAGCTCGAAACCGATTTGCCGACGATGCCGTCGCGCGAGAGTCCGAACTGGGTTTCGGCCACCGAATTGACCAGCACGTAACGGCGATCGCGCGCATCCTTCACCGTGATCTGTGTCGGGATGTGGTCGATGATCTCGCGCAGGAACGCATAGTTGCGGTCGCGCTCCTGCTCGAGCTTGCGGCGCGCGGTGATGTCTTCGATCGTGGCGACCCATCCGCCGTGCGCCAAGGGCTTGTTGACGACCTCGAACGCGCGTCCGTCGCCGCTTTCCATGACGCAGCGGTTGACTTTGCCCTGCGCGACATCGCGCATGATCGGATCGCAAAATGCGCGAACGTCGCCGTCGTAGGATCCGGTGTCCTTGCGATGCTGGATCAGTTCGTAGTAGTGGCAGCCCGGCTTCACGACATCCGTCGACAGATTATACATGTCGATATAGCGCTGGTTGAACGTCAAGATGCGCGCGGAGGCGTCGTACAGCACCAGGCCCTGCGTCATGTTGTTCAGCGCGGTGTCAAGCCGCTGCTTTTCCGATTCCAGCCGCTGCTGTGCCTCCCGGTTCTGCCGGTTGATCTGCCGGATGATCAAATACAGCATCAGCGCGATCACGGAGGCCGACAGCGCCGCGGCCATCACCAGGAAACGGGTTTGCGCGCGCCAGTCGGCCAGTGCGGCGGAAGCGGTAGTGGTGGCGATGACGACGACCGGGAAATGGCTGAGTCTCGACCCCAGCGCCGAGCCGGTCCTGGCCGTCGACCGGACTCTTCATCCGCAGCGTCTGGCCGCCGCCAAGGGTCAGAATCTTGTGCAGCAGCGGCGCATTCTCGAATTTTTGCCCGATCATCGCGTCGATATGCGGGTAGCGCGCCAGCATCGTCCCGTCGCGATGGAACATGGCGACCGCCGCGCCCTCCCCCAAGGTGAGGGAAGCAAAGAACCTCTCGTAATTGCCAGGGTCGATGCGTCTCGACATCACGCCGAGAAAGACTCCTCCCGGCCCGCTGAGCCGATGCGCGATCACGGTCGTCCAGCTGCCGTCGATATAGCTCCGCGCCGGCTCAACCAGCATCGGCTCTGATTGCGGATCCGATTTGAAAATCTTGAAATAGGCGCGATCCACGATGCTGATGTCCGGCACCGGCGAGGGTCTCGACCAGTTGAGCAGCTTTCCCTCCGCATCGAAGATTGCGACATCGCCGATATAGGAGAGCGCGCTAATCTTCGACTGCAGCATGTGATGCGCTTGGGGAGTGGACATCCGCTCCCTGAAGATTTCTGGCGAGGTCGTGTCTGAAATCTGCATCTGGGCGATCACTTCCGCGACGACGGTCTCGGAATCGTCGAACTGCTGCTCGAAATGACGGGCAAGCAGCATCACGGTATTTTCCAGCTCGCGCTCGCTGTTGGAGAGTGCACGCCCGCGGAATTCGTCGACCATCATGATGGTGCCGGCAAAGATCGCCGCGACCAGAAGTCCGCCGCACAGCGTGAGCCAGAGCACGGGCCCGCGCCGGATCGGCTCGGCAAATCCGAGTCCGGTCGCCATGGACGAGGACATCCTGGCCCAGATGCTGGCAATAAATTCGCGCATTCCCCAACTCCAAGAGGAAATGCATACGATGCAGAGATGGCAAAAGCCGTTAGGAAATCCGGTTACTTAAGCTTTAATCTATGTCCGCTTTGTCGGAGTTGTTGCGATGCGACGGCGCTATCGTGCATTGCGGTGCAACTCAAGTTGCCGCGCGATGAATCGCGGGCGGTCGTTCGTTAATGTTGGCTTAACGGGCGGACCGCCTCCGGGCGGACGCCTTGGCTTGCGCATGATCCCTTCGGAAAACCGGTTGCCTTCCCGCTTATCCAAGTGCGGGGCAGGCTTCTTCCGGATCATGCTTTAGCGCCGATAGCGGTCGCCGCGGACATAGGACGAGCGGCTCTCCTGCAGGTGGCGGGTGACCAGGCCGACGCGCGCCTCGCTGGAAAACGGAGCCATCGGCTTCAACTCCTCGAGGAAGATCGGCCGGGAGAAATAGAAGCCCTGCGCATAACGGATCCTGGTGGCGGCCTGCAGGTAGGCCAGCTCCTCATAGGATTCGACGCCCTCGGCGATGATGGTCATGCCGAGCGCCTCGCTCAAGGATTCGATCGCCCGCAGGATGCCCTGGCTGCGCGGGCGCTTATGGATGTCGGTGATGAAGGAACGATCGATCTTGATCTCGTCGGCGGTGATGTCGGCGAGCGCCGACAGCGACGAATAGCCGATGCCGAAGTCGTCAATCGAGATGCCGACGCCGAGCTTGCGGAAGATCGGCAGGATCTGCTCCTGGAAGTGGGTCTTGGTGACGAAGGCGTCTTCGGTCACTTCGATCATGAAGCGCCTGGGAAAGCCGGTCGCTTCCAGGGCCAGCGCAAACGAAGTCATGAACGCGGGATCGCCGGCCTGCTTGGCCGCCACGTTTATGCTGATCGTGGCGTTGTGGCCGAAGGTTTCGTTGATCATGTCGATCGATTTCACGATCTCGGCGAGCACCAGAAGCGTGAGTTCGTCGATCAATCCCAGTTCGACGGCAAGGTTGATGAATGTGCCGGGCGCCTGGATGATGCCCTCGTCGTCGCGCAGGCGTACCAGCGCCTCGATGCCCTTGATCTCCCTGGTCCTGATATCGTTTTTGGCCTGAAAGGCGCAGCAAAAGCGCTTTTCCAGGATGGCAAGGCGAAGCGATTGCTCGATCTTCGTGCGCCTCAGCGCTTCGTGCTCCATTTCGGCGTCGAAGAAGGCTGCGGCGCCCTTGCCTTCGTTCTTGACGCGGTACATCGCAAGGTCGGCGTTCTGGCGCAGCACCTCGTAGCTGTTGCCATGATCCGGGAAGAAGGCTCACTCCGATCGAGGTCGAGGCAAAGATCTCGGATCCGTCGATGAAGAACGGGGCGCTGAGCCGCTGCAGCGTCGAATCGATGAATTCCCGAACCTCTTCGGCACCCTGGATCGGATTGAGCAGCAGCAGGAATTCGTCGCCGCTGATCCGCGACAGCATGTCGGATTCGCGCAAGTCTCGTCCGAGCCTTCTTGCAAGTTCGACCAGAAGCGCGTCGCCGATCGAGTGGCCATAATAGTCGTTGATGTGCTTAAAATTATCGATATCGAGAAAGGCGAGCGCGAATTTCCCGCCGCCGTCGTCGCGCTCCAACAAGCCGCTGGCGCGGTGCTCGATCACCCGCCGCGACGGCAGGTCGGTCAATTCATCGTAATAGGCGGAGCGGAACAGATGGTCTTCGAAAGCCTTCTGTTCGCTGATATCGGCCGAGCTCGAAATCAGGAGACGGCGGCTGGCGATGCGAACCGGCCGGTGGGTCGTGAGCAGAACCCGCCTGGCAGGTCCCTCGCCGATGGATTCCTCGGTCACCGCGATCTCGCCGGCGCGGAGCAGATCGAGGGCAGCTTCGCGGCGCGGGCTCAATTGGTGTGACGCAGCAGCTGAGGGATTTTCCGAAATCCCGAGCTGGGCTTCGGCGGCATCGTTCACCAGCACATAGCGGCCGTATTCGTCCTGAACCGTGACGCCGGCCGGCAACATCCTGAGCACATCTCTCAGCAGCGCGAGTTCGGCTTCTGCCGTGTGCAGGTCACGGGCATTCGCCGCGCCCGTCCGCAGGTCGTGTACGGTCTTGCTTTGCATGCGCGAGAGTGTGCGGGGTTCCCTCTTAGTTTTGGTTAAGGGCTACGGATAAACACCGGGTTGTTACGGAGAGAACGTCGACCCTTCATCATTCCGCTGCAGAGTCGTCATTAACAGACCATCAACGGGATTTGCGAATGAGCAGCGTTGGCTGCGCGCGCCTTCAGCTTGCCTTTTTTGGTTCTTGTTTTTTTCGGTTCTTGTCTTTTAGTTCTTGTCTTTTAGTTCTTGTCTCTTAGTTCTTGGGGATGCGGCATTGCATGGTGCAGTGAACGCCCGTCTTCAAAAAAGCGAGCTCGGTCTTGCCGTCGAACGCCAGTAGCGCCGATTGCAGCAGCTTGGTACCGAAGCCGGCGGCGCCGACTTGCTCCACCGCCGGGCCTTCGGTCTCGTCCCAGGTCAGGTTCAGCCGATCGTCGGAAACCGTCCATGACACCTGCAACAGTCCGCGTGGCGAGGAAAACGCCCCGTACTTCGCGGCGTTGGTGGCGAGTTCGTGCAGGATCAGCGCCAGACTCACCGCGAGCTTGGCGGGCAGGAACAGCAATTCGCCGTTCAAGTTGAAGCGAACGTGCCCGTAAGGTCCGAGCTCTGACATCAGCAGATCCCTGATGTCGCAACCGCGGTTATCGACCCGTGCGATCAGATCATCGGTCGCGGACAGCGCCCGCAAGCGCCCATCGACGCTGCCCCACACCGGCTGGTCCCCGAGCACCTGGTGCAGCACGGCGTGGATCGTCGACAGCTTGTTCTTCAGCCGGTGCTGAAGCTCCTCGACGACGAGCCTGCGGTATTCTTCCTCCTGGATAAGGCGCTTCGAAATCTGTCGCTGCTGCCTGACCATCGATCGGTAGTGCTCCACCCCCCAAATCGTGCAGCCGCACACCGCCCAGTAGATCAAGAGCAGCGCGAACCTTGCGGCGTCGGCTGTGGTGTCGCCGAAATCGACGCTGATGCCGAGCGCGCCACTGGCGATCGCCGTCACGATCCCGACCCGCAGGTCGCCGACGGCGGCGGCGAAAAACACCGCCGGAAGGTATGGCGTGAAGAAAATATCAGGCCGGATCTGGGCGATGCCCCACCGCGCCGCGGTCGCCAGCGCCAGGCACGATACCGCAAATCCGCTGCTAAACAGCGGCGACGGTTGCGCTGTTCCCTGCCAACCTTGGCGAATTTCGTCGATCAGTTTCACGGGTGAGCCACATCAGCCCGGCGAGCCGAGCCAGAACAGAGCCGGGGAAGTAGAAAAATACGCGCTTCGCCACCGCAAGCATAGCTTGCATCGACTGGTTTAGATCGGGAAAATGGGTTCCCGAACGGGACGTTCTTCCTCAAATCAACTTCAAACTTTTCGAAAAGGGCAACGCATGGGACGGCTAGACGGCAAGGTCGCAGTGATCACGGGCGCTACCAGCGGCATCGGCTTGCGGACGGCGGAAATCTTCGTCGCTGAAGGTGCCAAAATCGTCATTGCCGGACGCCGCGTGCCGGAAGGCGAGGCGCTGGCGAACAAGCTCGGCGCCAATTGCATCTTCCGCCAGACCGACGTCACGGAGGAAGACCAGATTCGGGCGCTGATCGCGCTTGCGGTCGAAAAATTCGGCAAGATCGATTGCCTGTTCAACAATGCCGGCGGCCCGGCGCAGACCGGCGGCATCGAAGGACTCGAAGTGGCGCGCTTCGACGCCGCGATGGCGACCTTGGTGCGCAGCGTCATGCTCGGCATGAAGCACGCCGCGCCCTACATGAAGAAGCAGGGTTCCGGAAGCATCATCAACAATGGCAGCATCGCCGGCAGGCTCGCCGGTTTTTCTTCCTCGATGGTCTACGGCGCTGCCAAGGCGGCGGTGATCCATCTCGGCAAATGCGTGGCGATGGAGCTCGGCGAATCCGGCATCCGCGTCAATTCGATCTCGCCGGGCGCGATTGCGACCGGCATATTCGGCAAGGCGCTCGGTCTGTCCACCGAGGCTGCGGAAAAGACGCCGGCCGTGATGCGCGAGGTCTACAAGAGCGCGCAGCCGATCCCGCGTGCCGGCCTGCCCGACGACATCGCCCATGCGGCGGTGTTCCTCGCCAGCGACGAGTCCAGTTTTATCAACGGTCATGATCTGGTGGTCGACGGTGCCATCACCGGAGGCCGCAACTGGACCCAGCAGCAGCAGGGCTATGTGGCGCTACGCAAGGCTTTCGATCAAGGTGCGGGTTAGCAAGGAGTTCACGATGTTCGCAATATCCGGATTGGCTCCGGCTCGCCTGGAAGCCCGGCCGCTGTTGGTAGCCAGCATTGCTGGTCTTGCCTGCGCGTTCGTGATCGGCAAGGCCTTGCCGGTTGCGATGTCCGCGGTCTCGGCCGCGGTCGAGCCGCTATGCGCGGCGAGCGAGCCTGCCGGCTCCGTGCTCGATAAGGTCGAGCCGATCGCCTCGTACGCCTTGCCGAACGTGCCCGGCAAGCGCGTCACGGTGGTACGGGTATTCTACGGTCCCGGCGGCTTCACCCGCGCGCATCGGCACGCCGGTTCGGTCACCGCCTATATCACCAAGGGCGAAATCCGCTCGCAACTGGGCGGCGGCCCGGTCGAGACATTCAAGGTGGGAAAGTCGTTCTTCGAGCCGCCGGACGCGACGCATCTGGTCTCGGCCAATGCCAGCAACACCGAGCCCGCGGAACTGATCGCGGTGTTCGTCGCCGACGAGGGCGCGCAGCTCACGACGTTCATCGAATGACGGCATCTCGTCGCGCAGTCGCGAAGAGATGCAGATACGATGCTGACGCGGCGCCCGGCGCAGAACGCCACGCGTGGTAACGCCACGTGTGTTGAAGTCGGAGCCGCGTGCGGCGCCGGGGACGGGTGGCATGAACGCGAGGCTTGAACGAAAACTGCGAGCGCTGGCCTGGATCAGTGTCGCGGGTGTCATGGCCGGTATCGTCTTCAACATGGCGCGGGGTCGCACCACGCCTGCCTCGATGGTTGCGGGAGTTGCGTACGGGCTTTCGCTGAGCAGCGTGCTCGGAAGCATCGAGCTGTTCGTGATGGAAGGTCCGCTGTGGGCGTGGCTCAGCAGCCTTTCGTTCACGACCCAGCTGATGGTGCGGAGTGCGATCTATGCGGCGGTCACCGTCGCCATTCAGTTGTTCCAGCTGGGTGAGAGGATAGCCGGGCTGCCGCTCGATGCGTACAGCACTTTCTGGTCCGGGTTGATCTATTCCGCGGTGATCTCGGTTGTGATCAATCTGGCCCGCGGCATCAGCAACATCATCGGACCGCGCGCGTTCCTGAACTTCATTGCCGGGCGATATCATTCCCCGGTCGAGGAAACGCGCTTCGTGCTCTTTGTCGACATCGCGGGATCGACGGGGTTGGCGGAGCGGCTCGGCGGCATTGCCATTCACCGCCTTCTCGATCGCACGTTTCGCCTGCTCACGCTCTCGGTGGTCGATTATCGCGGCGAGGTGCTCAATTATGTCGGCGACGAGGTGATCGTGACGTGGCCGGAGCGCCGCGGCGCGGTCGATTGCCGTCCGCTGCGCTGTTTTCTGGCGATGCGGGACGAGCTGTCGCGCGCATCGGGCCAGTTCGAACGCGAATTCGGCGCGGTGCCGCGGATTCGCGGCAGCCTGCATTTCGGGCCGGTGATCATCGGCGAGATCGGCGACGTCAAGCGCGCCATCGTCTTCAACGGCGACGTCATGAATACCGCGGCAAGGCTCGAAGAGCTCAGCCGCACCGTGGACGGCGGCTTTCTGGCGTCGCGGGCGGCGATGGAGCACTTCAGCTCAGCGCCGCCGTTTGCGGTTCGGGACCTCGGACGCCTGCCGATTCGCGGGCGCGCCGACGGGATCGACGTGGTCGGCATCGAAGCGCCGGCTTTGGTTTGAGGTTCAGGCCACCTGCCTCGGCGCGTAGGGTGGGCAAAGGCGCATCTGCGCCGTGCCCACCATCGAAGACAACGATTTGGGGATTGATGGTGGGCACGGCGCAAGCGCCTTTGCCCACCCTACACACTGCCATCGTCGCGTGGGCCCACCAGACGAGCTCATCCAAAGCCGACTTCGTGGCGGCAAGCAGGGTTGCCTCGACGTCTTCGATGGGCTTGTTTGCACCCATTGGGGAGGTCGACATGAAGTCGCCACCGGGACCTGTCAGGGCTTCACGAACCGATAGGCGAAGCGATCGGTCTCGCCCTTGATCGAGGGATCGAACACCTTGATCGAGTGCCGATCGTCCTTGTTCGCGAGCATGGTGCTTTCCGCGTCCAGTACGAAGCCGGCCACCTCCACCTCCTCGCGAACGGATGCAGGCTCAATCCGATGCAGCGACTGGGCGTCGCTCGTGCCCGCCCCGGCGGCGGCGGCGTGGTCTACGATGACGTAGGCCCCACCGGGCTTCAGCCGCTCGTAGACAGCTCGATTGAAGTGGGCCGCCGTCGCGCCCCTGGCCTGGATCAGCGCGGTGTGGAGATCGTGGTAGAACAGGTGCAGCCACAGAACATCCGCTGGTTGCGTGGCCTCCGGCATCGCCACGAGGTCCGCCGAGACGACTTCGATGTTCCCTCGGCCCGGCTCCTTCGCAAGCGTCCGCATGCGGCCGACCGGATCGTTCTTGAAGTGGGCGACTTCGGCCGGCACGAAGCTGTAGACCCGCCCTTCGGGTCCCACGACGTCGGAGAAGAGGCGGGTCCAGTCGCCGTCGCCTGGGTAAACGTCGATCACGGTGGAGCCCGCATCGACTCGTGCGAACCGGATCAACTCGGATAGCTTGGATTGGTCGTACATCGGGATCTCCTTTACGGTTGGGCGTTCGACGAGCACCCGGCGTGCCGGGGGGCGAATCCACGGCTGATCCACCGTCCACCCCGAACCGATTGCCGCAGATGGCCAGCGCTTTCACTGTTCGCTCCGAAGCCCGGACTTAGGCCCAGCGGCCGGCCTCCTCAAAACCAAGGCGAGGATTGCGCGGGAACACGGAAGCCGGATCGCCGTGCCCAATGCTGCAAATGAAGTTCGACCGAACCCGCGTGCCTGAGAAGAACGCCTTATCCACGCCGGCGTTGTCGAAGCCGGACATGGGCCCGCAGTCCAGTCCCAACGCCCGCGCAGCGACGATGAGGTAAGCGCCCTGCAGCGTTCCGTTTCGCATTGCCGTCACCTCGGCCACGTCTGGTGCCGCAAAGTATTTCTGCATGACCTCGGCAGCGTGAGGCAAAAGCTTTGGCAGCTCGCCGGCGAAATCCAAATCGTGGCCGATAATGACCGTGACAGGAGCCTTCAGAATCTTCGGCTTATTCGGTTCCGCAGCAAGCCCGGCGAGCCGCGCCTTTCCATCGGGGCTACGCACCCAGACGAACCGCGCGGGGCTGCTGTTCGCAGATGTCGGGCCCCATTTCAGGAGGTCATAGATCTGGCGTACCGTATCGTCCTCAACAGGACGATCTGCCCAACCGTTGGGGGTGCGAGCGGAGCGAAAAATCTGATCAAGCGAATGATCGTTCAAAGCTGATGTCATAGATGGAGCCCTTTCAGGAAATGGATGTTAGTCGGCACAACATCGTGTCATGCCATCACAATTCGCACGTCGAACTTGACTAGGTCCTTGCGTCGATCTGCGAGGCCCGCGCCAGTGCTTGCGTGTCGATGTACTCCTTGATGTGTGCTACTTTTCCATCTCGAACGGTAATGTCGAAGACCCACTCGTCCTTGAACGGCCTATTCGTGGCTTTGATTTTTCCCGTAGCGACGCCGACGACCATAACCCGGTCTCCCTGCGCCACGAATTCGGGGGGCTTCGGGTATTGCGTTTCCACCTCTTCGGACGCCTTCTTGAGCACAGCCGCCAACTCCGCGTGCCCGCGGTGCATGCCTGCCAGCGGCCAGCCTTCGCCCGGAATGATCCACTCGATATCTTCGGCAGCCAACGCCAGCAGATCGTGCTCGTTGTGGCTACCCATTGCTGCAAAGAAATTCTTCACAAGCTGGACACTCTCTTCGGTGCTCATCGTATCTCTCCGTTTTCGCTCGGCGCAAATTCAGATGGCCGAGAAGCCGCCGTCGACGGACAACTCCACCCCATTCACGAAGCTCGAATCGTCTGAAGCAAGAAACAGCGCGGCTGCCGCAATTTCCTCGGGACGACCCATCTTTCCCCGCGGGATCAGGGATTCGAACATCTTCTTCGCTTCCTCGGTGAGAACCTGGTCCTGCATCGGTGTGGCGATCGGCCCTGGGTGCAGCACGTTCACCCGGATATTCCTGCCCTTGAGTTCGTTGAGCCACCCGCGTGCGAATGCGTGCAGCGCCGCCTTGCTCGCCGCATACACGCTGTAACCAGGAAAACCTTTCATCGAAGCAACGGACCCGGTCATGAAGATCGATCCGCCGTCGTTGAACAGCGGCAACGCCTTCTGGACCGTAAACAGCGTGCCGCGCGTATTCAGGCCGAAGGTCGCATCGAAATGCTGCTCGGTAATCTCGCCCAGTGGGACGGCTTCGCCCGTGCCGGCGCTCGCGTACAGGACGTCGATCCTGCCCTTTACCCGCTTGACCGTATCGAACAGGCGGTCGAGGTCGTCGAGATTGGCCGCGTCGCCGCGCACGCCGGTCACGTTCCGGCCGATCAGCTTGACGGCCTGGTCCAGCGCCTCCTGTTTCCGGCCCGTAATGAAAACATGGGCGCCTTCTTCAACGAACCGCTGGGCGCTCGCCAGCGCCATGCCGCTCGATCCACCCGTGATGACTGCAACCTTACCTTCAAGCTTTCCCATGACTGCTCCTTCCAGGCTTCCGCCTCTGATCGTTTGGGGACGCCCCCGAGAACCTCGACATAGGTCCGCCGGGGTCAGGCGTTGAGTGCGGAAAAGCGCACATCGGTGGTGCGAAAACGATCCGGGTCGACGATTGTCGCCGGCCGCGATGATCGGTGGTTGCCGGTCGGAATTGGGCCGGGCTCGTCGTCGCAAGCTATGATTTCCGCCAATACTGCTATACGATCCGTTAGATACGGGCTTTTGGAAGGCGCACCGCGTGGTGCTGAATTGCACCATGATAGACTGGGATGACATTCGCTACTTTCTTGCCGTCTCGCGCGGAGGCTCCGTGCGGGCTGCCGCCAAGAGCCTTGGTGTGAACCACGCGACCGTGCTGCGACGCATCGCCCAGCTTGAGGAACGTCTTGGGGCGCTCATGTTCGAAAAGCTGCCTGCGGGCTACCGCCTGACGGCTGCGGGCGAGGAGGTCCTCGAGCTCGCGAAGCAGATGGAAGCGTCCTCGCTT
>CAVZQX010000009.1:0-148011 GCA_963777475.1 uncultured Alphaproteobacteria bacterium
TCTGGAATACTGGGTCGCCCGGTCAAGCGGGCGATGACAGTTGTGGGTATCGCGACTCCCTACGCCGCTTTCACCGCATCCTGGATCGCGCGCCAGACGCGTTCGGGCGTCAGCGGCATGTCGATCTGCTTGACGCCGTATTCGGACAGCGCGTCGAGCACCGCGTTGACGATGCAGACCAGGCTGCCGGCGCAGCCGGCTTCGCCGCAGCCCTTGGTGCCCAAGCGGATTGGATTTTGCCGGCGAGGGATGGTCGCCCACCGTGATCAGCGGAATGTCGCCCGCGCGCGGCATCGCATAATCCATGAACGAGCCGGTGATCGGCTGGCCGCTTTCGTCGTAGTTGACCTCCTCCATCAGCGCCTGGCCGATGCCCTGCGCGACGCCGCCGTGCAACTGGCCGGCGACGATCATCGGATTGACGATGGTGCCGAAATCGTTGACGCCGGTATAGCGCACGACCTGCACCACGCCGGTCTCGGGATCGATCTCGACTTCGGCGACATGGCAGCCATTGGGGAAGGTCGACGGCGTGTCCTTGGTGGCGTGGTCGACGTCGAGCGAGGAGGGCACGCCCTCGGGCACCTTGCCCTCGCGCAGCCGTTCCGCCAGCTCCATGATGCCGATGCGAGCGGTCGGTGCCGGCGATGGTGAAGCGGCCGCCCGCGAACTCGATATCGGCCTCGGCGGCTTCCATGAAATGCGCGGCCGCCTGCTTGCCCTTGGCGACCACGAGCGCGGAGGATTCGACGATCGCGCTCCCCGTCGCCGTGATCGAACGCGAGCCGCCGGTGCCGTTGCCGAAGCCGCACGAGATCGCTGTCGCCCTGCTCCAGCGTGATCTTCTCGAAGGGGACGCCAAGCTGAGCGGACAGCACCTGCGCGAACGGGGTGGCGTGGCCCTGGCCGTAATCCAGCGTGCCGGTGGTGAGCTTGACCGACCCATCCGGCTCGAACGTGATCTTGCCAAGCTCGCCGCTCGGCGGCGCGGTGACTTCGAGATAGGAGCCGACCGCGATGCCGCGCAGCTTGCCGTTCTTTCGGCTTTCCTTCTTGCGCTTGGCGAAATTGGCGTGATCGGAAATCTCCAGCGCCTTGGTGAAGACGCCGGCGAAATCGCCGCTGTCATAGGTGACGCCGGTAGCCGCAGCGAACGGCAGTTGCGCGGGCTTGATGAAATTGCGCTTGCGGAGGGTGAGCCGATTGATGCCCATCTCGTCGGCGGCGCGGTCGATCAGCCGCTCCATGTAATAATTGGCTTCGGGCCGCCCGGCGCCGCGATAGGCGCCCATCAGCGTGGTGTTGGTCAATACGGTCTTGATGTCGACGCCGAGCAGCGGCGTGCGATAGACGCTGGCCAGATTCTTGCCGGTGTTGAGCGACAACGGCCCCGGCGCGACACCGGTGATGTAGGCGCCGAGATTGCCGTAGCCGGAAAGCCGCACGGCAAGAAATTTTCCCTCCGCGTCGAGCGCGAGCTCGGCATGGATCAACTGCGCGCGGCCCTGGCTGTCGGACAGAAAGCTGGTCGAGCGCTCGTCGGTCCATTTCACCGGACGTCCCAGCGCCTTCGCCGCATGCAGGATGCAGGTATATTCGGGATAGTTGAGGTTCTTCATCCCGAAGGAGCCGCCGACATTGGCGGTCAGGATGCGAACCTTCTCCGCCGGCACGTTCAGGATCTTCGCCAAGGTCGCCTTGTTGCCGGACACGCCCTGGGTCGGAACCTGCAGCGTGTAGCGCTCGCTCGCCTTGTCATAATGCGCAAGCGCGGTGCGCGGCTCCATCGACACCACGGCGACGCGGGTGTTGACGATGTCGAGTTTTGTCACATGGGCCGCGCTGGCAAAGGCGGCCTCGATCTTGGCGGTGTCGCCATAATGATAGTCGAGCGCGACGTTGTTCGGGATGTGGTCGTAGAGCTGCGGCGCGCCGGGCTTGGCGGCTTCAGCGGCATTGGTCACCGCGGGCAGGGGCTCGATATCGAGTTCGACGGCTTCCGCGGCGTCGCGCGCCTGCGCGACCGTCTCCGCGACGACAAAGGCGATGGGGTCGCCGACAAAGCGCACCTTGTCGGTCATCAGCGCCGTGCGGTTGGTCTGCAACAGCGGCGTGCCGTCGCGGTTCTTCAGCGGCATGCCGCAGGTGAAGGGGTTGTAATTGGCGGCAGCGAGGTCGGAGCCGGTCCACACCCCGAGCACGCCCGGCATCGCCCTGGCCGCTGATGTATCGATGCCCTTGATGATGCCGTGCGCGTGACTGGAGCGCACGATCCAGGCGTAGGCCTGGTTGGGAAGCGAGAAATCGTCGGTATATTTGCCCTTGCCACGGACCAGCGTGTCGTCTTCCTTGCGGCGGACGGGCTGTCCCACACCGTATTTTTGCAATGCAATAGCGTTTTCGAGGGATGCCGGTTGCGTGTGGTCTTGCATGTAAAACGCCTGAATTTGCGCGATTTCGGGGTCTTCTGAACCAAATAATGCAGGGATCAGGCCGCGACAACGGCAGATTAGGCATAGTCCTATGTGATGGGTTGTTGCACCGCCCCGCTTGCCTGCTAAAGTTTCCGTGAAAAGCGAATTCCAGGTCGGCCGGAAATGGCCGCGGAAAGACAGTTTGAATGAATGATGACACGCCGCTCCGCGACGGCCTTTCGTTGCGCGGAGACGTGCAAAGGCCGGTTGCAGCAGGCGGCCTGGGGGTGTCCGGAGCGAACGATTCGCCGGCCCCCGGACACGCCGTGTACGCCGCGCTGGACCTCGGAACCAACAATTGCCGCCTCCTGATCGCCTGTCCCTCCGGGGACGGGTTTCGCGTGGTGGATTCCTTCTCGCGGATCATCCGGTTGGGTGAAGGAATATCGACGACCGGCTGCATCAGCGAGGCCGCGATCGACCGCGCCATCGCCGCGCTCAGCATCTGCCGCGACAAGATCCAATCCAAGAGGGCCAAGCGGCTGCGGCTGATCGCGACCGAGGCCTGCCGGGCGGCCTCGAACGCGCAAGGGTTTCGCGATCGGGTGGCTGCGGAGACCGGCATCAGGCTCGAGGTGATCGACCGCGAGACCGAGGCTGCACTGGCGGTGCTCGGCTGCTCGCCGCTGCTCGACCCCAGGGGCCGCGGCGCCATGCTGTTCGACATCGGCGGCGGCTCGAGCGAACTGGTGCGGATCGAGCGCGATCCGCAGCAACAGAACGCAAAGCCGCGCACAAAGGCGTGGATGTCGATCCCGCTCGGCGTGGTCACCTTGGCGGAGCATTTCGGCGGCAAGGACGTCACCAGGCAAAGCTATGCGCGCATGGTCGAGGAGGTCGCCCGCCACGTCGCGCCGTTTGCCGCCGAACACGGCGGCGATCTCCACGACATGCATCTGCTCGGCACCTCCGGCACCGTGACGACGCTTGCCGGCATCCATCTCAATCTCGCCCGTTACGACCGCCGCCGCATCGACGGCGTCTGGATGAACGATGCCGACATCACCGCGACCGTCGATCGCCTGCTCGGCATGAGCTATCATGAGCGCGCCGACAATAATTGCATCAGCATCGAGCGCGCCGATCTGGTATTGGCGGGCTGCGCCATTCTCGACGCGATCCGCGACGCATTCCCGTTGCCGCGGCTGCGGGTCGCCGACCGCGGCCTGCGCGAGGGAATGCTGGTCGAGATGATGCGCGAGGACGGCGCGCTCGGGACCTGGTGAATTGGCAATGGCAAAAGACACCACGGGCCGGCTGCACGTCACGGTCAGGAGCGGCGGCAAGCGCAAGCTGTCGTCAAAGCTGTGGCTGGAGCGGCAGCTCAACGATCCCTACGTGGTGCAGGCCAAACGCGAGGGATACCGCTCGCGCGCGGCCTACAAGCTGATCGAGCTCGACGACAAGTATCACTTCCTCAAAGGCGGCATGACCGTGGTCGATCTCGGTGCCGCGCCCGGCGGCTGGAGCCAGATCGCGGCCAGGCGCGTTGGCGCTGTGAACGGCAAGGGCAAGGTCATCGCCATCGATCTCCTGGAGATGCCGGAGATCGCCGGCGTCAGCTTCGCGCAGCTCGATTTTCTCGAGCCGGACGCGCCCGAAAAGCTGATCGCGATGATGGGCGGCCGCGCCGACGTCGTGATGTCCGACATGGCCGCCAACACCACCGGCCACCGCAAGACCGACCAGTTGCGCATTCTCGGCCTGGTCGAGAGCGCCGCGGCGTTCGCCTGCGAGGTGCTCAATCCCGGCGGCACCTTCCTGGCGAAAGCGTTTCAGAGCGGCGCCGACGCGGACCTGCTGGCGCAGCTGAAGCGCGATTTCGCCAGCGTGCGGCACGTGAAGCCGGCCGCGAGCCGGCAGGATTCTTCCGAGCGCTACGTGCTGGCGACGGGGTTTCGGGGCGGGCAAGCGAAGACGTCAGCTTAGCATCCGGCCGTTATTGGGTGCGTTGCGGACTCGTGTCATCGATGTCACAAAAATGCCCCCAAGCGGACCGAGGCGTTGAAACGCCGATCTGCGCGCCGCCAAATGTTACTTGCTTCGATGCGAGGAACAACCAGATGGATTTGCAGCCCGTCCCCTTCCGGTCACCCCTTTCCGCATACGAGCGACAGGCGGAGGGCCTGCTTGCCGGTCACCGCGCTGCCGATCCCGCAGCCATCGATCTGTTCCACCGCAAGCACCCCGACTTCCTCGACGAGACGATCAAATGGCGTCCGAAGTTCATTCCCGACTCCGACATCCGCGACGCCGCCCTTTCGCTCGACGACGCCCGGCTCACCATCGCCCGCACACTACGACTTCCTTGACTGGCCTTCGCTCGCCGCCTGCGTCGAGGCCGTCTCACAGCAAGGCCCCGTCTTCGAATTCGAATCCGCGGTCGAAGCCGTGGTCAATGGCGACCTCGCCGCGCTGGAAGATGCGCTCGGCCGCGATCCCGCTCTGGTCAGCGCCCGATCCAGCCGCGTCTGCGCTTTCGACCCGCCGGTGCACCGCGCCACGCTACTGCACTATGTGGCCGCCAATGGCGTCGAAGCCTATCGCCAGAAGACGCCGCCGAACGCCGTCGAGATCGCCCGCGCGCTGCTCGAGGCCGGCGCCGAGCCCGACGCCCTTGCCGACATGTATGGCGCCGAATGCACCACCATGAGCATGCTGGTGTCGAGCAGCCATCCGGCCGAGGCGGGACTCCAGGCGCCGCTGGTGGAGTTGCTGCTGGATTTCGGCGCCGCCGTCGAAGGACGCGGCACCCGGAAATGGGGAACGCCATTGTTCACCGCGCTCGCGTTCGGAATGATCGACGCTGCGGAAGCCTTGGCGAAGCGGGGAGCGCGTATCGAACTGCCCACCGCCGCCGGATTGGGCCTCATCGACGAGGCTGCGGCGATGCTGCCATCGGCGGACGCCGAAGCGCGCCACCGCGCGCTCTCCTTGGGCGCGCAGCAAGGACACACCGAGATTGTCCGCCTGTTGCTCGACGCCGGCGAGGATCCCAATCGCTACAACCCGGAAAGCAACCATCCGCACTGCACCCCGTTGCACCAGGCTGTGCTGGGCGGCCACGAGACGGTGGTGCGGTTACTGGTCGAGCGCGGCGCGCGGCTGGATATCCGCGATACGATCTGGCACGGCACGCCGCTCGGTTGGGCGCTTCATGCCGGTGGTGGAAAGCCGCAGATGGCTGACTGTCTGCGCTCGCTCGGCGCTGTGGACTAGCCTCGCTTACCCCAGCCGCTGATCCCGCGCGTCCTCGGTGGTCTCGCTCGCCGCTAGCGCCGCCTCCTTGGCCGCGCCCTTGCGGCTGGAAATCGCCAGCGCCTTGCGGCCGGAGATTTCATGGCCGGCGTCATCAGGCATCTGCCAGAAGAACCAGGACGAGGCGGCCGAGATGCAGGCCACCACGAGGAAGGCCGGCGCGAACGCGGATGCGACCAGCTCGGTCTGATGGTGCCACCACAACGTCGTTTCCACCGAAAAGGCACCGACCGCGACGCCGGCCGACACCGCCAGTTGCTGATTGACGCTGACCAGCGTCGTGGCCCGGCTCATCTGGCCGGGCTCGACCTCGGCATAGGCGACGGTGTTGATGGCGGTGAACTGCAGCGAGCGGAAGAAGCCGCCGACCACCAGGATGATCATGATCAGCAACAGCGGTGTCGTCGCCGTGAACAGCGCGCAGGCGGCGAGGAAGACCGAGCTGACCACGGCATTGACGGTCATCATGTTGCGGAAGCCGAAGGTGCGGATGATGCGCGCGGCCAGCGTCTTCATCCCCATCGCGCCGACGGCGGAGGAAAAGGTGACGAGGCCGGACTGGAACGGCGACAGCCCGAATCCGACCTGCATCAGAAGCGGCAACAGGAACGGCAGCGCGCCGATGCCGAGACGGAACATGAAGCCGCCGATGATGGCGGCGCGCAAGGTCGAGAGCCGCAGCATCGAGAAATCCAGCACCGGCGATCCCGTCCGCCGCGCATGGATCACATAGAGCGTCATCGAGATCGTGCCGACCACGACCAGCGCCGCAACCACCGTCCACGGCAGCAGATTGAGGCCCGCGACCGAAAGCCCGAACGCGATGCCGCCAAGCCCGATGCCGGCCAGCACCAGCCCGTAGAGATCGAAGCGCTCGGGGTCCTCGGTCCTGATCGGGTCGATATATTTCAGCGCCATGAAGATGCCGACGAGCCCGATCGGAATGTTGATCAGGAAGATCCAGTGCCAGGAGAAATAGGTGGTGATGAAGCCGCCGAGCGGCGGGCCGATCACAGGTCCGACCAACGCCGGCACCGTGACCCAGGCCATGGCGTTGACCAGCGCGCTCTTGTCGATCGAGCGCAGCAGCACCAGCCGGCCCACCGGCGTCATCATCGCACCGCCCATGCCCTGCAGGATGCGCGCGATCACGAAATCGGTGACGGAAGAGGACAGCGCGCAGCCGATCGATCCTACCATGAACACCCCAACCGCAATCGCGAACACGATGCGCGCGCCGAACCGGTCGGCGGTCCAGCCGCTCGCGGGAATGAAGACCGCCAGCGACAACAGATACGAGGTGATGGCGAGCTTCAGCGTCAGCGGGCTCGTTCCGATGTCGGCGGCGATCGCCGGCAGCGAGGTCGCGATGACGGTGGAATCCATGTTCTCCATGAACAAGGCGGTGGCCACGATGAGCGGGATCAGGCGTTGCTTGTTCATCAAATTCCATAACTGGCGGAAGGAGATCAAGGAGCGGGCGCAGGGGCTGAATCACCCCCTTGTCATACAGGCTATTGCGGAACCGGCTACACCGCTAACTCTTGCGTGCCCCCGTGTTTTCGCATGCGGCTGTCCCGGCCATTGCGCCAGGCAGAAAGCCGCCTAAATCCGGCGTGACGGCGTAGCCCGAATGACCGCGCCGGGTACCGGAGAGCAGATCATGATCTACGTCCTCGCAGCCCTGTTGCCGCCGGTCGGCCTGCTGCTGAACGGGCAGCCGTTTTCGGCGATCTTCAACCTGGTCCTGATCGTGTTTTGCGTGATTTTCGGGCTGGTTTTTCACATTCTGCTGCTGGTGCCGTCCGCGCACGCGGTTATTGCGGTCCACATGAAGCGGGAAGAGCGCCGGCACCGCGAGGTGGTGGAGGCGATCCGCCAGCACGGCCTGCCGCCGGGTTTTCGGCGCTGACGCCCCAACAAGCTCACAAGAGCCCCACAAGAACGCAACTCGGCCATGAAAAGTCTCTGGTTGGCGCTTTGATTCGGCGTCCCGCCATGCTATCGACCGCCGTCAACCCCACCGATGGGCATCGATTCGACGGCGAAGCCGATAGCTTCGCCGACGACGACGTTCATCCTCAAATCTTGTCGCGGCGAACGGCCGCCGAAAGGAGTTGACGATGGCGCAGAGACTGCAGGGGATCCGAGAAGCCTACACGTTCGACGACGTGCTTCTCAAACCCGGCCTTTCGGATGTCCTGCCGGGCGACGTCGATATCCGCTCCCGCGTCACCCGCGCCATCCCGCTCAATATTCCGATCATCGCCTCCGCGATGGACACCGTCACCGAGGCGCGCATGGCGATCGCGATGGCGCAGGCCGGCGGCGTCGGCGTGATTCACCGCAATTTCGATCCCGAAGGGCAGGCTGCCCAGGTGCGGCAGGTGAAGAAATTCGAATCCGGCATGGTGGTCAATCCGCTGACCATCGGTCCCGACGCCAAACTGTCGGACGCGCTGACGCTGATGAAGGATCACGGTTTCTCCGGCATTCCCGTGGTCACCGGCGGCGGCAAGGGGATGCCGGGAAAGCTGGTCGGCATCCTCACCAACCGCGACGTGCGCTTTGCCACCGATCCCAATCAAAAAGTCTCCGAGCTGATGACGCATGAAAACCTCGTCACGGTGCGCGAGGGCGTCAGCCAGGACGAAGCCAAGCGGATGCTGCACCAGCATCGCATCGAAAAGCTGCTGGTGGTCGACGATCAATATCGCTGCGTCGGGCTGATCACGGTGAAGGACATGGAGAAGGCGGTCGCCCATCCGCTCGCCTGCAAGGATGCGCAAGGGCGGTTGCGGGTAGCGGCGGCGACCACGGTCGGCGAGGGCGGTTACGAGCGCACCGAGCGGCTGATCGACGCCGGCGTCGATCTGATCGTGGTCGATACCGCGCACGGCCATTCCTCGCGCGTGCTGGAAGCGGTCAACCGCATCAAGCGGCTCTCCAATGCGGTGCAGGTGATCGCCGGCAATATCGCGACCCAGGAAGGCGCGCAGGCGCTGATCGATGCCGGCGCCGACGCGATCAAGGTCGGCATCGGCCCGGGCTCGATCTGCACCACGCGCATCGTCGCCGGCGTCGGCGTGCCGCAGCTCACCGCGATCATGGATGCGGTGGAAGCGGCGAAGAAAGCCGATGTCTCCGTGATCGCCGACGGCGGCATCAAGTATTCCGGCGATCTGGCGAAAGCGCTCGCCGCCGGCGCCGACATCGCCATGGTCGGCTCGCTGCTCGCCGGCACCGACGAGACGCCGGGCGAAGTGTTTCTGTGGCAGGGCCGCTCCTACAAGGCCTATCGCGGCATGGGTTCGGTCGGCGCGATGGCGCGCGGCTCGGCCGACCGCTACTTCCAGCAGGACATCAAGGACACGCTGAAACTGGTGCCCGAGGGCATCGAGGGCCAGGTGCCCTACAAGGGCCCGGTCGCCAACGTCATGCACCAGCTCGCCGGCGGCCTGCGCGCCGCCATGGGCTATGTCGGCGCCAAAGACCTCGCCGAATTCCACGAAAAGGCGCAGTTCGTGCGCATCACCGGCGCGGGCCTGCGCGAAAGCCACGTCCACGACGTGACGATCACGCGCGAGAGCCCGAACTATCCGGGCGGGGTGTAGATCGGCGAGCGCGGGTCGCGCGAATGCCGCCCCCGACGAGCGCAATAGCGCTCGCGCAGAGATGACGGCTCCGCGACGAGCCGTCGCTCGCTATGCGAGCTATGGCGGGCTGAAGCTCGCCGAAGCGCTCTTGCGCGTAGGCGAAGCGATCCAGCTTTCATGACGAGACTGGATTGCTTCGCTTCACTCGCAATGACGAAGAAAAACGAGGAGGAAACAACCATGCCCCAAGGAAAACGCATCGTGCTCGCTTCCCGTCCCGTCGGCGAGCCGAAACCGTCCGACTTCCGCGTCGAGGAATATGCGGTGCCGACACCCGGCGACGGCCAGGTGCTGTTGCGCACGATCTGGCTGTCGCTCGATCCCTATATGCGCGGGCGCATGAGCGACGGCCCGTCCTATGCGGCGCCGGTGCCGATCGGCGGGGTGATGGAGGGCGGCACGGTCAACGAGGTGATCGCCTCGAACCATTCCGCGACTGCCAAGGGCGACATCGTGCTGGCGCGCGCCGGCTGGCAGACGCATGCGCTCGCCGACGGCAAGGCGCTGACCAAGATCGATCCAAGCCTCGCGCCGATCTCGACCGCGGTCGGCGTGCTCGGCATGCCCGGCATGACCGCCTATACCGGGCTGCTCGATATCGGCAAGCCGCAGGCCGGCGAAACCGTGGTGGTGGCGGCCGCCTCCGGCGCCGTCGGCTCGGCGGTCGGGCAGATCGCCAAGATCAAGGGCGCTCGCGCGGTCGGCATCGCCGGCGGCAAGGACAAATGCGACTACGTCAAGAATGAGCTCGGCTTCGACGACTGCCTCGATCATCGCGACCCCGATCTCGCGGCGAAATTGAAGGACGCCTGCCCCAAGGGGATCGACGTCTATTTCGAGAATGTCGGCGGCGCCGTGTTCGAGGCGGTGTTCCCGCTACTCAACGCGTTCGCGCGCGTTCCCGTCTGCGGCCTGATCGCGCATTATAACGACACCGAGGCGAAGCCGCCGAAATGGGCGGCGTCGATGATGCGGGCGGTCTTGACCAAGCGCCTCACCATCCGGGGCTTCATCGTCAGCGATTTCGCCGCGCGCCACGGCGACTTCCTGCGCGACATGTCGCTCTGGGTGCGCGAGGGCAAGGTAAAGTACAAGGAGTTCGTCACCGAGGGCCTCGACAGCGCGCCCTCGGCCTTCATGGGACTTTTGAAGGGCGCCAATTTCGGCAAGCAGTTGGTGCGCGTCGGGCCCGACAAGGCGTAGTGGGCGCTAGCTCTTGAGTAGCGTAGTCCAGGTCGACGTCGACCTGGCCGGGCGCCCTGACGTGGCGGACCTCGAAGCTGTCGGGCTGGAAGCGGTATTCGACCAGTCCCACTTCCTTGACGCCGATCCGTTCCTGCCGCGCATCGGAGATGACGAAACCGGCGGACGGCGCCCAGATGTTCCTGACGCCGCCAAAGGTATAATCCCGGCGCTGGTGAACGTGACCGCTCGCGACCAGCCGCAGGTTGACGGCGCGCAGCATCTCGACCAGGCGCCGTCGCGCCGGCATCGGAACGTAGCGGATCGAGGTTGCTGCCAGCTCGGGATCGTCGGGCGCGTTCAGGTAGATCGGCTTGTGCAGGAACAGCGCGACCGGCTTGCCGGTGGCCGAGGCAAGTTCGGAAGCGAGCCAGTCGAACTGCTCGGCCTCGCTGACCAGACCGGAGTTCATCACCAGCGAATTGAGGCCGATGAAGCACCAGCCGGCGGCCTCGAAACGCCAGCGGTCGTCGCCGAACGAGGAAATGAACGCCTGCCGCTCCTTCTCGGTGACGGGCTGCGCCGGAGCGGGGCCAACCTGGGTCGGGTTGTCGCCGATATCGTGATTGCCGGGCAGATAACGGCACGCCACGGGCAGGGCGTCGTGCAAGGCCCTGGCAAATTCCAGGTCGTCCGGCTGCGTCGGGGCGTCGAAGGCGAGGTCGCCGCTGTTGACGACGAGGTCGGGGCGGGTCGCGTCGATATATTCGCTGACGTGCTCGAAATTCGCGGTTAGCGGGCGCAGGCGGCGGGCAAGGTGGGTGTCGGATATCTGGGTCAGGCGGAATTCGCTCATGCAATCGTCCTTCCGATCCGATCATATCCGGAGCCGGCATCGGATTCATGACGCTTGGGCCACATCGGCCGAACTAGGATGCTTTAAACAGCGTTTCAAACTGTGGATTGCGAAGCCAAATTCAGGCGTCGCCGAGAAATTTGCTTGTGCGGGTGACGCGAAGACGAGAGCGCCGCGCCTTTCCGCGGTTGAGGATTTCCTTCAACCTGGGCATCGGCAACCGCCGACAAAGCCTGATCGGGACCCAAAATCGAAGGAACTATCGATACTCGGTCACGCCAGCGGCGATCGTGGTTCAACAACGCTTCGCCAGATCGATTGTCAGGGTCAAGCGCGGCCGCTAATAGCTGTAGCGGGTTGGCCACTCGGGTCAGGGGGAAATTCCAATGTCGGTTCAAATGGTTTTGCTGCCGGTCTTCGTCCAGGTCGGGCTCACTTTCGCGCTGCTGTTGTGGATGGCCGGCGCGCGCCGGCAGACGCTGGTGAGCGGGGAAACCAAGATCAAGGAGCATCGCGCTCGGCCAGCCGAACTGGCCCGCCCGTGCCACCCAGATCGGCAATTGCTACCGCAACCAATTCGAAATCCCGGTGTTATTCTACGCCTTGATCGCGCTGGCGCTGCCGATCCGCCACGCCGATTTCGTCATCGTCCTGTTGTCGTGGGTGTTCGTGGTCACGCGCTTCGTCCATGCCGGTATTTTCGTGAGCTCCAACGATCTCGGCCAGCGCTCGATGGCCTGGTTCGCCGGCGTGCTGGTTTTGCTCGCGATGTGGGTCTACTTCGCGCTGCAGATTGTGTTGCTTTTCTAAGAGCATGATCCGGAAAAAGCCTGCCCCGCACTTGGATAGCAGGGTGGGAAACGGTTTTCCGAAAAGATCATGCTCAAATAGTAAGGTCTGTGTTCGCTCTCAACCGAAAGCTTTGAATGACCCCCGCTGCCCGGCTGTCCGCGGCGATCGAGCTGATCGATGCCATCGAGGCGCAACGCATTCCCGCGGCAAAGGCGCTGAAGGAGTGGGGAACCGCGCATCGCTTCGCCGGCTCCGGCGACCGCGCGGCGATCGCGGGCCTGGTCTGGGACGTGCTGCGGCGGCGCGCCTCGAGCGCCTGGCTGATGGGCGAGGAAACGGCGCGCGCGCGCCTGCTCGGCATGCTGAAGCTCGAGCGCGGCATGGATGCGGATGCGATCGCCGCGCTGTGCGACGGCGGCCGGTTTGCACCGGAGCCGTTGACGGAGGCCGAGCGCGCCGCGCTGACGACGCGCGCGCTCGCTGACGCGCCGGCGCCGATCGCCGGCGACTATCCGGAATGGCTCGATCCGTATCTGGCGGACGTTTTCGGCGAGGACCGTGTCGCCGAGGCGACCGCCCTGGCGAGCCGGGCGCCGCTCGATCTGCGCGTCAACACCCTAAAAGCCAAGCGCGAGAAGGTTCTCGCCTCGTTCTCCCATCTCGGCGCCAAGCCGACGCCGTGGTCGCCGCTCGGCCTGCGCATCGAACTCGGCGCCGACGCCCGCAACCCCGGCATTCACTCCGAAGAGGATTTCATCAAGGGTCTTGTCGAGGTGCAGGACGAGGGTTCGCAGCTGGCGGCGTTGCTTTCGGCGGCAAAGCCGGGCGAGCAGGTGATCGATCTCTGCGCCGGCGCCGGCGGCAAGACCTTGACGCTGGCGGCGATGATGCAAGGCAAGGGCCGGCTGATCGCGACCGACCACGACAAGCGCCAGCTCGCGCCGATCCATGAGCGGCTGTCGCGCGCCGGCGTGCACAATGCCGATGTCCGCACGCCCAAGGGCGAAGCCGATCCGCTCGCCGATATCAGGGCTTCCGCAGACCTCGTGCTGATCGACGCGCCCTGCACGGGAACCGGCACCTGGCGGCGCAACCCGGACGCCAAATGGCGGATGCGCCCCGGCGCGCTCGAAATCCGGTTGAAGGACCAGATCGAAGTGCTTGATCGCGCGGCCCCCCTGGTCAAGCCCGGCGGGCGGATCGCCTATGTCACCTGCTCGGTGCTGCCGCCGGAAAACGGCGGGCAGGTCCGCGCCTTTGTCGTGCGCCATCCCGAATTTTCGGTCGTGCCGCCGGATGAGACCGCGGCCGCGCTGTGGGACAAGGCGGACGATTTCGCCGCCGCCGCCCTGCGCTCGGCCGAGGGCTGGCTGATGACCCCGCGCCGGACCGGAACCGACGGGTTTTTCGTGTCGGTGCTGAAACGGCAAAAGACCTGAAATTGGAGCGGGATGAGACTAGATTGATTTGTCGCAACGACGGAAGTGCGCTCCCTCTCCCGCTCTTCGCGGGGGAGGGCTGGGGTGGGGGTGCTTCTGCAAAACGCGCTGGTCGAGAGGATAGACTTTCCCCCACCCGCCGCGCTCCTTCGAGCGCGTCGACCTCCCCCGCAAGCGGGAGAGGTGCAGCGAGCCGGTTGATAGGCTGTCTACCCTCCCTACGGCCGCAAAACACGTGGATGGCCGGGACAAGCCCGCGCTTGACGCCCCTTCGAGGGTTGCGGGTCCGTTCCCCGTCGCGTATCTGCTTGCCATGACAGCCGCACAGCAAGCCCGCAAGTCGACGCCATCCCTGGCCTCGGCGCATGACAAGATTCTGATTGTCGATTTCGGCAGTCAGGTGACGCAGCTGATCGCCCGCCGCGTGCGCGAGGAGGGCGTCTATTCCGAGATCGTGCCGTTCCAGAAGGCCGAAGCCGCTTTCCGGGAGATGAAGCCGAAAGCGGTGATCCTCTCCGGCGGCCCGGAATCGGTGCATGAGGCAGGCTCGCCGCGGGCGCCGCAACTGATCTTCGATTCCGGCGTTCCCGTGCTCGGCATCTGCTACGGCCAGATGACCATGGCGGCCCAGCTCGGCGGCGAGGTCGAGGGCGGGCATCACCGCGAATTCGGCCGCGCCGACCTCGAGGTCAAGGCGGTAAGCCAATTGTTCAATTCCACCTGGGGCATGGGCGAGCGGCACCAGGTCTGGATGAGCCATGGCGACCGCATCACCAAGATGCCGCCGGGCTTCGTCGTCGCCGGCGTCTCGGCCAACGCGCCGTTCGCGGTGATCCAGGACGAGACGCGGAAATATTACGGGCTGATGTTCCATCCCGAGGTGGTGCACACGCCCGACGGCGCCAAGCTGATCCGCAATTTCGTCCGCAAGGTCGCGGGGCTCACCGGCGACTGGACCATGCGCGCCTTCCGCGAGGAGGCGATCGAGAAGATCAGGAAGCAGGTCGGCCAGGGGAAGGTGATCTGCGGCCTCTCCGGCGGCGTCGATTCCGCCGTTGCCGCCGTGCTGATCCACGAGGCGATCGGCGACCAGCTCACCTGCGTGTTCGTCGATCACGGCCTGCTGCGGCTGAACGAGGCCGAGACCGTCGTCGACCTGTTCCGGCATCACTACAACATCCCGCTGGTGCATGTTGATGCGTCGAAGCAATTTCTGGCCGAGCTTTCCGGCGTCACGGACCCGGAAAAAAAGCGCAAGACCATCGGCCGGCTCTTCATCGACGTGTTCGACGCCGAGGCCAAGAAGATCGGTGGCGCCGAGTTTTTGGCGCAGGGCACGCTCTATCCCGACGTGATCGAGAGCGTCTCGCTTCACCGGCGGCCCGTCGGTGACCATCAAGTCGCACCACAACGTCGGCGGTCTCCCAGCGCGCATGAACATGAAGCTGGTCGAGCCCTTGCGCGAACTGTTCAAGGACGAGGTGCGCGTGCTCGGCCGCGAGCTCGGCCTGCCCGAAATCTTCGTCGGCCGCCATCCGTTCCCCGGACCGGGCCTCGCCATCCGCTGCCCCGGCGAGATCACACGCGAAAAGCTCGACATCCTGCGCAACGCCGACGCGGTCTATATCGACCAGATCCGCAAAGCCGGCCTCTATGACGCGATCTGGCAGGCCTTCGCGGTGCTGCTGCCGGTGAAAACCGTCGGCGTGATGGGCGACGGCCGCACCTACGAATACGTCGTCGGCCTGCGCGCGGTGACCTCGACCGACGGCATGACCGCGGATTTCTATCCGTTCGAGATGAAGTTTTTGGGCGAGACCGCGACGCGTATCATCAACGAGGTCAAGGGCGTCAATCGGGTGGTCTATGACGTGACGTCAAAGCCGCCGGGGACGATTGAGTGGGAGTAACGCGAATAACATATCAAGAGGCTGGTCCCGCAAGTGCGCTATCAAGTTTTTGTCTCTTCTACCTATGAAGATCTGCGCACAGAACGACAGCAGGCAACGCAGGCAATATTGGAAGCCGGTTGCTTCCCTTCTGGAATGGAGCTCTTTCCAGCTTCCGACGATTTGCAGTGGGAGTTGATCAAGCGTGTCATCGAAGAATGTGATTACTACATTGTAATTGTGGCTGGCCGGTACGGAAGCATTGGCCCCAAGGGATTGAGCTTTACCGAGATGGAGTATGACTACGCGGTCGAGAAAGGTGTCCCGGTTCTTGGATTTGTTAGGGATAACGTGGGTGATATCCCATTCGACAATACCGAGAAATCTGAAAAGGGTCGGAAAAAACTAGAGGTTTTCCGTAACAAGGTGATGTCTCGTACTTGCCGCAAATATTTAACGGCCTCTGAGCTTGGAATGGCCGTGATGAAGAGCTTGATGGCAGAAGCGCGCATTCGGCCTAGGATAGGGTGGGTGCGAGCAGACCAAGCACGCTCTGAGGAAGACGTTCAACGGGAACGCAAGGTTATTGAAGAACTTGAGGCAGCAAGTGAGCGGATTGAGGAACTCGAGCGGGAGATTCGAGATCGTGTAATTCTGGGGGATGAGATTCCTTCGGAGTTGCTAGCGCAAGGAGATGATATTTGTGAGCTAACTGTCACTTTCGTGGACGAAGGCAAGAAGCACGTTAAAGAAGATATCAGACTGACCTGGAACGAAATATTTAGAGTGATTGGCCCGACCATTTACGGTTTTATTTTAAGAAAGAGGACCGGGTACGGCGAAAATCAAACTTACCCATTTCAAGACAATTTAGAGGAGCACATTCGTGCAAAGATTATTCATCGAGTCCAGAACAGAAAAATCAAGATAGAAACCAGCCAAGTGGATGCATGTGTTCTCCAATTTAAAGAGCTTGGATTGCTGATGTTTGCGGAGAGCAAAAAGGATGACGGGCAGGTTTTTAGAGGGGTTATGCTTACACAAGAAGGCGAGCGACAGCTAACGCTGCTGAGCACGAGGCTCCGAAAGTTGGATACCGCCAATATCGTGACCGAGCCAATGGACGCAAAATAGCGTTTTCCGGGGACCTCCATGTCTTGCTTGATAGGCGCATCAGCGACCCGCAGCAATCGCCGATCTCCCTAAGTTTCCAACCTCAACTCGTAGGCGGATTGAAGCTCGTAGGGTCCGCGCGAGGCGCGGCCCGTTGGGCGTAATCCGCCGTCTTCATGCGGCGAAGTGGCGGGTTACGGCTTCGCCTCCAGCGCGCCCTACCGAGCTGAAATTTAAAGGCCCGGGTTTTGATTTCGACGCCAAGGGTTGGATGGCCATCCTGGCCGCAATCGTAATTATTGCGTTGATTTTGTGCTGCCGCGCCTCCGGCAATGACTGACGCGCTGAATTTTTACGACGACTCGTACAGAAACGCGAGCCAAATCAAAGGGCAAGAGGCTAGACTAGGCCCTTGCGCTAAAAACTCGTTAAGGCAAACGTAAACGATTCAACAGGTTGCGCGATGATTTGCTTGGCGACGACTGACACGGGTCAACTCCATCCGAGATGGAGGGAATCATGCCGAAGCTGGAAATCAAATTCATTGGACTAAGGATTGCGGCCGAGGGCGTGGGAGCGACGTGGGCCGCCGTCATCGTGCTCCTAGCCGTTTTCCTGCTATCGCGATTCTGAAAAACCCTCGAAGGCCCCTATCGCCAGCCTTCGCTTCGGCAGTGCACCGTAATTTCCCTTGTCCTTATCGCGATTCCGAACTATCTGACTACAGTAGTCATATTTGCGAGGCGATTGTCATGCGCGAGATTTAACTCCGTGACGCGAAAGCGAGCCTGTCGGCGGTGGTGGATGAGGCGATGCAGGGAAAGCCTGCGGTCATTACCCGTCACGGCAAGCGACAAGCTGTGGTCGTGGGCTACGAGGAGTGGGAGCGGCTATCGAATGTGCCAAGCTTCGGCCGTCTTCTGATGACGGCGCCACTGGCGGCCGACGATCTGCCTGGCCGCGACAGCTCTAGCCTGCGCAAAGCCGGTCTCTGATCTTCCCTTGTACCTCGTGGACACCAACGTTATTTCCGCCGCGGCCCTATCGCGACCTGTGGTGCCTGCGCTTGTCGAATGGATGGATGCTCATTCCGCTTCGTTGTTCCTGTCGGTCGTAACCGTCGCCGAAATCGAGGACGGCATCGCCAAGTCGCGACGTGAGGGGGCGACCCGCAAGAGCGCCAACCTCGCCGCATGGTTGGAAACGGTCCTGCACCTCTACGGCGACCGCGTTCTTGTTTTCGATATACCGACGGCGCGGATTGCTGGCGCGATGGCGGATCGCGCGCGTGGCCAAGGTCAGGCGCCGGGATTAGCTGATATCATCATCGCCGCCACGGCGCAGCATCACAGGCTGACCATCCTTTCACGCAACCTGAAGCACTTCGAACCGTTAGGGGGCGTCGTCATCGATCCGTTCGCGAGATTGCCAACTGCGTGAACGGCGTGACCTCGAAGCCGCCGGGGACGATCGAGTGGGAATGAATTTCTTCGACTTGACACAACCATCGAACATTCTCCGTGCCCTAACGGGAATTTTTTTGACGCGCACAAAAGAATAGTCCGGCTCAAGCCACGGTTCACGCTTTGAAGCAGTTCTCGCGATGCCACCGCAAGAAATGAGGGTGGGGCTGATCGACGGCGCGGGCAGGTGTCAGAATGTGCCCGGTCTTGTTGATCATGGCGCGCACGCCGACTGTATCATTTACATGCCGTGAGATCATGATTTCATGATCGTCCGTGATGCTGATCAAGCCGCGGTCAAACATCCAATGCGCGGTCCCAGAGAGGGCCAGTCCGTTGCTGACGATATCCGGCCCATTGGCCTCAACCGGCCTTATGTGCGCGGCTTCGACCTCGGCCCGCCCACTGCCATTAATCAGCTTTAAGGAGGTAACCGCACAGCGGGCGTCGTAAGCCCGCAGGACGATGCGGCGGAAGATGCGGTCTCGGACTATACGGGAAGTCAAATAGGCGACGCGGCTGCGTTCCTGCTCGTGTTGGAAGACGGACTGTTCCTCCTGCATGCCTGGGAAAGCAGACGGCGTATCGACACGAGGCAGCAAGGCAGTGTCCTCGGCTAGTCCGAGTTCGGTGATCCGGTTGAAGTCCGCTGGAGAAATTGGTCGAACCGCGGATTGAGCGCGTCCGGAAATCTTACCCTGTTCGTTCAGTAGGCCCCGTTCGACGAGTCCGTCAGCGTCACGGAATGGGACAGGATTGACGAAATCCAGATAGCTGCCTGCTTCAATGACGGCGATGTACATGCCCGCGGTACCCGGGTCGGGGATGACTTGCTGGATTTTGGCAATTGCAAAATAGCCGCGCGATTCCTGCGCTTTCCGTGGCTCGTAATAGATGATCCAGTCGCCGATGCATGCCTCGACGCGAGCGAGGTACTGACTGGGAAACTGGTAGCGTTCGGCGGGACTGTCTTCGTAGATCGAATTGGACCGGTGGATGAAGACGCCGAATGCCACGAATCGACTCCTGGAAGCCACGGCCCACTATGCGCTCATGGACACTACTATCCACATCCTACGCGGCAGGGCCGTAGGGCGGAATAGCGAAGCGTATTCCGCCAAGTGCTCTCGTCGAGTCGTGCTGAGAATAGCAGTTTAGGCATTCGCCAACGCCGCGGGCTACCCGCCTTAGCAGGGCCGCGTGCCCGGACGTAGATTTGAATTTCGGTGCAAATTTCGGTGACAGTGCATTTAACTAATATGCCTCGCTTGGGCAGTCTTCAATTTGAGCCCGTAATTTAGGCGAGGCGGCAGAAACCTATGTCACGATGGTGGACATCGTCGAAAATTCCGGGCTGGTCGATCCCTACCTGGAATTTTTGTTCTTCTATTTCGTTTTTCTAGTTCAAGGCTGTCCGGAGCCGCCCGACGAGCCGTAGACCTGGCCGTTGGCGTAGCTGGCGTCGGCTGCCGCCAACTGCACATAGATGGAGGCGAGTTCGGCCGGCTGGCCGGCGCGGCCGAGCGGCGTCTGGCTGCCGAATTTTTCCAGCTTCTCCATCGATGCGCCGCCGGAAACCTGCAGCGGCGTCCAGATCGGCCCCGGCGCGACGCCGTTGACGCGGATGCCCTTCGGGCCAAGCTGCTTGGCGAGCGACTTGACGTAGTTCATCGTCGCGGCCTTGGTCTGCGCGTAGTCGTAGAGGTCCGGCGAGGGATCATAGGCCTGCTCCGAGGTGGTCCCGATGATGACGGAGCCGGGCTTCAGATGCGGCAATGCCGCCTTGATGATCCAGAACGGCGCGTAGATGTTGGTCTTCATGGTCGCGTCGAAATCCTCTGTGGTGAGATCGAGGATGGATTGCCGCGCCTGCTGCCGGCCGGCGTTGCTGACGACAATGTCGAGGCCGCCAAGGCCTTCAACGGCGCGCCGCACCAGTTCCTGGCAGAATTTCTCGTCCCGGAGATCACCGGGAATTGCGATACCATTCCGCTCCTCGGCCCTGATCAGCTCGATCACTTGCCGCGCGTCCGGTTCTTCGGTCGGATAGTAGTTGATCGCCACATCCGCGCCTTCGCGCGCGAATGCGATCGCCGCCGCGCGTCCCATGCCGGAATCGCCGCCGGTGATCAGCGCCTTTCGACCCCTCAGCCGGCCGGAACCTCGATAGCTCCTTTCGCCGTGATCGGGGGGTGGATCCATCTTGCTGGCGAGGCCGGGCCAGGGTTGCGATTGCTTCTTGTAGGGCGGCCTCGGATATTTTTCGGTGGGATTGGTGAGTTCCGCTGTTGCCATAGGCTCGTTTCCTTTCGCCGTCGAGGAAGCGAGCGAAGCCGCTGCCAATGTCGCGCCGGTACCGACGATCTGTCGCCGGGACATCGAACCACCTGCTTTGCCTGCCATCCGCTGCTCCATCTGTGAACGAGACCAACGGCCGGCGGAGCCGAATGTTTCTACGCGACGGTCGTCCTCGGCACGCCGCGCGCAGACCGCCGCAACAGAAACGAAGATGCAAGGTCGTCGAACCGTGCGGACATGATGTTCCCGGCCGAATTAGGCGAACCGCGGAGGGCTGCCTTGGTTCCTGATGTTCCGGGCGACGCCCGCAGTGTCGCTAGCGCAGGAACCATCGCCGTCAATGGTGGTTGGCCCAGTCTCATCGGAGAATGGAGATGCTCAGATGGCGATGAACCAGAAGGAAATGAACGAGAAGGAAATCGGAAACCTCATCGGCAGCGACAAGGTCGAAGGTACGGCGGTCTACGGCGCCGACGACAACAAGATCGGTTCGATCGAGCGGGTGATGATCGACAAGGTCAGTGGCCGGGTTTCCTATGCCGTGCTTGCGTTCGGCGGATTCCTGGGGATGGGAAACGACCATTTTCCGCTGCCGTGGCAATCCCTGAAATACGATACCCGGCTCGGCGGATATGTTACCGGAATAACCGAGCAGCAGCTTCGCGGCGCTCCGAAATATGCCGACGACGATGACTGGAATTGGAGCGATGCATCCCAAACCCGAGCCGTTAACGCCTACTACGGCGTTCCGATTGCGTGACCGCCGTGAGCCCGCCAACGGACGGCGGCCTTCAGGCCGCTCGCCATCACGTGAGGACCGCAACGCTTGCGACGACAGAATTTCTTTCTTGCAGCGAAATATGGAAGAGGCCGCCCGAGAGGACGGCCTCCGTATGTTGCAGAGCTACGACGTCTACCAGCGTTCCCAGCTATCGCCGCGCCAATAACCGCGGCCCTCATGCTCGCGGAACGTATAGCAGGGTGCTGAAAATCTCGATTATGAGATCGATTTTCGTGGTGTTTGCGGGGAAAAAACCGGAGTGATGGTTCGCGATTTGCGTTGCATGGGCGGTATGGGCTGCGGTTTTGCCTCATATTCGGCGCCCCAGACGGACTTATCCCGTCGCGGCGAGCAGCTTGCGAACGCGAATGAGATTGTAGGCGGCAGCAGTGAGGACGAAGAACCATTCCACCAAGCCGCGGCCACGATGCCGGGTCTTGCGCAGACCGCCGACGGTCTTCATCCAGCCAAAGGGTTCCTCGATCCGCTTGCGCTTGATCGTGCTGATGCGATAGCCGGGATGGCGGGTCGTGCGCGCGTCGATCGCGGAGCGGCGGTTGGCATTGTTCTGCGAGACATGCGGCGTGCAGCCGCGTTCACGGCAGCCGGCGACAAAGTCGGCGGTGTCATAGTTCTTGTCGCCGCCCACGGTGCTGCCCGGCCTGGCATTGTCCTCGATCATGTCGAGCGCGGTCGAGCGCTCCGCTGTGCCGTTGGCCTCGGTCAGGCGCGCATCGACGATGAGGCCATTGCGGTTCTCCATCATCAGATGCCCCATGTGGCAGAGCTTGGCCTCCTTGCCGGCGCCTTTGCGGAACAAGCGGGCGTCGGGGTCGGTGGTCGAGAAATGCGTGTCATTCTTGCGTTTCTCGCCATGAAAGTCGCGCTCGGCGTTGCGCCCACCGCTGCCATGATCTTTTCCCGATGGCGGATCGCCGCCGTCCTTCGGCACAAAGCTCTTCATGCTCGCCCAGGCCTCGATCAGGGTGCCGTCGACCGAGAAGTGCTCGCCGGAGAGCAGCTTGCGGACTTGAGGCAGGTTCAACACGCTCGCAAAGAACTTGGCCGCGATATCGCCGTCGAGCAGCCGGTCCCGGTTCTTGCAGAAGACCGTCGCATTCCACACCTGATCATCCGCCGAGAGCCCGACGAACCACCGGAACAACAGATTGTAGTTGAGTTGCTCCATCAACTGCCGTTCCGAGCGCACCGTGTAGAACGCCTGCAGCAGCAGCGCCCGCAACAGCCGCTCTGGCGGGATCGACGGCCGTCCGTCTCGCGCGTAAAGTTTGTTGAAGTCTCGCGACAGTCCGTTCAGCGCCTCATCGATCAGCGTACGGATCGCGCGCAGCGGATGATCGGTCGGGATGCGGCTCTCCAAGCGGACGTAGCTGAAAAGAACTTCCGATCGCTGATCTTCACCGCGCATCGCGTCCCTCAAATCAAAGGAATCAGGCACATGCACAGAATCACACTCCAACCGCCTCGCAAAACGACTTTTTCAGCATCCTGATAGTGGTCGCTCGGGGCCCACTTCCAACCATCATCGTGAACGATGATCTTGGCTTGCGGCGGATAGGCATAGACCTCGTGGGTGTGCCAGCAGACGTTGCCGCTGCAGGCGATGGCTGCGGATGCGTTCACGGCGGATGCGGCCAGAAGGCCGGCGCCGATCGCTGCACCGGCGAGGGTCTTGGTCAGTAGTTTCATGATGTGCTCCTTTCTGTATCCATTGCCCCCATGTCAACACGCCAGAGCGGACATCCGTTCCTTGGCTTGTCGGCTCGCGAACGGCGGAACGGATGACCGCCACCTACGTTGCTAATCGATCTCTCTGTATTGTCGGGAGCCATCGATGAAATCCAAGTCCATTGCGGTTGGCTCGGAGCGGACCTTTGTCCTGATCCTGGACGAAGGCGAGGAAGCATTCAAAGCGATCACCGAATTTGCCGATGTCAAAAAAATCAGCGGCGCTTCGGTTTAGCCGAAGGCGTAACCCACCGCGTCCTCTCATCGAGTTCGTGCTTGCAATGGCGGACTACGCATTCGCTCACCCGCCTTACGGACTTCGCCCCACCTTCTCAAACCGCTTGATCAGCCGCTCGCGCTTGAGGCGGGACAGCCGCCAGCCTCAGCTTCGCCAATCTTCAATTAGTGTCACCGTAACTCCGCGATGCGTGAGCCGGGACGTGAACGCGTGATCTTCGAACCGCCGCCCACTGCGGTTCGCATTGCAACGCGATGTCGGGATGAGAATCGAACCGTCACCGCGAACAAAACGGTGAGGATGCGCCGGAATTGGTAGCGGCTTGTTTCGGGTCGGCTTGATCGGCGCACTCGACACATCACTGAAGATATGCAATCTTGAATTGTAGACGAAAAGTGAAACTATTGCGTCACCGCGGGAGGGTTGCGATGCTTCACGATGCTCTGCTGCAGTTCGTCTCCGATGCGAAATTACCATCCATCGTTGTTGCAATCGCCGTTGTTTTGTCCGGTCTAGGCGGAGCCGTGGCGCAAGAGTGCAGGCCTGGCGATATTGAAGTCGAGCGCACCGAACATGGCGTCCGTTGTCGGCCCCCCACCGCAGCGGAGTGCCTGCGCAATGTCGGCCTGGCCTTTCCTGAAAAGCGGAAACAGCTGTGCAGCTTAGCCGTTGGACGATGCTTTAACCAGAAGAAGGCTCAGATCGCTGCTGCTGCCCTGGCTTGTCTCGTAACTTGCCTGGACGCGAAGCAACTGGCTCTCGGCCAGATTGATATTCCGAAGTGTGGACGCAATTGCGGACTCGCCGAGTTGTTGATCGCATACAAGATATCGGAAGATTGCTTGTTTGATGGGGTAAACCAGTGTCAATCAGAAGCGTTGGCACAGCAGCGCGCTGACTCGAATAATTGTCGAAAATAACTCGCCATGCACCGAATGAATGGGGAGCCGCGTGTTCATTTGAGCTGAAGAGCATTGATCTGAATGACAGGGACAGCACGTCATGCAATTTGCTATCGCTTCTTTGATCGCGGCTGTGCTCATGTTCCCGACCTCAGCGCCGGTGAACGCCGCTTCTTTGGCCGACGCTGCCCCGCCCATGCACCAGCCTCTCGAGAGGATTGCCCAGGCCTCAACTGAAAGCGGTAGCAACGACTACTGGGTGGTTGCGCCGGGAAAGCAGGACAAGCCGCAGCAAACGCAGGGAGCACGACCTGCAGGGCAGGTTCAAGTTCCGCCAGCCTCCTCCTCTCAACCGACCGGCGGAGCCATGGCACCATCGAGTGGTTCCGGCGCCGCTGTGGGTGACGCATCGTCCGGGCAGCAGGCCGATGTCGTGCATCGCCTGCTGCAGCGCAAGCTGGGACCCGAAGTGTTGCAGCGCTTCGATTCGATCAGGCAGAACGTACAGAGCCAGCCTGGCTTGGGCGCACCGAATGCAGATACGCTGTTTGATAATGCTCGCGCCCGATTTGGGTCTGAACCGGTATCTCCCTCGGGCACGCGTTTTTTTGAGGGCGGCTCCGCAGCGCCTGTGCCAATTGTGACAGGCGGCGGCGGCTCGATCGGCGCGACTGCGGCACAACAAACCATTCATCGGTATCGGAGCGTGCCCGGTGGTGTGGTGCTGGAGGGGAATGCCTCCGGCCTGGAGTGGGTGACCAAGGTTCGATATGAGCCTCGGCTCAACGCCTTTGTGCTAGGTGATAATGCGGTCTATTTCTCACCCATTCCGCGAGATTCGGCGGCCGTATTGGCGGCGGCCCTCGCGAAGGAGGACCTCGTTGGCGTATCGCTGGGCAAGACCGAGATTGTCTATGGCGCGCTGCCGCCAGAATCAGAGGTTGCAATGGACCTCAAGGTCGCGGACCATTTTCTGGGGAGTATAGTGTTCGCCAGATCAGAAATGATTGACGCCTATCGCTTCGCCAATGGGTTTCGGCCAGCCCGCGATGCGACTGTGGGCAGCGTGGCCGTGTTTTTCAGATTCAAGGACTTCCAGTTTGCGGTGAAAGACGAACAATTGCTCCTCGCAAACGTCGGCTTTGACGCGAGGATTGTGCCGCTACTCGAGACAAGAGCTGCCGATGGCGGTGGGCTACCGGACCTGAATGCAATTGCACAGGGCGGCGCGTATCCGGAATTCGTGCGAAACGCCGAACACATTGGCGAGAATATCAACTACTATCGTCGTGAGAAGATCATTGATCGCGCATTCGCCTATGGAGAAGTTGCAGCATTTCTCCGGGCGTTGAAAGTTGAGGGGATAGATCTAAACCAGCTGGTGCTTAACATCAAAAGCGGTGCATCGCTTACCGCCTCAAGCGCCAGCGCTACTTTCGAAGAGGCATGGTTTGCGTACTTGAAGGACATTCAGGTGCATAATCAATATCAAAACTGGACGACGGCGCCATACGATGCCGTTATCAGCAATTTACAGCGTGTTCACAGGAATTTTGTGTTCGAGGATTCCGATCGTCGTTCCCTAGCCCATGCCGACTTGCAGAATCTTTCGCCGGTCCAGTTGCGGATCGCGCGGAACGAAATATTCGCACGCAAAGGACGCTATTTCAAGGATGACGCCTTGCGCAGTTATTTCTCGCAATTTTCCTGGTATCGACCCTATGCATGGGATGTGCCCTTGAACGCGATCGAGCAGGCGAATGTATCACTTATTGTCGCGCAGGAGTCTGGCTTGATAGGAAACAGCCAGTCGACAGCGCCGGCTGCACAGCGGAATTTCATATTCGCAGATTCCAGTGTGCGATATCTCTCAAGACAAGAACTCGGAAACTTGAATTCGTCCCAGCTGCGGATTGCGCGCAACGAGATTTTCGCTCGGAAGGGCCGCTATTTCAAAGACGATGCGCTTCGTACGTATTTTTCACAATTCTCGTGGTACCACCCATATGCGTGGGACGTCCCGCTTAACCCCATCGAGGCGGGGAACGTCAGGCTTATTCAATCGCTCGAGCGCTGAAGCTCCAGCTATCCTCCGTAGGAGTTCATGAAAGCTCGCGGAAATGGCCCGATCTGATATACGACATGGAGGTGCCGGCCGCCGGCTGTCCGCGATTGCAATTGTCGTGGTCGGCCTGACCATCACGGGTCCGAGCTTACTTCCCGCCCAAGAAGCTCGGCACGATCCATCGCTGGAAGCACTGGTCGCGGCGTATCCAGACGAACTGGCCAACGTTGACGCGACGACGCTCTATTGGCGTGATGGAACCGCAATGCGGCTCTCAGACGACGATCGCCTGAAATCGTTCGAGCAACGGCTTCGCAACCCGTCGATAAAGGATCAGCTTCTTCTGGAATATCCACGCGCCCCTCTCAAGGAGCCGCCGGCGCCGGACGCGGATCCTGGTCGATTTCGCAATATCGCGTTCTTTGAAAAAATGTACGGCAATTGCAAGAAAGGCGAGGTCTCCCCCCATCTTGTTCAGATCGTCTGGCTGCCTAAAACCTGGGGAAAGACCATCCAAATAACGTCGATTAACGGCGTGGATCGCCGCCTAAGAGCGATCTCCGATGAGATCGACAGCCTGCCGGCAAACATCAGGCATGCAGCATATCCGACTGCCGGAACGTATAATTGCAGGGCAGTAGCTGACACCGGTCTCCCAAGCCCCCATAGCTACGGCATTGCCATCGATCTCAATCTCCGTTTCTCGGACTACTGGCACTGGCGCCCGGACGCGAAGACAGTTCATTACGTGAACCGAATGCCGACAGAGATCGTCAGCATTTTTGAACGTCACGGGTTTATCTGGGGTGGCAAATGGTATCATTTCGATACAATGCATTTTGAGTATAGGCCCGAGCTCCTGTTGCCTGGAAAATAAACAAGCCGCCGCGGATGGCCCAATGAGACCCGCACCCGCTTCCTCGGCCCGGTTTCGGCACGCCCGGACTCGCCTGAACTTCCGAGAAGCGCGGTTATCGATGTTCGGCACCTGCGCCGGGAGGTCAGTGAGTATCTCGTTCACCGCCGCTAAGCTGTGGCGCATGGCTGCGCGAAGTCGGGGATGTTGATAGGCGTCGTCGCGATCCCGGCCGACCGAGGGGTAGTGGCGGCTATGGCGAGCCGACTGTGCCTGTCCGGGTGCCGGCAAAACTTGTCGGCGAGGTCGAGGCGCATATGCAGCGGCGCAAGCTCGCAGGTGGATTAGCCGAAGGCATAATCCATCGCGTTATCTCACCGAATCGCGCTTGCAATGGCGGGTTGCGCATTCGCTCACCCGGCCTACGGACTCCGCGATACCTTCTCGAAGCGCTTGATCAGCCGCTCGCGTTTGAGGCGGGACAGCCGCTTGATCCAGAACAAGCCGTTGAGCTGATCGATCTCATGCTGGTGGCAGACGGCGCGCAGGCCCTCCAATTCCTCGGTCTGCAGGTTGCCGTCGACGTCGCGATAGCTGATCCGGACGCGCGCGTGACGCGTGACGTCGTCGTTGACACCGGGCATCGAGACGCTGCCTTCCTGATGTGTGATCATCTCGGGCGATGCCCAAATGATCTCCGGATTGACATAGGTCCGCGCACCATCGACGGGGTCGAGGTCGAGCACCACGACCCGCAGCGAGATGCCGATATGCGGCGCGGTGATCCCGATCCCCGGCGCGGCCTGCATCGTCTCGAGCAGGTCGCTCGCCAGGTCGCGAAGCGCGCCGTCGAACACGGCCACGGGCTGCGCCGGAAGCGCAAGCCGAGGGTCGGGATAACGGATGATGGTGCGGATGGTCATGATCTGTTGGTATGCCGGTGAACGGCGTTGGGCAAGGCGGCCATTGCGGGGGATATCACGCCGCGAGAATGCGAAAATGCATCCATCGTCATTGCGAGCGAAGCGAAGCGATCCATCTTTCTTTGCGTGGAGAGATGGATTGCTTCGCTTCGCTCGCAATGACGGCGGCGCCAAGGGTTGCCTCGCATCGCTGGCAATGACGAAGTTGGATCTTCGGGTGCGACAAAACAACCCGACGGGCAAATCAGTAAAAGTATGTCCAGCCCTTCGCGCAAAAATATTTCGCTTAACTCGTCGGGCAAATCAGTGGTTTAAATCCGCAGGGTCTCACCCGAGAGAGGGGCGGCTCGCGATCGTCACGAACGTTGCGGTGGGATGCGGTGGACGCGGGAGCTACGACTGACGAGCGTGGCTCAAGCGGACGGCGAAATCGTGTGGTCCTGGCGCCCCGACGCTGGCGCTAAGCTTTGTGGAGATGATCCGCGAAGTGACGGTGGCAAAAGAGCCCGGTCACCGGGGAGATCACGTATAAGCCGTAAAACCATTGCGCGGGGAAAGCCGGAGTGATTCCGGTTGAACCTGTGGTCCTACCCCCGTGCTTCTTGTTGCACGGGACCCATGGGTGCAATCGGCACCCGGCTTTCCCTGCGCCCTCTATTCACTGAGAGGGTGAAAAGACAAGCAAGACTCGGGCAGCTCATGCCGCGAGAATGCGGACCCATACCCTCACGCCGTTTGAAAATTGAAAACGAAAAACGCCGCCATCGCGTCGCGGAGCACAACACGCAACGTAACCTGAGGTGACAGTCGATCCGATCTAGTGGCCGCTCTGGCCGGCGATGACCTTCCCGTGCTGGGGCACGACACAGATGGCTGTCACGAGGCCATAGAAGTCTGGCGTGTTATCGCGTCCACCGGCGGCGTTCTTGCCCGCGGCCAGGTGGCCTTCGATCGTGTCCGGCACCGATCCCGGCGATTGGGCGCTAGTCTAGCTGAGGAAACCAGCGTCACAAGGGCCAACAGGCGGGCGGCCTTACCCATCGACGTCAGCATGGCGCTCCCCACATTTCGCTTCTTGGTCAATGAGTTGCGCGCGTCCAGCGGCGGCCGAATGACAATCGCACCGGTGGCGCCGGTGACAAGGATCAATCTGGCCTGAGTTTTTCTCCTGCTTAGACTCATATAGCTATCCGGTTATATGTCTATTTAATAGCCAACGAGTTATCAATTGCGATGCCACGGTCTCACGATATCCTTTTCAGAACGCTCGCCGATCCGACGCGACGGGCCATCTTCGAGCGGCTGTGCCGCGACGGCGAGCAGACGGTGGGCGCCCTGACGGCGCAGGCCGGGGTCTCGCAACCGGCTGTCTCGAAGCATCTCGGGGTCTTGAAGCAGGCCGGGCTGGTGCACGACCGCCACGAAGGTCGCCAGACCCATTATAGCGCGCAGCTCGGTGCCTTGGCGCCGCTGATCGACTGGACCAGCCAAATGACCGGCTTCTGGCAAAGCCGGTTCGATCACCTCGAAGATCTGCTCAAGAGGATGGACCAATGAGCAAACCGCGACCGAGACGCGCTCCGTCGTTGTCGAACGGGAAATCGCTTTTCCGCCGGAAAAGATCTGGCGCGCGCTCACCCAACCCCACCTGATCGAGGAGTGGCTGATGAAGAACGACTTCAAGCCCGTCGTGGACCACCGTTTCAATCTTCGCGCAGACTGGGGCGCGGTCGACTGTCAGGTCCTCGCGGTCGAGCCGCACAAGACGCTGTCCTACACGTGGGGTGCCCTTGGACTTGAGAGTGTCGTCACCTGGACTCTCACCCCTACGGGCACGGGGACCCACCTGCGCATGGAGCAGTCGGGCTTCCGGGGCGATCAGCAGCAGGCCTACCAGGGCGCCAAGTTCGGGTGGCAGCGGTTCTTCGCAAACCTGGAGCAGGTCTTGGCGCGGACCGATTGAAGTCGGCCGGCACCATTCAACACGAGGCCCTGTCTACAGGGCGGCACACCACGAACCTGACAAACGGAGAAAATACCAATGAAGATCAAGTTGACCAGCGTGTACGTGGACAACCAGGAAAAGGCTCTGGGCTTCTACACCGACGTGCTGGGCCTTACCAAGAAGGCCGATTTCAGCAACGGGCCGTATCGCTGGCTGACCGTGGCCTCACCCGACGAGCCGGACGGAACCGAACTGCAACTCGCGCTCAACGACAACCCGGCGGCCAAGGCCTATCAGCAAGCCATATTCCAGCAGGGCCAGCCCGCGGTCATGTTCTTCACCGACGACGTCAAGGGCGACTACGAGCGCATCAAAGCGCGCGGCGGCGAATTCGCCATGCCGCCGACCGAGGTGACCGGCTCGACCATCGCCCAACTGAACGACACCTGCGGCAACCTCATTCAAATCACCCAGTTGGCGCGCTGGTAAGGCGGGCGTTCAGGCTGCATGATGCGCGGCGAGGAATCGAGGCATCCCATGAAACCATCGGAACAGATCGACCAGCTGATCGCGAAGCTCACCGACTGGCGTGGCAAAACGCTCGCCGGCATCCGCAAGAGCATCCTCGATGCCGATCGGGAGATCATCGAGGAATGGAAGTGGATGGGAAGCCCGGTGTGGTCTCGCCATGGAATGATCGCTGTCGGCAACGCCCATAAGGACAAAGTGAAACTTACCTTTTCACTACGGCGCGAGCCTGCCCGATCCCGACAAGCTGTTCAACGCGGGCCTCGATGGCAAGGTAGTGGCGAGCGATCGATATTTTCGAGGGCGACAAGATCAACGAGCGTGCTCTAAAAAATCTCGTCCGTGCCGCTGTCGATTACAATCAGACCAAATTGAAGAAGGCGCCTGCGGCTGCTCGAGCGAAAGTACACAAGAGCAAGAAGACATGAAGGTCGTTAATCCAGGGGCTCCCTGCGCCGGACGGTAGCCATGACGGAGTTCTTGACGCGCACCAGGTTCGGTCGGCTCGACGCCGAAGACGCACGGCTTCTCGACGACCAGGGCTATCTGCTGCTGCGCGGCGCTATTCCTGCGGCCTGGATCGGGCCGCTTCGCGACGCCTTCGAGGCCGGCGCGCTGGCCTCGGAAATGTGGCCGGTTCCCCGTGGCGCCGATTGGCGCCACTCCCTGCTCGACCTCGATGCGACAGTGCAACAAGTTTGCCGCCTGCCGATCATGCTGGCCGGCGTTTATCATATCCTGCAACAACCGTTCTTCCTGGCGCAGGTCGAGGGGCGTGAACCGCGTGCGGGCGGCGGCGCGCAAAAGCTGCATCGGGACGGAGCCGACCGCCGGCTCACCGAAGCGGTTTCCGCGCTGGCATTCCTCGACGCGTTTGGGTCCGAGAACGGCGCCACCCAGCTCGTGCCGGGCACCCATCGCGTCGAGGCACCGGACGCGCCGGGAGATCCGCCGGCAAGGGTTGTGGAAGGCGAGGCCGGCGACATTCTGCTGTTCGACGTCAATCTGTTGCACGGCGCGACGCTGCAATCGAAGCGGTGCGCCGCGCAGGTCGCTGCTGATCACCTATGCCAACGCGTCGCAGCAGGAGAATTGGCGAAAGACCCGTGCGTTGCGGGCCGTGCGCATGGATCAGGACGAAGTGTTCGAGGTTTGAACGCAGGGGCAACTGTTCGGCTGTCTGACGAATCCAACCATCGCCTAGTGCGTCGAGCTCGTCGCGATCCGATAAAACCAGTGGACACCTGCGAAAACGTAATGTGGCGATCGCCGATTTCGCAGAGACTGGTCAGCCAGCATTGCCAACGTTGGCGAACGGAATGTATTCGATGGAACCCGCGCGCGAAAGTTCAACTCCCCTGCCAAGCCGAACAAGGAACCCAAGCTCGCGCGCACCCATGCGCCATCAGAGCTTTCGCTGTTGGACTGGCAACGCGGCTTGCGCCGCCAGTTCGGCCGCGAACAGACCTTCGGGCTCGAGAATCTGGGCACCGAACCGTTTTTCTCCGAGTTTCGTGTCAGCAACCCCGTTTCGAAATCCAGTTACCGCGTGGCGATCCGAGGGCAGGGGCCGGGTGGCAATTTCTGTTCATGCCCCGATTATGCCACCGCCGAATTGGGCACCTGCAAGCACATCGAATTCACGCTTTCCCGGCTGGAGAAAAAGCGTGGCGCCAGGACGGCGTTCGCGCGCGGCTATCAGCCTGCGTTTTCGGAACTCTATTTGCGCAATGACGGCAAACGCCGCGTGCATTTTCGCGCCGGCACGGATTGCCCGCCGAAGCTGATCGAGGCCGCCGCGGACTTGTTCGACGCCGAACACGACGGGATGCTGCCGGAGCAGCGTCTTGGCGAACTGGAGCATTTCTTGGAGCATTTCTCGGCCACGGCCTCGAAGTGCGGTCACGAATTTCGTGCCTATGACGACGCCCTCGATTTCATCGCCGGCAGACGCGATGCAGAGCGGCGGGCCGCGAAGCTCAAGCAGCTGTTCCCACGTGGCGCCGCGGATCCAAAACTGTTGGCGCTTCTGAAGGTGCCGCTCTATCCTTATCAGGCCGAGGGAGCGCTGTTCGCGGTGCGGGCCGGTCGGGCACTGATCGCCGACGATATGGGACTGGGCAAGACCGTCCAGGCGATTGCCGCGACCGAGATACTGGCGCGGCATTTTGGCGTCTCGAAAGTGCTGGTGATCTGCCCGACCTCGCTCAAATACCAATGGCAAAGCGAGATCACGCGATTTACGGGGCGTCAGGTCGAAAAGGCCGCGCGCGTCATCAGCGGCGGCCGGACGCAGCGGCAGCAGGACTTTGCCCTCGACGACTTCTGCAAGATCACAAACTACGAAAAGCTCAAGCCGGATCTTGACCTGATCGCCGGCTGGGCGCCTGAACTGGTGATCGTCGATGAAGCGCAACGGGTGAAGAACTGGAACACCATTGCGGCGCGCGCCTTGAAGCGCATCGACAGCTCCTATGCGATCGTGCTGACCGGAACTCCGCTGGAAAACAAGCTGGAAGAGCTGATTTCCATTGTCCAGTTCGTCGATCAGCACCGGCTGGGGCCAACGTGGAAGCTGCTGCACGAGCATCAGGTCAAGGACGAAGCCGGCCGCGTCACCGGCTATACCGCGCTGGAGAAGATCGGCCAAACGCTGGCGCCGGTCATGATCCGCCGGCGAAAATCCGAGGTGCTGCGTCAACTGCCCAGCCGGTCCGACCAGAACCTGCTGGTGCCGATGACCGAGATGCAAATGGATTATCACAAGGCGAACGCCGACGAGGTGGCGAAAATTGTCCGGCGCTGGCGCAAGACCAGGTTTCTGTCGGACAAGGATCAGCGGCGGTTGATGATCGCCCTGCAGAACATGCGCATGTCGTGCAACAGCACCTATTTGCTCAACCAGGAAACTGACCATGGCGTCAAGGCCGACGAATTAGCCGCATTATTCGATGAATTGTTCGCCGACCCCGCTGCCAAGGCGGTGGTGTTTTCGCAGTGGACGCGGACCCACGATATTGTCATCCGCCGTCTCGAAGCCCGCGGGCTGGGCTACGTCAGCTTTCACGGCGGTGTGCCATCGGAAAAGCGGCCGGCGCTGGTCGAGCGCTTTCGCGACGATCCCTCCTGCCGCGTGTTCCTGTCCACCGACGCTGGCAGCACCGGTCTCAATCTGCAGCATGCGTCGACCCTGGTGAACATGGACTTGCCGTGGAACCCGGCGATCCTCGAACAGCGCATCGCGCGCATCCATCGCATGGGTCAGGCACGGCCGGTGCGGGTCATCAATTTCGTGGCAAAGGGCACCATCGAGGAGGGTATGCTTTCGGTGCTGGCGTTCAAACGCTCCTTGTCGGCGGGAATTCTCGACGGCGACAGCGGCGAAATTTCACTCGGCGGCTCGCGTCTCAACCGCTTCATGAAGGACGTGGAAAGCGTCACCGGGCGGATGGGCGAGGGCGAGGCCCTGACGCCGGCAGAGGAAGTCGGGAATATCGTCACTCCCGATCACGCCGCATCCGTTGGAAGATCAAGACACGGCAGCAAACACCGGCGCAGGCGAAACGGCGATCGCGCGGACCGAGGGGGATGGAGCATCCCCTTCGGCTACGAATCCCGATCTGTGGCAAGCCCTGGTCCAGGTCAGCGCGCAGTTTGTTGGCGCGCTTGCGGCCGCCAACGATCCCACCGCTCCGGCGCATCCCTGGATTGAGCGCGATCCAGCCACTGGCGCGAAAAATTTCAAAATCCCGTTGCCGCCGCCGGAAACCGCGAGACTACTTGCCGATGCGCTTTCGGCGTTTGCGGACAATTTGCGGGGCAGAACTGCGTAATGAGCCCCGCGACGATCTGATCGACGCGCGTGTGCACCATTGCGGCGCGTGACGATCGGGCGGGAGCAGGGGCCCACGCGCCGATGTCATACGGTGGCCCGCGAATGCGGGAAGCCGCCCAAATCCTGAAACCGTGTTCGCGCTCCGGGCTTTGCGCGAAGCGATCTGGTCCGTGGCCAGCCCGCGCGCTTTTCAAAGGGATCGAAGACTTGTTGCGCCGCCTCGCACGTCTCATGTCAGCCCGCCGACGAAGATATATATCTTGACAATAAAATATCTCAGAGACAAAGATACATGGAGATCAAGATAAATCGCAGAGGTTCATGCGTGACGTCGGTTTTCACGGTGGTGCCGCCGCCCGCCGCATTCGTCCTCTGCGCCGTTGTCCTTGGCACAATCGGTTTCGGTGGCGGCATCTATGAAACGCTTCTGGTCGATCGGGTCTGGCCCGACAATCCGATGATCATTCAGCCAAGCCGCGGCGGACTGAATTGGCGGCTGTTCTGGGGACCCATTCACGTCTTGTACGAGGTCGCGCTGCTTGTCAGCGCCTGGATGGTTTGGAGCGATGGCTATGCCCGCTCCTGGATCATCGTCGCTCTGGTCGCGCATTTCACCACGCGCGCCTGGTCCTTCGCGTATTTCATTCCAAACGCTCTGCGTTTCGAGAAAGCAGGCGATCTCACGGAAGAGCAGGCCCATTTGGCCCGACGATGGATCCGACTGAGCCGATGTCGTCCCGTCCTCGAGGCGATCTCGATCATAGCGCTGGGCGCGGTGATCCTGCACTTTGCCGCCCGGTAACGTTGTTCGAGCGGAGCCGTATTAGCGTTCACCTCACGCCTCGAAGGCGAGCGGTGATCATCCCGTCTTGTTCTCGAAGGGTGGGTTTCTGCAAGCTTCTTTGCCGGGGACGATCGAACAGGAGTGAGAGCGTGGCCCAATATCTCGGGCTTGACGGATTTCGCGGCGGATGGGTCACGGCGTGGATCGATGATCGAGGCAATCAGGGATTCGACTATTCATCCGACTTGAGCGCGCTTGTCTCGATCCCGCACAGCCGGGCGATGATCGACATGCCGATCGGCCTGAAGATGTCCGGCCACAGAACATGCGACATCCGCGCGCGTGAGTTGGTCGGCCCTTCGGTTTTCCTGGGCGCGCGTCGAAACCTCTGGCAATTCCCAGACCAGGCTTCCGCCAATCGATATTATTGGGAGCATGAAGGCCCACGAATGGGCGTCTCCTGCCAGCTCTGGAATATCAGGGACAAAATCAAGGAAGTCGACGACTTCATCACGCCGGATCGCCAGGCGACGATCGGCGAGGCGCATCCGGAGCTGGTCTTCCTGAAGCTCAATAATGATCGTCGCCTGGAAGCAAAGAAATCGCCGCGCGGGCGCGCTCAACGCATCAAGCTTCTGGCCGACCGGGCTTTGTCAAAATTTCGAAATGGCTGACGCAACGCTACGGGACCGGCATCGGACGCGATGATTTGATCGACGCCTGCGCGTGCGCCATCGCCGCGCGTGACAGCCATACGCGTCTTGGCGACGATGAGGTGGATGACCGCGGATTGCGGATGGAGATCAATTACTGAGCACCGCCGTCGCGGCGCGGATGCGATGCAGTTTGCTGCTACTGATTTGCCCGACGGGCTGTTTTTTGATTCCACTGTCCAGCCCCTCAGCGAAAAATATTTCGCTTTCCGAAAATCAGAAATTGTGTATTGTTGCCGCCGTCCCGCCTCGGCAAGAGGGCGTACGCGTCGTCACGAACGTGGGGCGGGATGCGGTGGACGCGGGTGGTGTCGCTGGACGAGCGGCATTATTCGCGGACGGCGAAATCGTGTGGTCCTGGCGCCCCGACGCTGGCGCTAAGTTCTTGAGAAGCACGCTTCTCAGGGATGACGGGGGCAAAAGAGCCCGGTCCCCGGGGAGAGCGCGTAATAAGTCGTAAAACCATTGCGCAGGGAAGGCCGGATGATCCGGCCCACCTGTGGTTCTACCGCGTGCTACCTTTGATGCACGCGGACCGTGGGTGCGCGCTGGCACCCGGTCTTCCCTGCGCCCTCTGTCTTAGAGGGACAAAGTTCATGCAGACCCCGGGCGCCATCCCCGCCGCGGCATCGAACATGCATGTTCAGCTTTCGAAAATCGCAACATCGGCTGTTGATTGGTTGGTTTCTGACTTGACGTCACAGCCGCCGGGGACGATCGAATGGGAGTGATCTCGGGCCATAGCGCCTGAGTTCGTAATGTGGTGCGTCGGCTTCTGATGTGATGGAACGGGTCTCAGTGCTTTCGAACGTGCTGAAGCAGAAGGATATCTTCAATTTCTTCAGCCGATCCGCCATAGAAAAAGCCTGGGCGTACCACGCCCAACGGCGCGTCACGGCCGTGGAAATCAACGACGACTGCACCAACATGAGCGCACGCGTCGCAGGCACGGCCAAAAAGCCCTATGCGGTCGATATTGACCTGCGATACAGCGGTGACCGGCTGATCGATATTGAGGGCGTGTGCACCTGCCCAATGGCTCTCAACTGCAAGCATGTCGCGGCGACCTTGCTCGAAGCGCTGAACGGCGGGACCACGCCGGCACACGACACATTGCCGTCCCGCGACCGCTCCGTCGAGCTCATCGCGACGCCGGCTGTCCCGGTTTTGCCACTCGAACTCAACGAATGGTTGGAAAAGGTCGGGACCGCGATCCGCGGCGATGATTACCCGCCGGACGTGATCCAGAGGCTGATCTATTGCGTGCAGCCGCATGCCCGTGAGGGGCGGATGCCCCATCTGGCGCTATCGGTGATATCCGTGAAATTGCGCAAGGACGGCAGCTTCTCCAATTCACCTTCGCGGCCGAACCTCGCAAGCGTCAATTTGGAAAATCCCCCGGCTTTCTATCGAGCGGTGGACATCGACATCGTTAGGAGCCTGTCGCGAGAATTTCGAGCCTATGGGCAACAGGACGTCTACCTTATTCGCACCATCGAATTCTGCGGCGCGTCGTCGACACTGGACGCGCCTATTGGCGTGACCTGAACGGCGCACCCTTGCGATGGGGCGAAATCCGCAGCGGTCATCTCGAATGGCGGCAGACCAGTCAAAAGGGAATTGCTCCACATCTGCATGTCGAAGGGGCCGTCGCGATGGCCGCCGAGCCGCCGGTCTATGTCGACGAGGCCGCCGGTCTGGTCGGACCGGTGGAATTGCGGATGCCCGCGCAACTGGCGTATCGGATGCTGTCGGCGCCGCTGATCCCGCGCGCGCAGGTCGCCGAGGTGGCGCGTCGTCTCGGCCAAAGATTGCCGGCCATTCATCACGATCTGCTGCCGGCGCCGCCCGCTTCAGCGGTCAAGATCGACGTCGACCCGACACCCATCCTGCGCCTCTCGGTGAGGCCGGCGACTTATTCGTTCCCCTATAATGTGCCAAACTGGATGCCGCATGCGCATCTCAGCTTCGGTTACGGTGCGGTCGAGATCGAGCCGTCGGAGAAGGCCAGGATCGTCGAAGTGTTTCACGCCGGGCAGGTTCATGAAGTCACGCGCAGGCCGACGCGCGAGCGCGACGCCTCCAAGCGACTGGCCGATCTCGGCTTCATTCCCGTACTGAAGCTCTATCCATTTCTCGACATTCGCCATCGACAGGATATCACAGTCAGGAATCCACATGACTGGCTCGATTTTCTTCGGGTCGGCGCCACCGACTTGCGGCAACATGGCTTTGAGATTTGTGTCGATGACGATTTTCCATATCGCCTGGCGGAGTCCTCAGACGCTTTCGACATGGAGTTCGAAAGCAGCGGCATCGACTGGTTCGAGCTCGGTCTCGGTATCGAAATCGACGGCGAGCGGCGGGATCTAACCTCCATTCTGGCCGCCTTGGTCTCGAGCCCCGACTTCACGCCCGACGCGATCAAACGGCTCGCCGAAAGCGGCGATCACTTTTATCTTCCCTTGTCCGACGGCCGGCATGTATCGCTGGCGGCCGATCGCTTTCTGCCGTTGGTGCTTGCGCTGCACACGTTGAGACTTGACGAATATGTCGCCGGCGAGTCCGGGAAAATCAGGCTTTCCCGGGCGGAAGTCGTACCGATGCTCGCTCTGGAGAATGATGGACTGGCGTTCAAGGGCGTTGAGGGTCTTCGGCGCCTGGCCGGTCTATTTCAAACGCGGGGGCTAGCGGATGTCGGCATGCCGCCGGGCTTCAAGGCCGAGCTGCGGCCGTACCAGGCACAGGGCGTGGCATGGCTCGATCTGTTGCGCGAGGCGGGCCTCGGCGGTGTTCTGGCGGATGACATGGGACTGGGAAAGACCGTGCAGGTGCTGGCGCTGCTCGCGGTGGAGAAGGCGCGCGGCAACCTGAGTGATCCGGCGCTCGTCATCTCTCCGACCAGCCTGACGACGAACTGGGTCAATGAGATTGCTAAGTTTGCGCCGGAGTTGAGGGTTCTCGTGCTTCACGGTCCGGGCCGCAGGGAGAATTTCGCTGCGATCCCGCAGTACGACGTCGTCTTGACGACCTATCCATTGATCGCGCGCGATCATGAGGTCCTGTTGTCCCGGGAATGGCACATGGCCATTCTCGACGAGGCCCAGACCATCAAGAACCCGGTTGCCGCCACCACGCCGATGGCTGCGCGGTATCAAGGCCAAGCATCGCTTCTGCCTGACGGGAACCCCGATGGAAAATCACTTGGGCGAGCTTTGGTCGATCATGACTTTCGCCAATCCGGGCTATCTCGGTGACAAGGCCGCCTTTGCCCGTCACTGGCGTACGCCGATCGAGAAGCAGGGTAATGCCACCCGCGCGGCGGCGCTGGCGCGGCGGGTCAAGCCATTTCTGCTGCGGCGGACCAAGGAAGAGGTGGCAACCGATCTGCCGCCGAAGAGCGAAATCATCGAAACCGTCGTGCTGGAAGGAGGTCAGCGCGATCTCTACGATTCCATCCGCCTCTCCATGTCGGAGAAGGTGCGCAAGGCGATCAGCGATCGCGGCCTGGCGAAAAGCCACATCATCGTTCTCGAGGCCTTGCTGAAACTGCGCCAGGTCTGTTGCCATCCCGCGCTCTTAAAGCTCGACGATGGCGGTCGAGCGGCCCGCTGCCAAGCTGGACCGGCTGATGGAAATGGTGGTGGAACTTCTGAGCGAGGGCCGCAAGATCATCGTCTTCTCTCAATTCACGTCGATGCTTGCGTTGATCCGCGCGCGTTTCGACCAAAGCCGGATCAGCTACAGCTTGCTCACCGGCCAAACCAAGGACCGCAAGAGCGTCATTGACGGCTTTCAGGGCGGAGCGAGCGACGTTTTCCTCATCAGCCTGAAGGCGGGCGGCGTGGGGCTCAACCTGACCGCGGCCGATACCGTCATCGTCTTCGATCCCTGGTGGAATCCGGCCGTGGAGGAGCAGGCGATCGACCGTGCCCACCGCATCGGGCAGGACAAGGCCGTGTTTGTTTACCGGCTGGTGGCCGCAGGCACGATCGAGGAAAAAATGGATGAGCTCAAGGCCAGGAAGCGTGCCTTGTCCGACGGTCTGTTCGATCGTGACGGCAGCGTCACCTCGGCGCTGACGGAAGACGACGTGAAGGCGCTGTTCGAGGTTTGAAGGGCGGGTCTCGCGCACGGGAAGTACCCCGGCCGCGTTGATTGACTCCTTTTCGGTGCCTCGATCGTCTTGGTTGCACCTGGACGCTGTCAAGGTGGCCTTGGCCCGGACTGGTCGCGCTGGAGCAACACGCGAAGGAGGAGTCGCAAATGGTTGATATCCTGCACAAAGTCGGAATCAAGTCGTCGTCGCTGGACGACGTCTACAAGGCGTTGACGACGCTTGACGGTCTTTCCGCCTGGTGGACGACCACCACGCAAGGGGAAAGCAAGGTCGGCGGCGTGCTGCGGTTCCGCTTTGGCGCCGGCGGTTTCGACATGAAGGTCCTTGAGCTGCAACCCGCCAAGCGCGTGCTGTGGCAGGTGGTCGATGGACCCCAGGAATGGATCGGCACAAAGATAAGTTTCGACCTCAAACGGGAAGGCGACTGGACCATCGTCTACTTCAAACACCAAGGCTGGAAGGAGCCGGTGGAGTTCATGCACCATTGCAGCACCAAGTGGGGGGTGTTTCTGTTGAGCTTGAAGTCGTTTCTGGAAACCGGGAAAGGCGCCCCGTGGCCAAACGATATCAAGCTCGACAGCTGGGAATGAGGCCGCGCCGCCGCGCGGCGGCACGTGCGTCAGCTCACCGGCACGGTGAAGACGGCGCATGGCGCTGCGATACCGCGCAGGGCGTGCGCTCCGAGCGGGATCAGCGGCGCCGGGGTCACGGCGGCGACCGCGCCGGAAACGAGGACGGTCTGCTCGAGCGGCCGGCACAGCCCTTCGAGGCGGCTGACCAGATTGACGGCGGGGCCGATCGCGGTGAAATCCAGCCGGTCGGCGGCGCCGATGTTGCCCCACAGGATCTCGCCGAGGTGGAGGGCGATGCCGAAGGGCAACGGCGCGAGCCCCTGCTGTCGCCGCGCCGCGTCGAGATGCGCCATTCCGGCGCGGGCGGCGGCGACCGCGCGCAGCGCCGCCTCGCAGGCGCTCGCGGAGTCATCCCCGATCACCGGAAAGATCGCCAATATGCCGTCGCCGATGAATTTGAGCACCTCGCCGCCGAACGCATGCACCGCACCGGCGATGCGGTCGAACCAGGCGTCGAGGGCGGCAATCACCGCCGTGGCGGGGCCTGCTTCCGACAGCGAGGTGAAGCCGCGCAGATCGGCGTAGAGCAGCGCGGCATGAATGGTCTCGCCGACACCGCGCCGCAGCGGCGCCGCCAGCACCCGCGCCGCGCTGCGCCGGCCGAGATAGGCCTCGAGCACCGCGCTCAATGCGGCCCGTGCTCGCAAGCGCCGCAAGCGGCGCTGTGGCGAAACGCGCGGCCTCGCGCAGCTCGCCAGCCTCTTCGGGCGTGAACGGACGCGACGCGATCCAGGCGAGCGCCGGACTGTCGGCCTCAGGTCGGCCTCCGGAGCCGACGATGTCCTCATGCACGGGTCCGGTCCCGAGCCCGGCGAGCCAGCTCCGGCCCGCGCCGCCAGGCGGCCCCGCCGCCGGCCCGGCCGCCGCGAATCCCAGGGCCTCGATCACCGTTCCGGTGTCGGCCCGCCAAAGCCAGGTGCGGTGAGCGATGATCGGGTGCGGCACGGCCAACGTCAGGGCGCCGCCGGCGAGCGGCACGCCATCCGCGACGAGGCGCGCGCCGAGCTCCGCCAGCAACCGGTCGGCGCTCGGCGCCGCGCCGGCCGCGTCGACGAGCCAGGCGAGCGTCGAGGGCAGCTGCATGCCTCGATCATGCGGCCGCGGCGCGGCATTGTCACCATCTGGTCCGGTGGCAAGTCCAACTCCGCGCGACGATATGTTTTAATGAGGGATGGATGCCGTGCGCTCCGTCGAAGATGCCAAGGAGATTGCCGATGACTGAATCGCTCGTGGTCCGCCGCGAAACCCACATCGCGGCCCCGGCTGCCACCGTCTTCGCCTTCCTCACCGATCCCGAGAAGATCATCCGCTGGATGGGCACCGAGGCGACGATGGAGTCGCATCCCGGCGGGATCTATCTGATCAATGGCGTTGGCGCTCGCGCCGCACGCGGGACCTTCCGCGAAGTCGTGCCGGTCCACCGCCTTGCCTACAGCTTCGGATGGGAGGGCAGTGAGCTGGTGCCCCCGGGATCGAGCCTCATCGAGATCGACCTCATCGACCAGGATGATGGCGGCACGCTGATGCGCATGACTCACACCGGCCTGCCCAACGCGGAACAGTGCGTCCTCCACGGGCAGGGCTGGGCGCATTATTTCGCGAGGCTTGCCACCGCTGCGGCCGGCGGTGATCCAGGCCCGGACCGGCGCTCCCATCCCTCGCGCTGAGCGTTGATTGACTCCTTTTCGGTGTCTGGATCGTCCTAGCTACAGTGGAAACCCTGGACACCGGAGCAGAACCGATGAGCCTTCAAGACAAGAATGTCGTCGTTACCGGCGGGAGCCGTGGCCTTGGCCTGGGATTGGTCGAGGCGCTGGTCGCGCGCGGCGCGAGCGTGACGGTCGTCGCCCGCGACGCCGATGCGCTCAAGTCCGTCCACACCCGGCTCGGCGTCGCCACGATCGCCGCGGACGTAACGGACGAGACCGCCGCCCACCGCATCCTTGGAGAGCTCCGCCCGGATATCCTGGTGCTGAATGCCGGCACGCCGCCGCGGATGGGACGGTTGGACCAGCTGAGCTGGGCGGATTTCACCGCGACCTGGGAGACCGACGTCAAGGCCGGACTCTATTGGCTGCAGGCGGCGCTCAAGGCGCCGCTCAAGCCGGGCAGCCGCGTGCTGGTGGGATCGAGCGGCGCCGCCGTGAACGGATCGCCGATGTCGGGCGGCTATGCCGGCGCCAAGCGCATGCTCTGGTTCATGGCCAGATACGCCAACGGCGTCTCGGAGCAGAACAACCTCGGGATCCGCTTCCAGGCGATCGTGCCGCAGCAGATCATCGGCGGCACCGGGGTCGGCGACGCCGGCGCCAATGCCTACGCTCGCGCCATGAACATCACGCCCGAAGCGTACCTCGCGCGCTTTGGCGCGCCGATGCCGCCGCGGGAGTTCGGCGAGAACGTTGTTTCCGTGCTGGACGACCCGAAATATGCCGGGGGTTTTGCGTTCGGCCTCAAGGGCGACACCGGAATAACAATGCTCGAGGGAGAGGCGGCTTGAGCGCAGCACCATCCTCGCCGCCGACGGCGCGCCACGCCCAGCTCGTGGCGCTCGCCGGCGAGCTGCGGCCGGAGCTTCATCGCTACTGCGCGCGCCTGATGGGCTCGGTGATCGACGGCGAGGATGTGGTGCAGGACACCTTCGCCCGCGCTTTCGTCGCGCTGGACGAGCTGGAGGAGGGCGCGCCGCTGCGCGCCTGGCTGTTCCGGATCGCCCACAACCGCGCGCTGGACATTTTGCGCGGCCGCGCGATCCGGGCAGCCGAACCCATCGAGGCGGCCCACGAGGTCGCCGATCCGGAGAGCCCCGATCCTGTGGAGATGATGATGCGGCGGGAGGCGGTCGAAACAGCGGTGTCGCGGTTCGCGGAGCTTCCGACCATGCAACGCAGCGTGGTGATCCTCAAGGACGTGCTCGACCAGTCGCTGGAAGAGATCGCCGCCATGCTCGACCTCACCGTCAACGCGGTAAAGGCCCATCTCGCCCGCGGGCGGGCCCGGCTCAAGGCGGTCAATGCCGAGGCGCAGGCGAAGCCCGCGCCGCGCGCGCCGTCGCCCGAGGTGGCCCGCTATGTCGCCCTGTTCAACGGGCGCGACTGGGACGGGCTGCGCGCGATGCTGGCCGACGACGTGCGCCTGATCCAGTCGACCTACCCGCCGCGCGCCGGCGCCGCCGACGTCGGCATGTTCTTCGGCATCTATGCCAAGATCGAGGGCGTGCGGCTGGCGCCCGCCTGGCTCGAGGGCCGCGAGGTGATCGCGGTCTGGGAGGATTCGCAAGCCGCGAAGCCGAGCTACCTGATGTGGCTGGAATGGAAGGATGGCCGCATCAGCTTCATCCGCGACTACAAATATGTCCGCTATGTCATCGACGACGCGGAACTGGTGCTGGCGCCGGACGCCGCCGGCACCGCGCATTGACGGCGTCATTGATCGCGGCAGCGGCGATCGCCGGATTGGGCTCCGCAAGAAGGGATGAAGGAGAGGACAGCCATAGAAATGGGCTCGCTCGTCGATCGCTTGAAGGGCGGCGACCGCCGGTCGATCGGCGCGGCCAATGCCGTGGTTTCTTCGGTGCTGGCCGATCAAGGATCGCCTGGCCGAAATCATGGCGGCGATGGAGAACGCCGATCCGGTCGTGCGGATACGTGCGGCCGACGTCGCCGAGAAGGTGACGGCGGTGCGCCCGCAATGGCTGGCGCCATTCAGGAAGATGCTGCTGCGCCTGTTGCCGCGAGCCGAACAGGCGGAGCTGCGCTGGCATCTGGCGCAAATGCTGCCGCGTCTTGCGCTGAGCGCAAGCGAGCGGCGCATCACGGTGCAGACGATGTTCGCCTATCTCGACGACCAAAGCCGCATCGTGCAGACCTCCGCGCTGCAGGCGCTGGCCGACCTCGCGGAGGACGATCCGGTGTTGCGGAGGCGCCTGGTGCCCGTGCTCGCACGCCTGGCGCGCAGCGGTCCGCCATCGGTGAGAGCGCGGGCGCGCAAGCTCATCGCGCAGAGGCAACGTTGAGGCGCACGGGCTGATCACCTCGCCATGCCCTTCAATCTCGATGTGCGTGGCGCCAGAGGCCGCTTTTTTTGCGAGACGATGTCGGATTTCGGTCTGGTGGAGCGTCCTTGGGACGCGAAATCGAAAACAAGGAGGTTCCCATGTCGTATGTCGATGGTTTTGTGGTTCCTGTGTCCAGGGACAAAGTCGAATGCCTATAAGGCGCACGCCCGGAAAGCCGGCGAAATCTGGAAGGAACATGGCGCGCTCGCCTTCGTCGAGTGCATCGGCGACGACGTGCCCTATGGCAGCTTGACCTCGTTCCCCCGCGCCGTGCAGGCGAAGGACGACGAGATCGTCGTCTTCTCCTGGATTGTCTACCGATCTCGGGCCGAGCGCGACAGGATCAACGAGAAGGTCATGGCAGACCCCCGCCTGAAGGGAGACATGCCGTTCGATGGCAAGCGATTGATCTATGGCGGATTCGAGATGTGGTTGGAGATGTGAGGATTGCTGCCCAATGTCGTTGTTTTACAGTCCATGTCATCCGATGTTGTCGGAAGATCTCCAGGAGAAACTTGTGCAGAAATTGATTGCCGCAGCCGGGTATGATGTCCCTGAGATGTTGAGCCGGTTCAAATATCTCGTGTAAAACAGTTGGCCGACCATTTGCGCGGAAGCGCCTCCCAAGGAAAATCAATGACATGGAGCCACGGGCGACGGTTGACTTCGCTCTCGAGTCAATTCGAAGAGGAGATCTGAGCTCAGCCATCGGCCGCGTGGAATCGGACGGGGAAGCCGAGCAGGTCAGCGCCGACTACACGCAGCTGATCAAGATCTTGTACGGCTCAGCACAAGGATGTGACGAACATGGTCGCCGTCGGCAAGGCCGCCGATCCGCTATCATCTGAGGCAATCGGAGCTGGCGCGCGACGTCGCTGCGACCGTCAAGCTCAAGACCGCGGCCAAGACGCTGGCGTACAACGTGGCCGCCAATTGCTGGCCGGGCTGGGGCGATGAAGGCGTCGTGATCGAGGCCGCGCATATCGATGCGGGACTCGAGCTCGCGATGCTGTCGCTGGGATTGGTCGAGGAATTGGGACTCGGCCCCCGTCAGCTCGGCACCGCCCGTTGGCTCGTCGGTGCTTTTCAACTCGCCGCCGGCCGACTGGATGCGTCCTTGTCGTCGTTCGGACAGGCGCGCGACGCCTACGCGTCAATCGGAGAGACGACCAGCGTGCTGCTTGTGGACGGCTACCGCGCGATCGCGCATCGTCAGGCGCCGGATCGAGCCGATCGCAGCGCTCAGGAATTGGATGAAGTGATCGACAGGCTGATGGCGGATGGCTCGAAACAGGCGAGGGCGTTTGCGGACCAACTCCGGACCGCCGCGCGCATTCTTGATGATCGACGATAGAGCTGGCGCCGTGGTGCGCCGCGAGTTGCCGAGCCAGGAGCTATGGATATCGTTGGAAGCCTCAGGGCGAACCAACGTTTCGATCCACATTCGAAGGCTTTCATATCGGGCCTGACTGAGCTAGTTAACTGCAAGTATGCGAATGCCTTGATGTCAATTGGGCGGCCGGTACGATGAGAAAAACGGAAACTCACTTGCTTTCCCACTCCCCAACGATGGCAGGACCCGATGGCACGCGTGCGCTGTATCACTGAAATGGGCATGGGCGTTGACGTTCATGGGCGGGACGCCACCAAGGCGGCCAGGCGCGCGGTCTCGGACGCCATCCGTCACTCCAGCATCGGGTTTCCCACGGATGGTGGGCAAGACGGCGAAGGACATGTTCGTCGATGTCACCATCGGCGTGCCGGACCCCGGCGTGGTCGACACCGCCGCGGTCGCGAAAGAGCTGCCGTATGGAACGGTGACCGTCACCGCGGTCAAGGGCGGGCTTGAAATCCCGGCCGAGCAGGGCGGCGATGCCATCATCATCGCCAATGCCGCGGTGATCGTCAGTCTCGACGACGGCGCGTCGGGCTAGTCGATGCCAGCGCAGCATGCCCCGTTCCGGTCCGCCGATGCATCCGCTTGATCATCCGATCTGGACGGCGTTGACGACGCGGCAGCAAGGATTGGCCGAAGGCGGCGCGCTGGCGCGGCGCTATCCGCCTGCTATCGCGCCGTTCGCGGCCATGAGCGACACGTCGGCGGAAAGTTTCGCTGGCCTCGCCGCGCTGATGTCGCGCATCCGATATCGCCGTGTTGTTCACGCCTGACCCGGTGACCCCGCCCGACGGGTTCAAGATTCTGCTCGCCGAGCCGGGCGAGCAGATGCTTGGAACGCCCGCGGAAAGCCCGATTGCTGGCGTCCAACCGATCACGCTTGGCGCCGATGACGTGGCGGCGATGATGGCGCTGACCGAACTGACAAAACCCGGTCCCTTCACCGCGCGAACCCACGAATTGGGAACGTTTCTCGGCATCCGCGTCGATGGACGGCTGGTTGCGATGGCGGGCGAGCGGATGAAGCCCGCTGACTACAGCGAGATCACCGCCGTCTGCGTGCATCCGGACTATCGCGGTCGCGGTTACGCGCAATTCCTGCTCGGCGCGGTGGCTCGTCAGATCGTGGCGCGGGGACAGATTCCGTTCCTGCACGTCTTTTCCAAGAACAGCTCGGCGATCGCGCTCTACCGGCGGCAGGGGATGGAAATCCGCCGTCGCCTGCATGTGACGGTGTTGCAGCGGCGGACGTGATTCCCTCTTGCCACGCGAGGTTATCGCCCTACATTGGCCGGGCAACAGCGAAGCAAAGCACGAGCTGCGATGTCCGACCTTTCCGCTTTTCCCATCACCAAGCGCTGGCCGGCGCAATATCCCGATCGGCTGCAGCTGTATTCGCTGCCGACGCCGAACGGCGTCAAGGTCTCGATCATGCTGGAAGAGATCGGGCTGCCCTACGAGGTGCATCTGGTCGACTTCAACAAGGACGATCAGAAGACGCCGGAATTTCTGTCACTCAACCCGAACGGCAAGATACCCGCGATCATCGATCCCGATGGCCCCGGTGGCAAACCGCTGCCGCTGTTTGAATCTGGAGCGATCCTGCAATATCTCGCCGAGAAGAGTGGGAAGCTATTGCCCTCCGACGCGGCGCGCCGCTACCAGACCATTCAATGGCTGCACTTCCAGATGGGCGGGATCGGGCCGATGTTCGGGCAGCTCGGCTTCTTCCACAAGTTTGCGGGCAAGGAGATCGCCGACAAACGGCCGCTGCAGCGCTATGTCGCGGAATCGAAGCGCCTGCTTGGCGTGGTCGAAGCGCGGCTCGATGGGCGGCTGTGGATCATGGACGACGAATATACCATCGCCGACATCTCGATGTTCGGCTGGGTGCGCAACCTGATCGGTTTCTACGAGGCGCGCGAGCTCGTCGCGTTCGACAGCCTCACGCATGTTCCGGCGTGGCTGGAGCGCGGGCTGGCGCGACCGGCCGTGCAGCGGGGCTTGCAGATTCCGAAGCGGCCGTGAGACGTTGGCCCGGCATTCCCCGGCTTGCGAACCGTTCGCCGGCGGGCTAACGCCTCGGTGAACGCGCGTCCATATGAGGCGTCATGCTTGTTTCCGCAGCGGATCTCGAACGAAGCCTCGATGTGGTGCGCGCCAACGCCGCGGGACCGCGCGAAGGTATCTTCGGCCCTGCTTCGGTGACCTGGCGGGTCGATCGCGAAGCGGCTGTTTTCCTCGGCGCTGGCCGAGCCTTGCTCTTACAGCTGGCGCATCCCTGGGTCGCCGCCGCGATCGCCGATCAGTCGCGGGTTTTCACCGATCCGATCGGACGCTTCCACCGGACCTTCAATGTGATGTTCACAATGGTCTTCGGCACGCCCGATCAGGCGCTTGCGGTCGCCCGCAGGCTTTACCGGCGCCATGCGATGGTGGTGGGGGTTCTGCCCGCGGCAGCCGGGCCGTTCGCCGCCGGCTCGCCGTATTACGCCAACGAAGTCTCGGCGCTGCGCTGGGTCCACGCGACGCTGGTGGAAACGGCGCTGTTGGCCCATGACTTGGTCTTGCCCGCGCTTCCGGATGACGCGCGCGAACGATATTGGTCCGAGGCGCGGCTCTATGCAGCCCTGTTCGGCATCCCTGCGGACAGTCTGGCTGCCGATTGGAAGTCTTTCTTGGCCTATCGCGAAGCGATGACAGAATCCGATGTCCTCACCGTGAGCCCTGCCGCCCGCGACATCGCGCGGCAGATATTCTCTGGAGCCACTATGCGAATTCGGCCGCCGATGTGGTACCGGGCGCTGACCGCGCAGATGCTGCCCGACCGATTGCGGGTGGCGTTCGAGCTGCCGCTCGGAAACGCGGAACGTCGGAGTGCAGACCGCGCGCTGAAGTGGATGCGGCGCATTTATCCTTCGCTCCCCGATAGGCTCCGCACGGTCGGTCCGTATCAGGAGGCGCAGGCGCGCATGAAGGGTAGCGATCGGCTGTCCCTCACCACGCGATGGCTCAACCGGCTCTGGATTGGCCAGCCGAGCATGACTTAGTCAGGGCGCGAACGGGGCGGCCCAGGGAGTTTCCAAGGGCCCCGAATGATGTCCTGCTGGTAACGGATGTTTTCGGAAGGAGTCGGAAATGGGAGCGTGGGGAATCGGGATTTTCGAGAACGATACGGCCTGCGATTTCGCGGCCACCGTTGCCGAGGGAAACGGGCTTCTCGTTTTGGAAAATGCACTTGATCGGGTGCTGGCAGCTGAAACGAATTATCTCGAAGCACCGGATGCCGAGGAAGGTCTTGCGGCGGCTGATATTGTCGCCCGTCTAAAGGGAAGGCCAGGCGCTCAAACAGCTTACACGGCCAAGATTGACGCCTGGGTTCAACGTTCAAAGGCGACGCCATCCGAAGTCTTGATCGAAAAGGCCCGACGTTCGATCGCTCGGATTCTCACCGAGCCTTCCGAACTATTGGAGCTTTGGCAGGACACTGCAGATTTCGAAGTTTGGAAAAGCAGTGTCGAGGAGGTCTCTCGACGTCTTTGAGGTTTGGTGACGGCATTTGACGGCGGCGATGATCGTGTCGGGATAGTCCCTCAAGCTCACGTCAGCCGGTTATTCCCCACGCGCACCGAACCCTTGTCGCAGGTCGCGTCGACCGCGACCGCGGTCTTCGCCACCTTTCCCCGCGCCACCGTGTTGTTGTCGATCTCCACATTCCTCGACCTTCCGACCAAGATCGCGCTGTCGGGCTTGATGCCGTAGATCTGGCCGGCGTCGAACGCGGTGCCGCGAATAAATGTCTGGCCGATCAAGTTGCCGATGATCTTGACGCCGTCGGCGTTGCTGACGAAAATCGCGTAGATGTAGGAATCGTCGATGTGATTGCCCTCGATGGTCACGTTGCGGTTCTGGAAATTGTTTTGAAAACCCTTCGCGGCTTCGGGAGAGGACATGCCGACATAGATGGTGCCGAGCGCGCCGCTGCCGCCGGTGAGCTCGTTGGCGCCGGTGATGCTGTGGGTGAAGCGGTTACCTCTGAGCACGAGGTTCTCGGCAAAGCCGGACTCCGACCAGAAGCCGATGTCGCTGCCGGCCTGCAGCGCGTTCCCCGAGGAAAACGTGAACTGGCAGTCTTCGACGACCGCGTTCGGTGCTTTGACGAGGACACGGCCGCAGGCGTGAAAGCTGCAGCGCCGAATCGCTGTGCCGGCGCCGATCCGGCTCAGCGAGGTGATGGAATCGCCGACCTTGAGCGGCAGGTCCTGCTGCAGCACCAAGTCGTAGACCAGGTCGGGCTGGGTGGTCGGGCTCTTGTTCTTCCAGATCGGCGCAATCTTGCCCTTGAGTTCAGGCGCATGCCGCTTGCTGAACTGTTCGATTTTGGTCCGCCCGAGCGAGCGGAAGGTCGCGTGATCGCAGCTTTCGATCTCGTCTCCCAGAGCCAAGCCGATATCCCATTTTGGGGTGAGCAGGTAGCGCCGCGGTGCCGGCTTCTCGACGACGTAGTAATAAAAGCCGTGCACGTTCACGGCATCATCGGAGGTGTTGGCGAAGGCGCAGTCCTCCATCGTTGGTCCCTGCTCGACGGTGATGAAGTGCGAGCCGTCCGAATTGGTCGATACCAGCCGGTCGGTCGTCGCGCCCTTGGGCCGCGGCCCGGGAACGACGGACACCTTCTGCAGCAACATCGAGCCCACGCCGCCGTTTTCCAGGATACCCATGCCCGGCGAGGCCAGGAGCTTCAGGTCGATGAAGCTTGTCGCCGAGCTGCCGTCGACGACGATCGCATGGGCGTTACCGTTGGTGATTGCGACCACATCGCCGACCACGACCGGCAGCTGGCTTGGGAAGCAATCGTTCGCGCCCCAGCGCAAATGAACTTTTATCAGCCCTGGCGAGATCCGTTCGGCCTTGGTGGGATTAAGGAAATCCCGCGCGCCCGGCTTCAGCGCCTTGGTGCGGCGGTCCATGACCTTGAAAAAACCGTCGGTGATGGTGGCGAGGAACGCGGGATCATCGGGATAGCCGGCGTCGACCTTGACAGTGATCTGGAGCGCAGCCTTGTCGAAAGCGGCGATGGTTCCTTGCGTGAACGGCAGCGGGTCATAGTCGACGGTGAGATCGCGAATGGTGACATGGCTGGAGCTGGAGATCGTCAGCGTCGATCCCCGCGCGGTGTTGATCAATTGCGCGCCGTTGCCATTGAGCTCGAAACCGTGGAGCTCTTTGAAGGCGAGGGGGCGATTGATCCGGTAGGTGGCGTTCTTGCCGAGATTGAAGACGATATGAACCGGCCCGCCGGCCTTCGCCGCATCGCCGGCCGTCTTTGAAATCGCGGCGAGTGCCTTGGCGAAAGCTGTATCGGCATCGACGCCGGGTCCCAAGAAACTCGCCATGTCGAAAACGGTCGACCCTGTCGGGGACGCAGTTTGCGCCCGGCTGGCGCGGCCGAGCAGAGGTGCCGTCGCGAGATACGAGGAGGCGAGCTTGATCGCCCGCCGCCGGCTGAGGGGCTTCATGCAAAGGGTCCTTCCGGCAATAGCGCCGAACCATGGTAGGCCGACCCAGATGAACCGTCATGGAACGGGCGGCCGCTCGCCGAGATTTGACATCGCACGGTTGCCGGTCCGGCCAACAAATCGCGGTGCGCATTCGCTTGTAGAGCTGTATCATCGGCAACAATGCCAACGACTAAATCCACGTCGGTATTGTTTCGGGGAGATGGCGGCGGGTCATTTTGATGTCTGAAGTTGCACAAGGCTCGATCAAGGTTTGGGCGAGCGGGCGAAGCAAGGCAGCCTCCGTCTGCCGTCTTCGCTCTCCTCAAGGATGGTGCAACCTGGCCCGCCTGGACGATGTTCGATGCCTTCGAACTGGAACGTCCCGGGCATGCCGAACCGACGGGCCTGGGCTCCATTCGCGTCTTTTCGACTGCGATCACGCGGACGCGCGAGCAGGTGGTCGAACTCGTGCCGGATCGAAGGCTGAGCTACATCCTGTTATCCGGGTTTCCTTTTCTGAACTACCGTGCCGATGTCGATCTCGCAGCGATCGAAGGCAGCGGCACCGCGATCGACTGGCGCGCGTCATTCGATCCGAAATATCCGGGGACAGGATGGTTCTGGCGTTTGTTCATGACCGCGGTACTCCGCAAGGTCACGACGGATCTCGCCGCCGGCGCTGAAAAGTAACGTTCCGTGGAGCGAAACCCAGGAGGCCAGGATATCCAGAGACCGAAATGACCATCACCATCTACGGCATCAAGAACTGCGACACCATGAAGAAGGCCCGCGCCTGGCTCGACGGCCACGGCGTCGCTTACGATTTTCACGACTACAAGACCGCAGGGATCGCCAAGGACAAGCTCAAGCAATGGAGCGATGAACTTGGCTGGGAGGCCTTGCTCAATCGCGCCGGCACGACCTTTCGCAAATTGCCCGAGGCCGACAAGGAGGGGCTGAACGAGAAGAAGGCGCTGGCCTTGATGCTGGCGCAGCCCTCGATGATCAAGCGGCCGGTGCTCGACCTCGGCGGCAAGCGCTTGGTCGGCTTCAAGCCGGAGGTTTATGCCAAAGAGGTGAAAGCACCGGGCGAGCCGCGGAGCGGCAAGCAGGGCTAGTCCGCGTCCGTGACGATGATATCGTCGCAGGCGCGCACGCCCGCGGGCCGTCGGGCGAGCTCGAGGTCGATCACCGCGCTGATGATCCTGGTCGGCTCAGCCTTCCTGATACCCATCAGATTGTCGACCTTGAAACCGCCCTCGATGCTGATCGCCTTGTAGGAGCCGACAATCTGCCCGACGTTGTCGCCCTTGCCGAACGGCAGCAGTAGCCGCTCATAGGACACTTCCTTGCCGTCCAGATCCTCCACCCTCGAAATCGAGTAGGTCGGCCGCTGGCGCGCCAGGCATTGGCGATAACAGGGCAGAACCAGCGCATAACGCTCCGGTCCGATCGCGTCGTCGAGGTAGCGATTGGTCCGCTGCTCCGGAGCGATATGATCGTTGCCATAGGCTGCAGCGAGCCTCGATCCTTCCTGCGTGATCAAAAAGCGCGCCGCCTCGACCGCTCCCTCGACGTTGTATACCATCATGTCGGCAAGCTCGTCGCCGATGCCGTCGGGCCGGAAATCAGAAATCGCGGGCAGCGGCTGCGGCTTGCGCAGCGCGCGCAGCCACGCATTCAGGAGAACGCGTTGCTTGATGGATCTGACCACCGAGGGATTGGCGCTGACGAATTCCATGATCAATCAAATACGATCACGTCATAGGTTGCGATGCGGCCCGGCGCGCGATGAAACAGGTCGCGGTCGATCACGGTGCGAAGCTTCGGTCTGGGTAACGTGTCGTTCCCGCGCATCAAATTCTTGATCTCAAATCCACCGTCTTCGCTGATCGTCTTCAGCGAGGCAATCACATGGCTCACCGCTCCCGCTTCGGAAAACGGCATCAACAATCGCTCATAAGCAACGATTCGCCCGTAAATGTCATCGATGTGCGCGATGGTGTAGACGGGAAGGGCGCGTCTCAAACATTCGTAATAGACCGGCATCACCACCGGAGCGAGGCGCGGGCCAAGATACTCGTCAAGATAGCGGCCTTTGCCGGTGTGGCCGTAGGCCGACGCCATCCGCGTGCCGTCGCTCTGGATCGTCAGGCGTGGTGGCTGCTCGGCCGCATCGACGGTATAATAGACGAGGTCCGGCAACTCGTCAGCGAGCCGCTCCGGTTGGTATTGCTCGATTCGCGGTAACCGCAGATCGCGCGCGTAAAGCCTGAGCCACGTGTTCAGGAGATCACGCTGCTTGATCGATTTGACGACCGATGGGTTGGCGCTGTTGAAATCCAAGACGGCAAATCCATGCTTGGTAGAAACCCGTAAATCTTCGGGGAAAGAGGAAAATTTTCTATGAAAGGACTCTCGCCACGCCAAACAGCGTTAATGGCGGCTTGAGGCGCGGTTCGAACGCTGAAGCCGACATGCCGGCGAACGGCTCGAGCATGCCCCTGCGATCGTTCGACCAAGCGCGAATTAGCCACGCGCGTGCCCGCGATTGCCTAAGCTTTCCACCTTGCCTAACACGCTCCGATGACGGCATATTCCGCCCCGGAGGCGGCGGGTCGGGGACGGTTTCCAGGACGTCCCGCAAAAGATGCGCCGGCTGGGAAAGAAGCGAGCCATGTGCGGAAAGCCGCACGCGGCAGGGGGAATTTGTTTGGCCGATGAGTTCATTCTCGAAACCCACGGATTGACCAAGGAATTCGCGGGGTTCTTAGCCGTTCGCGATGTCACACTTAAGGTCCGCCGTGGCAGCATTCACGCGTTGATCGGTCCGAACGGGGCTGGCAAAACGACGTGTTTCAACCTGTTGACCAAGTTCCTGCAGCCCTCCGCGGGGACCATTCTCTATAAGGGACGGGACATCACGGCGATGGCTCCGGCGGACGTCGCGCGCCTGGGCCTGGTCCGCTCGTTCCAGATCTCGGCGGTATTCCCGCACTTGACGGCGCTGGAGAATGTGCGGGTCGCGCTGCAGCGCCAGCACGGCCACTCCTTCGACTTCTGGCGTTCGAAAACGGTGCTCAACCGTTTCAACGCCCGCGCGCTCGAACTGTTGAACGACGTCGGCCTGAGCGAGTTCGCCTCTACGCCGGCGGTCGAAATGCCCTATGGGCGCAAGCGGGCGCTCGAAATCGCGACCACGCTGGCGCTCGATCCGGAGATGATGCTCCTGGACGAGCCGATGGCCGGCATGGGCCATGAAGACATCGACAAGATCGCCGCGCTGATCAAGCGCATCTCCGCGAAATACACCATCCTGATGGTCGAACATAATCTGAGCGTCGTCGCCAATCTTTCCGACATCATCACGGTCCTAACTCGCGGGCATGTGCTGGCGGAAGGCAATTACGCCGACCTTGCCAAGGACGAGCGCGTCAAGGAAGCCTATCTGGGGGCCGGTCATGCCTGAGGTCGAAAATGGCCGATGCCGTCACGGCGACGAAGCCCACGCCGCGAGCGGCGACCGGCGGACAGATTCTTGCCGTGCAGAATCTCGAGGCGTGGTACGGCGAATCCCACATTCTCCACGGCATCAATTTCAGCGTGAACGCGGGCGAGGTGGTCACCCTGCTCGGGCGCAACGGCGCCGGCAAGACCACGACGCTGAAGTCGATCATGGGCATCATCGGCAAGCGCACCGGCTCGATCCGCTTCAACGACCAGGGAAATCATCCGCACCTCCTCGGACAAGATTGCGCGGATGGGGATCGCGTTCTGCCCGGAGGAGCGCGGAATCTTCGCAAGTCTCGATGTGCGCGAAAACCTGTTGCTGCCGCCGGTGGTGCGCGCCGGCGGGCTGTCGCTGGAGCAGATCTTCGACCTGTTCCCGAACCTGAAGGAGCGGCTGAAGAGCCAGGGCACCAAGCTGTCGGGCGGCGAGCAGCAGATGCTGGCGATCGCGCGGATCCTGCGCACCGGCGCGAGCTTCTTGATGCTGGACGAGCCGACGGAAGGGCTGGCGCCGGTCATCATCCAGCAGATCGGCCACACCATCGCGCGGCTGAAGAAGGAAGGTTTCACGATCCTGCTGGTCGAGCAGAATTTCCGATTCGCCTCGACCGTCGCCGACCGCTACTACATCGTCGAGCACGGCAAGATCATCGACGGTTTCGCCAACTCCGAACTGCAGGCCAATATGGACAAGCTTCACACCTATCTCGGCGTCTAACCCATGCAGGCTCTCTACGCACAGCTTCTGGTCGGACTGATCAACGGCTCGTTCTACGCGCTGCTCAGTCTCGGGCTCGCCGTGATCTTCGGCATGCTTAACATCATCAATTTTGCCCATGGCGCGCTCTACATGATGGGCGCGTTCTGCGCCTATTTCCTTCTCAACCTCACCGGCCTCGGCTATTGGCCGGCGCTGATCATCGCCCCGATCGTGGTCGGCATTTTCGGCATGATCCTGGAACGCACCATGCTGCAATGGCTCGCCGGCCTCGACCATCTCTATGGGCTGTTGCTGACGTTCGGCCTGGCGCTGATCATTCAGGGCGTGTTCCAGAATTATTTCGGCTCCTCGGGCCTGCCTTACTCGATACCCGACGAGCTGAAGGGCGGCATGAATCTCGGCTTCATGTACCTGCCGATCTATCGCGCCTGGGTGGTGATCTTCTCGCTGATCGTCTGTCTTGGGACCTGGTATCTGATCGAGCGCACCCGGCTCGGTGCTTACCTGCGCGCGGCGACAGAAAATCCGACCCTGGTCCGCGCCTTCGGCATCAACGTGCCGCGCATGATCACGCTCACTTACGGGCTCGGCGTCGGCCTTGCTGCGCTCGCCGGGGTATTGTCGGCGCCGATCAACCAGGTGCGGCCGCTGATGGGCGAAAATATCATCATCGTGGTTTTCGCGGTCGTGGTCATCGGCGGCATGGGGTCGATCATGGGATCGATCATCACCGGCTTTGCGCTCGGCGTGGTCGAGGGACTGACGAAATACTTTTATCCCGAAGCTTCCAACACCGTGGTATTCGTCCTGATGGTGCTGGTACTGCTGGTGAAGCCGACGGGACTGACGGGACGGGCGGCCTGACATGACGGCGATGACCGACGATACGATACCGGCGACGCCGCGCACCATCCACGACGAGATGATCGCGTTCGGCATCATGACGGCGCTGCTGGTGATCGTGCCGTGGACCGGAATCTACGTGTTCTTCGTGATGCAGGCGCTGTGCTTTGCGCTGCTCGCCTGCGCCTTCAACCTCTTGATCGGCTACAGCGGGCTATTGTCGTTCGGCCACGCCATGTTCCTGGGAACCGCGGGCTACGTCTCCGGCCATGCCTTGAAAGTCTGGGGAGCTCCGCCCGAGCTCGGCATCCTCGCCGGAACCGCCGCCGCCGCCGGGCTCGGCGTGATCACCGGCCTGGTCGCCATTCGCCGCCAGGGCATCTATTTCGCGATGATTACGCTGGCGCTGTCGCAGCTGTTGTATTTCATCTACCTGCAGGTGCCGTTCACCCACGGCGAGGACGGCATCCAGGGCATTCCGCAGGGCTACCTGTTCGGAATTTTCAACCTCGCCAACTCGACGGTGCTTTACTACACGGTCCTCGCAGGCTTCCTGTTCGGTTTCCTCTTGATCTTTCGCACCATCAACTCGCCATTCGGCGAGGTGCTGAAAGCCATTCGCGAGAATGAGCCGCGCGCGATATCGCTCGGCTACAAGACCGATCAGTACAAGCTGCTCGCCTACATCCTGTCGGGAACGCTGGCCGGATTTGCCGGTTCGCTGAAGGTATTCGTCGCGCAAAATGCGTCATTGTCCGACGTCGAGGTCGCGATGTCCGGGCAAATCGTCTTGATGACGCTGGTGGGGGGCTTGGGTACGGTATTCGGACCTGTGGTCGGAGCCTTCATCATCGTCGCGACACAGCAATATCTGGCCGGGTTCGGCCAGTGGGTGACGGTGATCCAGGGCACGATCTTCGTCACCTGCGTGCTGACATTCCGCCGTGGCATCGTCGGCGAGATCGCGCATTTCTTGAAGCGGTCGCTCTGAGCGGCCGATTTCCGGGCTTTCGAGTTACAAAGCGGTGGATGACCCGGCTCTGGGCGTCCGGCCCTGCGGGCTTTACGAACCAAATCCGTCTATGACAGTTTTGTGACGGTCGTTAAGCGACCGTTCGAAACGATGGACTTGCCCCATGCTGCGCTGGTTTCGCGCCTTTCTGCCGAAGGAAGAGCGGTTTTTCGATCTGTTCGCCCGGCATGCCCAGACGGTGGCGGAAGGCGCGCTGGCGCTGCAAGGCGTGCTGCGGGGCGGGGAAGAGACTCTGGCCTTCTGCCGGCGCGTCAACCAGCTCGAGAACGATGCCGACAATATCACCCGCGAAGTGCTCACCGCGGTGCGCCGCACCTTCATCACGCCGTTCGACCGCGGCGACATCAAGAACCTGATCACATCGATGGACGACGCCATCGACCAGATGCAGCAGACCGCGAAGGCGGTGATCCTGTTCGAGGTCAATAGTTTCGAACCGCCGATGCGGGAGATGGGCACGCTTCTGGTCGAATGCGCGAGCCTGGTCGGCCGCGCGCTGCCGCTGATGCAATCGATCGGCCCGAACGTCTCGATGCTCACCGCCATCACGGAGGAATTGACCAAGCTGGAAGGCCGTGTCGACGACCTCCACGACATCGGGCTGAAGGAACTGTTCCTGAAGCACCGTAATGCCAACGCGATGGATTTCATCGTCGGCGCGGAGATCTACGACCATCTCGAGAAGGTCGCCGATCGTTTCGACGACGTCGCCAACGAGATCAACTCGATCGTGATCGAACAGGTATAGGGCTGGGCCGCGCCGTGGAAGTAACCCTGGGTCTTCCCGCTCTGGTCGGCTTGATCGCGGTTGCGCTGCTGTTCGACTTCTTGAACGGATTGCACGACGCCGCCAATTCGATCGCGACCATCGTGTCGACCCGCGTGCTGCGTCCGCAATACGCGGTGTTCTGGGCGGCGTTCTTCAATTTCGTCGCCTTCGGGGTGTTCGGGCTTCACGTTGCTCAGACCATCGGCATTGGGATCATCGAGCCCTCGATCATCGATGCCCGCGTGATCTTTGCAGCCCTGGTCGGCGCGATCGTCTGGAACCTGATCACCTGGGGGCTTGGGATACCGTCCTCAAGCTCGCACGCGCTGATCGGCGGCCTGGTCGGCGGCGGCATGGCCAAGGCCGGAATTTCGGCGGCGATCTGGAGCGGGCTGTCGATGACGATAGCCGCGATCGTGCTGTCGCCGCTGGTCGGCTTCGTGCTGGCGATGGTGCTGGTCGCGATCGTGTCCTGGGCCTCGGTGCGCTCGACGCCGTTCGCGGTCGACCGCGCCTTCCGCATCCTGCAATTCGGCTCCGCCTCGCTTTATTCGCTCGGCCATGGCGGCAACGATGCGCAGAAAACCATGGGCATCATCGCCGTGCTGCTCTACTCGCAAGGGTATCTCGATGGCGAGTTTGCGGTGCCGTTCTGGGTGGTGCTGGCCTGCCAGGCATCGATGGCGCTGGGCACCTTGATGGGGGGCTGGCGGATCGTCCGCACCATGGGCTTGCGGATCACCAAGCTGACGCCGATGCAGGGCTTTTGCGCGGAGACCGGGGGGGCCGCGACCCTGTTCATGGCGACCTTTCTCGGGGTTCCCGTGTCGACCACCCACACCATCACCGGCGCCATCGTCGGCGTCGGCGCCGCGCGGCGCATGTCGGCGGTGCGCTGGAACGTGGCAAGCTCGATCGTCTATGCCTGGGTGATCACGATACCTGCGTCGGCAACCGTTGCCGCCTTGGCCTATTGGGCGGCGGCTTTGCTGTAAGAAGCGGGGAATCGCGATTGGTGTCCCGCCGCCGCGTTCCTATATGAGGGGCACCGGATTCCCTTGATTCCCAGCATTTTCCCTGCCAAACGCTCAGCCCCATGACCGACCTTGCCGTCACGACCGAATCGCCGTCCCGCTCGCCGCTCGCAGCCGAAGTGGCGCGGCGGCGCACCTTTGCGATCATCTCGCATCCGGACGCCGGCAAGACCACGCTGACCGAAAAGCTCCTGCTGTTCGGCGGCGCGATCAATCTCGCCGGGCAGGTCAAGGCCAAGGGCGAGCGGCGCAACACCCGTTCCGACTGGATGAAGATCGAGCGCGAGCGCGGCATCTCGGTCGTCACCTCGGTGATGACCTTCGAGTTCGAGGGTTTGGTGTTCAACCTGTTGGACACGCCGGGCCACGAGGACTTTTCCGAAGACACCTATCGCACGCTGACCGCGGTCGACTCCGCCGTGATGGTGATCGATGCCGCCAAGGGCATCGAGGCGCGGACGCGAAAGCTGTTCGAGGTCTGCCGCCTGCGCGATATTCCGATCATCACCTTCATCAACAAGATGGACCGCGAGAGCCGCGACACCTTCGAGCTCCTGGATGAAATCGAAAAGACGCTGGCGCTCGACACCACGCCGATGACCTGGCCGGTCGGCCGCGGCCGGGATTTTCTGGGCACCTACGATGTCGCGCACGGCGGCATCCGCCTGCTCGAGGGCGGTGGCGCCAAGACCGGTGCTGCGCTCGAAATCGATGTCGCCGATCTCGCCACTCACAATCCCCATCTCGATCTTGCTGCTGTCAAGGACGAACTGGCGCTGGTGACCGAAGCCTGCAAGCCGTTCGAGCTCGAGGCCTTTCGCGAGGGCCATCTGACGCCGGTCTATTTCGGCAGCGCGCTGCGCAATTTCGGCGTCGGCGATTTGCTGGAGGGCTTAGGCCGTTTCGCGCCGCCGCCGCGCGCGCAAGAATCGAACCTGCGCAAGGTGGAGGCGGCCGAGCCGCGCATGAGCGCCTTCGTCTTCAAGATCCAGGCCAACATGGATCCGAACCACCGTGACCGCATCGCGTTTGCCCGGCTGTGCTCCGGAAAACTTTCCCGCGGCATGAAGGCGAAGCTGGTGCGGACCGGCAAGAACATGTCGCTGTCCAGCCCGCAGTTCTTCTTCGCCCAGGATCGCGCGCTGGCGGATGAGGCCTTTGCCGGCGACGTCGTCGGCATTCCGAACCACGGCACGTTGCGGATCGGCGATACGCTCACCGAAGGCGAGGATCTGACCTTTGTCGGCGTGCCGAGCTTCGCGCCGGAAATCGTCCGCCGGGTGCGTCTGACGGATGCGATGAAGGCGAAGAAGCTCAAGGAGGCCCTGCAGCAGATGTCGGAGGAGGGCGTGGTGCAGGTGTTCCGCCCGCGCGACGGCGCGCCGGCGCTGGTCGGCGTGGTCGGCCCGCTGCAGCTCGACGTGCTGAAGGCGCGCTTGGATGCCGAATATTCGCTGCCGGTCGAATTCGAGGTCTCGGAATTCCAGCTCGCGCGCTGGATTTCCTCCGACGACCGCAAGAAGCTCGACGCCTTCATCGCCGCCAACGGCTCGGGCGTCGCCGACGACGTCGACGGCGATCCGGTGTTTTTGGCGAAGAACGAGTTCTATCTCGGCTACACGAAAGAGCGCGCCGAGGGGATCAAGTTCGCAAGCGTCAAGGACGTGAAGAAGAAGGCGTGAGGGCGGACGGCGCCTCTAACTCAGGCCGTCGTCCCCCGCGAAGGCGCGCGAAGGCGGGGACCCAGTACGCCGCGGCCCCTCGATCAATCACGACCGCCTCTGGAATACTGGGTCGCGCGCGGTCAAGCCGGGCGATGACACGAGTGTGACTGGCAAGGCAACAGGAAACGCTCCGCCATGAACGCGCGGATGTGAATGGCGGCGGCCTTGATGCCGCCTGCTCGGCGCGTCATTGTTGTGGCATATCGCTTTCGAGGTGTCGTTGCATGCCGCGGCGCGTCGTCTCCGGGTTTGTCGTCATCGTCGCCACGATCGTGATCGCCGGCGCGGCCGAGGCGCGGCAACAGCATCACATCAACGCCACGCCATTCGCGCATGAGCCCTGCAGCGTGCTGGCCGGCAAGCCCTGCACACCGACATACTGCAGCGTCTTCAACCACGGGCCGTGTATCCCCGAGATTTTCTATCCCTACGGCGAAAACCTGCAGCTCACCATCCAGACTGTGCCGCCGAAGGACGACGAACCCAAATACCAACGGCCCGACCACGATCTCGACACCATCGGCGATCTCTTCGCGGAACTGCGTTCCTGCTGGTCGCCGCCGCCACCCGATGCCGCGCACGAGGGCATGCAGATGTCGGTGCGCTTCAGCTTCAAGAAATCCGGCGAGATGATCGGCCCGCCGCGCGTGACCTTTTCGACCTCCGGCGTGCCGGCCGACACCCGCGATACCTATCTCAAGGCGATCAACGATTCGTTGAGTGCCTGCATACCCCTGAAATTCACCGGCGGATTGGGCGGCGCCCTGGCGGGGCGGCCGATCGCGATCCGCTATGTGGATAATCGCGAATTGAGCACGCCGGCGGCCAAGCCGTGACGTGCGGTTCCGACATCGTAGGGGTTGACGGATTCGCGCGCAAAAGGGCTAGCAAAAAAGCAACGCATGGGTAAGTCTACGGTGCCGAGGCGTGCAACTCGCCCCGGTGGGATGGGCCAAGCTCCAAAAGAGAACGTCAAGAGAAAACGTCAAGAAGGAAACGTCATGAAATCAGTTACCGCACTGTGCTTGGTCATATTCGTGTGCTCGCTCCACGAGGCGAATGCACAGGAGAAAGCCCTGCCGCCGGTCGACTTTTCGGCAATGACTTGCGAACAGTTCTGGGAGAAAACCATGCCGACCGACAGAGGTCCGTTTCTATTTTGGCTGAGCGGCTATTTCGGGCACAAGAATAACTCTCCCGTGCTGGACCCCGTGGGCTTTACCGAAAAGACCAAAGCCTTGTCCCAATACTGCTCCAGCCAGCCCAACGACAGCATCCTCTCTGCCGCCGAGAAGGCTTTCACCCATTAGACGAAACGCCCTGCCGAGGTATCTCGGCCAAGGCTCACTTGCAAAAGAGGACATTTTGGGACTGCTGGTGATGATCCTGGGCCTCGTGCTGTTTCTCGGCGCCCATACGTTGACCACGCAGCGCGAGTTGCGCGCGCGGTTGGTGGCGTCGGCAGGCGAGGGCGGCTACAAGGCGGGCTATGCGCTGGTGTCGCTGGTGGGGCTGGCGCTGATCGTCTGGGGCTTTGCGCATTACCGCGCGACCGGCTGGATCGAGGTCTGGTCGCCGCCGACGGCGCTGAAACACCTCAACACCGCGTTGATGCTGCCGGCCGTGATCCTGGTGGTCGCGGCCTACATCCGCGGCCGCATCTATACCGCCGTGAAACATCCGATGCTTTCCGGCGTCAAGCTGTGGGCGTTCGGGCATCTCTTGGCCAATGGCGATCTCGGCGGCATCATCCTGTTCGGTTCGTTCCTGGGCTGGGCGGTGTTCGACCGGATTTCGCTGAAGCGCCGCGCTGACGCCGGCGGGCCGCCGATCCCGGTCGGCGGCATCACCAACGATTTGATCGCGGTCGCGGTCGGGATCGTCGCCTATCTGGCGCTGGCGTTTGTGTTCCATCCCGTGGTGATCGGCGTGCCCGTGATCGGGAGCTGAGATGGACTGGCCGGGTCATTCGATCCCAACGATGCGGTACGAAGCGCGTTTCGGCGACCGCGTCGTGCCGGTCTTTTGCGAGCGGCCGAAAGGCATCTGGGAGATGGTTTCGAACGCCGCGTCGCGAAATCCCGCCGGCGAGGCGCTGGTCTGCGGCGACACGCGAATGAGCTGGGCCGAGGTCGTGCAGCGGTCGGAGCGGATCGCTGCCGGATTTCGTAAACTGGGTCTTGAGCGCGGTGACCGCGTGGCGCTGTTGCTCGGCAACCGCATCGAATTTCCGTTGCTGCTGTTTGCCGCCGCGCATCAGGGCCTGGTGACGGTTCTGCTCGGCACCCGCCAGCAAAAGCCCGAGATCGCCTATGTGCTCACCGACTGCGGCGCGAAACTCCTGATCCATGAGGCCTCGCTCGACGCGCGCGTGCCTGATGCCAAGGATGTTCCCGACCTCCAGCATCGGATTGCCGTGGATGACGATGCGGCACGATCCGGCTTTTCGCGGCTCGCCGATAACCCGCCGCGGCGCGATCGGGTTGAAATAGGCGAACAAGACACCGCCATGATCCTCTACACCTCGGGGACGACGGGGCGGCCGAAAGGCGCAATGCTCGCGCATTGCAACATCATCCATTCGGCGATGATTTTCGCCTCCTGCATGGGGATGACCGCGGCGGACCGTTCGATCGCCGCCGTGCCGCTGGCGCATGTGACCGGCGCGGTCGCCAACATCATGACCATGGCGGCTTGCGCGGGTGCGTTGATCATCGTCGCCGAGTTCAAGGCACCGGATTATCTCAAGATCGCCGCGCGCGAGCGCGTCACTTACACCGTGATGGTGCCGGCGATGTACAATCTTTGCCTGCTGCAGGCGGATTTCGATTGCCATGACCTCTCGTCCTGGCGGATCGGCGGTTTCGGCGGGGCGCCGATGCCGATCGCGACGATCGAGAGGTTGGCGGTCAAGCTTCCCGGCCTGAAGTTGATGAATTGCTATGGCGCGACCGAGACCACCTCGCCCTCGACCATCATGCCGGGCGAGCTGACGGCGCGCCATGTCGATAGCGTCGGCTTGCCCTGTCCCGGCGCGCGCCTTGTCGTGATGGATGCGTATGGACGCGAGCTGCCACGCGGCGAGATCGGCGAAATCTGGATTCACGGCGCTTCCGTCATCAAAGGCTACTGGAACAACCCGAAGGCGACGGCTGAAAGCTTTACCGGCGGCTTCTGGCATTCCGGCGATCTCGGTTCGATCGACGCCGACGATTTCGTGCGCATTTTCGATCGGCAGAAGGACATGATCAACCGCGGCGGGCTGAAGATCTATTCGGCCGAAGTCGAGTCCGTGCTCGCCGGCCATTCGAGCGTCGTCGAGAGCGCGATCATCGCCAAGCCCTGCCCGGTGCTCGGCGAGCGCGTTCATGCCGTGGTCGTCACCCGCGACGGCGTCTCCAGCGAGGCGCTGCGCGCCTGGTGCGCCGAGCGGCTCTCCGATTACAAGGTGCCGGAGACGGTCGTCCTCACGGCCGAACCGCTGCCGCGCAACGCCAACGGCAAGGTCATGAAGCGGCAGTTGCGCGAGGTGCTCGGCGCGACGTAGCGGCCCTGTGGGAACCGGCTGCCGCGCGACGCCGCATTTGCGCCTTGATCCCGCTCTTTGCCTTGCCATGGCCATACCGATAGGCTATCGCGCCGCCACACTGGCGTTGGGTCCGAACGGGCCGGATTCGCTTTTGCCCCGCAACGCGGGATGGGAAATCGTTAAGTGTCTGAATTATTTGATGAAGTTGACGAGGAGGTACGTCGCGAGCAGCTCAAGAAGCTGTGGGACCAGTATTCGCTTTTCATCGTCGCCGCGGCACTCCTGATCATCGCGGCGGTGGGCGGCTGGCGCGGCTACCAGTATCTCGAGGCCCAGAAGGCGGCCCAGGCCGGCGATGCCTTCAACAAGGCCACCGAGCTCTCCGAGCAGAACAAGCACGCCGAGGCGGAAGCGGCGTTTGCCGATCTCGCCGCCAAGGCGCCGTCCGGCTACCGCACGCTGGCGCGGTTCCGCCTTGCCGCCGAGGTTGGCCAACGCGACCCGCAAGCGGCTGCCAAGATGTTCGACGAGATAGCGGCCGATCGCAGCGTCGGCGCCGAGCAGCAGGCGCTGGCCCGTATTCGCGCCGCCGGCCTTTTGGTGGACACCGCCTCTTACCAGGATATGCTGCAGCGGCTCGAGCCCGACACTGCGTCGGATGCCACCTTCCGCCATGCCGCGCGCGAGATGCTGGCGCTGTCGGCCTACCGCGCCAACGATGTCGCGGCGACGCGGAAGTGGCTGGACATGATCGGCTCGGACTTCGAGACGCCGCCGAGCCTGCGATCGCGCGCCGAGGCGCTGCTGGCGCTGCTGCCGCCGGTCGCCAAAAGCTGACCGCGGGAATGAGAATTTGAGTGGGAGATCGACCATGCGCCGCGCGCAACGCCTGATCGCAGCTTCCGTCCTGATCGCCCTCACGGGCGCGCTCGCCGGCTGCTCCGGCGGCTTGAGCAATTTCGATCCGAGCGACCTGCTCGATTTTCTCGACACCAAGAAGAAGCTGCCGGGCGAACGCAAGCCGGTGTTCCCGGACGGCGTGCCGGGCCTCGAACAGGGCGTGCCGAAGGATTTGTACAAGGGCGCGCAGGAGCAACAGGATCAGCAGAACGCCGACGCAGCGGCGGCGGCTGCCGCCACGCCACCTCCGCCGCCTGCCGAAGAGCCGAAGGCCAAGCGCGCCGCGAAGTCGAGGGCCAAGACCAATCCCAATCAGCCGGCGGCTGCAGGCACCGATCAGCCCGGCGCCGAGCCCGCGCCTGAGGAAGACGCCACCGCCGCGGCACCGCCGCCGCCCAAGCGGAAGAAGATCGTCCGCAAACGCACCACCGCCCCGCCGCCGGATCAACCGACCGCCCAATCGGCGGACCCTGCGCAGTCGGCGCAGCAAGCGCCGCCGCCATTCCCGGCGCCGGTGCCAAGCGGCACGTTCACCCGCTGATTTTTCATTTCTGATTGCATTGACACGCGCTTGATAAACGGCGCACGGATCACCCATGTCCTTTACGATCGCCATCATCGGCCGGCCCAATGTCGGAAAATCGACGCTGTTCAACCGCCTGGTGGGACAGAAGCTGGCGCTGGTCGATGACAAGCCGGGCGTGACGCGCGACCGCAGGGAAGGCGAGGCGCGGCTCGGCGATCTCGAATTTACCGTGATCGATACCGCGGGCCTCGACGAGGGCGCCAAGGGCTCGCTGACCGCGCGGATGCAGGAGCAGACCGAAACCGCCATCAAGCTCGCCGATGCCCTGATGTTCGTGGTCGACGCCCGCGCCGGGCTGACGCCGACCGACAGCGCCTTTGCCGATTTCGCCCGCCGCGCCGACAAGCCGGTGCTGCTCGTCGCCAACAAGAGCGAGGGCAAGCACGGCGATGCCGGCGCGATGGAGGCTTACGCGCTCGGCCTCGGCGAGCCGATCCAGATCTCGGCCGAACACGGCGAGGGGCTCAGCGAGCTCTACGATGCGCTGCGCGCCGTGATGCCGGAGCCGCCGGACCAGGCGGAATCATCCGGCGAAGACGGCGAGGGTGCGGAGGATTGGGCGAACCGGCCGATCCGCGTCGCGATCGTCGGCCGCCCCAATGCCGGCAAGTCGACGCTGATCAACCATCTGCTCGGCGAGGAGCGGCTATTGACCAGCGCCGAGGCAGGCACCACGCGCAATTCGATCTCGGTCGAGATCAACTGGAAGGGCCGCGCGTTTCGCGTGTTCGACACCGCGGGGCTTAGGCGCCGCGCGCGGATCGAGGAGAAGCTGGAAAAGCTTTCGGTCGCGGACGCCTTGCGCGCGGTGCGCTTCGCCGAAGTCGTGGTGCTGATGATGGATGTGCAGAACAAGTTCGAGGAGCAGGACCTGCGCATCGCCGATCTGATCGAGCGCGAGGGAAGGGCGCTGGTGATCGCGGTCAACAAATGGGATCTGATGGCCGGCAAGCCCGGCCAGATATCGGCGTTGCGGACCGAGGTCGATCACTTGCTGCCGCAGGTTGCGGGCACACCGATCGTGGCCGTCTCGGGCCTGTTGGGCGAGGGCATCGACCTCCTGATGGAGGCGATCGTGCAGGCCTATACGGTGTGGAACAGGCGCGTGTCGACCTCGGCCCTCAATCGCTGGTTCGAGCAGGCGGTCGATGCCAATCCACCGCCCGCGGTATCGGGCCGGCGGCTCAAGTTGAACTACATCACCCAGGCCAAGGCGCGGCCGCCGAGCTTCATCTTGTTCTGTTCGCGCGCGGACGCGGTGCCGCAATCCTATTTGCGCTATCTCATTCACTCGCTGCGCGAGGCGTTCGACCTGCCGGGCACGCCGGTCAGGATCACGTTACGCGAAAAGGCCAATCCCTTCGCCCACAAGCGCAAGCGGCCGTCGTGAGCGAAGGCGCGTCCGAGGGCATCGTCGAAGCAATTCCCGCGAACGGCGCCGCGGTAGCGTTCATCTTCGTCACCGTGCTGCTCGACACGCTGGCGCTCGGCGTCATCATTCCGATCCTGCCGAAACTGATCGAGAGTTTCGTCGAAAACGACACCGCGGCTGCGGCACGGATCTTCGGCCTGTTCGGCACCGCCTGGGCGTTGATGCAGTTTTTCTTCTCGCCGATCCTCGGCTCGCTGTCGGACCGGTTCGGCCGGCGGCCGGTGGTGCTGTTGTCGAATTTCGGGCTGGCGGCGGATTATGTGCTGATGGCGCTGGCGCCGTCGCTGAGCTGGCTGTTCGTCGGCCGGGTGATTTCCGGCATCACCTCGGCGAGCATCTCGACCGCCTTTGCCTATATCGCCGATGGAACGCCGCCTGACCGGCGCGCGGCGGTGTTCGGCAGGATCGGCGTCGCCTTCGGCGCCGGATTCATTCTCGGCCCCGCGCTCGGCGGCCTGCTCGGCGGCATCGCGCCGCGGCTGCCGTTCTGGGCCGCGGCCGGCCTGAGCCTGGCCAACGGGCTCTATGGCCTTTTGATCCTGCCGGAATCGCTGTCGGTTGATCGCCGCGCGCCGTTCCGCTGGAAAAACGCCAACCCGGTTGGCGCGCTGCATCTGTTGCGCGCGAACCGGACGCTGACCGGGCTGCAGCTGACGAATTTCTTTGCGCAGCTCGCGCATGTGGTGCTGCCATCCACCTTCGTGCTCTATGCGACCTATCGCTACGGCTGGGACACGACGACGGTCGGTCTGACGCTGGCGATCGTCGGCGTCTGCTCGATGGTGGTGCAGGGGACGGCGATCGGGCCGATCGTCCGCCGCTTCGGTGAGCGCCGCGCGCTCTGGCTCGGGCTCGCCTTCGGCGCGGCCGGTTTTGTGATTTTCGGCGCGGCGCCGACCGGTTTGCTGTTCTGCGTCGGCATTCCCGTGATGGCCTTGTGGGGCCTGTCGGGAGCGGCCACGCAGGCGCTGATGACGCAATTGGTGCGCGCCGGAGAGCCAAGGCCAGTTGCAGGGCGCAACCTCGAGCGTGCAAAGCGTGTCCCAGCTCCTGGGGCCGTTCCTGTTCACGCTGACCTTCGCCTATTTCATCGGCGCGAACGCGCCGATCAAGCTCCCCGGCGCGCCGTTCTTGCTGGCCGCGGTGCTGTTGGTGCTGGCGCTTCTCATCGCGGTGCGGACGCTGGCATCGCGGACATGAGAAAATCGCGCAGCGCTTCGCTCGACTGATCGGCGGCCGATTTGTTGAACTCCACGTGATGGCCGCGATACCAGGTGGGCGTGTTGAGCGGCGGAAGGTCAAAGCAATATGCGGATCGATGGTGCGCACGGCGCGAGGGCGCCTTTCGCCCACCCTGGTACGACGCTGCGTCGCAGTCATTTCTTGACGAGCGGGCACTCGCTTTTCTCGATCGGACCGCGGCGTCTTCCGGCGAGATGGTGGCGACGAGCTTGTAATAGTCCCACGGATATTTCAATTCGTCCGGCTTCTTCACCTCGAACAGATAGGCCGGAATGATGCGGCGGCCGTCGGCGCGAAGCGGGCCCTTGCCGAACAGCGGATCGTCGGTCGGGATCTCCTTCATCTTGGCGACGACCTTGGCGCCGTCATGCGGATTGCCGCCAAGCGCTTCCAGCGCCTTCAGGTAATGCAGCACCATGGCGTAGTTGCCGGCCTGCGTCATCGACGGCATTGCATTCTTGTTCGGCGACGTGCGGCAAACCGCTTTGACCACGCGCGGGTCTGGTCGTTCATGTCCCAGTAGAAGGATTCCGTGAAGGTGAGGCCTTGCGCGGTCTTCAGCCCCAACGAATGCACGTCGTTGATGAAGAGCAGGAGCGCTGCGAGCTTCTGGCCGCCTGCGACAATGCCGAATTCGGAGGCCTGCTTGATCGCGTTGTCGGTGTCGCCGCCGGCATTGGCAAGCCCGACCACCTTCGCCTTCGAAGACTGCGCCTGCAACAGGAACGAGGAGAAGTCGGAGGTGTTGAGGGGATGGTTGACGCTGCCGAGCACCTTGCCGCCATTGGCGGTGACGACCGCCGAGGTATCGCGTTCCAGCGCATGGCCGAAAGCGTAGTCGGCGGTCAGGAAGAACCAGGTATCGCCGCCGGCCTTGGTCAGTGCCTTGCCGGTGCCGGTCGCGAGCATATAGGTGTCGTAGGTGAACGAGATCGTATTCGGCGAGCAGGCCTTGCCGGTGAGGTCGGCGGTGGCGGCGCCCGAGTTGAGCAGGATCGCGTTCTTTTCGCGGACGAGATTGCTGACCGCGAGCGCAACGCCGGAGTTCGGCGTGTCGGCGATGGCGTCGACCTTCTCGCTGTCGATCCATTGCCGGGCGATGTTGACGCCGATGTCGGGCTTGTTCTGGTGATCGCCGCTCACGACCTCGATCTTCCAGCCCTTGGCGGGCAGGCCGGAATCCTCGACCGCCATCTTGACCGCGACCACCGAATTGGGGCCGCCGATGTCGGCATAGAGGCTCGACATGTCGTTCAACACGCCGATCTTGACGTTCTTGTCTTGAGCCAGCGCGGGAGCGAGCCAATCCCAGCCCCGCGCATGCCATGAGCGCGGCGATATGCCGCGCGAGCATCGTCCTCATTGAATTCCTCCGATGTGATTGCCGGGACAGCCCTCTTTCGGAGCCTTGGCCGACGGTCTGATCGACCAGGGCGATCGTGCTTTGCCGATAGTCCGTTCTCGGCGCCGCTGCGGCAATGCGTTATCGCAGCGCGTCCGAGGTCAGCCTGAATTTCTGGATGCGTTTTCCGTTATCGACCTCGGCGGTATAGACGTTGCCCTTGTCGACCGCCATGGCATGCACCCAGTGAAACTGCCCGGCGTTGCGGCCGTTGTGCCCGAAGCTGCCGACCACGGTGCCGTCGTCACGCTTGATGATGCGGATTTCGTTGTTCTCGCCGTCGGCGCTCAAGAGGTAGGTCTGCTTCGGGTCGGGCCAGATGGCGAGGTCCCACACCGCGCCGTTGCCCAGTGTGTTCTTCTCGTAGAACCACTCTTTCACGAAGGTGCCGTCCTTCTTGAACACCTGGATGCGGTCGTTGATGCGGTCGCAGACGTAGACCAGGCCGTCATGGCGATCTTCACGCAATGCACGGGATTGCCGAACTGCTGCGCGACCGGCGCCTTGGGGTCGTAGGGCGGCTGCTTGTCGTCGCTCGGCGGCTTGCCGTAGGCGCCCCAGTGCCGCTTGTAGGCGAGGGTCGTGGCGTCGAACACGATGACGCGGTGGTTGCCGTAGCCGTCGGCGACATAGATTTCGTTCGCCCCCTTGTCGATCGCGGTCTCGGCCGGCTTGCCGAGCTGCGTGGTATCGTTGCTGCCCTTGCTCGGCGCGATCTTGCCGATCTGGGCGACGTACTTGCCGTCGAGGGTGAATTTCAGGATCGCGTTGTCGTTCTCGGCATTGCCGCCGATCCACACAAAGCCGCGCTCGTCGACTTCGATGCCGTGCTCGCGCCCGACCCAGTCATAGCCTTCGCCGGGGCCGCCCCAGGCGCGCAACAGGTTGCCGTCGACATCGAACTCCAGCACCGGCGGCGCCGGGACGCAGCATTTCGAGCGCGGCGGATTGAGCGTGGCTCCTTTCTCGTCGTCGGTCAGCGAGCGCGGGCGATGGATCACCCAGATATGTCCCTGCCAATCGACGGTGATGCCGCCGACCTGGCCCAGGATCCAGTTATTGGGCAACTGCTTGGGCCAGGACGCATCGACCGCAAAGGTCGGAATTTCGCCGGCAGAGGCGGTGCCAGTAGGAGAGAAGATGCCAAGCGACACGGCGCTTGCGATCAAAAGCAACAAGCTTCGCGAAAAACGTGCAATGGCACGCACCGAACGCTTGCAAGTTTGCGCCCGTAACATGACAGCCTCCCCTGATTTTCTTGGTCCGCGTCTGCCGCTTGGGTGCCAGTCAATCGCGGGGAGGCAGGCGAGTCAATTGCGGCCAGTCGCATGCCCCGGGCGCCGCGCAGCGCGCCGCCCGTCAATTCGGCATGAGTCCGGATGTGCTGTTCTTGCCCTGTTCAACCGACGGTTTGTGCCATGGCTGCCTCTCCAAACGAAATCAGCCGCCGTGCCTTCTCATCCCACAAAGCCATCCGCACACAGCGCAAACTTTGCAGCATGGTAATTCGTCCGACGGCAGCGAGCTGCGGATGGTCCCGCAACACATCCGGCAGCCGGTAGCAGGGAATTCGACTGGATAGGTGATGGACATGGTGGATGCCGATGTTCGCCGTGAACCAGCGCAAAACCGCCGGCAGGTGATAGTGGGAACTGCCATGCAGCGCAGCTTCGTGAAAGCTCCAGGCCCCGTCACGGGACCACGAGGTGTCCTCGAACTGGTGTTGGACATAGAACAGCCAGACACCGATCGACGCCGCCAGAACCATGATCGGCAGGTGCACAAGCAGGAACGGCCCAAAGCCGACCACCCAGCTCATCGCGGCGGCCAGGATAGCGATGCCGGCGTTGGTGCCCATGGTACTTAGCCATGGCTCCCTGCCGCCGCGCATCATCCCGATCGGCAACCGATGCCGCAGGATGAACAAATAGGTGGGACCGATGCCAAACATCACGATTGGATGCCGGTACAGACGATAAAGCAGCTGACGCCATCGAGACCGCGCTTGAAACTCTCGCACGGTCAACGTGTCGATATCGCCAAACCCCCTGTGGTCGAGATTTCCTGAACTGGCGTGATGGAGTCCATGGGTATGTCGCCAGTAGTCGTACGGAGTAAGGGTCAGGACACCGATGGCGCGGCCGACCCAATCGTTGGCCAGACGGCCGTGGAAGAATGAGCCGTGGCCGCAGTCATGCTGGATCATGAAGAGACGGACGAGCAAGCCCGCCGCGGGTACCGCCAGCAGCAGGCCAATCCAATAGCCGTGGGCAAGAGCCACCCAGATCAGAGCCCACAGGACAAGGAAGGGCACGGCGGTGATCACCAGCTCGAAAACGCCGCGCGCGCTGTTCGGTTCGCGATAGCGGGCGAGCAGCTGTGCCAAGGAGCGGATTTCTGGTGGGCTTTGAACCATATCTAGCTTGCTTTCGAACATGTGGGTTTAAGAGGGCACGTCGGCCCACGGGCCTTTGGGACCCGGTTTGAGATCAGACGGCTTTCACCGCGTCATGAGCAATTGAAACGAAGGTGCCGTGCGGGCCACTCTCGGTCGCAACCAGCGCGTTCAGCTGGCGGGCGAGGGCCGCGACGATACCGGTACCGAGTTCCGCCTTCCGTGACCTTTGCTTGCTTCTGCTTGCCCTGCCCATTGTCGGACACCGACAGCGTCCATTCGGTTTCGGCGGCGTCGCACGTCACCACGATTTGCCCGCCTTTGTCTACATTGCGGAATGCATGCTTCAGCGAATTGATCACAAGTTCGGCGACAATCAACCCGAGGTTCTCGGCCTTCGGGCGATCCGCGTCGCCCCCTTTACCCCGGACTTCAATCGAAATGGCCTGGTCATCGCTGATCATGGAACTGGAGATGGCTCGGCAAAGATCGACAAATAGGGGATCAGTGCGACGGACCCGCTCACGGTCGACGCGTGGAGGTATTTTTGCACGGCGGCGACCGATATGACCCTGGCACGCGTGTCCTCCAGATGCTGCCGTGCTTCGTCCGAGGTCACCCTCCTGGCTTTCATGGAAATAATGCTTGCGATGATCTGCAGGCTGTTGGCCACACGGTGGTAGATTTCGTCAACCAGAATTTCCTTCTGCCGCAGCAACTCGGCGTTCTCGCGCTCCAGAACACGCTTCTGGGTGACATCCTCGATGCTGAGAAAGATGTTCGCAGGCGATGCTCCTTCGTAAAATACCTCCCGCGCGTTCAGCAGCATCGTCCGTCGTCCGAGCGATCGGAACTCGTGCTCGACCTCGTAATTCTCCATAGCCCCTTGTTCGGGTATGATTTGCCCCAGCAGCAATTGCAGCCTGGGGATGTTCCATTCCCCATCCCCGAGCTCGTAAACCGGCCTGTCAAGGATATCGTCGATCTTGAGCATGAATGTCGTGCAGAAGGCGCGACGCGGCGACCACTCGTAGACCGCGGTCGAGGACCAAGAGGGGCTCGCGAATGGTGTCGACAATTCCCTGAGCGAAGGTGGCGGCATCTGCCGCAGCGAAGTGAGCTGGTTGCCAGGGTTTGCGGGACACCAGCGTCGCCGATTTCGTGGAATCATGTTTTGATCTTCTTGCCTTCCAAACGCGCCTACCAGCGTTTACGCCACATGCCACCCCAGCGTCCTCCCCATCGGCTCCCTCCGCGGACGAGCCAGACGATAAAGCAGCAAGACCGCGTCGATAGTGGCCCTCAACGATCGCCTAGACAATCCCCGAACCGAGATCGATCCCGAGTTGCGGAAATATAAGCTCGGCAATGAATCCCCCGTTATTTGCTCGACGAGATCGCCGATGACGCCCAAGGTGCACTGAGCGATCTGCCGCAAGCCAGCCGACGGCCATATGACGAGAAGGCTCTCGCCCGATACGTTCATGTTGCGTCATCACCATCGGACAGCCTGGAGCGAGTGCCACCACACGGCTTCACAATAGTCCTGGGCGAGCCTGGATGCTGTGCAAAATTGCTCATATTTCAGTGGTGCGGGCGCCCGCCTATACGCTAGGCTATGCCAGCCGTAAACACCAACTGGCTAACACCTTGGGCGCTAAACCTGCTATGCTGAAGCCCGTATCAGGTGGCGGGGGCTTCATGCCACAAGCGGCGAAAGCCTTGTTTGATCCAAAGCTCTTTCTCGCCAAGGTCGGCGAGGGCAAAACCATATTGAAATTCGACAAGAACCAGATCGTTTTCTCCCAAGGAGACGCCGCAGATACGGTTTTCTATATTCAAAAGGGCAGGATCAAGGTTCTCGTTGTCTCCGAACAGGGCAAGGAAGCCGTGGTCGGTATCCTGGAACCCGGACAGTTCTTTGGCGAAGGATGCCTCAATGGCCATTCCTTGCGGATTTCAACAACGATGGCGATGGAAGAATGCCTGATCACCTCCATCGCCAAGAGCGCGATGCTGACGGCACTGAAAAGCGAGCCAAAGTTTTCCGAGTTGTTCATGAGCTATCTTCTCGGTCGCAACAGCCGCATCGAAGAAGACCTGATCGACCAGTTGTTCAATTCAAGCGAGAAGCGGCTCGCGCGCCTTCTGCTGCTTCTGGCAAATTTCGGCAAGGAAGGCACCCCACAACCCATTGTGGCCCATGTCAGCCAGGCGACCCTAGCGGAGATGATCGGCACCACGCGCTCCCGCGTCAGCTTTTTCATGAACAAGTTTCGCAAGCTCGGCTTCATTACCTATAACGGTAAGATCGAGGTTCACAGTTCGCTGTTGAACGCAGTCTTGTACGACAAGCCTGAGATAATCAGGGACGAATGAGGCAGCTGGGCGGAAGGACCGACGCGCTTTGAGCCGGCTCCTGCGCGTCGCGGAACATTAGGCGCGCCGTGCCGTTGCCGATAGTGGGCAGTCAGCCCCCGAGAGGAATTAAGATGCATCGATTGAGTTACGTTATCGCCGCGTTGGCGGTCATCGCCTTCGTGTCACCGTCCCTTGCTGAAGACGCTCCGAGAGCCGGGCAAACAGCGAAGACGGAACGGAGCTTGCCACCTGGCGGTGAGGCCAAGCGTCAAACGACGAACGCCCAAATGGGCGGCAAGATCCGCGGCAGCGGCGACCGCACCGGCTTGCAGGCAGAGACCCGGTCCGGTTGGCATGGTGCTCGCGCGGAACAAGTAGTCATCGGTGATCACCGACATCATCACCGCCATCATCTCCACGCAATGTAAGGACGATGGCCTCGGAAACGAGGCCATTTGTTCTGTGACGACATGAGGGACTGAATGAAAAAGAAAATTACACTGGCCGACGATACTCAGCCGAGAAACATTCAAAGAGCGGATGTGGCGCCTGCCGAGGGCTTCTCGCTGGTGGTCGACGGTCGCTTCAAGACTCATTACGATGACGAAGAGGCCGCTCGGAAGGCCGGCGCTGAATTGTTCGGCCGGTTTCCAATGTTGCAGGTCTTGATTTACGATGCCGTGACAAAGACGCGATCGCCACTGCCATAGCTCCTCATGCTGTTTTGGGACGATCCGACAGGGTGTCGGCGATGCGGTGGCGATGCTGGCTGTCGGATTGGCGGCGCGCGGGCTTATCGCGTTGCGACCGGGGCTTTCGCCTCTTCTTCGGCTAGCAGCCTCAAGAGCAATCGCCGTTGGGCGTCGTCCTTGACTAGACCGAAGTTTGCGTGGCTTGGAGGGCTAGAGGTGAGTTGGCCCAGTGGGTTAGGCCAAGAATGATGCTGTGACTGTGTCCATGTAAAGGGATTCCCAAATCAGCGAAGATGTGATTTGATTCGGGGATGTTCATCGAGACGGTGCCCAATCGAGATTCTCCGCCCGCGGTACTGCTGCGGGAGAGCTATCGCGACGAGCAGGGCCGTTCGCAGAAGCGGACGTTGGCCAATCTCAGCAAGCTGCCGCGCGATATGATCGATACGCTGAAGGCGGTGCTCAAGGGTGCCACGATCGTCGGCACCGGGTCCGCAGGAACTGGAAGTCGAGCGTTCATTGCCGCATGGGCATGTTGCGGCGGCGCTCGGAATGATCCGCAAGATCGGTCTCGACCGGTTGATCCTGAGCGCGTCCAAGGACAAGGATAAGGATCCAGCCTCGCGACGCGGCTGCGATCTGATCGTCGCCATGATGGTTGATCGATTGATTGCGCCGCGATCGAAGCTGGGCTTTGTGCGCGCGGTCGATGAGGAGACGGCGTCATCGAGTCTAGGTGCGGTGCTGCGGCTTGGCCGGGTCAAGGAGCGGGAGGCTTACGAGGCGTTGGATTGGCTGCTCGAACGTCAGGCGCGCATCGAGAATAGCCTGGCGCGGCGCCATCTCGAAGACGGCGTGCTGGTGCTCTATGACGTCAGTTCGTCTTACTTCGAGGGCCGGCGCTGCCCGTTGGCGCGTTACGGCCACAGCCGGGATCACCGCAAGGACCGGCCGCAGATCGTCTATGGACTGCTGTGCACGCGCGAGGGACTGCCGATCGCCGTGGAGGTGTTCGACGGCAACACCGCGGACCCGTCGACCCTGAGCGTGCAGGTCGAGAAGCTGAAGGATCGCTTCGGCATCAGCCGTGTGGTCGTGGTCGGCGATCGCGGCATGATCACCTCGGCCCGCATTCGCGACGACCTCAGGCCTGCGAAGCTTGATTGGATCACCAGCCTGCGTGCCCCTGCGGTACAGGCGCTGGCCGCAGAGAACGGGCCGTTACAGCTGTCGCTGTTCGATGATCGCGATCTCGCCGAAATCAGCGCGCCGGAGCTGTTCCCGGGCGAACGGCTGATCGTGTGCCGCAATCACGACCTCGCTGCTGAACGGGCGCGCAAGCGTGAGGACTTGTTGACGGCGACCGAACGCGAACTGGCCCGGATCGACGCCCAGGTCCGTCGCAAGAACGCCAGCTTGCATGACGCCGCCCAGATTGGCCTGGCAGTCGGTGCGGTCCTCAACAAGAAAAAGATGGCCAAGCACTTCGTCGTTACGATCGTCGAGGGGTATCTCTCCTGGCACAGGCGGCTCGATCAGATCGAGGCCGAGGCGCGCCTCGACGGCATCTACGTGATCCGAACCAGCGTGCCGGTCGAGCAACTGGATGCTGCAGAGACGGTTCAGGCCTACAAGGACCTCTCGCGCGTCGAACGGGCGTTCCGATCCTTGAAGAGCCTCGATCTGGAAATCCGGCCGATCCGGCATTGGACCGCGGACAGAGTGCGCGCTCATGTCTTCCTCTGCATGCTCGCCTATCATGTCGAGTGGCACCTAAGGCGCACATTAGCGCCGCTGCTGTTCCACGACACCGGTCTGGCAGCGGCCAAAGCGGAGCGAATTTCTCCAGTTGCGGCAATCGACCCGTCAGACGCGGTCAAGGTCAAGAAGGCAACAAAGCGCTCGGCAGAAGGTCAGCGAGTGATGGGCTTCGCCGACCTCCTTGCGCATCTCGGAACACTCGTTCGCAACACCATGCGCGTACCCGCTCGCCCCAAGCATCGCTTCACCCTTCACTCCAGACCAACCGCCCTCCAGGACGCGGCCTTCCAACTGCTCGGCCTCGATCCTGTCCGTGTCCAGTAACCGAGTGGCCCCGCAGACGAATGATCAAGCCACGTCAAATACTTGTGTGATCCAGGCGTGAAAACTTCGGACTAGAGCGAGCTGCCTTCTGAAGATTTTCAGGTTCTCGCGGTGTACAAAATCTTCCATGGCGTCCTTCTTTCAGCGTCGGAAGTTCAAGTTGGTGATCTCAGGTCGTGGCCGCCGAGCCAGAGCAGCGCGTCCGACAGCATCGGATCGGTTTCGGCGGTCGCGGTGTGGACGTGCCGGCAGCGGACACACTCGAATGTTCTGATGTCAAACGCGGATGCGCCAGGCGCTATCCTGGCCAAGCTCATGCGTTGGCCGCACTTGGGACAGCGCGGCCGCTTGATCGATCTGAGTGACGGGCCGGATGTGTGGGAATATTTCTCTTGCATGCGATTCACCCTGCAAATCGGGCGAGAGCGTTACAGCACTCTCAGTCACCGGAAGATGCCGATACAAGGCGGTGATGAAAACCAATATGCGCCCCAACGCTCCGGACTTGCTGGTCAATATTGCTCATTGCAACAAAAATCCGCTATCTTTCCGCATCGCTTCAGTCGCCAACCTCGATCAGCTTGGATACCTTTTGTTGACCGCGGATCTTCTTGCCAGGTTCTTTTGTCGACTTCTTCTTGGCCTCGGCGACGAGACGATCGGGGCTGCCTTCAAGCTCCGCCATCAGTTTCTTCATGATGGCGTGGCGAGACTTCTTGCTCGGCGAATACCCCTCAATCGTTATCTTCATCTTGTCCTTGCCGGCATGGTACTCGTGATCGATCTTCGGCTTCTTGGACATTTGCGAGTTCCTCACGTCACGACCTCTGGACTATTCTTCCCGGCGCTATGGATTGCGTTTTGCGCAATGGTTGGACTATCCTCCCCAACGTCAAAGTGCTGTTCCAAATTGGACACTTGCGCCGACAACGAAGGGAGGCGCGCTGCCCGCAGAGATCATCCGGACCAACGGATGAACCGCGCGGAAGCCGAGCGAATTGCGAAAGGCCACGTCGGGGAACCAACGGCTGCCAGCCTCAAGGTCGTGCCCGCGGACTTCCCGCGGGACTTAAGGTGATCAATCCGGCATGTTGCCTAATAAGTCAGTGGTAGCACGCGCTGCAAAATCGCGCCGAGGCAGATCAGCACGACCAGCAGCTTGAGCAAGTTCGCCAATCGGCGATCATTGGCGAATTTATCGATCGCCCAAAAGCAGATCGCGCCGACGACGACGATAATCAGCACCCCGATTAGAACCCCAATCATTTTGCCTCCTGTGTCCTGTTCCTCTCTCGCCTTCGATATATCGGAAATATTTGTTGTTGTCGCGGCAATCAGGCACCGCATCGTTGCGATATATCAAGCCGCCGGGCATCAGCCGTGGGCTACGTGAGCACTATTGACCATGCGGGCGCCAGTCGCAGTGTCTATCATGCAAGATCGGGGCGTGAAGCTTAACCCCCGCTCCCTCCATGAGCGGCCACAGTCAGCGAGGATTCATGTCAAAGCATGGGCACATGCCGCCGGTTCCGCCGGCGAACCGCAGCCAAAAAGGTCCGGGCGACCAATCCGAAATTCCGTCCAGCGAGGATATCAAGCAGGCTGACGTAAATCCGGCAGAGCAAGGCCAGACCGCAAACATCAGACAGAACACGACGAACAAGGGCTTCTTCAAAGGGCGCCGCATCAAATAATGAAACGGCAGTCAGGCAATAAAACGACGGAGTCGGTGATGCTGATCGAGGTCAGGACGGACGCAAACATTGATGGCGGCGAGCCGTTTTCCGATCGCGTGAAGGCTCTGGTGCGTACGGCGCTGCAGCGGTACGGCGACCGCATCAGGCGGGTCGATGTGCACCTCAGCGATGCGGTGGGAAACAAGACCAGCCATGACGATAAATGCTGCATGATCGAGGCGCGCCGCGATGGCTGCGAGCCTATCCTCGTGACGCAACAGGAAAGCACCATGGATCAGGCGATCCATGGTGCCATTCACAAGCTGAAAAAGTCGGTCGACAGCGCTCTTGGAAAGGAATCCAGCCAGGATCATCTCCGGGATCGCCACTAGCGCGTGATTCGGAAAAGCGGGTACCGGTTTTCCCTCGCGACAAACGCGGCGCGTTTGCGCGGAGATTCTGCTCAATCAAAAACTGAGAAGCGCGATGGTGATTTAACCTATTCCCATCGCGCTCTAGGCCGAAGTTTGCGTGGCTTGGAGGGCTAGAGGTGAGTCAGCCCAGTGGGTTAGGCCAAGAATGATGCTGTGACTGTGTCCATGTAAAGGGATTCCCAAATCGGCGAAGATGTGATTCAATTCGGGGATGTTCATCGAGACGGTGCCCAATCGAGAACTCTCCGCCCGCGGTACTGCTGCGGGAGAGCTATCGCGACGAGCAGGGCCGTTCGCAGAAGCGGACGTTGGCCAATCTCAGCAAGCTGCCGCGCGATATGATCGATACGCTGAAGGCGGTGCTCAAGGGTGCCACGATCGTCGGCACCGGGTCCGCAGGAACTGGAAGTCGAGCGTTCATTGCCGCATGGGCATGTTGCGGCGGCGCTCGGAATGATCCGCAAGATCGGTCTCGACCGGTTGATCCTGAGCGCGTCCAAGGACAAGGATAAGGATCCAGCCTCGCGACGCGGCTGCGATCTGATCGTCGCCATGATGGTTGATCGATTGATTGCGCCGCGATCGAAACTGGGCTTTGTGCGCGCGGTCGATGAGGAGACGGCGTCATCGAGTCTAGGTGCGGTGCTGCGGCTTGGCCGGGTCAAGGAGCGGGAGGCTTACGAGGCGTTGGATTGGCTGCTCGAACGTCAGGCGCGCATCGAGAATAGCCTGGCGCGGCGCCATCTCGAAGACGGCGTGCTGGTGCTCTATGACGTCAGTTCGTCTTACTTCGAGGGCCGGCGCTGCCCGTTGGCGCGTTACGGCCACAGCCGGGATCACCGCAAGGACCGGCCGCAGATCGTCTATGGACTGCTGTGCACGCGCGAGGGACTGCCGATCGCCGTGGAGGTGTTCGACGGCAACACCGCGGACCCGTCGACCCTGAGCGTGCAGGTCGAGAAGCTGAAGGATCGCTTCGGCATCAGCCGTGTGGTCGTGGTCGGCGATCGCGGCATGATCACCTCGGCCCGCATTCGCGACGACCTCAGGCCTGCGAAGCTTGATTGGATCACCAGCCTGCGTGCCCCTGCGGTACAGGCGCTGGCCGCAGAGAACGGGCCGTTACAGCTGTCGCTGTTCGATGATCGCGATCTCGCCGAAATCAGCGCGCCGGAGCTGTTCCCGGGCGAACGGCTGATCGTGTGCCGCAATCACGACCTCGCTGCTGAACGGGCGCGCAAGCGTGAGGACTTGTTGACGGCGACCGAACGCGAACTGGCCCGGATCGACGCCCAGGTCCGTCGCAAGAACGCCAGCTTGCATGACGCCGCCCAGATTGGCCTGGCAGTCGGTGCGGTCCTCAACAAGAAAAAGATGGCCAAGCACTTCGTCGTTACGATCGTCGAGGGGTATCTCTCCTGGCACAGGCGGCTCGATCAGATCGAGGCCGAGGCGCGCCTCGACGGCATCTACGTGATCCGAACCAGCGTGCCGGTCGAGCAACTGGATGCTGCAGAGACGGTTCAGGCCTACAAGGACCTCTCGCGCGTCGAAACGGGCGTTCCGATCCTTGAAGAGCCTCGATCTGGAAATCCGGCCGATCCGGCATTGGACCGCGGACAGAGTGCGCGCTCATGTCTTCCTCTGCATGCTCGCCTATCATGTCGAGTGGCACCTAAGGCGCACATTAGCGCCGCTGCTGTTCCACGACACCGGTCTGGCAGCGGCAAAGCGGAGCGAATTTCTCCAGTTGCGGCAATCGACCCGTCAGACGCGGTCAAGGTCAAGAAGGCAACAAAGCGCTCGGCAGAAGGTCAGCGAGTGATGGGCTTCGCCGACCTCATTGCGCATCTCGGAACACTCGTTCGCAACACCATGCGCGTGCCCGCTCGCCCCAAGCATCGCTTCACCCTTCACTCCAGACCAACCGCTCTCCAGGACGCGGCCTTCCAACTGCTCGGCCTCGATCCTGTCCGTGTCCAGTAACCGAGTGGCCCCGCAGACGAATGATCAAGCCACGTCAAATACTTGTGTGATCCAGGCGTGAAAACTTCGGTCTAGGCCGCTGTCGGACAGCAAAGCTGCGGATGACAAGGCGCGGGGCTACGCCGGCGGGCGGAAACTCATCAGCGTACGGGTCTTGTAGTCGTAGAATTGGCCGGTCTCGTTCCAGTCGGGCGCGCACATCGGGACGATGTACTCGGCGGCCTGCTCGGGCGTGTCGAGGGTCATCGGGTCTTCGCCGGGAAAGACGCTGGCGCGCATGCGGGTGCGGATCGGGCCGGGATTGAACAGATTGACCCGCACCGCCGTGCTCGCGGTCTCATGCGCCCACACCCGCACCAATGCTTCCAGCGCGGCTTTCGAGGCCGCATAGGGGCCGACATAGGCCGGCGCTATGCTGGCGGCGCCTGAGGTCACGAACACCGCACGGCCGGCGTCGGATTTTTTCAGCAGCGGCTCCATGCAGCGGATCAACTGAAAATTTGCGGTTACGTTGACCGCCATCACGTCGTTCCACGGCTTCAGGTCAATATGCCCGAGCGGCGAGGAGGGGCCGGCGACGCCGGCATTGCCGATCAGGATATCGAGCTTGCCGTGGCGCTCGTTGAGCGCGGCGCCAAGCCGCGCGATGCCGTCGACATCGGTGAGGCTGAGCGGCACCAGCGTGGCGCTGCCGCCGTCTTTCCTGATCTCGTCGTCGAGCTCTTCAAGCCCGCCTTGCGTGCGCGCCACGGCCACGATATGCGCGCCTCGTCTGGCCAGCGCGCGCGCAGTCGCATAGCCGATGCCGCGCGAGGCGCCGGTCACAAGGGCGATACGGGAGGCGAGGGGGTGGGACATGAACGCCGTTCTCTCCACGGTCGCCCCGGCCTAATGCGCGATTGCGCAGGGGGCCGGGACGACGGGGAGTTTTTAACTCGCCTCCGCCAGCAGCGAAAGCTGGCGCGGCTGCGGCTCGACCTGGGTCTGGTCGGTGAGGTGGGTGGGATAGGCGCCGGTGAAGCAATGATCGGCGAATTTCGGATTAAGGGGGTCGCGGCCGGGCTCGCCCATCGCGCGGTACATGCCGTCGATCGACAGAAACGCCAGCGAGTCGGCGCCGATCGCCTCGCGCATCTCTTCGAGCGTATGGGTCGCGGCCAACAGGCCGCCGCGATCGGGCAGGTCGATGCCGTAATAGTCGGGGTAGAGGATCGGCGGCGAGGCGAGGCGGAAATGCACCTCGCGCGCGCCGGCGTCGCGCATCATGCGCACGATCTTCTTCGAGGTGGTGCCGCGCACCAGCGAATCGTCGATCAGGATGATGCGTTTGCCGGCGATCGCGGCGCGGTTGGCCGAGTGCTTCATGCGCACGCCGGATTCGCGGATCGCCTGGGTCGGCTGGATGAAGGTGCGGCCGACATAATGGTTGCGGATGATGCCGAGCTCGAACGGCACCCCGGAATGCTGGCTGTAGCCGATTGCGGCCGGAACGCCGGAATCCGGCACCGGCACCACCACGTCGATATCGACATGGCTCTCGCGCGCGAGCTGGGCGCCGAAGGCCTTGCGCACCTCGTAGACCGAGCGGCCATGGACGATGGAATCCGGCCGCGAGAAATAGATGTATTCGAAGATGCAGGGCCGCGGCGGCTTTGGCGGGAACGGCTTGTGGCTCTGCGCGCCGTGCTCGTCGAACACGATGATCTCGCCGGGCTCGACGTCGCGGACGAATTTCGCGCCGATGATCTCGAGCGCGCAGGTTTCCGAGGCCAGAATCGGGCAGCCGTCGAGTTCGCCCAAAACCAAGGGGCGGATGCCGAGCGGGTCGCGGGCGCCGATCAGCTTCTTGTTGGTCAGAGACACCAGCGAGTAGGCGCCCTCGAGCGCGCGCAGCGCTTCGATGAAACGGTCGATGAACCGGCTGCGCCGGGATTGCGCGACGAGGTGCAGGATCACCTCGGTGTCGGTGGTGGACTGCATCATGGCGCCGCCCCGCACGAGTTCGCGCCGCAAGGTCAGCCCGTTGGTGAGGTTGCCGTTATGGCCGACCGCGAAGCCGCCGGCATTGAGCTCGGCGAACAGCGGCTGCACGTTGCGCAGGATGGTTGCGCCCGTGGTCGAATAGCGGACATGGCCGACCGCGGCGGTGCCGGGCAGGCGCTCAATCACCTCGCGGCGGGAGAAGGTATCGCCGACCAGGCCGAGCCGGCGTTCGCTGTGAAACCTGGTTCCGTCGAATGAAACGATGCCGGCGGCTTCCTGGCCGCGATGCTGCAGCGCGTGCAGCCCGAGCGCGGTAATGGCGGCAGCCGAAGGGTGGCCGAAAATGCCGAACACGCCGCACTCCTCGCGCAGCGTGTCCCCTTCGAGGTCGTCTTGTAATTGTATCCCGGGTAATTGTATCCCGGGCGGGCCGAGGTTCAGATCGAGTTGGGCGGTGTCTTGATCAGGGATTTCTGTCTCGTCCATCGCGCCTCTCTCTAGGCTTAAGCTCACTTTGCCGCGGGTTTGTCGATCAGCTTTTTCAGGCTGTCGCGGGCCGGCTTGCTGTAGCCATCGCTGCCCGGTGGGGGCGGCTCGGTGTCAGTTTGCTCGTCGTCTGGTTTATTTTTCTTGAACCTCTTCAAGATGGTGTTCTCGGGGTCATCCGGCAAGAGCGACATCAGCCAGTCCCCAGTTCCCTGCAACACCACCCGGGATTTGGCGCCCGAAACCCAGTCCGGGCGCTGTTTGTCCGGAACCAGCCAATTGAAGAATATGAAGGCGACGACCACGATCAAGAGGCCCCGCGCCAGCCCGAACAGGAACCCAAGGGTGCGGTCGAGTGCCCCGATCCGGGAATCCAGGATCATGTCGGAAATCCGCACCGTGATCACGGAGACCACGATCAGGGTACCGATGAACACACCGGCCACCACCACCGCGGCCGCGACGGTGTCGTTGCTGAAATAGGTCTTGGCGGTCGGAAGCAGCTTCGAGAAGGAATACAGCGTCACGATCGCCGCCGCGCCCCAGGCAGCGATCGACAGAATCTCGCGCATGAAGCCGCGGACCATCGCAAGCAGGCCGGACACCAGCATCACGCCGAGCAGGATGAGGTCGAGGATCGTTATCGGCATCGGCTGGTCGGGTCGCTCAGTTCAAAGGTCCACGAATCGAGGGCTCGGCTGCTGTCCTAACTGACGGGCAGATCGGACATCCCGCAAGGCCGGAAAAGACGAACTTCCCATGCCTTTGCGCGCGGATGTATAGCGGCGAGGGCAGGCAAGGTCACGCCCGCCTAACCCTCCTGACGGCGGAATCTTGCAGGTGTGGCATTTTTCTCTTCCCTTTTTTCCTCCCTCGCGCCCTCCCGGTTGTTCTCTTGAGATCTTCTGGGACTGCCGCGCGCGGCGATTTCGGCAACGAGCGTGCTCAAGGAACCGACGGAACTCAGCGAAAGACCGGCATCGCCGCCAGCTTCGCCGCGGGCCGATTCGGGCAGGATCGCGCTGCCAAAGCCGAGCTTGGCCGCTTCCTTCAGCCGGGCTGACGTCTGCGCGACCGGCCGGACCGCGCCGGAGAGCGAAATCTCGCCGAAATAGACCGCATCCGTCGGCAGCGGCGCGTTGACCAGCGACGAGACCAGGGCGGCGGCGGCGGCAAGGTCGGCCGCCGGTTCCTGGATGCGCAGGCCGCCGGCCACATTCAGATAGACGTCGTGGCCCGATAGTTTTACGCCGCAATGGGCTTCCAATACCGCCAGCACCATCGACAGCCGGCTCGGGTCCCAGCCCACCACCGCCCGCCGCGGCGTGCCGAGCGAGGTCGGCACCACCAGCGCTTGCAATTCGACCAGTACCGGGCGGGTTCCTTCGATACCGGCGAACACCGCGGTGCCCGGACTGCCGAGATCGCGCTCGGACAGGAACAGTTCGGAGGGGTTGGAGACCTCGCGCAAGCCGAGGCCCGTCATCTCGAACACGCCGATCTCGTCGGTCGGCCCGAAGCGGTTCTTCACCGCGCGCAGGATTCGGAATTGCTGCGAGCCTTCGCCCTCGAACGACAGCACCGCATCGACCATGTGCTCGACCACGCGGGGGCCGGCGATCTGGCCGTCTTTTGTCACATGCCCGACCAGGATGATCGCAGCGCCCGACTTCTTGGCGAACCTGATCAGCGCCTGCGCCGACGCGCGCACCTGCGTCACCGTGCCCGGCGCGGATTCCACCGTGTCGGTCCACATGGTCTGGATCGAATCGATCACGATCAGCCGCGGCACCGCGCCGTCCGACAAGGTCGAGACGATGTCCTCGACGGAAGTTTCGGCGGCCAACTGCACCGGCGCGTCGGCAAGCCCGAGGCGCTCGGCGCGCAGACGAACCTGCGCGACCGCCTCTTCGCCTGATATATAGACGGCGCGATGCCCGGCGCGGGCGAGCAGGCTGGTCGCTTGCGTCAACAGCGTCGATTTGCCGATGCCGGGATCGCCGCCGACCAGAAGCACCGAGCCGCGGACAAAACCGCCGCCGGTGACGCGGTCGAGCTCCGCCATGCCGGAAGGCAGGCGAGGGGCCTCATGGCTCTTGCCGGTCAGGCTTTCCAGCGCGAACTTGCGGCCCTTGCGCCTGGAGCGGATCGAGGCCGGCATCGCGGTGGCGCCGGTCGTATCCTCCTCTGCAAGCGTATTCCATTCGCCGCAGGCCTCGCACTTGCCCTGCCAGCGGTTATAGGCCGCGCCGCAGTTCTGGCAGACGAAGGAAAGCGCGGATTTGGCCATGTGGGGGTGAGTCGCTTGGATTGAGAAGGTTTCATCCATAGCATGGAAAGCCATGGCACGCCGAAACCCGTCCGGGTCGACCGGAAAATCAGCCTGGCATGTCAAAAAACTGCAGTGCGAAGTGCTCGACGTCCGCCCACGAATGCGCCAGATGCGCGGCGCCTGCGTCGCGCAGTTTCAGGTCGTGGCCGGCGCGAATATGGCTGGCGGCGCACAGTCCGACGGCCGTCATTCCCGCCGCGACGGCTGCCTTGACCCCGTTCGCGCTGTCCTCGATCACGAGGCATTGGTCCGGGCTTACGCCGAGCCTGCCCGCGGCAAATAGAAAAATGTCCGGATGGGGTTTTCCGCGTGCGACCATATCGGCGCTGAAAACGTGACCGCCGAATTCCGTCTCCAACGCCAGCACCGAAAGGCACAGCTGCAGACGATCGAGCGAACTGGACGATGCGATGCATCGGGGAAGCTCGGAAAATCGTTTGATGAAACGGCCGGCCCCGCTCACTTCCTTCAAATCGGTCCGGAAGCGGTCCAGCGTCGCACGCTTGAGCGCGCTGGAAAAATCCGCAGGCAGCGGCCTTCCAATGGCCGATTCGATCTCGGCCATGACTTCGTCCCACCTTCGGCCGGAATAGCGCGCAAGCGACTTGGTCGAGCGTGGTCGAATGACCGAGTTCGGTGACGATTTCCGCCAGAACCGTATTGGCGATCGCTTCGCTGTCGGCGATCACACCGTCGAAGTCGAAAATCAATGCGCCCACGGTTTCGATTCCAGCCAATCGCTCACGTCGCACGCTTGATAAGCGGGCCGGCTGCAAAATGCACCGGCACCATCGAAGCCTGCGGAACACTTTCTGTTGCAGCGTGCATTGGCCGACCCGGCGCGCCCTGCGGATGCCCCACGTTAACCAGCCGGCGTGCTCCAAATCGCGTTGGCCAGCATCGAAAGTCCGGCCGCGAGCATGATAGCGTCCATCACCAGCCGGAATAACTCGGGTTTGAGGTGCAGCACGAAGCGCTTGGCGATGAAGGCGCCCGACATCAGCGAGGCGCCGGCGATCAGGCCCTTCAGCGCGATATCCGGCGTCAGCGCGCCGAAGCGCTCGAAGGTCACCGATTTGGAGAAATAGAGGCCGAGCGAGCTTGCGGCTTCGGTCGCAAGAAACGCGCCTTTGGTGAGGCCGTAGAACAAGAAACAGCGGCACGCTCAAGGGCCCGGTCGACACCACGATGCCGGTGAGATAGCCGATCACCGCGCCGCCGATGCGCAAGATGCCAGAGCGATAATTTCAGTCGATGCCGCGCCAGCCAGTGCCGCAGCGGCACCATCGCGATCAGGAACACGCCGATTGCGATATCGACAGCGTGCGAGGGCAGCGCCAGCAGGGTTCGCGCGCCCAGGGCAGCGGCCGGAATGCCGGTTACCGAATAGGCCGCGCAGGCGCGCCAGTCGACCTCGCGCCACCAGGCGAGAATGCGCGAAAAATTCGCCATCACGGCGGCGACCGCCATGATCGGCACCGCCTGCTTCGGCCCGTATTCATAGACCAGGACCGGCATCAGCATGATCGACGAACCGGTGCCGACGATGCCGGAAATGGTGCCGGCGACGAGGCCGACCGTGAGGACGAAAAGGAAGCCCAAGAATGGCAACTCTCAGAAGCGACGGGGTGCTGAAGTCCAAACCGGAACATGCCCGGTCGATTCTCGCAAATGATCTCACGTTGTGAGCTGGCTCACACTCGCGCTGTCCGATTTCTGCAAGGCTGAGGTGGTCCAACCGGATTTTGGCTGGTTAAGGCGATCGGCGGGGTTACCCCTCCAACGCTGGTTGCCGTATCAACGGAGGCCGCAATCATGGAGCAAGCGCGTACATTTCTCACGACGTATTTGAGCTGGGTAAAACCGAGCATATTTGCTTTGCTGGTTGGCGTGGTGACCACGGTCAGCACCGTGATCGGCGCCACCAGCAGCGTCGTTCCGGTGGTCCTGAAAACGCTCAATCTTCCCGATTGCCTCACCTATGCGGACACCTATCGCGGCACGCAGAGCGATTTCAAGAAAGAGGGCGCCGTCTGGCACGAATACGCGCCTGACGCCGTCGCCTCCAATTACGAATTCAGGGAAGTCCGGCGCACCCGGGACGAAATCCTGTTGCGCAATCTGACGCCGCGAGACGGGTTAGCCGATTGGGCGACCCTGGTCGTTCACCTGCCGGTCTGCGGTGGAACCGCCAAGTTGACCGAAGGGCTGCCCGAGCGTTGGACGGACCTGGAAGAGGTCTGGCGAGCGCCACGGCAGGGCTGACGCCTTCTCGCGGCCGATCGACGCCGGGGCCTCCCCAATCACGGTGCGCGCGGGAGCTTGCCCGCTGCTGACAGTATGTTGGCAGCAGGCCCAGGGTACGACCTTGCGATGTCAATCATTCGGAAAGGAGCGTATCGTGGCGATCAAGGGAAGCTGCCATTGCGGCAACACGCAGTTTGAAGTGAGCGAGGCGCCCACGGGCGTGACGCGCTGCACGTGTTCGCTCTGTTCGAAGCGCGGCGCGCTGTGGGCGTACTACACGCCGGCACAGTTTCGCCTGACCACCCCCCTGGAGAAAGTCGCGACTTATCGATGGGGCAGCCGTACCGTCAAACATCATTTCTGTGCCGATTGCGGTTGCGGCACCTATTCCGAAGTCGCCGGACTGGTCGACGGGCAAGCCCGATTTCGACAATCCGCGCGTCGGCGTCAATTCGCGGCTGCTGGATGATTTCGATCTCGACGCCGTGCCGGTAACGGTGATCGACGGCAAGAATTTGTGGTGAGGCCGGCTCAAGGGCGACAAACGGCATCTTGGTTAAGCCGGGGTGCCGGCGAGGGCAAAAATGCGGAAGGTCGCGCCGCCTGATCGTTAAAATTTGAGGCGTATGCCTAGCATCGGCGCATTCAAAGAATTTGAGGAACGCGACGATGAACGAACATCCCTTTTCTGCCCTCGACCGCCACGCGGTCCTGACCGGCTCCGATGACGGCTTTCCGTGGTTCGCAGGCGCGATGCTGGCGATGGAAGCCGGCGAAGTGGTGCGGCTGCGGCTTGAGATATTTGCCGGCGGCGGCGGAGACGCCGAGCAAGAAGCCCGCCTGATGGTGAACGAAAAGTTTTATGCGGCGATTGAGGCCGGCATGAGCTGGTTTACCGGCGCGACGGCTGCTTCCATCGTCGGCCGATACCGCGAACACGTTGCCGCCAACGCAAAACGGCTGACGCCGGTGTAGAGCCTTTTTCCGTTCCGATTGAATCGGAACGGAGGCTCCAGCTCTTTGTTTTGACGCGTTTTCTTTACGCGAACCGGGGCACACTTCACTCGAAAACGCTCTAACGCAGCACGATCCAGGCTGGTGCGTGGTCGCTGGCGCCTTCTTCATCGCGAACTTCGCGGTCGATGCCGGCCTTGGCGAGGCGTGGGACGAGCGCCGGACTGAGCAGGAGATGATCGAGCCGCAAGCCCGCATCGCGCTGCCATCGATTTCGCTTGTAGTCCCAGAACGTGTACATCGGCTTGGATGGGTGCAGCGTTCGTACCGCATCGGTCCAGCCTTGCGCCACGAGCGACTTGAACGCGGCGCGGCTCTTCGGCTGGATCAGCGCGTCCTTGTCCCATGATCGCGTCGGATAGATGTCGAGCTCGGTCGGGGCGACGTTGTAGTCGCCGGCCAGCACCACCGGCAGATCCTGCTTCAGGAGTTTTGCCGCGTGCAACCGCAGCCGCCTCAGCCAATCGAGCTTGTAGTCGAATTTCGGCCCCGGCTGCGGATTGCCGTTCGGGAGATAGAGGCTCGTGACGATGATGCCGGAGACGGCGGCCTCGATGTAGCGCGCCTCGCGATCGTCGCGGTCGCCGGGCAGTGCCGTCCGTGTCAGGACCGGAGCCGCCTTGCGCGAGAGGATGGCGACGCCGTTCCAGGTTTTCTGTCCGCGCCAGACCGCGTGATAGCCGGCCTTTTCGATCGCGGAAACCGGAAATTCGGCATCCGTGGCTTTCAGCTCCTGCAGGCAGACGATGTCGGGCTTTGTGCTGCGCATCCAACGCAGCAGATTGGGCAGGCGACGGTTGATATTGTTGATGTTGAACGTCGCAATCTTCATGTAGAGATGAGCCGTTCTCGCATCGGAGGTCTCATGTCGACATTACGGCTCGCTATCATCGTCTGCGCAATCGGATTCTCCGGCGCGGCCATTGCGCAAACCCCGACCGCCGATCAGCGAGGCGCCTGCAAGGCCGATTATGAAAAGTTCTGCGCGGGGACTGCGCCCGGTGGCGGCCGCATCGTTGCCTGCCTGAACAAGCAGCATGACCAGCTCAGCGACAGCTGCAAGAAAGCGCTGGATAGCAGGAAGAAATAGCCGGCATCCGCGTCAGCTCGCGGCAGCGGCGGGAGGCTCGGCTGCGTCGGTGGCTGCGCCGCCTTTGTAGACGCGCGCGTAACGCCTGCCCAGGCTGGTCAGCACCTCATAGCCGATAGTGCCGAAATGATGCGCGAGCTCGTCGACCGTGATGCCCTCGCCAATCAGCGTCACCATGTGGCCGCGCCGCGCGGCGTTGGCGGGCAGGTCGGTGATGTCGACCGCGATCAGGTCCATCGAGATGCGGCCCGCGATCGGGCAGCGTTTGCCGGCAACGACGACTTCGGCGCCGCGGGTGCCGTCATTGGCGCTCGCCGCGCGGAAATAGCCGTCGGCATAGCCTGTGGATACGATCGCCAGTCTGGTCGGCCGCCGCGCGGTCCAGGTGCCGCCATAGCCGACGGTGTCGCCGCGATCGATATTGCGGATCTGCACGATGCGCGCCTTGAGATCGACGACCGGCTGCATCGGGTTGTCGGCCTCCGGCGTCGGGTTGACGCCGTAGAGTGCAGCACCCGGCCGCACCAGGTCGAACTGGAACGGCGCGCCGAGAAAAATGCCGGACGAATTCGCTAGCGAAGCCGGCACGCCGGAAAACAGGCTTGCGATCTCGCGGAAGGCCGCAAGCTGTCGCGCATTGACCGGGCTGTTGAGGTGTTCGGCGGAGACGAGGTGGCTCATGACCAGCGCAATGCCGTGGTCGCCGGCATTGATGCGGGGGATGAGGCCCTGCGCCTCCGTGACCGTCAGCCCGAGCCGGTTCATGCCGGTGTCGATATGGATGGCAGCACCGCCGTACCAGCCGGAGCGCCGGCAAAACACGTCCCACTCGGCAAGCTCGTTGAGATCGCCGATCACCGGCTTGCAGTCGATCTTGGCGTAGGCGTCGCCGGTGTTCTGGAAGAAGCCGTTGAGGGCGTAGATGGTGGCCTGCGGCACCGCCGCGCGCGCGGCGCGCGCTTCGTCGAGGGTTGCAACAAAGAAGGTCTTGCAGCCGGCCGCGGCAAGCGCCCGGGCGACCGGTTCGGTGCCGCAGCCATAGGCATTTGCCTTGACGACGCCAGCGCATTCGGCCGGCACCGCGGTCTTCTCGAGCTTGCGCCAGTTCGCGACGAGAGCGTCGAGATCGACGGTCAAGATGCCGTTCGCCGCGGCAAGCGCCGCCGCCTGGTTTGCTTCAGGCGAGAGCAGCGAGCTTGCCGGTGTCGGTATCGGCTTCGGGTCGGAGGCGATGTCCATGGCCCAGCCGTTTTACGCGCGGCGGCGGGCGGGTTCAACCCGCAGAGCCATCAACAAGCCATCAATAAGTCCGATCCGGCAAATGGCCGTCATGGTTGAGATCGCCGAACCGCGTCACCGCGGCGTCGAATTGCAGTTCGACCGTGCCAGTCGGGCCGTGGCGCTGCTTGCCGATGATGACTTCGGCCTTGCCGTGCACCGCGATCCATTTCGAGTCTGCCATTTCTCGTATTCCGGCGTGCCGAGCGCGGGGTTCCTTGTTGGCGAGGTAATATTCCTCGCGGAACACGAACATCACAACGTCGGCGTCCTGCTCGATCGAGCCGGATTCGCGCAGGTCCGACAGTTGCGGACGCTTGTCGTCGCCTTTCGACCTGACGCGACAGCTGCGAAAGCGCGATCACGGGAACGTTGAGTTCCTTCGCCAGCGCCTTCAGGCTGGTGGTGATCTCCGTGACTTCCTGCACGCGGTTGTCATTGCCGCGCTTGCCCGAACCCTGCAGCAGCTGGATGTAGTCGATCACGATTACGTCGAGGCCCTTCTGCCGCTTCAGCCGCCGCGCCCGCGCGGTCAATTGCGAGATCGACAGGCCGCCGGTTTCGTCGACATAGAACGGCAGCGACTGCAGCTCGATCGAGTAGTCGCGGATCTTCTCGAAATCGGTCTCGCTGATGCCGCCGCGGCGGATCAAACTCGACGGGATGCCGGTGCGTTCGGCGATGATACGGGTGGCGAGCTGTTCGGCCGACATTTCGCAGGAGAAGAAGCCGACAATGCCGCCATTGACCGACTTCATGGTGCCGTCGGGCTGAACTTCGGCGCGGTGCGCCTTGGCGATGTTATAGGCGATGTTGGTGGCGAGCGCGGTCTTGCCCATGCCCGGACGGCCGGCGAGGATGATCAGGTCGGATTGACTGCAGGCCGCCCATCTTTGGTGTCGAGATCGCGCAAGCCCGGTGGCAATGCCCGACAGCTTGCCGTCGCGCTGGAACGCTTTGGCCGCCATGTCGACCGCGACCGTCAGGGCCTGCGCGAAGCGCTGGAAGCCGCCGTCGTAGCGGCCGGCTTCCGCCAGCTCGTATAACCTGCGCTCGGCATCCTCGATCTGCGCCCGCGGCGCGAAATCCACCGGCGCGTCGTAGGCCACGTTGACCATGTCCTCGCCGATGCCGATCAAATCGCGGCGCAGCGACAATTCATAGATCGTCCGGCCGTAATCCTGGGCGTTGATGATGGTGGTCGCTTCGGCGGCGAGGCGGGCGAGGTATTGGCCGATGGTCATGCCGCCGATGTCGGTTTCGGCGGGCAGGAACGTCTTCAAGGTGACCGGGGTGGCGACCTTGCCCATCCGGATCAGGCTGCTGGCAGTCTCGTAAATGGTCAGATGCAGCGGTTCGAAGAAGTGCTTGGGCTCAAGAAAGTCCGACACCCGGTAGAAGGCGTCGTTGTTGACCAGGATCGCTCCCAACAGGCTCTGCTCCGCCTCGATATTGTGCGGTGCGCTGCGATAGGCCGGAGCGGACGCGTCGGGAGCAAGCTTGAGGACGTTCGAATCAGGGAGAGCCATGAGTAATCTGAGCGCCGGGTTTGGTCGTTGTTGGGATTTTCTAAGCGGGGTCGCGATAAAGCGCCGCTCTTAGCCCGAACGAAAGCGGGCACTGAGCTTATGCCCGATTCACACAACGAGGTGTGTTAATCTTGATCCGGCGCGCGCGCCGCGCTTGACGGGTTTTTGCAGGAATTTCGCACCGCATCGGGCCGGCAGACGGAAAGCCAAAAAGAATCAGGGAGTCCGCTGAACCTTTCGCTCTCCCGGGCGTACTCACTCCAACTGGGTTGAGTCGAGCCCTGTCAGGTCAGCAGCAGGTAGAACAGCGCCGCCAAGGCGGCTCCCACGCCGATCGCGATCAGGGCGTAATCGGTGCGGAGGTCGTCCATCAGATCCAAGCTCGGTTGGCTTGTGTTCCCGGTCATTCCGGAACTTTAGGAACCCGCGGCGAAGTCTTCTGTGAAGTCGATCACATTTGGCCGATTTTTTTAACCGAAGCGCTGTGGAAAGCCGATTTAGGTAAAGCGATGGGTCAGCAGCTTCATTCATGGCAATCCGGGCACGACAGCCGAATTTGGCTGTCAATGCTCGTCGACGCCATGGAACAGGCCTCGCGCCCGGAAATCCGCGCGTTTCCCTGCGAGCAAGCGATCCTGTCTCGGGTGCGCGCCCAGCTTTCCCGGCCGGCATCGCCTTATCCCTTCGGCGCCTCGCCGTTCAGCCTGCGCAACTGACGCGAAGACCTATTCGCCGGCGATTTTCAGCCTCGGCCGGCTGCCGTGCTCCAGGCCGCGCAGCCGTGCCTCCTCGCGTGCGACGTAGTCGCGCGTCATCGGCACCACGCCCTGGCGTTTGGCAAGCTGGATCTGGAAGTTCATCATGTTCTGCTTCCGGAACGACATTTCGGACGCTGCCAGGTAGAACTCCCACATCCGCGCGAAGCGTTCGTCATAGAGCTGCACGGCCTCCTCGCGCCGCGCCATGAAGCGTTCGCGCCAGGCTTTCAGCGTCTCGGCGTAGTGTAGCCTCAAGATCTCGATGTCGCACACCAACAGACCGGAACGCTCGATCGCCGGCAGCACTTCGGAAAGGGCCGGGATGTAGCCGCCCGGGAAGATGTATTTCGCGATCCAGGGATTGGTGGCGTCGGGGCCTTCCGAACGGCCGATCGAATGCAGCATCATGACGCCGTCGTCGGTCAACAGTTCGGCACAGCGCTTGAAAAAGATATCGTAGGAATTGACGCCGACATGTTCGAACATGCCCACCGATACGATGCGGTCGAAGGGACCTTCGATGTCGCGATAGTCCTGCAGCAGGAATTTAGCCGAACCTGACAGGTTCTTCTCCGCAGCGCGGGCGTTCGAGACCTGCAATTGCTCGGTCGACAGCGTGATGCCGGTGACGTCGGCGCCGGCGATCTCGGCGAGATAGAGGCCAAGGCCGCCCCAGCCCGAGCCGATGTCGAGCGCGCGGTCGCCGCGCCCTATCGCAAGCTTTGCGGCGAGGTGGCGCTTCTTGGCGAGCTGGGCGTCGTCAAGGCTTGCATCCGGCGTCTCGAAATACGCGCAGGAATACTGCTTGTCGGAATCGAGAAACAGCGAGTAGAGGCGCCCGTCGAGATCGTAGTGGTGCGCGACATTGTCCTTCGATCGGCTGCGCGGATTGAACTGCCTGATGCGCCTGATCAGAAAGCGTGCCCACCAATGCGGCTTGGCCCAGGTCGGCAACGCATCCGGCTGTCCCATCAGAATGGCAAGCGCATCCGCGATCGAGCCCTGCTCGATGACAAAGCTGCCCTCCATGTAGACTTCGCCGAGCGCAAGCTCGGGGTTCAACAGAACCCTGCGTTCGGCGTCGGCTGTCAGGAAACGGGCGCGAACCGCCTCGCCGGTTCCGTCGCCGCAGGTATATTTGTCGCCGCTCGCGGTCGTAAACGTCATCGACCCACGGCGAATGAACCTACGCAAGAAACTACGCAACAAACGATCCATCGAAACCACCAAACCAGCGATCCCGTGAGAAGCTACCTTTCCCGGCCCTTACACCTCGACGCCCGCGGAACGGATTAGTTCCCGTGCACTTAGAATTGATCATAGTCGGCTTGAAATGCGCGCGCTACTGCGTTGCAGACAAAGCGGATATTCCGAAATATCGCATTCAAACAGGTGTGCGATATGCGCGCTTCCATTCGCGCGATAATCGGCTAAAAGGTGACCGCCGCCGAGTACCGAAATCGGGCTTGCGAGCGATTCCCGCGTCTGGAGAACGAGAATGTTGAACCGAGCGCTCAGTTTAGCGACGGTGATGCTTCTAATCGGCTTCTGCGCGGCAGAGCGGGCGCAGGCGCAAGAAAACCTCGAGGCCGGCAAGAGCCCCTCCCAGATTTTCGCGGACACCTGCACGGCCTGCCACAAGGGCTCGCGGGGCCTGCTGAAGACGGTGGCGCCAGGATCGCTGCCGGGCTTCCTGCGCCAGCACTATACAACCAGCCCGGCAATGGCAGGCGTCCTGGCCGCCTATTTGATCTCCAATGGGGCGACCGACACCCGCATCAGCGGAGGGCAGCCCAAAGGAGCCAAGGAGGGAGGGAAGGAAGGCGCCAAAGAAGCCAAACAGGAACCCAGGCCCGAGCAGGTCGATCGTTTTGGTCGAAGGCTTCGCCCCGGAACTGAAAGCCAGGCAGTCAAGCCCGAGGCTGAGCCCAAGCAGGAGCCGAAGCAGGCCGCGAGGCCGGAGAATGAGGGGCTGCAAGGCCGCAAGCGCCTGGCGCGGCCGGCGGAGACGCCCGAGGGCGCAAAGCCGGATTTGGACGGCCAGTCTCCGGCGCAGGCGGCCGGCGAGCGCGGTCCCGATGGGCGCAAATTGTCGGCCAAGCAGCGGCTCAGCAAGCGCGGCAAGCCCGGCGCGGAAGAGCCGCCGAAGGCCGAGGAGCCTTTGATTAACGAGCCGCCCAAGAGTGAGGCCGCCGCGAAGGAGGAAGGTAAGCCCGAGGAGGCCAAGCCAGCCGGCGAGGCGCCGTCCCAATCCGCCAAGGTTGAACCTCCGGGGGAGAGCGGTGGCGAGACATCGACCCTGCGGCCCGATCCGGTTCCTCCAGTTACACCCGCGCCGCCCGCAACCACGGCTGCTGCGGTGTCGGCGGCCTCTGCAAGCGGTGGGTCGGAGCCGGCGGCCGTGTCAACGATGTCCACACCGCCAGTGACCGCGGCCTCGGTGCCGCCGTTGCCTCCCGTCGCCCCAGCCGGACCGCCGGCGCCGCCGATTTCGCAATAGCTTTCCGAGACGCGCGGTGTCCGCTAGCGCGCGGGTTGGGCGCTTCCCTGGAAACGGCATCGCGACGGCGTTGGCATTGATTGCAATGCTGAACGAAAGAATCCGGCCCAAGCGTTCAAGGTCGGCCTAGAGAGCCTTCTCCGTTCCGATTGAATCGGAACGGAGGCTCTCGCTTTTTGTTTTGACGCGTTTTCCTCGACAGCGAACCGGGGTCCGCTTTGCTGGAAAATGCTTTAGACGGCCGGGCCCGGAGACGCCGGAAGCGCCGCGGGCTTGCGAAATTACTTCTCAGTTTCGGCGGGCGCCGGCTGCGCGACCTCGTCGTGCTCGGCTTCCGGATCGAAGAATTCGCCGGCGGCGGCAAGCGCTTCGGCGGCGGCGTCCTGATCTTCCTGACGGGTCGTGATATCCTCGCCGCGCTTGATGCGCTCAGCCTCGTCGGCGCTGCGAGCGACCGTCACGGTGATGGAGGTCTCGACCTCGGGATGGACGGCGATCGTCACCTTCTGCAGGCCGATCGTCTTGATCGGCGCGTCGAGCCAGACCTGCGTCCGGCTGATGGTGACGCCGTCGGCCGCAAGCGCCGTGACGATGTCGCGCACCGAGACCGAGCCGAACAGCTGGCCGGTTTCGGAGGCCTGGCGGATGATCACGACAGCGTGCCCATCGATCTTCTCCGCCACCTTGCTGGCTTCGCCCTTGGCCTGCAGGTTGCGCACCTCGAGCTCGGCCTTCATGCCGTCGAACTTGGCGCGGTTATCGGCGGTGGCGCGCAGCGCCTTGCCGCGCTTCAACAGGAAATTGCGGGCGAACCCGTCCCTGACCTTCACGACTTCGCCCATTTGACCGAGCTTGGCGACGCGCTCCAGCAAAATGACTTCCATTTGAGTTCTCCTTTGACGTGACAAGCGGTTTCGGTTGAGGGATTGCTTTTCAGGGGGCGGGCAGCGGCGGCGGCCGCTGCCGCAGGTAGCGTAGGCGAAAGCCGAACACGGCATCGGCAAGCCCGAGCACCGCCATCGCCAGCACCGGCCAGCCGAACAGCACCACGAGCGCGTAGGTCGAACCGAGCCAGAAGGCGCGGCTTCGCAGCGCCTGCGTCAGCGTGTGCAGCACCGCAAAACCGGTGAGCGCGTAGGCCATCATCAGCGCCGAGGTTGCGATCTCGGCCAGCACCGCGACGAGCCCGCCGCCGAAGCAAAATCCGATCGCCACGCACAGCACGACCAGCGTCATCGGAGGTAGCGCCGCGGTCCTCATATCCGGCCACGGGCGCTGCAGCCGCCCCGACGTTGCCGTGATTTTTGCGGCGAGCCAAAGGTTCAGCGTCAGTGTCAGCATCGCCATGACCGACGCAGCCACCGGCGCGATGGTGACCACCACATCGACCCATTGCTCGATCTCGCCGGACGGCGCTTCGCCATGCGGGCCGATGATGCGCAGCAAGCCGCGCTGCAACTTGCCGGTGATGGTCGCCGCATCGGTGCCGAGGGTGAGTAGCGCTGCGAACGTAGTCAGGATCGCAAAGCCCGATATCCAGACCAGCAGTCGTCCGACCGGGTACCACTCGATATCCGGCGCGGCCGGCGCGGCGTCATTGGTTGGCGATCCGACCGGGGCCACCGGGCGGCCGAGCAGCACGAGGTGTCCGAGCCACCAGGCGGGCAGGGCAACCGTGACGGCATAGGCGATGCCATAGGAAAGTCCGAAGATCCCGCCCAGGCCGCAGGCCGCCGCGATGCCGCCGATGCTCGCGCCGAGCGGTCCCCATCCGATCGCCGCCACCATCAAGGGCAGCGGCGCCAGGTAGAACAATAGCAGCGAGATCAGCGCGCCCGAAATGATCGAGGCGAACATCAAGGCCGACGCGCAGCCGGCGGCAAGGGCAATGAATACGATCGCGACCATCAGCTGTCCCGCTCCTTTCGAGCGGTTAGAGGTTCTTTTCAGAGCCCCAACCATCGGCAACCGGACGACCCGGAAGCCTTATGAAGATGAAGCGATCGGCGGCAGCGACGCAGCCGATCGAAATTTTTTATTTGAGCATGATCTTATTCGGAAAACCGGTACCCACTTTTCCGGATCATGCTCGTTATCGAATGACGTAAGGCAGCAAGCCGAGGAAGCGGGCGCGCTTGATGGCGCGCGCGAGTTCGCGCTGCTTCTTGGCGGAGACCGCGGTGATGCGGCTCGGCACGATCTTGCCGCGCTCGGAGACGTAGCGCATCAACAATTTGGAATCCTTGAAGTCGATCTTCGGCGCGTTTGGACCCGTGAACGGGCAGGTCTTGCGACGGCGGAAAAACGGACGGCGTGCACCGGCTTCGGCCATTGGTCTTACTCCTCTTCCGCTGCGTCGACATCTTCGCGCGGGCGGCGCGGGCCGCGGTCGCCGCGGAAGCCGCCGCCGTCACGATCGCCGCGAAAGCCGCCGTCGCGGTCGCCACGGAAACCGCCGCCGCGATCGTCGCGTTCGCGGTCACGGTCGGCTTTGCGCATCATCGCCGAGGGGCCTTCCTCGTGCTCGTCGACGCGAACGCTCAAGTAACGGATCACGTCTTCGCTGATCCGCTCCTGCCGCTCGATCTCGGCGATCGCCGCTGACGGGGCGTCGATGTTGAGCAGCACGAAATGCGCCTTGCGATTCTTGTTCATGCGGTAGGTCAGCGAACGCACGCCCCAGTTCTCGGTCTTGGTGATCTTGCCGCCGGCCTGCTCGACAATGCCGGTCATCTGGGTGGTCAGTTCTTCGACCTGCTGGGTGCTCGCATCCTGACGCGCGAGAAATACATGCTCATAAAGAGGCATGATGGTCCTTTCCTAGTGTTGGCGCGGCGCCCGGCGTCAAGCCCTTCGAGGCCTTCGGAAAGGACTCGGAAGTCAAGCTCAGAAGGCGGAAACACGGGACGACGGGCCGACTGGCCCTGCCACATCAACTTCGCCTGAAATAAGGTGAGATTGCTGAGACCGTCCGTTCAGCTCCCGGCCGGGATCCACGGATGGCGCGGTTTATACGGATTTTGCGCGCCATGGCAAGGAAAAGCGGCCGCAAGAACTGGTTGTTTGCTCCGGAATCGCCCCGGCGGCTTGACATGACCGTCCCGCGCGGTGTCTTTCGGCCAAACTTTTATCGATTTTCGGGTCGTTCGGGGAGCGCCGATGACGGCAGCATTCACTTTTCCGGGGCAGGGTTCCCAGGCGGTCGGGATGGGCAAGGCGCTCGCCGAGGCTTTCCCAGTGGCGCGGGCGGTATTTGACGAGGTCGACGCGGCGCTCGGCGAAAGGCTGACGGCCATCATCTGGGATGGTCCGGCCGAGACATTGCAGCTGACCGAAAACGCCCAACCGGCGCTGATGGCGGTCTCGATCGCCGCCTTGCGCGTGCTGGAGAGCGAGGCCGGCTTTTCTGTCGAGCGGGACGCGGCCTATGTCGCCGGGCACTCGCTCGGCGAATATTCGGCGTTGGCCGCTGCGCGCAGCCTGAGCATTTCGGACACCGCCCGACTGTTGCGCACCCGTGGGCTTGCCATGCAGAAGGCGGTTCCGGTCGGGGCCGGCGCGATGGCTGCGCTACTCGGTCTCGACTATGACACGGCGGTCGCGGTCGCCAACGAAGCAGCGGCGGGCCAGGTCTGCCAGGCCGCCAACGACAATGGCGGCGGACAGGTCGTGGTCTCCGGCGACAAGGCTGCCGTCGATCGCGCGGTGGAAATCGCCAAGCTGAGGGGCGCCAAGCGTGCGATGCTGCTGCCGGTGTCGGCGCCGTTCCATTGCAGGCTGATGCAGCCGGCCGCCGACGTGATGGCGAAAGCGCTTGCCGACGTCGCGATCAGGAAACCGGCTTCACCGCTGGTGTCGAACGTATTGGCCTCGGCGATTACCGATCCCGAGGAGATCCGCCGCCGCCTCGTCGAACAGGTCACGGGCACGGTGCGCTGGCGCGAGTCGGTCGCCTATATGGCAAGCCACGGCGTCACCCGTTTTTTCGAGATCGGCGCCGGCAAGGTGCTGAGCGGGCTGGTCAAGCGCATCGCCGATGGCGCGGTCGGTATTTCGGTCGGGGGACCTAACGACCTTGCCGCGGCGAAGGATGCATTGGCGGCCGCGCATTCGGCCTGAAGCGGTCGAGGGGAGAGTTCGATGTTCGATTTGACTGGCAGGACGGCGCTCGTCACCGGCGCGACCGGCGGCATCGGCGGCGCGATCGCGCAGGCGCTGCATGCGCAGGGCGCGACCGTTGCGATCTCGGGCACGCGGCGCGAGGCGCTGGACACGCTCGCGGGCAAGTTGGGAAACCGCGCCCACGTCCTACCCTGCAACTTGGCCGATTCGGCCGCGGTCGAGGCGCTGGTGCCATCGGCGGAAGCGGCCATGGGTCAGGTCGACATTCTCGTCGCCAATGCCGGCATCACGCGCGACAATCTATTCGTGCAATTGCGTGACGAGGACTGGGACGAAGTCATCAACGTCAACCTGACGGCGACCTTCCGTCTCGCCCGCGCCGCCACCAGGCTGATGATGCGCAAGCGCTTCGGCCGCATCATCGCGATCACCTCCGTCGTCGGCGTCACCGGCAATCCGGGGCAGGGCAATTATACCGCGTCGAAGGCCGGATTGATCGGAATGATCAAGACGCTGGGCGCCGAATACGCCAAGCGCAACGTCACGGCCAACTGCATCGCGCCGGGATTCATCAAGACGCCGATGACGGACGCGCTCAACGAGAAGCAGCGCGAATCCATTCTTGCCAAGGTGCCGGCGGCGCGGTTGGGGACGCCAGAAGATATCGCCGCGGCGGCGGTCTATCTGAGCTCCAACGAGGCCGGTTATGTCACGGGGCAGACGATTCACGTCAACGGCGGAATGGCCATGATCTGAGGCGCTGGGAGCGGCGCCGGGACACGGGCGGAAAGGCGGTTTTGAGGACCGATCCGGGGCTTGTAGTCAAGGCTTTTGAAGTATGATACGGGACCACCAACGGCTGGGGCAAAGATCGCCATTGCAGGATTTGGAAACCCTGTATATTGGCGGGGCGGAGCTTGCCGTCGTTCGCCGGGCCCGTGTCGGCTATGCGACCGGGCCAAATCAGTTTATGCGCGATTGCGAAGGAAGTTAACGACCACGATGACTCGTATCATCCTGGGGTCGGGTCAAGGGAACAAGCACGAGGTTGAGCGATGAGTGAGATTGGCGAGCGGGTTAAGAAGATCGTGGTCGAACACCTTGGTGTTGAACCCGAAAAAGTGGTCGACGAAGCGAGCTTCATTGACGACCTGGGCGCTGACAGCCTCGATACGGTCGAGCTCGTGATGGCTTTTGAAGAAGAATTTGGTTGCGAGATTCCCGATGACGCCGCGGAGACGATTTTGACCGTTGGCGATGCGACGAAATTCCTCGAAAAGAACGCGAAGAGCTGACGACCTGCGTGACGCTGAAAAAGCCGGATGGACCGTGGTCGAGCGGTCCACCGGCTTGTTGGCGCAGGCCGCGGATTCCGGGCTGGAGAGCTGGATATGAGGCGGGTTGTCGTCACGGGCCTCGGCATGGTGTCGCCACTCGGCTGTGGCGTCGAGCCGACCTGGAAGCGCATCCTCAACGGCGAAAGCGGCGCCAGGAAGATCGAAAGCTTCGATGTCTCCGATCTGCCCAGCAAGATAGCTTGCATCGTTCCGCGCGGCGACGGCTCTGACGGTACCTTCAATCCCGACCAGTGGATGGAGCCGAAGGATCAACGCAAGGTCGACGATTTCATCATCTTCGCCATGGCCGCGGCTCGGCAGGCGCTCGATGACGCCAACTGGCATCCGGCGACCGAAGAGGATCGTTGTGCCAGCGGCACGATGATCGGCTCCGGCATCGGCGGCCTCTCCGGCATCGCCGAAACCGCGCTGCTCCTGAAGGAACGCGGTCCACGCAAGGTGTCGCCGTTCTTCATTCCAGGGCGGCTGATCAATCTGGCCTCGGGCTACGTTTCGATCGCGCACGGCCTCAAGGGGCCGAATCATGCAGTGGTGACCGCCTGCTCGACCGGCGCGCATGCGATCGGTGACGCGAGCCGGCTGATTTTGCTCGGCGACGCCGACGTGATGGTGGCCGGCGGAACGGAATCGCCGATCAGCCGGATCGGAATGGCCGGATTTTGCGCGGCGCGCGCGCTGTCGACCGGCTTCAATGACACGCCGGAAAAAGCCTCGCGCCCCTACGATAAGGACCGCGACGGTTTCGTGATGGGCGAGGGCGCCGGCATCGTCGTGCTCGAGGAGTATGAGCATGCGAAAGCGCGCGGCGCGAAGATTTATGCGGAAGTGACAGGCTATGGGCTGTCGGGCGACGCCTATCACATCACCTCGCCGGCGCCCGATGGCGACGGCGGCTTCCGCAGCATGGCTGCCGCGTTGAAGCGCGCAGGTATTACGACCTCCGACATCGACTATATTAACGCGCACGGCACCTCGACGCAGGTCGGCGACGAGATCGAGCTTGGCGCGGTTGAGCGGCTTCTGGGTAGCTCCGCTTCCAAGGTTTCGATGTCGTCGACCAAGTCGTCGACCGGGCACCTGTTGGGGGCCGCGGGGGCGATCGAGGCGATTTTCAGTATTTTGGCGATTCGTGACAACATTGCTCCGCCGACCATCAATTTAGAGCATCCTTCGGTGCAGACTGCGATCGATCTCGTTCCGCAGACACCACGCAGGCGCGAGATCAACGTCGTGCTGTCCAATTCCTTCGGTTTCGGCGGCACCAACGCCTCCGTGATCATCCGGCGCGTGACCAATTGAGACGCCTGCAAATCCACCGTTTCGCCGCATTCGGTGATGAATCGTTGGGTTGGGCGTAGACTACCGGGCGCTTGCGCTAGCCCTGCGCAAGGCCACGGCGACAGCGACAGGATTTAGGTTGATCAATGAGTGAGAGGCCGCCCATTTCGCCACGTAGCCCGCGCGCCGCGCTGGAGCCGGAGCAGGTTCCTCCGCCGCCCAAGCGCTCGGAACGCGCCCGCAATCCGTTCGTCGTGGTCGGCAACGCCATCATCACCATTGTGCTGGCGCTGATGATCGGAGCCGGTGCGGCATATTATTACGGCAAGCAGACCATCGAAGCGCCCGGTCCGCTGCAGGAGGACAAGATCGTCAATGTTCCTGCGCGCGCCGGCATGGCCGACATCGCCGATACGTTGCAGCGCGAGGGCGTGATCGAAAGCAATCGCTGGGCCTTCATCGGCGCCGTGCTGGCGCTGAAGGCGCGTTCCGAGCTGAAGCCGGGCGAATATCTGTTCCAGAAGAATGCGAGCCTGCGCGATGTCATCGGCACCATGGTCGATGGCAAGGTGGTGCAACATTCCGTGACGCTTCCGGAAGGCCTGACCTCCGAGCAGATCGTGGCCCGGCTTACCGACAACGATATTTTTACCGGCTCGGTGCGTGAGATTCCGCGCGAGGGTACGCTGTTGCCGGAAACCTACAAATTCCCCCGTGGCACCACGCGCGACCAGGTGATCCAGCGTATGCAACGGGAGCAGAAACGCGTGCTGGCGGAGGTTTGGGAGCACCGCAGCCCGGATGTTCCGCTCAAGACTCCGGAACAACTGGTGACACTGGCCTCCATCGTGGAGAAGGAAACCTCCAAACCCGACGAGCGTAGCCGGGTCGCGGCCGTGTTCGTCAACCGGTTGCGGCAGAAGATCAAGCTGCAGTCGGACCCCACCATCATCTACGGGCTGGTCGGCGGCAAGGGTACGCTGGGCCGGCCGATCAAGCGCAGCGAGATCAACCAGCCGTCGCCCTACAATACCTATGTGATCGACGGCCTGCCGCCGGGGCCGATCTCCAACCCTGGCCGTGCCTCGCTGGAAGCCGCCGCCAATCCGGCCCGCACGCGCGATCTCTACTTCGTCGCCGACGGCACCGGCGGCCACGCCTTCACCGAGACCTACGACCAGCATCAGAAGAACGTCGCCAAGCTCCGCGCGATGGAAAAGCAGATCCAGAACGACACGGCCGAACCGGCTGACGATCCGCCGCCCGCGGCGGCGTCCGCACCCGCCGACGCCACCCCGACCGCCACGACGCCGAGCAAGCCGGCGGCGAAAAAGCCGGCCCGCTCTCCGGGCCACCAGGGGGCCGCGCAGTCGACAACGACGCCTCCGGTGGTTCAGCGATAGCGAGCGTTAAACCCACCGCCGGTTGAGGAACCGGATTCCACTTTTCCTGAAAAGGTCTTATGGTCCGCGCGCAGTTGGGCCCTGCGAATCTCACACCCGTTCCGCCGGAGAAATTCCACGCCATGACGCTGTCGAGCATGACCGGCTTTGCCCGCAGCCACGGGGCGAGCGGACCCTACGCCTTCGAATGGGAGTTGAAGTCGGTCAATGCCAAAGGCTTCGACCTGCGGCTGCGGCTGCCGCCGGGATGGGACGAACTCGAGGCGATCGCCAAGAAGCGCGCCGGCGAGGTGTTGGCGCGCGGCACGGTCTACGCCAATCTCAACGTCAAGCGGGCGAACGCGCTCTCGACCGTGCGCATCAATGAGGACGTGCTGGCCGCGATCGTGAACGTCGCAGCTTCCCTTGCCGGCAGGATCGACGCGGTGGCGCCGAGCATCGACGGACTGCTCGCGATCAAGGGCGTCATCGAGGTCGTCGAGCCCGAAAGCGACGCGGAAGAGGACAAGGCTGCTCAAGCCGCGGCGACCGCCGCGTTCGACGAGGCGCTCGCTAGCCTCGTTGCGATGCGGCGGCGCGAAGGCGTGGCGCTCGGGCAGATTCTCGCCCAGCGCATGGACGAATTGGAGGCCTTGGCCAAGCGGGCGGAAGGGGCGCCTGGCCGAAAACCCGAAGCGATCAGGGCGCGGCTTGCCGAGCAGATCGCGGCGCTGTTGGAAACCTCCGACCGATTCGATGCCGACCGGCTTACCCAGGAAGCGTTGATGATCGCGACCAGGGCCGATATCCGCGAGGAGCTCGACCGCATCGCCTCGCACATCGCGCAGGCCCGCGAGATGATCGGCAAGGGCGGTCCGATCGGGCGGCGGCTCGATTTCCTGTCGCAGGAATTCAATCGCGAGGTCAACACTTGCTGCTCCAAGTCGAACGACATCGAACTGACCAATACCGGATTGGAAATGAAGAACGTGGTCGAGCAATTCCGCGAGCAGGTACAGAATTTGGAGTGATCCATGGCTCACGGTCGCCGCATGGGAGGACTTGAACGGCGCGGCCTGATGTTCGTGCTGTCCTCGCCATCGGGCGCGGGCAAGACGACGCTGTCGCGCCTCTTGATCGAGCGGATGCCGGGGCTGAAAATGTCGGTCTCCGCGACCACGCGCGCGAAGCGGCCGGGCGAGGTCGACGGCCGCGACTATCTGTTCGTTGACAAGTCACGCTTCGAACAGATGGTGGAGCGTCAGGAATTGCTGGAATGGGCCACCGTGTTCGACAACCGCTACGGCACGCCAAGGGCGCCCGTTGAGGCGGCGCTGTCGGCGGGGCAGGACGTACTGTTCGACATCGACTGGCAGGGCACCCAGCAATTGCGCGAGAAGGCGCGCGCCGACGTCGTCAGCGTGTTCATTCTGCCGCCGTCGGCCTCCGACCTCGAGAAGCGGCTGCACACGCGCGCGCAGGATTCCCACGCGGTGATCCAGAGCCGGATGAGCCGCGCCAGCCACGAAATGAGCCACTGGGCGGAATACGACTACATCGTGATCAATCACGATATCGATGAAGCCTTCGCCGAAGTGCAGTCGATCCTCAAGGCCGAGCGGCTGAAGCGCGAACGCCGCACCGGATTGACGGCGTTCGTGCGCGAACTGCAGCGACAGCTGGAGAAGAAGTAGAGCGGCCCGACGTTAGAGCGTTTTCCAGCGAAGTGGAGCCGGTTCGCGTAAAGAAAATGCGTCAAAACAAAAGCTACAGCCGCCGTTCCGATGCAATCGGAACGGGGGCTCTAGATCATGATCCGATTGGGTCTAGTCGGATCGTGCTCTGGTCCGGCGCGACGGCCGGCTCTGCGCCTCGCTCGCCGCCAGCTTGGAAAGCTGCGAGAGAAATGCTTCTACACGTTCGACCTTGTCGTCCAAGCCGCCTGCGTCCATGGCAGCGGCCCGTCTGTCGTCGAAACCACCGGCCCGGGTGTCGCCGCGTGAGGGGGAATCGGGACGATGGGCGAAATCGGCGCGAGGAGCGGCAAAATTTTGAGCTTGCCTATCCGTCCAGGGCGTGCGGCGCGAGCTATTCGCCGATCGCCACATGTCACGCCGTCGCTGCGCCGCTCTCGCTGTTTGCCGCGCGCGGCCGAGCCGATAGACGAGGCTTCCCGACAGTCCCGCCAGCGTCAGCGCCCCGAAAATCACCAGCAACAGCATCTGAAGGGAGCCTACCTCTTTCTGAGCCGGCGCTGCGGGCACGGGCGCTGCTTCCGGCCCCGGCGTCGTGCTCGTGTCCTCCGCGGCGGATGCTTCCGGTGGGGTGGCCGATGAGTCCGACAAAACCGGTGGCGGTCCAAATACGCTGTCGACGGCCGCAGTCGTGCTCGGGGTTGCATTGTCTTTCACGTTTGCGGCGGTCGATGTGTTGGCCGGCGCCCGTCGCGCGGCGGAAGCGCCACCGTTTTGCTCGGCCCGCGGGCGCGGCGATGGCAGTTCGGCGTAGGCGTCCGTCGCCGAAAGCGACGAGGCAGATTCGTTACCTTGTGAGGGCGCCGCTGCGTCAGCAGATGAAGCGGCTCCGTCTGCAGATGAATCGGTTTGCGCGGACTTTTCGCTTTGGTCCCGGAGATACCAGCAATGCTGCTTGGTGGTGTGCTCTGTCCGGAAAAACCAGTGCTGGCCCTGCGGCGCTTGACCCTGCGGTTCGGTAAGGCAGTCGTCGGCCGAGCGGGCCGAGCTGGAAGCGACGATCGTGACCGGAGTGCCTATGGCAACGCTGGCGAAGACCGCGAACGCGCATCTTGCGGTTCGGTTTGCCATATGCACCTCCGGTTTACGCAACGCAACACAACACAACATTACGATCCGCTAATCTCAGCGAAGACTAGGGTGGCAATGGGCCGCAATTCCGGAGAGGATTGGGCTTAATTCGGGCCCGCTATTTTCCGACTATTTGGCACGCTGCAAGGCGCATTTCGGCAAGCAGCGAGCGGCGTTTGTTGAAATGCGCAACAAAAAGTGATGCTACTGTTTCGACGCGACCCAGCGGCCGCCGCAGCGCACATATATGGTACGCGCCGTTAGGGCCAACTCCGCCGCTGCCGAAAAGCTCTTGTCATAAGGGTCCCGCTTCAAATTCCCGGCTCCAAATTCTGGCTTTAAATTGCTGGCTTCAAATTGCTGGCTTCAAATTATTGCGTGTGGCCGGAGCCGTCGGCGCACACCGCACCGATAATCCGGCAAGACTTGCCAGCCTTGCCGCATTCGTCAAGCGCGGCGAGCTTGGCCTTGTCCACGGTTTCGCGCTGAACCAGCGACCATGACTTTTCCGAAATCGCGAACGCCCCGCAATGCGGGCCGTAGAAACTCAGTTCGATCGGGCATCTGCCGGCACCGCAGTTGGCGCGGGCACCTCCGACCGCCGCCCGGCGCGACGGGTAGTCCCAGGAAATCCCCCATTTGTTGCTGTCGGGACCATAGACGATCGATCCCCACGGCTTCAGATCGTCCATCTTGCGCAGCCGCATCAGCAGGCCCTCGGTCGGCTCACCGGTCGGCGTCATGCTGGTCTTTTCCTGGAATTGGGTGATCGCGGCCGTGATGGTGTCCCTGCCATCCGGCGCCTGCGGATCGAAATTGTGCTCGTAAAGCCGTTCGCTCAATTCGTGCAGCAGCGCGGGATCCGTGAGCGGCACCCGATCGGGGTCGGCGCGAAGCGTATTGGCGAGCTGTTCCTTGGGTGGCTGCATGGCCGCGACCTGCGGCGTTGCCTGAGCGCTTGGCGGGACGAAATAGAAGGTGCCGTCGATCGGCGAGGAGGACACCCATGGTTGCTGCGTACCGCCGGTCTGCCGTTTCACGGCCAGGCCGACCTGGTTGAAGGTCTGGAAGATGTCGAGGCCGGCCTGCGGAAGCGTCGCCGCCAGCGCCCTGGTATAGGGACTGTGGCCGTCGGCGCCGTCCTGGGCGACGTTGCCGGGCTGGGTCGCATAGGAAATCAGCGTGCCGTCCGGCGCCCGCATCTGGGCAAGGCCGCCCTCGGACGAGCGCAGGCTGCGCGCGCCGAACGGATTGTTGCGGCAAGCATCGAGGATCACCAAATTGAGCCGCGTGCCCGACCCCTGCATCTGACGCAGCACCAGGTTGACGTCGACCATCTGGAAATCGACGTCGGCCTCGCGCGTCGGATTGGCGCTCACCGGCACGAGATAATTCGAGCCTGCGACCTGCACGCCGTGGCCGGCATAATAGAACAGGGCGACGTCGGCGCCCTGGACCTGGCGTCCGAAGTTTTGCACGGCGTTGTCCATCGCCGCCTTGTCGAGGTCGAGTTGGGCGCGTCCGCCGACCAGGGTGAAGCCGAGCCGCGTGAGCGTATCGGCCATCAGCCCCGCATCCTTGCTGGGATTGTCGAGCGGCGTGACGTTCTGGTAGGCGGAATTGCCGACCACGAGCGCGACGCGCTTCTCGGCGGTGGCGGGCGCGGCCGTCAATAGCGCCAACAAGCCGACCACCAGCGCAAGCTGGTTCCGAGTTACCGTCCAGTCGAAACGCCGGCGCATTGAAGAGGCATCCCGCGAAAGGTGATAACACGAGACTATCAGCGCAGGCGGGGCGGGAAAAGCGCCGCCCCGGCTTGGCTGAGCGACGTCATTGGCTCAACGAAGGTATTAGCCCAAGGAAGTATGGCCCCAATCGGCTCATTCGCTCATGAGCACGTCGCTGAACAGCACGTAGCGCTGACCGTCGAAGCGCACCAGCCGCATCTGCTTGATCGGGCGCAGATCGCTCGGTGTCGTCTTCAGGCGGATGCCCGGCAACAGCAGCGGCAGCTCCATGTCGAGGTGGGAGGCCTGTCTCATGATGTTCTCGCGGGTGAGGTTGTCGCCGCAGTTCTTCAGGAGCTGCACCACCGCGGCACCGATGTTGTAGCCATAGGGCGCGTAATAGTCGCTCTTGTCGACATGCGGATTGTACTTGTCCATCCACACGTTCCACGCCTTCATCTCGGGATCGTCGCGCCATTGCGGGTCGGCAGGATCCTTCTGATAGGCAGCGGAGATGATGCCCTTGGCCGCCTCGAAGCCTGCCGGGCGGATCGCGCCCGCAATCGAGGAGCCGACGCTGGAGACGAATTCCTGCGGGTGCCAGCCGATGTCGTAGGCCTTGCGGATCGCCTGCGCCGCGAATTTCGGGACCGAGAAGATGACGAGCACGTCGGCGCCCGCGGCCTTCAGCGACACCACTTGCGAATCCACCGTCGGGTCGCTGGTGTTGTACATCAGCGACGACACGATCATCGTCGACGCCCTGTCGCCCAATCCGCGCCTGAAGCCGATGGTATAGTCGCGGCCGAGATCGTCGTTCTGCGCGAGGATGCCGATCCTGGCGTCGGGTTTCACGGCAAGAATGTATTTGGCGTAGATCTCGGCTTCCGACGCATAATGCGGCGTCCAGCTCATGGTCCACGGATAATGCTCGGGATCGTTGAAGACGGTGGCGCCAGAGCCTATGAACAGGTGCGGCACCTGCTTCTGGTTGATGTATTTGACCACGGCCATGTTGGTCGCGGTGCCGACGGGGTTGACCAGGAACGCGACCTCGTCGCTTTCGATCAGTCGCCTGATCTGCTCCACCGTCTTAGGCGGGCTGTAGGCGTCGTCGAGGCTGATGAAGTTGATCTTGCGGCCGTTGACCCCGCCCTGGTCGTTGATCATCGCGAAATAGGCGGTCGCGGAGATCGCGCCGGCCGAATAGGCCGACGCCGGACCGCTATAGGGCGTGGTGGTGCCGATCTTGATTTCGGTGTCGGTGACGCCGGGGGCATATTGCTTTTGCGCCAGCGAAGGCGCGGCAATCAGGCAAAGCGCAAGCGCGGCCAGTGCGCCTGCGATCGAAGGTGTCCTCCCAGTCATTCGGTTCCTCCCGTTTTTTATCGGTGAGGCCGACAAGACGCATCGCTTGAGTTTCTGGTTCTAGTTTCTCAGCACGATACGTCCCACGACCTTTCCGGCTCGTAATGCATCGATCCATTTCTGAACGTCACCCATCGGCTCTTCCTTGATGGGTGTCGGCTTGATCTTTCCGGCGCGCGCCAGCGCCATCAGTTCATGCCCCTCGGCAAGGGTCCCGACCATGAAACCCTCGATCGTCATCCGCTTGTAGATCCATTGCACCATCGGCAGGCTGAAATTGCCGCCCATCAGTCCGGACACTACGATCTTGCCGCCGCGCGCGACCACCGAAACCGCAAACGCCATGGATTTCTCGTTGCCGGCGAAATCGACGATCTCATCGAAACCGCCCTCGGTCTCCTTGACAATTCGTCTGGTGATTTCAGCTTCGGCAGGGTCGTAAGCGACCGCGGCTCCGTTTTGCAGTGCGGCCTCGCGCGCGGCAGGATTCAAATCGGCCACCGAAATCTTTTGCTTGAACATGGCTTGCGCGAACGACAGGCCCATCATGCCGACGCCGCCGAGCCCGATCAGCAGGAGGTTGCGCTGCCTCGGCCGCTCAACCAGCCGCTTCAAGGCGCCATAGGCGGTCACGCCCGAGCACATCAGCGTCGCTGCCTGGTTCACCGGCAACGGATCGTAGTCCAGGAGATATTTGGCGTCGGGCACCAGCACATGGGTGGCAAAGCCGCCGTCGATGGAAACGCCGAGGAAGCGCTGCTTGAGGCAGAGATTTTCATCGCCATTGAGACAGTCGCGGCACTGGCCGCAGCCGATCCAGGGGAACACCGCCTTCTTGGCGCCGATCAGGTCCTTCGAAACCTCGATGCCTACTTCCTCGACCAGGCCTGCGATCTCATGGCCAAGCGTGAACGGCAGCGTCATGCCGCGCGTGGTGTCGAGCCGTTTGCCGCCGCCGAGGTCGGCATAGCCGTCCTGGATGTGCAGGTCGGAATGGCAGAGCCCGCAGCGCTCGATGCGCACCAGCACCTCTTTGCCGACCGGCTTCGGGGTCTCGACGATGGTTTCGCAGAGCGGGGCGTCGAATTTGACCAATGACTGGCGGCGCATCAACGCCATGACCGTTCTCCTCAGGCGATTTTCGTTTTTTCGTTCCGTATATCGGCCAATTCGCACGCCATGGCAACAAAGCCCGAGACCGGAATGGTCTCGGCGCGCCGGGTCAGGTCGAGATGTGCCGCAGCGGCAAGCCGCGCCGGATCAACCGACAATGATTTGAGGCTCTGTCGCAGCATTTTGCGCCGCTGGCCGAACGCTGCGGCTGTGACCTGCTCGAGCGAGCGGCGATCGCAGGGCTCCGGCGCATCGCGCGGTACGAGCCGCACCACCGAGGACGTCACCTTGGGCTGCGGCACGAAGGCCGCCGGCGAGATGTCGAACAGGATCTTGGTCTCGGCACGCCAGTTCGCGAGGACCCCGAGCCGTCCGTAGGCCTCCTCGTTCTCCCGCGCGACGATGCGCTCGGCCACCTCGCGCTGAAACATCAGGACCATCATGTCGTACCACGGCGGCCACGGCTCGATCGACAGCCAGCCGATCAGAAGCGCGGTCGCGATGTTGTAGGGCAGGTTGGCGACGATTTTGGCTTTTGCGCCGCCAATATAGATCCGCGGATCGAAGCTTTGCGCGTCGGCGCAGACGATCTCGAGCCGTCCCGGATAGCGCCTGGAAATCGTCTCAAGCGCCGGAATGGCGCGCGCGTCATGCTCAACGGCGATGACATGTGCCGCGCCGAGTGCCAGCAGTGCGCGGGTAAGCCCGCCGGGGCCAGGGCCGATTTCGACCACGGTCGCATCTTCGAGTGGGCCCGCGGCGCGCGCAATTCTTGCGGTGAGGTTGAGGTCGAGCAGAAAGTTCTGCCCCAACGATTTGCGCGCCGATAACCCATGTTCGCGGATGACCTCGCGCAGCGGCGGCAGGTCGTCGATTGCACTCATGGCGCTTGGGCGGTAGCCATGCGCTCGGCGAGCCGCAAGGCCGCAATCAGGCTTGCCGGGTTGGCGCGGCCGGTGCCGGCGATGTCGAAAGCCGTGCCATGGTCGGGCGAGGTGCGGACGAAGGGCAGGCCGAGGGTCACATTGACGGCGTCGTCGAAGGCCAGCGTCTTGATCGGAATCAGGGCCTGATCGTGATACATGCAGATCGCGCAATCATAGTTTTCCCGCGCGGCACCGTGGAACATCGTGTCCGCCGGCAGGGGCCCTCTGACGTCGATGCCGTCGCCGCGTAGGACTTCGATCGCGGGCGCCACGACGGTCGTCTCCTCGGTGCCGAGCGTGCCGTCTTCACCGGCGTGGGGGTTGAGACCGGATATCGCAAGCCGCGGGTGGGGGAGGCCGAAGTGGGATTTGAGGCGTGCTGCCACGATGCGCGCCGTGCTGACGATCAACTCGGTCGAGAGCTGCGCGATGGCTTCGCGCAGCGAAAGATGGATGGTCACGGGCACGACGGCAAGCACGGGCGACCACAGCATCATGACCGGCTGTGGCACGCGCCCGTTCGACGCGGCAAGTTCGGCGAGATATTCGGTATGGCCGGGATGCCGGAAGCCCGCGCGGTAGAGAACGCTCTTGGCGATCGGATTGGTGACGACCGCGCCGGCGCGCCCGGAGGCGACATCGCGGACCGCCTGGCGGATCGACGCCAGCGCCGCGTCGGCGCTGCGATCATCGGGGCGGCCGGGCTGCGCGGTCGCGGCTTGACCGGTCGAGACGACCGGCAGGGCGCGCGCGAACGCGGCGGCTGCGCCCTCGGCGCCGACGTCGGCGAGCTTGATGTCGACGCCGAGCGCGTGAGCGCGCTTGCCGATGAAATCGCGATCGCCGAGCAGATAGAATGGCGGGAGCTTCAGCTCACCGCGGCGCAGCCACGCCTTGATGGCGATGTCGGGCCCGATGCCTGCGGGTTCGCCCAGTGTCAGCGCGAGCGGCTTGGCCATGCGTCAACGATATTCGATCATCGCCTTCCCGCGGATCTCCTGCAGGTAGGTGTTCGACGTCGTCTCGTATTTCTTGGAATAGAGCTTTTCCCGCATTTCCTTCTTCTTCGGGGTGTCGATGGTGGTCGGCTTGCGCGCGCACAGCGCCACCATTTCGACGCCCTGCTTGGTCACTTCGGGCGGGGTCAAATGACCGATCGGGGTATCGTCAAGCACCTTGCGCAGCACTTCCGGAATGTCGGCCGACGTCTTGATCACGGGCTCGCGGATCGCGGCGTTTGGCAGGCTCTTGAAATAGGCGTTGGCCTCGTCGCAGGTTTGCACCTTTGCGCGTAACGTCTCTGCCTCCTTCTGCCTGGACTCGATCGCGCCTTGCGCCGACCCGTGAGGCACGACCAACACGACCGGCTGCATCTTGTATTCGAAGGCGTCGGCCTGCTGCGCAACGTCGCCGCCCTCGGCCTTGACCGCGTCGTCAACGTCCTTCTCGCCGACCTGCAAGCGCTCCTTGTAGCGTCCGCGCACCAGGCTGGTCCAGACCATGTCCGTCTTGATCCGCGCCTTCAGCGTGTCGGCGCGGATGCCCTGGTTCTCGAGCGATTTCGTCAGTTGATCCGGTGTGATCCGCATCCGCGAACTCATCTGCGCGAAGGCCTGATCGATATCGGAAGCGGAAGGGTCGACGCCGAATTGCTTGGCTTCCTTGATCTTCAGCTTTTCGTCGATCAGTTCGTTGATGACGTCCTGCCGGACCGGTTGCTTATGGGTGGACAGGAAGTCGAGCTTGGTGCGCTGCTCGATGTCGAAGTCCGTGATCGGCTCGCCGTTGACCATGACGACGACGGTCTGGGCGCGCGCGGGCGCGATGCAAACCGCCAAGATCATGGCCGCGGCATAAGCCGTTACCAGAGCCCGAAGGCGATGAGAGAACCTGGTCGTCATGATCATCTTCGCTAAATCGACCGATCCGAATGAGGCTGGTGCTGCGCCGGAGGTTTAGCCTCTCCGAAAAACCGACCGGCACGCAGATTCTACTGAATGCCCGCCGAAGAGCCCGACGATGAGGTGTTGGCAAGCGTACGCAGTCCAACCTGGAACATGAACGCGTGGCTGAGCACCGGCGGCGTGGCGACGGTGGCATAGGAGTAGGAGGTGACGTAGTTGGCCGCCAGCACGAAGCAATCGTCGACATAGCCCGCGCCGACGACGTATTGGTTGATCTGGTTGGCAACCAGATCCCAGCGCGCGGCGCCCGTCACCACCCAGTTTGACGCGACCTTGACCGAGCCGGAGCCCAACACGCCCTCGCGGCGGGTCAGGTAACCCAAATCCGGCTGCGCGGCATAGTCGCCGAAGGTCATGCCGAGCGACCAGCGGTCGAAGTTGGCGCGGCCCTCCGCCTCGAAGCGCTGCACGCTGCCGGTCGCCTGGTCCATTTGCGCGCGGGTGCTGAACGTATAGGTCCGGTTCGGCGCGTAGTTCACGCTGGCGACATAGTTCGATATCGCCGTGGCGAGGCCGGAGTCGATGCCGGTATTGGTGACGTCCTTGACCGCGAACGAGTTGAGGCCGAACAGTTGATAGGACTGTCCGAACACCGTGGTGACCGTGCCGCCGCGATCGAATTGCGTGGTGGTCTCGACGCCGGCATTGGCGCGCCCGCCGCCCTCGACGCGGTCGTAGCCTGAGAATTTATCGACGCTGAACAGATTGGAGGTGTCGAACACCAGGCTCTGCGCGTCCTCGTTGGGAAGCTTGCCGGCATAGCTTTCATTGGGCCGGGCGATGACCTGCGCGATCGGCGTGACCGTGGTGGTGCCCCACGGCTGCACGTTGATGAAGGGATAGCGGTATTCCATCCCGATCGTGGGCATCACGCGCACCGCCTGGGTGTCGCCGACCGGCAGATAGTTGGCGACCCCCGGCTGGTTCGAGATCTCGGCGTCGATCGCGTCGGCTCGGATGCTCGCAAACGGCGTCCAGATCTCGCCGGCCGAATCGGTGAACGATTTCCGCCATTGCGCTTCGGCCGTCGCGCGCGTGTAGGTGCCGGGTATGGCGCGGAGCAGGCAGTTGGCGGGCACGATGGTCTGGGCCGGGTCGGCGGAAGTCGCCGGCGAACACAGGCCGTTGGTGGAGGCCGCCGCCGTGATCGGATCGAACACCGCGGTTTGGCGGGTCAGGCTGGTGAAGTTGGTCTTGTAGGAGACCTCGCCGCCGAACACCGAATGGTTGATCACGTTGGAATAGTCGATGACCGGTGCCACGACCGGCACCGTGTTCTGCAGGCCGGAAAGGCTGAGAAAGTACTGCGCGCGGGCATCGAAGTAGCTGCGATTGCCGACGCCCGTCAGGTAGAGGTCGGAAATCGCCTCCGTCGGCAGCGTCATGAACGCCGCCATCGGATCCTTGTATTGCGCGAGCCGGTAATCCGACAGCAAGTTGTAGTCGGAGAGCACGATGCCGTCCCAGCCCCAGACCCACTTGTCGTTGATCGCGAACTGCCCATTGGTTTGGGCGCCCCAGCGGAACTGGCGGTTGCCGGGCTGGCCGGCGAAGGCGCCGGGGTCGAGCTGGTCGATGCCGTAGCCGCGGATCTGATAGGAGCCGTCGAGCAGGCGCTGGCGGAATTCGGCCTGCATCAGCACGCCCTCCTTGGAGGTGATGCGCGGCGTGAAGGTGGCGTCATAGTCGGGCGCGATCGCCCAGTAGAACGGGATATCGACGCCATAGCCGTAGACCGAAGAGTCGCTGAAGCCCGGCATCAGGAATCCGGTCTTGCGCTTCACGGTCGGATCGGGCGTCGAGAAATACGGAAAATAGGCGACCGGAACGCCGAAGAATTCGAGCTGCGCGGTTTCGAAATACAGCATCTTGTCCACCTGGTCGTGGATGATGCGGGCGCCCTTGACCTGCCACAGCGGCGGCTTCTTCGGATCGTCCCGGCACGGCGCGCAGGCGGTATAGACGCCGTTTTCGAACACGGTGTAGTTGCCGCTGGTGCGGTCGGCGCGGGTTGCCGCCATCCGGGTCGCATCCTCGGTGTCGACACGCAGCGAATCGACGAAGCCGTCGCGGTAGTCGTCGCTCAGATCCATCTGGTTGGCATAAGTGATCTTGCCGTCGGCATCCGTCATGCGGATGTTGCCTTCGGCATGCAGCCGCTTGGTCTTCTGGTCGTAGATCACCTTGTCGGCTTCGATGCTGGTGCCGTTGTAGAACAGCTGCACGTTGCCGACCGCCGACACCCGAGAATTGTTGTAGTCGTAGTCGACCTCGGTCGCCTGAACCAGCATCTGCCCGTCATTGGCCACGCGCGGCGGTTTCGGCCGAGGCGGAAGCGGATTGTAGGTGAAACCCTGCGCCGAGGCGGGCTGCGTCGTTGCAAGTTCTACCGACCCGGCCACAGCCAGGCCGAACATCAGCGCCAGCAGCGGGCCGCCGGCCGCAGCCAAGCGCCATCCACTGCGGCGCGCGGACGCGCGTCGCCGGAACACGAACAAATGCTTGTTACGGGCGGCGACGACTGCCACTACCCGTCCTCCTGGTACAGCAAGGCCAAAAAGCCGGTGAGGCCGCCCACGAACACAGGCAACCACGCCGCAGCGATCGGATGCATCAACTCAGCCTTGCTCAAATCCTCAGTTACTTTCGACAGCACGTAGAGCAGAAAGCCCGCGCCCACGCCACTCAAAACCATCTTCTGCACGCCGCCGAATCGGAAGAACCGCAACGACACGGCAGCCGCCAGCATGACCATCGCGGCCAGCAAAAACGGCTGCGCCAGAAGCTTGTGATACTGCAGCCGATATCCGGCGGTCGCAAATCCCGAACTCTCCGACGAGCGGATGTAGCTCGGAAGTTGCCAAAAAGACACAGTTTCCGGGGTGGAGAAACTGTTGCGAACCTGCGCCGGCGTCAGGCTGGTGGCGAGTTCGAATCGGTCCTGGTCCACCGGAGGCGAATCGAGCGAGTAGCGGCGGAGCGTTTTGAACAGCCAGAAGCCGTCCTCGAGGGTGGCCTCGCGGGCCTCGATTCGCTCCTTGAACTGGTTGGCCGTATCAAATCGGAACAGCGTCAGTCCGGTCAGGCGCACGCCCTGCTGCTCGCTGCGGGCTGCGTTGATGATGACCGAGCCGTCGGCATTGACCTGGTTGATCCAGAAGCCGGACGCGTCCTGGATGCCGCCGCCGGGTGCGGAGCCAAATAGTTCCGCTTCCATCTGCTTGGAAATCTCGCGCAAATTCGCCGACATCGGATTGTAGGCGACGGTTGCGAGGACGCCGAGCAGGATCGCGCTTACCAGCGCAGGCGCGATGAATTGCCAGGCGGAAACGCCGGCGGCGCGCGCCACCACCAGCTCCAGCCGCCGTGACAGCGCGAGATAGCAGGTCATGGCGCCGATCAGGACGCAGAACGGCATCATCTTTTCGAGCAGTTGCGGCACGCGAAACAGCGACGTCTCCGCCACCATGACGGCCGAGGCCGAGACCAGCCCGGACGTCTTGCGGACCATTTCGATGTAGTCGACCAGCACCAGCAGCACGAAAATGCTGGCGAACACGCCGAGCGCCGAGACCACGAAGCGGCCGGCGAAATAGCGCCCAAGGGTGTTGGTGACCATGCTCATGCAGCGGCGGGCCTTCGGAACAGCCGCATGAGCCGTGCGTTCGACCGATTGATCGCCTCCATCAGCGCGGCCGGCGGTTCCAGCACGATGCCGCCGACGATGACCCATAGGCTGGCGGCGATCGCGATAAGCAGCATCAGGTATTGGACGATGGGCGCCAGCGGCGATTTCACCGCCATGACCGAGCAGGCAAATCCGGCCATGCGCAGCGCGAAGACGGTGAGGATCGAACTGCCGATCGAGAAGTTGCGGCTCTGGCGGGTGGTGCGCGGCGCGCCGAGAAACGCGAAGGTGAGGGCGGCGAATGCGAATGGATAGAGCGGTGCCATGAAGCGGTCATGCAGCTCGGCGCGGAACTGGCCGGGGATTTGGCTGTAAACCGGATCGTCTTCCGGCGGCGAGAGCAGCTCCCACAAATAGCGCTCGCGAATGCCGAGCGCCACGTCGTGGCCCTGGTTGGAGAATTTCGACATGTCGAAGGCATAGCGGCCGAACGCCACCAGCACCGGGTCGCGCTTGTCGATTTGGAAACGTTGCAGATTGCCGTCTTCGAGAACCAGGAACGAGCCGTCGCCGTTCTTCACCACCGTCCCGTGGTCGGCGACGATGCTCACCCGCTCCGCCGGGTCGCGGCGATCGTCGATGAAGATACCGGCGAGCAGGCCACCGGGTTGCCGCTCGCGAATCCGGATGGTCAGGTTCTGGTCGAGCTGCGCAAAGCGCCCGGGCTGCAGGATGTTGGTGAGCACGTCGGCGGTGATCTCGGCACTCCATTGCTTCAGGCGGCGCATGCCATCGGGGGCGAGATAGGCGGCGATAAAGGCAACCATGAGCGCGACCACGCAGGTGGCGTAGACGAAGGGACGAAACAGCCGGAACGGCGAGAAGCCGGCGGCATTCATCACGATGATCTCGGAATCGGTCGCGAGCTTGTTAAGGGTGTGCGAGATCGCGATCATCAGCGCGATCGGCGAGATGATCAAAACCAGCGCCGGAATCACCAGGCTGGTGACGCCGAGAAAGGTGATGATGGTTTGGCGCTGGCTGGTCATCAGATCGATGTCGCGCAACGCCTGCGTAATCCAGATCACCCCGGTCAGGCTGACCAGGACGAGCGCAAACGACGCGAGCGTCGTGCGGAAGATATACCTGTCGATCGACCCCATCGGTTACCACACGATCCCCGCGCGCCCCGCGACCTCGGAACTGCGTGCTGCGACCAAACCCCCAAGTCAAGTAAAGGGTCCCCACAGGTCGCGCAGGCTGTTGTCCCACAGGCTTAATCTCTCAGTAGCATCCCTTTGATCCGTCAACAAAATGGCCACGCCATGGCGCCTTCGAAATATGGTTAAAATTTAAGATATGTGACCACCCGGACACGGCAAGCGCTTGGCATTGTGACGGCCGGCAGGCCATAGTGCCGCCGAATATGCTTTTGAGGGGCCAAAATCGCGGTTGTACAGAACGATCGCGTCTCCGCCCGGTCCGCAAAAGCCTTGATTTTGGAGGATTTACCTTATGTCCGACGCCGTCAAGGTCGGCTTCGTCCCGCTTTCAGCGAGCCCAAAGGCCACTCTGGTGGTGTTCTGCGATGATTCGCTGAAATTCGGCGCCACCACGCTCAAGACGTTGGGGACGGCGGCCAACCTGGTGAAGCGCGCGGCCGCCACCAGCCAGTTCAAGGGGAAGAGCGGTTCCATCCTCGATATCCTGGCTCCGGAAGGAATCAAGATTTCAGCGCTTGATCGTGGTCGGTACCGGCAAGGAGTCCGAGCTCAAGGACAAGGATTTTCTTAAATTCGGCGGGGCGTTAGCTGGCAAATTGAATGCGGGCAGTGAAGCCGTGACGGTTGTTGCGGAATTGCCTGACGGGGCCATGACGTCCGCTCAGGCCGCCAGCGTCGCCTCGGGCATCCGGCTGCGCGGCTACAAATTCGATCGCTACAAGACCAAGAAGAAGGACGGCGAGGAGGCCGCGTTGCGCGCCGAAGTCTCGCTCGCCGTCGGCGACGTGGCCGCGACCCGCAAGGCGTTCGCGCCGGAGGGCCATATCGTCGACGGCGTCATCATGGCGCGCGAACTCGTGAACGAGCCGCCGAACGTGCTTTATCCGGAAGAATTCGCCCGCCGCGCCGCGCAGCTTCGCAAGCTCGGGGTCGATGTCGAAATCCTTGACGTCAAGGCGATGACGAAACTCGGAATGGGCGCGCTGCTCGGCGTGGCGCAGGGCTCGGCCCGGCCCGGCCGTGCCGTGATCATGCGCTGGAACGGGGGAAAGAGCGGTGAGCCGCCGGTCGCCTTCGTCGGCAAGGGCGTCTGCTTCGATACCGGCGGCATTTCGATCAAGTCGGCAGGCAGCATGGAGGACATGAAAGGCGACATGGGGGGTGCGGCCTGCGTCGTCGGCTTGATGCATGCGCTGGCCGCGCGCAAAGCGCGCGTGAACGCCGTCGGCGCCATCGGCCTCGTCGAAAACATGCCCGACGGCAACGCCCAGCGCCCCGGCGATATCGTCACCTCGATGTCAGGCCAGACCATTGAGATCATCAATACCGACGCGGAAGGCCGCTTGGTGCTCGCCGACGTGCTCTGGTACGTCGCGACGAAGTTCAAGCCGAAATTCATGGTCGATCTTGCAACCCTCACTGGCGCCATCATGGTGGCGCTCGGCACCGAATATGCCGGCTTGTTCTCCAACAATGACGAACTGGCCGAGCGCCTGACCAAGGTCGGGCTTGCGACCGGCGAAAAGGTTTGGCGCATGCCGCTCGGCCCCGAATACGACAAGCAGATCGATTCGCAATTTGCCGACATGAAAAATACCGGCGTCCGCCACGGTGGCTCGATCACGGCGGCGCAATTCCTGCAGCGCTTCGTCGACAACACGCCCTGGGCGCACCTCGACATCGCGGGAACCGCGATGGGCGCGCCGAAATCCGAGATCAACCAGAGCTGGGGTTCCGGTTTCGGCGTCCGCCTGTTGGACCGGCTGGTGGCTGACTATTACGAAGCCAAACGATGACCGAAGTCCTGTTCTATCATCTGCAGAACATGTCGCTGGAAAGCGTGCTGCCGCCGCTGCTCGAGAAGTCGCTCGAGCGCGGCTGGCGGGTGGTGGTGCAATCGACCTCGCAGGAGCGCACGGAGGCGCTCGACGCGCATTTGTGGACCTATCGCGACGATTCGTTCTTGCCCCACGCCACCTGGCGCGCGACAGATGCGCAGGACCAGCCGATCGTGCTCGCGGTGGAGGAGGGCAATCCGAACAGCGCCAACGTCCGGTTCCTGATCGACAATGCTGCGCTGCCGGGAGATTGCAATTCGTATCAACGCATGGTGCTGGTTTTCAACGGCGACGACGCCGACGCACTCGCCGCCGCGCGCGCCGCCTGGACGGATTGCAAGTCGCGGGGCTTTGAGGTCACCTATTGGCAGGCCGACGAGCGCGGCCGCTGGCAAAAGCGGGCCTGACGGGCGGCCGAAGGTCAAGTCTATCGCGCCGGCCGTTTAATGATATTGTGGAGTTTCGCCCCCGGCCTTGCATCCAGCCACGGTGGTGCCGCAAAGAGATGGTGGGACAACCGTTTAAGCCGAGAACCCAAGGTGAGGTTTCAATTCGTCGTGCGAGGCAAGAACCATCTTCGAAGGCAACTCGTGGCGTTGCTCGTGCTGGCCCCTGCGATGGCGGGCTGCTCGGGCGCGTCCAACATGTTTAGTTCCGACCTTCTGTCGAAGGACGCGGAATGGTTCTCCCGTCCCGGCCGGCTGTTCATCAGCAATGTCTCGATCGATGCGCCGCCGCTGACACCAAACAAACCGATCGCGGCGGACGATCTGGTCAGCGCCGAGGGAGGCTGCCCGGGCATGCCGCCGCCGGCCGGACCGGCGGATGCCAATGCGTTGACGGAAGGCGCCGCCGGCGCGCCGCCGGCACCGACAGGCACGGTGGCGCTCGGCCATACCGAATGCGACGTCGTGCGCGGCATCGGGGCGCCCGACAGCGTCAATATCTCCAACAATGGGCGCGGCGACCGGGTCGCGGTGGTCACCTGGTTGCGCAGCCCCCGGGCCGGAATCTACACCTTCACCGCCGGCCGCCTGACCTCGGTCGAGCGCGCACCCGAGGTGGAAGCCTCGCCGAAGACCGCGAAATCCACCAAGCCCAAGCCCAGGAAGAAGCCGGCGGCGACCTGACGCGGTTCGGCCCGCGGGCGAGCGCCGCTCAGCCCGACGCCTCGTCATATTGCGAGCTTGCCTGCAGCCACTCTTCCTCGGCGCGCTCCAGCGCGTTCGCGGCGCTCGTGCGCGCCTTGCTGAGCTGGGCGGCCTGCCTGGGATCGCGCGTGAACAGATCCGGCAGCGCCAGCGCGGTATCGATCTTGGCGATGATGCCGCTGATGCGCGCGATCTCGGCCTCGGCCTCCGCGATCTTCTGTTTCAAGGGGATGCGTTTCTCGGCCTTGCCGCGTTCCGGTTTGTCGCGGCCGCCGTTGCGCTCGCTATTGTCGCGCGGGCTGACACGCATGCCGCGCGCCGACAGCACCATGCGCCGGTAGTCGTCGAGGTCGCCGTCGAAGCTCGTGACCGCATGGTCGGCCACGACCCATAAGCGATCGGCGCAGGCTTCGATCAGATAGCGGTCGTGCGAGACCATGATCACCGCGCCGGGAAACTCGTTGATCGCTTCGGCAAGCGCCGCGCGGCTGTCGATGTCCAGGTGGTTGGTCGGCTCGTCCAGGATGATCATGTTAGGGCCGAAGAAGGTCGCAAGTCCCAGCAATAGCCGCGCCTTTTCACCACCCGACAGGCTTGCGACCTTGGTGTCGGCGGCCTTGCCGGAAAACCCGATGCTGCCTGCGCGGGCGCGCACCCGGGCTTCGGGCGCCTCCGGCATCAGCTTGCGGACGTGATCGTAGGGCGAGCCTTCTTCGTTCAACTCGTCGAGCTGATGTTGCGCGAAATAGGCGATCGAAAGTTTCTCGGCGCGGGTGACGGAGCCCGAAAACGGCGCGAGGCGGTTGGCGAGCAGCTTGACCAGTGTCGATTTGCCGTTGCCGTTGGCGCCCAGCAGCGCGATGCGGTCGTCGTTGTCGATCCGCAAGGTGACGCGGTTCAAGACCGGGCTTTTCGGATCGTAGCCGACCGAGACGTCGTCGACGGCGATGATCGGCGGCGACAGTATCTTCTCGGGCGCGGGGAAGGTTATCTCGCGCACGTCCTGCGTCACCAGCGCCGCGACCGGCTTCATCTTCTCCAGCATTTTCACGCGCGACTGGGCCTGGCGGGCCTTCGAGGCCTTGGCCTTGAAACGGTCGACGAAGGCCTGCAGGCGCTTGCGCTCGGCCTCCTGCCGCTTGACCTGCTTGGCGTCGAGCATTTCGCGCGTGGCGCGCTGTTCCTCGAACGACGAGTAGCCGCCGCGATAGAGCGTGAGCTTGCCGCGGTCGAGATGCAGGATCTGATCGACGGAGGTGTCGAGCAGATCGCGGTCGTGGCTGATGACGATCACGGTGCGCGGATAGTTCGCCAGATGGTCCTCGAGCCAGAGCGTGCCCTCGAGGTCGAGATAGTTGGTCGGCTCGTCGAGCAGCAGAAGGTCGGGCGCGGCGAACAAGGTCGCGGCGAGCGCGACCCGCATCCGCCATCCGCCGGAAAATTCCGAGCAGGGCCGTGCTTGGTCCGCGGTCGAAAAGCCTAACCCGCTCAAGATCGCGGCCGCGCGCGCCGGCGCCGAGTGGGCGTCAATGTCGACGAGCCGTGTCTGGATTTCCGCGATCCGGTGCGGGTCGTGCGCGGTGTCGGCTTCGCGCAGCAAGGCGTCGCGCTCGAGGTCGGCCTTGAGAACCACCTCGATCAGGCTCTCCGGTCCGTTCGGCGCTTCCTGCGCGAGGCTGCCGACGCGCCAGCGCGGCGGGATCGCGATGGTCCCGCTTTCGATGGCCAGCTCGCCGCGAATAGCCTTGAACAGCGTCGATTTACCGGTGCCGTTGCGGCCGACCAGGCCAACCCGCGCGCCGGGCACAATCTGCGCGGTGCCGTGATCGATCAGGAGCCGTCCGGCGAGCCGGACCGAGATGTCGGTGATGGAAAGCATGCGCGGTTGTCACCGCAGCCGCCGCCAAACGCAACCCGTTTGCGGAGCAATTTTTTTCGCGACCGGGCTCGCAAATGGCAGATATTGGCGCAGCTAACCGAGCCGGTGCGGCCGCTCGGCGCATCCCTCACGTTCCCGTGTGCGCAGTTCGTCCAAGAGATGCTCCAGGTGCGCGGACGAGCGAATCGCCTCGGGGCGGAGGTCCCGCTGCAGCCGATCGCCGACGGCGTCGCAGATCGCGCGGCTGGTTTTGCCGTCGATCGGTTCGATGATGTCGGCGATGAGGCGGTTCATGTCAGGTTCCGTTGACGCGATCTATGGCGATCAGATGACACCGTACCAAGTCATGGCAGCCGAAATGGTTGCCTGCGCAACGGACGGTTGCGCGGCTTTCTGGTAAAAATTGCATGAAAACCCGCACGCCACGATGCATAAAGCCCCGGCGCGAGGGCCGGGGCTTTCGATATCCGCGAAAGCGCAGTTTTCGTCAGTAGCAGCGGTTCACCAGCCGCCAGCGGGGTCCCCAGGGGGTCGGGACCAGTTGCCGCACATAGCAGCCGCCGTAACCATAGCTGTAAGGCCGGACCGCCGACATAGACGCGCGGGCCGAAACCCCAGCCGTGATGCCAGCCGCCGTGCCAGCCATCCCAGGCGGAAGCGGAAGTCGGCGCCAATGCGGCTGCGCCCAGCGATGCCGCGGCGATTGCAACGAGCGAGAGCTTGCGTAACATGGTTATCTCCTTTGCGGTACGGCGCCGGATAGCGCCATCGGTATATTCGATCCGCCAAGCCTCGAGCCGGACCGAGGCCCAAGAGTTAGGTTTCAAGAATAAGGCTTGCGGTCGATCGAACCTTATTCCCGTCAAGCTGAATGCTGGCCCGACGCTGCCTGCAGAATGAGTTCACCTTCGTGAAACTGTTGTAATTCAAGGCCCAAAGGCCTGTCCGGGTCGCTTGCCGTTCACCGGTGGCGTCGATATAAGCGCGGCAACTCCCTTCACCGCTATCTCAAGGATACGTAATCATGGCGATTGAACGCACCTTCTCGATCATCAAGCCTGACGCGACCGCGCGCAATCTCACCGGCGCGGTCAACGCGCTGATCGAGAAGGCAGGACTTCGCATCGTGGCGCAAAAGCGCATCCGCATGACGCGCGAGCAGGCCGAGACCTTCTATGCCGTGCACAAGGCACGTCCGTTCTTCGGCGAACTGGTGGATTTCATGACTTCCGGTCCGGTGGTCGTGCAGGTTCTGGAAGGCGAGGGCGCCGTGCTGAAATACCGCGACGTCATGGGCGCGACCGATCCGGCCAAGGCGGCGGAAGGCACCATCCGCAAGGTTCACGCGAAATCGATCGGCGAAAATTCGGTGCACGGTTCGGACGCTCCCGAAACGGCGGCGATCGAGATCGCGCAGTTCTTCTCGGGCAACGAGATCGTCGGCTGATCGACGCGCGCAGCTCTGGCAGGAGCCGTCCGGCTTAAAACGGCTGGGCTAGAGCGCGGTGCGCTCTAGGTTTTTTGATGGAGCATGATCTTTTCGGAAAACCGGTAGCCACTTTTCCGGATCATGCTCAAGGGGGAGGCCGTGGATTGGTTGTCGCAGGTCGTTGATCTCGCCAATCTCGGCGCGTTCTTCAGTCAATTCCAGGCCGACATGCAAAGACCGGCGTTCTGGCTTGCGGTCGGCAAGATCATCTGGATCAACGTGCTGTTGTCCGGCGACAATGCGCTGGTGATCGCGATGGCCTGCCGCGGCCTGCACGGCCGGCATCGCATGTGGGGCATGATCATCGGCGCCGGCATCGCCGTGCTGCTCCTGATCGTCTTCACCGGCATCGTGGCAACGCTGATGGCGCTGCCTTACCTGAAGCTCCTCGGCGGCCTCGCGCTGCTCGTGATCGCCGCCAAGCTTCTGGTGCCCGAAGACGAGCGCGACGAAGTTGCCGCCGGCACCACGCTCTGGCATGCGATCCGCATCGTCGTCATCGCCGACATCATCATGAGCCTGGACAATGTGATCGCGGTCGCGGCTGCGGCGAACGGTCAGCTCTCGCTGTTGGTCCTCGGCCTTGCCATCAGCATTCCCATGATCATCGCCGGCGCCGCGCTGATCATGCTGGTGTTGGACCGCGTTCCGGTGCTGGTCTGGCTCGGCGCGATGCTGCTCGGCTGGATCGCGGGCGGCGTGATCGCGAGCGATCCGGCGCTGCAGCCGTTCCTGCATCGGCTTCTCGACGGCAAGATCGTTCTCGGTGTCGATGCAACCTCGGCAATCTTTGGCGCATCGCCGCATTTCAGCCTGGACAGCGAACTGATCGAGACCCTCGCCTCGGTGCTGGGCGCGATCGTCGTTCTGGTCGCGGGCTCGATCTGGCGGAAACGCAAGCTTGGCCAAGTCGGACATGAGGCGCCGCCGGTCGCGGTGAAGGCGGCGCAGCCGGCCGATTTTTCCTGAGGGCCGTTCAATCGGATCGCCGCGAACTTACCGCCGCACGATCGATCCGGAGCGGCCGACCAGCCGCGCCAGCTGCTTGAAGCGGCCGCCGACGCGGTCGGCGACGAGGTCGCCCATCCTATGCTCGAACACCAGCATCAGCTGGCGGTTGTGGCTGCGAAAGTGCGTTGCCGGCAGCACGCCCGGCCGCGCCGCCGAAATCAGATGCGCGACACGGAACGCCGCCCCGAGCAGCCGGGCGCGCTCGATCATGGACGGCGCCAACAGCCCCTGAATGTTTTCCGGCGGCTGGTTTTCCTCGCGCAAGCCGGCATAGCGGTAGAACACCGCCAGCCCGACAAACGCGCGGCCTTGATGGCTGATCGCGCCGAAATTGCCGTTGATGATCAGGCTCAGCGTCTGCTCGCCGCGATGGTCGGGATGCACCCGCCAGCCGATATCGGACAACAGGCAGGCGGCGTGACGCAGGCGGCGGTCTTCATCGGTCTCGCGCAAGTGCACCACCCGCACCAGCCGATCGGTCCATTCGATCAATTCCTGCGCGTGGCGCGCCGAGCGCGACAGCAATTGGTTGAGCGCCTGCGCGGCGCAGATCAGCCCATCCTTGGCGCGCTCGGCTTCGGGCAGCATCGAGTGAAGCAGGCCCTCGCGCACCCCAAAAGTGGAAAACACGATGGCCTTCGGCTTGCCGACACGGATGATGTATTCGAGCACCAGCGCCGCATAGGTCAACAGCGGCCGGCGCGCATCGGCGACGAGTTCGATATCGGCGAGCATGTTTGCCGCCGCCAGACGCCGCAGCCGCCGCGCGAAATCCAGCGCGTCCGCCGCCGGAAGCGAATAGCCGTGCATCACCTGCAGCGGATACCCGCTCTGGATGATGTGGATTCGCGCCAGCGCGCGCCAGGTGCCTCCGACCGCGTAGAAGGTGCGGCCGCGTGCGGCCTTGAGCTGGGAAACCTCGGACAGCTCGTTCTTGACGATGCGCTCGGCGCGCTTCAGCGACTTGTGCGACAGATCCTGCAAGGCAAGTCCCCCGAGCGGCAGGGTCACGCCGCTGCGGGTGGCGTTGCCGCGCACGTCGATCAGTTCAAGCGAACCGCCGCCGAGATCGCCGACGATGCCGTCCGGATTGTGAATGCCCGAGATCACGCCGAGCGCAGAGAGCCTCGCTTCGCGCGGCCCCGACAGGATCTCGATCGGCACGCCGCAAATTCGCTCGGCCTCGGCGATGAAGTCAGGGCCGTTCTTGGCGTCGCGGCAGGCGGCGGTGGCGATGGCGTAGACGCGGCCGACCTGCTGCACCTTGCACAGGGCACGAAACCGCTTGAGCGAGAGCAACGCCTTGGCGACGGCGTCGGGCGCCAAGAGGCCGGTGCTCTGCACCTCCCGCCCCAAGCCGCACAAGGTCTTTTCGTTGAAGACCGACAGCAGGTTCCGCGTCATCGATTGATAGACGACGAGGCGAACCGAGTTCGAACCGATGTCGATGACCGCGACGCTGGAGGCGCGTTTGCGCGGCCGCTTCACCGCAACGACCCCTTAGGGTGGCGGATGACGTTCGTTACGGCGCGTGAGACGGCGCGGCGAGGATTCCTTGAGCGACTTTCCACGGCCTGAGAGACTCGGATTCGTCATGAAGTAATTGTGCAGGTTGAAAGGCTCTTCGCCTTTCGCGGCCTTCATACGCGTTGACGTTCCGTCCGGCAACAACTGCCAGCTCTGCTCGTTATCCTTCAGGTTCGCGACCATGATCTGCTCGAGAACCTGCTGATGCACCGTGGGATTTTGCAGCGGACACAGCACCTCGACGCGGCGGTCGAGGTTGCGCGGCATCATGTCGGCGGACGAGATATACACAACTGCTTTGGGGCTCGGCAGGCCCTGTCCCATCCCGAAGCAGTAGATTCGGCCGTGCTCGAGGAAGCGGCCGATGATCGACTTGACGCGGATGTTTTCCGAAAGTCCGGGCAGGCCCGGCCGCAGGCAGCAGATGCCGCGCACCACGAGCTCGATCGATACGCCGGCCTGCGAAGCCTCATAGAGCGCGTCGATGATGTCGGGATCGACCAGCGAGTTCATCTTCATCCAGATCGCGCCGGGCTTGCCGTGGCGGGCATGGGCGCTCTCGCCCTGGATGTGCTCGATCATGCGCTTGCGCAAGGTCAACGGCGACACCGCCATCTTCTCGATGTCGATCGGCTCGGCATAGCCGGTGATGTAGTTGAATACCCGCGCCACGTCGCGCCCGATGATCGCGTCGGAGGTGAAGTAGGACAGGTCGGTATAGATGCGCGCGGTCACCGGATGGTAGTTGCCGGTACCGGTATGGACATAGGTGGTGAGCGTGCCGCCCTCGCGCCGCACCACCAGCGAGAGCTTGGCGTGCGTCTTCAATTCAAGGAAACCGTAGACCACCTGCACGCCGGCGCGTTCGAGGTCGCGCGCCCAGCGGATATTGGCCTCTTCGTCGAAGCGCGCCTTCAGCTCGATCAGCGCGGTGACCGACTTTCCGGCTTCCGCGGCCTCCGCCAGCGCCCGCACGATCGGCGAGTTGTTGGAGGTGCGATAGAGCGTCTGCTTGATGGCGACGACGTCGGGATCGCGGGCGGCCTGCTGCAGGAACTGCACCACGACGTCGAAGGACTCGTAAGGGTGGTGGACGATCAGGTCCTTCTGCCGGATCGCGGCGAAGACGTCGCCGCCGTGATCGCGGACCCGTTCGGGATGGCGCGGCACGTAGGGGACGAATTCGAGATCGGGGCGGTCGAGCCGGGTCAGCTGCGACAGCTCGTTCATCGCCAGGACGCCGTCGACCAGCAGGACCTCGTCGTCGGTGCAGGAGAGCGCCTGCTGCACGAAGCCGCGCAACTGCTCCGGCATGTGGGCCTCGATTTCGAGTCGGATCGCCGATCCGCGCCGCCGCCGCTTCAGCGCGGTCTCGAACAGCCGGACCAGATCTTCCGCCTCTTCCTCGATTTCGATTTCGGAATCGCGGATGACGCGGAACGCGCCCTGGCCCTTGACGGTATAGCCGGGGAACAGCCGGCCGATGAACAGACCGGTGGCCTGCTCCAGCGTGATCAGCCGCACCGCGCCGTCCTTGGTCGTGGGCAAGCGGATGAAGCGGTCGATCTTGCCGGGCATGCGGATCAGCGCGTTCATCGGCTTGCCGTCGGAGATGCGCGCGAGCTGCAGCGCGACGGTAAAACCGAGGTTCGGAATGAACGGGAAGGGGTGCGCCGGGTCGATTGCGAGCGGCGTCAAGAGCGGGAAGATGTTGTGGAGGAAGTGGTCCTCGATCCAGCTGCGCTCGGTCTTGGTGACGTCGCGGCCATCGACCAGGACGATGCCGACCTCGGCCAGGATGCCGCGCAGATCGCGCCAGATCGACTGCTGGTCGCTCGCGAGTTGCGATACCGTCTTGTTGATGAGCGCGAGCTGTTCCATGGGTGTCATCCCGTCGGGACTGCGCTCGGCGATACCCTCGCGGACCTGGGCCTTGATGCCGGCCACGCGGACCATGAAGAACTCATCGAGGTTATTGGCTGAAATCGACAGGAATCGCACCCGTTCCAGCGCCGGATGGCCCGGATTGACCGATTCCTCCAGCACCCGGCGATTGAAATGCAGCCAGGACAACTCGCGATTGATGAAGCGCTCGGGGCTTTCGGCAATCGTTGGGACGGCCTCGATATCCGCTTCTTTCTCTTTAGTTACAATAGTTTGTGCGGATTCCATAAGAATTTGATCCAGTTCGAATCAGGCCACTGACGTCATGTAGACGAGTGCAGCGCAAAGCCTCTGTTACCGCAATGACGCTTCGATGACCATTGATGTTCCCGGCTTCACACGGCGTCAAGATGCAGCCTGCTTACGGCTTGCCCAGCAATTCAGCCGCCAGCGCCCGGGTCACAGGCCGGCCCAGCCGCAGCGCCTCGCGATCCAGGAACTCGACCGCCTGCCGCACCGCCGCATAGGAGCGCTCGATCCGGGTTGTGAGGTAACTGACCAAGGCTTCATCGATGATCAGTTGACGATCGGCGCAAGACTTGACGATCAGCGCACGGAACAACTGGTCGTCGGGCGGCAACAACGACACGACCGGCACGGCGCGCAGCCGCGAGCGCAGGTCGTGCAGTTCGACCTGCAACGCAGATGGCGGCTGGCGCGCGGTGATCAGGACATAGGCCTGATCTTCCCGCGCCAGGTTGAGCAGGTGAAACAGCGCGCGCTCGTCGAAATCTTGTGATCGCAAATCCTCCACCACCAGCGCGCCGGTGGCAAGCGCGCCCGGCACGTTCGCAGGCGTCAGCGCATGCGCCGCGGTCGACCGCGCGCCGGCCCGTTCGGTCCAGATCGCGGCGAGGTGGCTCTTGCCGGAGCCTTCCGGTCCGGCGAGCGCCATGACCCGGTTCGGCCATTCCGGCCAGCTGTCGATCAGCGCCAGCCCTGCGGCGTTGGCGGGTCCTTCGAGAAAGTTGTCGCGCGTCAGGCTTTCGGCGTGCGGCAGCGCGAATGCCAGTTGACGGGGGTGGACGCGGCTTGCCACGCACTACTCCATACCGGGATCTGCCGGCGCAGGTGAGACGCAGATTATACGGCTTCTTATACTGCTTCGATCGTGCTCATGTGCCGTACCCATTCCACGAGATAAAGGGATACGGAGGCAAGCGTAAAGACGGTGACGAAGCCCATCAGGACCGCGTCGTAGGGCTGAGGCGTGAAGCCGAAGCCGAGCGAGGCCAACACCAGCGCGGCAAACGCCACTTGCGCCACCGTGTTGAGCTTCGACACCATCAGCGGCTTCATCGGCACCGGCTTGCCGAACAACCATGACACGATCACGCCAGTGACGATCATGATGTCGCGCGAGACCACCAGGATGACGATCCAGTGCGGAATGGCGCCCGAGATTCCGAGCGCGATGTAGATCGAAACCAAGAGCGCCTTGTCGGCCAGCGGGTCGAGCAGGGCCCCCAATTCGCTCGCCATGTTGAAGCGCTTGGCAAGGAAGCCGTCGACCGCATCGCTGACGCCCGCGACGATGAAGACCGCAAATGCGATCTCCATCTGGCTCGAGGCGATCGCCCAGACGATGATGGGAACCAGCAGGATGCGGCCCAGGGTGATGATGTTCGGAATACTCACGCAGCGCTTCTTCCCGACTATCGCTACCGATTTGATTGGGCAGAGAATCCAGCCTGTTGCCGGCTGAACCGGTTGATATCTACATAGTACATGCACCGAGCGCTTGCGAGCCATTGCACGGGGCGGGAATCCGACGTAACCCAGCCTTCACCCCCGTCTGCACCGCGGCTGGAATTGAGCATGAACGACCGCAAAAACGGCCTCACTTACGCGGATTCAGGCGTCGATATCGATGCGGGCAATCGCCTGGTCGACCTGATCAAGCCGATGGTTCGAGCTACCGCGCGCGCCGGCGCCGACGCCGAGATCGGCGGCTTCGGCGGCCTGTTCGACCTGAAGGCGGCGGGCTTTGCCGATCCGGTTCTGGTCGCGGCCACCGATGGCGTCGGCACCAAGGTCAAGATCGCGATCGAGGCCGGCCTGCATGACGGCATCGGCATCGACCTGGTCGCGATGTCCGTCAACGACCTCGTCGTGCAGGGCGCGGAACCGCTGTTCTTCCTGGATTATTTTGCCTGCGGCAAACTCGACCCCGAGGCCACCGCAGCGATCGTTGCCGGCATCGCCGAAGGCTGTCGGGAATCCGGCTGCGCCCTGATCGGCGGCGAAACCGCCGAGATGCCCGGGCTCTACAAGGACGGCGACTACGATCTGGCGGGATTTGCGGTGGGGGCTGCCGAACGCGGCACGCTGCTGCCGCGTTCCGATATTGCGGCCGGCGACGCGGTGATCGGGCTTGCGTCCTCGGGGCTCCACTCCAACGGGTTTTCGCTGGTCCGAAAGATCGTCGAACGCTCCGGTCTTGCGTTCGACGCGCAGGCGCCGTTTTCACCGGTCATGACGCTCGGCGGCGCGCTGCTGACGCCGACGCGGCTCTATGTCAAATCGTGCCTGCGCGCGATTCGGGAGAGCGGCGCGGTCAAGGGACTAGCGCACATCACCGGCGGCGGTTTCACCGACAATATTCCGCGCGTTCTGCCCAAGCATCTCGGCGTCGGCATCGATCTGGCGCGGGTGCCGGTCTTGCCGGTGTTCAAATGGCTGGCGGAGCAGGGGGGAGTAGCCGAGGCGGAACTGTTGCGCACCTTCAACTGCGGCATCGGCATGATCGCCGTCGTCGAGGCGGACGCGGTCGAAAAGGTCATGGACGTCTTCACCGCAAACGGCGACAGCGTTGCGCTGCTCGGCGAAGTGATCCCGGCTGATGGCGAACATCGCGTCGTCTATAACGGCCATCTCGATCTTGCCCGGTGAGCCCGTGAAACTCCATGAAACTGAACCGATGAAACTGAATCCATGAGACACCGCGTTGCAATCCTGATTTCCGGGCGCGGATCGAACATGGCCGCACTGATCAAGGCAGCGGCGGCGGAGGATTTTCCGGCCGAAATCGCGGTGGTGATTTCGAATCGCGCCGATGCGCCGGGCCTGGAAAAAGCCAGAGCCAGCGGCGTTTCGGCGGTCGTCGTCGAAAGCAAGCCGTTCGGCAAGGATCGCGCCGCGTTCGAGGCGGCGCTGCAATCGGTGCTGGACGGCCACCTAATCGATCTGATCTGCCTCGGCGGCTTCATGCGGCTGTTCACCGCTGATTTCGTGCGGCGCTGGTATGGCAGGATGCTCAACATCCACCCTTCGCTGCTGCCGTCGTTCCCCGGTCTCGATCCGCATGGCCAGGCGTTGCGCGCCGGGGTGAAGATTTCGGGCGCGACCGTCCATTTCGTCATCGCTGAAACCGACGCCGGTCCGATCCTGATGCAGGGCGCGGTCGCGGTCTCGGATCACGACACGTCGGACACGCTGGCCGAACGCGTGCTCGAGGTCGAGCATCGCATCTATCCCGATGCGCTGCGCCTCCTCGCCAGCGGCGAGATCCGGCTCGACGGGGATATCTGCCGGACGACGGCCGCCGCCGGCGCCGGCAATTTTCTGATTTCGCCAGTCGCCAGCTAAAGCGTTTTCCAGCGAAGCGGACCCGGTTCGCGTAAAGAAAACGATCCTTGCCAGGCGGGTCAAAGGCGCCACAAGGTCGGAGGCTGGAAATGTCCGTCGCACAGTTCGACCAGAGCGCTTGGCTTAAGCGCATCGGCTATTGCGGTCCCACTACGCCAACGCTCGAGACCTTGATCCGCCTGATTTTGGCACACTCACATTCCATCTCTTACGAGACGTTAGACATCATGCTCGGGCGTCCGCCCAAACTCGATGTGGCTTCGCTGCAGAGCAAGATGATCACCGGCAAGCGCGGCGGGTATTGTTTCGAGCAGAACATGCTCTTTCGGGAGGGCCTCCGGTCGATCGGCTATCGGATCACAAGTATGCAGGGGCGCGTTGTCCGAGGGCTGGAGATCGATGCACAGCGTACTGCTATACACATGCTATTGCAGGTGGAGTTACCCGAAGGGACTTACCTGGCGGATATGGGTTTCGGCAACCTCGCGCCCACCTATGCTCTTATTGCTCGCGCCGCAGATCGAACAGGAAACGCCTCTAGACTTGATGCGTTTCATCGAGCTCCGCGGTGAGCTGACGCTCCAGGCGCGCAAGCAGGGAAAATCCGTGGCCACGAATCGGGTCGTAGCCCGAGGGTATGCTTTTCCGGATCATGCTCCTATCGCCGGAAACAAAAAATCCCCCGGCAAAGCCGGGGGAGCAATCATGATGCCTGGGCGGATCGTGATGAAGTTTAGGAGACCTTCAGGTTTTCCGCGGAGGCTTTGCCGCGATTTTCCACGAGGTCATATTCCACGACCTGATTTTCGTTGAGAGTCGTGAAGTCCGGCACGCTCGACCGCCGAGATATGGACGAACACGTCCTTATCGCCGACGGTTGGCTTGATGAACCCATAACCCTTGGTCGGGTTGAACCACTTGACGGTACCCTTCGGCATCGCCTGTCTCCTGGTTAGACGTAAAAAAGACGCGGCCACGCATTTGCGCACCACGCCACAATCCGGTTTCCGGAAGTCTGCTCAATGTCCGAAGTCTTAGCTTTTAAGGTCGCGAAACGCACAGTCGAACGGCCAAAATCCGATTGTGCTTTGGATTGCAACACGAAATTCGGACGTTAGCAAGCTTTTGAAAGGGCGTGCGAATCCGGTTCGCGCACGGTGAGCCTCGATTCCAGCTGTGGCAGCAGGGGCACAATGCCCGCCAATCCCCATCGACGGGGGACCAAGACCGATTGACCCTCAGTGGGAACTAAGGGCAAATCGCCTTCATCGGACGGGATTTTTTGTATTTTGACTTAAGTTCGCGCTGTTTTTGGGAATCGCATCCATGTGCTGCTCATCGCGGCCTTCGCGCGCAAAGGGGACCGGGGCCGGGTGCGTGGTTGCGCGAGCCGGTGCGTTTGGCTTCATTCTCGTCGTTTCGGTCGCGGCCTTGTCTCCGGCCAACGCGCAGACGCCGTTGGCTGGTGCAGCGTCTACGCCTACGCCCACACCGACGCCGACGCCGACCCCGACCCCATCGCCGTCGCCAACTCCGAGCCCATCGCCGTCGCCAACCCCGACGCCCGCGCCGACGGCGGCCATGATCAATTCAGACATTTCTTCGGGTACCGCGGTGCTCAACCTCGGCAGCAGTTTCCTGGAGCGGCTCGGCAACCAGGCGACGGGCGGCTTTTCCAATGCATGGCGCAACAATCCGGGCGGCGGCGGTGCCTCGGAAGCCACCGAGGAACCGCGCTTCCGAACCTGGGGCGAACTCTATGGGATTTCGTCAACGACCGGCGCGCAAGGCAACTTTGTCGGCGACACGCGCAAGACCTGGGGCGGTGTCGCCGGCCTCGGCGCGCGGCTCGCCCCCGGGGTCAATGTCGGCTTTTCCGTCGATCAAAGCCGGACCGATATCGACGTGCCGCTTGCGCTGCAGTCGGCGACGCTCGATTTGACGCAGTTCGGCTTCAACGCCTCCGTCGACAAGGGCCCGTGGACCTGGGCGGTGGCGCTGGTGCACGGTTTCGGCAACATCAATTCAAGGCGGGACACCGGGCTCGGTATCGCCACCGCCGGCTATGGCGCGCAGATCGACGGTGCGCTGACTGAGCTCGACTATTTCTGGAGCATCCAGCAGAGCCGCATCGTGCCCAAGGTGGCGCTGGAATACACGCGTGCCTCCACGGACGCGTTCCGGGAAGTCGGCGGCCTCGATCCGCTGACGGCGAGCTCGGCTGCGATGGAACGCGCGCGGGCGCTGATCGGCGCGGAGGTCGGCCACTACTGGATTTTCGGCGAGAAGATCCTCGACCTGTCCGCCTACGGCAAGTTCGTCGACAATCTCTCGCAGCGTTTCGGCTCGGTGCTGGTCAGCCTCGGCCCCCAGAGCATCTCCGTGCAGGGGATCGGCGAGAGCCAATATGGCGCGGATGCCGGCGCTTCCGCTTCCCTCAGCCTGACCAACACCGCGCGGCTCTATCTCAACTACGACGGCAAGTTCCGCGCCAACCTGCAGTCGCACCAGGGGACCCTGGGATTTGAGTACAAGTGGTAGCGGCCGGGCGATCAGCGGGCGCGCGGCCCAATCACAGCAATGCCTTCACGCCATCAAATGGGTTGGCGGCCGCATATCCCTCCATGCCGAAATCCGCTCTCGGTCCGGCCATCAGCGGAACGAGCTCGTTGGGGTGAATGAATTCATCCCTGAAGCAAGGGTAGGTCCTGGGATCGAAGATCTTCTTGAGCCAGTCGATGACGATCTTGTGCCGATCGGAGTTGCGAAACTCCTTGTGATAGGTCAGCCAAAGTTCGGCATGATGACTGAAGCCCATGTCGACTGCGACCAGCGGCACACCCAAGGCAATGGACGACGTCGGCAGGAAACCCACGCCTGCGCCTCTTTCCACCGCATACAGAACGCCGACGCTGGAGTTTGTCTTTATCCCGACAATGCCTTCCAGCGAGGTAAGCCCGAATATCCGGGCATAGGCGGTGTCATCCACCTGCGGGGCATTCTGCTTGATAATTCGGTGACTCTTGAGCTCAGCCAGAGATGTGGGAACTCCGTAGAGGTTCCGGTAGCCTTTGGAGACGAATGGATAGATGTGAAGCCTGCCGAGTTTCGCGACGATCAGGTCCGGATTTGTTGGCGGTTCGAGTTGGATGGCAATGTCGGATTCCAGTCGCGCGACGTCGGCCTGCTCCATGGCGCAGCGAAGATCGACGGTGATCTTTCGATAGGTTTTCTGGAAGTCGATCAGCCTCGGAAGAATCCAGAAATTGCCCGGTCCCTCGGTCACGGCGACGCGCACCGTTCCTGCAGGATCGTTCGATGACTGGGAGGCGCGCCGGAAAACATTGAAGGCGTGACGTTCCATTCCTGTCACGTCCGCGATCATCGCAGCGCCTTCCTCGCTGAGCGTCAACCCGCTTTGATCGCGCAGAAACAACTTGCAGCCGATCCGCTCCTCGAGTCGATCGATCCTTCGCATCAGGGTCGTGCTGGTCAGACCAAGCACTTCGGCCGCGTTTCGGAAACTCTTGCATCTCGTACAGACCAGAAACGATTTCAGATCGTCCCAGGACGCATCCAGAATGTCGTCGGTCCGGTGCTGCATCACCGCAGCACCCCGGTGCAATAGTTGCTGCATACCCGAAATCCCTACCCAGTATGATACTAGTTTAGAGGCAGGAGCGACGATAGATGCGCAACCGGGTTATGGAAAGGGCCTACTTTCGCCGCGAGGCACGATTTCGATTCATTGTCGACCAGCTCGGATGTCGAAGTGCGGTTCGCGCAGCACGGCGAACTTGCCACCCTGGCAGACATGGCCCATCGCATGGTCCCGGGAGTTCAGATGACGGCGCCGGTCCTTGCCAGATACTTGGCGTTCGATCCCGAAAGTATCCTGACGTTCAGCCGGCAGGACAGATTGCTCGGGGCGGCCGCGTTTCTCTACCTCAACAGCCGCGGGCACGACGCGCTCGTTCTCGATGAGATAACCTTGACGTATCCTGAATTCGAGTTGCTTGCCCGGCGCGATGACGAGGTGTCTGCCATCTACCTCTGGGCGATTGCGACAACCGGTCGCGGTATCGCCGGATACGGCAAGGTCGCGGCTCATTTGAGAACGCCGCGCTATGTCAATGCCGATGTCTTCGCCCAGCCATCGTCAAAGGCCGGGCGCGATTTGCTGGTCTCGACATGCTTCAAGCAGATACCGAGCTTCCAGCCCGATCTGTGGTGCTACGAGCGGCCATGGAACCGGCTGCCAGCACACATGCCAGCCTCAAGTTTCGCAAACGGGAGTTATGCAGATGCACGGCACTAGACCCACATTGTCGACCGCACCCAATTCCCGCGCGATCTCGATCCGCATCGCGCGCGATCCCAACGACCTCATGCTGGTGACCGCGATCCGCTCCGCGGTCTATCTGGCCGAACAGGATTGTCCGATCGAGGAGGAGTTCGACGGCAACGATCTGGTCGCGGCGCACTTCATCGGATTTGTCGGCAAGGAGCCCGCCGGCTGCCTTCGCGTGCGCTTCTTCGGCGAGTTCGCGAAGGTCGAACGGCTCGCGGTGCGTCACCAGTTCCGCCGTTCCCGGGTGTCGTTCAAGCTGGTTCAGGCGAGCGTCGACTACATCAGGCGCAAGGGGTTTCGCAAAATCTACGGGCAGGCGCAGGATCGTCTGGTGGACTTCTGGGCGCATTTCGGCGCCAAGCCGCTCGGGCATAACCGCAAGATCACGTTTTCCGATTTCTCCTACACCGAGATGGTGCTCGACCTCGAGCCGGGCGCCGACGCCATCACGCTCGACAGCGACCCCTATGTGATCATCCGCCCGGAGGGCGATTGGGACCGGCCGGGCGTACTCGACCTCTCGTCGGGCCGCGCGGCGTCCTCGCCGCTGCGCGACGCGACGTTGGCGCAAACCTGAGCTCTTAGCCGCAACATGATCTCGCCATTCCAAGACGATCCGCCCATTCTGGTCTGCGCCGACCTGCAGACCGAATATCTCACGGAGGGGCGCAGCCACGTCATCACCGACGCGGAGGCGATCATGTCGCGCTGCCTCGAATTGATGACGCTGTGGCGCGACAATCTCTGGCCGGTGATCCATCTGAAGCGGATCGCGCAGGCGGCATGGTTCAATCCGGCGTCGAACCTCACCAACTGGATCGCGGAATTGAAGCCGCGGCCCGGCGAGCTTGCCTTCGAGCATCCGCTGCCGTCGGCCTACAGTTCGTCGCGGTTTGCCGAGTACATGTCGAACATCCGCAGCATTCGCTGCGTGCTGTTGGGGTTTTCCCTCGACGAAACCATTCTGGCGACGGTGATCGACGGGTTTCACCGCAGTCACCGCTATCAGGTGGTGAGCGATGCGGTGGCGTGCCGTCGCGCTGATGTCGGCGACGCCGCTTCGTACAAGCTCGCGGTGGTCAGGGCGATCGGCAATTTTGCCGCCGTTCAGGCCAGCGCCGACCTGATCGGCGCGAGCGGCCGGATTGCGGTGTGAGCCCAACGATATTGGCGATGACGCGACGACCTGGCGCCGCCGCCGGGTAACCGACAGGCGACGCGCGACCGCGCGAGAATCTCAGCTGCGCTCGACCCCGACCACGCGGCCGCGTTCGATCGCGAGCGCCAACCGCCCGTGCTTCAGCGACAGCGCCGCTTCGCCGAACAGCTCGCGGCGCCAGCCGTGCAGTGCTGCGACGTCGGCATCATCGTCGGCCGCGATCTGCTCGAGATCGTCGACGGTTGCGATCACCTTGCTGGCGACCGCATGTCGTTCCGATGTCATTCGCAAAAGGACCTTCAGCAGTTCCACGATCGCGCCGCCGTTGGCGTTGTTGCGCGGCTTTTCGATCTTCGGCAGCGTCGAGGTATCCCGCGCCAGGCCGCGCTGCACGGCGGCGACGATGTCGGCGCCCCATTTCGAGCGGTCGAATCCCTTCGGCAGCGAGCGCAGATTGGCGAGCCGCTCCAGCGTCGTCGGCGCATGGGTGGCGATATCGCCGACCGCGTCGTCCTTCAGGACGCGGCTGCGCGGCACGTCTCGGCCTTGCGCTTCCTTTTCGCGCCAGGCCGCGACCTCCATCAGCACCGCCAATTCCTTCGGCTTGCGCACCCGCGTCTTCAGCCGCTCCCAGGCGCGCTCGGGATGAAAGTCGTAGGTCTTGGGCGAGGTCAGGACTTCCATCTCCTCGCTGACCCAATCGCTGCGGCCGCGCTTCTTGAGGTCGGCGTCGAGCGCGGTGAACACGTCGCGCAGGTGGGTGACGTCGGAGACCGCGTAGTGGACCTGCTCGGCGGTCAGAGGCCGGCGCGACCAGTCGGTGAAGCGGTGGGTCTTGTCCGGCCGGTGGCCGGCGATGCGTTCGACCAGCTGGTCGTAGGCGATGCTGTCGCCGTAGCCCAGCACCATGGCCGCGACCTGGGTATCGAAGATCGGATGCGGAACAATTCCCGCCTGGTGCCAGACGATCTCGATGTCCTGGCGGGCGGCGTGGAATACCTTGAGGACCTTCTCGTCCGCCATCAGCGCAAAGAACGGCTTCAGATCGATGCCATCCGCCAGCGCATCGACCACGACGGCCTCCTCGGGGCCGGCCATCTGCACCACGCAGAGCAGGGGGTAATAGGTGGTTTCGCGCAGGAACTCAGTGTCGACGGTGATGACCGGATGCCGGGCGAGGCGGGAGCACGCGGCTGTGAGTTCGGAAGTGGTCGTAATCAAATCCATGAGAGATGGCGTTCCGCCGAAAGCACTGATCTGTCAAGGGTCTCGGCGCGAATTCGAGCCTTGCATTTCACAGCGAACGGAGCTTTCGCAAAGCCTCCGGCCAGCGCGACTCGCCGGTGGCGTGCGCGGATCGGCGCCGCCTTGAGGTCGGTCAGTGGTGGCGGATCCGCCGCGCCGTTCCCGGCCCCGAGGGCACGGCAAGCACAATGACGCAGAGCGCGAGCATCGCCAATCCCATGAATTCGAATACCAAGGCGTCCACGGCAATATCCCCCAACAAACCAGTTAGATTTGTAAGGCACGGATTGACCGTTTCTTAACGGCTGACGCGCGGCTGTTCGAATGGTGGACGCCCGGTAAACGGGGGGCGTTGTTTGAGCATGATCTCCGCGCAAACGCGTTCCGCGTTTGTCGCGAGGGAAAACCGGTATCCACTTTTCCGGATCATGCTCTAGGTCCCGCAAAACGTCTGGCACACCCGCTCATGCGGTTCGGGAGGCTCAGCATAGGCCGCGAACGCCGGCTGGTCCTGGTAAGGCTTCGCCAGCACCGTCAGCAGCTCTTCGAACGGGGCGTAGTCGTCATTGGTGACAGCGGCCTGGATGACGGCTTCGACCCGGTGGTTGCGCGGGATGAAGGCGGGATTGACGGCCCGCATCGCGGCCTGCCGCTCGGCCGGCGATTGCGTCTCCCCGGCAATCCGCTCGCGCCAGCGCGCCGCCCATTCGTCGAAGCCTGAGGGCTCGTCGAACAGTTGCCGCACCTGCTCGTCGAAGGCGGCATCCGACGCCGCGTCGCTCAAGCGGCGGAAGGTGAGGGTGAAGTCGGCCTTGCCTTTGGCCATCGCGTCCAGCAGCGCCTGCGCCAGCGCCTGGTCGTCCTCGCGCTCGGTGAACAGGCCGAGCTTGTTGCGCAGGCCCGCTTTATAGGCGTCGTTGAAAGTGTCTCCGAACGCGCCGAGCACCTCCTGCGCCTCGGCAATCGCCTTTTCCTGGTCGTCGGAAAACAGCGGCACCAGGCACTCCGCGAGCCGCGTCAGGTTCCACAGCGCGATCCGCGGCTGGTTGGCGTAGGCGTAGCGGCCGAGCTCGTCGATCGACGAGAACACGGTGCGCGGGGTCGTACGGGTCCATGAAGGCGCACGGACCGTAATCGATGGTCTCGCCCGAGATCGAGCAGTTGTCGGTGTTCATGACGCCGTGGATGAAGCCGACCAGCAGCCAGCGCGCGACCAGTTCGGCCTGGCGGGCGGTCACGGCGCCGAGCAGGGCATGATAGGGACGCTTCGCGTCGGCGAGATCAGGATAGTGCCGGGCGATGACGTGATCGGCGAGCCGTCGCACCGCCTCGGTATCGCGGCGCGCGGCAAAATACTGGAAGGTGCCGACGCGGATATGGCTGGAAGCGACCCGGGTCAGCACCGCGCCGGGCAGCGCCGTCTCGCGCATCACGCGCTCGCCGGTGATGACGGCGGCGAGCGAGCGCGTGGTCGGAATGCCCAGGGCATGCATCGCTTCGCTGACGATGTATTCGCGCAGCACCGGCCCCAGCGCGGCGCGGCCGTCGCCGCGGCGCGAGAACGGCGTCGGGCCGGAGCCCTTGAGCTGGATGTCGCGGCGGACGCCGTCCTTGTCGATCACCTCGCCGAGCAGGATGGCGCGGCCGTCGCCCAGCTGCGGCACGAACTGCCCGAACTGGTGGCCGGCATAGGCCATCGCGATCGGGTCGGCGCCGGCGGGAGCGTCTTGCCGGCCAGGATTTCGGCGCCTTCCGGGCTTTCGAGCAGATCGGGATCGAGACCGAGCTGGACCGCCAGCGGCCGGTTCAGCTTGATCAGCCGGGGCGAGGCCACCGGCGTCGGCGCCACGCGGGCGAAAAAATTCGCCGGCAAGGCCGCATAGGTGTTCTGGAACGGGAAATGCACGGTCATGGCGCACAAGATAGGCATGCCGCGGCGGCTTTTTCGAGCCCAAACCAGCGCCGCATCCGGTTGCCGCGCCACCCCGCCTCGGGTAAACCCTCCCCCGCGTCGGGCAGGCCTTTGGCCCCCGATTCGATCCTCCGACATCCATTTTCAGGACCGCCATGCATCGTTACCGGACCCATACCTGCGGCGCGCTCCGCGACAGCCATATCGGCGAGACCGTCCGGCTGTCGGGCTGGTGCCATCGCATTCGCGACCATGGCGGCGTGCTGTTCATCGATCTGCGCGACCATTACGGCATCACCCAATGCGTGGTCGATCCGGATTCGCCGGCCTTCAAGGACGCCGAAAAGCTGCGCTCGGAATGGGTGGTGCGGATGGAGGGCAGGGTCCGCCATCGCCCCGAAGGCACCGACAATCCGGACCTGCCGACCGGGACGGTCGAGCTCTATGTCAGCGACATCGAGGTGCTGGGCCCGGCCGCGGAGTTGCCGCTGCCGGTGTTCGGCGAGCAGGAATATCCCGAGGACATCAGGCTGAAATACCGTTTCCTCGACCTGCGTCGCGAGAAGCTGCACCAGAACATCATGACCCGCGGCGCCATCGTCGATTCCATGCGCCAGCGCATGAAGGAGCAGGGGTTTTTCGAGTTCCAGACCCCGATCCTGACGGCGTCCTCGCCGGAGGGCGCGCGCGACTTCCTGGTGCCGTCGCGCATTCATCCGGGCAAATTCTACGCGCTGCCGCAGGCGCCGCAGCAATACAAGCAGCTCCTGATGATGTCGGGCTTCGACCGCTATTTCCAGATCGCGCCATGCTTCCGCGACGAGGACCCGCGCGCCGACCGCCTGCCGGGCGAGTTCTACCAGCTCGACGTCGAGATGAGCTTTGTCACCCAGGACGACGTGTTCGCGGCGATGGAGCCGGTGATCACCGGCGTGTTCGAGGACTTTGCCAAGGGCAAGCCGGTGACCAAGGGCTGGCCGCGGATTCCCTTTGCCGAGGCTATGCGCAAATACGGCAGCGACAAGCCCGACCTGCGCAACCCGATCGTGATGCAGGACGTCTCGCGAGCATTTTCGCGGCTCCGGCTTCAAGGTGTTCGCGCGGATGCTGGAGGATGCCAAGAACCAGGTCTGGGCGATCCCGGCCAAGGGCGGCGGCAGCCGCGCCTTCTGCGACCGCATGAACTCCTGGGCGCAAGGCGAGGGCCAGCCGGGCCTCGGCTACATCATGTGGCGCGAGGGCGGCGAGGGCGCTGGTCCGCTGGCCAACAATATCGGTCCCGAGCGCACCGCGGCGATCCGCAGCGCAGCTCGGCTTGAAAGAGGGCGATGCCGCCTTCTTCGTCGCCGGCGATCCGGAAAAATTCTGGAAGTTTTCAGGCCTCGCGCGCACCAAACTCGGCGAGGAATTGAACCTGATCGACAAGGACCGGTTCGAGCTGGCCTGGATCGTCGACTTCCCGATGTACGAGTACAACGAGGAAGACAAGAAGATCGACTTCTCGCACAACCCGTTCTCGATGCCGCAGGGCGGGCTCGAGGCGCTGCAAGACCAGCGATCCGCTGACCATCAAGGCGTTCCAGTACGACATCGCCTGCAACGGCTATGAGATCGCCTCCGGCGGCATCCGCAACCACGTGCCCGAGGCGATGGTGAAGGCGTTCGAGATCGCGGGCTATGGCGAGAAGGAGGTCGTCGAGCGTTTCGGCGGCATGTACCGCGCCTTCCAGTACGGCGCCCCGCCGCATGGCGGCATGGCCGCCGGCCTCGACCGCATCGTCATGCTGCTGTGCGGCACCACCAACCTGCGCGAAATCTCGCTGTTCCCGATGAACCAGCAGGCCATGGACCTGCTGATGGGCGCGCCGTCGGAAGCGACGACCAAGCAGCTGCGCGAGCTGCATATCCGGGTCAATCTGCCGAGCAAGTAGTTCGGCAGCGACGACCATGAAGCGCACATGGACGATCATTGGCGTGGCGACGTGCCCCAAAGCTTCAAGTGGTACCAGTCGCTGCTTGGCCTGCCGGAGACGGCTCCTGCCCACGACGACTTCGGGCAAATCGTCGATTCCGGATGGAACGGTCTTGCTCTGCCTGCACACGTGGGGCGCCCACGAGCATCCCTCGTTGACAAGTCCCCACCACGCCGAACCCGGCAACGGCCTTCTCTTGTTTTTCCGGGTCGACAATTTTGACGTGGCTTTGCCAAGGGCGCGCGCGCTCGTCAGCCGGCTGGAAGAAGAGCCGCACGTCAATCCCAACACCGGAACGACCGAGTTTTCGCTCCGGGATCGTGACGGATACTACGTCTCCATCAGTGCGCTCGATCCGGCCTGACCGCTCGATCCCGACGAACCAGCGGGAGAATTACGGCGACAGTCCACTCTGTTGCAGCCTTGGTTGTGAGGTTGAGTGTCACCGTAATACGTGAGCCGTCATGCCGGGATCGGGTCAATCGTATCACTTTGGCCGTCGGCCGTGCTTCCGGTCCACCCCAATCAACAGACATTCTCAGAGTCCATCGGCATGTCTGCGAGGGGCGAAACTCAGGACATGACGAGGCAGTCCGATGAAGTCGTGAATGATCCGTTGCTGATGTGGCGCACGGCGTCTCAGCGAGGTGACAGCACTGGAAAACTCAAGTCGGCGTTCAGCAATGGGTTCGCTAGACGAGCGGCAGGAAAATGTCCTGCACGATTTGAAGCGTGCCAGACCGTCGGCCACCAATTGGCATCGTGTTGTTCATTCCCTGTTCAAAGAGGATCGTTTAATTCTCGATCTCATTGATGAGATCGCCATTCCCTGGAATTGACGCAAGAACTGGAGACAACAATGAGTAAATATGCTGCTGTGCTACTCGAAGTCGTGCGTTCTCTCGGCTGCCCTGTTTTCCGTCGCCACGCCGGCGTCTGCGTTAGGTGGTTGCGGTCCAAACGGCCATCGCAACGCGTGGGGCCGTTGCGTTTTGGGGGACAAAATCAGGCCTGGTGCATTCGCAGGACCGGCCATCCGGCAACCCGCATGCCCGACGGGACGTTGCGCTGCCTGTAAGGTGAAGCACTTTGTGCCGGCGTGTTCCAATAACTTGATCTTCTCTGCGCAGCGATATTTTGCACGAATGGGATGATCGTTCCTAAGCCCGCTTGTGGAAACAGGCTGTGTTCGGGACGTCGCCGGCACACGGCTTCGAGAAAAGCCTCCGAGCGGGCCGATAGATTTCGGACGCTCGCTTCGGAGAGCTTGCCGCTGTCCCGGCGCCGTCGCGAATGACCGGAAGCTGCCTTCAAGAGCCTAGAAGGTTGTTAGCCCATTATCGGAGTCGTCTTTGCCGGCTCGTTGCGCATCTGGTTGGCGAGTTTCACGAAAACAGGATTTCGCGCCGAGGTGTAGTCGGCGCCTGCGAGCTCGACGTATCGCGAGCCAGGTAGAGCGTCGTGCAGCAAGCGTAGCCCGGATGAGCGTAGCGACGTCCGGGGATTTTCGCCTGCGTTGATCCCGCGTATCGCTGCGCTCATGCGGGCTACTTGCTGGTTCGACCGTATGCCCGACACTTCCGGCCTGCCCCGATCGACAGACATCAACAGACATGCCCGAACAGTCCGGTTCGGGCGATAAAGCGGGCATCTGGTTATTCGTCATACCGACAATGCGGCGCGCAGTTGCGGTCAATTTCACTTTCTGCATCACGCGGTTCATACTATCGTGAAGACCTTGGGTGGAGATTTTGTAGCATGGCGAAGCTCATCTTCGGATTGTCGCAGTCCCTGGACGGCTACGTCGACCACCTGGAAATGCGGCCAGGCCCCGCGCTGTTTCGTCATTTCGTAGAGCACGTGCGCGAGTTGGCCGGCTGTGTCTATGGTCGCCGCACGTACGAGATCATGCGTTATTGGGACGAAGACCTGCCCGAGTGGGACCGGCAGGAACTCGACTTCGCGGCGGCGTGGCGAAGCCAACCGAAGTGGGTCGTGTCGCGCTCGTTGAAGTCAGTCGGCCCCAACGCCACGCTGGTCCAGGATGACGTCGGGACCGTGCTGCGCGAGCTCAAGGCTCGGCTCGTCGGGGAGATTGACGTCGCCGGACCGGAGCTGGCGCGAAGCCTGACCGACCTTGGTCTTATTGATGAGTATCGACTCTACTTCCGCCCCTTCGTGCTCGGTCACGGCACGCCATTCTTCGCCGGCCCACGGCCGCCGCTCCGCCTTGTGGCCAGCGATCCAATCGGCGAGGACACGATCAGGTTGACGTACGTTCCGGCCTAATCACGCAACTCGCCCGACGGACCGCGCGGACGCGTCCGGTCCGCTTCGGGGTTGCTCGCATCACTTTGGCCGACGGCCGGCCGCTCCTAGTCTACCCAAATCAACAGACATTTTCAAAGTCCTCGGCGTGTCTCCAAGATGCCAAAGCGGCGGCCGTTAGTCGCACTGGAAATGTGTGGTCGTTTGCAATGAAGAGGGCTTGCCCCGATCTCGCTATCGATGCGTGCGCTCTCTCTGTGACGGCCGCGGCTTGCAGCCGCACACGCACTTGCCCGACGGGCAATTTCCGCATGCATGCCATGCGCGAATTGCCCGTCGTGCCAATCTGTCGCAGGCATCAGTGCTTGCCACGTCGGCAAATCAGAACGACGCTCTCGCGCATCCCGCCTCGATGAAGAGGGACGTTCGGCCGGTCGTCACGATACGTGAGGCGGGGATGCGGTGGACGCGGAGGGCACGTGAGACGAACGTGGCCTAAGGCGGACGGCGAAGTCGTGTGGTCCTGGCGCTCCGAAGCAGGCGCTAAGGTCGCGGGATGCTGCGTCTCACGGATGACGGTGGCAACCAAGCAAAGGTCACCGGGGAGAGCGCGATATAAACCGTAACACCATCGCGCAGGGAATGCCGGTTGATCCGGCCGAACCTGTGGTGACTGCCGCCTGCTTTTTTGTTGCAGGCGGGCCATGGGTGAGGTCATCACCCGGCATTCCCTGCGCCCTCTTCGT
>CAVZQX010000010.1:0-75508 GCA_963777475.1 uncultured Alphaproteobacteria bacterium
TGGAGCGGCTCCAGGCAGCCCGGCAACTCCCGGCGCGCTGCCAAGTCCGGCCGGGCAGGCCGCAGCTCCAGTGGCGGCGATTCAGTACGCGCCTCCGATCGGCTCGCTCTCCTTGCAAAACGCCGATCTGGTACAGGTGATCGACCAGTTGGCCCGCGCCGCCAAGATCAACTACATCCTCGACCCACGAATTGAGCACCGTCGGTCACCTTGAACACTTACGGGTGCAACCAAGGCGGTGGATCCGAGAGAGCTGCTGGAGACGATTCTTCGCATCAACGGCGCGGCCATGGTTCAGACGGGAAACTTCTACCGTATCGTACCGCTCGTGGACCTCGCGCACTGCCGACTCAAGCCGGAATCCTGGAAAAAGACATTCCTGAGGATGAGCGCCCATGCTGAACCTCGTTTCCTGAAATATGCGGACGTCGAGGAGCTGGCCAAGCTAGTGGTGGAGTTCCTCGGCGCTGACGGCAAAGCTGGGCAATCCCAGCGCAAACTGTTGTTCGTGCTCGACAGCCGGCGCAATATGCGGAGGCTCATGGAGCTGGTGGCGATGTTCGATAGCGACTGCTCTTCGCCAAGCAGCGAGTGAAAGTTTTGACGTGCGAAACTCCGCCCGAGCGATCTGGCCCGGGAGTTGGAACGAATTCTGAAATCGATGTCGTTGAGCAAGGATTCCAGCGGCGTCAGGTTCGTGCCGGTAGACCGCATCAATACCTTGATCGCGGTGGCGCCGAATCCAGGCGTTTTCGCACGGGTCGAAGATGGATCCGAAACTCGACATCAAAGTGAAGTCGGCCGCGGGCAAGAGCGACAGCTACGTGTATCGCGTCAAATATGGACGGGCCGACTTGATCGCGCAATCCATCATGAGCCTGTACTACTCCATGATGGGCCCCATGATGGGGATGGGTATGGGCGGCTACGGCATGGGCGGTTATGGCATGGGTGGGATGGGCATGGGCGGCTATGGCATGGGTGGCATGGGCATGGGCGGCTACGGTATGGGAATGGGGGGCTATGGCGCCGGCGGCTACGGCATGGGCGGAATGGGCGGCTATGGAACAGGTGGATATGGCGGCGGGTACGGGGCAAGCGCGTATGGTGGCAGCCCATTTGGCGGCGCGGCGGGCGGCGGTGCGGCGGCAGCCGGTGGAACGGCGGCTACCGCACAGTCTGGCGTCACTTCGCTGGGCGGATCGCCCAATGCAGTCGGCTCTTCGTCTACCACTGGAGCCGGCTCGGATATGACTGGAAGTTACCTGGGGTCGGGATATGGGATGGGGATGGGGATGATGCCGGGCTCGACCGAATTCGGCCCACGGATCATGCCGAACACCGGCGATAATTCGCTGCTGATCCTGGCCACGCCCGAGCAGTACGAGAGCGTGGAGAAGCTGCTCCAGCAACTGGATGTGCCTCCACGCCAGGTGCTGATCGAGGCGCAGATCCTTGAAGTCACGCTGACGGGCGCGTTCTCCAGCGGCGTATCGGCCTGGCTGCAACAGCGCGGCGCCACCAATCCGGCGACCGTGCCCGGCAGTACCGCGTCCAGCAGCCAGACGATCCTTGGCGCGTTCGACGGTGCGCTGACCACGCTCTCCGCGGGGATGCTGGTCGGTCATAGCCGGCAGCTTTTCGGACTTCTGACCGCGCAGGAGACCAGCGGGCGCACAAAAGTGGTCTCCACGCCGCGCGTCATTGCGACTGACAGTATCCCGGCCTCCATTACGGTGGGCGCGCAGGTTCCGACGCTCGCCTCTCAAGCGGTCACGAGCGCGACATCGGGGGGGAGTTCTCTCTTCGCCAACACGATTCAAAATGTCTCCACTGGCACGACGCTCAGCTTTACCGCGCGCGTCAATCCCAGCGGCGTGGTTACCCTGCAAATCGATCAGCAGGTCAGCTCACCGATCGCGCCCGCGGCAGGCGGCATTCAGTCGCCCAGTTTCAGCAACAGGCAGGTGAAGACGCAGGTGACGGTGCAGGACGGGGACATGATCGCCATCGGCGGGATCATCGACGAGCAGAAAATCGAGTCCAGTTCCGGGATCCCGTTTCTGCACAAGCTGCCCCTGATCGGCGGAGCATTCGGCACCAAGTCGACTACCAAATCCGGACGGAGATGGTGATCTTCCTGACGCCGCACGTCATTTACGACACCAACGGAATCAGCGAGGCGAACGACGACCTGGTGAACGGGATGAAGCGGGTGCAGAAAATGATTCGCGAGTAGGAGCGCCAACGCGGACGCCGCGAGAATGCTCCTTGCAGAGCCGCTCGAACTCTGCTCGACCACCTTGCCGGATGGGCGGTTCTCCTCACCAAAAGGGTCTGAATCTCTTCCTGGCGTCTGAATGCAATTGACACGCGGCAAGGTCGCATGATCTAATCGCAACAAGGGTTTTTCTTGCCAGATCCCTCTTTAGTCCCGCGCTTTCAAGCAACGGATGCCTGGGATGTGGTAGAACGGTACTGGTTGCGTCCAGGCCGAAGCCGCATAATTGCTGGCGTAAATCCTGCGGGCACAGAGAGACTGCATTATTGTCTTTAGGGACAAAAAAAACGACTCCAGCGACCCCAAGGCCCGGGACAGGGCAAGGGGCTGCGACCGTCACCCATGGCGGCGTTTGGCTGGAGCAAGATCTGCTGTTTGATTTATATTCAGGCTCAGGTCAGAGATACTTCAATCAATTCACATCTCAATCCGAATCTCCAAGGAGAAGGAAATGGTTAGTTTTCGCAAATCTTTGATGGTCCTGGCTCTCCTGGCGCTTTGCGCCGGTCTCGCCTTGGCTGCCCCTCAGTGCACGACCTCCGGTGGAACCGCGGTTATTCGCGCCGAAGGCGTGACCGAACTGCTGAATGACGTCACGGTTACCTGCACGGACACAGTGTCTGCCGCTGCGGTCACTGGCACCTACAACATCACCCTTTACTCCACCAGCACCAACGTCACCTCCGTACCGTGGAAATCGGACGGCACCGGTGGTGAGGTGCTGTTTACTGGCGCTAAAGAGGATCCTAACACTACGTCTAAAGGCATCATCGGCGCAAACGGGCTCACCGTTTCGTTTGCTGACGCCGTAATCGCCGGTGCGGACTACGTCGCCGGCCCTCCGAGCAGCCTCGTCTTCTCGTTCGCGATCACGGGACTTCGCGTGAACGCTTCCACCCTGACCCAGGGCGGCCCGGCCTTCGCTGCCGGCGTGAACTTCACCCTGCTGGCTCAGCCGGTCGACAACCTGAGCCCGGCCGGTCTGTTCGGCGATTCGCCGATCCTTAACATCGCGAATGTTGCCTACGCGATTCCGACCTTCGGGTTCGGCCTCAACTATACGGGTAATCCTAAGGACACTGGATCTGCGTTTAGCTTCGCGCAGTGCAGCACTAGCGACACTGCCACTCCGACTGCGGATACGCCTGCCTTCCCGAGTGCTTTCTTCCTGCAGTTCAACGAAGTCTACAGCGCTGCTTTCAAGAACGAGACCGATGAGGGCGGCTTCGCCACTCAAGGAACCCGTCTGACCGCGACGATCACGGGCATCCCGGCTAACACCCAGCTTTATGTTCCGCTTCACGCTGGCTCGACGACTGCTGGTGTCCTCGGCGTTACGCTCGTTTCGGGCGCAAAGGCCGACGGTTCCGGCGGCACGGTTGGCGCCACCACTGGCGGCATCGCGGATGGCGCGACTCCCGTTCAGACTTGGTTGCGGTTACCCCCGGCACCCCGGTGGTATACGAAGTGACGACAGAGGGTCTGGCGAGCCTCGAGACGGTGGATATTCCGGTCTCCGTTGCCTACACGGGCATCCCGGCTCTGGCCCCCACCACCTCCGGCTCCGTGACCGCGAGCTATGCACCGGTCTCCGGTAACCCGCTCGCCTCCAGCGGCCCGATTCCGCGCTTCTCCGCTGCCAGCGCAGTGACCGCCACCGGTCTCTACGGTATCGGCGCTTGCAGCACGTCCCTGCTCTACCCCTACATCACGACCCAGTCCGGCTGGGGAGTCGGCCTCGCGGTGTCCAACACCGGGATGGGATCCGTTTGGGAATAAGGGCCAGGGCGGCACCTGCGACTTCAGCTTCTACGGCTCCAACGCTCCGGCGGCTCCCGTGACGTTGGGCGCTGCCGGCTTCGGCGACACCACCGCGATCGCTCCTGGCACCACCGCCGCTGACGGCGCTGCCACCGCTGTCGGTTCCGGCGTTGTCTTCACCGGTTACGCGATCGCCGTTTGCAACTTCCAGTTTGCTCATGGCTACGCGTTCATCGTTGGCAACGTTCCGACCGGGATCATCTCCAATGGCTACCTTGCTCTCGTTCTCCACAGCGGTCATAACCTGTCTCGTGGCGCGAAAGCAAACGGTCAGTTCGAACGGACTGGCTTCTAGGCTTAGGCCTGTAGGCTGATCGACTGACGGGCGGGGCGCAAGCCCCGCCCGTTTTCTTTATGGTGTGCAAGTCCTTACGAGCCACCCTTCCAGAGACCCTCACCTTCTCGTTTCGCGATCCTGGCCGCACCACATCGCTACTGGGTTCCAGGTACCCGCATGCGCCTCACCAAAGCCGCCCGCCAACCTCACGCTGAACAGATCGGCCGACGAACATTCAGGGCGGTTTCACATCTTCCATGAACCGCGGCCTCATCGCGCGCAGCTGGTGCCGGCACCGAGCCGCGAATGGAAAGAGCGGTCCTTGGGGAGCGGCCTCCGCGCTGGTCTGTTCTCGACGGAGGCGCGATTCCGAGCGAGAACTGCGTGACGGGAACGATGCCCACAGGCCCGCTCTCTCCATTCGCGGTGCGAAACGCATGAAACGCCGGCTCCGATGAAGGGGCTGGGAGCGCCGGCCGGAGCCTCTGCCGAGTGGGGTGAACGCCCACGTCGTCAGAAGACCGCCGCCTCATCGGCCTTGTTACCACAAGTAAGAGCAAATTGGAGAGAGAATAGCAGTGCCATGTCTTACCGCCTGCTCGTCTCTCTACTCGCGCTGGGCGCATTGTTGCCCGCAGCGCCCCTGCCGGTTCGCGGACTCCACCTCAACGTGCCCAAACCCGGTGACGTGCCCCGGATGACGAAGTTCATTCGCGAGGTTCTGCCAAAAGAAGGCGTGAACACGCTCGTGCTGGAGATCGATTACCGTTACCAGTTCAAGAGCCACCCCGAAGTGGCTGACGCCGACGCGCTGAGCCTGGACGACGCCCGCGCCATCGCGGCAGCCGCGCGCGAATCGAACGTGAAACTCATCCCGCTGGTGAACCTGCTCGGGCACCAGTCCTGGGCAAAGACGACTTTTGGCTTACTGCGTTCGCATCCCGAATTCGACGAGACGCCGGGCCTGTACCCGGACAACAAAGACATCTACTGCCGCAGCTACTGCCCCAGGCATCCGCAGGTGCACGCGATGGTCTTCGACCTGGTGGACGAGATCCTCGACGCGTTCTCGGCCGACACGCTGCACGCCGGCATGGACGAAGTCTTTCTGCTCGGTGAGGACGCATGCCCGCGCTGCAAGGGCGAGAACAAGGCGAAGTTGTTCGCCGCAGAAGTGCGCGCGATTCGCGATCATCTGGCCGAGAAAGGGCGGCGGCTATGGTTCTGGAGCGACCGCCTGATCGACGGCGAAACGACGGGCATCGGCGAGTGGGAGGCAAGCAAGAACGGGACCGCTCCGGCTATCCTGGATATCCCGCGCGACGTCGTGCTCTGCGATTGGCACTACGAAGCGGCGCACGCCACGGCGCTGGCCTTTGCTTTGAGCGGCTTTGAGACGGTCTCGGCTTCCTGGCGCAGGCCTGGCGTCGCGCTGCGTCAGATGGACCTCATCCGCATTGCCCGCTCCGAAGCGAGTCCCCAGGTGGCCTCGCGTCTGTTGGGCATGTTGCACACCACCTGGATGTCCTTCCAGGACTTCTCGGCCGCCTATTGGCACGATGGTCCGGCGAGCGTAGGCGCGCAGGAATCCGCGCTGTGCTTCCGCGAAGTGATGCAGCGGGCGAAGCAGGAATAGAGGGCGGATCGCAACGCTCGACGATCCGCCGTGCTTCAATACGGGGATGACGATTCAACCCAAAGTTCGTCCCTTCCTGATGTTCGAAGGCAAGGCCGAAGAAGCGATGAACTTCTACGTTTCCCTGTTTCCCGCGAGTGAGATCGTTGAAGTTGTCCGCTACGGCCCATCTCAAGCCGGGGTCGAAGGATCGGTCATGAAGGCTGTATTCTCCGTTGCCGGGCAGAGAATCATGTGCACCGACAGCGTGGTGAAGCACGGCTTCACCTTCACGCCCGCGATGTCGCTCTTCGTCACTTGCGAATCCGAAGAGGAGATCGGACGGCTTACCTCCGCCCTTTCGGATGGCGGCGCCGCACTCATGCCCCTGGGCGAGTATGGCTTCAGCCGCAAATTCGCCTGGGTGAATGACCGCTTTGGGGTCTCATGGCAATTGAACCTGGACTAAGCCCCCGAACGTGGAATGCTTGGGCGTTTGTCGAAAACCGCACCCAAGCCCGTCATGTTCGCAGAGCAGACTACTTTGGAGGCGCCAGCCTGCGGGACTGTGTGGAGCAGACCGCCGGTGACGTGCCGAGAACCGCGTGGACGCCCGCCACGATCTGGTGGGCCTGCTTCCCCGCTGCCATGTCCGCCAGGATAGAGCTGAAGACCATCGCGGCCGATTCAACCGTCCTCGGAGCGAGATGGGCGAGTTGCGGGAGCTGAGTCCCGGCGTTGAACGGGTCGTCGTTCGTGACGCCATTGGGGAGGGCATTCACCGCCGCCTTGAAATTCGTCCATGCGTTGGAAGCAGCGTCGCCGGTCAGGTTGGCGTAGAGTTGGGCGAACGTCCCGTCGGTGCCCAACGCCACCATGGCCGGGGCGATCTTGTTCAGCGCTTGACCCTGGCTCATCAACCAGGAAAGGAAGGCCATGCCGGCGCCGGTGCTGTCCGCGTTCTGGTCGGTGGGATCGGTCTTGTCGATAAAATCCGGCATTCCGTCCTGCGCCCACTGCGGAGCCGTCGCGAAGTCGGCCAGGGCATTGTTGCCGATCACCGCCGCGCACCAGCGGGACAGCGCCTCTCCGGTGCTGGAGCCGCACAGATTGCCGCCCATGGAACACTCGCTGAGTTCGGCTTCGAACAGCGCCGACACGCGGGCCGAGTTGCCAAACGCCGCGCACACTTCAATCGCGTTGCCGGTCGTATAGTCGCAACCCATGTGGTCCGCGCCGCCGGTTCCGTCGGTCGCTCCGCCAAGAGCGAAGACGATGACGCTGACGGGCCCCCCGGTGGTCCCAAAGATACTATCGTTCGCTGCGACCACCCGGTCGGCGTCGTTCACCAGGTCCTGAGCGTTTTGGAGCCCGGGATTGCCGAGCGTAGGGTCAACGAATACGGTCACTCGTCCCGTCGGACTCGTCCCGACGAACTGTGAGGTCCCCGTATAACTGGGCCATGCCGGCGCGGTCGGGGTGGCCTGGTCAACGACCGCGGGAACGGTTCTGGAAGGGCTGGCTGCGATTTTGTGGTGCATTGGAAATCCTCATGCGGGGAGAGACCCCTGTAAGGAGAATTCATGGGCGAGACCCGGCGGCTCCGGACTTCGCGATTCTGCCCGAACCGCGGCGCCTGGTTCTCCTCCAAGCGAGGTCCGGGCCGCGCGGAGCGGCGGGTCAAAGAAGGAGCCTCCTCCTCGGCTGACACGGGCGAGAATGATTATAACCGAAATAGTTAAGATTCTACCGCTAATGAAAGCATAGGCTGTTCAGGCATTCGCGTGAACGCGCATGATATGCAAGGGGCGCACTGTTTCCGCGAGTTCATGCGGGGGGCGCTGACAATATTCAAGGTTGGAACGCACGGCCAATTCCATGCTTCAATTCAGTGGAACAAGATCGGCCGAACGTGCTGGCGCAGCCGGCGAATCTCCCCCGCATTGTGACGAAGCAGCCTATGGCCCCAGGTCGTATCAGTACCCTGATGGCAATCTCTCGCGAGGGCCAAACCGATGGCTTCGCGAGAGCCCAGACCGGCGCTCGAGAGTTTCTCTGGTGTACTCAAAGCACCGAGTACAAAAACTCTGTCCCTCAACCGCTCCGGAATCCTCGCCTGCGCAACGCTCAGCCTGTCTTCATGGTCGTCAAAGTCGATCAATAGGACCAGGTAACGGCCAGCGTAACGATCCATGTTCCCGATGTGACTGGACTCGAAGAGGTTTAGGACCTCGATCCAACCTCCGCCACAGGCAGTACCTGAATTCTTTGAGTATGAGAGACGGTTCCAAAAGAAAGCCGTTGGCCAACCGGCTGTCGGCGTCGTCTTCTGGGAGCACCAGGACATGTGGCTGAAACCTGTTTACGCTCACGGCTCTGCCTCGACCTCGCCGCGAATAAGCGCGCCGACGAGATCGCCGCTGATCTGCAATTCGTTCAGCGGGCGAACGATCGTTGGCTCGAGATGGTTTTTCCTATAGAGAACGAGCGTATTCTCGTTGGAAAAGCGGCGAATGCCTTCAGGATTGTGCGAAGTCGCGATGAACTGGCCGCCGGACTGGAACGCCCTTCGAAGAGCCATCACAAAGTGACCAACCTCGGACAAGTCAAGATAGCTGTCCGGTTCATCCCAGAAACAAAGCAGCGGGCCATAGGCGTCGTTTGCGGCAAGCACCAGGGCACATATCATGAAACATTTTTCGCCGTCGGATAGATCTTCGAATGGAACAGTTAGGGTTCCCTGGCCGTTCGAAAACTGGACGACCAGGCTTCGAGCGTCTTTGCCAATCACTGGGTTCTGGATGTCTTTCAGATCGGGCATTAACTGCCGGAGATAATCATCCATCTTGGCATAGGCAGCAGGAGTGCATAGCCAGGAGGCCTGAAAACCAAGCGCCAAAATTAGTCACCTGCGGATTAGGCTGTAGCGTCTCATGATCGGAGTCTCCGGTGATCAAGGTGGTGCCGGCCGTAGAATGAGCATGCGAGCGAGCCACTGCTTGAAGATGAACAACGGGATCCTTTGGGATTGTTCCTGAACCATCGGCAGTGCCACCAGATGCCAGTCGATACGGAACTGCGCGTCCTTCTCTTGCTCCTGCCGGCTCACGGCAGATGCACCTGGGCGTTCTCGCTGGAATAGAGGGTCTTGCCGCCAACCGAGAGCTTCTCTTCGAACACACGAAGTTCCTTGAAGCCCTCCGGAAGCTCAAAGGCGATCGACGTAGTCGTACATCTGCGCATTCTAGCTCTACCTCAATCTCAAATCGCATCGGTACATCGGTACGCCCGCGCGTGAAATCTTTCGGCTTCACCAGATCATCTACGCGGTTCGTCCCGCTCGCGATCTTCTGAAATACTTCCAGCGCGAAACGAACGGTAGATTTGCCCGAGCCGTTTTTTCCAATCAGCAGGACGGACGAAAGGCCAGAGACTGGCAACTCGAAGTTCTCCAGACAGCGAAAATTATGAACGTAGAAGCGACGTATCACAGCAGGATGATACCGCGCCTTTGGGGCGAATCGGGACGTTGCTTCTATCGGTTTGCACGCCCGCCTCCGGCACGTGCGAAGCCGCCACGCCGGGATGTTAACCGGAGAAACTCTGGCGGCCTGGCGTTCATTCAGTAGATTCGACTTGGTTGAAGCGAGCGGCGTCACCTAGACACGGCGGTAGGGGTTTGTAGTGGGCCACTAAGCTGCAACTCGCCTGTAGCTCTCTGCGACTTCCCGCACGCCTTCCGCATACGCCGTCGCCTCAAACTGGAACGCCCTCCGCGAACTTGGTCGAATCGAAGAGGTATTCGGAATCGCTCTGGTAGAGCATCTCGTAACTCTCCGCGATCGTCTTGTCGAACCAGCCGGCGACTTTGAGCATCGGCCGGTTGAGCACCCGATGGCGAGGCGGCACTCCGAAGGCCTGGGCGGCCAGGGCGATGAACTCCCTGCCCGTCGGCGGATCCGGCGCGGTGGGCACGTGCCAGGTCTGATTCCAGGCGATTCGGTCTCGCTCAGCACGACCAGGCTCTTGGCGGCGTCCGGCGTGAAGGTGTAAGAGTGCGGCACCGAGTCGTTGACCAGCCACGCCGCCTTTTCTCCCTTGGCGAACTTGTCGAAGACCAGCAGGTTCGCGACGCTGGTCCTGGCATCGGGGCCGTAGAAATCGGCGGTCCGCGCGATCAGCGCGGTCAGATTTCCAGCCTTGATCTCGTTCAGCAACTCCGTCGCGATCCGGGCGCGAATCTCGCCCTTCCTGCTGCACGGATTGAACGGAGTCTCCTCCGTCATCTTCCCGGCGACTTTTCCATACATGTAAACGTTGTCGAAGAACACGAGCTTCGTATTGGCCCGCTTGCACGCCTCAATGGCGTTGCGCATGATCTTGGCCAAAGCTCATGCCAGACCGCATAGTCGTACTTGAGGCCCACGAGCAAGTGCACGACATCCGATCCCAGAGACAGCCCGAACGGTCTGGTCCAGGTCGGAAACGTCGGCCGTCACCATCTCCGCGGCGGCCGCTGCCAGCTTCGGATTACGGCCGACGAGGCGCACGCGGGCGTTGGTGCGCGCCAATTGCTTGACCAACTCGCTGCCGACGGCGCCGCCCGCTCCAAGGATAGTAATCATGAAACCCTTTCCAGGAACTCGCGTGACTGTACTTATTAGTCTAGCCGTGAACCTGGGCTATCAATCGCTCTCGCGCTGTAGTAACTTAGCGGAGAGAATCGCAAGCGGGGCTACGGAGCCGGTGCCCGATCTATCAGAGTTCACGGTCTGAAAACCTAGGAAATTCTCGACGTCCGGCCTCGCTTCCTGCTATATTCGGGACGCCGATTGGAGGGTAGAGACTACGTTTCCGCATCCCTTCCCGTACCTCATTGTCATTTCAGCCCTGACGCTGATTCTGACTGTCCTGGCATTCTACGCATTGCATCTGCGGGATGACCTCGAAAAACTGCGACGAGTTCATTCGTCAACGATGACACTCATAACGGCGTCGGCGCGGACAACCTCGCTCAAAAGACTTAGGGATTCGTTCAAGCGTCGGCTCCAAGGGCAGGGAGCGGCGACAGGCTCAGCCGCGAACACGGCGCTCCCGGCTCTGCCAAGCCCCGCTGACAGCAAAGTCGCCGAAGCGGTTTGTCCACTCGCAGCGGCAGGACTGCCCAGGGAGCTGTGCCCCCTAATGCAAGCGGGAACGCAAGAAGACCGTTGAGTGCCGCAGCGTTCGGCTGCGGATGCGGATGCGGATGCACTGGAACGGTATCCGCACAGCCGGCCCCGAAACGACGTGCGCGCCCGGCTGCGAGGTTCAATTTCCGGGAGTATGATCCCCCGGCGCGTTCGGCTGCGCGGCTCCCGGCTGGGCCGGCGGCGGCTGCGACGGCGCGTTGAGACCGCCCACGACCTGCAGTCCTTTACCCACGCCATACGTCGACGCACTGATGCCCAACAGAATCAGCACCTGGTTCGGGACGTCGGGGAACTTGCCGGGGCCGATAATCACCATGTAGACAAAGCTCAGCGCGATGGTGAAGGTGAAGACCAAGAGCTGGAATCGCGAAATGCTGGCGTCGCCATTCTGCTCGCTGATAAGCTTGTCGATCTTGATTTGATCCGTGGCCATCGCATACAGCACGATGACTCCGAAGATGAACAGCAGCACGGCCAACTCCGCGCCCAGGACGAGCAGCAAATAGTCCTTTGTCAGAGTGCGGAACAGTGCGAAGTAAATCACCATCACGACAGGGCACAGTCCGACCAGCACGAAGGCTGCCCGGATAATGTTTTTCCAGAGATTGTCCACTTACTTCTCTCCCTCGTTTCTAAAAGTCCCAAATAGGCGCGGGATGCGCCGACCGCCGCGCCCAGAAACACCGCTTGGCTGCCTGACATAAGCGCCAGCGCATAGTTCAGGCACCGGTGGCAGCGCGCCGCTACCCGCCGAGCGCAGCGAACTGGCCAGATAAACCAGAGCGAAAACCAGACTCGCCGCCAACAGTTGCAGCCGCAGCAGGCCCGCCACCCCGCCACCCAATAGACGCCCGCAATATCATGCGGCCGGCCGATCGCAGCATGCCGCGCACGATCTTCCAGACGATGGCCACGCCAAAGCAGGCGACCAGGGTCGCCAGCTCGATTCGCAGCATCTCCCGCAAGAACGCCATGCTCAAGTGCCCCAGTGAAGGAGTCCAAGCCTCCGATCTATTCTAAGGTTCAATTTCCAGGGCGCAACTGGAATCTGAGCGGAGTCCCGGTCTTTCACGCCCGTCTTCACTCTCGCACGCCTGGGGCGGTAGCCTGGATGAGTCTGCCCGATCTCCCGGTGTGGGAGAGCTGCGAAGGAGATTCGATCATTCATTGTTGCGGAGCCGTGACTGCCCCGCGGCGCGAGTTTCCCGAGGAGTTCTATCCATGAAAGTCTTCGCGATCTTCCTTGCTTTTGCGGCCTTTCCAGCGGCCAGCAATTCTCGTCCAGCCCCGACCAGGCGCGGTCGATGATCACGACGCAATACGGCATCGTGGCGACGCCGCAGTTCCTGGCGTCGCAAGCCGGAGCCAAGGTTCTGGAAGCCGGCGGGAACGCGGTGGACGCGGCCATCGCGGCGAACGCGGTCCTCGGGGTCACCCAACCGTACGTGAACGGCATGGGCGGCGACCTGTTCGCCATCTACTACGAGGCGAAGACCGGCAAGCTGTACGCGCTGAACTCCAGCGGTTGGACGCCCAAGGGCCTGACGATCGACTATCTGAAGAGCAAGGGCATCGACAAGCTCGATCCCATCGGCGTCCACACCATCACCGTGCCGGGCTGCGTGGCCGGATGGGACGCCCTGCGGCAGCGCTTCGGCACTCTGCCGTTCTCGAAGATCCTGGCGCCGGCCATTTTCTACGCGGAGAACGGCTTCGTGATGCCGGAGTGGGGTTCGCGCTATTGGATCAGCAAAGTCTTCCTCAATCAGCCCGGCTACAAAGAGACCTACATGCCGGGCGGCGTGCGGACCGGTCTGGGCGATGTTTTCAAGAATCCGGCGCTGGGCGAGTCGCTGCGGCAGGTCGCCGCGCATGGCCGCGACGCGTTCTACCACGGCAAACTGACCGAGCTGATGGTGAAGTTCCTGAAGGAGCAGGGCGGCACGCACACACTCAAAGACTTCGAGGAATTCCAGCCGGAATGGGTCGAGCCGATCTCGACCACCTATCGCGGCTGGACGGTCTATGAACTGCCTCCGAACGGGCAGGGCATCGCCGCGCTCTCCATGCTCAACATCATGGAGCGTTTCCCGCTGGCCGACTACGGCCACAACTCGGCCGCCGCGCTGCACGTGATGATCGAAGCGAAGAAGCTGGCCTACGCCGACATGGTGCGCTACGTCGGCGACCCGCGCTTCACGCCCATCCCCGTGCAGGAGATGCTGTCGAAGGATCTCGCCGCCGACCGGGCGAAGCTGATCCACATGGACAAAGCCGCCTGCCAGGTGGTGGCATCCGAACTCGGCGAAAAGTTGAACGCGCGCGGCAGCGAGACCATCTACATGTCCACCATCGACAAGGAAGGCAACATCGTCTCGCTGATCCAGAGCAACTACGGCGGCTATGGCACGGGCATGGTGGCGCCGGGCGCGGGCTTCTCGTTCCACAACCGCGGCGCCGGCTTCGAACTGACAGCGGGCAAGCCGAACTCGCTCGCCGGGCACAAGCGGCCCGCTGCACACCATCATCCCGGCCTTCATGCGCAAGGACGACGTGGCCATCGGCTTCGGCATCATGGGCGGCTGGAACCAGGCGCAGGCCCATGCGCAGTTCGTGGCGAACGTCGTCGATTTCGGAATGAACGTGCAGTCGGCGCTGGAAGCGGCGCGCTTCACGAAGCGACGTTCGAGGGCTGCGATGTGACGCTGGAATCGCGCGTGCCGGTGGACGTCCAAAAGGAACTGGCGCGGCGCGGCCACGTGGTCTCACTGCTCGCCGCCGTTCGCATCGGCCGTGGGCCAGGGCGAAGCGGTGATGCGCGATGCCAAGCGGCGAGTGAACTTCGCCGGCTCCGATCCGCGCTGCGACGGCGCGGCGATCCCGCAGAGTCCGCCGGTATTCTGAGAAGGTTCGGGTGGGGCTCCGCCGTGAACCGGGCGGGAAAACCGGTAATGGTTCCGGTTTTTCGCGCCGTAATGTGTTGATTCTACGTCGAAAAACCGGTAAGCCTACCGGTTTCTCCATCCCATTGGGCCGTTCTCAAAGGCGAGTTGGTTCAGAAACCGGCGTTGGAATTGTGCGCGCGGGGTGAGTGGAACATCGACCTGCCGGTTCGAAGCCAGAGGCTCCATCCGACATAGCTCACGGGCGCATCGACTGGCGCCGAATGATCCAAGCTGCAACCGACGGCCGCTCCCTTCGTCCGACGACTGCCTTCGGCTTTTGACTTGCGGGAAGTCGGCTAACTATACATAATCGTTAGGAAACATCGTTGCCCACGGAGAAGGAGACTGTCGATCCACCACCAACAGGTGTGCTGGGAGTGTGACAACGCAGTTGGGCGGGCGGTCGCATCATTGCCTCGTGGAGGTTGGTACATCTCCAAATCGCCCGAGGCCCGTGACCGAAGCCCATCGGAAAGATCCGGGTTCAGGCAACGCTTACGTTCGGAGAAGGAGCCATGGCAAATTACACCTATCACGAAGAAAACCCTAAAGATGGCAAGCATCCCTGGATCGACAAGCTCGAACTTATCGATCCGGTCGATGCTCCAGCTCAGAGTACGCCGAGATTCACTTCACCAAGCCGAAAGCCGTAACTGTGGACGCGTTAACTCATCCACACGTCACATTCGACAGAGGCGGAGGCTCCTGCACCCGCTATTACATGGTGAACGCGGGAGGTAATTGGACGTGGGATGTAAAGGGCCGAGAGGCAAAAGGCCAGAAAGAAATCGCGGATAAGGTCCGCGCCGATGCCCTGGACCTCAACTGGATTCGACGCGCGCCACCGTCCAAGCAGGTTGATAGCGACGGGTTTACGACAGTGGAGAACAGGGCGCCAAGAAGAAGCGAATGCAGACCGATTACTTGTGATGGCAGGTGGGTCTGCCGGATCCTCAAGCGATCACGTCTTCCTCTTCCGTACGAATCTCTCTGGCGCCGGCTGATCATTCATGACGGGGCGAGCGAAGTGTGCGCCTGTCTCTCAGTACCTATCTCTCCATGCCCGTCGGACCGTTCACGCCCAAGGGATGAAAGGGTCGCGCCTGTCGCTCAGCAACGAACCGCGAACGATAGAGAGCGGCCAATGCCTGAAACGTTCACGGCACCCTTATGTTGTGAAATCAGAGCAGCGCTGAGATCGCTTCCAGGGGGCCGCTCTATGCCGTTCGCGCTTCGGTGCCGGCGAACGGGATGCGCTCGGTACCACCGGTGCCTCTCGGTCGAGGCTCCGCTATGGAGCATTTCCTGAACATCTGCAACGACAAGCGATCCCGGATCGTCAGTGATCTTGACCGCGCTATTCTCGAACGATTTGAATTTGAAATGGTGCGCCCGGGGTGACTCGAACACCCGACCTGCTGGTTCGAAGCCAGACGCTCTATCCAACTGAGCTACGGGCGCGCTTGACCTCTATCGTAGCAGCAGAGCGGCGCAAGAATCAGGTAGACTGTGGAGATTGGCTTCAGCGGGGCAGTCACATCGGCGAAGACAAAGCCGTCGCGCTCGACGACCTCCCCGGCGCACACGTCGATCGGCTTGGAGAATGCCGGTCCAGCGAACACGAACGAGTGGAACTCGCCGTTTTCCCCGCAAGGGTCCACGCCCGCGGGCAGGGAATCGACCAGCGCAAGATCGATCTCCCGGCCGGCGAATTCGCGGCCCAGCTTCTTCGGATCGACGCACGTAATCAGGGCCCGCTGGCCGCCCGCAATCATTTCACGAATGAGTTCGCCAGTCGGGATCTTCCAGAGCGGGAACAGCGGCGTCAGACCCGTCGGCGCAAGCTGCCGCTCGCGATAGGCCCGCACGTCTTCGAGGTACAGATCGCCAAACGCGATGGCCTCAATCCCCTCCGCCATTGCCTGCATGCACACTGCGGCCATCCTGCGCTCGTACTCCTCGTTCGTGCAGGGCCACGGGAATATCGACGGGCCACAGCGGCAGGCCCACGGCGGCGGCCTGCGCTTCCACCAGTTGACGCCGTACAGCGTGCATGGCGACCCGGTCGAAGGCTTCGTTGAATGTCGTCAGCAAGCCGGCGATCTCGTACTCGCCGCTCTCGCGCAGGACGTGCAGCGCCCAGGCGCTGTCCTTGCCGCTCGACCAGGCCAGCAGGATCCGTTTCATGCGAGGTCCTCCCACGTTCCGGCGGATGCGGCCTCGTCCCAGTCGGATTCCTTGCTCTTGCCGAAAAGCGCGCGCAGGCGCTCGGCCGGCGTGCCGGAAGCCGAGCGGATGGCTGCGGCGATTGCCGGGTGACGATCGAAACAGGGCGAGACCAGGAACATCAGCGTCACGAAAGCAGTGGCGGGCTCCGGGGTCGGTGAAGCCATTGGCGCGCGCCCGGGCCACGCCCAGCCGCACGCGGCGCTCGATCTCGTCGTATGCTGGTGCCGTCGAACCGCATTGCCCCGGTCGCCGCCAATGCGCTGGCGACACTGAACCAGCTCGCGCCGGGCCGCATCGACTTCGGCGTCGGCACGGGCTTCACCGCGCGGCGAGCGATGGGCTTTGGCGCGATCAAGGTAAAGGACATGGAGACCTACATCCACCAGGTCTACGGCCTGCTGCGCCGCGAGACGGTCGAGTTCGAGATGGAAGGGCAAAGAAAAAGATTCGTTTCCTCAATCCCGAGCTGCCTCTGTTCAACACCAAGGATCCGATCTCGCTCCATCTCTCGGCCTTCGGGCCGCGCACCCAGGCGCTGACAGCCAGGCTCAAGGCGGGCTGGATCTACTTCGTCGGCAATGTCGAGAACGGCATCAAGGAAGTCGAGGCCATGCGCGACGCCTGGTCGAAAGCCGGCCATGCGATGGGCGATCTTCAGGCGACGGCCTTTGCGCTAGGCTGCGTGCTGAAAGACGGTGAACCCGCTGACTCCGAACGTGCGATGGCACAGCGGGCCCGCGCGCGGCAGTTATGCTGCATCGCGCGGCGGATGAGGCGCTGGCCGGACTGGCGCCAGGTGTGACGATGGTGTCCAGGACCAGGCCCGAGATGCAAGGCTATATCGACCTAGCGCGCGACTTCGAGCCCAAGGATGCGCCCTACCTGCAGAACCATCGCGGGCACTTGATGTTCGTAAAGCCCGAGGAGAGGCGCTTCGTGAGCGCCGAGTTAATCAGCGCCACCTCTTTTGCGGCAAGCGAGGCCGAGATCAAGCAGCGCATCGAGGCGCTGCGCAGCGGGGGCTACACGCAGTTCACCATCCAGCTCGTGCCCGGACATGAACACGCGCTGGCTGACTGGGCGCGCATCCGAAAAGCGTTCGCCTAAGGTGCTTAAGGCCTGAGTCGGCGAAGGGCTGGATCGTTTCGTTGCCTCCGCCGCCACCTGGGCTCGACAGGGTTCCGAAACCTGCCCTAAGTGTCGGCAAAGCAGGCTTGAAATGGAGTAGGGCGATGGGGGAGCCAGATGGAGGCAGAATCTTACGACTACATCGTGACCGGCGCCGGGTCTGCCGGCTGTGCGGTGGCAGCGCGGCTTTCGGAGACGGGGCGCCACCGGGTGCTCCTGCTCGAAGCGGGTGGGCGCGACAGCTCACCATGGATACACATTCCAGTTGGCTATTACCGGCTCTTCACACACAAAACCTACAATTGGAGGTTCGAGAGTGAGCCCGTTGCCGGCCTCAACGGGCGCACTTCCTACCAGCCGCGTGGCAGAATGCTCGGCGGGACGAGTTCGCTTAACGGCATGGTCTATATGCGCGGGACGGCGGCCGACTACGATGGCTGGCGTCAGCTCGGCTGTGTCGGCTGGGACTACGAAAGCGTTCTGACTTTCTTCCGCAAGGCCGAAAACCAGGAGCGGGGTGAGGACGAGTTCCACGGCGTCGGTGGCCCGCTCAATGTAACCGACGCACACTACAAGCACGAAATCATTGATGCGATCATCGAAGCGGCCGTCCAGGCCGGCATTCCGCGCAATCGCGACTTCAACGGTGCGACGCAGGAAGGCGCCGGATACTATCAGGCAACGGTCGGCAAGGGGCGCCGATGGAGCGCCGCGACCGCCTATCTGAAACCGGCTAGAGGGCGCAGGAACCTGGTGGTCAAGCCGAACGCGCATGCGACACGAATCGTCATCGAGAACGGCCGCGCCGTTGGCGTCGAGTTCCGCACGTCCGGTGGCATGGAGATCGCCAGAGCCAAGGGCGAGGTGATTGTCTCCGGCGGCGTTTACGGCTCGCCGCAACTGCTGCTGTTGTCCGGCATCGGACCGGGTGGCCATCTGAACGAGATGGGTATCGAGGTCACGCACGACCTCCCTCCGGTCGGCGCCAACCTGCACGACCACTTTAATTCGTATGTCGCCTGGCGCTCGACCAAGACCGGCACCTTCAACGAGCTCTATCGCTCGCCGCTCCGAAAGCTTGCGGCCGGCGCCAGATACCTGGTTGGACGAGATGGGCCGATGACAGCCATCGCCACGCATGCCGGCATCCTGACCCGCACGGACCCCCGCTTCGATCGTCCCGATCTCCAGATCAATACGTATCTCTGGTCGATCGAGACCCGAGACCGCACCGGCATGCATCCCCATAAATGGCCGGGGTTCAGCATGTCTCCCGTTCACTTACGTCCGGAAGGTCGCGGGCTGGTGAGCCTCGCAAGCCGCGACCCGTTCGCTCCGCCGAGGATCGAGTTCAAGTTCATGGAAACCGCACATGACGTCGATGCCATGATCCGCGGCGTTCGGCTGGCGCGAAAGCTCGCCGAACAGCCAGCGCTCAAGCCATATATCGCGGAAGAGGCGGTGCCGGGGCCCGCCGTCCGCTCGGACGAACAACTCATTGAGGACATCCGCAATCGCGGCGTCTCGAATCTGCATCCTGTCGGCACCTGCAGGATGGGCACGGGTCGCGACGCGGTCGTGGATCCCCGTCTGCGGGTACATGGTATTCGAGGGCTGCGCGTTGCCGATGCCTCCATCATGCCTCTGGTTGTCGGCGGCAACACCAATGCTCCTTCGATCATGATCGGGGAGAAATGCGCAGCTATGATCCTGGAGGATGCCTGAGGGAGATTGGGTAGGGCGGTGAGCGCAGGAACCCAAATTACCCTTTACCGGCGATCCAATCTGCGATTCGAGCTATGCACGTGTCATCCGCGTAGTATGACGCGTGAATTGGCGATTGATCCTATTCAATCGCGCGCAGCAATCTCAGCCAGGTACGACAACAGTGCTCTGGCGATAGCGCGAGCCCGGACGATGTGGTCCTCATCTGGCGTCAGTGATGACGCTCGGCCAATTCCCCCAAAGCCAGATTGGTCATGCCATCGAACTGAAGCTCGCCCATGAGCTCTGTCCGTAACAGCTCTTGCGGGTGCCCCGTCGCCGCGGCAGAAGGATAAGCTGTGCTTTCAATGCCGGCCAGGGCACCATTCCGGTTCGGCCTGCTCGCGCGGTCGACGCAGGTTTCCGATTCATTTCCGATTCAATTGTCAAAGAGCCCGAGACCATTCGTCCAGCGTCATTGCGAGCGCAAGCGACGCAATCCATCGCGCGGCGAGAAGGAAAGCTGTATTGCTTCGGAGCTCGCGCGCCTCGCAATGACATCACGTCCAGACATGCATTCGCATTCTCGCGGCATGTTGCGCCCGAGGTTTGCGAGTAAGTCGTTCGCCCTTCGAAGAACAGAGGGCGCGGGGAATGCCGGGTGCCCAATGCACCCGCAGCCTCGTGTGCGCTTGGTAGTGGGAGTATGCACACGAGTATTCACAGCGGAGGCACCGGAAACATCCGGCATTCCCCACGCAATGGTTTTACGGCTTATGTCGCGCTCTCCCTGGGGACCGGGCTTTCTTGCCCCCATCGTCCGCGAGATGATCTCGCGACCTTAGCCTCAGCGTCGGGAGGCCAGGACCACACGCCTTCGCCGTCCGCTTCAGCGCCGCTCGTCTGCGTCGCCAACGCGTCCACCGCATCCCGCACCCAACGTCCGTGACGATCGCGATACGCCCCTCGTATTCGGGACGGGATGGCGAGAACAAATCACATATTTCTGAAAAACAGAAGCGATTTATTTTTGCTGCGAGGGCTGGACAGGAATTCGCGATGACAAGTGATTTGCCCGTCGGGCAGCGGAATTGGTCGAGAGCCTCGCCCCCTTGAATTCGAAAGCAACTTTTCGCTCGCTCAAAACTCCTGAAATCCCAGATGCAAAACCCCTGTAACGGAATTTTCTGTGTCTCTCACGGGGTGCACTCCAAGTCCCAGGCGCGACGCTCCCCGCGTATTCAAGCCTCACCGATTCAAGACGTCAGAAAAAGAGCCTGCCGCCGGACCGCGCTTTGCGCGGACCCGGTGGCTCCAACCCGCCCCACGCGCTGCGTAGCTGTCGCGGATCGCAAGAGGCCGATGCTCGCGCCAAGGCGCTCATCCACATCCTAGAAAACGATCTCGATAGGCACACTCAGTGCTTGACTTGCAATGCGCCTTGATTCGCTGCACCGGAGCACGGCTTTTTCTTTACCCAAGCGATCAACTCACATTAATTCACAGGCGTCATGGTTGCATTAGGTCATGTCGCCTCGCGTTGCAGACAGCTGTCTGGAGCGGACCAATGGCTAAACGAAAGACGCGTGCGCAAATCGAGTCTGGGCAATTTCACGCGATCGTCGTCGAATTGCTGCGCGTTCGCCATGCCGATTGGAATGAATGGGAACATGACGAGTGGTTGCTCGATCAAGCTCAGCGGCCCGCGGATTACGCGTACAGCGACAAGCAGTGGGCGCTGCTAAAACGGCTGGTGGCACGTACCAAAACGTTCGCGCAATATGCCGGCTACACCGTTCCTGATCTCGTCTCGATCGCGTACCAAGCCCGGCTCGATCTCGACGAAGGCAGCCAGGAATTCGTGGAGAAGGTCTATCGCTGGAATGCCAAGGACCTGAAAGTCCGGCAGATCAGGTCCCTCGCCGGAATCTGCAGGTGCTTCGAGGACATTCCCAAAGACCCGGAGGTCGAGGCGGCTGCCAAGCAGACTTTTGCCGACTTCGAAGCCGAGTGAGCGCTCGCCAAGCCGCCTACCGCCCAAGACACCGACAGCGCGTAGGGCGCAATAGCGCCGGCGCTTTGCGCTGACGGGCAATTGAAGTGGCGGCATGCGCTATCGCTGTGCCGCCCTACCAGCTCTTCGCGAGCCACTTCAGGCTAGGCCAATCGGCTCAAATTCAAATTCTGCCAGAACCGTCTCAAAAGTGTCACGTGCGGAACTCACAGGCTCGGGATGACATTGTCGGCCGGCTGTTGTAGGTTAGTACCACTGTCGTTCGTGATAAGGCATTTGACGTTGCGGTTCGGTGGCCGTGGGGCCATTCCTAAGCGTTGTAGGAGTAGCTTATGAGTAGCGTCAGCGGGCAAGGCCCCCTCAGTCCCAACGATCCCGAGTACTATGCGCCAGCCCGGGTGCGCGAAAGACGATCGCTTTCGCAAGGCGCCGGATTGGACCCCATCAGTCCCCCGATCTCGCTTCCCGCTTCGCTCGATACCCAGCCCAATAAAGCGCCTTCCGATGCCTTGCGGAGGCGGCCGCTCTACCCCGAGATCGTTGGCGAACCTACCGGGCTTGCGCGTGAACTGGACTGGCGAGGTGAGCTGTTCGGCCTCGCCGCTCGCTTCGCTTTGGCCGCCGGCGTCGTGACGGTCGTGGCGCTGCTCTTCTTCATCCTGCTGCCTGCTTCACACCAATCGGACACCGCTTCAACCTCTTCCGAAAACACGGGATCGACGAAAGCCGCCCCGCCTCCATCCGGCCAGGTAGACCTCGCATCGAGGCCCGCGCTCGCGCAGTTTCGCGCCCTGCTCGCAACCGCCCCGGTCAGCCAGCCTGCTACCCACGAGCAGTCCCAGCAGCTGCTGCAGGGGTTCATGCAATGGCGTCAAAAAGAAAATTCGAACGAACCCTCGCGATAGCGCGACCAGCGAATTCCACGAGGGAAAACCGGCGTAGCCGTTGGTCCAAAACAACCCTGGCTACGGATTGCAATTCATGAGGAGCCGTTCGCAGCACGTCAGGCGCAATAGCGCCAACGTATTGCGTCGACAGACAGCTAAATCAACGCTAGCACTATTTTGCACCCTGCCTGCTGGCGCGGTCGGGCGCGCGCTCAATTCGTTCGAACCTCTTCGTCGCGATACACGACAAACAGAGGAAGCATCGTCGGCACGAGATGAACTTCTCTTTGAGATGAACTCCTCTTTGAGAACTTTTCTTTGAGATGCTTCTCCCGTTGAAAGGATTTTCTTGCGGAAGACGGCGCCAAGCGCGCCGCCTCGCTGAGACTTTCGACTGCTTGCAGCGGTGCTGCAATCTCTCTGTCGCGATCAGATCGCCGCAAATCCCCCGTCGACGAACAATTCGATACCAGCCACAAAACTGGAATCGTCGGACGCAAGAAATAATACGGCCTTGGCGATTTCGTCCGCAGTACCGAGGCGACCCAATGGCACCTGCGACTTCAGCGAATTCTTCACGTCATCATTTGCGAACACGTCCAGTCCAGGCGTCTGGATCGGGCCTGGGCTGACAACGTTGACACGGATATGCCGGGCTTTCAGATCGGAAGTCCAACTCCGTGCGAAAGAGCGGATCGCCGCCTTGGTGGCGCTGTAAACCGTGCCGGCTTCAAAACCCTTCGAACCCACCACCGATCCCGTCAGAATGATCGATCCGCCATCAGCCATCAGCGGCACCGCCTGTTGCACCGTGAACAGCACGCCCTTGACGTTGATATCGAACATCTTGTCGTAGGCGTTTTCGGTGATGGTCCCGAACGGCGTGAATTCGTAGACCCCCGCATTGGCGAACAGCACGTCGATGCGGCCCTTGGCAGCCTTCACCGTGTCGAAGAGATGCGCGAGGTCCGCGATGTCAGACGAATCCGCCCTCACCGCCACCGTCTTGGGACCGATCTCCTTCACCGCGGCGTCTAGCTCAGCCTGGCGGCGGCCAGTGATGAACACATAGGCCCCCTCCTCGGCGAACCGCTTGGCGGTGGCGAGGCCAATGCCCGTGCTACCGCCGGTGATGACTGCGACTTTTCCTTCCAACTTTTTGGTCATGACACTCTCCATTGAAATAAGCGGCAATGCCGCCCTCGAGAAGATAATATATCCATAGATTGCTAGTTATTGGCTTGATCGAATATGATTGATACGTATTGTGTATGAATGGCAGACACTATCTCCCTGTTTCGCGCGTTCATCCGGGTGGTCGAGGCCGGTTCTTTCACCCGTGTCGCGCAAGAGCAGAACTCGAGCCAACCAACGGTCAGCCGGCAAGTGGCCGCTCTGGAGGAACATCTCGGCGCGAGGCTGTTCGCCCGCACCACGCGGAAACTGACGCTGACCGACGACGGCCGCGGCTTCTATGAGCACGCCAAGCGCGCGATCGAGGCGGTAAGCGAAGCCGAGAATGCGGTGGGACGGCGGCGCTCGCGTCCCTCAGGCGCGTTGCGGCTCGCAATACCCGTGGTGTTTGGCCGCTTGCGCGTGATTCCGCATCTGAAGGAATTTCTGACGCGCTATCCCGACGTCAGCATCGACCTCGTGATGAACGATGCCAACGCCGACCTGGTCGAGGAAGGCATCGATCTCGCCATTCGCAGCGGCGAGGTCACCGACAACTCGCTGATCGCGCGAAAGATCGGCGTAACCCGGCGGGTCGTCGTCGCGGCGCCGTCCTATTTGCGCGGCAAAACCTTGCCGAAGCAACCGAGCGATCTTGCCGCCCACGACTGCATCACCTTCACCGGAATCACCGCCGGCGTCGCTTGGCATTTTGACGGTCCCGACGGACCTGTCAGTGTCGAAGTCAAAGGTCCGGTTCGCACGCGAAATTCCGAGGGCATCCGCGAGGCCGTGTTGTCGGGCCTCGGCATTGGCTATGCCCCGATCTGGCATTTCACCGACGAACTCGACACCGGGCGCCTCACAGCGTTGCTGGACGGCTATGAACCGAAGCTTGAACCGAATTCACGCGGTCTATCCCTCACGGGTCTTTGTGCCGCAAAAAACTCGCGTCATGATCGATTTTCTCGAACAGCGGTTTGCGATGGACCCGAAACTCGATCCTCGCAGGAAATGAGCCGCCGTCTACCCCACCCAGAATCCCGGCAGCGCCGGCTCGAGCCGGCCGCCGATGCGCACCGGCGCGATCCTTTGCGCAAGCCCTGTCGCATCGTCGGTCTCGACCGCGACCCCCGACAGCGTCGCAGTACCCAACGCCGGTTCGAACCGCCCCGACGGAATGCCGGTCACAAACCGCCGCAGCGGCTCTTCCTTCTGCATGCCGATGATCGAATTGTAGTCGCCGGTCATGCCGGCGTCGGTCATGTAGGCGGTGCCGCCGGGAAGAATCTGGTGGTCGGCGGTCGGCACATGGGTGTGGGTGCCGACCACGAGGCTGGCGCGGCCGTCGCAGAAAAATCCGATGCCCTGTTTCTCGCTCGACGCCTCGCAGTGGAAGTCGATCACAATCGCATCGGCCGCTTCACGCAGCGGACAGGCCTCCAACTCGCGGGCAAGCACCGCGAAGGGATCGTCGAACGGCGTCATGAAGACGCGGCCGATGGCATTGACGACGAGCGCGCGCTTGCCGTTCTTGGTGTCGATCAGGGCGGCGCCGCGCCCGGGCGTGCCCTTCGGAAAATTCGCCGGCCGGATCAGCTTCGGCGCGCGCTCGATGAACACCAGCGCCTCGCGCTGATCCCAGGCGTGGTTGCCGAGCGTGATGGCGTCGGCGCCGACGTCCAACAGTTCCTGGTAGATCGCTTCGGTGATGCCGAATCCGCCGGCCGCGTTCTCGCCATTGACGACGACGAGATCGAGCGCCCAATCCCGGATCATGTCAGGCAGATGTTCCGCAACCGCGGTGCGACCTGCCCGGCCGACCACGTCACCGACGAAAAGAATACGCAAAGCCTAACCGCTCCGGAAATCGAACACCCTGGTTTCCGTTAGCACAAAATCCAGCCGCTCGTCGTGCGACAACGCCGGAACGCCATCGATTTCCTGGGCGGCGAAGGCAAGCCCGATGCCGGTGACGGCTTTCATTTTGCGCAAATGGGCGAAGGTGTGGTCGTAGTGTCCGGCGCCATAGCCGATGCGGTGACCGAGACGGTCGAACGCCGCTAGCGGCACCATCATGATATCGGGAACGACTTCGGCCGCCGCGGGCGACGGCTCGGGGATGCCGAGCGGTCCCAGCATCAACCGGTCGCTCGGCGACCAGGCGCGGAAGCTCAGCGACTGGCCGCGCGCGGTGACCGTCGGCAGCGCCAGCCGCGCGCCGCTGGCTGCGAGCTTTCGCATCAAGGGGACGGGATCGATCTCGCTGCGGATCGGCGAATAGCCGGCGACGACGCACCCTGGCGCGATCGGAAGCGGCAGGCCGCGTTCAGCAAGCGCGTCCGCCGCCGCCGCCCGCTGCGCCGCACCCAACGCATCGCGCGCCGCAAGCGCGGCAGCGCGGAGGTCGGCTTTCGACGGTGCTGTCGGCAAGGCTGCCATTCAACGTCAAATTCCACTGTCGTCACCCGCCAACCGGTCCGGCCTTCGGCCGGCCGGATGACAGGCTCCGGCGGGTGATCCAGTATTCCAGAGACTTCAGTGCTTACACCGAAACGCTGCGGCTTACTGGATACCCCGCATGCGCGGGGTATGACGAGGAAAGTGCGAGGCCACAACGCCGTTGGAACGCTCGATCCCGGAGTTCCCTACGAAAGTAGGTGGGCACCATATGCCCGGGTCCACGGACCCGGCCAGGGACAGTTCCCTAAAGGATCGATAAGGCCCCGGGGATATTATGGTTCCTGACGCGCGACGCAGCTTCGCAAGGCCAATGTAACCACGCCTGCCGCAAACCGCCAGCTTTAACGGGGACGGTGGACGCAAGTCCGGGACGAAGGACGCACTTTCACCCTCCCCTTGCGGGCAGGGCTATCGCATGTTGAGGAGCATATCGACGAGGAAGTTGTCGTCCCAGGCAGCGCGTTTGAGCTTGCCGCGCAACGAGGTCTTTGTATCTGGATGAGCGCGAGCAATATTGAGGGCAAGTCGCCGCAGAACGGCGAGGTTGGCGGGAGCGTGGTCTTTTCGGCTCCGCGCCTGATCCTCGTCGAGAACAACGTCGAGCGTCCAGTGCAGAACATTTTCGATGCCCCAATGTTCGCGAACGATGCGCAGCAGTTCTGCGGGCGTGTAACACTGGGTCAGAAGGAAGTAACGCTGGACGGTCTTGTCGCGTCCACGCTTGCTGGTGATCCGCGCCACGGCCTTGAGACCGGGAAAGTCGTGGTTTTCGGCCATATCCTTGACGGGAGTAACGATCGCGGTTCGGGCTTCCTTGCGACCGTGATCGGCGTCCTCGGTGGTGGCTTGTTTGGCCTTCTTGCGCTCTGCCGCAGAGATCGCGGCCTTGGCATCGCGCAGCAAGCCCGGCTGGTTGTTCTTTACCGCCAAGACGTAATCTCCACCGCGCCCCACGACGGCTTTCGCCATCCCACGATGACAATGCAGCGCGTCCGCCGTGACGACGCAGCCCTTCAGTTGAAGAAGCTCGACAAGTTGCAAAGCGCCGGCCGCTTCGTTGTTTCCAGGCGCCAGCACATTGACAAGCGCCATGCGGGTCATTGCGCTCCACGCCGTCACCATCACTGGCGGCATGTGACTTTGGCCACGTTCGTAGGCTCTTCTCAGCGCCTTGCCATCGAGAGCTACCACGCCCTTGATTTTGGCCGCCGTCGCAAACGCCTTGGTGAAGCGCCGAAACACCTCTTCGAAGCTGCTCGGATCGAGGATGCGAAAGACACGGCTGAAGGTGTCGTGGCTCGGTATCCCGTGCTCGAGCACCAGAATCGTGCGCAACAGCGCTTCTTTCGACCGCCCAAACAGCGCGATGTCGCAACAGGTCGTGGCGCCGCACAGCGTGGCGAGCAACGCAATGAACAGCATCTCGGTCAGATCGTGCTGTGCTTGGTTCTTCCGAGGATCGACCAAAGGCGAGAAGCATTCTGCAAAACGGTCCAAAAAGGTCTCCGATCGAATCAGGAGACACTGTCAGAATCAAATTTTCATTCCAGCGCAATAGCTTGGCCCCTCGGACATGCGATTCCCCTGCCCCTCCAGGGGAGGGTGAAACGTCAACCGATCGCCACTCCGCCACCAATTGTCCGGTTCAGCACCTGCGTGGTCTTCTCGATCCGCTCGGCGGCAGCGTTCAGCGCATTGGCGACCGCGGTCTGGGTCGCCTTGGCGCGGTCCACCGCGGCGACGCGGACGTCGCGCAAGCTCCCCAATTCCTCCTCAAGGGTGCGGATGCGTTGATTGGCGTCCTGCAATTCGTCGCACACGGTGAGCGCCGCCATCACGGTCAGCCGCGCATCGCCGATCTCGCCGAACTTGCCGCGCAGCGTTTCGACCCGCGATTCCAGGCTCTCCGCGAGCCTCAGAAGCCGCACCTCCTGTCCTTCCTCGCAGGCCATCCGGTATTGCCGGCCGTTGATGGTGACGTTGATGTGGCTCATGGAATTTCTCCCAGATTTTCTCCGTCAGCGAGCACCGCGCGGATGGTGCCGATCGCCGCGTCCAGCCGTTCGGCGATCTCGCGATTGGCGCGCTCGAGCTTGCGCGATTTCACCAGCGATCCGTCGAGTTCGTCGGCGAGCCGCGACCGATCCGCGCCCAGCGCCTGGATCCGGGTCGCCAGTTCGTCCTCGTCGCGGTCGGCTTCGCGCCGCCGCTCGACGGCCCTTTCCAGCCCATCGAGCGCCGCCATCAACCGCCTCGTCGCGGCATCGACATCGGCGGATGGCTGCTCCAGAGCTGCGGAACCGTTGGCGGGACGTTCGTTCATGCAAACACAAACACACTTCCCCAAGCCGGCCGCGCGGCAAAATCCGCTGTACGGCAAATGCTTAGACGACGAAATTTACGTGGCTCGCGAGGTGAGTGCAACGCTGCCGCGAAGCTATGCACCAGAAAGCAACTTTTCGGCCCCGGAAGGCGTTTCCTTGCCTTGGACTCCGGGAACCGAGGTGCTATCCAACCCCACCTCCCCGGGGCCGCCACCCTTTGGCCGGTGCTGCGCATCGCTACCAAGCACTTCATTTCAGACGGATTTTCATCATGACGCAGATCGACCCCTCCCGCATGGCCAACGCGATCCGCGGGCTCGCGATGGACGCCGTCGAGAAGGCGAAATCCGGGCATCCCGGCCTTCCGATGGGCGCCGCCGACATCGCGACGGTTTTGTTCACACAATTTTTGAAATTTGACGCCGCCCACCCCGAATGGCCGGACCGCGACCGATTCGTGCTGTCGGCCGGACACGGCTCGATGCTGCTGTACGCGCTGCTCTATCTCACCGGCAACGCCGAGATGACGCTCGACCAGCTCAAGCATTTCCGCCAGTTGGGATCGTTGACGCCCGGTCACCCGGAGAATTTCCACACCAAGGGCATCGAGACCACCACGGGTCCGCTCGGCCAGGGCATTGCGACGTCGGTCGGCATGGCGCTGGCGGAAAAGATGCTCGCCGCCGAATTCGGCAGGAAGATCGTCAGCCATCACACTTACGTGTTGGTCTCCGATGGCGATTTGATGGAAGGCGTGTCGCAGGAGGCGATCGCGCTCGCCGGGCACTGGAAGCTCGACAAGCTGATCGTGCTCTATGACGACAACGGCATTTCGATCGACGGCCCGACCTCGCTGTCCGATTCGGTCGACCAGGTGAAGCGCTTCAAGTCCGCCGGCTGGCAGGCCGAGCTGATCGACGGCCAGGATCAGAAGGCGATCGCGGCTGCGATCGCGCGCGCGCAGAAATCCAGCAAGCCCTCGCTGATCGCCTGCCGCACCACGATCGGCTATGGCGCGCCGACCAAGGCCGGCACCAACAAAGCGCACGGCGAGGCGCTGGGGCCCGAGGAACTGAAGGGCGCCAAGGAAAAGCTCGGCATCTCGCTCGAGCCGTTCTCGGTGCCCGACGACGTCCTGAAAGCCTGGCGCGAAGCCGGCAGTCGTGGCGCTGTGGCGAGAGGAGAGTGGGAGGCACGTTTTGCCGAACTCGGCAGCCGCAAGCGCGCCGAGTTCGAGCGGCGCATCAAGCACGAGCGTCCGACCGCGCTCGCCAAGGCGCTGCGCGCGCACAAGAAGGCGCTGTTGGAAACTCCGCTCAACGTCGCCACCCGCAAGTCATCGGAGGCCGCGATCGACGTGATCGCAACCGTGATGCCGCTCGAGTTCCTCTCGGGCTCCGCCGACCTGACCGGCTCCACCAACAACAAGGCGAAGTCGGCCAGCGACTTCTCCGCCAAGACGCCGAAGGGCCGCTTCATCCATTACGGCATCCGCGAGCACGGCATGGCGGCGGCCATGAACGGCATCTTCCTGCATGGCGGCTTCGCGCCCAGCGGCGCGACGTTCCTGGTGTTCACCGACTATGCGCGGCCTGCGATGCGGCTCGCGGCGCTGATGGGGACCGGCGTCGTCTATGTGATGACCCATGATTCGATCGGGCTCGGCGAGGACGGACCGACGCACCAGCCGGTCGAGCATCTCGCGGCGCTTCGCGCGATTCCCAATATGCGCGTGTTCCGTCCCTGCGACGCGGTCGAAGTCGCCGAATGCTGGGAACTTGCGCTGAACCGGATCAACGGCCCGACCGTGCTGGCGCTGAGCCGCCAGAACCTGCCGCAACTGCGCACCACGGCGCCTGCCGAAAATCCGTGCAGCCAGGGCGGCTATGAGCTGGTCGCGGCGCAGGGCGAGGCCAGGGTTTCGCTGTTCGCCTCGGGTTCCGAGGTCGAAATCGCGGTCGCGGCGCAGAAACAGCTCGCCGAGCGCGGAATTGCCGCACGCGTCGTCTCGGTGCCGTCGCTCGAACTGTTGCTGGCGCAGCCCGCGGAGCGGCAGCAGGCGATCATCGGCAAGGCCCCGGTCAAGATCGCGATCGAGGCCGCGGTGCGCTGGGGTTGGGATGCCCTGATCGGCAAGGATGGCGTCTTTATCGGCATGCACTCGTTCGGCGCGAGTGCCCCGGCCAAGGACCTTTACAAGCATTTCGGCATTACTGCAGAGGCTGCGGTAAACGCGGCCCTGAAGCGCTTGGGCTAGCGGTTGAGCTTGCCCGGAAAAAGGACTACCAACGAAACATATTCTCCGCTCCCGCTCGGCCGAACCGGGCGTCCGCACCTCAAGAATCGTCGTGAGGGACAGCCAAGGTCCCGCGCGGGGATGATAAAGAGTCATTGAAGGAGACAACAGATGGCAATCCGTGTCGGAATCAATGGGTTTGGCCGCATCGGCCGCAACATCCTGCGAGCGATCGCCGAGTCCGGCCGCAAGGATATCGAGGTCGTCGGCATCAACGACCTCGGCCCGGTCGAGACCAACGCACATTTGTTGCGCTTCGACTCGGTTCACGGCCGCTTTCCCGGCACGGTGACGGTCGAGGGCGACACCATCAGCCTCGGCACCGGCAAGATCAAGGTCTCAGCCGAACGCGATCCCTCCAAGCTGCCGTGGAAGGACCTCGGCGTCGACATCGCGATGGAGTGCACCGGCATCTTCAACGCCAAGGACAAGGCCTCCGCGCATCTGACCGCCGGCGCCAAGCGCGTGCTGGTCTCGGCGCCCGCCGACCACGCCGATGCGACCATCGTCTTCGGCGTCAACCACGACACCCTGACCAAGGATCACATCGTCGTCTCCAACGGCTCCTGCACCACCAATTGCCTTGCACCAGTCGCGAAGGTGTTGAACGACACGGTCGGCATCGAGACCGGCTTCATGACCACGATCCATGCCTATACCGGCGACCAGCCGACGCTCGACACCCTGCACAAGGACCTCTATCGCGCCCGTGCGGCGGCGATGTCGATGATCCCGACCTCGACGGGGGCGGCGAAAGCGATCGGCCTGGTGCTGCCGGAACTGAAGGGCAAGCTGGATGGCGTCTCGATCCGCGTACCGACGCCGAACGTCTCGGTGATCGATCTGAAGATCGTCGCGAAGCGTGCGACGGAGCCCAAGGAAATCAACGAGGCGATGAAGCGCGCTTCCGAGCAGCAGCTCAAGGGCATCCTCGGCTATACCACCGCGCCCAACGTCTCGATCGACTTCAACCATGATCCGCATTCCGCCACCTTCCACATGGAACAGACCAAGGTCATGAACGGCACGCTGGTGCGGGTGCTGGCCTGGTACGACAACGAATGGGGTTTCTCCAACCGCATGGGCGATACCGCCGTGGCGATGGGGAAACTGCTCTAAGGCGCGCCATGACGCTTCCTGCCTGGATCGGCATTCCCGGCGCGATTTTGCTGATCGCGCTTGTCGCCTACGGCCTTCGCCAGGGGGCGCAGGTCACGACCAGGCAAGAAGGAAATCCGCCGGAACGTGACAACCCCTGACCGGAAATCGTGGCATGAAAACATTCCGCACCCTCGATGACGTCGACGTGAAGGGCAAGCGCGTGCTGCTCCGCGTCGACCTCAACGTGCCCATGGAAAACGGCCGCGTCACCGACGCCACCCGGCTCGAACGCGTCGCGCCGACCATTACCGAGATCTCCGATCACGGCGGCAAGGTGATCCTGCTCGCGCATTTCGGCCGGCCGAAAGGGCGCGATGCGAAGGACTCGCTGAAACCCGTCGCGGCCGCCCTCGCGGGCGTCATCAAGCGGCCGGTCGCGTTCGCCGACGATTGCATTGGCGAGCCTGCGGCAAAGGCGATCGCGGCGATGAAGGATGGCGACATCCTTTGTCTGGAAAACACCCGCTTCCACAAGGAAGAAGAAAAGAACGATCCCGGCTTCGTCGCTGAGCTCGCAAAACTCGGCGACATCTGGGTCAACGACGCCTTCTCGGCCGCGCACCGCGCCCACGCCTCGACCGAGGGCCTCGGCCACAAGCTGCCGGCCTATGCCGGCCGCACCATGCAGGCCGAACTCGACGCGCTGGGCAAGGCGCTGGACCACCCGACCAAGCCTGTCATCGCGATCATCGGCGGCGCCAAGGTTTCCACCAAGATCGATCTCTTGGAAAACCTGGTCAGCAAGGTCGATGCGCTGGTGATCGGCGGCGGCATGGCCAACACCTTCCTGCACGCCGAGGGCGTCGGCATCGGCAAGTCGCTGGCCGAGAAGGATCTGGCGGCGACCGCGCTGCGGATCGTCGAGAAGGCCAAGGCCGCCAATTGCGCCATCATCCTTCCCGTCGATGCCGTGGTCGCCAGTCAATTCGTCGCCAATGCGCCGTCCCACGCCTACGGGTTGGATGCAATCCCCGCCGACGGCATGATCCTGGACGTCGGCCCACAGTCGGTCGTCCGCATCAATGCCGCGATCGACGGCGCCGCGACCTTGGTCTGGAACGGCCCGCTCGGGGCCTTCGAGATGCCCCCGTTCGACCGCGGCACCATGGTGGCGGCCAAGCACGCGGCCGAGCGCACCAGGGCGAAGAAGCTGATCTCGGTCGCCGGCGGCGGCGATACCGTGGCGGCGCTCAATCAGGCCGGCGTGGCCGGTGATTTTACCTATGTTTCGACCGCCGGCGGCGCGTTTCTTGAATGGATGGAGGGCAAACCCCTGCCGGGTGTCGAGGTTTTGAAAATAGGCTAATTTCGGGCGTCACAGCCCCAACGCGGAGAACAGGACAGATGGCTCGCATCACGTTGCGTCAATTGCTCGACCACGCGGCGGAACACGATTACGGCGTGCCGGCCTTCAACATCAACAACATGGAACAGGCGCTGGCGATCATGGACGCCGCTTCCACGCTGGATGCGCCCGTCATCATCCAGGCCTCGCGCGGAGCCCGCTCCTACGCCAACGACATCATGCTGAAGCACATGATGGACGCGGTCACCGAGATCTATCCGCAGATCCCGGTCTGCGTGCACCTCGATCACGGCAATGGACCCGACACCTGCATGACCGCGATCCAGGCCGGCTTCACCTCGGTCATGATGGACGGTTCGTTGAAAGCCGACGGCAAGACGCCGGCCGACTGGGACTACAATGTCGGGGTCACCAAGACGGTCGCCGACATGGCCCATCTCGGCGGCATTTCGGTCGAGGGCGAGCTCGGCGTGCTCGGCTCGCTCGAGACCGGGATGGGCGACAAGGAGGACGGCCACGGCGCGGAAGGCAAGCTCTCGCACGACCAGCTCCTCACCAATCCCGACGAAGCCGTGAAGTTCGTCAAGCAGACCAAGGTCGATGCGCTGGCGATTGCGATGGGAACCTCGCACGGCGCCTACAAGTTCACCCGCAAGCCGGACGGCGACATCCTCGCCATGAACGTGATCGAGGAAATCCACCGCAGGCTGCCGAACATGCATCTGGTGATGCACGGTTCCTCCTCGGTGCCGCAGGACCTGCAGGAGATCATCAACGCCAACGGCGGCAGGATGAAACCGACCTGGGGCGTGCCGGTCAGCGAGATTCAGCGCGGCATCAAGAACGGCGTGCGCAAGATCAACATCGACACCGACAACCGCATGGCGATGACCGGGCAGATCCGCAAAGTGCTGCACGACAATCCGGAAGAATTCGATCCGCGCAAATATCTCAAGCCCGCGATGGACGCGATGGCCAAACTCTGCAAGCAGCGGCTGGCCGAGTTCAATACCGCAGGGCAAGCCAGCAAGATCAAGAAGGTCCTGACCACGGCCGAGATGGCGAAGCGCTACAGCAAGGGCGAGCTCGACCCCAAGGTCGCCTGACCGGCGCCGGAGCTGGTGGGTGCGACCAATGTACCCTCGGCAATTGCCCGAGAACCGCCTATTTTGGTCTGCAAGAGCGTTTTCGAGCGAGGCCTGCCTTAGGCCCGGCTTGGGTCTGCCTTTGGGTTTCTGACTTTGGGCCTGACTTTGGGCCTGACTTTGGGCCTGACTTGGGCGTGCCCGGGCGGGTGCCATTTCCCCGTGAAGAGAACGCTTCAGAACAAAGCAACCAGCTCTGGAGGACGCCCCCGATGAACCTCGCCAACCTCGCCGAACTCAACAAGGTCGCTACTGCCATGGTGACGCCGGGCAAGGGCATTCTCGCCGCCGACGAATCCTCAGGCACGATCAAGAAGCGCTTCGACGCCATCCAGGTGGAATCCACCGAGGAGACCCGCCGCGACTACCGCGAGATGCTGTTCCGTTCCACCGAGGCGATGAGTAAACACATTTCCGGCGTCATTCTATATGACGAAACCATCTGGCAAACGGCACGCGACGGCACGCCGCTGGTCAAGCTGATCGAAGCGGCCGGCGCAATCCCCGGCATCAAGGTCGACGAGGGAACGCAAGCCTTGCCAAACTGTCCAGGCGAACTGGTCACGGTCGGCCTCGACAAGCTCGCCGAACGCCTGAAGAAATACTACGAGCGCGGCGCGCGATTTGCGAAATGGCGCGCGGTGATCGATATCGGCGGCAACATCCCGACGATGACGGCGATCCACGTCAATGCGCATGCGCTCGCGCGTTACGCCGCCCTGTGCCAGGCCGCGCAGATCGTCCCGATCGTCGAGCCGGAGGTGCTGATGGACGGCGATCACGACATCGATCGCTGCTACGAGGTGACGGGCCGCGTGCTCAACAAGACGTTCCAGGAATTGCGCGTCCAGCGCATCGCGCTCGAAGGCATGATCCTCAAACCCAACATGGTGGTCCCGGGCAAGAAGTCTCCGAAGCAGGCGTCCGTCGAGGAGGTCGCCGCGAAAACCATCCGCCTGTTGAAGGCCTGCGTGCCTGCGGCGGTGCCCGGCATCGCCTTCCTCTCGGGCGGACAATCCGACGAACAGGCGACCGCGCATCTCAATGCCATGAACCGGCTCGGCCCGCTGCCGTGGCGGCTGACCTTCTCCTACGGCCGCGCGCTGCAGGCGGCGCCGCAGAAGGCGTGGTCGGGCAAAGCCGAAAACGTCGCCGCCGGCCAGCGGGCGTTCTCGCATCGCGCGCGCATGAACGCGCTTGCAAGCCAGGGCGAGTGGGAAAGCAGCCTGGAAAAGAAGGCGGCATAGCGTTGGCCGCCAAACCTGTTCCGTCGCGCCCCGCGCCGAGGCTCTATCTGGCAACGCCCGTTGTCGACGATCCCTCCTCGCTCGCCGCCGACCTGCCGGGATTGCTCGCCGCCGCCGACATCGCCGCGGTGCTGGTGCGGCTGAAGGAAGCCGACCCGCGCGGCATGATCGCGCGCGTCAAGGCGCTGGCGCTGGCGATCCAGAGCGCAGGCTCAGCGCTGCTGCTCGACGGTCATGTCGACCTCGTCGCCCGCTCCGGCGCCGATGGCGCGCATCTATGCGGCATCGCCGCGCTGGAGGAGGCGGCGCCGAGTCTAAAACCCGACCGCATAGCCGGCGTCGGCGGGCTTACGACGCGGCACGACTCGATGGCCGCGGGCGAGCTGGGGGCGGACTACGTGCTGTTCGGCGAGCCCGATGCGCTCGGGCGGCGGCCATCGACGGAGGCGATCGCGGAGCGGCTCGGGTGGTGGGCTGAATTGTTCGAACCGCCCTGCGTCGGCTACGCCGCCTCGCGCGAAGAGGCGCATGAGTTCGTGCTCGCCGGTGCGGATTTCGTGCTGGTCGGCAATGCGGTCTGGGCCGATCCGCGCGGCGCGGCGACGGCGCTGGCCGAACTCGGCCAAACGATCCGGCAGGCCCATGCGGCCACTTCGATGTCCGCCAAAGCCGGGCAAGGTTAGCATTCGCTGATGAAGATCTGGCGCCCGATATCGATCATGGCCATTTCGCTCGTGCTGGCGACACGCGCCGCGGCGCAGCTTTCGCTGACGCCGCCTGCCCTGCAGGCGCCCGCGACCAAGCCCGCGGCAAAACCCAAAGTGAAGCCGCACACGATCGCCAAGAGACCGGCCGCGCCCGAAGCCAAGCCGCCGCCCGCTCCGCCGGCCGCGACGGTAACGCCCGCGCCGGCGCCGGAAAATCCCAACGTCGATCTGGTGTACGGCGCCTATCAGCGCGGCCTGTACAAGACCGCGTTCGATCTCGCAACCGCGCGGGCGCAGGCCGGCGACGTCAAGGCGATGACCATGCTCGGCGAGCTCTACGCCAACGCGCAGGGCGTCAAGCTCGACGATGCAAAGGCGGACGACTGGTACAAGCGCGCCGCCGACGGCGGCGACCGCGAGGCAATGTTCGAGCTCGCCATGATGCGGATTGCCGGCCGCGGCGGCCCCGAAGACAAGCAGGAAGCCGTCAAGCTGTTCGCCTCCGCCGCCAAGCTCGGCGAGCCCAAGGCCGCCTATAATCTGGCGCTGCTCTATCTCGACGGGCAGACGCTGCCGCAGGACGTCAACCGCGCCGCCGAATTGCTGCGCATGTCCGCCGACGCCGGCAATGCAGACGCGCAATACGCGCTCGCGAACTTCTACAAGGAAGGCACCGGCGTGCCCAAGGACATCGAAGCGTCGGTGCGGCTGTTGCAGGCCGCGGCCCTTGCCGACAACCCCGATGCCGAGGTCGAATACGCGATCGCGCTCTACAACGGCACCGGCACGCCGAAGGACCAGGCCGCCGCGGTGGCGCTGTTGCGCAAGGCCGCTCAGCAGAACAGCCCGATCGCGCAAAATCGCCTCGCGCACGTGCTGGTGACCGGACAGGGCGCGCCGATGGACAAGATCGAGGGCCTGAAATGGCACACGATCGCGAAAACCGCGGGCAAGGGCGACCTGTTTCTGGACGAGGCGTACGCCCAGCTCAGCCCCGAGGACCGCGCCAAGGTCGACGCGGCGGCGCGCCACTGGCTCGGCGTCAAATGATCCGCTTGACGGCGGCGCAAGCGCAGGGCACCCAGTCCGGCAACCAATGACGGCATCGGGCCGTTCGCCTCACATCGAAGCCGGGTCCATGCTGTATTCAGCCGTCATCAATGTCATGGTCAAGGCCGCGCGCCGCGCCGGCCGCAGCCTCAAACGCGATCTCGGCGAGATCGAGCATCTGCAGGTATCGCTGAAGGGGCCAGCCAATTTCGTCTCGCTCGCGGACAAGCGCTCGGAGGAAATGCTCTACACCGACCTTGCCAAGGCGCGGCCCGGTTACGGCTTCATCGGCGAAGAGGGCGGCAACCGCGAAGGCGCCGACAAGAGCCACACCTGGATCGTCGATCCGCTCGACGGCACCACCAACTTCCTGCACGGCATTGCGCAATTTGCCATCTCGATCGCGCTTCAGCGCGAGGACACGATCATTGCCGGCGTGATTTACAATCCCGCCAATGAAGAGCTCTACATCGCCGAGCGCGGCAAGGGCGCGTTCCTCAACGACCAGCGGATCCGCGTCGCCGGCCGCCGCAATCTCGGCGAATGCGTGATCGGCTGCGGCCTGCCGCATATCGGGCGCGGCGACCACGAACTGTCGCGCCGCGAGATGGCCGAAATCCAGGACAAGGTCGCAGGCCTGCGCCGCTTCGGCGCGGCCGCGCTCGACATGGCCTTCATCGCCGCCGGACGGCTCGACGGCTATTGGGAGCGCAATCTGCAGGCCTGGGACATGGCGGCCGGCCAGATCATCGTGCGCGAGGCCGGCGGCATCGTTTCAGGCCTCGATGGCAATGACGACGCGCTGACAAGCGGCAACGTGGTCTGCGGCAATGAATACGTCCACGCCGAGCTCTTGAAGATTCTGCAGCCGCTCGGGAAGTAACGGCGCTCTGGTGTCGCGGACGCGGTGCAGCGCGCTTCGCGCCGCTGCGCAGAGCCGGGACCCACGCGCGGAGAAATGGACTGCGGATCAGCAGCGCATCGAAGACGCGCGTGAACGCGCTGATGGCGCTGCGCAGGGTCCGGGGATCGCCGATGGTTGCCGGGCGCCGTCGCGACCCCCCTTTCATCCGCAGGTGGCTGACGCCCAATACGATGGCGTCGAAAACGAAGCTCATGTGACCACCGCCTTGTGCGGCGGCAGCGGAAAGAAGGCGCAGACCCGTCCCTTGTTGGCAGGACGATTTCGGAAGGCAGTCAATTGGGCATCCGCCAGCGCCTCGCCGGCGATGCCGATCACAAGGATCAGCGCGCCGACAAAATCCTGCAACCGCAGCGTGTTGTCCGGAACATACGCCGCCACAAAAATCGCAAACACCAGCGGGATCGATCCAACAGGCTGGTTCTGCAGGAAGATGAACATCCGCCGCGGCGAATCCGCGCCCCACTCCTCGGCAAAGGCGGCGTAGCGGGGATCATCCGATATCAGCGACGTGCGGATCGCGATATGGACGCCAAGCCGCAGCGACCAGCTCGCAACCAGCGCCACGACCAGCGATTGCCGGGCATTCAAAGATGCGCCCGCAACCGGAAAAAGCGCACTTGCCACCCCGACCAGCCCGACCGAAAAGGTCCAGATGGTATCGACCCACCCGGAATTGCCGGTTCGCTGCTGCACCACCCGGGCCAGAGCCATCAGGATCGAAAGCGACAGCGCGATGGCGATCAGCGCTTCCAGATACAAAACGGTCATACGAAATCCTGCTCGGGCCCGCTCGCGATCAAATACGGACAAACCAAAGCCCGGTTTCAGCCCGAGGTTCCGCTTCGGCGGAATCAGGGCGATGCCCGCTTTTTTCCCGCCACCGCTGTGCCATAGTGACGCTTAAAACCGGTTCCCAGTAATGGATGATCGAATGAGCACCGCCCTCTCTCCCCGCGCCGCCATCGAGAGCGAATTCACCAAATTGTCCTCGCCCCGGATTTTCCTGGTGCGGATGCTGGTATTCCTGGTGCTGTGTGCGCTGGTGATGGTCGTGCTCTACAAGCAGATCGTGCTCGCCTTCTTCGCCAATCCCGGCCTCAACGCGCTGATCGGGCTGGTCGCCCTGATCGGCATCATCCTCTCGTTCCGCCAGGTGGTCCGGCTCTATCCGGAAGTGGCCTGGGTCAACAATTTCCGCATCGCCGATCCCGGGCTCGCGCTCGACCGCCACCCGACACTGCTGGCACCGATGGCGGCGATCCTCGGCGGCGAGCGCACCGGGCGGATGAGAATCTCGCAGCAGACCATGCGGCATCTGTTGGATTCGATCGCCACCCGCCTCGACGAGGCGCGCGACATCTCTCGCTACATGACCGGCCTGTTGGTGTTCCTGGGGCTGCTTGGCACCTTCTGGGGCCTGATCGAGACCGTGGGCTCGGTCGGCAAGGTGATCGACGGCTTGAAGGTCGGCGGCGACGCCGGCGCCTTGTTCGATACGCTGAAAGAGGGGCTGGCCGCACCGCTCGGCGGCATGGGGATTTCGTTCTCGTCCTCGCTGTTTGGCCTCGCCGGCTCCTTGATCCTCGGCTTTCTCGACCTGCAATCGAGCCAGGCGCAGAACCGCTTCTATACCGACCTCGAAGACTGGCTGGCCTCGACCGTGCGCGAATATGGCGGCGACGGCGCAGCCGCCGGCGGCGGCGACCTGTCGGGCGCGGTCGAGCGGCTGCGCGCGGCGATGGAAGAAGGCGGCGGCCGCAATACCACGACGGCGATGGCGAACCTCGCCGAAGCCATTCAGGGCTTGGTCGCGCATATGCGCACCGAGCAGCAGATGATCCGGGAATGGGCCGACGGCCAGGGCGAGCAGAACCGCGAGATCAAGAAGCTGCTCGAGCGGCTCGCGCGGCAGCCGGAGAAGAGTTAGCGGTAAAGTTCGGACTATGCTGGATCACGTAACCATCGGCGTCAGCAACATCGAGCAGTCGAAGAAACTCTATGATCGAGCACTACGCCCATTGGGGATCACGCGCTTATATGCGGAAGGCGAGCGGTTCGCAGGCTATGGCATCGATCCGAAAGCCTTCTTCTGGATCGGGTGGCGAGCCGCCCCCCAGACGGGTGCTCATATCGCGTTTACGGCGCAGGACCGGGCAGCCGTTGACCGATTTCATGACGAAGCCATCGCGGCCGGCGGCACGGACAATGGGCAACCCGGAATACGCCCAGATTACCATCCCAATTACTACGGAGCCTTTGTCCTCGATCCGGACGGCCACAACATCGAGGCGGTTTGTCACTCGCCGCAGGGATAACTCGTGAAGAGCGATCACCCGTAAAGCGTGCGTCCAATCAAGAGATAGAGAACCCAAATGGCCCTCGCCCGTACCCGCCGCAGCGAAACCGGATTCAACTACTGGCCGGGTTTTGTCGACGCGCTGTCGACCCTGGTGCTCTCGATCGTGTTCCTGCTCTCGGTGTTCCTGGTGGTGCAGTTCTTCCTGTCGCAGGAGGTCACCGGCAAGGACAAGGCGCTGGAAGAGCTCAATGCCAGGATCGCGCAACTGAGCGATTTGTTGTCGCTGGAAAAGCTCGGCAAGACCAACCTCGACGACCAGGTCGCGCAACTGCGGGCGGGCCTTGCTTCCGCGGAAGCCGAGCGCGACCGCGTCAAAGGCCTCTACGAAGGCCTTGCCGGCGCCGGCAACGATGCCGCCGGGCGCGCGGCCGAGCTCAACAAGGCGCTGGATTCGGAAAAGCAGGTATCGGCGCGGGCGCTGGCCCAGATCGAGGTGTTGAACCAGCAGATCAGCGCGCTGCGCCGTCAGCTCGCAGCCCTCGAGGACGCGCTCAATGCCTCGGAGACCCGCGACAAGGAATCGCAGAACAGGATTGCCGACCTCGGCCAGCGGCTGAACGTGGCACTGGCCCAGCGGGTGCAGGAATTGTCGCGCTACCGCTCGGAATTCTTCGGCCGCCTGCGCGCGATCTTGGGCAACCGGCCCGACATCCACATCGTCGGCGACCGCTTCGTGTTCCAGTCCGAAGTGTTCTTCGACACCGGACAGGCGACGCTGCTGCCGGAAGGCCGCGCCGAGCTCGACAAGCTCGCCTCCGCGCTGATCGATCTCGACAAGCAAATCCCGAGCGAGATCGCCTGGGTGCTGCGGGTCGACGGCCACACCGACGTCCGGCCGATCAACAGCCCGGTGTTCAAATCGAACTGGGAGTTGTCGTCGGCGCGTGCGATTTCCGTGGTTCAGTATCTGGTCTCGCTCGGCGTGCCGCCGCAGCGGCTGGTCGCCGCCGGCTTCGCCGAATTCCAGCCGCTCGATACCGGCAACACCGAGGAAGCCTATAAGCGTAACCGCCGCATCGAGCTGAAGCTGACGGAACGATAAGTGGCGTTCGAGCTTCGCCCCTATCAGCCCTCAGACGAAGACGCCGCGATCGCGCTGTGGCAATCGACCTGGCAAGAGGCCTATCCGGGAATCGATTTCGCCGCGCGGGTCGCGTGGTGGCGCGAGCGCTGGCGCGATGAACTGGTCGCCCATGCGGCGATCGTCGTTGCCGAGCAGGCTGGCGAGCGGGCCGGTGAGCAGGCCGGCGAGCTCTTGGGCTTCGTGACCATCGACGCCACAGGCTATCTCGACCAGCTCGTCGTTAGCCCGGTGCATTGGGGTTCGGAACTCGCAACCCGCTTGGTCGACGAAGCCAAGCGCCGTTCGCCCGAGCGCATCACGCTATTGGTCAACACGGACAATGCCCGTGCCATCCGCTTCTACGAACGCTGCGGCTTCGCCCGTGCCGGCGAGGACGTCAACCCGACCTCAGGCCGGCCGGTGCTGAGGATGGAGTGGCGGGGGTAGCGAAGCTCGTCATGCTCCGCGAATGCGGGGCATCCGGTACGCCGAGGCTTCACAGGTGACCACGAACGCCTCGGGAATACTGGGTCACCCACCGGAGCCTGTCATCCGGCCGGCCGAAGGCCGGACCGGTTGGCGGGTGACGACGCCGTTTGCTGAGTTCACGCCCCCTCGAACTGCAACCGCGCCAGCCGCGCATAGAGGCCGTTGGCGGCGACCAGCGAAGTGTGGGTGCCCTGCTCGACGATGCGGCCCTGGTCGATCACCAGGATGCGGTCGCAGGACAGCACGGTGGCAAGCCGGTGCGCGATCACCAGCGTGGTGCGGTGGCGCATCAATTCTTCCAGCGCGGTCTGCACCAAGGTCTCGCTTTCCGCGTCGAGCGATGAGGTCGCCTCGTCCAACAGCAACAGCGGCGCGTCGCGCAGGATCGCGCGCGCGATCGCGATGCGCTGGCGCTGGCCGCCGGACAGCATCACGCCGCGCTCGCCGAGGCCGGTGTCGAAGCCTTGCGGCAGACGGCGGATGAATTCGGTGGCATGGGCCAATTCGGCCGCGCGCTCGACCTCGGCGTCGCTGGCTTCCGGCCGGCCGAAGCGAATGTTGTCCCGCGCGCTGGCGCCGAACACCACCGAATCCTGCGGCACCAGCGCGATATGCTTGCGCACCTCGCGCGGATCGGCCGCGGGAATCGGCACGCCGTCGAACGAAATCGAGCCCGACGCCGGATCGTAGAAGCGCAACAGCAGGTGAAACAGCGTGCTCTTGCCGGCGCCGGAGGGGCCGACAATCGCGACCTTCTCGCCGGCGCGCACCGAAAACGACACGCCGTCGACTGCGCGCACCTCCGGCCGTGTCGGATAGGCGAAGCTGACGTTGTCGACGGCTATATCGCCACGCGCAGGCATCGGTAGCGCAAGCGGCGAAAGGGGCGCGGTGATCTCCGGCTCGACCCGCAAGATTTCGAACAGCCGTTCCGCCGCACCGGAGGCGGCCGAAACCTCGCCCCAGACTTCGCTGAGCTGGCCGAGGCCTGCGGCTGCGAACGCCGCGTACAGCACGAACTGGCCGAGCCGGCCCGGAGTGATCGCACCGGTCAGCACGTCGTGCGATCCGACCCAGAGGATCGCGACCACGCTGGTGAAGACGATGAAGATGATGATCGCGGTGAGCACCGCGCGCGCCTTGGTCGAGGTGCGCGCCGCCTCGTAGGCCTGCTCGACCTCGTTGCCGAAGCGCGCATTGGCGAGCCGCTCGCCGGTATAGGCCTGCACCGTGCGGATCGCATGGACCAGTTCGGAGGCGTAGGCCGTGGCGTCGGCAAGCGTATCCTGGGCGTTGCGCGACAGCCGCCGCACCCAGCGCCCGAACGCCACCAGCGGCAGCACGATCAGGGGAATCGCGAGCAGCACGAAGCCGGAGAGCCGCGGGCTCGTGACCACCATCATCACGACGGCGCCGGCGAACAGCAGCACGTTGCGCAGCGCGACCGACACCGAGGCGCCGACCGCGGATTTGATCTGGGTGGTGTCGGCGGTAAGCCGCGAGATCAGCTCGCCGGAGCGTGCGGAATCGAAGAAGGCGGGCGACAGCGACATCAAATGCGCGAACACGTCGCGCCGGAGATCGGCGACGATGCGCTCGCCGATCGTCATCACGAGGTAGTAGCGCGATGCGCTCGCCAGCGCCAGCACCGCAACGACTGCGATCATGACGCTGAAATAGTTGTTGATCAGCTCAATCCCGCGCGGCGTGAAGCCGAAGTCGATCATCCGCCGCACCGCGACCGGCACCAGGAGCGTGGTCATGGCGGCGACCGTCAGCGCGATCAGCGCGAGCACGGCGCGGCCGCGATAGCGCGCGACATAGGGCGCAAGCGCAACCAGCGGACGTAGTTTCGAGCGGCTTTTGCGAGAGGTCTCGGCATCGATGCTCAAGGCCTGCGCCGCGGCCGATGGCGAAGCCACCTCGTCGTGCCCCTCTTCCAGCCGTTCCACTGCGCTCATGCGATCCCCATTCTTGTTCGACACCCCCAGATAGGCCGAGCCGCCGGGGCTGGCAAATCCGGAAGATACCCAAGGTCTGTTTCCGAAATGGCTTGCGGGACGGCTTCGCCCGGTGCCGGCACCTCAATTGGCGAGGCCGGCTTGTTTTAGGGGGCGCGCTACGTTATAGAGCCGGCCAAATCCGACCCTCTTCAGCCCGATTTGACAGGCGCGAGCCGCCTTGAGGATATGCCATGAAAGCCGATATTCACCCGAATTATCATATGATTACGGTCGTTATGACCGACGGCACCGAGTACCAGACGCGCTCGACCTGGGGCAAGGAAGGCGACAAGCTGAACCTCGATATCGATCCGAAATCGCACCCGGCCTGGGTCGGCGGCTCCCAGCAGCTGCTCGATCGCGGCGGCCGCGTGTCGCGCTTCCAGAAGAAGTTTTCCGGCTTCCTCAAGAAGGAGTGATCCGGCTCGCTCAGGCGAGGTAGTGAGACGCCCCTGCTCGCGCCGGGGCGTTTTTTGATTCTGAGGTCGGTGCGGCCGCTTCCGGAGCGGCACGCTATTGCGATGCCGACATCGCCTGCGCGCCGACCGCTACGAAAACGGCCGAACCGAGGGCGATACTGACGCCGACACCTTGCTGCAACGGAAAACCTGCGAAACAGGCCCCGGCCGTCAGCACACCGGCCAATCCGGTCAATGCACCCGCGAGCGCTACGGGTTTGCTTGCAATCGGGGCCACCGACTGCATTTCAGATAGCAACGAGACTGCCGCGCCCGCTCCGAATGCCGTCGTGCCCAACAGAAACAGCACGTCAAACAGGCGTTTGAACCCGGCGAATACGCCGGCGCCATCGCTCATTGTGGCAACCGGACCCAACACATAGCCAACGATCGCATCGACGAAGGTAAAGACGACAAGAACTCACAAAGATAGCGACCCAGCCGGCGGCCGCGAGACCTCTGCCGCGCCGAGCCAGTTCGAGGGTAACGAGAAGCGCGCCCACGGCGAGCACGATATCCGAGAAAATGCCGAGCGTGCCGGCTGCAAACATGGTCCGGGCCCCGGCGACGGCTCCGGCCAGCGCCGACGCCTGATCGAAGGGCTGCGCCGGCAGGGCCGCGGCAGGCGGCGAGAGCGCATAAAGCACGCTCGTCGCCGTGACGCCGAGCGATCCCAGCGCGACGGCGCCGCCGCCCGCCGTCAAATTCGAAAGGTCTCCCCTCCCCGCCGCTTCGAGATCAAGCCTCGCTGGACTTCTGACCGTCATTGCCGGCTCCCGTTGCGCTTCCATCCGATTAGTTGCAGAGTGAAACCATATACCAATAGGTTTCACTGTGCAACCATGCCCGGCAAGACCAAGCTTTCGGAACTGAACTGTTCGCTGGCGCGGACGCTCGACGTCGTCGGCGACTGGTGGACACTGCTGATCGTTCGCGACGCCTTTCTCGGCGTTCGCCGTTTCGGCGATTTTCAGCGGAGTCTCGGAGTGGCGAAGAATATCCTCGCCGCGCGGCTCGAGCGTCTCACCGCGAACGGCATCCTCGAACGCGCCGGCCCTGAAAGGAGGCCCGTCTATCAGCTCACCGACAGCGGTCGTGCGCTGTTGCCGGCCATGGTCGCCCTGATGCAATGGGGCGACGCATGGGTGTCCGGCAACAAACCGCCGGTCATCGTGACCGATGAGAAAGGACGGCCGGTCGTCGCGGTGAAGTTAAAGAGCGGCGGAGGCGATGTGACAGCGCAAACCGTCCAGTTTCATCCGGGTCCGGGCGCGACGGCGCGAACACGCACCTTCTTCCACGAATTGTCGCGGAAGCTCTAGCTTCTTGTATCTGAGCCGCAGCCGCCCTTACTGCTCGAACGCGGCCTTCAGCCGGTTGAGCTGCGGCACCAGCGGATTGCCGATCGCGGGGCGCTCGGCTGCGGGCGCGTGGATCGTGGTGTCGAGGCGGCGCACGCGCGACTGCAGGCTCATCGAGCGGACGATCAGTTCCTGCAATTGCTGCGGCAGTTTCTCGACCATCTCGGAGGGGCCGGGATCGGCGGCGGAGAGCTTGACCTTGGTCTTTTCGCGATTGGCCTGGCTCAGCGTCATCTCGCCTTCCTTCACCGCGCGGTGCAGTAACAGCCAGGAGGCGAGCTGCATCAGGCGGGTGGTCAGCCGCATGCTTTCGGTCGCGTAGGTCAGGCTGACGGCGCGCTCGAGCGCCTTGGCTTCCGTGCGGCCGGCGCCGTCAAGATAGGCCGCGGTCTCCTCGACCAGATCCATGCCTTCCCGGAACAGATTGCCGAATGCCGCCGAATTGGTGAGCCGCTCACTGAACTGGACCAGAGCGCTGTCGACTTGCTGCGAACGGTCGGTCATGGTTAACGCCCCTCACGCCGTACTTAACGCTTTCCGGCTTGCGCCGGCTTATGATGAACAAATCATTGCGCGGCTCCAGACGAGAGTCCAGCAGCAAGACTTTTTATGGTTTCCGAGCGATGGGGCGAACCGGACGCCCGCGGGCCAGGAAGTGCGGATTCGGGACAGTTTTGCGGCAACGGCGCGACGCCAAAAAAGAGCCGCCGTTTCCGGCGGCTTTTGAAGTTGATAACAGGGAGGCGTCAAACAGAGTGGACAGGAGCCACTCGGTGTCCAAACCAGGACGATGCAAGTCATAAACCCGAAAGCTTAATCGATCGTAAACAAACCGATTTTTTTAAGGTTCGTTAGCCATGTCGGCCATTGGCCGAGTGGGTGGCGCTGTCCGCACCTCGTCCCCGCTGGGACCCATAACCATCGATGTCTATTGTTGTGCTGGGCCGTGGCCCCAGCGTTCAAAACGCTTTCCGCCGCTGGTTATGGATTCCGGATCGCGTTCGCTTGCGCTCACTTGTCCGGGACGACGTGAGGACAGATCGAATTTCTCACGACTTGAATATATTGTTCGCCGCGTCCTTGGAGGCGCGCTTCTTGGCCATGGCCTGTTGCAGCCGTTCGATCTCGGAAGCGAGCAGCGCGATACGCTCGCTCAGTTCCTCGACCGACAACAGCGACAGGTCCTGTCCGATCTCGTGGGAGACTTTCTTCCTCGGTCGGTCGTCGTCTTCGATGGCCATGTGCTGTTCCCCGCGCCGTTCCCCGTGCTGAACCGTCAAACCGAGGGCGAAAGTGTTGCCAGCCCCCGCGCGGCTGGTTAATCAGGTTTAGCCTTCGGTTTGACCTTTGGGCTCGACCTTTGGGCTTCCCGCGTTTTTCAAGGACAAATCATGGAAAAGCTGCCCGCGCAAATGACCGTTATCGGCATCAGCAAGCCCGGCGGCCCCGAGGTGCTGTTGCCCGAGACCCGCGCGGTGCCCGTCCCCGGCCCCGGCGAGATCCTGGTCAAGGTCCAGGCCGCCGGCGTCAACCGTCCCGACGTGGCGCAGCGTTCCGGCAGCTATCCGCCGCCGCCCGGCGCCAGCGACTTGCCGGGCCTCGAGGTTTCCGGCGAGGTCGTGGCGCTCGGCCAGGGCGCGACGAGGCACAAGCTCGGCGACAAGGTGATGTCGCTGGTCGCTGGCGGCGGCTACGCGCAATATTGTATTGCGCAGGACGCCCAGGCGATGGCGGTGCCGCCGGCGCTGTCGATGCTGGAAGCCGGCGCCATTCCGGAAACGCTGATGACGGTCTGGCATAATGTGTTCGAGCGCGGCGGCTTGAAGGAAGGCGAGACGCTGCTGGTCCATGGCGGCTCGTCCGGGATCGGCACCATGGCGATCCAGTTGGCGAAGGCCTTCGGCTGCAAGGCGATCGTCACCGTAGGTTCGAAAGACAAGGCCGACGCCTGCCTGAAGCTCGGCGCCGACCGCGCCATCAACTATAAGACCGAGGATTTTGTCGCCGAGGTCAAGGCCTCGACCGCCGGCGCCGGCGCCGATGTCATTCTCGACATGGTCGGCGGCGATTACATCGAGCGCAACTACGACGCGGCTGCAACCGACGGTCGTGTGGTCCAGATCGCGTTCCTCGGCGGACCCAAGGCGACCGCCAATTTCGCCAAGCTGATGGTGAAGCGACTCATCCACACCGGCTCGACGCTGCGCCCCCGCAGCAACGCGGATAAAGCTAAAATGGTCGCCGCAATCGAGGCCAAAGTCATGCCGCTGCTGCGCGAGGGGCGCATAAAACCCGTAATGGACAGCACATTCCCGCTCGAAAAGGCCGCAGATGCGCACCGGCGCATGGAGACCTCCGAACATATTGGCAAAATTGTGTTGGCGGTCTAGGGCTCGCAAACAAAGCGTCGCCGGAAACTCTTTGATTTTCCTAACATTCGTGGCAATTATCGCTGACCATCGAACGCCTTTGCGGTCGAACGCGGAGAACTGACATTGCGTCTGATCAGGTGCCTTGCGCTATCGGCGCTGGGCCTCATGATTTCTGTCGCCGCTTCGCCGGCTCGCGCTCTTGACGCGGTCAGCGTTCGCGGTGACGCGCCCGCGATCGACCTGACCGCGGTGCTCGATCACGAGCACAGCGACACCGACCGCATCCAGGTCTCCACAGCGCCGGGAACCGACGGCATCGTTCGCCGCATCGAGGTACGCGCCCGCGAAGGCGGCCAGTACTGGGTGGTTTTCGCGCTCGCCAACAACACCGACGACCAGATCGATCGCCTGATCGTCGCGCCGCACTATCGCGTCGTGGGGTCCGGACTGCTGTGGCCCGATCTCGGCCTATCGCGGATTGCAACCATCACACCTTCAACCGGCGATCGCCCCGACCGCCAGGAGAGCCCGACCGCGGACGTGTTCCGCATTACGCTCGACCCCGGCTCCGTCGTCACCTACGTCGCGGAAATGCGTACCGACAAGCTGCCGCAGCTCTATCTCTGGGAACCGGACGCCTACAAGGACAAGGTCAATTCGTTCACGCTTTACCAGGGCATCGTGATCGGCATCTCCGGTCTGTTGGCGCTGGTGCTGACCATCCTGTTCGTGGTCAAGGGCAGCATCATGTTCCCTGCCGCGGCGGCGCTGGCCTGGGCGGTTTTGGTCTATGTCGGCGTCGATTTCGGCTTCTGGGGCAAGGTGCTCGACATGTCGAACAACGCCGAGCGCGTCTGGCGCGCCGCCGGCGAAGCGATGCTGGCCGCGACGCTGCTGGTGTTCCTGTTTGCCTATCTCAACTTGAACCGCTGGCATGTGCGCTACTCCCACATCACCGTCGGCTGGGTCGCCTTTCTCGGCTCGCTGGTGGCGCTGGCGCTGTTCGACCCCGCGGTCGCCTCCGGCATCGCGCGGATGTCGCTGGTCCTGATCGCCTTCGCCGGCTTCGCGCTGATCGTCTATCTCTCGACCCACGGCTTCGACCGCGCGGTGCTGTTGATCCCGACCTGGTTCCTGCTGGTGGTCTGGGTGATCGCCGCCGGCATGACGATCGCCGGCAGCGTCACCAACGACATCGTAGGTCCCGCGCTGCTCGGCGGCCTGGTGCTGATCGTGATGCTGATCGGGTTCACCGTCATGCAGCATGCGTTTGCCGGCGGCGGCGCCACCACCGGCATCGTCTCCGATGTCGAGCGCCGCGCGCTGGCGCTGACCGGTTCGGGCGACCTGATCTGGGACTGGGATGTTTCCGCCGACAAGGTGTTTACCAGCCCCGAGACCGAGAGCCTGCTCGGCCTCAAACGCGGCACGCTGGAAGGCCCGGCCGCGAAATGGCTCGAGGTGCTGCACCCGCTCGATCAGGACCGTTTCCGCGCCGCTCTCGACAGTGTGCTCGACCAGCGCCGCGGGCGGCTGGTGCAGGATTTCCGCCTGCGCACCCCGGACGGCCATTTCATGTGGTTCGCGCTGAAGGCGCGCCCCGTGGTCGGCTCCGACGGCGAAGTCTCGCGCGTGGTCGGCACGCTGACCGACGTCACCGAAGCCAAGAATGCCGAGGAGCGCATGCTCCACGATTCGGTGCACGACAATCTCACCGGGCTGCCGAACCGCAAACTGTTCATCGACCGCTTGGGCGCCGTCGCCAATTTCGCCAAGACCATGCCGGGCTTGCGGCCGACGCTGATGGTGATCGACCTCGACCGCTTCAAGCAGGTCAACGATTCCGTCGGGATCGCGGTCGGCGATTCCATCCTGCTGACGCTGGCGCGGCGGCTGACCCGCATCCTCAAGCCGCAGGACACGCTGGCGCGGCTTGCCGGCGACCAGTTCGGCCTCATCCTGATGTCGGAACAGGATCCGGCGCGCATCACCGCCTTTGCCGAAACCATCCGCAAGACCGTCCGCGCGCCGATCGCCTTCAACGACCGCGAGATTTTCCTGACCGCCTCGATCGGGCTCGCGCTTTCCGATCCTCAAACCCAACTTTCGGACGAGATCATCAAGGACGCCGAGCTTGCGATGTACCATTCCAAGCGGATCGGCGGCGACCGCATCGACGTGTACAAGCCCGCGATGCGGGCGCGAAAAACCGACCGCCTGACGCTGGAAAGCGAATTGCGCCGCGCCATCGAGCGGCAGGAAATCACCATCCTGTACCAGCCGATCGTGCGGCTGGAAGACCGTTCGATCGCGGGCTTCGAGGCCTTGGCGCGCTGGGACCATCCGAAACTCGGGCGGATGGCGCCGTCGGAGTTCATCAGCATCGCGGAAGAGATCGGCCTGATCGTCGATCTCGGCACCTTCGTGCTGGACCAGACCGCAAGGCAGCTTGCGATCTGGCAGCGCGCGATGCGTTCACGCGAGCCGATCTTTGCCAGCGTCAACGTTTCCTCGCGGCAATTGCTGCGGCACGACCTGATCCACGACATCCGCACGGTGCTGTCGCGCTCGTCGGTCGCGCGCGGCACGCTGAAGCTCGAATTGACGGAATCGCTGGTCATGGAGAACCCCGAGCACGCCGCGCAGATGCTCACCCGCATCCGCGAGCTCGGCACCGGTCTGTCGCTCGACGATTTCGGCACCGGCCATTCCTCGCTTGCCTACCTGCAACGCTTTCCGTTCGACACCATCAAGATCGACCAGTCGTTCGTGCGCACCACGAGCCGCGGCACGCGGCCGGTGATCCTGAAATCGATCATTGCCATGGCGCACGACCTCGGCATGGACGTCGTCGCCGAAGGCGCGGAAACCGATTCGGATGCGGTCGAGCTCTACCAGCTCGGCTGCGAATACGCCCAAGGCTTTGCCTTCGGAGAGCCGATGGACGCCGACGCCGCGATGCGGCTACTCACCGAAGTGCGGCTGGAAGCGGCGAGCTGATGACCTGACCCACCGTTGTTTGCTGATGCACTCGCTGGGCCCCACAAACGGTCGTCATACCCCACGGGTGCCAGTCGCCGCGGTCCGCGCCAAGGAGATGGCGCACCACGCTCGATGAAGATGGGCAATGCTGTTTCGCCGTGGCGCTATGACAGCATATGCAGTGCTACGTTTTCGCCGTCACCTCCGCCCTTGCGCTCTCTATGTCGCTACGATGATTGGTCATTGCGCGGTGGCGCGCCTGCACAAGATTCGAGCAACTGGGCAAGCTGATCGTGACCGCCATCCTGGATCGTGTGCGACGACAAGCTGCACCTGAGCAACTCCGCGGGCCATGCACCTTGCAACTCGTGCCGCAAGCCGTTCTGCCGCGGCTGCTTTCCACTAAACTACTCGCGTTGCCGTCGGACGTAATTGAGAACGGCAAGTGCGCCCGCGGGGCGGCTGTAATTACAGGACATGTGGGCCGACGCGACGCTTGCTCTTCTGCGTCGTATATTGGGTGGTAGCTGCGAGCCTGGGTGGTGGATGTCGCAGAATTTCTGTCGGACGTCGCCCCCTTAGGGATCGTCAGATCGTCGCCACGGACCCGGCCGACTGGGCATTGGCTGCAAAGGTCCGACGCAACCCTTGCAAATAATTGTCATTGGCTGCCGTTGTCAAAAGGTCGGAACAGTTCCGGCCACGACACCCACTTGGTCTTTGGACAACGAAGGATAATCGCCAAGCACCATAAAGTCTTTCGCACTAGCCGGGTTCGAAACGTTGTCGCGCAGGCGAAAAGCCTCCATGTAGTCCTTCTTTACCCAAGCGGGATTGAAGCCATTTTTTGATGCGGAGCTAAAAGCCTTAATTGCGGTCTGGTAGTCACCTGTTTGGAAGGCCGAAATATCCTAGTATTGCGTATGCTAAACCGCGCGATTGGCCGTTAGGCGCCGCCTGAACTGCATGCGCTGCTGCGGTCATGGCAACCCGCTTGGCAGCAGGATCATCGGTGATTTTGGCAACACTCGCCAACACATCTGCGCGGCCAAGTATTGCCTGTGCAACATCCGTTGGAACAGCCTCCCACCCGCTTACCGACAGCCAAGCTGAAGCATATTGACTATAGGATTCCCCAGCCGAGGCATAAAGGCGCTTCGCCAAGGGTGCGTTCTCTGCTTTCTCCTCGTCACCGATCTTCTTCAAAACATCGGCAGCATGTTTCACATCTTGATATGCGTATTTAATAAGCTGGACTGCGGTCTCAAATCCAAGCTTGCGGTCAAGGGTAGATCTGAATAACGGGCACTCTATTGCACCTTGCGACTGCAGTTTCTTGAGAAGAGGCCTGTTGGCCATTAAGTCGCGAAGACCGCGCGCAAATTCGATATTATCAATCCAATCAGTCGACGGCGGCGGCTGAAGCTCATGCATTAAATGAGGTCGATCAACATCAAGAATATTTGGATTTTTAGCTGGTTCGGATTGATCAAGAGCCGAGAGCATCGTGTCTCGAGCACACTCCAGTGGAAGAATTGTCGCTTGGCCCATAGCGCCGCCATCAAACTGGCCGCTTTCACGACCTTCAATGATGACGCCCACGATCATCCCACTTTGGCTAACGGCAGCTCCACCGCTATCGCCGTTAAACGTCGCTTCGCGCAGTCGCCACGCACATTCCGAATACGGGGCCAGCGTGCCATTTCTTCCCCATAGCGAACTCGTCAAATCATGCGCGTAGCCTACCAAATCATGGGGCGCTTCCTTGTCGATTTCGTCCAACCACGGTTCTAGAGCGCTGACACCATCCGTCGGAGGTTGTTTAACGAGAAGCACGGCAAGATCGTACTTGTGAGAATTTGCGCCAACAATTCCGCTAGGCGGGTCCGCGCGGGCGATTACTTTGGCTTCGTAGAGATTATCTCCAGCACCAGGAAAATTGATCTTCGCTATATTCCCGCTTACGACATAACTCGCGGTGACGAGTAGCATTGGATGAAGATGGATTACGGTAGCCGCACCACTATGGTGATCGGTCGTCGTGGCGTCCGATGGATAAACTCGCGCAAGTGCCCTTTCTATTTGGCGAGTTCGATTTTCGTTGGCGAGTGAGCCGAAGGTAAATCTGCCGCAATATGCCATCGCCGCAGCGCTCGACGCTGCAAGTAGACCACAGACGACGAGGACCACGGCTATCGCAGCGTGAAATCTCGTCTCATTTCTTTGTGTTGCCAGCATAGGTCACGGTCACAGTTTGAATTTCTGACGCTTTTATTTTCGCCCCAGCCTTAAATTCAAACGGCGGAAATTCGAGCGACACGCCTCCATTTGCAGTTCGTATAAGGCCAAACTTCACGGCAACCCTGACCGAGGAAACATTGAGCGGCGGCTTACCTTGTCCGGCTTCAGCCAGCGATTTTGCAGAGGCTAAGATTACGTCAGCCAACCGGTCAGCAAATTGCAAATTCGCAACATCTGTGCCGCTCCCCGGAGGGGGAGGCACCAACGTTATTTCGACTTCGGTTGTGGAATTTGTTGTTGGTCCGCCACCAACCTCGACAACTAAGAACTTGACGGAGCCCTCGCCACCGATCTCTTGAATTGTGTTGACGTCTAATACCGCACTGCTGAGGGGCGGCAAATTGCGAGCTTCGGCTTTTTCCTGGACACGCAATAACGCGACTTTGATTTCGCGGATCATATCAGCAAGGGGTAGGCCGCCAAATTCGCCAAACGCAGCAGAGTTGGCGAGGAAAACCGCCGTTGCGAAACCGCCCACGACTGCTGTGCTGCGCTTCTTCCGAGACATTTCGGCTTCCGAATTTATAGGCTTGGTTTAGGAATATAGCTCCCACTCGGACAGCGTGTAAAGTAACGATATTCACGTGATGGCCAGCGAAGATCGCAGCCAGACGTCTGCCGAGTGAGCCAAAGCTGACTTATTGTTCGGGCGGCCCTCCCTGCGGTCGGTCACGCTCTTACTCGTGGGCATAGGCCCCGACCAACGCGATCAGGTGCGGCCGCGCCTCACCGTCAGGTTCGCCGGCGGCAAAAGAGGACACGCAGGATTTCCGGCTCACCGAGACGTCCGACCCGGCCGATCTCGCATCGTTGCGCATACACTTCCACCGAACCAGGCGGAACGCCAGTTGACCCCGCCATCTATTGACATTTTTGGTATCAATCGATTGTATTGCAAAATGCGCTACAATGCCTTAAGTCATCATATGGAGGTTCTTCATGCGCCGAACTGTTGAACGCAAGGAGCACCCGCTTTCAATGCGATTGCCTGAAGCCGACATTGCCATCATCGATCGCGCAGCAACGTTGCGCGGCCGCTCACGCACCGATTTCGTGCGCGATGCGGCGGTACGAGCGGCCGAAGATGTGCTGATGGAGACAATCCCCATTCGCATGAGTTCTGCCGGTTTCAAGGCTTTCATGGCAGCGTTATCCGGACCGGCCATCCCGGTGCCGGAAATGATTGAACTGTTCCGGCGGGCGGCACCATGGGAGACCGATGGTTCGAACACCGGGAGCTGAGGCTTGGCAATTTGTGGCCCCGAACTGCTGACGGCGGCCCATGACCTCGACGCGTTCTCCTGCGGCAACCCATCGCTCGACCGGTGGCTCAAGACGCGGGCGCTATCCAACCAGGAAAAAGGCTTTACGGCCGTTGTTGTCGTCCATGAAGCCAATCGAGTCGTCGGCTATTATGGCCTCGCGCCGACTGCAATCGTGCCATCGCACCTGCCGCGGTCGATACGGACCGGTCAGCCGCCCGACCCCGTCCCCTGCCTGCTGCTGGGACAGCTCGCGACAGATCAGAACTGGATCGGCAAGGGAATTGGCACCGGCCTGCTCAAACATGCGCTGCAGCGCTGTGTCACGGCCGCGGGCCTGATCGGAGGTCGCGCGCTGATTGTCAACGCGGTCGACATCGAAGCCGCTGCGTTCTGGAGGCGACGCGGCTTCATTCCCTCGAAGGACGATCGACTGATCCTGTTCAGGTCGATTGCCGACATTGCCGCATCGCTTCGCTGAACCGCCGCGAAGTCCAGCTGCGGAGCGAAATCGATCGATCGCGACCACGCGGCAAGATCGCGCAGCCGCTCGCGGGCATAGCTCGGTTCAGCGAAAACCCAACGCGACCCGGCATCCATCGCGTCCATGTCGTCTCGAAAAAATTCCACTTGGTCGAATGGCGGCGCATCAAATATTCTGGAGATAAAGCCCGATCGAAATTGCGAGGCCCGGTGCATGAGCCTTTCGGCTGACGCCTTGTACAAGATGTCCGATGTGGAATTGCTGTCGGCCTATGTCGAGCCCGGCGACAATTCGTGGAAAGGAAATTCACGCACGATACGCAGCGGGCGCGGCTATTTTGGATCAAGGCCAAGATGTTCACCGGCAGCTCGGGCGGGGTCACGAGCGCAACATGACCATCGACGTCTCCGAAGGGATTGCCCGCAAGGGTCAGGAATTGCGCGAGATGACGCGCGACCTCGATCTGCTCAAGGTCGATGTCGACATCATCGCGATCGCGCCCCTCACTTCATCCGCTTGAAGCGCACGCCCTTGCCGTCCGGCAGCCTTGTCGCGACATAGCCGGCGGCAAGACAGGCTTCGCGCTGCGGCATCTTCTGCTGCGGGCTGCGCTGTGTCTCCCACCACGACGCGCGCTGCGCCGCACGCGGCAGCGACGCGTCGAGGATTTCCTCGATCGTTTCGAAGCTCAGCACGAACTCGGGCAGCTTCTGCTTTTTCAGATAGTCGCGCAGGGCGTCGTAGTCGTTCACGGCTCAGACCAAGGTGCATTCGTTCCGGATAACCGGCATCCCTCTGATTCCGGCAACCAACCGTTAACTGATTGAGGCGTCGTTGTCGTCATTTAAGCTTGCGGCAATCAATCGGGCGCATCCAAGGCAACCGGGAGCGAACGGATGCTATTCGGACGGCGCACAGGCACGGCCATGCGGCCCTGGCGGCTATCGGCGAAACTGTTGATCGCCTCGTCGGTCGCGACCGTGATCGGCTTCTCCGCCATCTGCGCCGGTGTCATGCTCAACATGCGGCGCGGCGAGGAAGCGCTGGCGCGCCAGTCGCTCGAGAACCTCGCTTCCAGCATCGATGCCGACATCAGCCGCAACATCGAGGTTTACGACCTGTCGCTGCGCGCGGTGACGAGCAACATGGTGTTGCCGGAAATCAGGGACGTTTCAAAACCCATCCTGCATCTGATCCTGTTCGATCATGCCGCGACCGCCAAGCACTTCGGCGCGATCCAGGTGTTCGACGCGGAGGGGCGGCTGACGGTCGACGCTTCCACGCTGGATCCCTTGACCGAAAACCGCGCCGACGAAGAGTATTTTCAGGTTCATCGCGACCACGCGGATGCAGGCCTTTTCATCAGCCGCCCGATGCTACATCGCGGCGCCTTTGCCATCGTGCTGAGCCGGCGCATTACCGGCCCCGACGGCAGCTTTCTCGGCGTGGCCGCAGGCTCGATCCGCTTCAGCTATTTTCACGACCTGTTCGGTCGCCTCCACCTCGGCCCAGGGGACACCATTACCGTGCTGCGCCGCGATCGTACGATCATCATGCGGACGCCATTCGCTCCCAATATCATCGGCAAGAATCTGAGCGATCGGCGCGACTGGAGCCCAGCCAGACTGGAAGACGGCGGATCCTATTCCGGGGTGGGCCCGGTGGATCCGATACCAAGGCTCTATGTCCGGCGCGGCGGCACGACGCCGCTGATCGTCATTGTCGGCAAGCCCCTGGACAGCATCTTGGGCCTCTGGCGCAACGAGGCGATCCGGATCGGCGCGATCATGACGGCGCTGATCGCGTTCGTCCTCGCGGTGACGATGTTCCTGGCGCGCGAGATCCGTCGCCGCGCCGAGGCCGAGGACAAGCTCGAGGAATTGGCAACGACGGACGCACTCACCGGACTGAAGAACCGGCGCAAGTTCGATGCCACGATCGACGCGGAATGGCGGCGCGCGATGCGCCACAAGACGGCGATCTCGCTTCTGATGATCGATGCCGATCATTTCAAGGCCTACAACGATACGTTCGGTCACCAGGCCGGCGATCAGGTGCTGGTCGGCATCGCCATCTGCATTTCGGATTCGACAAGGCGCGCCGGCGATTGTGCCGCGCGCTACGGCGGCGAGGAATTCGCCGTATTGCTGCCGGGACAGTCGGCGGCGGAAGCCATAGAGGTCGCCGAAGCCATCCGGCTGAAGGTTCAGGGCTGGTCGGACCAGGAGGCGCTTTCCACCGTGAGCATCGGGATTGCCAGCGCCACGCCGAGCGCGGCGATGGATTGGCTACAATTCGTGCACGCCGCCGACAAGGCGCTGTACGCGGCCAAGGCCTCGGGGCGCAACCGCTGCGCCCTCGCCGCGGCCTCGCTGTCGCTGGTGGCTTAGATCATGATCGGATTAGATTGAATCGGATCATGATCTAAGCTCTTTTGTTTTGAGCATGATCTTTTCGGAAAACCGGTATCCACTTTTCCGGATCATGCTCTAGGCGGTTTTCGCCAACGCCCTCATTACCGCTTCGGGCTCTTTCTCCACGACCTTCAGCAAGATGCGCGCGCTGCGTTCCGGTTGACGTCGCCCCTGCTCCCAATCGCGCACCGCAGACAGTGCGAAGCCATAAGTTTGCGCAAAGCTCTCTTGCGAAAGCCCCAATCGCGCCCGGATTTTCCTTACGTTCACCCGGCTCGGAACGTGAATCTCGTAGCGGGACTTGTCCGCCGACCCGTCAAGATAGGCTTTGGCGTCGTCGAGCCCCGCTTTGATTTTATCGAATGCAGCCTTTGTCACCTATGCCTCCGGTACGCCTTGATCATTTCATCGACCATCTTCGCTAACTTATTCCGCTCGGCGGCGCTTAGATCAGCTTTCTCATTCTTCGCGAACGCCGCGAGGACAAACACCGGGAGATTTCCGCCGCTGAAAAGATAAACAATTCTGGCGCCACCACTCTTCCCGCGCGCGCCAAAGCCGAACCGTACCTTGCGAATACCGCCGGTGCCGGGGACGACTACGCCACACTTGGGATCACTTGCCAAACGATCCACGATTGCGGCACGCTCGACCGCTGAAAACAGCCTCTCCGCATCCACAAGGTAGGGCGGCGTTTCAACGACGGTCTGCATTAAATCACATACTACGGCAATGCCGTAGTATGATCAAGCCTAGCGCGCCCAAATTGCTTGCGACGCGACCGAGCCGGGAATCTCGAGATTCCGTTTTCGATGCCATGCATCACCCCGAAATGACGGCAAAAGCGCTCAGGGTCTTCGCCGTCACTCGCCCAGATACTTCTTCATCTCCGCGCGCAGGCCGTCGCGCAGGTCGGCGCGCGCCATGCCGTAGGCGATGTTGGCGCGCAGGAAGCCGGCCTTCGAGCCGCAATCGTGCCGCTCGCCCTCGAACTCGACGCCGTAGAATTTTTGCGTCTTGCTGAGCCCGATCATGGCGTCGGTGAGCTGGATCTCGCCGCCGGCGCCGCGTTCCTGCGTCTCCAGTATCTTGAAGATCTCCGGCTGCAGGATGTAGCGCCCGGTGATCGAGAAATTCGACGGCGCGGTGCCCTTCGGCGGCTTCTCCACCATGCCGTCGACCTCGAACATCTTGCCGCCGGCGTGCGGCTTGCCGACGCCGCAGATACCGTAATGATGCGTCAGATGCGAAGGGACCTCCTCCACCGCGATCAGGTTGGATTTGCCGCCAAGCTTGGCTGCGGCCTTGACCATCTGGGCGAGGCAGCCGGGTGCGTTGAGCACGAGTTCGTCCGGCAGCACCACCGCGAACGGCTCGTTGCCGACGATGTCGCGCGCGCACCACACCGCGTGGCCGAGACCGAGCGGCGCCTGCTGACGGGTGAAGCTGACCGCGCCGGCCTCCGCCTGGTCGCGCGCCAGGATTTCCATCTCGGCCTTCTTGCCGCGGGCGGCAAGCGTGGCGTCGAGCTCATACATCCGGTCGAAATGGTCCTCGATCACGCCCTTGTTGCGGCCGGTGACGAAGATGAAATGTTCGATGCCGGCCTCCTTGGCCTCGTCGAACACATACTGGATCAGCGGCCGGTCGACGATGGTCAGCATTTCCTTCGGCATGGCCTTGGTGGCGGGCAGGACGCGGGTGCCGAGGCCGGCGACGGGGAAAACGGCTTTGCGAATTTTCATGGAACTTTGGGAATATCCTTGGAGAGGCAAACGGGAATAGGCGGTCGCCGTTGGTAGCCGGTTTGGCGCCGGTAACAAAGATAGCCATATGGTTCTGACGCGAAAACTTCGCCTTCGTTAACCTATTGGAAACCGAGACAGGGCCTCCTGAAAGCCCGATTTTGGGTGCAGTGCGGGAGCGGACATGACGCGACGAGCGGGAAAATTGGCGATAGCGCAAACCGGCGCGGTTCTCATCGCGGCGGCCCTGCTCGTCTCCAGCGAAGCTTGCGCGCAGTCTGCGCCCTCTAGCGGACCGCTGAATTTCCTCGACAATCTCTTCACCGGCACCTTCTCGAAGGGGAACCAGGCCGCGCCGGCCCAACCCGGCAACCCCGCGCAGGCGCCGGCTTCCGGCAGCAGTGCCGCGCTACCGTGGAGCGGGGAGGACGGCGCCTCCGGCCATCCCTTGATGACCGCCAGCGCCATTCGCGAGGCGGCGGCGAATTTCGACAACTGCGTCGCCTCGATGTGGCCGGACGCCGCGCGCCGCAACATCTCGCAAGCCGACTTCGAGCGCTTCACGACGGGCCTTTCGCCGGACCTGCGCATCATGGACCTGTTGGATGCGCAGCCGGAATTCTCCAAGTCGATCTGGGACTATCTCGACATCCTGGTGAACGACAACCGGCTTGCCAAGGGCCGCGATATCCTCAAGCAGTACAAGGCGCAGTTCGACGCCACCGAAAAAGCCTATGGCGTCGACCGCTATGCGATCGCGGCGATCTGGGGCATCGAATCCAACTACTCGACGCAGATGGGCGACCGCAGCGTGCTGAATTCCACCGCGACGCTTGCCTGCATCGGCCGCCGCCAGAGCTATTTCAAGGATGAGTTCCTCTCGGCGCTGGAAATCCTGCACCATGGCGATCTGCGCCCGGAACAGATGCGCGGCTCCTGGGCCGGCGCGTTCGGGCCGACGCAATTCATGCCGACCGCGTTCAAGCGCTATGCGGTAGACGCCGACGGCGACGGCCGCCGCGACGTGGTCGACGATCCCGCCGACCTGATTGCCTCGACCGCCAACAACCTGAAGAAGGACGGCTGGCAGACCGGCCAGACCTGGGGCTACGAGGTCGTGGTGCCGCAAGGCTTCAATTACATGCTGGCCGACCGCGCCAAGACCATGACCATGGCGCAGTGGGAGCATCTCGGCATCAAGCGCCCGGGCGGCCAGCCGTTCCCACAGGCCACCGAGAAGGGCTACCTGCTGGCGCCGGCCGGCGCCGAGGGGCCCGGCTTCCTGATGCTGCAGAATTTCCGTGTGATCATGAAATACAACCCGGCCGAGGCCTATGCGCTGGCCATCGGCCATTTCGCCGATCGCCTGCGGGGCGGTGCGCCCTTCGTGCAGCCCTGGCCTCGGCAGGAGCGCGAATTGTCGCGGTCCGAACGGCTGGAACTACAGCAGCTTCTGGCCCAACGCGGTTTCTACCGCGGCACCCCGGACGGCCAGTTCGGCGGCGAAACCCGGCAGGCATTGCGGAGTTTCCAGGCCTCGATCGGCGCGCCGGCGGACGGATTTGCCTCAGCCGAGGTGCTGGAACGGCTCCGGGGCCACTGAAACGGGCGTTTTCGCGGGCCCAACCGCACCTTTAAGGCGACTTTTGCGTTAACCCTTGACGGCTGCGGCCGATGCCCGGTTTATGGCGCGGAAGCTGCCCGCTTGCGGCCCGAATCCGCTACTATATAGGGCCTGGACCTTACCTTCGCGAACGAGCCGCATGTTCAAGCCAAAATCCTTTTTCAAGGTATTTACGGAGAGCGGCCCGCTCATCGTGTTGGGGCTAACGATTGCGATTCTGGTCGCCATCGCAGCGCCCGCATCGGCGCAGTTCTTCAATTTCGGCGGCCCGGCGCGGCCGTCCCCGCGCGGCGGCGGATTTGGCGGCGGTGGCTGGTTCGGCAGCGATTTCTTTTCGCCGTTCCAGCAGCAGGCGCCCAGCAGGCAGCGCGTCTACCAGGATTTTTCCAAGCCGCCGCCGCCTGAGAAACGCGACAGCATCCCCGAGCGCAACGTGCTGGTGCTCGGCGACGCCATGGCGGACTGGCTCGCCTACGGGCTTGAAGACGCTTATGCCGATCAGCCCGACATGGGCGTGATCCGCAAAGCCAAGACGATTTCCGGCCTGATCAAATATCAGCCCAAGGGCGATCCCGCCGATTGGGCAGCCGCCGCCAAAGGCATCCTCGCGACCGAAAAGCCCGACGCGATCGTCATCATGCTTGGCCTCAACGACCGTGTCGCGCTGCGCGAACCGGCGGCGGAAAAATCCGACAAGCCGGCGGAGAAGAAGGGCGAGAAGAAGGACGCCAAGTCAGATACAAAGTCAGATACGAAGCCTGACGCCAAGTCGGACGCAAAGTCCAATGCAAAGCCGGACGACAAGCAGGTCGACAGCGAACTGCCGCAGGACGATGCCGACAATGCCGATGCGCCGCCGCTGATCGCGCCGGAAAAGAGCACGCGCTCGCCGAACGGCCTCTATGAGTTCCGCGAGGAGCGTTGGGTCGAGCTCTACGCCAAGAAGATCGAAGAGCTGATCGCAGTGGTGAAGTCCAAGGGTGTGCCGGTGATCTGGGTCGGATTGCCGGCGATCCGCGGGCCGAGGGGAACGTCGGACATGCTGTTCCTGGATTCGCTCTATCGCGACGAAGCCGGCAAGGCCGGCATCACCTATGTCGACGTCTGGGACGGCTTTGTCGACGAACGCGGCGCCTTCGTGCTGAAGGGCCCCGATTTTGAAGGCCAGCCCCGCCAGCTGCGGTCGTATGACGGTGTGTATTTCACCAAGTACGGCGCGCTCAAGCTCGCACACTTTGTCGAGCGCGAGATCACCCGGCTGCTTGCCGCCCGTTCCGGACCGATCGCGCTGCCGACCGAGCCCGCGACGCCCGACCTCAACGCGGTCCCCGGTCAACCGGCGCCGCGGCCGCTTGCCGGTCCGATCCTGCCGCTGGTGGCTTCCTCCGTCGGCACCGATCAGCTGCTGGGCGGGCCGGGGTCACGACCGGCACCGGTCGATGCGCTTGCCGCGAGAACGCTGGTGAAGGGCGAAGCGCTCAACCCTCCCGCTGGCCGCGCCGACGATTTCGTCTGGCCACGCCGCGAGGTAGGGCGCGAGCAGTCCAAGGGCGACACGCCGATCGCCGCCGCGACGCCGACCGACGGCACGGCTGCGGCACCCGGGGCTGCAGGGGTGGCGCCGACGACAGGATTGCCGAAGGCCGCGAAGAAGCCGCAGCCGCCGCCGGGACAGGCGCGCGGGCCCGGGCTGCGGGAGTTCTTTGGATTCGGCGGCCCGCCCCCGCAGCGTCAACCGGCCCCGCCGCAGCAGCGCGGCACGAGCGTGCCGCGGCCGCCGGGCAGCATCGGACGGTCGGCCTCGGTACCGGGCTTCTTTGATCGCTAGCTACTTTCCGGCGCAAAATTGATGCTTTGTGAAGAGGGGTCAAGGGCGCGCAGCAACGCAAGACCCGCCGGAGGCGACCGGCGGGGGTTTTGACAGAGCCTGATCGTGAGGGCGGTCGGATTTACCGGACAGCCCGGTTTTCCATTGCGCGGCCGATGTTGATGAGGTTGTCGGCAATGACGCCGAGGCCAACCCAACGCTTCATCCCGGCATCGCCTTTGTAGCGGCAACGGTTAAGCCCATGCCGCCGCTTGGCCACACTGATGCGCCCCTCGCATCCGGTCCGCCATTTCTGGCCGTTGCGGAACCAGCGCTTCTTCTGCTCGCGCCTGCGTTCAATGCTCTTGGTCGAGCGGTTGGGAATGCAAACGCGGTTGACGCCTTTTGCTTTCGCGGCTGCCTCATTCTTTGCGGAGTAGAAGGCGGCGTCTGCCGCTACCAGGCGCGGTGCGCGTCCGAGCATCGCTTGATGCGTTTCGATGGCTGCGATCAGCAGCTCCGAATCGTGCGGTCGCTGAGCGTAGACTTCATAGTCGATCACAATCTGGTTTTCGGCCTCCTGTAGTTTCACCATCTTGCCGAACTCGTTGGGCTTGCCCGCCTTGCCCTTGCGGATGATTTCTGTCGACGGTTCAAACAGGCTGAAGATCTTGCCTTCCGCGCGCGTATCGCCGCGGAAGATGCGCGCTCTGGTCTGCTTCATCACCTGCTTGATGAGCGGCACCATCGCATCGAGTTCCTGACCCAGGCCCTCCAGCACCAACTGCTTGCCAATGCTCGAAGCGCGCTTCACTCCTGCAGCGATCTCTTGGGAGAACCGCTTCGCCTGTCCCACCACCCGGCTGGTCGAGTTGAGCAATTTGTCGTACGCCTGTGTGAGCTTCTCCCGGCTCTGCTTGGCTTTGGAGCGCGCCGCCCGCGCGATGTCCAGCACCCGCAGCTTCACCGTCCGACTACGATCGCGCAGTCTGGCTCCAGCCTCGCCAGCGATCGTTGTGATCTTCTTCATGGTGCGGATCAGCACTCGAACCCCATCTCCCAACAAGCTCGAGTCGGTCGGATAGTGGATGTTGGTCTCCACCACCGTCGTGTCCACGCGCATTCTGCGCCCTTCCGTTGCCCCCTTGTCCTGTGCGAGCCTTACAAGCCTTTCGTGAATCTGTTTGACCACGTCCGGCCCCACCGCCACGCCCCAGCGGCCCATGGTCTTGGCATCGGGCGTCTTGGCGGCGCCCACGCGGGTGAAGTCGCGGTACACCAGGTTGGCGCGCACTTCGCGCTCCAGCACGCCATAGCTCCAGTTACGGATGTGCTTGAGGATCAACAAGCGCAGCACCACTTCGGCCGGAGCGCCCGGCCGGCCGCGGCTGCGGCTTTTGGGATGCCGTTTCATCAGCGCTTCGTACACGGCGGCTACGATTTGTTCGTCCGCCAGCACCTGATCGGCGTGTGTCATCCAGCTTTCGCGGAGATCGCTCACTTCCTCAGCGATCAATCCATCGCCGAAGCTGAGCTGCGCGCGTCGCATCTTAATCACGGCTCTTCCTCCCGCGCTTTGCCGCGGTTTTCTCCGGACGCAGCAAATCGTGGTTGATCTCGCAGATCGTCTCGATCGTCTCCTTCAGTTTCTGATAATTATCCAGCCAACGGCGAACCTCGGCAACCCGTTCGCGACGCACACTGATTTGCCGGGTGCGTCCACCAGCGTAGCTCACCGTCAGAACGAAGACCCGGTGCCCTTCGCCACGCGCACATTTCGGGCAATCTTTGGTATGTCGGACCGTGCGCTCCAGCAGCGAGCCACGCAGTATTTCGCCGGTGATCGGCAACTTGCCGATCAGCTTTTGGCGCGCTCGCAGGGTTTGCTCTCGAATCATTCATAAGAATGAAATCAGCGAAAGTAACCAACGTCAATTCTGTTTCCGTCCGACCTTGCAGTTTTCCGCATACCGCCCAATTCTACCCCAAGGCCAACCAGACTGAATTTTGCGCCGGAAAGTAGCTAGCCGCGGCCGTTCGTTGTTGGGTTCGCGGCAACAGGCAGCTGGACGGTGGCACGAATTCCCGACTGGCCGACGCCCGAGATGTTCTCCAAAGTGATTTCTCCGCCCAGGTTTTCGGCGATGCGCTTCACGATTGAGAGGCCGAGGCCAGTTCCTTCGCCCTCCGGGCGGGAGCCGCGAACGAATGGCTCGAATATCTTCTCCAGGTCAGCGGTCGCGATGCCGGGGCCCGTGTCCTCGATCTGCAGGACCGCCGAGCCGTCATGGCGATAGACGCCGAGATCAATCCTTCCGCCGTGCGGAGTATGGCGGAGCGCATTGTCAAGCAAATTGCGGATCAAGGTCGCGAGCATGACCGGTTCGCCGCCGACCGTGACGGCCTCAACAATTTCAAAGCCCAGATCAATACCACGATCGACTGCCTGCGGCAGCAGATCGGCAACAGCCTGCTTTGCTATTTCGTCGAGCGGGACCTGCTGCATTTCGTCGGAGAAAGGCTTTGCCTCGTACCGTGCGACCGCGAGCAGCTGCTCAAGCAAATGCTTGGTGCGATGCATGCCTTGCCTCAGCGCAGCAACACGTTCTCTCGCTCCCTCGGGAAGTTCGATCGAATTCGAGGTTTTCCGCCTGCAGACTCAGGGCGGTAACCGGCGTGCGTAGCTCGTGCGCCGCATCGGCAACGAAGCGCCGTTGCTGATCCATCAAGAGCCGCATCCGCGTCAGTAAGCTATTGATCGAGGTGATGAACGGATGCAGCTCGGTCGGTGCGCCCGCCTCCGGCAACGGCGTGAGGTCATCGGCACGTCTGGCATCGAGATGGCCCGCCAGCTGGATCATGGGGCGCAGCGAGTGCGCAATGACGAGCGCCGTGACGATCAACAGGCAGGGAATTAGCGCGGCAATCGGCAGGAGGGTCCGAACCGCCATGTCGTCTGCAGTGTCATCCCGAACCGCGGTCGGTTGCGCGGCGGCATATCGGCTTCCATCCGGTCGTGTTTGCAGCAGCACGCGGATCGCTTGGCCCTTCCAACTCGCTGTGTGCAAGCCATCCTTCAACCCGAAAAGTTGACGTTCGTCCGATGTGCCGTGCGGGATATTCCCCAGCTCGATTAGCCGGATCTGCGCATCCTCCTCAATTTCGGGAAACGGCCTACCGCCCTTGAAGCTGCCATTCTGGGCGAGGCTGGCGATCTGGATCAGGGCCGAATCCTGGATCTCGATAGCCTCATCGAATGCCCACCTGTAGGCGAATATACCTCCGATCCCGCCCGTCAATACGATCATAGTGGTCAGGCCGACGAAGAGACGTCCGCGCAATGAGCCGATCATAATGCGCGCTCCACCATCCACCCCACGCCGCGCACGTTGCGGATCGCCGTGGCTCCGAGCTTCCTGCGAACGGTGTGGATCAGGAATTCGATGGCGTTGCTCTCGACCTCCTCGTTCCAGCCGTAGATCTGCCGTTCAAGCTCGCCCCGCGACAGGATCGTGCCTGGCCGAGCCAACAGCGCTTGCAGGAGCGCTAACTCGCGTGCACTCAGCAGTGCGCTCTTTTCCAGGAATTGTCGCTTCCCGAGTTGCGGGGTCGAGACTGAGCTTTCCGTTGCTCAGGAGCGCCGCGGCGCCGCTGCCCTCGCGCCGGAGCACGGCGCGCATCCGCGCCAGCAGTTCGCGGATTTCGAATGGCTTAATCAGGTAGTCGTCCGCTCCAAGATCGAGCCCGTCGATCCGGTCCTCGACGCTATCCCGCGCGGTCACGACGATCACGGGAAGCTTGCGGCCAATCAGGCGCAGGCGCCGAAGCACGTCGCGTCCGTCGGTTTTAGGCAGTCCGAGATCGAGCAGGACGAGCTCGTAGGTTTCGCTCTCCGCCGCGTGGACCCCAGCCTCGCCGTCGGTCACCCAGTCGACCGCGTAGGCCGCGTCCCTGAGCGCCTGCTGGAGCGCCGAACCGATCATCCTGTCGTCCTCGATGAGCAGAACTCGCATTCCTCAAATCCTCGGTCCGAAATGCCGCCTGCGGCCCGGCGCAGCATTGTTTCTCCGACTTAGTGCAGACTTAGGGGCAAAGTCACATGTTGGAACGTATCGCTGGAGATCGGATTGACGCAGCACAAGGAAATTCTTCGCCCTAAGCCCCTCCTAAGTCGACCGAGGCACGTGGGAGCCAGCAACACGCTTGCGGTTGCAAGGGGCGGCGAAGCAAACGAAGGATTAGAGATGACCAGAAGATTGTCGACTTTGGCAGGCCTCACCGCCGCGAGCCTGGCGTTCGGCACGATAGCCGCACAAGCTTACACCGGCGAGGGGCTGGCACATCGCGCCAAAATCGGGATCGCACAAGCCAGAGCAATCGCCCTGAAAGCGCATCCCGGAACAATCACGGACGAGGAACTTGAACGGGAGGGAGGCGGCAGCGGCCTTCGTTACTCGTTCGACATCAAGCGCGGCTCGGTGACGCAAGAGGTCGGGGTCGACGCGCGAACAGGCTTGGTGCTCGAAAACAAGAAAGAAGGTCCAAACCCGGACTGAGAAAGCAATTCGCCAGGCCCGGACCACACGCCTGATCTCGTGCTCCTGGGCCTGGCGCGAACCCTCCCCGTGGACGCGCCAGTGCGTTCCCCCGTTCGCAATATGGAACTTGATATAGAGCCATGACAGCCTTCAAATCCGAGATTTCGCACAACGCCCTCACAAAGATCCCTGAAGTCACTCTCGTCTTCTGGATCATCAAGATCGCCGCCACCACGCTCGGCGAGACTGGTGGCAACTCGGTGACCATGACTTTGAACTGGGGCTATCTCACCGGAACGGCAATTTTTCTCGCTGCGCTGGTCATTCTGGTGGCCACGCAGATTTTCGCGAAGCGCTTCCATAAACTCGAGACTGGGACCGTTTCTTCTACAGCTCGGTGGCCACCGAATCCGCAAGGTAAGTCTGGCCGAATCACCAGGGGGCTCGGTCAGGCTTACTCTGCGAGCCACACGTCAGCGCGCTAGGCGCTCGCAACCTTCAACCGGATCGGACATCGACAGTGCCGATCCCTGCGGCGGGGACCGCCGTGCTCAAGGCTCGGCGACCGATGAGCGTCAGGCATCAATCGAAGAGGTCTCCCGTCTTTTCCCGAACCGCTTCGGACACCTGCTTCGCACCACGCGAGGTTACTCGACCGACAGCCCTTGACGCGTCGACGACACCCTCCTTCGCGCTGATGGCTTGCCGCTTGACCTCGGCGCGGGTCTCAGAGAGGGGTGGCCGACGTACGCTCCGGTCCAACTCCGGCAACTCCGCGCGAGAAGCATTGGCGAAGGACTCCAGCGCATCCAGTGCCTTGGCCGATGCCTCTCGCATCTCCGGAATCGAGAAAACCCTGTGAACTTCAAGCGGGTCAATTCGCTTGGCCGCCTCGATCCGCTGGACCGCCGTACGGACCAGTGCTGCGTCACGCTCGCACTGGACGGCCAAGGCACGTCTCGCATCAGCCAACGCTGACGACAGATGATCGGGGTCGGTCATTCTGATCCGCTCCAACCGCAGGTACTCCAAGAAGCAGAGAGCCTGTTCCGCTATCACGATGAGCCGGAGACTCCCCGCCACACCCTTGGGACTCGCGATCCGCCTGATCGCCGTCTCCCGCTTCGGAAGCGGGTCGTCGCCGTCAATGTCGTTGATGGAGTCGGCCACGTAGGCCCGGAGCGACTCCAGAGCGATCTCTAGGTTCCTTCTGGTGCCCGCAACCTGATCCCAGTCGGCTTCCAGAAGTCGGCCGCGAGCCCTCGTCGAATCCACGACCTGCCGCAAGTAGCGGTACGTCCCGACAACTTCCCCGACTTCCCGCGCCCGGACCCGCTTCTGGATGTCAGAGACCTTCTGGTCGACGGCTTCGACGGCTGCCTGAACGTCCGCGATTGCCGATCGCAAGGCCAGGGAGACCGCTGCGGTTTGCATCGCGAGTGCCTGTTCCGCGCCGAACGAAACCGCCTCGAAAGTCAGCTCCCCGGCAAACTTGCCGCCATCACCACGGACGTAAGCACGAAGAGCACCGCTGCCATCCAGTTGCGCACCGAACTCCCGGAGCTTCTCCAGGCTGCCCGCTGTCGGCCGCAGCAACTCCTCGCTGGCCGCACGCGCGGCCGCGGCGGTGGCACCAACCGCCCCTGCGTCGGCAAGCCTCGTCGCAGAACGGCGCCGACGGGAGTCGTCCGGGCCCAGCAGCTCCGTCAGCACAAGATCAATCGCACCAGCCTCGCCAGTGACGTACAGGTCACCGCCGTCGAGAAACAACGTCACTTCGTCCGATGCATTCTCCCCGCCCACTTCCATGAAGCCAAGAGTATGGCTTCTTCTGCCTCAGCCCGGCGTAGAAGCGCTAGCTCGCGGCCTTCGATCCTTAGGGCTTGCAGATCATTAACACGCTGCCTTGATCTCGGGCTGGATAGTGACGTCTGTCGATCTTGCCAGGTTGTAGAGATCATCGAGGCTGGCGAGGCGGTGCGGGCCTGGCTGGATGGCGTGTCCGGCCTGGTCCAGGAGCTGGCGGATGTCGCGGATGCGCTTGTTGACCGTCTCGGGCCGCACGCCGAGCAGGGCCGCAACGGCCACCTGCGGCAGGGCGAGACGGTAGTGCAGGACGGCGGCCAGGAGCCGGTCGGCCAGGGTGAGGACGGGGCGGCGGCCGGTTCCCGCGGCCTTGAGGCGGGGACGGTGGCCGCGGCGCTTGTCCAGGCTGGCCTCCCGCTGCTGGTTGTGCAGCGTCATCAGCGCGGTGATCAGGGCGTCCCACTCGGCGGCCGGCAGCCCGGTCAGCGCCGGGTGGCAGAGCCAGGCCAGGCCGGGGCTGGGCTGGTCGAATGGGTCGGGGGTGCCGGCGTCCGGGTCGTAGGCCTCGGGACGGAGGGTGTAGTTCCAGTCGCCGTGCCAGCCGTGGCGGGTCAGCGGCAGGGCGTCCATCTGCCGGTCGCTGACCTTGACGCCCGTTTCGTAGGGGCTGTCGTCCAGTTCGGCGCGGACCCGCAGACCGGTGCGGGTGGTGGTCGCGGCGATGGTCTGGACGATGACCTCGTGGCTGGTCAGCGGCCGGCCGCGCCAGTTCATCGTGATATGGGAGAACAGGCGGTGCTCGATCTTGTTCCACTTCGGCGTCCCTGGCGGGAAGTGGCAGACGGTGATCTCCAGCCCGGTTTCGACGGCCAGGGCGGCCAGCTCTGCTTTCCAGGCGCGGGTGCGGTAGCCGTTAGAGCCGCCCGCGTCCGCGGTGACCAGCAGCCGCCGGGCCTGCGGGTACTCGTCCCGGCCGGCGGCGTTCCACCAGCGGCGGACCGATTCCACGGCGAACGCGGCGGTGTCGTGGTCGGTGCCGACGCTGACCCAGCCGGCGTTGCGGGCGATGTCGTAGATCCCGTACGGGACGGCCCTGCCCGCACTGTCCTGCGGGAAGTCGTGGCTGTTCACCAGGACGGGCTGCCCGCCGGGGCGCCATTCCCGGCCGGCGTTGGCGAACTGGCCGACCAGTTCCTTCTTCTTGGTGTCCACGCTGATCACCGGGTCTGCGCTGTCCTGGTGCGCTTTGACCTGCTCGCTGATGTACCGGAACTGGGCGTCCCGGTCCGGGTGCCGCTGGCCCTCGAGGGTCTTGGCGTTGCCCTGCAGGCTGAACCCCTCGGCCCGCAGCAGGTCGCCGACCGTGTCCGCGGAGACCTTGCGGCCCTGGCGGGTCAGCTCGCCCGCGAGGTTGCGGGTGGACTTCGTCGTCCACCGCAGCGGCGACATCGGGTCGCCGCGCTCGTCCGGCTCTACCAGGGCCAGCAGCGCAGGGAGAAGGCCCGGGTCCAGGTCGGCGGCCCGTTTGCGGCCCCCGCCGGGACGCCGGACCCGGCCCAGCGGCTCGGCGCCGGCATCCAGCTCGTCAGCGCCAAGCGACACCGTGGCCTCGCGGACCCCAGCGGCCCGCGCCACCAGCCGGATCCCGCCGTGGCCCAGCGACCGGGCCTCGGCGCCCATCAGCAGCCGCCGCTGCCGCTCGTCCAGATGCGGGAAGATCGCCTGGAACTTCACTGCCAGTATCTGCCGGGTTTCTTCCGTAGCGCCCATACCACACCAATGTGCCAGATCCATAGAACCTACGGGTTATTTCTCTGCAAATCCTTAGGTGGCCGTAACGGCATCCACGCTCGTCGAGATCAGTCCCACTGACAATCGAGAAGCCTGCCTCCGTGGAACGGGTCACTCGTTCCACGGCTCTAGCTCGCGATCACGCCAGACTGAAGAAAATACGCCTCTGACCTGCTAATATTTCGAGCCGGTGAGCGGATTCGAACCGCTGACCTGCCGCTTACAAGAAGCATGCTCCCGAGCCTCGGGGCCGCTGCCTGCACCGATGCCACACGAAAGTGCTACCGCTGCACCCAAAGCCAAGGGATTTCCAGGCGATCCGTTCCACGACCCGTTCCACGCCCTGGACTCAGGCCACTATCCCGGCCAGCGCGCTGCCCCGCGGTGGCGTCACCAGGTTCAGCCCGAGCCGGTCAGCAGCAGGCCACCGAACTCGTTGGAGCTGACGGAGTAATAGCCGACAGCCATGTACTGCGACGCCGACGGGCACGAAACGCCAGTCACTTAGCGGCCGCTGCCGAAGTTGTTGACGGTGGTTTGGGCGTTGGCAGGCAGCGGCGCGCCTGCGTCGTTCTCGCGCTGGCACCCGCTTGACGGCGCGACAGCTGACCTCTTGTACCGGGATCAGTTTGAGCGGACGAGGCCGGTGTAGCCCGCGACAAAGAGAGTGGCCAGGGCCCAGCCCAGACCAGTGGCCACCCACGTCCCTCCTACCCAGGCCCATCCCCAGGAGGCGTCGCCGTTGACTGCCCACTCGTCGGCCTGGTGAACGTTGACGATAGGCACGACGACATCTATGGCGAACCCAGCCGGGTAGAAGCATGGGTAGCCCTGGCTGCATTGGCTGGACGTTGGCGTGGGACGGACCCCGGTGGTGCTGCCGGTGGGGATGATCAGGTCATGCTGGTGCTGGGCGAAGGTGAACGCGATGACCGCTAGAGCGTATACGGCTACCAGGCCGACCACTGCTCGCCACGCCTTGTAACCGAACTTGATGGTCACGTCGAATACTGCGTTTGCCCACCACGCTCCCGGCTTGAGAGCACCCCACCGGCGGCGGTCGGTGTTGGCGGCTATGTTGACCTGTCGGGCTTCGTCATCCTGTCCCGAGGCCTGGTAGACACTGGCAAGCTGCTGGTATGGCTGAGGCGAGAACAAGGTTGAGTCTGCAGCGGCCGGGTGCGCCCGGCTCCGCCGGATCGGTACTCCCCGGGTCTCCTGGTCGACGCTGTACTGGGACTGGATCCACTTCAGCCGGTCGTTGAGAGTTGAGGGGTGATCACCGCTGAAGGCGTTGTACTTGAAACCGTTGAGTTTGAGCTTTCCCGCCACTGGCCAGTGGCCATCATCGTCAAGCCGGTTAGTGGTAACGCCGTCGAGGTCAAGCGGCCAGCTGACAGGGCCTCCCGGAAGCCAGGCCAACTCTCCGCTGATCTGCGCTCCCGCTAGCACCATGGCTCCGGCCGAGGTGAACTTGGTGAACAGCGCGTCGCCGGTTACAGTCAGGCGCTCGGCTACCAAAGTGCGGCCAGCGGTATCGAGGCCTGTGAGCTGGGCACCTCGCACCCCCAGTTGGCCCGTGACGGACGCGTCGGTCAGCACCACCGCTCCCTCGACGGTGAGATCGACTTCTCCTTCGGCGACCGTGCCTTCATCAAGCGGTTTGCCGAACCACAGGCCGCGCGCGGCCTTCAGGCTTGCAGCCATCACGGCCACACCGGCTACGCCGGTGACGTCAACCGAGGTGATCTTAGCCCCTGTGAAGCGGAGCGCTCCCCCGATCTGCGCTCCCGCTAGCACCATGGCTCCGGCCGAGGTGAACTTGGTGAACAGCGCGTCGCCGGTTACAGTCAGGCGCTCGGCTACCAAAGTGCGGCCAGCGGTATCGAGGCCTGTGAGCTGGGCACCTCGCACCCCCAGTTGGCCCGTGACGGACGCGTCGGTCAGCACCACCGCTCCCTCGACGGTGAGATCGACTTCTCCTTCGGCGACCGTGCCTTCATCAAGCGGTTTGCCGAACCACAGGCCGCCCGCGGCCTTCAGGCTTGCAGCCATCACGGCCACACCGGCTACGTCGACGGAGGTGATCTTAGCCCCGATGAAGCGGAGCGCTCCCCCGATCTGCGCTCCTGTGGTCCACACCGCCGAGGGGTCACCGCGTCCTTCGGAGCGAAGGCGCTCTTCCCGGCCCTGAGAGCGTCGGCGATCTTGCGGTTCCATCCCGAAGAGGTCTCAGCACCTCGGCATTTCTGAAGCTGACGTCGGCACCAATGGCAGCGTCGTCCAGGATCACGGCACCCTTGGCCGTTATCGACGTTAGCGAGATTCCCCCCGTCACACTTATCCCCGAAGCCCAGACAGCGAGCCCTCCGCTGCTGTTGCCGTCGACATCGGCTGCATCCAGGTAGAGCCAGCTAGTGATGTCCGCTCCGGAGAGAACCACGGCTCCCACGGCCTTCGCTCCAGTGAACGTGGCGCCCGCCGCGACCTTGACGTGATCGGCCCAAACGGCACATCCCGCCGCGCCGCTCTCGTTGATTTTCGCCCCCATGAAGCTGAGCTGACCGCCGATGGTGGCACCCGACATCCGCACCGGCCCGCTCGCTCTGAAAGGCCGGTCCGAGCTCAAGGTAGACGATCCTCCGCTCCATCTATCCAGCCACACCCCACCGGTAACCGACATGCGGTCCCCGGCGAAGGACACCATCTGTTTGCTCTTGATGGTGGCCGCCCTGAGACTCAGCTGTCCCGTGATCTGGGCGTCGAGCAAGTTGACGCGACCGCAGGCATCGAGGTCGTCGAGATATGCCCCGCTACTGACTCGGATACCAGCGGCGTAAAGGGCATCGCCCGAATTCTTTCCCGGACCCCTCACCTCTGCCCCGCGGAACGACAACGGCCCGGTGATATCGGCATCGCCCAGGTCAACAGCACCCTCGCAGATGCGGCCACTGAGCCGCACTCCACCCGCCGCCTTGACCCGCGGCCGTCGAAGGAGAAGTTTTCCTCGTCTACACCTTCAATCCTGGTGCTTTCGCATGTAAGGCCGCCGGTGATGTCAGCATCGCGTAGCACCAGCATCTTGGAGATGGTCGAGCCGCTTAGGTCCATCCCCTTCTTGACCGTCAGCAGTCGACCCGCCACCCCTGGCAACTTGCAATCGCGTATCACCAGGTCCGGGACCGTGGCCATAGAAAACCCGATGGGGTCGTCGCCGTCGAACCGGCACGTGTCGAACTCAAGCGGACAACGCAGTCCGCCCCGGCAAGATCGAGAGGCCCGTCCACCACCACCATGCGCAGTCGTATCCCGCTGGGTCCGACGGCCGCGTCGGCGTCGACTAGCAGCCGACACAAGGCCTCGGCGTGAACAGTTCGCTCTGGACCCCAGATATCCATCTGAGTGGCATCCGTCCCAGCAGACAGGTCCAGCGGGCGGCGGCTCCGCGCGGTATACAGCTCAGCATCGAGCCCCTCAACACCCCCCACCGCCGACAAACGAACCCCCTCGGTAAACGGATACGCTCCCTGCCCTTGCGCCCACCGCCGGCCACACCACCAGAAATGCGACCTTGAGCTTTCCTCGGCCACCGGATTGGTACACCAGCATACGACCTCGCCATCTCTCCGGCCCTGGCCCGTACATCCATGTATACGCCCGAAAGGGGGGGCGCCGTGACTGGCCGTGTCAAGCCGATCCACATTAGAACGCTACGGCCAACGAGATCGTGCGTCTGGCCCGCGGCACCAAATGTTCTAAGGTGACGTTTGTGTCTTAAAGTGACGTTTGCAGAATGCCGACGGGGGACCTGCCGGCTCCTGACCCGATACTGAGGAAAGGATCAGTCACCGTCATGTTACTCAAAGGCCCCCCTAATCGATGAAAGAACACGTTCTGAGCTCCCGCCGGTGATGCAGAATGTAATTACCAGCCTGTGGCCGGGTGACTGCCAAAGTTGCGCCCAGAGCGTCGGCACTGGCACACCGTCCCTCGTCGTCGATGACCTGCATGTATTCGCACGAGCCACGCTGCTGTCGGCGCTCTTTGAAAACTAGGCCAGTTTTGCTCTTTGAAGATCGGCCACCCAGCCACGATCGGATGGGTGATCACAGTGCAGGACTGGGTGCAGATCAGGTATTTCCATGGCAGTGAGGGCATGTCGGTCCGGGCGATCGCGGCCCGGCTTCGGCTGTCGCGGGACACGGTGTCGCGGGCGGTGAAGTCGAGCTGCCGCCGAAGTATGTCCGGGTGAGCGGCCCGTCGGCGTTCGACCCGTTCGAGGGTCACGTGCGGCGGCTGCTGGCGCAGTTCCCGGCGAGCCGGCGACGGTGATCGCGGAGCGGCTGGGGTGGCCGGGGTCGGCGTCATGGTTCGCAAGAAGGTCGCCGCGCTGCGGGTGGAGTACGCCCCGCAGGACCGGCCACTACCTGCCGCCTTGTACTTCAGCGATTGGCTGGCGAGTCGGCGGATGACAGCGAGCGCGTCGGATGGCTTGTTGATCTCAGCAACCGCATCGTCGACCTGGGGCGGCGGGAGGAGGCCCTGGCCGCGATCGAGGAAGCCGCAGGCATCTACGCCAGCTGCCCAGGCCCGCCCCGACGCGTTCTGACCTCGCCACTGCGCTGAACAACCTGGCTCGCGCGTTGTCATCGCTCCAATGACCTTCAGAGGCATCAGTGATTCGAGAAGAAGCCAATGCAGCTATCGGCACCTTGGCCCGACTATCAGCAGATCGCGCTAGTGAGGAAACCAACGCGCA
>CAVZQX010000011.1:0-198123 GCA_963777475.1 uncultured Alphaproteobacteria bacterium
TGCCGCGACCGGGTTGCAGATCGACAATTTTGCAAAGGTTGCGGTCTTCAGCGTCGCTTCGCCCGTCACGAAGCCCGGCGTCTTGCTCCACAACACGAGCTTGCCGATCGCATAGGTGAAGCGGGTGTCCGGCACCGCCAAGCCGTCGTCGACCAATTGCTTCGGACGGGCGTCGTCGGCCGAGAGAAAGACCTGGAACGGCGCGCCTTGCGTGATCTGGGTGTAGAACTGACCGCTGGCGCCAAAGCTGAGCACGGCGTCGTGACCGGTCTTCGCCTTGAACGCGGCCGCAATCTCCTTGGCCGGTTCCGTGAAGTTGGCGGCCACCGCCACGTTGGTCTCCGCCGCGGGCACGCTGGTCGAGGTGAGAACCCAGGTCGCGATACCGATGACTATTCGAACCAATTTCCCAAATCTCATCATGCACTCCTGACTCCGCATCCGGCGGGGTCTGTCGATGTCCGCTCCGATGTCGTCATCTGAGCAAGCCGCATGCCGCGATCCCTCTGGTCCGGAGATTGCTACTCGGCCATGCTAATAGGGTGCTTTCGCTGTCAGCCCAGCCGAATCCACCTGTCTTTGTCGCAGTTGCGACAAATGATGTCTCCAATCGGACAAGACGCATGAGCAGATCTGCAACGTTCCAGTCGATCCCGCCGCAAGCCGCGATCATCCCACCGACGACGCATTCATTTCGATCGGTCATCCCGAACTGGCCGCTGCCGACGGTCGCATCACGCGCGGAGCTTGAGCAGCTTCTCCTCGACGACGTGCCTTATGGCGATCTGACCACCGAGGCGCTCGGCATCGGCGCGGCCACAGGTGCGATGCAGTTCACCGCCCGCGACAAAATGGTGCTCGCGCTCGCCGAGGACGCGGCCGCGATGATCGAGCTCGCCGGCTGCAAGGTGGATCTGCGCGCAAGCTCAGGCACGGCGCTGGAGCCAGATTCGCCGATCCTGACCGTGCAGGGACCTGCATCGGCGCTGCTGCGCAGCTGGAAAGTGGCGCAGACCTTGATCGAGACATGGTCCGGCGTTGCAACATCTGCCCGCGCCATTCTCGATGCGGCCAGGGCCGTAGCGCCGCACATCGCCGTTGCCTGCACCCGCAAGAACGTCCCGGGCACCAAGCGCTTCGCGGTCGCGGCCGTGAAGGCGGGCGGCGCGGTCATGCACCGGCTTGGCCTGTCGGAGACGGTGCTGGTGTTTCCGGAGCATCGCGCCTTTCTCGGCGGGGTGCCTCTGAATGAGTGTGTCGAGCAATTGCGGCGCGCCGCGCCGGAAAAGCGATTGGTGATCGAGGTGACCTCGTTCGCGGCGGCCGTTGAAGCGGCGGTAGCGGGGTTTGACGTGATCCAGGCGGAAAAGTTCACGCCCGCGGAGATCGCTTTGCTGGTCGCACGGATGAAGGCGATGGCATCGGTGTGGAACCGGCCCGTCGTTGCAGCGGCCGGCGGGATTAACGCGGAGAACGTCGCTGCCTATGCCCAAGCTGGGGCCGACATCGTGGTGACGTCGTCGCCGTATCTGGCGCGGCCGCGCGACGTTCAAGTGCGGATCGATGCGCGATAATCGGATTGCTAAGCTTCGGCAGGGCCGCAGTTGCAGCGGGATGCATCTTGGGCGTGGATCCCCGCGTTGGTAAGGGATGATGCATTATGAATTGCGTACAAAACGGTGGCATCGGTTGCTGGTCTGGATTGTTGGTCGGGACGAATTTGTCGACGGTTCCAGCCCATCCGGCACGCATTCTGGGCTGCCGTCGCCGTGCTGGCAGTCAGGATTCGAGGGCCCGGTCTGCCTCTCGGGAGCGCTCGCATGAGCATAGTGAAGACGGGCTCTATGCAGTTGTCGATCGCAATGACAGCTAAGTTTGAAGCACCGGAGCTCCACTGCGGCGGATGAGACCTGGTGCAGAGCAAGGACGACGGAGTGCTGTTATTTCACCTGCAGCCACGCAAAGGATCACGCGATCGGACCAGCCGGAGCCTTTGATGATGGTCCATCATGCCCGATGGAAAGATACGCCGCGAGGGATCTTGTGCGGCTGTTATGCAGCGACGTTGTCTCGTCGGTGAGTGCCGAGGGGCGCTCGGCACATCAGGACTTTCCGACTTTCGGAGAATATCGTGTTGCCGGTGCGTCCGAGCGTCTCGTCGAAGCGAAGGAGAGGTCGAAGATGAGTCAAAGAGCCAGAGAGTCCCGGCCGATTAGGACGGCAAGATAAAGCGGGTTTCCCCGCTTCCGGAACTTCGTTCCTAAGTGTTTGTCTGCACATTGTTTTAGGTCGGTCTCCGACGTTTCCGTCGAGATGAGCGAGCGGCGCTTTTTCCGATTCTCATTCTCTTTCAATGCTCCGAGAGCCGTCGCCTGCGATGGGCCTGCAAATCGGAGGTGGTCGTCTCTTCGCCGGCGCAGGTGTTTCTACGCTGCATCACGCTGACGGCGTTTCTGCTCTTGCTCCATGCCATTCGACTTCCAATCGTCGGCTGATGGCGCGCAACGAAGACGACTTTCGTATCCGTCCCGGCAAGGTCCGCGATCGGGGTGGCGGGCAAGAAACCGCGCGCCGAACCGGCGCGGCGCGGAGAGGCCCGACCAGCTTCGTCGCTGAGGTCCAACGGGCGATCTCGGCGCGCTGGCGGCAATCCGAACCGGGACCCCGGCACCGGGAAGGGAGGCAGCAGGTTCAATGCGCGCGGGCGGGGCGCTGCGACGGCGCTGAGTCTTAAGGATCGGAGCGCGTGGAGCCGGGACGGGAGCGGGGCGCGCACACGGGCGCGCCGGGTGGCGATGAAGGCCCGCGTCGTGAAGCTCAACCCGCAGCGCGGAGCCGCTCGCGGACGGCAGTTTGTCAGCGCCAAGGCGGTGGATGCGCACCTGCGTTACCTTGAACGTGACGGCGTAACGAAGGATGGTGCGAAGGGCCAGGTCTATTCGGCCGAGCGCGACGTGGAGAACGGCCGCGCTTTCCTGGAGCGGGGCCGCGATGACCGGCATCAATTCCGCTTCATCGTCTCGTCCGAGGATGGTGCGGAGCTGTCCGATCCGCGCGAGACCACCCGCGTTTTGATGCAGCAGATGGAAGCCGACCTCGGGACGAAGCTCGACTGGATCGCGGTCGATCACCACAACACCGGCCACCCGCACTCCCATATCCTCCTGCGCGGCGTCACCGACGACGGAAAAACCCTCAACATCGCCGGCGACTATATCGCCTACGGCATTCGCGAACCGGCCAGCGAAATCGTGACTCGGGAACTGGGCCGGCAGACCGAGTTGGACGTCAAGAAGCAGCTCGAGCGGGAAGTGGATGCCGATCGCTTCACCCGGCTCGACCGCATGCTGATCGCCGAGCAACGGGGGAGGGATTTTTCCGACCTGCGCCCCGACCAGGACATGCGCGATACAGCCCGTCAGAACCGGGCGCTGCTGATCGAGGCGCGCGCAAGCTGGAGCGCATGAGGCTGGCGACCGAGATCGAGACCGGGAAATGGATGGTGTCGCCAAAGGCCGAGCCGACGCTGCGGGAGCTTGGCGAGCGCGGCAACATCATCAAGGCCATGCACCGGGCGTTGGAGCGCGAAGGGCTGACGGAGGACCGCCATCCCGCCGGCTACGTCGTGCATCGAGAGCACGCGACCGGGCGCATCACAGGCCGCGTGCTCGACAAAGGGCTTGGCGGCGACGAGATGGGCGAGCGGGTCCGGCTGGTGATCGACGGCGTGGACGGGCGCGTGCACCACATCGAGATGGACGCCGACCGCGCCGAGGACGTCGGCCGAGGCATGATCGTCGTGGCCGGCTCCGTCCCTCCTGGGCCGAGCGCCGCGGACCGCAACATCCTGGATATCGCGGGTCAAGAAGGCGTCTATCGCCCGTCGGAGCATCTGGAGCGGGCGCGAGCCGCCATCGACCGGTTAGGCGGCGATCCCGAGGCCTTCGTTCGCTCTCACGTTCGCCGGCTGGAGGCATTGCGCCGGGCCGGTCATACGATGCGGATCGACGTCGACCACTGGCGCGTCCCCGCCGATCTCCCCGAGCGCGGTCAAGCCTACGATCTGGCGCGGGACCGCGCCAACATGCGCATTAGCATCCTGTCTCCTATCGGCCTCGACAGCCAGATTGACCATGACGGCGCGACCTGGCTCGACCGGGAACTGGCCTCGCCCAGCCGTACCACGCTCGCCAATACCGGGTTCGGCCGGGAGGTCAGTGAGGCAATGGAACGCCGCAGGCAGAGCCTCGTGAACATGGGCCACGCCCTCCGGCTGGAGGACGGACGTATCCGTGTGGCCAAGGATCTTGTCGCCAATCTGGAGCGTGCGGAGGTGACTCGTGTCGGCAAAGCCATGGCTGCCGAACGCGGTCTGACGTTCACCGCCGCCAAGTCCGGCGAATATGTCAGCGGCACGCTCGTCGGCTCCACCCAGCTCGCGAGCGGCCGCTTCGCCATGATCGACGACGGCATCGGCTTTCAACTCGTGCCGTGGCAGCCCGTGCTCAACAACCGCATCGGCCAGCATATCACCGGCACAGTGCGCGCTGCTGGCGGCATCGAATGGAGTTTCGGCAGGAAACGGGGGCTGGGGATATGAGTGTCCCCAATGTCGTTACCCGCTTCTCGCCATGGGGTTAGACCGGCGCTGTCCCCTCAAGGTTTGCGCTGGTCGCGCGCCCGGCTCCGCCGGCTCACGGCCTTGACCGGATGTCGCCGGCCCGGCGGGGAGGCTCGGCAAGCGGTTAAGGCTGGGTAGTGACATCTTGGTCACCTACTTCACGAGCTGCAGCGATCGATGATCGCGCTGCGACGGAAGTCGCGCTCATCGTTGGTTCCTTGCGAGTCCCGACCTGCCGACATGTCCCTGCCTGGCGCCGCGATTTAACCGGTGGCACGTTGCCGCGTTCGCACAACACACTTTTTCAGCCTCGACCGGCGCCAATGTCGGACTTTATGCCGGAAATGCCATGAACATTGCGGCCAATCTGAGCGAACCAGAAGACGACATCGCGGCGTTTCGCCGCGAAATCCCGGACCACAAGGACGTCATCAAGGGCGAGCTTGCGCAGAGCGTCGAGTAGATCGTCGCCAACATCTCGACCGACAGCTTCTGGCCTATCCTATCGCAAAAGGTCCGTTGGCGCGGTGTCGATATCTGGATCATGCCGATCATGAAGGGGTTCTACCCGGCCGTCGCTATGATGGTGCCACCGGGTAGGACCTGCGCAGAATGCGAAGTGTTGGTGATGCGTTTCATCTCGATGCTCAGCTGGGTCGAGGAGAAGGGCTACACGGTGGAAGGTGGTGCCCTCAGTGGCGGGAACCTTCCGCGGCCGATGGGCCGCGACAAGCAGCGCGGGTTTTCAATCTGCGACGAGTTCGATCTCTCGTACTTTCCAGAGGTCAGCAACGACAAGGCAATGCTCGCCTTGGCACTGATGCGCGAGGGCCGAGGGCTCGATCACGTCGGCTACGCATTCCTGTCATTTTACAAGATCCTCGAAACCGCATTTCCGCGCGACGACAAGCGCATCGCGTGGGTCGCAAGATCGATCGCCTCGCTCGACGGTTTCGGCGTCAAAGACGCTCTCGATCGCATCAGGGCGCAGGGAATTACCTCGCCGGAAGAGATCGGCACCCATTTGTTCAAGTCGGGCCGTTGCGCGATGGCGCATGGCGCCCGGAAGCCGATCGTCGACCCAGATAACCCGGGGGACCTGCGCCGCCTGGGTTCCGAATAACCGATTGTGCGGGCGCTTGCGACAAAGGCGATCGAAGAGGTGTTCGGGGTCGAGACCAAGGGCACCAATTTTCGCAAGCACCTGTACGAGCTCGATGGGTTCAAGAAGATCCTCGGGCCGGATATCGTAAAGCACATGCAAAATGGTACGACGCCGGCCGAGCAGGCGATGCTGGAAATCCCGGATATCAGCGTCCGTATCCGGCGCAAGGAGAACTATCATCCGTTGGAGGGGCTTCGCTGCAAGAGCGTCGGCCATTCGGGTAAGTTGGTGCAGATGCTCTTCGAGTTAGCGCAGGGCGACATCCAGTACAGATTTTCGCTTGACTTCGACGCTGAGCGGATCGTCTTTGACCTGTTTAGCGACATCAGCGTCAGCGATACCGGTACCGCCAAGTCCGCCGAACGGGTTCACGAAGTCAGGCGCTTCTGGCAGGATTATTTCGGCAACGGCCAGCTGCGCATCGTCAACACCGACACCGACGAGCTGATCGGCCGCAAAGACGCGTTCATCCCCGTCAACATGTACCTCGATGGTGATGGCGCCGCCGCCGAACTGGCCCACTGGAAGGCCGTCGCAGAGTAGCGGCGCGAACGCGGCCGACAATACGCAGAGGAAATGGAGCGCAACTTCCGCGGATACGCCGTCAAGGTGACACTCGGCGATCAGGGCTGATTGCAATCGACCAGGGTCTGCGGACGATGGCGCCCAGGTGCCCCTTCGCCGGAAAAGTTGAACACCCAGTTTGCCAATTGCGAAAATACCTCATGTGAGCCAATGCGGACTTTCCGCCCATCAAAATTGGCAAACCAATTGGCAACAAGGGGTTTTCACTCTTCCCTAGCCTGGATTTCCACGGCTTGTTATCAGCCTAACATTTCGACGTTTTCAACGCTATTGGACCAGGCGTAGTGCGCGTCCGTTCCACCATGGGACGGTGACGGGGTTGTCGATGAGGCCCGAGGCGAGGACGATGGGCAAGTGGGCGCGCCGGTGGAAGCGGATCCTGATCTCGCGTTCCGTGATGGCAACGTCGGCCGGCATGTCGATAAGGTCGCGGAAGATCTGGCGTGCCTGAGCACCATCGTATCCGCGCATGCGGCGGGCGATCAGGCGATAGAGGCTTGAGGCGATGACGAGGAGCGCCATATCGAAGTCGACCTTGAAGCCGACCGATGAGGAGAGTGCGTCGATGTGGAAGAAGCGTACCGCGTCGGAGAGTGCGTTCTCGATGAGCATGCGCTTGGCATAACGGGTGATGATCGCCTTTGCGGTGGACGTGGCGTCATTGGTGAGCAGGATGGTGGGCTCGTCATGGCCGAGATCGGTTATGAAGAACTGGCGGAAGTCGCGTTTGTGCGGCCGAGCCGGCTGCTCGAAGTAGCGCGGGGTGCGGTACTTGCGGCTGGAGATCTCGAGTTTGACGGTGCGCCAGGCCGATGGCGGCAGGCCGTCGATCTCGGCAAGAATCCTCGGTGTGCGCCGGCGTAGGGTGATGAAGGTGATCCCGGCGGCATCGAGACGATCGAGGCGGTCATAGGTGGTGAGCTTGGAGTTGAAGACGAGGTGGCGCGGCAGGCTGCCGTGCTGGCGTTTCCAGAACGCGATGAAGCGAAAGACCTCCTCGGCCTCCTCGCCCTTGCGGATGTCGGCATTCGAATAGCAGAACACTTGGCTGTCGGCGTCCTGGGCCAGGAAGGTGAGAATACTCGGCTGGCGGCGGCTGCGCATCGACAGATAGTGGGATTCGACCAGCGGGTGCTCGCCGAAGTAGGGCACCGAATGGAAGTCGAGGTTGAGAGACTCGCCGGTCACGAGGGCCTCTCCGGTCATCTGGTCGTGCCACATCCCGAGCAGGCGGGAGACCTTGTGCGGGGTGATGCGCGAGGAATATTCCGACAGGAAGCTCTTCTTGGGAATGGCGTTGAGCCCGCAGAACAGCGCGAGCCCCTCATCAGCCACCAGCGCCATGACATGGCTCTTGCGTTCGATCGACCATAGCTTGAGCGCGAGCGAGGCGCGCAAGGCGTGGCCGGCCGGAATCATGGCGGAGCCGGGGAGCTTGGCACCGCGCGCCAGGGCGTCGCCATCGAGACGCACCAGATCGTGGATGAACAGAAACAAGCCGCCGACCCGGGTGGTGAACTCACGCGGGGACAGCACGAAGTCGCGGACATTGGCGACGGCCTCCGCGCTGGGACCGATCCGGTCGGGCCGCTCCTCGTCGAGCCGCCGCGGCAGAGGCGCAAAGCCTTCCGCCGCAAGAACTTCTCGCACCGCAGTCGCGCTCAGCGGTGTCCCGTGCTCCTTCAACGCCTGACTGATCTCGTAGACCGAGTAGTTGCGCTTGCGCAGCGCCACGATCTGCTCGTGGGCACGGCTCTTCCTGGGCTGCTCACGCCGAACCGCGTGCCCGGTTGCGAAGAAGTCGGGCAATTGACCATGGCGAAAGGCGTGGCATAGCACGCGGAACGCCCCCGGCGAGTAGCCGAAGCTTCGCGCCGCCTCGGCTGACGCTAGCCCTTCCAGGAAGTAGGCTCGCAAAGCCTCATATTGGCGCTGGCGCGCGGTCGCAGGCTCCGCGAAGAAGCGTCGGCACTTCGTTAGGCTATATGGTGCGCTGATAGGCACAACTGCACGGTGATACATACCGCATCTGGTGTCAAGCGAGAACTGCAGCACAAGCGATGCTCAAGCGATAATAACCCTGTCCTGCAGCACTTTGTGCGAACATGGCACTGAAGTGCCTGCTCTGGGCCGCGCTGCGCCGCCACGGCAAGTGACACCGCGCAATCTGGCTATCAGCGCACCATTTTTGATAACATCGGCAGCCGAATTCCTGAGTCACAGGAATCGTTTAGGCGAGTCCGGCGTTAGGCGCATTCCTTGCCGTGGAAATCCAGGCTAGGGAGCGCCACTTAGTCTAGAACTCCGCCACGATCTCATCACGCAACATCGCTGCGCCTGCAATGAGGCTCATTGCTAGTCCAGAGCTAAATTCATCGCCGCTCAACGCGCGAGCTGCGGTTTTCGCCATCGCCCAAAGATAAGACAATAACCCAAGCAATTATCAGGGCACCGCCAAGAAAGACTTCCATGAGAGGTCAATCCTTGCTGCATTCCTCTATGTGAATGGAGCTGCTCAAGATCGGGTTGGATTGAAAGACGACGATGAAGTCTTTTCCGAACGGCGTTGCCGGGTCACGATGAATTTGCACAGCCCTTCTTCCAGCCGCGTGTATGATGAAGTCCGCCACTTCCAGCTCTGGAAAGCCGTGCGATTTTTCGATGAGCCCTTTGTGTACCGGGATCATTTTGCCGTTGATCTGGGCGACCGTCCCGCCAAAATGTTGTTCGATAGCGTCATCCAGCCGATTTGAAGCCTCATGCAGGAATGCCACCTCGTTCGGCTCGGGTGAGACGCGCCTCAGCAAATCCGTGTACCGGTTCATCATCGAACCGGTGATGATTTCTAACGGCGTCTTGCCAGTCGGCAGCACAGCCGATTTCGACATCGTCACCGCAAGGCGCGCAAACTGTTGCTCGCGGAAAAACTTTGACAAGGCATCAAGCTGTTCAGTTGTTGGGTTGCGAAGTTCATTGGCATGCAGCGGGACATCTTCACCGCCGAAATGCGCGGCCTTCATCGCGCGCCATGGCTCTGCGATGACGGCAGCCGCCGATGAGCTGTTAATCGCGCACCCACCCAACCCGAACACCGGGTAGTTCTTGTCGGCAAACGTCTCGTGGCCAGTCTCGTCGATAAAGAACAGCAGACAGTTTGGTCCAACCTGCAATCGTGCGGCGACTTTCTGATTTACCATGAACCATCCTCAACCTGCCCATCGCAGGCGCGGGAACCAGAGCGGGCCGGGCTTTTACCCGACGAAGATGGGACCGCGCCAGCGATTTCGAGTCGACCGGGCTCAATAGCAACTGCACTGGTGGCATTCGTTCGCGCGGGTCGATGGCAGACAGCGGGCGATCAAATCACGCATCAGCTGGCGTCTGTGCCCCGGCTGTACCCCGAGATTTCCGGGGCACAGACGGTGGGAGACAGTCAAATAAGTTATTGATTTTATTGTGTTTATGGTGGGCGCACAAGGGATCGAACCTTGGACCTCTCCCGTGTGAAGGGAACGCTCTCCCGCTGAGCTATGCGCCCGGGATTGTCGTGCATCGGCAGACGCCGATCGATCGGCCCTGAAACCTGCGCACGCCGTCCGTCAGAGTCCGCGATTTACGAAGCGCGGGCTATCGGTGTCAAGCCGTAAGTCCCGTCTGGCGGCGGCGGGCCATGCCGTTTCTTGGGGGCATGATCTGATCCGAAAACCGCTGCCCACCCCGCTATCCAAGTGCGGGGCAGGCCTTTTCGGGATCATGCCCGCTCACGCCCCCTGCTGGCGGGCGCGGGAGGCGTGCGATTGCAGCGCCCGGATGCGCTCGGCAAGCGTTCCGCCCTGGGGCGTTCCGCCAGGGGCTGCCGCGCCGTTGGCCAGGTCATTGGCCGGTTTCGGGGGCTTGGCCGCCGCCGGCTCCGAGGCCAGCATCGCCTCGATCGGCGAATTGGGCCCCTCAAGCTGAATCGCAAGCTTGGCGACCTCGGCGGCGATGTCATTGATGCGCTCGCGCAGCAGCGCGTTTTCCATGCGCTCGGTGGCCCAGGAACTTTCCGCCTGCTGCTGGATCGCGTTGATGTCGCGCTGCAGCTTGGCGCGCTCGTCACGGGCGAGGCGAAGCTGCTCTTCGATCGCGGCCTTCTCCGTCTTCAATCTTTCCAGGGCCGGAGATTTGCCGTTGTTGGTGAGGCTGATCTCGTCGCGCAATTCCTTGATGGTGCGCTCGGCAACAACGCTGGCCTGGCGCAACTGGTTGTTCTCGAAGTCACGCTCGGCAAGCAGCTTGCCCTGGGTGCTGAGCCGCGCTTCCAGATCGCTGACGCGGTTGCCGAGCATTTCGGCTTCCTTGACCTGCGCGATGAGCTGACGATCGAGATCGGTGACGCGCTGGCTCAGAATTCTCCACCCGGCCGCGCGCCTCTGCAAGCTTACGGGTTGCGGTATCGGAGTCTATTTGTTCCTGAGTGAGCCGTGCCTGGGTCGCGACGAATTCCTTCTCGGCCTCGCTGACCCGGTTTTTCAGGTCGGCGATCTGGGCGCGCACGGCGACGAGCTCGACCTGGCGGCTGTCGGCTGTCATCGAGCGGTCGCTCAGCTCAGTATTGATCTTGGCAAGCTCGTTCTGCTTGGCGGTCAGCGACTGCTCGGCGGCGCGTAGCGCTTCGGTCTTGGCCACGAATTCCTCTTCCGTGGCGCGCAACTGCTCCTTCACCGCCTTCTCGCGCGCTTCGAGCGCGAAGATGGTGGCGTTCTTCTCGCCGAGCTCGATCTTCATGCGGTTGATCGCGTCCGACTTCTTGCCGAGTTCGGCAAGCTGGCTGGTGGTCTTGTTCTTGAGTTGCTCGACGTTCAGCTCCAGCCGCCGCGCCGACATCGCGAATTCCGCGCGCAGCTGGTCCTTGTCGGCCTGGATTTCCGCCATCGACAGCGGGGTCGCGGCCTCGAGCCGGCGCGTGGTCAGCCGCACCGCGCGGTTATGCACCAGCGGCACGATCATCAGCCCGCACAGCATCGAGAGCAGAAAACCGATCGCCAGATACATGATCGGCTCGATCATGGTGGTTAACTCCGAGAGGTAAGGATTCGTTAATCACAATTGCACGGGCCGCGGGCAAAAGGCCAGCCCGTTGCCGCGTTAACGTGAATTCCTAACCACAAGCCTTCGGAAGCGGGATCAGAACGGGTTCCAGGTCGCGCGCGGGGTGTATTTGAGATAGCCGATATTGGCGCCCAGACGCAGTCCGATGCCGGAGCGGATCGGTACCAGGACGATGTTGTTGGAGGTGAGCGCGGTCATGCCGAAACCGCCGATGATGTAGGCCGAGCCGTCGATGCCGACGAAGCGCTGGTAGATCGCATTGGTCGCCGGGAGGTTGTAGACGAGCGTCATGGTGCGCGCGCCGTCGCCGCCCCAGTCGAAGCCGACCGACGGCCCCTGCCAGTACACCGGCAGATCGCCGGCGTTCTTGGTATAGAGCGTGCCTTCGCCATACCTTAAGCCGGCGACAAAGGCGCCCGAGCCTTCTTCGCCCAGAACATATCCGTTCGGCAGGCCCCATTGGCTGACCGCCCGCTCGATGACCGATGCCAGTCCGCGCGAGACATTGCCGAAAAACCGGTGCCCGGCGGAAACCAGTTCCTCCGGCCCGTAATTATCGGGGCCGGGGCTTCGTTGCGGCGGCGGCAGTTGCGGCGGCGGCGCCTGCTGCGCCGAAACCGGAACGATCCAGCACATCAGCGCGGCGAAAGCCACCGCGGCAAGGCGCGAAGCGGATTTCATGAAACTACCCCTGATATCGAAATACCGGTCGCCGCCTTAACCTGACGCCAACAAGCAAGGCTCTAGCCTGCACCCGGGTGTGTCCCCTCGACTCGGATGTTATCGGCACCAACTATGACGGTACAACGGCAAGAAAGATACCGGCGGCGTCGCGGAATTGCCATTATCGCCCTATTGGCGGGCTTTTGTGCGGCTTTCTCCGGGCTTGCCGCCCATGCCACCACCACCGAGCGGATCGTTGCCAACCGCTTCAGCGGGCTCGCCATCGATGGGTTCGACCCCGTCGCCTATTTCGTCGATCGCGAGCCGGTGCTCGGCCTGCCCGATTTCGAAGCCTGGCAGGGCGGAGTGGTCTGGCGATTCCGCAACGACGGCAATCGCGCCTCCTTCCTCGCTCATCCCGAGGTCTATGGCCCCCAGTTCGGCGGCTACGATCCGATCGACGTGGCGCGCGGCGTCACCGTTGCCGGCAACCCCCGGTTCTGGGCGATCGCGGGCGAACGGCTCTATTTGTTCGATCTCGAAGCCCATCGCGATGCCTTTGCCGCCAATCCGGACCGTTTCGTGGGCGAGGCGAACGGGCGCTGGCCGGCGCTTGAGGAGAACCTCGCTCAATAGGCCTGGCTCGGTAGACTTGTTTCAGGAGACTTGGCTCAGGAGACTTGGCTCAGGAGACTTGGCTGCCGGAGGGATCGCCCCAGGCGATAAAGCCCGGCACGATATAGCCGTTTTGGCCTTCGCCGAATCGCAAGGGTGCGCCGTCGGCATCGGTGATCTTGCCGCCGGCGGCTGTCAGCACCGCATGGCCGGCGGCGATGTCCCATTCGGAAGTCGGCGCCAGCCTAGGGTAGATGTCGGCCGCCCCCTCCGCCAGGCGGCCGAACTTGACCGCCGAGCCCAGCATCAATCTCTGCGCGCCCGGCCGGCGGCCGATGAAGGCTTCAGTCCTGACATCGCCATGCGAGCGGCTGACGGCGGCGATCCAGGGCTCGCCACGCGCAGGGAGGGGGCGGGTATGGATCGGCTCTGGCGCCTCTCGACCTGCTTCATTTAGCCTCAGCCGCTCGGCGCCGCGGCCAACCAGCCCCCGCCACAATAATCCGAGCGCCGGCGCTCCGACGATGCCGAACAGCGGCGTTCCGTCGGTCACCAGCGCGAGATTGACCGTGAACTCATCGCGGCCGGCGACGAACTCCTTGGTGCCGTCGAGCGGATCGATCAGGAAGAAGCTGCCGCGAAACGGCGGCCTGACCTCTTGCGCGCGCTCTTCCGATACGGCCGGAATGTCCGGGATCAGTTTCGCGAGGCCGTCGCCGATGATGCGGTCGGCGGCAAGATCGGCTTCCGTCACCGGCGATCCGTCGAGCTTGCCCTCGATCATCATGGCGCGGCGGTTGACGGCGAGAATGGCCGCCCCGGCCCGCACCACCAGATCGGTCAGGGGCACTATCAGCGCGGCCGCAGCCTCGCCATCGATCGTGCGCGAACGGGTGCTATTCATTGGCTGTCCTCATAACAAGGTATCGCCGCGAAGTCTCGTGTTCCAATGGTCTTTGCAGATCAGTGGCCTTGTGTTGGCAGTTCGCGCTGCCGCAGTGTATCAAGCCCGAAAGCATGCGTGATTCGCCCGGTTCCGCGCGCTCATGCACGCTGTCCGGCGCCTTTTTGGGAACATCTGCCTAGTTGGGAACATCTTATGTCCGGCACGCCGTCACCAAGTCCCGCTCCCGATACCCTCGAACTCGCGGCACTGTTGTGTTCGCGCGTTTGCCACGATCTCATCAGTCCGGTAGGCGCCATCGTCAACGGGCTCGAGGTCCTCGACGACAATCCCAAGCCCGACGACCGCGAATTCGCCCTCGACCTGATCCGCAAGAGCGCCAAGACGGCGTCGGCGCGCTTGCAGTTCTGCCGTCTTGCCTTCGGCGCGGCGGGATCGTCCGGCGCACAGATCGACCTCGGCGACGCCCAGGCAATGTCGCGGGGGCACATCGAAGATGGCAAGACCTCCATCACCTGGAATTTGCCGCGCGTGCTGTTGCCGAAAAACCGGGTCAAGCTCTTGCTCAACATGATGGTGATCGCGCAGCAGACCATCCCGCGCGGTGGCGTGCTCACGGTCGATGCGATCGGCGAAGGTGATACGATGGGCTTCCGCATCGCCGCGACCGGGCTAAACGCCCGCTTGCCGCAGCACATCGCCGACCTCTTGAGTCCCAGCCATGTCGCGGCCGTCGATGCCCATGCCGTGCAGCCTTATTATACGCGGCTTCTCGCGCAGGCCTGCGGGCTGAACGTGACGCTGGCGCCCGAGGGCGAAGCCGTGGTGGTGACCGCTTCGTAAACGATCCGCGAATAAACGTGGTTAATGAAGAGTTGAGAGACGACGGCCGAATCCGTCTCGTCGTTTTATCTTTTTGTTGGGACCACCCATTTCCGGTTACTCAACCAATATTAAACGCTTTGCATAGATGCTGGCCACGCTTGGAAGGGCGCGTCGATCTCGCGCGCCGCCGCGTGCGAAGGCCAGTTTCATGGATGATCTGTTGCGGGAGTTCCTGACGGAGACCAGCGAAAGCCTGGATACCGTCGACAATCAGCTGGTGCGGTTCGAGCAGGAACCGAACAACGCCAAGATTCTCGATAACATCTTCCGCCTGGTCCACACCATCAAGGGGACCTGCGGCTTTCTCGGGCTGCCGCGGCTGGAAGCGCTGGCGCACGCCGCCGAGACGCTGATGGGAAAATTCCGCGACGGTATGCCGGTGACAGGACAGGCGGTGACGCTGATCCTGACCACGATCGATCGCATCAAGGAGATTCTGGGCCAGCTCGAGGCGACCGAAGCCGAGCCGGAAGGCACCGACCAGGATCTGATCGGCGAACTGGAAGCGATGGTGGAGCGCGGCATGGCGGCGATGGCCGGCTCGGCTATGCCGATGGCGGCCGCTGGCGAAGCGGCACCGGTCGAAGCCGCGCCGCCGCCGGTACCGACCGAGGCTCTCGCGACGCCCGCGCCGACGCCGGGCACGCTGCTGGCGCAGACGCTGGAACGGCCGCTGCGTCCGGGCGAAGTGTCGCTGGACGAACTGGAGCGCGCCTTCCGCGAGACCGCGATTGAGCAAGGCGCAGGGGGCACATTGGTGCCGCAGACATTGGAGCGGCCGTTGCGTCCCGGTGAAGTATCGCTGGACGAACTGGAGCGGGCCTTCCGCGAGACGTCGACCGAGGCCGCTCCTGCCGCGCCCGCACCGGCGCCTGTTGCCGCTTCGGCGGCAGCCGCTGCGCCGGCTTCCGAAAAGCCCGCCACCGCAAGAACCAAAGAGGCAAAGCCCGTGGTCAAGCATTCTGCCAACAAGTCTTCCGCCGGCAACGCGGCCGCCGAGATCGAAGTTCATGAGGCCGACAAGGTCGCCAACCAGTCGATCCGGGTCAACGTCGACACGCTCGAACATCTGATGACCATGGTCTCCGAGCTGGTCCTGACCCGCAACCAGCTCCTCGAAATCTCCCGCCGCAACGAGGACACCGAGTTCAAGGTGCCGCTGCAGCGGCTCTCCAACGTCACCGCCGAGCTGCAGGAAGGCGTCATGAAGACGCGGATGCAGCCGATCGGCAATGCCTGGCAGAAGCTGCCGCGCATCGTGCGCGACCTCTCCGGCGAACTCGGCAAGCAGATCGAACTGGAGATGCACGGCGCCGACACCGAACTCGACCGCCAGGTGCTCGACCTGATCAAGGACCCGCTCACCCATATGGTGCGCAACTCCGCCGATCACGGCCTGGAGACGCCTTCAGAGCGCGCCGCTAGCGGCAAGCCGGAGCAGGGCACCATCCGGCTCTCCGCCTATCACGAGGGCGGCCACATCATCATCTGCATCGCCGACAACGGCCGCGGCCTCAACACCGAGCGGATCAAGGCCAAGGTGCTTTCCAGCGGCCTCGTCAGCGAGGCCGAGCTCGAGAAGATGACGGAAGCCCAGATCCACAAGTTCATCTTTGCTCCCGGTTTCTCGACCGCCGCCGCCGTCACCTCGGTCTCCGGCCGCGGCGTCGGCATGGATGTGGTGCGCACCAATATCGACCAGATCGGCGGCACCATCGACATCAAGTCGGTGGCCGGCGAGGGCTGTTCCGTCACCATCAAGATCCCGCTGACCTTGGCGATCGTCTCCGCCCTGATCGTGGAAGCCGCCGGCGACCGCTTCGCCATTCCGCAATTGGCGGTGGTCGAGCTGGTGCGGGCGCGCGCCAATTCCGAGCATCGCATCGAACGCATCAAGGACACCGCGGTCTTGAGGCTGCGCAACAAGCTGTTGCCGCTGATGCATCTGAAGAAGCTTCTGAAGATCGACGACGGCTCCTCCTCCGATCCCGAGAACGGCTTTATCGTGGTGACCCAGGTTGGCAGCCAGACTTTTGGCATCGTGGTCGATGGCGTCTTCCATACGGAAGAGATCGTGGTCAAGCCGATGTCCACCAAGCTGCGCCACATCGACATGTTCTCCGGCAACACGATTCTCGGCGACGGCGCGGTGATCATGATCATCGACCCCAACGGCATTGCCAAAGCCTTGGGCGCTTCGGGCGCGGCCTCCCACGAGATCGCCGACGAGCATGCCGGCCACCATTCAGCGTCCGGCGAGCAGACCACCTCGCTCTTGGTGTTCCGCGCCGGCACCAGCCAGCCCAAGGCGGTGCCGCTCGGCCTCGTCACCCGGCTGGAAGAGATCGCCGCCGACAAGATCGAACTCAGTAACGGCCGCTACATGGTGCAGTACCGCGAGCAGCTGATGCCGCTGGTGCAGATGGAGGGCGTCACGGTCCGCACCCAGGGCGCCCAGCCGATCCTGGTGTTCGCCGACGACAGGCGCGCGATGGGGCTTGTGGTCGACGAGATCATCGACATCGTCGAGGAACGGCTCAACATCGAGGTCGCCGGCTCCAGGGACGGCGTCCTCGGCTCCGCCGTGATCAAGGGCCAGGCCACCGAGGTGATCGACGTCGGCCACTTCCTGCCGATGGCGTTCGCCGACTGGTTCACCCGCAAGGAGATGTCGCCCTCGGCTTCCGCCCAATCGGTGCTGCTGGTCGACGACAGTGCGTTCTTCCGCAACATGCTGGCGCCGGTGCTCAAGGCTGCGGGCTACAAGGTGCGGGTCGCGAACGGCGCCGAGGAAGGTCTCGCCGCGCTGCGCTCGGGACAATCCTTCGACGTGGTTTTGACCGATATCGAAATGCCCGACATGAACGGGTTCGAGTTCGCGGAAGTCATCCGCTCGGATACGCACCTGAGCCAGATGCCGATCATCGGGTTGTCCTCGCTGGTCTCGCCGGCCGCGATCGAGCGCGGACGCCTGGCCGGTTTCCACGACTACGTTGCCAAGTTCGACCGTCCCGGCCTGATCGCGGCGCTGAAAGAGCAGACCGCCGAGATGGCCAAAGCGGCATAGAGGCGGGCCAAAGGATGAGCGAAATGACCAGCAAGACTCAAACGAGCGAAGGCCTGATGGCCGAATACGTCACCGCCGTGATCGGCGGGCAACTGTTCGGCCTGCCGATCTCCCGCGTCCAGGACGTGTTCATGCCGGAGCGGCTGACCAGGGTGCCGCTGTCCTCCCAAGAGATCGCGGGCGTGCTCAACCTGCGCGGCCGCATCGTCACGGTGGTCGACATGCGGGCCCGTCTCGGCCTGCCCAAGGCTTCCGACGGCAAGCCGCCGATGGCGGTCGGTGTCGACCTGCGCGGGGAATCCTATGGCCTCCTGATCGACCAGATCGGCGAGGTCTTGAGGCTGTCCGACGAAGGCCGCGAGGAAAACCCCGTCAATCTCGATCCCCGCATGGCCAAGCTCGCCGGCGGCGTCCATCGCCTCGACGGACACCTCATGGTCGTCCTCGACGTCGATCGCGTGCTCGAAATCGCAACCGACAAGCTGGCGGCATGACGCGGCGTTGGCGGCGAAGAACTGTTGGAATCGAAATGTCCCTTAGGGGATCCGGAATGAAGAGGCTGAAATGAGAACATGTCTGGTGGTCGATGACTCGAGCGTGATTCGAAAGGTCGCGCGGCGCATCCTGGAAGGCCTCGATTTCCAGATCATCGAAGCCGAGGACGGCGAAAAGGCGCTTGAAGTGTGCAAGCGCGGTCTGCCGGACGCGATCCTGCTCGACTGGAACATGCCGGTCATGGACGGCTACGAATTCCTCGGCAATCTGCGCCGCATGCCCGGCGGCGACGCGCCCAAGGTTGTGTTCTGCACCACCGAAAACGACGTCGCGCATATCGCACGTGCGCTGCATGCCGGCGCCAACGAATACATCATGAAGCCGTTCGACAAGGACATCGTCACCGCCAAGTTCCAGGAAGTCGGCCTGATTTGATCTAGATATTTCTATCCGGCGGCTGAACCGCCCTCCGCCTTTGTTTTCGCGTGCCGCTTGAGCCGCATTGGTGAATCATGAGTGTTGCGTTGGCAAGTTCCCCCACATCGACTTCGACACGGCAAGAGCCGCTGCGGGTCATGGTGGTCGATGATTCCGCCGTCATTCGAGGATTGATCTCGCGCTGGGTCGCTGCCGAACCGGACATGGTGGTTGCCGCCTCGTTGCGCACCGGGCTTGAGGCCGTCAACCAACTCGACCGCGTCAAACCTGACGTCGCCGTGCTCGACATCGAAATGCCCGAACTCGACGGCATCTCCGCGCTGCCCCAGCTGCTCGCGAAGAAGCGCGACCTCATCATCATCATGGCCTCGACCCTGACCCGCCGCAACGCGGAGATCAGCTTCAAGGCGCTCTCGCTCGGCGCGTCCGACTATATCCCGAAGCCGGAATCCACCCGCGAGCCCCAGGCCGCCGAAATCTTTCACCACGACCTCGTTCAGAAAATCCGCTCGCTCGGCGCCAAGCTGCGCCGTGCCGCGCCGGCTACGCCGTCGCGGCTCACTCTTTCCGCGCCAAGCGCGCTCGACAGACTGCGCGAACCTGCTCTACGGCCTGCGGCGGCGCTGCCCGTGCTGCTGCGCCGCGCCTTCAGCACGCAGGCTCCGCGCGCGCTGGTGATCGGTTCGTCGACCGGCGGCCCGCAGGCGCTGATGTCGCTCGTCACCGATCTCGGTCCGGTGATCGACCGTTTCCCTGTGCTGATCACCCAGCATATGCCGCCGACCTTCACGACAATCCTGGCCGAACATCTGGCGCGCTCGAGCCACAGGCCCGCCCTCGAGGCGGTCGATGGCGAGATCGTCAAGCCCGGCCGGATCTATCTCGCACCGGGCGGGCGCCACATGCGCGTGGTGCGTCACGGTGTGGACGTCGCGATCGCGCTCGACGATGGTCCGCCGGTCAATTTCTGCAAGCCCGCCGTCGATCCCCTGTTTACCTCGGCGACCGACGTCTGGCAGGGCGCCACGCTCGCCCTCGTGCTGACGGGGATGGGCTCGGACGGCATGCGCGGCGGCAAGGACATCATTGCGGCCGGCGGCAGCGTGATCGCGCAGGACGAAGCCACCAGCGTGGTGTGGGGGATGCCGGGCGCGGCCGCCAATGCGGGCATCTGCGCGGCCATCCTGCCGCTCAACCAGATCGCACCGAAACTGGTCCGATTGTTTTCGGGAGATCGATCGTGACCCCCTCGGACTATGAGTTCTTCCGGAAGCTCCTGAAAGAGCGTTCCGGTCTCGATCTCTCCGCCGACAAGCAATATCTGGTCGAAAGCCGGCTGGTGCCGCTGGCGCGCAGGGCTGGGCTCGCCGGGATTCCCGAGCTCGTGCAGAAGATGAGGTCCGGCGCTGAGGTGCTGACGACGGAGGTGGTCGAAGCCATGACCACCAACGAGACCTTCTTCTTCCGTGACAAGATCCCGTTCGACCATCTGCGCGAGACCATCCTGCCGGCGCTGCTGCAGTTGCGCGCGAGCCGCCGCTCCCTGCGTATCTGGTCTGCCGCCTCTTCCACCGGGCAGGAGCCGTATTCGATCGCGATGTGCCTGAAGGAAGCCGCGCAAGCGCTGTCGGGCTGGCGGATCGAGATCGTCGCAACCGACCTGTCGCAGGAAGTGCTGGAGAAATCCAGGGCCGGAATCTACAGCCAGTTCGAGGTGCAGCGTGGCCTGCCGATCCAGATGCTGGTGAAGTATTTCACGCAAATTGGCGAGCTCTGGCAGCTCAACGCCGACATCCGCGGCATGGTACAGCACCGGCAGTTGAACCTGCTGCAGGACTTCTCGCATCTCGGCAGGTTCGACGTGATCTTCTGCCGCAACGTGCTGATCTATTTCGACCAGCAGACCAAGGCCGGCATCTTCGAGCGCCTTTCCAGGGTGCTCGAACCCGATGGCATGCTGATGCTGGGTGCGGCCGAATCCGTGGTCGGGATCACCGACGCCTTCAGGCCCTATCCGGACCGGCGCGGGCTCTATCAGCCGAACCCCGTTCGCGCCGTGCGCGCGAACGCCGGCGCCATGCCGCAGGGCTTGAAAGTGGTCGCGGCGCGCTGACCAAAGCGCGACGGCATATTGTCCGAGCATGATCTCCGCGCAAACGCGTTCCGCGTTTGTTATGCTCAAGGGAAAACCGGTGCCCACCCCGCTATCCAAGTGCGGGAGCAGGCTTTTTCCGGATCATGCGCTACAGGATCGCGTGCGGCAGGAAGCGCGAGGTATTGCCGGTGATCGGGTTTTCATCCTCGCGGATCGACAGCCCGCACGGCATGTGGTCGACCAACCAGCTTCCGAGCACCGGATACTGCCCGGAAAAATTCCGTAACGGCGCGAACGCCTGGCGAACAAAACCCTCGGCGCCGTAAGGCCCCTCGTGCGCCGCGAATGGCACCCCCTCGCTGATCAGCGCCACATTGGCCCCTTCGCGCGAGTAAAGCGGCTTGCGCACGAAGGACGCACCAAGCTCGGCGGCCCTGGGGTCGTCCTCGAAAAACGCCGGCAGAAGATTGGGGTGACGGGGGAACATCTCCCACAACAGGGGCAGGATCCCCTTGTTGGAGAGGACGGCCTTCCAAGGCGGCTCGATCCAGCGCGTCGGCGCTTCCTGTAGCTTTGCGCCGAACTCGTCGTGGAACATCCATTCCCAGGGATAGAGCTTGAAGGCGAGTTCGATGTCGCGGTTGTCCAGGTCGACGAACCCGCCACCCTCCTCGCGCCACCCGACATCCTCGATATCGATCATCGTGGTCGCAAGTCCCGCCTGCGCCGCGGTGTCCTCGAGATACGAAAGCGTCCCCGCATCCTCAGCATCGCCGGTGATTCCGGTCAGATGGAGGTGGCGGCCTTTTCCGAGCTTGCTCCAGCTTGCGATCAGGCGTTCGTGGATCGAATTGAATTGATCGGCATGGGCGGGAATGATCCGCCGCTCGATCGCCTGCTCGAGCCAGGTCCATTGAAATACCGCGGCCTCGAAGATCGAGGTCGGCGTATCCGCGTTGTATTCCAAGAGTTTTGCCGGGCCGTGCCCGTCGAAATGGAGGTCGAGCCGGCCATAGAGACTGGCTTCGTCGCGGTGCCAGCTTTCCGAGATCAGCGGCCAGAACGCTTCCGGTATCTTCAGCCGCCGCAGATATTCGTCGTCGTCGATGGCGCAGCTGACGAGTTCGAGGCACATCGCGTCGATCTCGCCGGTCGGCGCCTCGATCTCTGCTTCGACCTCTTGCAGCGTAAACGCGTAATAGCCGCGTTCGTCCCAATAGCGTTCGCCGTCGATGGTATGGAAATCAAATCCGCAAGCCTCGGCGGTCGTGCGCCAGTCGTCGCGCTCGGGGCAGGCGACGCGCCGCATCAAAGCCCGCTAGCCGCCGGCATGACCGTGACCGCCGTGGCCTGGCCATGGAAGTGATGCAATGTGCCGCCGAAGCCGCCCTGAATCGCGCGGCAATAGGGCTCGCCGTTCGGGCCGGGCACCTGCGTCAGCCCAGGACCGCAATCGGGTCGCCGCACAAATCCCATCGACACGGCGCCGACCGCCGCGCTCCCCATCAAAGTCAGCACGACACGGCGCGAGCGTTTCATCGGTAGCCCCCTTGGCATCAAGATTCTTGGCATCAAGAATATTGTGGCGTCGAGCGATCTTCGCCAATTCCGCACCGATCAGGCAAGCGAAACGCGGTGATTTCACGGCATCGTGCGGAGAAGGCGAAAGACTTATTGTTTGAGCATGATCTTCACGCAAACGCGTTCCGCGTTTGTCGCGAGGGAAAACCGGTACCCACTTTTCCGGATCAGGCTCTAGACACCGGGATCTTCACGATGAAATAGACCCTCTACACGATCTGCACGATCTGCACGATCTGCACGATCTGCACGATCTGCACGATGAGCGCGATCAAGCTCGAGATCAGGCAATCCACCACGTTGGCGGCATGGGCGATCGCGCTCACCACCGGCAGCGCGAAGCCGAGGCAGGCTCAAGTCGAGCGCAATCGCGGCCGCCGGGTCGTTGTCGGGGATCAGCCGAAATTCGTCGTGTGGCGTGATGCGGGTGCAGACCTACAGCTAGGCCACGATCGCGATGATGGGCGTGCAGAAATAGACCAGGAAAGCCCGCAGCCCGGCGAGCGATTGCGGGATCATTGACGGCTCTTGCACGTTCTCTCTGTCTAATCGCGCAAATCGCAGATTCGCCCAAAAAAACAAAACCCCGCCATTTGCGGCGGGGTCCAGTCTGGGAGGAGCGAGCCTTGCGGCTCGCGGTGGAACTTGCAGGTAACTTAAAAGGTCAGGCCGGGATGCGTTCCTCGAGATCGTGCGGCTCGCGCAGCACATAGCCGCGGCCCCAGACGGTCTCGATGAAGTTGCGGCCTTCGGAGGCGTTGGCGAGCTTCTTGCGCAGCTTGCAGATGAAGACGTCGATGATCTTCAATTCCGGCTCGTCCATGCCGCCATAGAGGTGGTTTAAGAACATTTCCTTGGTCAGCGTGGTGCCCTTGCGCAAGGAGAGCAGCTCCAGCATCTGGTATTCCTTGCCGGTCAGATGCACGCGCTGGCCACCGACCTCGACGGTCTTGGTGTCGAGATTGACCACGAGATCGCCGGTCTGGATCACCGACTGGGCGTGGCCTTTGGAACGGCGCACGATCGCGTGGATGCGGGCAACCAGTTCGTCCTTGTGGAAGGGCTTGGTCATGTAGTCGTCGGCGCCGACGCCGAGACCCTTGACCTTGTCCTCGATCCCGGCGAGGCCGGAGAGGATCAGGATGGGAGTCTTGATCTTCGAGACCCGGAGCTGCTTGAGCACGTCGTAGCCGGACATGTCGGGCAGGTTCAGGTCGAGCAATATAATGTCGTAGTCGTACAGCTTTCCGAGATCGACCCCTTCTTCACCAAGGTCGGTCGTGTAAACGTTAAAACTCTCGGACTTCAGCATCAGTTCGATCGACTGCGCGACGGCGCTGTCATCTTCAATCAGCAAAACGCGCATGCCAGTTCCCCATAGTCGCCGCTCCGGGCGTCAGGTCGGGCCGCACACTTGCGGCACTCAAAACGCCTTTGAACAACTGATTCGGATCCTGACGAGATATGGTTAACAAAATCTGATTCTGTTTCGCAAGGCCTTAAGATGCAATTTTTAGCGAATCGCCCTAAGATATTGCGTTGAAGCAGCTTTTTATATCCGGTTCCGTTCAAGTTCCGCTTTAAGAGACGGGGTTAACCGACTCCCTCGACTCGATGTTCTTTCTGAACAGACGAGCGTTTTCAGTCACCAAAGACAGTGACGCAATGATTAACGATGCGGGTAAACACGAAGTTAAGCCTGGGTGTGAAATGCGCCGAAACTTAAGGTTTTCGCAATGAAGGCCCTGGCCGAGCAGATCAGCGACATCGACGGCGTCAATATATATGGCCGGGTGGTCGGCGTCCGTGGCCTGATGGTCGAGGTCGCGGGGCCCATCCACGCCATGTCGGTCGGTGCCCGGATCGTGGTCGACACCGGCGACAACAGATTGATTCCCTGCGAGGTTATCGGTTTTTCCGGCAATAATGCGGTGGTGATGCCGTTCGCCGGCCTTGAAGGCGTGCGGCGCGGCTGCCGCGCCGTGATCGCCAATTCCGCGGGCCAGGTACGGCCGTCGCCGGCCTGGCTTGGCCGCGTCCTCAACGCCATGGGCGAGCCGATCGACGGCAAGGGGCCGTTGCCGCAAGGGCCGTCGCCCATGCCGTTTCGCAACTCTCCGCCGCCGGCGCATTCGCGCAAGCGGGTCGGCGCGCCGCTCGACCTCGGAGTTCGTGCGCTGAATACCTTTCTGACCTGCTGCCGCGGCCAGCGGCTCGGCATCTTTGCCGGTTCCGGCGTCGGTAAATCGGTGTTGCTGTCGATGCTGGCGCGCAACGTGGATGCGGATATTACGGTGATCGGCCTGGTCGGCGAACGCGGCCGCGAGGTGCAGGAATTCCTGCAGGACGACCTCGGCGATGCGGGTCTCGCACGATCGGTGGTGGTGGTGGCGACCTCGGACGAGCCGGCGTTGATGCGGCGGCAGGCGGCCTATCTGACGCTCGCGATCGCGGAATATTTTCGCGACGATGACAAGGATGTGCTGTGCCTGATGGATTTGGTGACGCGCTTTGCGATGGCGCAGCGCGAGATCGGCCTGTCCGCCGGCGAGCCGCCGACCGCCAAGGGCTACACGCCAACCGTGTTTACCGAACTGCCGAAGCTCCTGGAACGCGCGGGGCCCGGGATCGGGGTTGGCAGCATTACCGGCATTTTTACGGTCCTGGTCGACGGCGACGACCACAACGAGCCGATCGCGGACGCTGTCCGCGGCATCCTCGATGGCCATGTGATGATGGAGCGTTCGATCGCCGAGCGCGGACGTTATCCGGCGATCAACATCCTCAAATCGGTCTCTCGCACCATGCCCAAATCGGCCGATCCGGCTTTCCTGCCGGTCATCAGCCGGGCACGCCAGGTGATGGCGACCTATGCAGACATGGAGGAATTGATCCGGCTGGGGGCCTACCGGGCGGGCTCCAGCCCGGAGGTCGACGAGGCGATCAAGCTGCACCAACCGCTGGAAGCCTTTCTGCGCCAAGGCAAGGACGAGGTGTCCGACTTAAGCCAGGGATACCGGCAACTTGAGCAAATCCTGAACGGCTTGGAAACGGAACGCTAACTTTGTCAGGCCATCATCCGCGTCACACAGTAGTGAATGCCGGTGGGGCCCATCAGGGTACCGGACCTGTCCCGCGTTCAAATCGGGACTTCTGGGGAGTATGAGTTGATGAAGTCACGTGAAACGCTGATCCGCCTGAAGAAATTTCAGGTCGACGAGAAGCGCCGAAGGGTCTCCCAGATCGAAGGGATGATCGCCGACTTCCAGCGCATGTCGGTCGACCTCGAGCGCGAAATCCAGAGCGAGCAGGAGCGCGCCGGGATCAACGATCCCGCGCACTTCGCCTATCCAACCTACGCCAAGGCGGCGATCCAGCGCCGGGAAAACCTGACGCGTTCGGCCGACGAACTGCGCATCCAGCTCGAGGACGCCAAGTCGTTGCTGTCGGAGGCGTTCGAGGAACTCAAGAAGGTCGAACTTCTCGACGAGCGCGACCAGGCGCGCGAGCGCGCCGAAGAAAGCGCCCGCGAACAGGCCGACCTCGACAGTATCGGGTTAATGCGTGCTCGCCTCGGCGTCATTGCCTGACGGCTCTTCGGGCTGCAAGCGGCACAACCCATTTCTGAACAACCCGGGCCCAACGGCCCGGGTTTTTTCATGTCAATGCCCACAAGGCTGCCTTGGTGGACCGGTTTTGTGCAGGATATGCTACGAGAAGTGGGACTGCTCCCGGTGTACCAAGCGATGGGGCATCGCGATTTTTTGGGGAGGCTGAATGCTGACGCCGGCTGAGCTGGTCTGGCTGATCGCCGCGGTTGCGAAGGGGGACGAGGCCGCTTTCGAGCGCCTCTACGCCGCGACGCGGGCGAAACTCTTCGGCGTCGTGCTCCGTATCTTGCGGCGACAGGATCTTGCCGAGGAGGTCATCCAGGAGACTTACGTCAAGGTCTGGAACAGCGCGGGACAATTCAATCCCGGCCTGTCGTCGCCGATCACGTGGATGGCGTCGATTGCGCGCAATCGGGCGATAGATGTCGTGCGCAAGCGGAGCGAACTCTCGCTCGAAGATGAGCCGGCGGCGATGGAAGTCGCCGCCGACAGTCCCGATCCGCTGGCGCGCCGGGAAATGTCGGAAGAACTGAAGCGCCTGCTCGAGTGCGTCGGCCGTCTGGAGCCGGATCGCCAGAAACTTGTGCTGCTGGCCTATTACAACGGCTGGAGCCGGGAGCAGCTGGCGGCGAAGTTCGAGGCACCGGTGAATACGGTGAAGACATGGCTGCGCCGCAGCATGATGGATATCCGGGAGTGCCTCGGACTTTAGGAGCTCTGGACTTCAGGTGATGGCTTATAGCGAAGACCAAATCGCGCTCGCCGCGGAATATGCGCTCGGCACCCTCGATGCCGACGAGCGTTCCCAGGTCGAGACCATGATGTCCGTCGACACGGACTTCACGGCGATGGTGCAGGCCTGGGAATTCAGGCTCGGCGTGCTGAACCAGATGGTGGGCTCGGTCGAACCGCGGCCGATCGTCTGGGAAAACATCAGAGCCGCCATCGGCCACGCTGAGCCACAGGCACCGATCGTTTTACCCGAGCCGCCGCCGCCACCGGCGCCCCCTCCGGCGGTCGAGACGAGCGAGCCGGTCGCTCCGGTCGCTCCGGTCGTGGACAATTCAAACGTCATCCGCCTGTCGGGCCGGGCCCGCCGCTGGCGCTCCCTGGCAACGGCGATGACCGCGATCGCGGCGGCGCTGGTGGCCTTGATCGGTATTCAAGTCTACCTGCCGGATCTCTTGCCCGAGGGGCTGCGTCCGAAGCCACGCACGCGACTGGTCGAGGTGAAAATGCCGGCGCTGCCACAGCCTCCCTCGGCGCAATATGTCGCGCTGCTGCAGGGGCCGAGTGGCGGACCCGCCTTCATACTTACCATCGACGGCACGACCAAGAACTTTACCGTTCGCAAGGTCGGCGCCGCCGCCGCCGAGCCGGGCAAGAGTTTTGAGCTGTGGCTGATTTCGGACAAGCTGCCGCGCCCGCGTTCGCTCGGCGTGATCGGCAGCGACGAGTTCACCGCGCGGCGGTTGCTTACATCCTACGATACCGACGTCATCAACGAGGCGACCTATGCGGTGACGGTTGAACAGGCCGGTGGTTCGCCCGACGGCGCCCCGCATTCTTCGCCGGTTTATACCGGCAGGCTGATCGAGACGGTGCCCCCGCAGGCGCCCTCGCGGTCGCGCTGACCTAAGGCACAAAAAGAAAACGCCCGTGGGGAGCGGGCGCTTTCCTAGTAGTCGACTTGGGGGTAGTTGGGGTCTTCTACATATCCACGCGGCCTTTGGGGGCTGGTAAAGAGCCGCGTGAATTCCTTAAAACTCCTGTTAGCGAACCATCGATGTGTCCGTACTGCTGATCGCGACCGGCTTGCCGGCCTTGATGACGCGGGCCGTCTGCGCGTAGCCGTCATCGGAATTGCTGCGAGCCGAGATGCCGAGGCCTGCCACCGCGATACCAGCAACGAGCGCCACGACCACGATCTTGAGATGGGTCGAGCGATCTGCGCTGTAGATCGAATGGTTCATTGGAGGCCTCCTGCCGCCGTCCTGCTCTTGCATTTTCGTCGAACCTTTCCACCGACAGGTTCAACGTCTTGCGTGGCAGAAACGTGGGGATTCGGCTTTCAGTTCCAAAGAGGCGATCACAAGGCAGTGATAAGACTTGATCGCCCGCGATCGATTGAATGCTCATAACCGAGAAAATGATAAATATTACAATATATTAATCGCATTTTTATCGTCCGTGTCGCGTACCGCTGCCGGTATCGTAAAACTCCAGAAATCAGTTGCCTGTGGCGAAAAAGCACAGCGCCTAAGTGCTTCGCGCTTCACACACTTCCGACCGTTTTCAGCTTCGCGCGGGGGTGGATTTCCGATTGCGACAACACCGTGGTTTGCGAGCGGAAGCGCTCGACCAGGGACCGCACGAACGGTCGGATCGACGCCGAGGTCACCAGCACCGGCGCCTCGCCCTCGCGCGCGGCGCGCTCGAAGGCGTCGCGCACCGCCGCCATGAACTCCGACAGTTTCGACGGCTGCATCGCCAGGCTGCGCTCGTCGCCCTGGCCGATCAGCGATTCGGCGAAGGCCTGCTCCCATTTCGCCGACAGCGCGATCAGCGGCAGGTAGCCGTTGTGGGAGGTGTTCTGGGCGCAGATCTGCCGCGCCAGCCGCGCGCGGACATGCTCGACCATGGCCGAAGGATTGCGCGAGAACGCCAGCGCGTCCGCGATGCCCTCGAGGATGGTCGACAGATCGCGGATCGAGATCCGCTCGGCCAGCAGCAACTGCAGCACGCGCTGGATGCCCGAGATCGTGACCAGGCTCGGCACGATGTCCTTGATCAGCTCGCCCTGCTCCTTCGGCAGCTCCTTCAAGAGCTTCTGCACCTCGCCATAGGACAACAGGTCCGACATGTTGTTCTTCAACAGTTCGGTGAGGTGGGTCGACAGCACGGTCGCGGCATCGACCACCGTATAGCCCTTCAGCGAGGCTTCTTCCTTCAGGCTGGCCTCGACCCAGGTCGCCGGCAGCCCGAAGGTCGGCTCGATGGTGTGGATGCCGGGCACCGAGACCGTGTTTCCGCCGGGGTCCATGACCATGTACTGGCTCGGCCAGATCTTGCCGGTGCCGGCGTCGACTTCCTTGATCTTGATGACGTAGGTGTTGGCTTCCAGTTGCACGTTGTCGAGGATGCGCACCGACGGCATCACGAAGCCCATCTCGATCGCAAGCGAGCGGCGCAGCGCCTTGATCTGGTCGGTGAGGCGGTCGGTGCCGTCGGGGCCGTTGACCAGCGGCAGCAGCGCATAGCCCAGTTCGATCTTGAGATCGTCGATCTTGAGCGCGCTGGCGATCGGCTCTTCGGCCGTGCCCGCACCCGCGGCCGCAGCCGGCGCAGCGGCTGTCTTGGCGTCGGCCGCGGCCTTGGCGTGCTTGTTCTTGCGGGCGTTCCAGGCCAGCACGGCCGAGCCGCCGCTCAGCGCCAGGAACGGGATCATCGGAATGCCCGGCAGCAACGCCAGCACGAACATGACGCCGGCCGCCATGCCGGCCGCCTGCGGGTAGCCGGAGAATTGCTTGAACATCGCCTTGTCGGCGGCGCCGGTGACGCCGGCCTTGGAAACCAGCAGGCCCGCCGCGGTCGAGACGATCAGCGCCGGCACCTGCGTGACCAGGCCGTCGCCGACGGTGAGCAGCGTATAGGCTTGCGCCGCTTCGGCGAAGCCCAGGCCCTGCTGCACGACGCCGATGATGATGCCGCCGATGACATTGATGAAGACGACGAGCAGGCCGGCGATCGCGTCGCCGCGCACGAATTTCGAGGCACCGTCCATGGCGCCGAAGAAGCCGCTTTCGTCTTCCAGCGCCTTGCGCCGCTCCTTGGCGATCTTCTCGTCGATCAGGCCGGCGGAGAGGTCGGCGTCGATCGCCATCTGCTTGCCGGGCATCGAGTCGAGGTGGAAGCGCGCCGCGACTTCGGCGATGCGGCCCGAACCCTTGGTGATGACGACGAAGTTCACGGTCACGAGAATCGCGAACACGATGATCCCGATCACGAAATTGCCGCCCATCACGAAATTGCCGAACGCCTGGATGACGTGGCCGGCGGCGTCGGTGCCCTCGTGGCCGTGCGCCAGGATCAACCGCGTCGAGGCGAGGTTGAGCGACAGCCGCAGCATGGTCGAGATCAACAGCACGGTCGGAAACGCGGAAAATTCCAGCGGCGTCTGGATGAACAGCGCGGTCATCAGGATCAGGATCGACAGCGTGATCGAGATCGCCAGGAACAGGTCGAGCACGACCGAGGGCAGCGGCATGATCAGCACCACCAGGATGGTGAGAACGCCGAACGCCAGCGCGAGATCGCCGCGCTTCAACAGGTTGACGAAGTCGCTGAGCTTGAAGTTGCTCAGTGGTAAGCCCGCGCCCTGACTTCGCCGCAACGTCGACCATGGTAACTGCTTCCCCCCGCGTATGCCGGTCACGGGCCCCAAGCGTCTGCGCGGCGGCCGAGGGGCCACCGGTTCGAAAGTGAGGCACCGCACTGGCGTCCACGGAGGTCTCCCCCGTTCTACGCGATCGACGACACTCGACTTCACTCGGCAATTCTTGCCGGGTGTATGGTTAGCAAAGGGTTAACGGGGCGGTGATTCAGGGCTGGCTCCGCTGCTGGAACGGTCATTGCGAGCGAAGCGAAGCAATCCATGCGTCCGCGCAAAGGAAGAAAGAATGGATTGCTTCGTCGCTGCGCTCCTCGCAATGACGGATTGAAAAGATGTGTAGGGTGGGCAAAAGCTTCCGCCGTAGCTCGAAGAGCGAAGGTGGAAGCGTGCCCACCATTCCAGCATGAGACTGCCGATGGATGGTGGGCACGGCGCAGATGCGCCTTTTGCCCACCCCACGGAGTCAATTTCAAACGGCGTCATTGGCAGCCACAGCTTCGCGATCTCGCCGCAGGTTTGCGCGAGGTTTGACCCTGAATTTCCCGCCCTTTCACAAAAGAGGGCGCGGGGAATGCCGGGTGCCCAATGCACCCGCAGCCTCGTGTGCGCTTGGTAGTTTTAGTATGCACACGAGTATTCACAGCGGAGGCACCGGAAACATCCGGCATTCCCCACGCAATGGTTTTACGGCTTATAGCGCGCTCTCCCCGGGGACCGGGCTCTTTTGCCCCCGTCACTTTCGCAGAAATTGCTCCCTGCGAAAACTTAGCGCCAGCGTCGGGGCGCCAGGACCACACGCCTTCGCCGTCCGCTTCGAGCGCCGCTCGTCTTGCGTCGCCAAAGCGTCCACCGCATCCCGCCCCGCGTTCGTGACGACGCGATACGCCCCTCTTGTCGAGGCGGGACGGCGGCAACAATACACAGATTTCTGATTTTCCGAAAGAGAAATATTTCGTGCGTGGAGGACTGACAACCCAAATCAGCTTGAATCCGCTCGCGAAATTAGAATTTACGCGCCCGCGATTTTCCGCCCCGAGAGGCGTTCGCGCGAGCCGACATCGCGCAAAATTCGACTGAGTCGCAAGTCGTCGGGCAAATCAGTCGCTGGCGGCGAGGTGAAGCTCGCGGCCGATGAACTGGTGCGCGACGCGTCTTGATCGACTGCGCCAGGAACCGGCTCTGGTCCTTCTGCAGCGTCGTCAACCGGGAAAGTCGTTGCGGCCGAGGCGCGCGGGCTGTTGCTCGATAATGAAGCGTAAGGAACGCGACGAGCGGCGACGTCCCGCTTGGGAAAAGCTGCCCGTCGTCGAGGTAAAAGACCCTCCTGCCAACGACGGCATAGTTTGAGGTTACGGTCCAGCACCGTAACATCAGAGCGACAGCGGATGCCTGATCACATCGAGCGGAATGCTGGCCTCGGGTTAAGGCGCCCGAGATACAACGTTAGCCATGCATTTCGCCCAAGGTTTTCCCTGTCGATCTAAGGCGGCCTGTTAGTTTATCCAAGCCGCATCGATTACCATTGGAGATAGAGCCAGATTGCGGTGACCGCTACTCCAGACAGTGCTATGGCCACTATCATCAGCCATTGCACTACATCGCCGCTGCTATAGGCGGGATGTTCGTTATGTTCGTTTGATATACTCATCGGACGTCTCCTGGGCGTTTCTCACCCGCGAAGACTGACACCGAAAATCAGGGACCGGATTGCCCCTAATAGAGGGTCCCAGCATCCGCAGATTTGCTTGTCCTCTTCTTAGACGAAGGGGTTATCGGTGCATTGATACAAGTCAAAGTGCAACGCACATCGACTAAGAATGGACCGTCGTCCGAATACGCTGTAAACGATGGCCTTAGGTCATTTCACCCGCGTTGGATGCTACGCGAAACGAAAAGGATAGTATGTCAAATTCCGCCAATCTCTTCGAGATGCGACGCCTTGAAGGGCTGAGTAACACGATTTTTGGCGTCGCGATGACATTGCTCGCCTATAATTTTCCCAAGGGACAAATCTTGAATGGTCCGCCGGTCTGGTCATCGATCTGGGCGGCCTACCAGTCGCAGATCGTCGCACTTCTGATCAGCTTCCTGGTTGCGGGCATGTTTTGGATTTCCCACCAGCGCCGGCTGGCCTATCAACCGCACGCGACCCGAACCGTAGTCTATCTCAACCTCTTCTTTCTGCTTTTTATTATCGTGCTGCCCGTTACCAGCGGTCTCTACGGCACGTACGGCAATACAACCGATATTGTCGTGCTCTACAGCTGTCATTTGACCGTACTTTGCGGATTGAACGGCATCCTTTGGATTCTTGCAGGCTTGCCACGCGGCGAGCCCGGCATGGCGGCCGGAATGGGCTTCGCGTTTACCGTCTTTGTTCTGTCGGCCTTCTTCGCACTGGTGGCCCCGCGAACCTACATCGCTCAACTCATGTGGAATTGCGCCTATGCGACGCCATTCATCGACGGGGTTTTCGATAGGCGCAGACGAAACCGCACGCCGCCTTTAGCGCCGAAGGCCGTTTAGGGCGTAAAGGCTCGCGTTACGGATGACCGACTCGGGACAGCAGCCTTGCTGCGCAACAAGACAACGACCCGATCATTGCGCCGTAATCCACCGGGCGATTTCGGGCCAATGTTCGCCAAGCGTCTTCGCGCCCATGAACAATCCGATATGACCGCCCGGCACCGTCTTCTGGACGATGCGATCTTTCGGCGTGCCCAGATAGTTTGCGGCGCCCAGAACCTGTTCCGGCGCGGTGATGTCGTCGGCGGCGCCGGCCAACAGATACGCCGGGCAGGTGATGTTCCTCAAGTCAAGCTTGCGGCCTAATCCGACAAACTCGCCCTTGGCTAGCCGGTTCTCCTTGAAAAGCTGCTTGATCACCTGGAGATACCAGCGCCCCGGCAGATCGATCGGATTTTCATACCAGCTCTCGAAGGCTTCCTCCTTGGCAATATAGGCGGGGTCGTCGATGTGCTCGTAGAGATCGACGTGATCCTGGATATAGTGCTGCTCGGGGTGCATGTTCTTCCAGCCCTGCAGCATGAACTTGCCTCGCATCAACCCGCCGCCGAGCGCCACCAGTTCCTCGTAGAACGAAATCGGCGAGGCGTGGACCATGCGCTTGATCGGCCCATCGCCGGCATCGGTGTCGATCGGCGCACCGGCGAGCACCAGCGAATTCACCTTGTCCGGAAATCGGGCCGCGATCATCGCCGCGACCCAACCGCCCTGGCATAGGCCTACCAGATTGACGCGTCCGCCGAGGTCGTCGATCGCAACCACCATCTCCGCAAGATAGTTGTCGATCTCGAGATCCTTCATGTCCTCGGTGGCGGATTTCCAATCGGTCAATGCGACATGGCCGATGCCGTTGGCGAGCAAGGTCTCGACCAGGCTTTGGCCCTTCTGGTAATCGGCGATGACGGCGGTGTGCCCGGCATATGGCGCATTGACGAGCGTCGGAATCCCACCCGGCTTTCCATAGTCGCGCAACATCATGGTTCGCAGATCGAGGCGCAGCTTGGTTTGGCGTCGCAAGCTGCGGGCGCAACTCGGCGCGAATCCTGATTTCCTCCTCCACGAATTTCAGGTTTTTGGCGTAGAGTTCCGCTCCCTGCTCGGCCAATCCGGCCGCCATTGCCATCGGCCAGAACGCCGGGACACTTGACAGGGAAGCATTGTCCATTCCGGCCGACTGTTTGGTTGACATCATCAATCCTTTTTTTAGGGCGCAGGTTTCGGGGCAGGGGCGGATCGCTTCCGTTCGGCTGACGACAGGCCCCCGCGACGCTCGCGCGATCACGCGAAAGTCAGGAGGAAATCCACGAGGTGGCAGTCTATCGATACGCCAGCCTTGATGCGTATCAATATCGCGGCAGCGGCAGCTCATATTGCTGATGGTCCAACAATGGACCAGCCATGAATCCCGCGTCGTCAATGGGGACAGTCGTATCGGTTCGAGGCGCCGTCGTCGATGTCAGCTTCGACGGCGAAACGCTGCCGCCCATCAACACCGCTCTGATCGTCGAATGGGATCGGCCGGAACGGCTGGTCCTCGAAGTGCACAGCCACGTCGACCCTTCGACCGTCCGCGGCATCGCGCTGCAGGCAACCGCCGGGCTCGCGCGCAGCACCAAGGTGCGCGCGACCGGTGCGCCGATTTCGGTTCCGGTCGGCGATGCCGTTCTTGGGCGCCTGCTCGATGTCGTCGGAACGGTCTGCGACCGCGGGCCGGAGCTCGCGTCCGATACCCCGCGTCGCGGCATCCACAATCCGCCGCCGGCGCTCGACCAGGAGACCTCGACCAGTGCGGTGTTCGAGACCGGCATCAAGGTGATCGACCTGCTTGCGCCGCTTGCGCAAGGCGGCAAGGCCGCGATGTTCGGCGGGGCCGGTGTCGGCAAGACCGTGCTGGTCATGGAGCTGATCCATGCCATGGTCGAGAAATACCAGGGCATCTCGGTCTTCGCCGGCGTCGGCGAGCGCTCGCGCGAGGGCCATGAGCTCCTGACCGATATGCAGGCGTCGGGAGTCCTCGCTCGCACGGTGCTGGTCTACGGACAAATGAACGAGCCGCCGGGAGCCCGGTGGCGGGTGCCGCTCACCGCATTGACGGTCGCGGAGTATTTCCGCGACCAGAAGCACCAGAATGTGCTGCTGCTGATGGACAACGTCTTCCGCTTCGTCCAGGCGGGCAGCGAGTTGTCGAGCCTGCTCGGACGTCTGCCCTCGCGGGTCGGCTATCAGCCGACGCTGGCGACCGAAGTGGCTTCGCTGCAGGAGCGGATCGCATCGGTCGCCGGTGCGGCCGTCACCGCGATCCAGGCCGTCTATGTTCCGGCCGACGATTTCACCGATCCGGCGGTGACGGCGATATCGAGCCATACCGACAGCGTCATCATGTTGTCGCGCAGGCTGGCGGCGCAAGGCTTCTATCCGGCCATCGATCCGCTCGCCTCGTCATCCGTGCTGCTTGATCCTCTGGTCGTGGGCGAGGAGCACTATCTTATCGCCGAACGGGCCCGCGAGGCGCTGGCCCGTTTCAAGGACCTGCAGGACATCATTGCGCTGCTCGGGGTGGAAGAACTTGGCGCGAACGATCGGCTGATCGTGAAGCGCGCGCGGCGTCTGCAGCGTTTCCTCAGCCAGCCGTTCGCCGTCACCGAGGCCTTTACCGGCATGCCCGGCCGCAGCGTCTCGCGTGCCGACACGCTCGCCGGTTGCCGCGCCATTCTCGACGGCGAGACCGACGATTGGGCCGAGAGCTCGCTCTATATGGTCGGGACCCTGGATGAGGCGCGCCAAAAGGAGGCCGCGGCCGCCAGAAAGGAAGGCGCGTCGTGAGGCTGCACATTGTCACGCCGCTCGCGGTCGTGATCGATGAAGACGGAGTTCTTGCCGTGCGGGCCGAAGACGCCACCGGCAGCTTCGGGATATTGCCTCGTCACGCGGATTTCCTCACCAGCCTCACGATTTCCGTCGTGAGCTGGGAGAGCAGCAACAGACACGCGGCATTATTGCGCCGTGCGCCGTGGCGTCCTCACCGTGGCCGGCGGGCGCGACATCGCCATTGCGACCCGCGAGGCGGTGCCGGGTGACGATCTCGCGGCCCTCGACAAAACGGTGCTGGCGCGTTTCCGCGCCGATATCGAGACCGAACGGACGGAACACGTCGAGAGCACCCGCCTGCAGCTCAATGCCATCCGGCAGATCATGCGCCACCTTCGGTCCGACCAGCGCGATCGTTTGGAGATGTTCTCATGACCGCGCCGGAGCAAGCGCCGCCGCCTGTGTCCGAGGCCGGGTCGACTGAAAAGGATCTGCTGGTCAAGGAGGTTCGGCTGCGCGGCGAACGCCACGCGCGCTGGCTGCGCGAGGGTGATCCATCGGTCACACGCAGGCTCGCCCAGATCGGCGTGCTCGGTTGGATCATCGTCGTGCCGTTGTTGATCGGCGTCTTCGCCGGCCATTGGCTCGATCAGAAATTCAACTCCGGACTGTTCTGGACCGCCCCCCTCCTCATGCTCGGGCTGGCGCTGGGATGCTGGTCCGCCTGGAAATGGATGCAGAGCGCATGAGCATTCCCTCGTTCGATCTGCCGCCGGCCTGGGCCGTGCTGCTCGGTCTTGCCATCCATTTCGGCGCCGGGTTCGCGCTCGGCATCTTGTATTTCCGCAGCCTGTGGTGGAGCGCCCGCCGCTTTGCCGATCGCGGAAAGCTCGCCGCGATCATCGCGCTGATGATCGGCCGCTTCGCTGCTCTTGGGCGGCGTACTGGCGTTGGCGAGCCTCGAAGGCGCGTTGCCGTTGCTTACCATGGCGCTCGGCGTCCTCGCCGCGCGTTTCGCCGTCATCAACGGGGTTCGGGAGGCTGCACCATGACCTCGCCACTCGCCAGCGTCGCGCTCTTCCACCTCGGTCCGGTGCCGATCACCGCCGGCGTTGCGACAACCTGGGTCATCATGCTGGTCCTGGTTCTCGGAGGCATTCTCGTTGCCCACCGTCTCACGCTGATCCCCTCGGCAAGCCAGGCGGCGTTCGAACTGGTCGTCGATACCGTGGACAGCCAGATCCGCGATACGATGCGGGTCGAACCGGCGCCTTATCGCGCTTTCATCGGCACATTGTTCGTCTTCATTTTCGTCGCCAACTGGTCCTCGCTGGTTCCCGGCGTCGAACCGCCGACGGCCCATCTTGAGACCGACGCCGCACTCGCGCTGCTGGTCTTCGTTGCCGTGATCTGGTTCGGCATTCGGGCGGGCGGCGTGCGAGGTTATCTTTCGACCTTCGCGTCACCGAACCCGATCATGATCCCGTTGAATTTCATCGAGAGCCTGACGCGAACATTCTCGCTGCTGGTGCGCCTGTTCGGCAATGTGATGAGCGGCGTCTTCGTGATCGGGATCGTTCTGTCGCTCGCCGGCCTGCTGGTGCCGATCCCGCTGATGGCGCTCGATCTCCTCACCGGCGTGGTGCAGGCCTACATTTTCTCGGTCCTGGCGATGGTCTTCATCGCCGGAGCGGTCAACGAGGGAGAGCCGGATACGGACACCTCCAGCCAAAGGACGCTTCCATGAACTGGTTAGCTTTCGTCAGCATCATATCGGCCGCGCTGGCGGTCTCGTTCGGGGCGATCGGCCCGGCGCTTGCCGAGGGGCGCGCAGTCGCCGCCGCCATGGACGCGATCGCCCGGCAGCCCGAAGCTGCCAATACCATCTCGCGCACGCTGTTCGTCGGGCTGGCGATGATCGAGACCATGGCAATCTATTGCCTGGTGATCGCGCTGCTGCTGTTGTTCGCCAACCCGCTGCTGAAATGATGCCATGACCATCGATTGGTGGACGCTTGGTATCCAGGCCGTCAACGTCATCATCCTGGTATGGCTGCTGGCGCGGTTCTTCTGGCGCCCTGTGGCGGCCATGATCGCGCAGCGTCGCGCCACCGCGCAACAGATTCTGACCGAAGCCGAGACGAAGCGCAGCCAGGCGGCAGACGCACTGGCGGAGATCGAGCGGACGCGCGCCGGCTTCGAGGGGGAACGAGAGGCGATCATCGCCGCAGCGCACGAAGCCGCGGAAAAAGCGCGCACGACGATGCTTGCCGCGGCCGCCAAGGAGGCGGCCACGCTGGAGACCGCGGCGAGGACGGCGATCGAGAAAGAGCGGGACGCCGCCGAGGCGGCCTGGAAGCGAGCGGGCCGGCCTGCTCGCGGTCGAAATTGCGCAACGCCTGGTCGCCCGCCTCGATGGCCCGGTCGTCAGCGCCGCCTTCCTCGACTGGCTGCTTCGGGAGATTCGGCACCTTCCGGAAAATGTACGCGACGCCGTCGCCGCCAATGGCGTCGCGCTCGAAGCGATCAGCGCGACCCCGATCGAACCGGAGGACAGCGAGCGTTACCGAAAATTGATCGGCGAGGCATTCGGAGCTTGTCCGCAAATCAACTTCAAGGTGGATCCCGCGCTGATCGCCGGCCTCGAACTGCGCGGCCCTCATCTCGTCGTCGCCAACAGCTGGCGCGCCGATCTCGCCAAGATCCTTGCGGACCTCGCGCATGACAAACGATCCTGAGACCTCCGCAGGCGCCTGGCTCGAGAACGCGCGCAAGAGGCTTGGCGCCCTGTCGCTTGGACCGCAAACCGAGCAGATCGGCCGGGTGGAAGAGGTCGGAGACGGCATCGCGCTGGTATCGGGACTGCCCGAGCGTCCGGCTCGACGAATTGCTGCGGTTCGACAGGGGTCAGTTCGGTTTCGCGCAGGTGCTGGAGCCCGGCCGGGTCGGCTGCGTGCTGTTCGACGACGTCAATGCGATCGAGGCCGGCGATACCGTGCGCGGCACCGGCGACGTCGTGCGCGTGCCGGTGGGACCGGCACTTCTCGGGCGTATCGTCGATCCGCTTGGACGTCCGCTCGACGGCAAGGGGCCGGTGATCACCGATATGCGGCGAGCCGATCGAGCGCCCGGCACCCGCCATCATCGACCGCGATCTGGTGACCCAGCCGGTTCAGACCGGCCTCGTGGTCGTCGATACGCTGTTCGCCCTTGGCCGAGGCCAGCGCGAACTCATCATCGGCGACCGCGCCATTGGCAAGACCACGATCGCGATCGACACCATCATCAATCAGAAGACCAGCGACATGATCTGCGTTTATGTCGCCGTCGGTCAGAAGAGCTCCAGCGTGCGTCGCGCCATCGACGCGATCACGGCCTTCGGCGCCCCCGAGCGCTGCATCATCGTCGTGGCGGGGTCGTCGAGTTCACCGGGATTGCAATGGATCGCGCCCTTCGCCGCCTTCACCATGGCGGAATATTTTCGCGATCGCGGCCAGCACGCCCTGATCGTGGTCGACGACCTGACCAAGCACGCGGCAAGCCACCGCGAGATTGCCCTGCTCACCCGACAGTCGCCCGGCCGCGAGGCCTACCCCGGCGACATCTTCTATGTTCATGCACGGCTGCTCGAAAGAGCCGCCAAGCTATCGCAGGAAAGGGGTGGCGGTTCCCTGACGGCGCTACCGATCGCCGAGACCGACGCGGGCAACCTCAGCGCCTACATTCCGACCAATCTGATTTCGATCACCGACGGTCAGATCGTGCTGGATGCCAAGCTGTTCCATGAAGGGCAGAAGCCCGCAGTCGACGTCGGCACCAGCGTCAGCCGGGTCGGCGGCAAGACCCAGGCGCATGCGCTTCGAGAGGCGGCGGAGACGCTGCGCCTCGACTATGCTCAGTTCCTTGAATTGGAGACCTTCACCCGCTTCGGCGGAATGCCGGACGTGAGGGTCCGCAATCAACTGACCCAAGGGCGCGCGAATTCGCGCAATTCTGGACCAGCCGCAGCATGCTCCGCTGCGGCTTGCCGACGAGGTGGCCTTGGTTCTGGCGGTGCAATCCGGCACTTTGGATCCGCTGCCGCTGCCGACTGTGGCCATGTTCCGGCAAGGTCTGAGCAAGATGCTGGACCGCGATGTCCCGGACATCGTCGGCCGCATCCAGGATACCGGCACGCTCGACGACGCCGGGAGACAGGCAATCCGCGACGCACTGCGGAAATATGTTCAGACGCTGCATCCGGCGACGGCTGCGCCAGAGGTCGCGGGCCAGCCATGACCGAGCGCCTCGCCGACATCAGCGCGCGCATCGACGGTATCCGCCAGCTCGGCGCCGTTGTGAATGCGATGCGCGGCATTGCGGCGGCACGCGCCCAGCAGGCGCGCAGCCAGCTTCTGGCCGTCGACAGCTACGCCGCGACGATCGCGCTCGCCATTGGACGAACCCTCCCGCTGGTCCCTCCTGGCCGCTCAGTTGCGGCGCGCCGATCGGCTCGACCGGCACTGGTGCTGTTCTGTGCCGAGCAGGGATTTGCCGGCGCCTTCAGCGAGCGGGTTCTCGATGCGGTCGGCAAGGATCTCTCCACCTCCGAGCTTTTCCTGATCGGTACGCGGGGCAATGCCATCGCCGTTGAACGAGGCGTCCATGCCGCGTGGAACAGCCCGATGCCGTCGCATTCGCTCGGGCGTTCCCAGACTTGCCGACCGGATCTCCGAAGCGCTCTATGCCGGCTTCGCCAGGGGAGCCATCGATCGTCTCGACGCCGTCTTCAGCCAATGGCAACCCGGACATGCCATCCAGGTCGAACGCCGCCGCTTGTTCCCTCTCGACCTCACCGGCTTTTCCGCATCTTACGAACGCCGACACGCCGATCACGAACCTGGCGGCTGAACCGCTCCTGATCGAGCTTACGGCCGATTACGTCCACGCGCAGCTTTGCAAGACCGCGCTGCATGCCTTCGCCGCGGAGAACGAGGCGCGCATGGAAGCGATGGCTTCGGCACATCGCCAGATCGATCGCCAGCTTTCTGCGTTGCAGGCGACGCAACGAATCGTGCGTCAGGAAGAAATTACGGCGGAAATCATCGAACTTGCGGCGGGCGAGACGGCGAGCCGATCAAAGCGTGGCGCGGCGAACGGATGACGTCCTGTTCGCGCCTGCTGACGCACGCCAATGGAGGACTCCCAGAGCATTCGCGCCACCGTCGGACTGTGAGGGGGAACTGTCTGCCGCAACCGCATCAGATCAAGCCGGCCGCGCGCTGCCTTCGTACATGAAGGTCATCGGCTTCGGCCCGAGAATATAGCCGGTCTCGATCCGGTCAATGCGAAAACCCGCCGTTTCAATCATGGAAGCAATCGGGCGGTTGAGGTGACAGCCTCCACTGCAAGACCGCCAGATCGGCGTCAGCCGATCCTGCCAGCGACGCACGCCCTCATCGGGAGCGAGGCCGTGCTCGATAAACAGAAGCTTGCCACCCGGCCGCAAGACCCGCCGCATCTCTGCAAGGGCGGTAGGGACCAGCGGAATCGAGCACAAGGTCCAGGTTGTGACGATGGTATCGACGCTATGTCGATCAAGCGGGATCGCCTCGGCGGAGGCCTCGAGGAAGGTGACCGGCATGGCGGTCGCACGTGAAGCGCTTCGAGCCATCTGCACGAGCCTTGGCGCCGGTTCGAGCGCCAGCACCTCGCGCACGGGCTGGCGATAGAACGGCAGGTTCAGCCCCGAGCCGACGCCGATCTCGAGCACCCTGCCTTCCGCGGCGCCAATCACACGCTCGCGAAATGGCACAAGCTGCTTGTTGCGCATCGCAAGATCGCAGAGCGTCGGCAGGATAATGTCGCTATAGAAACCCATTGCCCGCTCCTGATGTTCTCAATCGCAGTGGTAGGCGCTACACCCGACGAAACGTGCCGAACTGGAACCGCTGCAGGGCACCCCAAGGTGTCGCGTGATCATGTCGTCGCGCATCGATCAATTTGAAATCGGTTCCCAAAAGTGCGGACAGCGAGGCTGTATCGTGTCGAACGATCGGCAACCCGCTGCATCTCTCCGGGCCATCCAAGGCAAAGGTTCCAATGATGACATAGCCTCCGGGCTTAACGGCTTTCCTGAGCCGGTCGACATAAGCGGCTTGATCCGCCCGATCGGTCAAGAAATGGAAGGCCGCTCGATCATGCCACAAATCGTAGGTCTGGGATGGCTGCCATTTCGTGACATCGGCAACCTCCCAGCGGACAGTTGCGGCCTTGTCACCGAGACGCCGCTTGGCGGCATCGAGAGCGGCGGCAGAGAGGTCCAAAACCGTCATCCTCCGGACATCTTGGTCGACGAGGGCATCGACAAGTCGTGACGCGCCGCCTCCGATATCGATGATGGACGCTTCGCGCGGGAGAGCCGCGAGGGCGATCAGTTCAAGCGATGGCGCCGGGCTTTCCTGATACCAGCTGACTTCTTTTTCGCCTTTAGTGGTGTAAACGTCCTCCCAATGGGCCTTTCTGCCGACATCGCTCATGAACGTCTCCTTCTCGCACTTTTGCACTCGTACTTCTGCAAGGTCTGATAAAGATGGTTACGCCGTTACTGGACAACAAGAACGCATCGTCACCCTCCATCTTTGTGCCCTCGGCGCTGTTGCGCGAGGCCAGACGCCAAAAGAATCTCAAGGCAGTCCCGGTGCCGCCGGTGTGTCTGCTCGATCCCGACGGCGACCTGGTACGCAGGCTTCGCGAGACGGCGAAAGCCAAGCCCTTCGAAGGTTGGCCCTGCTACCACACCGAACTGGATACTTTCTCCCTCGCCGGTCAGCAGGTCGGCATTCTCGGACGCGTCGTTGGCGCCTCCTTCGCAGTCCTGGTGGCGGAAGAATTGTTCGCCAGCGGCTGCCGGCTGCTCGTGAGCCTCACGTCGGCCGGTCAGGTCGTGGCTTCGGGACCGCCGCCCTATTTCGTCATCATCGACCGGGCGCTACGTGACGAAGGGACGAGCTACCATTACGCCCCGCCCGCCGACTTCGCCGAGGCCGACCCACGGCTTGTCGAAATTGCGGCGAAGGCCGCCTCGAAAGGCGGACCCTGCGTCGTCGTCGGCGCCGCCTGGACCACGGACGCGCCGTTTCGCGAGACGGCGGAGGCGATTGAGGCGGCCCGAAACAAGGGGATTCTTGCCGTCGAGATGGAGGCCGCCGCCCTTTACACCTTCGCGCGATCGGTCGGCGTTTCGGTTCTCTGTCTGGCCCATGTCACCAATACCATGGGACAGAGCGGCGCGGACTTCGAAAAGGGCGAGGCCGACGGCACCAGAGATGCCCTGGCGGTGCTGGAAAGCGTTGTCGCAGCTTTGCACCCCGTGGATTGATCCCTCGCGTGGTCGTCTCCCGTGCATCGGAGTGTCCATCATGACTTCACCTCACGCGGCTTGCTGCGCCACGCGCTCCGTGCGTTCAAGCGGCCTGTCGATATCCGGCGTCGGAGTATCGGGACAAGCCGAAGCCCTTGACCAAGGCGAAGATCGCCGGGATCACGATCAGCGTCAGCAAGGTCGAGGAGATCATGCCGCCGATCATCGGCACCGCGATGCGCTGCATGATCTCTGAGCCTGTGCCGGTGCTCCACAGGATCGGCAGCAGGCCCGCCATGATGGCGACGACCGTCATCATCTTCGGACGTACGCGCTCCACCGCACCTTCCATGACGGCTTCATAGAGATCCTGTCGGGTTAACCCGCGACCTTGAGCGTCGCATTTGGCTTTGATCTCAGCGAGCGCATGGTTGAGATAAATCAGCATCACCACGCCGGTCTCGGCGGCGACGCCGGCCAGGGCGATGAAACCGACGACGACGGCGACCGAGAGATTGAAGCCGAGCCACCACATCAGCCAGAGACCGCCGACCAGCGCGAACGGCAGCGACAGCATCACGATCATCGTCTCGGTGATCGACCGGAAGTTCAGATACAGCAGGAGGAAGATGATCGATAGCGTCACCGGCACGACGATCTTCAGCCTCGCCGTCGCGCGTTCGAGGTATTCGTACTGGCCGCTCCACATCAGGTAATAACCGGGCGGGAACTGGATGCTGGCCTCGACGGCGCGCTGTGCCTCAGTGACGTAGCCGCCGAGATCGCGGTCGCGGATGTCGACGTAGATGTAGGTCGCCAACTGACCGTTCTCGGTCCGGATCGTGGTCGGCCCGCGCGCCGGCGCGACCTTGGCCACTTCGCCGAGCGGCACGGCGCCGCCGGCCGGCATCGGCACCAGCACGTCGTTGGCGATTGCTAGCGGATTGTCCCTGAGGTCGCGCGGATAGCGCATGTTGACGGTGAAGCGCTGCCGGCCTTCGACCGTCGTCGTCACGGTCTGGCCGCCAAGCGCGGTCGCGATCGTGTCCTGGACGTCCTGGACCATGATGCCGTAGCGCGCCAGCGCCGCGCGGTCCGGCGTGATGTCGAGATAGTAGCCGCCGATGCCGCGCTCGGCGTAGGCCGAGGAGGTGCCGGGCACGGCTTTCAGGACCTGTTCGATCTGCTTGGCGAGCCTGTCCATTTCGACCAGGTCGGTGCCGATCACCTTGACGCCGACCGGCGTCCGGATGCCGGTCGACAACATGTCGATTCGTGCCTTGATCGGCATCGTCCACGCGTTGGAGACGCCAGGAAACTGCAGCGCCTTGTCCATTTCCGCGATCAGGCCGTCGATCGTCAGGCCGGGACGCCATTCCTGCTTCGGCTTGAGGTTGATGATGGTCTCGAACATTTCGGGCGGCGCCGGATCGGTCGCGGTCTCGGCCCGGCCGGCCTTGCCGTAAACCGACGTCACCTCTGGAAATGACCGGATGATCCTGTCCTGCATCTGCAGCAGTTCGCCGGCCTTGGTGACGGAGATGCCGGGGAGTGTCGTCGGCATGTAGAGCAGCGTGCCCTCGTTGAGGTTGGGCATGAACTCGGTCCCGAGCCGGCCGGCCGGCCAGATGGTTACCGCGAGCACGGCGAGCGCGAGCCCGATCACCAGCGTCTTGGCGCGCATCACGGCCTTGATGACGGGCCGGTAGATCCAGATCAGGAGGCGGTTGATGGGATTGCGATGCTCGGGGACGATCCGGCCGCGGACGAAGATCACCATCAGCGCCGGCACCAGCGTGACCGACAGCAGCGCGGCCGCCGCCATGGAAAAGGTCTTGGTGAACGCCAGCGGGCTGAACAGCCGTCCTTCCTGCAATTCCAGCGTGAAGATCGGCATGAACGACACGGTGATGATCAAGAGGCTGAAGAACAGTGCCGGTCCGACTTCGGAAGCCGCACTAATCAGGATTTCGATGCGCGACTTGCCTGGCTCGGCTCGTTCGAGATGCTTGTGCGCGTTCTCGATCATCACGATCGCCGCATCGACCATCGCGCCGATCGCAATCGCAATCCCGCCGAGGCTCATGATGTTGGAGCCGAGCCCGAGCAGCTTCATGGCGCCGAACGCCATCACTACGCCGACCGGCAGCATCAGGATCGCAACCAGCGCGCTACGAACATGCAGCAGGAACACGATGCACACCAGCGCCACCACCACGCTCTCCTCGAACAGCGTGTGCTTGAGCGTGTCGATCGCCGCGATGATGAGGTTCGAACGGTCGTAGACCGGCACGATCTCGATCGATTTCGGCAGGCTCGAGGCGATTTCCTTGAAGCGCTTCTTGACGTTCTCGATGACGTCGAGCGCGTTGACGCCGAAGCGCTGCAGCACGATGCCGCTCGCGACCTCGCCTTCGCCGTTGAGTTCGGTGATGCCGCGCCGCTCGTCGGGGCCAATCTCGATCCGGGCGACGTCGCGCAGCAGGACCGGCGTGCCGTTGTTGGTCTTCAGCACGATGTTGCCGAGGTCGTTGACGTCTTTCAGGTAGCCCCTGCCGCGGATGACGTATTCGAACTCCGAGAGCTCCACGGTGCGGCCGCCGACGTCGGCGTTGCTGGCGCGGATGGCGTCGCGGATCTTCTGCATGGTGATGCCGAGATCGCGCATGCGCTGCGGATCGAGCACGACGTTGTATTGCTTGACGAAGCCGCCGACGCTTGCCACCTCGGCGACACCTTCGGCCTTGGCGAGCGCGAACTTCAGATTCCAGTCCTGGATGGTGCGGGTGTCGGCGAGGTTCAGTTCCTTCGACATCACGGCATATTGGTAGACCCATCCGACGCCGGTCGCGTCCGGGCCGATGATCGGCGTGACGCCCGCCGGCAGCCGCGCCGCCGCGCCGTTGAGGAATTCGAGCACGCGCGAACGCGCCCAATAGATGTCGGTGCCGTCTTCGAAGATCACGTAGACGAAGGAGACGCCGAAGAAGGAGAATCCACGCACCACCTTCGATCGCGGCACCGTCAGCATCGCCGTGGTCAGCGGGTAGGTGACCTGGTCCTCGATGACCTGCGGCGCTTGCCCCGGATACTCCGTGTAGACGATCACCTGCGTGTCGGAGAGGTCCGGTATCGCGTCGAGCGGCAGATGGACCAGCGCGTAGATGCCTGCCGCCGCGGCGAAGCCGGTCCCGAACAGCACCAGCAGCAGGTTGCGGGCCGACCAGGCGATGACGCGGGCGATCATGGCTTATCTCCCGCGCCCGAGAATCCCTTCAGCGCCGTCTCGAGGTTGCTCTCCGCATCGATCAGGAAGTTGGCCGAAACCACGACCGGCTCGCCCTCGGCGATGCCCTTGCGAATCTCGACGTAGCCGTCGCCGCGATGGCCGAGCTTGACGGCGCGCGGTTCGAAACGACCCTCGCCCTTGTCGATGAAGACGGCCTGCTTGCTGCCGGTGTCGAGCACCGCGTTGTCCGGGATCGCAAGCACCGGCTCCGGATTGCCGGTGTCGATCTCGGCATCCACATACATATCGGGAAGCAAAGCGAGGTCCGCATTTGGCAACTCGATCCGCACGCGCGCGGTTCGCGTCTCCCGGTTGACCTGCGGATAGACCACGCTGATGTTTCCGGCAAATTGTCGTCCCGGAAAACTCCGCGCCTTCACGACGACCGGCTGTCCGACCGCGATTGAACCGAGGTCGCGTTCCGCAACATCGACCATCGCCCACACGACGGAGGTGTCCGCGACACGAAACAGCACGTCGCCCGGCTGCGCCCGCATGCCTTCGATGGCGTTGCGCTCCAGCACGATGCCGTCGCGCGGCGCGGTCCAGTCAATCGCAATTGGAACGACGTGACTCTTCTCCATGGCGACGATTGCGGACTCCGGAACGTCGAGGTTCATCACCCGCTGCCGCGATCCGTGTCCGTACCCCCCTTCGCCGGCGGTCGTCTTGGAACTGATCGTCGCGATGTATTCGGCGGCGGCCGAAGATACTGCCGGGCTGTAGATTTCCATCAACGGCTGGCCCATCTTGACCTTTGTGCCGGTGGTGACGTCGGCGACCTTCTGCACCCAGCTTTCCGATCGCATCGAGATGACGGAGACGCGGCGCTCATCGAGTTGGATCGTTCCCGGCGCCCGCACCATCGTCCGGATCACCCGCCGCGCCGCGGGCTCGGACTTGACGCCGGTGCGCTGAATCTTGCCGGGAGAAAGCTTGACCGAGCCGTCGTCGGCATCGTCGCCCTCGAACACGGGGATGTAGTCCATCCCCATGGAATCTTTTTCGGCACCGGCGAGGTGTCCGCCAGTCCCATCGGATTGCGATAGTATTTGATCTTTCGATCCGCAGGCGCCGCCTGCGCGGTCTCGGGCGTGGCGGCGTGTTCGAAGTTGACGTCGGCGCTGGCCGGCACGGCGCGATAGTCGCGACCGTCCGGCGTCTTCGCAGGCGTCAGCGAATAAAGTGGGCGGCCATCCGGGTCCTGATAGTAGACCGGCGCGCCGCCCTCCTGCGCGGCCGCTGATGTTAGCACGGCCATGCCTGGTATTTCGGACGGCTGCCGCTGCGCGCGACCAGCCATGAACCCGCCTCCCGTCGCCGCGATCAACGCGGCGACGGTGGCGCTGGTGAAGATGGCGCGGGTCATTTCTGCGCCGTGATGACGAACTTGGTTTCGACGGTGCCGGTCTCGCCCTGAACCTTGGCGCCGAGCGAAAGCTGCCAGTGGCCGGCCATGCTGAAATTGGCCTTGAACTTGTAGATGCCGGGCTCTCCGCCGGGCATCGGCACAATCCTGGTCGCCATCTCCTGCATCCCGTCCGGGCCCATGTCGAGACGGGCCGCGAAGATAAGGGCCTCAGGCACCGGCTTGCCGGTCTTGGTATTCAAGAGCCGGACGGTGATGACCTTGTCGGGGCCGGCCTGCACGGTCTGGTCGACGAGTTCGAACTTGTAGTCCTTGATGTCGGCGCGTGCGACGGTGACCGAAGCGGTCATGGCAAGGCCGATCAGCGCAGCCTGAAGGGCGCGCGGGTGACGAGAAGTCTTCATTTTATGTCCTCAGTGTTTTTGGTCGCCGCAAGGCGGCATGCGTCGATCCGCGCGGCCTTGGGACCACGCAGTAGCAACGGCGCTGGAACGCCGATCAGACCAAAATTCGAGGAGGATGCTCGGGGGGCGGGTGGCCTAGGCCCTCGGGCCATGCATCATTTTGCAGCGGCGCAATCTTGCCGGAAGTCGCAAACGGCGGACGGAACAAGACCGCTGAAACGCCGGCGAAACACTGGCTCATGCAGGCCGCCATCAAGACGCACTGATCGCAGCCGATCGGTGCCGGAGCCTTTGACGGACAGCACGGCATGTCGCTTCTCATCTCGCCGGCCATGGACATATCGTCCGCAGTCGCGGACGTGGACATATCGTCCGCCATCGCCGCAACCGAAGGCGTCCCGGCCATGGCGTGCCGGGATACCGGGGCAAGCACCAGTCCCGTAATCACGAAGAGCGCGAGCAGGCGACCTATGAGCCGGCGAAGAGTCATCGCCCAACATCACACGGGATCGAGAAGTTTGGAAGATGCATCGCTTCACATATTTGCCAACCAAGGTTCCGACAGGCAAAAGCGCGAGAGATCACATGGTTATCTCGGTTGCTCGCCGGAGAGCTCGGTTTGTTCGAAGCAAGGACCTTGCAGGCCGCGACCCACGTCAGGGGTGCACGCTGAACGAATAGGTACCTTTCACCCGATGGGTATCTTCCGAGACGGCGTGCCATTCGACTTTGTAGTTTCCGGCCGGCAACGCTTCGCTGATCGGCACAACCAGCACACTCTTGTTGGCGGGATCGACTGCCGCGTTTCCAGTTGGGATCAGCTTTCCAGCTTGATCCTTCAACGCCACGCCCGAGAATTTAGGGATTACCGCTTCGGAGAAAGTGATCCGTATCTGCGTGGGCGAGATCGTTGCCGCCGAACCGGCGGCGGGCTCGGCCGATTGCAGGTCCGCATGGGCAAACGCAGCGGTACTCGAAAGGCATGCCACGATGAGGGCAATGGCGGACTTCTTTGCTTTCGGCACTCTATTTTCCTTCGATTTTCGGATCGCGGTTGTCCGCCTATCCGATGTTCACCGCGCTTCGTGCACCGACATCATCCCTGTGGCCTAATGGTGATGGCGTATCCGGGAATATCGAGTTTCGGGTTGATATTACCTTGTCGACCCGGAATGGGCCCCGGCGCTGTTGTCTTGCTGCCGCATGCCTAATATCGCGCCACGTTGCTTGACCTTGGGGCAATAGGTGATCAAGCTGTGAGCCGTGCACGCCCCGTCCGACCGACCTCACCAACCCGGCGCTTTCACGCCCGACTCCGGTCAGGCCTGGGTGCGGCTATGCCTTGCGCTCGTGATCGGCTCGATCGGCGCGGTGGGCATGTGGTCGGTCGTGGTGGTGCTGCCGACCGTGCAGGCCGAATTCGCTGCCAGTCGCGGCGCGGTGTCGCTCGCCTTCACCATGTTCATGATGGGTTTCGGCCTTGGCGGCGTCGTCACCGGCAGGATCACCGACCGGTTCGGCATCGTCGCGGCGATGGCGTTGAGTATCGCGTTGCTCGGCGCTTCCTATGTGCTGGCCGGGCTGTCGGCGACGCTGTGGCAGTTCATCGCGATCTATTTCCTGATTGGGCTCGGCACATCCGCGACCTTCGCGCCGCTGATGGCGGAGGCCTCGCACTGGTTCGAACGCTATCGCGGGCTCGCGGTGACCATCGTCGCCAGCGGCAACTATGTCGCGGGCACGGTGTGGCCGCCGCTGGTCAATTGGGGCGTGCAGTCGGCCGGCTGGCGCACCACCCATATTGCGATCGGTATTTTCTGCGCGGTGACGATGACGTTGCTGCTGTTGGTGCTGCGCAGCCAGATCGGCGACGACAAGGTCCGCGATCACGCCAATGCGCCGCCGCCGCGCGTCGACCTGCAGCTGTCGACCAATGCGCTCACCGTGCTGTTGTGCATCGCCAGCATCGCCTGCTGCGTGGCGATGGCGATGCCGCAGGTCCACATCGTCGCCTATTGCGGCGATCTCGGCTACGGCGTGGCGCGCGGCGCCGAGATGCTGTCGGTGATGATGGGGTTCGGCATCGTCAGCCGGATCGGCTCGGGATTTCTCGCCGACAGGATCGGCGGCATCCGCACGCTGCTGATCGGGTCGGTGGCGCAGGCCTTTGCGCTCTTGTTCTATCTTTACTTCGACAGCTTGACCTCGCTCTATCTGATCTCCGCGATGTTCGGGCTGTTCCAGGGCGGCATCGTGCCCTGCTATGCCATCATCGTGCGCGAGGCGATGCCGGCGCGCGAGGCCGCCACCCGGGTCGGCATCGTGATCTTCGCCTCCGTGTTCGGCATGTCGTTCGGCGGCTGGGTCTCCGGCGTGATCTTCGACGCCACCGGCTCCTACGCCGCCGCGTTTGCCAATGGTGTTGCCTGGAACGCGCTCAATATCGCGATCATGGCCGGGCTGTTGATCCGCGCGCGCTCGCGGCTCGTGATGGCGTGAAGTGCGGCACACCGGCTGGCGCGGTTCAAGACGCCGGTGATTTGCCGGAGTCCGGCCGAACTCGATGCCTTCCGCAATACGCCCCCGCCCGCGTCCTTTCGGCGCGCTTGCTGCGGCGCGCCTTTGCGTGTCTCTACTTGAGATTGTGACGGTCTGGCGGCACATTGCATCTCTCTCAAGAGGAGGAATCCGATGACCATGTCTGAAAAGCCGGCGCAATCTTGCGACATCGTCATGAAGGGTGGCATCACCAGCGGCGTGGTCTATCCGCTCGCGCTGGTCGCGCTCGCCGAAAAGTTTCGATTTTCAAACATCGGCGGCACTTCCGCAGGTGCGATAGCTGCCGCAGCGGCGGCCGCGGCGGAATATGGCAGACCGATCAAAGATGCCGGCTTCGACCGGGTAGCAAGGATCCCTCAGGAGGTCGGCCCCAACCTTCTTTCCCTGTTTCAGCCGACGCCGGTTCTGAAGCCCCTGTTCGATATCTTCGTTGCCGCCCTGAAGGCGAAAACCGGGCTGGGACGGTTCGCCGCAATCGTCACGGCTGCGATCCGCGGCTATTGGCTGAGTGCGCTGCTGGGCGTCTTGCCCGGCGCCATCGTAACGGCGATAGCCGTGGTCCGTTGCAACGGCGGCTTGGTCGCTTTCGGCTTGCTGCTGGCGCTGCTCGGGCTCATTGTTGGATTGATCCGGCGTCTGGCGAAGGCCGCCAACACGGACATTGTCGCCAACGATTTTGGCCTTTGCCCCGGTATTCGACAATCGGCGTCGGGGGCGGAAGCATTTACCGACTGGCTCGCGAGACTGATCGAAGAAGCCGCCGGTCATCGGAAGGGAGCAAGCCCGCTCACATTCGGCGACCTGCTTGCGCCGCCGGACAACGCGCCGCCGATCAATCTGCAAATGATGACCACCAGCCTGATGGAGGAGCGTCCGTACACGCTGCCCATGGACAACAAGCGCTTCTTCTTCAGGAGGGACGAATGGGAGAAAATCTTCCCCGGCGAGATCATCGCGTTTCTTGTCGGTAAATGCGATCGCTTCCCCACGCCCCCCGAAGAGGCCGGAGACTTCTACTATTTTCCAGATTCGGCGCGGTTGCCGCTTATCGTCGGCGCGCGGATGAGTCTCAGCTTTCCGGGCTTGATCTCGGCGGTGCCGCTGTGGACTCGTGATTTCACGCTGATCGACAAGGACGAGCAGAACAAGCTGAGACGATGTCTCTTCAGTGATGGGGGTCTTTCGAGCAATTTTCCCATTCATTTCTTCGATCATCTTTTGCCGAACAGTCCGACCTTTGCGATTTCTCTCGATGATTTCGACGACAAGCGGAACTGCAATAATGTCTGGCTGCCGTCAACAGCCGCGAGCGGGAGCCAGTTGCCGATTTTGCCTTTCAGCGGCCTTGGCGGATTCCTGACGCGGCTTCTCTATTCGGCCAAGGATTGGCAAGACAATCTGCAAGGCACGCTTCCCGGATACCGCGAGCGCATCGTGCACGTCGTTCTCAAGCCGGACCAGGGTGGCCTCAACCTCACCATGAGCCAGGCGACGATCCAGCAGCTCGTCGAATACGGCCAACAGGCCGGAACCATGCTACGCGACGATTTCGACCTCGATGAGCATCGATGGCGACGCTTTCTGGTCTCGATGGCAAGGATGGAGGAAACGCTCGATGAAGTTGCTGCGGCCTATGACCAGGTCCCAGGTCAATTTGGAGACTTCCTCGACGACTACGTCCGAGATCAGGCGCCTTATCATCAGCCGCCGTCTGGCAAGAAACATCCGCCCTACTCGCAAGACGCCAAGGCGAGAGTGGATGAAATGTTGAAGCGGGCGGCGGAGCTCGTCGATCTGGCCAAGAAGTGGCAAGCGCAACCAACCATCCGCGGAGGCACCATTCCAAAGCCAGCGACGCACCTGCGCATTACGCCGAAGTACTGACCGTTCGCGTGGTCCGAACCTTACACCGATTGCCCCGCCTTGAGCAGCGAGCAGCCGGTGATCTTCAGGCTGCCGTCGGGCTGCCGCTCCAGCGTGTAGAGCGCCTCCCAGGCGTCGCCATTGGCGTCGATGATGTGAACACGCTGGGCGATCAATCTTCCTTCCGCCCGCTGCTCGCCGAACTCGAAACTCTTGTGCCGGTAGACCGGCGCATAGGTGTGCTGGACCATCGACAGGAAGATGCTGGCCTCTGGGAACATCTGGCGAATCGCCGGCGCCGCATAGGAATAGGCCGCCGCGGCATCGTCGTGGCTGAACGCCTGCTCCTGCGAACGGATGACGCTTTGCGCCGCGGCGACGTCGTCCGCGGCGCGGGCAGGGGAAGCGAGGGCGAAAAGCAGGGCGAGAAACAGAAAAACGGTGCGCATGAGTGGCTCCGGTCCATGCCGATGCGGCTGACTTAATCTTAACAGAAAATAAGGCAGTCGCGTGAGCGGAGCCGTGCGCTTTTTTGGCCCGGTCGATGAAATCTACCGCTTGCGGCTTGGTTTCTTGCGACTTGGTTTCTTGCGACTTGGCTTCGCCGGCTTCCGGGCGACGCCGCGACGCGACGGGGTATGCGCCTTGCGGCCCGCGGCCGGTTGCACGCGAAGGCCGTCGACGAACACATCCAGTAGCCGCAGCACCGTCGACTGCCAGCCGGGCTGGTCGTGAATGTAGCACATGCCGACCAGCGCGCGCAGCACGTCCTCGGGACCGATATCGGCGCGGATTTTGCCGGCCGCGACCGCGCGCTGCAAAAGCGCGCCGACCGCTTTGGTCAGGCGATCAAACGAAAAAGTGAAAAGCTCCGATGTTCCGTACGCTGCCAGCGCCAGCGCTGCCATCATGCCCTTCTTGGTGGCGACGAATTCGACATTGGATCTCAGCCATTTTCGCAGCGCCTCGACCGGATCGGCCTCATTTTTCAGCTGTTCCGCGAGTTCGCTGAGCTGTTCCACCTCGCGCCGATACACCGCCTCGAACAACGCCTCGCGCGTCGGGAAGTGGCGATACAGCGTGCCGATGCCGACGCCGGCCCGTCTTGCCACCGCCTCCAGGCTTGCATCCGCGCCGCCGGTGCTGAACACTGCTTTCGCGGCGGAAAGCACGCGCTCGCGGTTGCGGACCGCGTCGGCGCGGGGCTTTCGAACATGTTCCGCGGCCTGATCTGCCATCTGGTTTTTTCTGTTTCCCCCGTCCCTTGTAAAGCGGAGGGACCCTCCGTATATGCGCCTCGCCAGCTGGCAACACCAGTCGGCGACGGATCGATGCCTTATCGATACCTTGGGCCACCGGTGGGTGGCGGTATCGGCGATTCCGTTCGACCTTAGCACTGATCGGAGCCCTGCATGAACCACTCCATCAGCCTCACCGTTAACGGTGTGCGGCGCGATATCTCGCTTGACGACCCTCGCGTGACGCTGCTCGACCTGTTGCGCGAGCGGCTGCAACTGACCGGAACGAAAAAAGGCTGTGACCGTGGCCAATGCGGCGCGTGCACGATCCTGATCGACGGCCGGCGCATCAATTCGTGCCTGGCCTTGGCCGTCAGCCATGACGGCGCCGACATCCAGACCATCGAAGGCGTCGCGCGCGGCGACCAGTTGCATCCGCTGCAGGCCGCGTTCATCGCCCGTGACGGCTTGCAGTGCGGGTTCTGCACCCCGGGCCAGATCATGAGCGCGATCGGCCTGATCAACGAAGGGCAGGCCGGCGACGACCCGGAGCGGATCCGCGAAGGCATGAGCGGAAATCTCTGCCGCTGCGGCGCCTATTCGGGGATCACCGAAGCCGTGCTCGATGTGCAGACGAGCCTCATCGAGGCCAACCAGAGGCGCTCCGCATGAAGAGTTTTGAATATGTCAGGCCCGCGAGTGTTGCGGACGCTGTCGCTGCCGCCGCCCAACCCGGTGCCGCCTATCTTGCGGCCGGCACCAACCTGCTCGATCTGATGAAGGGCGGCATCACGCGTCCGAATCGTCTGGTCGACGTCACGCATTTGCCGGGACTCGACCGGATCGAACGCCTCGCCGATGGCGGTTTGCGGATCGGCGCGCTGGTGCGCAATGCCGATCTCGCCCATGACGCGGATTTCGCAACATCCTATCCGGCGATTGCCGAGGCGTTATTGTCAGGCGCGTCGGCGCAGCTTCGCAACGCCGCCACCGTCGGCGGCAATCTGTTGCAGCGGACGCGATGCGCCTATTTCTACGACACGGCAAGCGCCTGCAACAAGCGCGAGCCCGGCTCGGGCTGCGATGCGCGGCTGGGCGAAAACCGCATGCACGCCGTGCTCGGCTGGAGCGAGGCCTGCATCGCCACCCATCCGTCGGATTTCTGCGTGCCGCTGGTCGCTCTCAACGCGGTCGTAGAGATCGAAGGTCGGAATGGGCGGCGCGAGATTGCACTGGAGGCGCTGCATCGTTTGCCTGGCGATACCCCCGAGCGCGAAAATACGCTTGAGCCAGGCGATCTGATCGTCGCCCTGCGGCTGCCGGCCGAAGCGCGTGCTTTCTCCGCGCATTCGCGCTATCTCAAGGTTCGCGAACGCACCTCCTATGCCTTCGCCGTCGTATCGGCCGCCGCCGCGCTACGCATCGAAGGAGGTGCGATCCGCGAGGCGCGGCTTGCGCTCGGCGGCGTTGCTCCGAAACCATGGCGAGCGAGCGCGGCAGAGGAAATCCTGACAAGCCGCCGTCCCGACCCCGCGGCCTTCCGCGTGGCTGCGAAAGCCGCGCTCTCGGATGCAAAACCTTCCGGCGACAACGCGTTCAAGATCGAGCTTGCGCAGCGCGTCCTGGTCCGCGCGCTGACGCTTGCGGCGGCGGGGACGCCAAAGCGGATTCCCGCCCTTCCGGCTTCGCCTTTTTCTTCTTCCATCGGGAGCGTTGCATGACGCGTGAGATCAGCCTCACTTCATCCTCTCGCCATGCCCGGCATGGTTCGAACATCGGCCAGCCGCTGACCCGCCGCGACGGGATTCTGAAGGTCAAAGGCGAGGCGCCGTATGCGGCGGATCGCCATCACCCCGGCATGCTCTATGCGGTGATCGCCGCGAGCCAGATCGCGCGCGGCCGGGTGACGTCTCTCGATGTCGCGGCGGCCAAGGCCCATCCCGGTGTCGTCGATGTCATGACGCCAACGCACAAGCCGCAGCTTGCGGAGGACCCCGACGCGAAGCTGCATCCTTTCATGTTCCGGATGGAACTATTGCAGAACGACAAGGTGCGTTACGCCAACCAGGCGATCGCGGTGGTGATTGCCGAGACGCTCGAGGCTGCGACCGAAGGGGCCTTACTGCTTGCGCCGAAATACGAAGTTCTAGCTGCGCGCGTCGGGCTCGAGTTCGAACGAGAGTTTTGTGCCGCCCGCCGTCGGCATCGGCAATCCGGCCGTGATCGAGCGCGGCGATGTCGAGGCAGGGCTTGCCGCCGCATCGAAGCGCATCGAGGCGACCTTCGAGACGCCGCCGCAATATCACAATGCGATGGAGCCGCACGCGATCGTGGCGGCTTGGGACGGCGACACGCTCTCGATCGATACGCCGAGCCAGGGCATGGCGATGGCGGTAGGACGGATCGCGGGATTGTTCGGCATCGCGCCGGACAAGATTCATATCCGCAGCCCGTTCCTCGGCGGCGGCTTCGGCTCCAAGGGCCTGATCTCCGGGCCGCAGATTCTCGGCATCATGGCGGCCAGACTGGTCGGAAGACCCGTCAAGCTGGTGCTGCGCCGCGAGCAGATGTACGGCCCGGTCGGCCATCGCGCGCCGACCCGGCAGCGGCTTCGCGTCGGCGCCGACGGCGAGGGCCGTCTGACCGCGCTCGATCATTACGCCAAGACCACAACGAGCACGTTCGACGATTTCTTCGAGCCGGCGGCCGATGCGTCCCACACGCTCTATGCCAGTCCCGCCATCAAGACCGCGCATGAGGCGGTCCGTGTCGACACCGGCACGCCGCTGTTCATGCGCGCGCCTGGCGAGGCGACCGGATCGATCGCGCTGGAGGGCGCGATCGACGAAATGGCCTGGGCCTGCGGCATGGACCCGCTCGACTTCCGCATCAAGAATTATGCCGAGGTCGAGCCGATTTCCGGCAAGCCGTTCTCCTCCAAGGCCCTGCGGGAATGCTACACGCGAGGCGCCGAGCGTTTTGGTTGGTCGAAGCGAACCCTCGCGCCGCGCAAGATGCGCGACGATGCCGGTTTCCTGGTCGGCTGGGGCGTGGGCACCGCGACGTTTCCGGCGCTGATGTTTCAGGCCGCGGCGCGCGCGGTGATCAAGCGCGACGGCTCCGGCGTGATGGAGATCGGCGCCCACGACATGGGGCAGGGCGCCTGGACCGCGCTCGCCCAGATCGCGGCCGACGGATTGGGACTGGACCTCGACCGGGTCGAGTTCAAGTCCGGCACCTCGGACCTGCCGGATGCCGGCATCGCCGGCGGCTCGGCCCATACCGCGACCGCAGGGACATGGCGATCCACAACGCCGGCGCCGCTGTCATCGCCAGGCTTGGCGAGCTCGCGACCGGGGACCAACGCTCGCCGTTGTTCGGCGCCGGCAATGCCGGCGTCATCGCCCGCGACGGCCGGCTGTTCCGCCGCGACGATGAGGCGCGCAGCGACAGCTACGCCGATATCCTTGCCCGCGCGGGTCTTGCCGAAATCGACGCGAGCGGCACGGGGGTCCCAAACCCCGCGGCGCAAGCGGAGTATGCGATGCACGCGCATGGCGCGGTCTTTGTCGAGGTCAAGGTCGATCCCGATCTCGGCCAGGTCCGCGTCAGCCGCGCGGTCGGCGCGTTCGCCGCCGGGCGCATCGTCAATCCCCACCTGGTCCGCAGCCAGCTGTTCGGCGGCATGATCTGGGGCGTATCGTTCGCGCTGCACGAAGGAGCCGTGATGGATCACCGCAGCGGCCGCATCATGAATGCGAACCTTGCGGAGTATCATGTGCCGGTCAATGCCGACGTGCCGTCGCTGGATGTGCTGACGATCGACGAGCACGACCCTCACGTCAACGCCCTCGGCATCAAGGGCGTCGGCGAGATCGGCGTCACCGGCAGCGCCGGTGCCGTCGCCAACGCGGTCTGGCACGCGACGGGCGTCCGCGTGCGCCGTTTTCCGATCAGGATCGAGGATCTGGTGGTTGGGGAGGGCGCTCGCTAAAGCGGTTTCCGGTTGGATCGACCATAATGACGCAGCGGACGGGCCTTCATGGTTCGAGACGCGCGGCGTTGCCGTGCTCCTCACCACGAGGGTCCAATGACGCCGTACGATTAACCCTCGGCGACCGCGTCGCCCCAGGGCTGCGCGGGGTCGGCAGCGCCGCTGTTGGTCGCGCCGTCGCGCAGTACCACGCTCGGGCAAGCGAATTTTCCGGGAATGGTCTGCACCCGCGCTTCCTCATAGTCGAAGCGGCGCCGCAGCGCCTCGCGCACCTCACCCGGCAGACGCATGTCGCCGATCACGATCGCGCCTTCGCTGGCATCGACGCGGGGCTGATGGATCGCCGCATCGAGGTCCATGCCGTAGTCCATCGCGAAGGACAGTAGCTGCGTCACCGCGGGCAGGATGCGCCGCCCGCCGGAGGCGCCGAGCGCGAGGCGGCGGCCGTCGGTGGCTTGCGCGACCACCGGCGTATAATTGGTCAGGCAGCGCTTGCCGGGGGCCAGCGAATTCGGCGTGCCCGGCGTCGGGTCGAACCACATGATGCCGTTGTTCATGGTGATGCCGCTGTGCGGCGTCACGAATTTCGAACCGAACCCAGAGAGCAGCGTCTGTGTCACCGCGGCCATGTTGCCGTCGCGGTCGACAATCGAGAAATGCGTGGTGCAGCTCGGGGCGAGGTGCTCGGCGCCAAGCGCGCGCCTGCCGTCGGCATCGCCCATGCCCCGCAGCCGTTCGCGATAGGCCGATTGCAGCGCCAGGACATAGTCGGCGTAAGCCGATGCGTCCGGATCGCGGCCCGGCTGCAAATTCGTTTGCAGCAGGCGCAACGCATGCGCGAGCGTCGGTCCGCAGGTCAATTCCGGCGTCGCGTAGACCTTGCCGCCGCGATAGGGAATCGACGAGTGGCTCGCGCAGATGCGCGCGGAAGGCGGCCAGGTCTTCGACCGACAGCGCGCCGCCGCTCGCCGTCACGTCGGCGGCGATGCTCTTCGCCAGATCGCCTTGATAGAAATCGCGCGGGCCAGATGCAGCGAGATGCGCCAGCGTCGCCTTGAGCTTGTCCTGCGGCAGGCGCACGACGGAGCGGATGCCCCATTGCGGGCTGGGCGGCAGGCCGTCCTCGAGATAGGCGGCCGCGCTTGCCGGATAGCGCCGCAGGTCCGCGGCTGCACTGGCGATCATATGCTCCGTCCACCAGTCGACCAACAGACCTTCGCCGGCGAGGGTGACGCTGGGGGCGAGCAATTCGCGCCACGGCAATTTGGCATGGCGGCGATGCGCCTCCTCCATGCCGGCGACCACGCCGGGCACCGCGATCGAGCCGGGGCCATGCAGGTTGCGGTCGTCCTTCACCCGCGGCCAGGGGAAGATGTCGGAGGCAGCACCTCCCGTCAGCGGATAGTCTTCGACGCGCAGGCTCAAGGGCGCGCGTGTGCCGAAGTCGATCACCTCGCAGCGATCTTCCTTGGCGCGGTAGAGCACCATCGCCCCGCCGCCGCCAACCCCGCTCATCCACGGCTCGAGCACGCCGAGTGCAAAGCTGGTCGCGATGACAGCATCGACGCAATCCCCGCCAGCGGCAAGCACCGCCGCGCCGATCTCGGCCGCTTTGCGCGACTGCGCCGCGACAATGCCGCCTTTGGAGACAACGGCGGGCTTTCTGATCTGCTGGAGGTTGGAGAACTGGTCGGACATGTCGGATAACTTTCTTTCGTTTCGCGGACGAAAACCAGCCTCCCGGTTCGTGACCGGCGGACTTCGTGCCAAACAATATCTTCAAAACATTGTGCGTGTCCAAACGCGTGAAAAATCGCGTGGTCTCTTGAACTGTAGCATGCTTAACTTATTATAAGCTTGCTTATGAATGGAACTGCATGGAACTGAACTCGCCAACACCGAACTCTCCGGCGCCTACTTCTCCAGCGCCTGCTCCGCCAACGCTTGGATTTCTGCTGCACGAGGTCGCGCGCCTGCTGAAGCGGCGCTTCGAGCAGAACGCGCGGCGGACGGGCCCGACGCGGTCGCAATGGCAGGTCCTGGCTTACCTCGCGCAAAACGAAGGTATCCACCAAGGCGGTTTAGCCGAGTTGCTGGAGATCGAGCCGATCACGCTCGGCCGTCTCGTCGACAAGCTCGAGGCCCAGGGGTTGATCAAGCGGCAGGCGCATCCGTCCGACCGGCGGCAGTGGCTTCTGCGTCTGACGCCGGCGGCTCGCCCGCAACTGGCCCAGCTCCGAGAGCTCGGAGAGTTCACCCGCGCTGAGGCGCTGGCCGGAGTGTCGCAAGCCGACGCGGAGCGTTTGCTGAAGACATTGCAGCAACTGAAGGCAAATCTGGCGGACGCGTGCGTTTCGCCGGGTGCAGGAGAAAAACTTGCAAGGGAAAAAAGAGCAAGCAATGGCTAACTCGAATGAAACCAGACGTGGCAACGCCGCGGAGACGAAGGCGCGCGCCGCCGAGGCCAGTGTGTATCGCCTCGACCGGGGTCCAGCCTCCACGAACCAACAACCAGAATTCCACGAGGCCAAGACACCTGATTCCGAGACCCCTGACTCCAAGACGCCTGACTCCAAAATGCCTGATTCCAAAACGCCGCGTCCGGAGGATCGCAAGCCCGAGCTTGTTCCCGCCGCCGCGCCGCGCGACGCCGAGACCGCCACACGAACTCGCGCGTCGGGTCCGAAGCAATCGCGGCTTCGACAGGTGCTGTTCGCGCTGTTGCCGCTGGCGCTGATTGCGGGCGGTTACTTCTATGTGAGCGGCGGCGCGGTGATGTCGACCGACAATGCCTATGTGCAGGCCGACATGGTCGGTGTCTCGACCGACGTCTCCGGCATGGTCAAACGGGTCTTGGTTCACGACAACCAGAATGTCGCCAAGGGCGACATTCTGTTCGAACTGGATCCGCAGCCGTTTCAGCTCGCGCTCGATCGCGCCAATGCCCAGGTCGGAAATACCCGGAACGACCTCGTGGCGATGCAGACGAGCTACCGCAACATGCAGGCGCAGGTCGAACAGGCCGAGAGGGATCTCGACTTCAATACGGTCAATTTTCAGCGCCAGCAACAATTGATCGCCAACAACTTCACACCCAAGGCCACCTACGACGCCGCGCGCAATACGCTCGAGAGCTCGCAGCAGAAGCTTGCATCGCTGAAAGCGCAGCTTGCGGGCATCGCCGCCAATCTGAACGGCAACCCCGACGCGCCGATCGAAGACCATCCGAAATACAAGGATGCCGTCGCCGCCCGCGACGAGGCGGCGCGTCAGCTCGCGCACACCGTGGTTCACGCCCCCTTTGCCGGCATCGTGACCAACGTGCCGTCCCTGCAGCCCGGTCAATACCTCACGGCGGCGACGACCGGCTTCAACATCGTCTCGACCGATCACGTCTGGGTCGAGGCAAGCCCCAAGGAAACCGAACTGACCTATGTCCGGCCCGGCCAGAAGGTGACGATCGAGGTCGACACCTATCCGGGCCAACGATGGGTTGGCACCGTCGACAGCATCAGCCCGGCTTCGGCGTCGAGCTTCTCGTTGCTGCCGGCCGAGAATACCAGCGGCAACTGGGTCAAGGTGGTGCAGCGCATTCCGATGCGCGTCAGCGTCGACAATTTGCCCGGCAAGCCTCCGCTGCGGGTCGGCATGAGCGTCGAGGTCAACGTCGATACCGGCCACAAACGGGGTCTTCCGACCTTCCTCACCGCATGGTTCCGTTTCCCGGAGACGAACCATGGCTGACGGCGCCGCGCTCACGCCGCCGATCAATCGCGCCGCGATCACGGCCTGCGTCATTCTGGCCGTGGTCATGCAGGCGCTCGACACCACGATCGCCAACGTGGCGCTGCCCTATATTCAGGGCAGCGTTTCCGCCAGCGCCGATCAGATCAACTGGGTGCTGACGTCCTATATCGTGGCAGCGGCGATCATGACGCCGCCGTCGGGCTTCCTCGCCAACAGGTTCGGCCGCAAGCGCGTGCTGATGGTGGCGATCGCAGGCTTTGTCGCGGCGTCTGTGCTGTGCGGCATCGCGCAGTCTCTGCTCGAGATCGTGGCATTCCGGCTCATGCAGGGCTTTTTCGGCGCGGCGCTGGTTCCGATCGCGCAATCGATCCTGCTCGACATCTATACGCCCGAGGAACGCGGTTCGGCGATGGCGCTGTTCGGCGTGTCGGTGATGGTGGGACCGGTGCTCGGTCCCGTGATCGGCGGATATTTGACGGATCAATTCAGCTGGCGATGGGTGTTCTATATCAACGTGCCGATCGGGCTGGTCGCCTTTGCCGGCATGTCGGCGTTCATGCGCGAGACCAAGGTCTCGTCCGCTGCCAAAATGGACTGGCTCGGATTTGGCAGCCTGAGCATCGCGATCGCGGCACTTCAGGTGTTTCTCGACCGCGGCGCCCAGCTCGACTGGTTCTCCTCGTTCGAGATCCTGATCGAGGCGACGGTTTGCGTGTCCGCGTTCTACATCTTTCTGGTCCACACCTTCACCGCGACGCGCTCGTTCGTGAATCCCGGCCTGTTCCTGGACCGGAATTTTTCGGTCGGCATGCTCTTCATCTTCATTGTCGGCATCACGTACCTGGCGTCGATGGCGCTGATGACGCCCTATCTGCAGACGCTGATGGGCTACCCGGTGGTGACCGCAGGCCTGGTGATGGGCCCGCGCGGATTGGGCACGATGGCCTGCATGTTCATCGTCGGCCGCCTGATCGGAAAGGTGGATACGCGGCTGCTGCTGATGACCGGGCTATTGTTGACCGCCTGGGCGATGTACGACATGACCGGCTGGAATCCGAACGTATCGCAATGGACCATCGCGGTGACCGGCTTCATCCAGGGCGCGGGACTTGGCTTCCTGTTTGTTCCGCTGACGACGGTCACCTTTGCGACGCTCGCCCCCGAACAGCGCGCGGACGGCACCGGCCTCTACAATCTATCGCGTAACGTCGGCTCAAGCGTCGGCATCTCCGTCGTGTCCTACCTGTTGATCAGAAACGATCAGATCAATCATGCCACGATCGCGAGCCACGTTACCGCGGTCAATCGCGCATTCGGTCAAGGCGCCATTCTTCATGCCTTCAGTCCGTGGACGGCTGCCGGGCGCGCGGCGCTCGATTCTGTGGTCCAGTTGCAAGCCTCGATCATCAGCTACATCGACGACTTCAAGCTGATGATGATCCTCTCGCTGGCAGCTGTCCCTTTGGTCTTGCTTCTGCGGAGCGCGCCGGTGGATGCCGACAGCGATCATGCAATTGTGATGGAGTAGCCGCCCAACTGTCGAGAAAGTTGCGGCCGGGCATTTCGCATAAGCTTGCTTGTGTCGGCACCCGCGCCTCTCCACCCGCGGACGCGCCAGCATCGCCCGGATGTGAATTGACCAAGTCAACCCGAGTATCCGACCTTCAAGTGTCCGACCTTTAAGTATCCGAACTTGCCGAGGGCTTCATTTCCGTACGGTGTTCATGAATGGCAACCGAGACCCTAAGCGCCGGCCCGGACGAGGCCAGATACCAATTCGACCGGGTGCAGCGCTGGCTGCACTGGACCATGGCGGTCCTGATCCTCGTTGCGATCGTCCTGGGCGCAACGACGGCGTACCTACCCGCCGGACACCAGCCGCGCCAGGGCTTGTTGGAGGTGCACAAGTCAATCGGCTTTACGATTCTGGCTCTCTTGATCGTACGCGTCCTGTGGCGTCTGATGGCCGGCGAACCGCCATACCGCACGCCGCTCGGACGGCTCAATCATCTGGCAAGCCGCGCCGGCCACGCGGCCCTCTACGGCCTGATGCTGTTCATGCCGATCACCGGCTACCTCTATTCGGCGGCGGGAGGCTATTCCCTGCCTTGGTTCGGTCTTTTCCAATGGCCGCGTTTGCTGCCGCATGATCTCGGCATCGCCGACTGGGGAAAGCTGCTGCACGACCGTGGCGGATGGATCATTGCCGCCGTGGTGGCTCTGCATCTTGCTGCCGTGGTCTGGCATCACTGGATCAAGCGCGACGAAGTGCTTTCCCGGATGACCTGACAGTTCAGCCGCACGTCACTGACCGTCGATCCTGGCGCCGAGCGCCTGCAGCATCAACTCGCGCAGCCATTTGTGGCCGGGGTCGTCCTCGCTGTTCACGTGCCATAACAGAAACGCGTATTGCTCGGGCATTGCGAACGGGACTTCGTGGACGTCGAGTTCGAAGTTGCCGGCGATCTCGTTCACGAACAGGCGCGGCAGGAAGCCGATCAGGTCGGTGCGCTGGACCATCGGCGGTATCGCCCAGATTTTCGCGACCATGTAAGGCACGCGTCTTTGGATGCCGATGGCGGTCAGGTTCTTGTCGATGCCGGTCAGACCGCGCAATTCGCGGCCGACCGAGATCTGCGGCAGCCGGCGCAGCGTCTCGATGTCGAGCGGCTTGCGAATCTCGGGATGGTCGCGCCGGCTGACGATGACGTAATCCACTGGGCACAGCGCCTTTGCGACAATGTCGGAGGGATCGGTCGGATAGGCGAAGCAGGCAAGGTCGATGCTGCCGTCCCTGATATCGTCGACATATTTGGCGGTCGCCGGAATGCATTCGATCTCGATCCCGGGGGCCTGCGCGGCGATGGTGCGTATGATCGGCGGCATCAGGATCGGTTCGTAGGGATCGGCCATGATGATCCGGAACAGCCTGTTGTAGGTTGCAAGGTCGATGGTGTCGGAGGCGACGAATTGACGGCCGATCACGCCAAGCGCCTCGCGGACCGGCGCGATGATTTCGTGCGATTTGCCCGTTGGCCGGAGGCCGCGCGCTTCGCGCACGAACAGCGGGTCGCCAATCAGATCGCGCAGGCGCGCGAGCGCATTGGACACCGCGGGTTGGCTCATGCCGAGCGTTTCGGCGGCCCGGCTGGTGCTGCCGGTGGAGTAAAGCGCCTCGAAAATCACCAGGAGGTTAAGATCGATCTTTCTCAGGTTAATCGACATTTTGACCCGTCAACTTGCGCCCATGACAGGCTCGATGAAATTGATCCGACGAATTGCGGCTATGTCGACTCTCAATTTCCAATAGTGCACGGCGTCCTTCACAAATCTGCGTGACGAATGCTTGGACACCAGCCGGACCGGAGCGGAAAGCTCGCGGTCCGATGTGGAAATGGGGGAAGGCGCTGACGTATCGGAACGGGTCGGATCTGACATTGCCCGCATCGGTTGCGTAGCGGCTTGAGCGGTTACCATATACCACTCGTGGCCGCGAGCAAGGTCGCCCGCCCGCTTTCGCCGGCGGCGCTGGCGCCGAACCTTGCGTCGAGCGCGGTTTTCGATCAGGCGTTCAGCACGACATCGGAGACGGCGGCACCGGAACGGTCGAATACTTGTGTTCCGGCGGCAAAATGAGCCGAAAGGCCTTCAACTTCGGTTCTTGCCACGATGCCAACAACTCGCCGCAGACGGTACATTGCACGCGGCCCGGACTTCCCTTCACCGAAATTGATTCGGCGACTTCGTAGGATGCCCGGCAGGATGGACAAGCAATGTCGGATATTTTCATGGGAGCAACTTGATTCGAATTTGTTGGCACGCGCATTGAAGCAAATCAATGCGACACCACGAAGGCCGGTTGGCAATTTCCTTATCAAAGTTGTGTCAGTGTTGTCCTTCCCGCGCGTGGCCGCGCGCCCCGCGATCACGACGCAGCGATGCATCGCTGCCTCACGCCAATTCCGCCTCGGGGATCTCGCGCGCCAACCGGGCGCGCAGCGGCGCGAGCCGTTCCGCATGGTGACGCCATTTGCCTACGGACGAGGAATAGATCTGACGCCGCACCTGAACGGCGCTGGCGGTCGCGGATGGCGCCGCGCTCTGGTGAAATCGCAAGACCTCGTCGTCCCAGGCAAGCCCGACAAAGCCGATGAGACGTCGGCTCGCTTCCACTTGATCCCGTACGATGTCCTCGTAATTGATTTCCAGCAGCACATCCGCCGGCAAAGTCGCCCGCCAATGCCGCGACAGGCGGCGATAGGCCAGGTAGTATTCCGCCAACTCGATCTGATCATAGGCGAACGCGAACTTGCCTTGAAAGTGCGCCTTGTAGATGGCCCAGCAGGCATCCAGCGGATGTCGCTGGACCAGTATGATCTTGGCCGCCGGCAGCGCCGCGTGAATGAGGCCGCAATAAAGGTAGTTCTGCAGTGTCTTGTCGATGAAACGAACATGTTTCGGCACGCGGAACGCGGTCACCTGTTCGACATAGCGTTGGCCGATAGCGGCGGGATCGGCCTTACTTGATTTGTCTTTCATGGCGCGGCGCATCTCGGCCGCGAACGCGCCGGTTTCTCCCGCCGAATCGATCGCGCCGTGGCTGGCGATGATCCGCTCGACCAGCGTCGTGCCGGTCCGCGGCAGCCCGGCGACGAACACCGGCGCGGCGGCGGAATAACCTGATGGTGCGGCCTCGATCCAGGCTCGGGTGTGGGTGCGGATGATCCGATCGATCTCCGCGATCTCGGCGGCAGGATCGTACGCGATCGAGCGGCGCTGCAGATGGCAGCCGGCGTCGACATGACCGAACGCGCGGTGGTGCATCCCCAGGTCTTGCATCCCCAGGTCTTGCATCCCCAGGTCTTGCATCCCCAGGTCTTGCATCCCCAGGTCTTCCACCCCCAAATCTTCCACCGCCAGGTCTTCGCATTCCTTGCCGAGCGCGAAGCACAGCATGACCTCGTTCGGCTGCGCCAGCTCGCCGTCGCGGATCAGCGCTTCCATTTCCTCGATATGATTGCGCTTCGCGCTCTGGACGCGCAGGTCCGAGCGCAAATAATGGGCCAGACCATAGTGGCGGTCGAGAGCGATGGCGGCGTCGCAATGGGCTTCGGCCTCCTCGAGCGCCCCGGTCATTCGCTCGGTCGCCGCGAGATTGAACAGATATTGCGGCACGTCGGGGCGGGTTGCGACCGCGCGCAGGAAAAACTCCCGCGCCCGCTGATGTAACCCCAACAGGCCGTAGATCGCCCCGCACGCGTCGAGCGTTTCGGGGGCGTTGTTCAGCATCTTCGCGGCGGCTTCGGCGGCCTCGAGCGCCGCGCCCGCCTCGCCGGAAACAAACAGGCATTTCGCGCGCAGAATGAGCCCGATTCCGTCCTTCGGCATCAACGCGACGGCGCGATTGGCGCAGATCAGGGCCGCATCCAGCCGACCACGCTGCAGCGCGGTTTCCGTCAGCAGCGCCCAGGCGGCTCCATCGTCCGGGGCGCGGGCGAGCACCTGCGAGCAGATCAGCTCGGTTGTCGTCAGATCGCCGTTCGCGAATGCGCGCCGCGCTTCATGAATCGGCGGAACATGGGCTCGCTGCGGAGCAGTGGGGGGCAAGCGGTCGCTCCATCGTAAAGGACAAAAAGCCGGGCGAGATGCGCCCGGCCGTCTGATCCGTATTTAGTCTTACTGTCTCACTAAACCCTCATGGTGAGGAGGCGCGCTTGCGCCGTCTCGAACCATGAGGCCCCGCTGGTGGCCTCGTCCTTCGAGACGCTTGCTCGCGCAAGCTCCTCAGGATGAGGGGAAGGAGCCGGTTATGACGCAGTAGGATTAGGGCGTCCGTCGGTCGTCGAAGGCTGCTTCCGTCGCCGGAAGCAGCCTTGACCGATCAATGATCGCCGTGTCCGTCGTGGTCCCCATCGTGATCGGCGAACTGGAAATTGCCGAAGAGATCGCCGAGCGCCGGCCGGTTCAAAGGAACGTACGGGTTGTCGTCCGACGTCTTCGGGTTCGGCAGGTTGTCGCGGCTGAAGGCGGAGAGTTTTGGAAGATCCCAGTTCCGTTCGATGAATTTCGGGATCGAGGCATGGTCGGAATATTCATGCGAGACGTGTCCGCCTTGCGAATATTTCGACACGACGATCAGCGGGATACGGGTTCCGTCGCCGAAATAGTCGAGCGGCTGGACGTAACCGGAGTCGTAATAGCCGCCGCCCTCGTCGACGGTGACCAGGATCGCGGTCGATTCCCAGAGCTCCTTGTTGGACTTCACTTCATCGATGATCTTCTTGGTGAAGGCTTCGAAGAGATCGACCCTGGACGAGGCCGGATGGCCATCGTTGAACGTGCTCGGCTTGACGAACGACACCGCCGGCAGGGTGCCGTCTTCGATGGCGTCATAGAGATCGAGCGTATCCTTCAGATGCGCGTCGCGCGCCGAAGCATTGGTCATGACGGAAGCGGAATAGAGGAACGGATTGCAGATGTTGCAGTAGAGATAGGCGATCGGGTCGAGCGAACCGAAGTTCGTGCCCTCGCCGGGAGCGGTCTTGAAGTCGTTCCAGCGCTCGCCGAAATAGGCCCACGACACGCCGGCCTGGCTGAGCTCATCGCCGATATGCTTCTGCTTGATCACCGGCGGCAGCGTGAACGGCCCGTTGTTGATCGGGTCGGTGGCGCCGCTGCCGATGAAAGCCGGCACATAATTGTTGAGCAGGTAATAGGCGTTCGGCGCGCACTGCGCCGGCACGTGAAGCGCATTCAGATAGCTGACGATCGGGGCGACGCCCGGCTGCGTCGGGTCGGAGCAGTTGCTGTAGCTGCCGCCGCCATAACCGTCATTGGTGTACCAATTGTTGGTGCCCGGCGCGGGATTGGGGTTCTCGACCTCATCGACGAAGACCTGAGGGTTGGAACCCGGGACCAGAACATGGTTGGGAATCGCCGGATCGCCATTGCGGTCGGCGTAGTAGAGCTCGCCGGCATAGCCGATCATCATGTGGTTGGCGTAGGTTCCGCCCATCGCCGCCTGATGGTAGTTGTCGTTGAGCGTGTACTCGCGGGCGAGCCGGGTGAGATAAGGCGCATCGCCCTTGGCGACGTTGTAGAAGCCGAGCGCGATATCGCCTTCGCTAAGCGCATGCGGCGTCGGATTGCCGTTGCTGCCGGAGGAGACCGTCATCTCGACAAACGGGAACAGGTCGGCCTGACATCCGCTCGGGTTGCGATTGGTGGCCTTGGCGACGTCGCAGTCGAGCTGCTGCCACATCTGATAGAAGCGGTGCACCGGGCTGCCGCCATACGTCTTGTAGAGGCTCGAGGTTGCGTCGTCGCCCTGCGGCAGCGTCACCAGCGGATAGGGACCGTTCGGCAGGTTGGCGCTGTCCAGGATGCGCGTATCGGGCGAATTCATCGGGATGCCGGTCGCACCGGTCGTCAACAGCGGCAGATCCTGCTGGCTCAGTCCGTAGTCGCCGCGCGCGGCCTCCGATAGCGTGGCGAGGCATCCCGGGCCGTTGAGGGCAGCCTGTTCGACCGTGGCGTAGCAGGTCGGGGGCGCATACGACGTTCCCGGCGTCTGCAGCTTGTTGCTCGTGGTGTTGTAGGGGGTCTTTGGCGTCGGATTGATGGAGTAGAAATTGCTGACCGTCGTCGAGAACTGCGCCGCCTTGGCGTAGTTCGGGCCGGGCGAACCGTCTTCGTTGATGATTCCCTTGGAGAGCAGGTTGTCGACATGCTCGCCGTTGCGTGGCTGGTAGGTCGCGAAAATATGGTCGAAAGTCCGGTTTTCGCCGATGATGACGATGACGTGCTTGATCGGGCTCTCGGTCTTGCGGTCGTTGGTGTTGGCTCCGCCGATCGGGCCGTTGCCGGCCGCGAAACCATTACCTCCCATCAGCGACAAGATGGCCGCGGTGACGACGGTGCGATCGCGTAGACGTTTCGTCGCTTGCTTCAGCATAAGGTGCCTCTCTCTCTTTGAAATCTGAAAATTCGCCGATGCCGGTGCGGCGGACAGCTGATCCGTTGCCATTCGGGTGCGGTGAATGGCAATGGAAGCTAAGGGCGGCACGTGTCATGGGTGCTGCGAGGACATGTCAGTTCGGTTACAGGATGATGGCGGTCAATAAAGTTGGCGAACGCTCGCGTCGGATTGCGCGAGCCCCAGCGCCCACCTGAAATAACAGGCTCGCCGGCTAGAACCGGCGAGCCCTGTCGATATTGCTCAAAGGTAAAGAGCAGCAAGCGCTTCTTGACAGGTCAGTCCTGTTGACAGGTCAGTCCTGCAAGTCGTGCTCGTGTTCGGCCAGCTCCTTGACTTGGTCGATCAGCGCCTTGGCGCGATGACCAAGCTCGTCTTCGGCATCTTCGTTGACCGGTTGGTTGTGGAATGCGGCATTATCCAGCACGGTCTCGATCTGGCCGGCCAGTTCGTCGCGTTGCTCGGTGATTTCGCCGATCCGCTTCAGATAGCGGGCATAGACCTTGTCGGTGGCGGTGACGGCGCGGTTCGACCAGCGCAGGCTGGCGCGACCGAGTTCGCCTTTCGGGGCGTCGAGTTGCTTGAAGATTTGCGCAAGTTCCGTGAAGTTTTCGCGGGCGTCGCGGATACCGTCCGGCAGCGCATGCGGGTGCATCCATTCGGCGACCACGCGGCCTTCATGCACGTAATCGTCCTTCAGGCCGAGCAATGCCATGATGGTGGGGCGAACGTCGGCGTGATCGGTGAACACCTCATCGTTACGGCCGAGCGGCTGCACGCCGGGGCCGACCATGGCGACCCAGGTTCGGGTGATCTGGTTCTGGAAGTCGCCGTGGTTCCAGGCAAAGCCCGGTCCAACGAAGACGCAGTCCGACTGGGTGGCACACGCGCCGCCGCTTCCGGTCTCGAAGAAGTAGTTGTCGTTGCCGAACATGGTCATGGTCGGCGTGCGCGCCGGGCTTGCGGTGACCATGTGCAGAAGCTTCATTTCGGCCTGGTCCGCCAGCAGCCGCGACAATTTGTCGGTGTTGCCGGTCATCGGGTTGGTGGCGACCAGCGCGTCGAGGTCGTGTTCCATCGTCCGGGTAACGGCGTCAGTCGGCGCCGGATTGCCGTTGATGTACACGGTCGGCGCGTCGTCGCTGTGAACCGAGAACGTCGTGCTGTTGGCGCGCTGGGTGATCAGCAGGCGGTTGATCAGGGTGTCGATTTCGCCCTTCTGGCCCGCGGCATAGGTACAGGGCACGTTGACGCCGTCGCAATCTGCGGGTGTCGGCGCGCCGCCGACGAAGTGATCGTTCTCATCCGGCGTCACGACGAACAGCGTGTTGTCCTTGGTGATGCCGTCGGCGGCCAGGCGCGCGAAGAATTTGCCGAACGCCGTGTTGTATTGCTGCAGCTGGGCCACATAGCCGGCCTCGCCGGGACCATAGGTGCCGCCGCTGCTGCTGTGATTGTCGTGGGCGTCTTCGATGTACAGATAGACCACGGGAACGCCGGCTTCGAGCATGGTCGCCGCATAGCCGAGTGATTGCGTCGCCGATGGGCTGAAAGCAGTTCGGGAACCCGGGACGTCCGAACGCGTCGGTGATCACGTTGCCATCGAGGTCTTTCACCGGACCGCTCGGCGAAATCGCCGGTCGCACGCCGATATTGCCGAACAGGCCCTTGAAACCGGTGTAGCCGTTGGGTTCATCGGGCAGCGAATCGGTGGCCGCGAGGCTGGTGTTGCAAAGCGGGCTGCCGATCGCGCAATGGATTGCAATACCGAGATAGTCGGTGGTCGGCTGTTGTCGCGTCGCCGCGCTCGGGGAGGCGAGTTCCGCGCGGACCGCGACATCCTGGGCGCTGCCCGCGCCGTAGAAGGTGGTCACATCATCGGGAACGCGTTCGAACTCGATGTTGGCAACGGAGAAGGCACCGACATCGCAGCCGGCGCGGGTAAACGCCACCCACGGGGCCGGCGCGGTCTTGCCTTGCTCATCGAGCATCTGCGGCTTGCCGTCGCCGCCGAGCGCGGTCCAGTACAGGAATGAACTCGAGAAGCCGACGCTGCCGTTCGGCTCGAAGAAGCCGTAGCTGTTGGCGACCGGAATGCCCGAGCGATCGCCATAGACGCCGGTCAACGCGGTGACGATGTCGTGGGCCGTGTGCGATATCAGAGGGGTGTGGTGATTGCCGTTGACGGTGCCGTTGTCCTGAAGAAAGTTCAAGAGGTTCGGAATCTGCTCCAGATCCGATGGAACATTGGGATTGTCGCGGCGCAAGTGCACGTTGTCGAAAACAATATTGATCACGTGCTTGATCTGGCCACCCGGTGAATTCAGCTGGCATGCCGCCGATGCCGACTGCGAAGCGGCACCGAGCAGGAACAGGCCAAGCGCCAGCGAAATTGGCGCGCGCAACGTCATTCTCAATCTTTTCATGGTTTTCTCCCGACGTCGGCCGGTAAAAATCAGAAATAAAATCGCCGACGCGACCAGATTACGTTGGTGGTTGTTGCGACGGATTGACACCAAGATGAAGTTTGAACGGCATCCACATGAATCGTTTGCGTGTGTGCGCGGCAGCGATGCTGACATGACATGCGATCGTCACGATGCCGTTGGCGATGACGGTGAACGTCGATCGCGGCGCCACATCGCGGGTCGAGTTCCGTCGCAGGCGCAAATCTCTTTTGCGTGGACTCTCGGTTGCGTTGGCGTCGTCGACGCCTACGGCCGCCCGGGCACCCAGAGCAGGGCGAGCCGCTGCCCTTCCGAAATCTGCAGCGGAGACATCTTCGACGCCACGGCGTTGCGAAGGCGCAGGAAATAATCGCGCTGGCGCTTCGGCGCGCGCGCAGCCGCAAGGTTCAGCCACTTGTAGGCCAGAACGAAATCCTGCCGCACGCCATGGCCCTTGTCGTACATCAGGCCCAGCATGCACTGCCCGAACGGATCGCCCCTGATCGCCGCCTGAACATAAAGGTCGGCGGCGGCGTCGTAGGCCTGCGGCGCGCCATATCCATTTTCATACATGAAGCCGAGAAACGCCTGCGCGTTCGGGTTTCCCCGCAACGCGAGCGGCGTCAGCGTGTTGACCGTCAGGACATAATCGCCCCTCGCATAGGCGGCGCTGGCACGCCCCAATGGATCGGCGTACGCGGCGCGTTGCTGCCCGCACCAGCACGCCAAAAGAACCAGGCTTGTCGCAAGCATGCGCAACGCCAACCCGGCAGCGTTCGCGGCCGATCGGCGCGTCAACGTCGCGGCCACGTCAGCGCATGGTGTGAACGCGCAAGTCATCGGTGCTCGCTCCCACACTGCCGCGCAGCTTCGACCGCAATTCTTCCGCGACATTGTGCGCATCCGTGCCGTCGCGGATGATCTGCGGACGGATGAAGATGATCAATTCGGTGCGGGTTCCGGTCTTGGTCTGATTCGAAAAGGCGTCGCCCAATCCCTCGATTTCATCGAGCAACGGAATCCCGTTGCGGTTTCCGTTCTGCTGTTCGCTGATCAAGCCCGCGAGCAGGACTGTTTGCCCGTTGGCGACCGAAATCGAGCTCTTTACCAGGCGTTCCGATAAGGTCGGCGTCAGGCTCGCGGCTGTTGCCGGCAGGACATTGCTGATCTCCTGCTCGACGTCCAGCCTGACATTGCCGGTGACGTTGATGCGCGGCGACACCCGCAGGATGATGCCGGTGTTGCGATAGTCGATGGTGTTGACCACGGTATTGTTGGTGGTGAGCACGGTGGCGCTGCCGGTCGATATCGGAACGACGTTGCCGACCTGCAGTGTTGCCGTCTGATTATTGATGACGACCAGCGACGGATTTGACAGCACCTTGACGCTGGTGAACGAATGCAGGGCGTCGAGGATCGCACTGGGCTGTGCTTCCGATCCGACCAGGAAGTTGAAGCCGGGAAAGGCGCGGCTGATGAATGCATTGGTCACCGCGCCCGCCCCCGCGGCCGCGGTCGTGGCGGGGGCTTGTGTCGACTGTGTGTTGAGAAGGGAACCTTCATCCGGACGCAGACCGAAGCTCTTGCTGGTCAAGAAGGCCTGCACGCCGTACTGCAACTGGTTGGTGAGGGTGACCTCCGCGATGGTCGCGTCGATCGCGACCTGCAACTGCGGCTGATCGACCTGATCGAGGGCCGCCTGGATGACCTGATAGTTTCCCTGATCGGCATAGATCAGAAGAGTGTTGTTGACGGCGTCCGGGGTGATCCGCACCCCCTGCAACAGCGACTGTCCGGTGCCGCCGGAGCTTCGCGCATCGAGTGCGCCGCCGGTTGCGGGATTTCCGTTTGCTGCCCCGCCTGTACCTGTTCCGGATGACATGTGCGAGCCGAGGCCGCCGCTTGTTTGCGTCGAAGAAGCCAAAGACGAGGAAGATGATGGAGATGACGAATTCGCATTCAACGAAAGCCGGTCGGCGCTGGATGCCGTAGTCGAGCCGGATCCCGGCGCCAATTGATTGTCCGGACTGTCCAGCGAGCTCTGAGAACCTCCGATGAACATATCGGAGAGGACTTTTGCCATCTGACGAGCGTCGCCATATTTCACGCGATAGACGTGGACGCTGTTGCGGGCGGTGTCCTCGCGGTCGAGCCGCCTGATCCAGGTCGCGGCAGTGTGCAATAGCGCCGGCTTGCGACTGACCACGAGAATGGCGTTGAGCCGGCTCATTGGCTGGAACTTGACGACGCTCTGGCTGAGGCCGCTATCGCCCGAATCCATGATCTTTTCCAGCTCCGCGATGATCGGCTCGGGCGCGCTGGAGGAGAGCGGATAGATGCCGACCGATTGGCCACGCATCCAGTCGACGTCGAAGCTCATGGCGGTGTCGACGGCGGTCCGCCGCTCGGCGCCCGTGCCCTGAATCAGGAGCAGATTGCGCGTCGGATCGGCGCGGACGCTTCCCGGCTTGGTGGCGAAGGAATCCATCAGCTTCAGAATGGTCTGCGCCGAGACATATTGCAGTGGAACCACCGACACGCCGTAGCCGGGCTCGGGACTTGCCGCGGCGGAATCCACTCTTCCGGCGCCGACGGCGTCGCCGAGCGGCGTCAGCCGGTAACCGGCGTTGTCGCGGACCAGCACCACGCCGCTGAGCCTAAGCGCGCTCTCGAGCACGAACACGATGTCGGATTTGGCGACCGGTCGCACCGATACCAGAGTGACCGTGCCCTGCACGCGGGGATCGATCGCGTAACCGGTGTTCAGGATATCGCCGAGCACCACCTTGGCGACGGTGGTGACCGGCGTGTTCTCGAAATTGAGATCGTAGCCGCCACCGCTCGCGACCGGCTGCGCGCGCGCCTCCGCAACGTCCGATATCTCGGTTCCTTCATAAACCGTGGCGCGGCTGCGCTCGCTTGAGCCGCTTGGCGCGGCGTTCACGGCCTGGGACTGCCTGGGCATGATGTCCAGCGAGCGCACTTTGTCGAGCACATCGATATCGGCCGGCGCGTTGATATCGGCGGGTCCGCTTGTTCCGACTGTTGCAAAATTGCAAGATGTGAGAAGGGCAGCGGCGCAAAGCGCCAGGGCGATCGCCCCGAGGCCGCGTGCGGCCGTCCGGGACCGGCCTTGATTGCCGACGCGCGCCATTCTTCGCCGATCCAACTTTAGATTACTCTAAGATACTCAAGCAGATGATCGAGAGCAGATGCTCAAGCAGCGGATCATGCGCGACCCGCCGAACCGCGCAAGGCCGCTTCCCTAGCGCGAAAATATGACAGCAAGATTTCGCGGGCTCAGTTTGATGACGTGATGACGTCGTCGATGGCGCCGACGGCTTCGCCGCCATCATCTGCGCTTCGTACGCGTGTCACATTCCAGATCGATAACCCCGTCTCCGGCGATCAACGGCGAAAGCCTGCGCCATATCGTCCGCTCACGATAAGCCGTGCAACTGGAAGGACGCATGACGGGTCAGCAGTCATTGCAGTTCGTGGAGCATCTTCGTCGGTCCGGGCACCTGAAGCTGACGGACGCGGGAGATGTTGCGGGCGCAGCTCCGCCGGACCAACCGCAAGGCGAGCTTCGGCGCTATCTGCAATCCATCTCGCAAGCGAAATTGTGGGAGACCACCGACCTGTCGGCGGGGGAATTCGCCGATGAGGCTGCCCGTTTCTACAAATGCCAGCGCGCGACGTTGCAGGATATGCTGTCGGCCACCTCGTTGACCGCAGCTTTCTCGCCGCGCTTTCTCCGCGAGACCCTGGTCTTTCCCTATCACGCCGCGGATGGCGGGATCGCGCTCGCGGTTGCCGATCCGACCGATCTGGCGGCGAGGCGCGCCGCGGAAATCGTGCTCGGGCCGAAGATCGAAATCAAGATCGCAGCTTTCGACGATGTGGCCACGGTGCTGGATCAGCGCCTTGTCTACGGCGAGGCGGAGGATGGCGGCGCTGCAGACGGATTTCAGCAGCTGCGCGAGGACGATATTGAAAGCCTGCGCGATCTCGCCAGCGGCGCGCCCGTGGTGCGCGCCGTCAACGATCTCCTGGAAAAGGCAATCGAGCTGCGCGCCAGCGACATCCACATCGAGCCGTTTCTGACGGGCCTTGTCGTCCGCATGCGGGTCGATGGGCTGCTGCGGCCGGTGACCGCGCCCGCCGGCGTACTGCCGCAGGCCGTCATCTCCCGCATCAAGATCATCGCGAGCCTCAACATCGCCGAGCGGCGCCTGCCGCAGGACGGCGCCGCGCGTCTGCGGGTGGGCCGCACCGACATCGACATCCGCGTCGCTATCATGCCGACCCAGCACGGCGAATCCGCGGTGATCCGGCTTTTGCCGAAGGATCGCGGGTTGCTGATCGTGGACAAGCTCGGCTTCGCGTCATCCGATGAAGTCAAGCTGAGGCGGCTGCTGAAGCTGCCCCATGGCCTGATCGTGATCACCGGACCGACCGGCAGCGGCAAGACCACCACGCTGGCGACGATCCTGACCGATCCTGAACGAGCCGATCCGGAAGATTCTGACCATCGAGGACCCGGTCGAATACGAGATCCCCGGCGTCAACCAGTCGCAGATCAAGCCCGCGATCGGGCTGACCTTTGCCACCGCGTTGCGCTCCTTCGTGCGTCAGGATCCCGACGTCATCATGGTCGGCGAGGTTCGCGATACGGAAACCGCGCATGTCGCGGTTCACGCCGCCCTCACCGGACACCTGGTGCTCACCACGCTGCATACCGAGACCGCCGCAGCCGCGGTGCCGCGCCTGCTCGATCTCGGCGTCGAGGGTTATCTGCTGCGCTCCACGCTGCGCGCCGTCATCGCCCAGCGCCTGGTGCGCCAGCTCTGCGAACGCTGCAGCAAGTCGAAGCTGTTGGGCGAAGCCGATTTCACCGAGGACCCGCGTCTTGCCGCGCTCGGATTCCAATCCGGTCAGGCGGTGCACTTGCCGGGCGGCTGCGAACGCTGCGGCGGCACCGGCTACCGCGGCCGGCTCGGCGTGTTCGAGGTGCTCGAGCTCGACGACGCGTTGCGCGAATTGATCGGGGAGAGAACCGACGGGTTGAAAATCGATCAGGCCGCGATCCGCGGCGGCATGACCACGATGCTCGACGACGGCATCGCCAAGTGCCGCGCCGGACTGACCTCGCCCGCGGAAATCCTCCGCGTCACCACCACACGGTGAGGCCGGTCGTGCCGAATTTCCGCTACCGGGCGTTGACGCAGAACGGCGAGATCGTGCACGGCACGCTGTCGGCGCCGACGGCGAGCGAAGTCGCGGTCCGCATCGAATATCTGCGGCTGCTGCCGATCGAGACCATCGAAGAGAAGCGAACCGGTTCCGCTTCCGGCGGCTTCTTGCTCTTCAACCAGCCGGGGCCGGCGGAAGTGACGACGTTCACCCGCGATATGGCGCTGCTGTTGAAAGCCGGCGCGCGGCTCGACGATGCGCTCGAACTGTTGGCGAGCGATGCCGACGTCGGCCGATTGCGCCCGGTGGTCGGCAAATTGCGCGCCGCGCTGATGAGCGGCGAGAGTTTTGCCGAGGCGGTCGGTGCTCATCCGGCGCTGTTTCCGCCGATGTATGTGGCGCTGGTGCGGGTCGGCGAGGTCTCGGGCACGCTCGACCAGGTGCTGGAAATGCTGGGCACCGAGCGGGCGCGCTCCGAACAGATGCGCCGCAAGCTGACGGACGCGATGCAATATCCGGCTTTCGTGCTGGTTGCGGCGATCGGCGTGATGCTGTTCTTCATCCTCTTCGTGCTGCCGCAGTTCTCCTCGGTCCTGCAGGACTTCGGAGGAAAGTCGGACTCCGCGCTCGCTACCTTCATCCATCTGTCGGAGTTCATGCGCGCCAACGGCACGGCGTTGTCGCTCACGGGTATTGCGTTGATCGCGTCGGTCTGGCTGACGCTGCGCCGGCCGGGCGCGCGGGCAGCGATCATCGGTGCGGTCGGGCGCATGCCCGGCCTTGCCGGCATTTTCCAGTTTTTCCGCACCAGTCTGTTCTGCCGCAACCTCGGCGTCCTGCTCGGCAGCGGTCTCAGCCTGACCGCGACCTTACGTATCCTGGTCGATATCATGGCAGTCGCCGGCAACGTCGATGCCTGGACGGCGGCGGCCGATCGGGTGCGGCACGGCGGCAAATTGTCGGAGGCGCTGTCGGCATCGAACAGCCTGCCGCCGATGGCGCTCAGAATGCTGCGGCTCGGCGAAGAAACCGGGCAACTGCCGGCGCTGGCCGGCCGGGTGGCCGAATTCTACGAAGCGAAACTGCAGCGCAGCCTCGACCGTGTCGTCGCCATCATCGGACCGGTCGCCATCATCGCCATCAGCAGCGTCGTCGGCGGGCTGATCGTCTCGGTCATGACCGCGCTGCTGTCGGTCACGCAACTCGTCGGATGAGCTGAAGGATCGCTGCAATGTCGAACAAAACCTACGCTGGAATCTGCGGCCTGCGTGCCAGGCGCGATGCGACCCGGCTGAGCGAGCAGGGCTTTACGCTGGTGGAAATGCTGGTGGTGATCGCCATCATCGGCTTGATCATGGGCCTGATCGGCCCGCGCGTGCTCAACTACCTGAGCGAGTCGAAGGTCAAGGCTGCCAAGATCCAGATTCAGAGCTTCGAGAGCGCACTCGACCTGTTCAATCTCGACGCGGGCCGCTATCCCTCCACGGCGGAAGGTCTGACCGCGCTGGTGCGCCGGACGCCGGGGCTTGCCGCCTGGAATGGGCCCTATCTGAGGGGCGGCAACGTTCCCAACGATCCCTGGAACAACCCCTACATCTATCGTGCGCCCGGCGAACACGGCGCCTACGACATCGTCTCCTACGGTTCGGATGGCCAGGAGGGCGGCAGCGGCGTTGCCGCCGACATCTCGCTCGACACGATGACCAGCGCCAAGAACGAATAAGCCCATGACGGAAGCGCACCAGCGCGGCTTCACCTTGTTGGAAATGGTGTGCGTCATTGCGCTGATCGCGATGCTTGCGGCCGTTCTGCTGCCGTACGTGCCGCACCATACGTCGCGGTCGCGGCTGCAGGCCTTCGCGCTGGAAGCCGCGACCTTGCTGAAGGCCGACCGCAACGCCGCGATCCGGCGTCAGGCCGAAGTCTCCACCCTGGTCGACGCGCCGTCGCGCGCGATCAGATCCGGCGCCACCGCGCTGGTGCTGCGCATCCCCGACGACGTGCGCTTCGACGCGCTGCTGCCGCAGACCTGCCGGCAGCGCGCCGCCGTGTCGACGATCAGCTTTTTCGCCGACGGCATGTCGTGCGGCGGCACCATCGCGCTGGCGCGGCTCGATACGGCTTACGAAATTCGCGTCAACTGGCTGACCGGAAGGATCGAAATTGTCCCCCGCTCGACGCTCGCCAACTGATCGGCCCGATGCCGGCTTCACCATCCTCGAGGTGCTGGTCGCGCTTGCCGTCGTCGCGGTTACGATCGTCGCGATCGGATCGGTGATGTCGACCAACGCCCGCGGCGTGCAGGTGCTGGAGAATCACGTCGCGCTGATGCAAACCGCGCAGACGGTGCTGGCCACCGCTATTCCGCCGCGCAAAGATCTTGTTCCAGGTTCGCGCTCCGGCCAGCTCCATGACTTTCGCTGGCAGGTCGATGTCGGCCCGGTCGGCGGCGATTGGGAGCCAGGCGACGCCGACGTCGCCTGGGTCCCTGAACTCGTGACGATCCGGGTCCGCTCGCCCAGCGGCGCGACCGTCGATCTCAAGACCGTCCGCTTGATGCACAGGCCGCAGCAATGATGGCGAGGCGCCAACGCGGATGTGAGGCGGGATTTACGCTGATCGAAGCGCTGGTGGCGCTGGCGCTGACCGGGCTCGTGCTGTCGGCGCTCGCAACGCTGACCGCGCAATGGTTTCCGACCTGGAACCGCGGGATCGACCGCATCCAGCACAGCGAGCTGATCGGCATTGCGATGCAGCGCATCGCCGCCGATCTCGCCGCCGCCGAATATGTCCCGGCCAATCGCGAAAGCAAGAAGCCGCTGTTCGAAGGCTCGGCGCTGTCGGTCACCTTCGTGCGTACGGCGCTCGGCCCCAACGCCGCAGTCGGGCTCGACGTGGTGCGGATCGGTGAGGCCACCGATCAGGGTCATCTGGTGACGCTGCGCTCGCGCGCGCCGTTCGCGCCGTTGCCCCGCGCCGTCTCGGCGTCCGAGCGGTTTCATCTGTCGAGCCCGGTGGTGCTGTTGCGGCCGCCGCTGCGGCTGTCTTTTGCGTATCGCGGGTCCGGATCAGGTGTTTCGCGACAGCTGGCTCAATGCCGACAAGCTGCCGGCCGCGATCATGCTGACGGTCCGCGATTCGGGCGGGAATGTGTTGTCGGCCTCGACGGTGACGCCGGTTCACATCGATGCGCCCGCGAGCGCCGGAAAATCCGACGATGACTCCAAGGACGATACGAAGGACAGCGGCAAGGTCGCCGCTACGGCACCGAAGCAGGGCGGTTAGCGATGAAGGCCCCGGTCCGTCGCAGCTATTCATCCCAACAAGGCTTCGTCCTCGTCGCCGTGTTGTGGCTGCTCGCGGCGCTGGCGGCTCTGGCGACGATCTTTTCGGTCTATCTATCGAGCTCGGCGCGGGCGCTCGCCCTCAACGACACCGCTGTGCAGGCGCAAGCCCTGGTGTCGGCGGGCGTCGAACTCGCGGCCTACCGGTTGCAGCTTGCCGGCGAGGACGCGCGTCCGGCGCAAGGCGCGTTTCGCGTTCGGCTCAATGGCGCGGAGATTTCTGTCTCCTTCGTCTCCGAAGCGGCGCGGGTCGATCTCAATGCCGCGCCCAAGGAGCTGCTCGCCGGTCTGTTGTCGGTGCTTGGCGCGAACGAGGACGAAGCGAAGGAAGGCACCGATCGCATCATCGCGTGGCGGACAAAACCGGCACAGGACGCCGCCGGAAACGAAGACGCGCTCTATCAGGCGGCGGGCCGCGCCTACCCGCCGCGCCAGGCGCCGTTCGCGCATGTCGACGAACTCGGCCTCGTGCTCGGCCTGACGCCGGCGCTGGTCGAGCGCGCGCTGCCGTTTGTTACCGTGTTCAGCGGCGCGACCGGCGTCGACGTGCTGATCGCGCCGCCCGAGGTGATCGCGGCCCTGCCGGGCATGACGCCGCTGACACTAAAGCAATTCCTGGACGATCGGGCCACGCTGCCGCATGACGATGCCGCGATCGCCGCCGCACTCGGCGGGGCGAAGGCAAATGCGACGGCGCAAAAGAGCAAAGCCTATCGGATCCTGACCCGGATTCGTTTCCCTAACGGGCGCCAGACCGCTTCGGAAATCGTGATCGGTCTTCGCAAGGCAGAAATTCCGTACCGCGTATTGTCGTGGCAGGACGATGTGCCGCTGCGCCGGCGAACGTCAAGGGGGCTCTAACCACAATGATGTCGGAGCTGAAGGATCTGCTAGGTAGTTGGATCGCGGCGGTCGCGACCGCGCTCCGCTTGATCACGGCGCGATTAAGACCGCAGCGACGCATCCTCCTGGTCGAGCGCGATCCCGACGACTTCACCGCGCGCGTCGCGTCGGCGCGAAAGGGTCCGATTTTGCCCGAGGCGTCGTTTCGTGTTCTGCATGGCCGGCCTGAGCCGGCTTTGACCGCGGAGTGGCAGGCGGCGCTGCGCGGCAGCAACATCGACATTCTGATGCGGCCGGATCAGGTGCTGTTCCGCGCCATCGACTTTCCCAAACAGGCGACCGATTTTCTCGATGGCATGATCCGTGCCCAGATCGACCGGCTGACGCCGTGGCCGGCGAGCGAGGTGGAGTTCGGGACCACGCCGCCGGTGCCGATCGGGGGCGAACGTATCGCGCTGACGGTTGCGGCGACTTCGAAGCAGAAAATTCAACCGCTGCTGCGGATTGCCGCCGATTGCGGTGCGGCGTCGATCTCGGGATTGGTCGATGAACCGGAGGCGGCCGCGGAGCCGATCAAGCTGTTCGAGACGGTGCTGACCGGCGCGGCCGGCGGGGCCATCGACATCGCGCGGATGCTGCGGATGACGGTCGTCGGCGCAGCGCTTGCGGCGGTGGCCTCGCTTGCGATCTCCGCTTACGCCGGCAGCATGCTTGACGCCGAGCAGCAGGAACTGCAGCATCGGATCTTGCAACGCCGTGCCGCGCTGCGCATGAGCGAGCCCGGCTCGGCGGACAAGCTGCTCGCCAAGCGCAAGCAGACACAGCCTTCGAGCGTCATGGTGCTTGAGGAAATCTCGCGCGTGCTGCCCGATACCACCTATGTGACGGAGCTGCGGGTCGAAGGCGACAAGATGCAGGTGATCGGCTTGACGCAGGACGCGCCGTCGCTGATCAGGCTCCTCGAACAATCGCCGCAGTTCGCCCGCGCCACCTTCTTCGCACCGACCACGCGCAGCCAGAGCGATCCCGGCGAACGGTTCCATATCGAGGCGCATATCACGCCGTATTTCGGGTCGGGATCATGAACCAGACCGCAACCTTGAAGAGGATTCTGGCCGCGCCGCTGCCGGCGGCGGCGTTGTACCTCGGCTTGATGATCCTGTTCCTGTTCGTGGTCTTCAGCTCGTTCGCCGATATCTTGGGCCGGCGCGCGGACGTCGCCGCGTCGGGTGCGATGCTGGAGCAGCTCGAAGGCCGCCGTCCCGCTGCCGTCCGCGGGCAGGGGACGAGCGTCGCCGCGCCGGCCGGTTCTCCGTTTCTGCAGGGCGAAACGGTCACCGTCGCCGGCGCGAACCTGCTGCAGCGGGTAACCTCTGCCGTGACCAGGCTCGGCGGCAAGGTGCTGTCGTCACAGGTCGACTTGCAGGGTCCCCAACAAGGCACGCAATCCAAGCCGGGATTTCTCAGCGTCATTGCCAGTTGCGAGATCGACCAGCCGGGCTTGCAGCAACTGCTCTACGATGTCGAGGCCGGCATGCCATTCCTGTTTGTCGATCAGCTCGTCGCGGAGGCGCCGGCAAATCTCGCCGAGTCCGGCGACGGCAAGCTGCGCGTTCTGTTGACGGTTTCCGGGCAGTGGCAGGGCAAGAAATAAGGCAAGCAATGACAAGGCGCGACACGATGCAGAAGCTTGCGATCAGGCTGACATTGCTGCTGGTGTCCGCGCTCGCCGTCCCGGCCTCGACCGCGGCGCTGACGGCGGATGTCTCCGACATCGATGCCGGTTCACCGCGTCGTGCCGATGTTCCTTCGGTTTCGTCGCTGTGGGAGCAGCCCGCGGCTTCCGCGGCGGTGATGGTCACGTCCCCGGAGCCGCCGCCGGCACCGCCCGTGCGTGCGGGAAGCGCCAATCCGCTGTGGGCGATACCGCTTACGACACTGTCCAATACGCGCGAGCGGCCGATCTTTTCCGCCTCGCGACGGCCTCCGCCGCCGGCCGTGGCGGAGGTCACGGTTGCGAAGCCGCCGCCACCGGCCCCGAAACCGCCGCGGGTCGAGCGTCCGCAGCTTTCGCTGGTCGGCACCATCGCCGGCAGCGACCAGAGTTTTGGCATTTTCGTCGACCAGGCGACCAAGGCCGTCCTGCGTTTGAAGATCGGTGAAGACTATCAGGGCTGGAGATTGTATGCGGTGCAGGGCCGCGAGACGACGCTGGTGCGCGACCAGCAGACGATCATGCTGAGCTTGCCGCAACCCGGCACGGTCACGCCTGAGCCGGTGCGTGTGGAGGCTGCGAATGCCGCGACGCAGGGCGCGGTTTCCACGCCGCGGCGTGGTGGCAGGCGTTAGAGCATGATCCGGAAAAAGCCTGCCCCGCGCTTGATGCGGGGTGGGAACCGGTTTTCCCTCGCGACAAACGCGAAGCGTTTGCGCGGAGATCATGCTCAATCAAAGAATCCAGCCTGTTTGCTGAAGAATCAAGGTGACGAGCAGTCCGAGCGCAAGAAACGGTCCGAACGGAAGTGAGGTCTGCCGCGTCATCGTTTTTCCCGAAAGGTGCAGGAGAACCGCTGCCGCCAATGCGGCCAACGATCCGACCAGGAGCTGCACCGGAACGCCGGCGAGGCCAATCCAGACGCCGGACGCCGCCAGGAGCTTGACGTCGCCGAGCCCGAGGCCCTGATACTTCCGGAACATGAAATAAAGCCGGCGCAACAGCCAGGCGATCGCGCCGACGGCTGATGCCTTCGCAGCCGACGCCGAGCGCAGCTTCCCAGCCATCAAGGACGATAGCCCGCGCAAGACCGATGACGGCGATCGAAAGATTCAGCCAATCCGGGATGATGCCGTAACGCAAGTCAATCCACGCGAGCAAGATGCTCGCAAGACAGAGCAGGATGAGAAAGGTCGCTGTAATCATGTTCGTTAACGCGAGGAGGGCCTGGAAGCGAGCCCCCGCGACTTTGGCATGGGTACGCAAAAAAAGCCCCCGGGGCGGATCCCCGGGGGTATTTGGTTCGCGGTCTTGTTGTTGCCGTCAATCAGTCCCGATCATGATTGTCGTCATGATCGTCGTCACGAGCGGAGGTCCAGACCACGACGCCTGTCGCCTCGTCAAGGATCAGTTTGCGCGGGTTGTCTTGATGGTGGTCGTCGAAGTCGAACATGTGTTCGAGCGTGCCGGCGATCGTATCGAATGAACCGCCCGGCTGGATGCGCTCGCCGTGCAGCCAGTTGTCTTCGACGAAGCGCAGCACCGAGCTCTGGTCGGTGAGCGTGTGGTCGACATGGTTGCGTTTGGCGAACGGTGACACCACCAACAGCGGCATGCGGGTGCCGTAGCCGCAGCGACCCCAGACCGGCTGGCCGAAATTGCCGTTGAGCATCGGTGCCGGTACCGGCTTGCCCTGCTGGAAGCCGTTGCTGGTGTTGCAGACGCCGGGCCCGTTGAGGGTATCGACGGCGGGATTGGCCGAGGCGTTCACGACCGGCGGCATCTGGTGGTCGTACCAGCCGTCGGAGTCGTCATAGAGAAGGACCACGGCGGTCTCGGCCCATTCGGGGCTCTTCTGCAGGGTATTGATCACCTGCACCAGGAAATGCTGCTCATCGGTCGGGTCGGAATAGCCGGCATGGCCGTCCTCGAATGCCGGCGCCTTCAAAAAGCTCACCGCCGGCAGATTGTGTGCTGCGAGCGCGTCGAAGAAATCGTGGATGTCGTAGTTGTGGTTGGCCGGTTCAGCCGTGTTGGTGCCAGGGATCATGCTGTGGCCGATGGCTTGGACCGAGCTCGGACGCGCGTGGGTCGGGTTGCGTGTCGAGGCGTAGTATTGGAACCAGGCGTGGTGCGGAATGTAGTCGGGCGAGGTGGACGCGGGCGTGCCGGGCGCGGTCGGATTGGTTTCACGGGCGCAGCCGGTGGTGCCGTTGGCGTTGACGATGTTGAGGTCGAATCCACCCATGAACGAGCCCCAGCTGATGCCTTTTTCGTTCAGCAAATCGCCGATGTTCTTGCCGGCCAAGGTCACCTGGTCGCCGGCCGGATTCGAACAAACGTCGAGAAGCGGGTCGCCGTCGCCGATCTGGGTGATGTTGCTGGTGAGATGAGCGGCGTCGCCAAACGCTTCATGGGTGGGGTGCAACAGCGTGCCCGAGCTGTTGAGCACGTTCAGCGTCGCGGCGATGCCGTTGGTCTGGCCGGAGATCAGGTTGATCGCGCCGGGGGTCGAGGGACCGAACTGGGTGGTGTAGTTGTTGTCGTTGAGCGCGAAATACTGGGCGTAGTTCCAGATCGCGGTGGTGGTGTTGCCGTCGAAATATCCCATCACCAGATTGGCGCCGACACCCGCCGGCGGCGGGCCCGAAGTGCCGACCCAGGCGGGAAAGCCGTCCATCCTGCCGTTGTCGTACGCACTCTCCTCGGGGCTTTCGTTATGGCCCTGGTCGGCGGTCAGCGCCTGCGATGGCGCCAGGCGGAAGGGATTGGACGCGGCGCCTCCATTCTGCTTGCCGTTATTCGGTGCTGCCTTGTTGTCGTTCGGGTTGTTGTTGATGAGATCGACGCCGGCGAGCGGCGCGAAATGGTTGTCGACGTCAAGCGGCGTCGCAAGATTGTTGACCTTCGGGGTGTCCTTCTTGGCCACGAAGGGAGTTTCGCCCGTGAGGTTCAGGGCCTTCGGGTAGGTTCCGAAATAATGGTCGAAGGAAACGTTTTCCTGGAAGATCACCACCAGATGCTTGATCGGGGTGGCGGTTTCGATGCGGTGGAAATCGTCGCGATCATGATCGTGATCCTCGGCAATCGCGCCGGCGCCGCCGAGCAATAAAGCGAGGGCGGAAACCAGACCGAGAGCTGTTGGCAAACGCATGAAGATTACCTCCCTGTTGAATATGCGAACGGTTGAGTATGCGAAAATGGGTTGAGCGTTGGTGCCCTGTGAAGGATTATGGAGCATCGTGTGGAACTTTTCAGAGTCGCGTCACACTGCGATGAAAAAAATATGACTTCTTGTCGATGTGCTGCGATCTGCTCGCACTTGCGAGAAGCGCAGCAAGCGCGGCGATAAAAAAATCGGTGGATGTCGGAAATATTTTTTCGAAAGGCCCTCGGGGAATATTTTTCGAGTGCCGGACCCGCGCTTGTAAACAAGGCCTTAGCCGCGGCGTCCACTATTCGGCCACGGTTTTGTCGTGCGGCTGTTTTTTTACGGTCACTCTATCTGAGAATGCGCGTCATCCTCGCCGCATAGAACGCGCTTGTTGTTGCTCGCAATTTCCAAAATTTTCCAACAAAGGAGAGAGCTATGTTGAGAGCTTCGCTCGTGCGCAGGCTTGGCCGCTTGCTGCTCGGCGCGTCGGTTGCAACCCTCGCGCTGTCGCAGGGTGTCCGTGCCCAGGACGATCGCGATCATGACGGCGGAAACCCGGTCGAACAGATCCGGACTGCCTCACCGATCAAGCACGTCATCATCATTGTCGGCGAGAATCGCAGCTTCGATCATCTGTTCGCGACCTACGTGCCGAAGTCGGACGATGCCCGGGTGTCGAATTTGCTGTCCGAGCACATCATCAAGGCGGACGGTTCGCCCAATGAGAATTTCGCTTTTGCGCACCAGTTCCAGATCAGCTCGGCGCCGAACGGTGGAAAATACTTCATCAGCGCCGGAGCGGCCAACAAGACATTGTATGCGACGTTGCCCGCGCCCGACCTGGGCGGCGTGCAGAACCCGCCCGCGGCTGCCATTCTTGGCCTGCCCGGCGGCGATCCGGGATTGCCGGCGGTCGATCAGTTCCTGTTCGGAACCGGCGGCACCGGTCTGCCGAACAGTTTGGGCCCGGATACCCGAATCACCAACGTCAACACGTTGCCGCCCGGGCCGTTCCAGATGACCGGGCCGACCATGCCCTACGACGCCTATACCGCCGACACCATCCATCAGTTCTTCCAGATGTACCAGCAGATGGATTGCGCGATCGACCGCGAGCACGTCACACGGCGCAACCCGACCGGTTGCCTGCACGACCTTCAGTCGGCGATCACCACGACCTATTCGACGCCGCCCGGCGGCACGCCGCACGATACCGGCCAGACCATGGCCTTCTTCAACATGCAGAAGGGCGATGTGCCGTTTCTGAAGTCGCTCGCCGACCAATACACGATGAGCGACAACTATCATCAGCCGGTGATGGGCGGCACCGGGCCGGACAGCGTGCCGCTCGGCTTTGCCGATCAGGTGTTCTTCGGCGACGGCCACGGCAACGCCGCCACGCCGCCGGCCAACACCATCTACAACCCCGATCCGCAAGCGAACACGCTCAATCTGTATACGGCGCGTAAGCAGTGGTTCAACTGCTCGGATGCTACGCAGCCGGGAATCAAGCCGATCCAGGACTACCTCGGCAAGTTGCCCTACGCCGTGCAGACCAAGTGTGATGCCGGTCATTACTATAATGCCGTGAACATCAACCCGGCGTGGACGCCGCAAGGCACGCCGAGCGGGGCGGGCTCGATTCCGCCCGGTCACCATGACCAGCATCGGAGATCTCCTGAGCGCCAAGAACATCCCGTGGAAGTATTATGGCGGCGGCTATACGGTCTCCGGGACCGGGGCTCCACTCGACGGACTCTATTGCAACATCTGCAATCCGTTCGAGTATCAGCTGAACTACCCGGCGATGCGCGCCGACCACATGCGTGACGTCACCGATCTGTTCAACGATCTCAAGAACGGCACGTTGCCGGCGGTGTCCTACGCGAAACCGGACGGCACCATGGATGGCCATCCGGCTTCGTCGAAGTTCGACCTGTTCGAGGCCTTCGCCAAGAACATCATCGAGCTTGCCCAATCCAACAAGGAATTGTGGGAAAGCACGGCGATCTTCGTCACCGTGGACGAGGGCGGCGGACTTTATGACTCCGGCTTCATCCAGCCGGTCGACTTCTTCGGCACCGGTCCGCGCATCCCGATGATCGCGGTCTCGCCGTTCTCGCAGGGCGGCCACATCAGCCACGTCTATAACGAACACTCGTCATTCGTGAAGTTCGTGGAACGCAACTGGTATCTCGGCAAGCTCTCCGCGCGCAGCCGTGACAACCTGCCCAACCCGCGCATGGACGACGACAATGCCTATGTCCCCGTCAACATGCCGGCGATCGGCGACCTGTTCGACCTGTTCGATTTCGGCGGTGATCACGATCACGATGGCGACCGGGATTCCCGATAGTCGCTCGTAGCGAAGAAAGCTGCATCAAAACGGTAGGGGTCAGCCTGTTCGCTGGCCCCATTTTCGTGCGGACACCGATTTTCCTTAGCCAGAAAACACGACGCGTTTGTGGGGATATCGAACTCAAACAATCAGCTCAAGCGGGACCTCGCGCGACGCGTTCGTTTCAGCGCAAGCGCGGATTCATAAGACCACAGACCTCGCGCGGTCTTGGGCGGCAAGCGATTCCAAGATCGGCCCCATTCGGTGCTTATGGCTGGATTGGATCGCGATGGCGCGAGAAGTCGTCGACTCAGCAGAAGGCTGCAAATCCGCCGGTGGAGAACAAAAACAAGACAAATCCGCCATTGAGGGAACCTTTGTCGGCCGTGTCCATTTGCCCTCTATCCAATGCGAGATTCGCATTCGCAATACCTCGCCTGGTGAAATACGACGCAGCATAACGCTGCAACGGAGAGGTAGTGATGTTCTTCCCTTTTCATTCAACCATGATGCTGGGTCTGGAATCCGGTAACGTGATCGGCCTTCGCATGCTCAAGCTCACACGCGGCGGCAGCGACGCCTTGAACGAAGTGCAATTGATGATCGGGGAGAAGGTCGATGCCGCATTCGAATCGGGTGCCAATCTGATGGCAGGCGCTTCGGCTGACAGCGTCGTTGACCGGTATCGGCAGCATGTCGCCGCGAACGCCGCGCGACTTTCGACCCGTTAGGTCCGTATCGCCGGTCAATCGGTCACAGTGAAGTAGCTCAATCAAGAAGGCGAGGGGCCAGCCAGTTCGCTGCTGGCCCTTTCCGTTGAGAAGATCGTCCGGGAGGTCTTTGGCGCTTTGGAGGCGCCATGTGGCCGAACCTTGGAGGCTTTTCTTGCAGGCCCTGTCGGGCGGGCACGGCCGGTTCGATGTGCGACAGGAAGCTGCCCACATTGCCCGCGAAACACACAGCAAGATAACACATCTTCTTCGCAATCTTTCGAAATCCTCGGGACCGAGCGTGCGCTAGGCAGACTCTCTGACGCGCGGGGACGAGAGATGCGAATGGGCCGTCTGAATTCACTATTGTTGAAATTCGCTTGCGCGCACGCGGTAGTCGCAAGTCTCGCGGGTTGCGCCTCGGCGCCGCTCGAAACATCGGGATCGCTCAAGTCCTACGACAGCCTGGCGCCGGCGAACGGCATCGTCACTCAGTCCAAGCTCAGAGTAGACCAAGCGGATGTGCTGGCGGCGAAAAGCGTCGCGATCATCCCGACGTCGTTCTCCAGCGAGGCGGCGTTGGCCGACCTCACCGACAAACAGCGGCACGTGATCGCAAATGAGGTTGATCGGTCGGTCTGTATCGGGCTGAGCGACCGCTTCGACGTCGTTGCCTCCGGTCTGCCTGCGGATCTGACCGTTCACGTCACGGTCACGCACGTCACCGTGACCAACCCCGCCGTCGCCGTCGCTTCGAAGGTTGCCGGAATCGTGCCCAGGATCATCGCTGCGGGCACGCCAATCCCGGTACCTCGCATTCCGCTCGGCCTGGGGGCGCTGTCGGTCGAGGCGGAGGCGAGGGACATGCAGGGCCAGCAAAAAGCGGCCTTCGTCTGGGCCCGCGGCGCGGACATCGTGACCAGCACGCCGCGGATCTCCCCATCCGGCGATCCTTACGACCTTGCGGGCGAATTCGGTGCGGACTTCAGCAAATTGCTGATCACCGGCGCCAGCCCTTTCGACCACAAGCTGTCGATTCCCAGCCTGCAGCGCGTGCAGTCCGCGCTTGGAGGAAGGCCGAAATACGCCGCTTGTGATGCCTTCGGACGCACCGGGATTCCGGCGCTGCTGAGCGGCAAGCTGTTGGGGGCGCCGCCGGAGTGGGTCGACGATGCGACGCCGGTCACTGACCCGCAACCAATGTGACGATCCGAGGGCGCGCCATCAAAGTGGCCGTATTTCGTCTTCAGCCACTGGGGATCGGTCCAGCCAATACCACGGGTTCCGTTGGCGAACATCGAGTGACGTCGATCACGTTCGACAACGGCGCTCCGTTGCAAAGTGGCTCCATTGGCGTTGCCGTGATTCTCTGGTGCTCACATGGATCGATTGACCAAAGCGACACTCTGGATCGCCTTCCTCGTGCTGTCCTCTTACTTCGTCTGGTTCTTCCTCGATTGCGCGATGGACGACGCCTGCCATCTTGTTTGCCGTCCTAACGGTGGTCGTAATGGCTGTTATGTCCAGCGAACACCCAATCTGAAATCGCCTTAGTTATCGTGAGGCTTCGGATGATTTCGAGCCACCATGCGCGGATCGCGCAACTTTGATTCGCGACCCCGATCATTGCTTGGCACTTCGCACCCGATACGCCTGCGGATCGCCGCTATCGGTCGGATGCTCGATCACGCGCTTCAGCGCCGCGCTCATCGGGACATTGAGGGTGGCGCCGTTCGGAGCAATCGGGTTGAGGAACCATTTGGCATAGATCTTCTTGATATCGCCGTTGCGAAAGATTGCCGCCAGCGCGTCGTCGACCACCTTCTTGAAGCCGGGATCGTCGGGCCGCAGCAGGATGCCGTACGGCTCGACCGACAACGCTTCGTCCGACACGACGTAGTCGGCGGGCGCCGCGGAGTTGGCCACGGCGCCGTACAGCAGGATATCGTCCATGACGACTGCGGCCGCGCGATCGGTTTCCAGCATGCGGAATGCCTCGAAATTGTCCTTGGCCGCGACGATGGTGAGGCCAAGATGGCGCTGCTCATTGATCTCGACGATCTGCTTGAGATTGGTTGATCCGATGGTCGACACCACCGTTCTGCCCTTGAGGTCATCCAGGGTCCGCAGATTGGCGGCCACCTTGGAGACGAACCGATTGGCGGCGATGAAATATGTGGACGAGAATGCCACGACCCTTTGCCGTTCGAGGTTGTTGGTCATGGTTTCGCATCCGAGATCAATCTTCCCGCTCAAGATCGAGGGAATGCGAAGCGACGGCGTGATCGGCACCAGCTTGACCTCAAGCTTTGCCAGGCCGAGGTTGGCCTTGACGGCGTCGACCACGACGTTGCAAAGGTCCATCGCATAGCCGACGACCTTTTCGTTTTTATCGTAATAGGAAAAGGGGATCGACAATTCGCGATGTCCGATCGTGACCACCCCTGTGCTCTTGATCTTCTCCAGCGTGCCGATCGGCACGTCGGCGATCGCCGCGTGGCCCGCAATGCACAGCGCCATTGCCGTCAGGATCAGTTTCAAGCGCATCATTCCATCTCCTCGTCGAGATTTCCGGTTCATCTTCACAACATTCATCTCGCGCCCCGCGCCGTCGACGCCTGGCCCACCGGCAGGCCGCCCCGCTCTGGGCTGGCCGGCCGGCCCACGACTTCCGCATAGCCGTCGATCGACCCCGGCCTTCCGATCAGGAAGCCCTGCACGAGATCGCAGCCGGCACGGGTGAGGACATCGAGCTGGGCCCGCGTCTCGACGCCCTCGGCGGTCACCGGGAGCTCGAGCCCGCGTGCCAGTCCGATGACGCCACGCAACAGGGCCTTCGATTGTGCGCTGCGTTCGAGGTTCGATATGAAGCTGCGGTCGATCTTGATCATGTCGAACGGAAACGCCTGCAGATACGACATCGACGAGTAGCCGGTGCCGAAATCGTCGAGCGCGATGCGCACGCCCAGAGATTTGAGGCGCCGCAGGATCGATACCGCGCGCGAGAAGTCGTCGATCAGAACGCCTTCGGTGATCTCGAGCTCGAGTCGCCCGGCAACCAATCCGGTCTCGATCAGGGTCTCGTGGACAAGCCGCACGATGTCGTCGTTGCGAAACTGTACGGGCGACAAGTTGACGGAAATCTGCAGCTGGTTCGGCCAGGACGCGGCTTCGCGGCACGCGGCACGCAGGATCCATTCGCCCATCGCGACGATCAGCCCGTTCTCTTCCGTGAGTGGAATGAAGATTCCGGGTGGGACCAGGCCACGGCTCGGATGGTGCCAGCGGACCAGCGCTTCGAAACCCACGATCTCGCCGTCGATCCTCGCCAGCGGCTGATAATCGAGCCGCAGTTCGTCATTGCCGAGCGCAGACTGCAGATCGTGCTGCAATTCGCGTCGATCGCGCAATTGCGCCGCCATGTCCGCTTCGAAGAATCGGATCGCATCGCGCCCCTCGGCCTTGGCACGGTAGAGTGCCACGTCCGCGTTGGCGAGAAGCGTGGCCGGGTCGGTGCCGTCAACCGGACAGGACGCGATGCCGACGCTCAGTCCAATGCGTAGCTGTCGTCCGGCGATCTCGATGTCACCGCTCAGCGCGGCCCTGAGTTGCTGGGCCAGCTGACCCACGGCCGCGGCCTGCGCGTCGCCGACGGTGATCACGATGAACTCGTCCCCGCCAACGCGTGCCAGGAAGGCACCTTCCGCAACGGCTTGCAGCCGCCGCGCCACCTCGCGCAGCAGCGCATCGCCGACCAGATGGCCGTAAAGGTCGTTGACCTCCTTGAAGCGGTCGAGGTCGAGGCACAGGATCGCGAACGTCCCACCCGCGCGCACCGTCTCATCGATCGTCGTCGCCAGATAGTCGGCAAACGCCGCGCGATTGTGCAGACCGGTCAGCGAGTCGTGATGGGCAATATGCGCGATCCGCTGCTCGGCGCGCTTTTGCTCGGTGATATCCTCGACGGTGGTGACGAAGCCGCCGCCCGGCGCCGGCCGGAACACGGCCACCATGGCCGGCCCGTCGGAAAATTCCGTCACGATGCTCGCCGGCTTGCCGGCGGTGATAATAGCCATCATCTCGCGGATATACTCGTCGGGACCGCTTGCCGGATGCAAGCCGTGTGAAACCTGATGGTCGAAGACATGGCGCAGCGCGGTTCCCGGCTTCGTCAGCTCATGCGGCAGATGGAACATCTCGGCATAGCGATCGTTGCACAGGATGAGGCGCCGGTGTTCGTCGTACATGCAGACGCCTTGCGACAGATTGTTCAGCGTGGAGTCCAGCTGGATGCTTTGCCTGCGGAAAAATTGCACGACGACGGCGCCAATGCCGCCGATCGCCACCACGAGGACAATGGTGAGCCCGATCAGATACCCGGCCTCGGTCCGCCAGTCGGCGAGCGCGGCGGCGACCGTCGTACTGGCCGCCAGATTGATCGGGACGTTGGGAGGCCGGGCTTCGGCTATCAGCCGCTCGGAATCATCCACCACGTCACGCTGCCCGGCGATGCCGCTGCCAGCCCGCTGCGTCATCCCGTCAGGCAGGTTGCGGGCAAAGGATTTTCCGATGAAGGAAGCGACATGCGGATAGCGCGCGAGCATGACGCCGTCGTTACGAAACAGCGCGGTCAACTCGTCGGTCCCGCGCGCGAGAGTTCCATAGGATTCCTCGAAGTACTGCGATGCGACCGTGCCGACGACCAGACCGAGGAATTCGCCGTTCGATCCCCTGAATTTGCGGGCGAAGTATAAGGTCCAGGCGCCGGTCTGGGGATCCCGCGCCGGTGCGCCGAGCATCGATCCCAGTCGCGGGTTGTTCTTCAGCGCCTCGAAAAAGTCATGGCCCGCGAAATTGAGTGGTGGGGTTGGCCACGTCTGCGACGAGTTGATGAGCGTGCCATCGGCACCGATCAGCATGACCGCCCCGATGTGAGGAAAGCCGCCGATCTTGTCCTTCAGCATCAGGTGGATGCCGCGTCCCACCATGGCGCGGGCGTATAGCTCATCGGAGACGATCGCGAGCGTTTCCATGTATTCGATCAGGTTGGCCTCGATGAGGTCGATCGATTGGAAGTCACGCGCCGTCTGCCGGGCAAGCACGGTTGCGGTTGCAAGCAATTGCTGTTTGCTCTGTTCGATCGCGTGATGACGCAGGTTGGTCAGGATCAGGGCGATCACGCCGACCACCAGTGCGATCAGGAATGCGCCGCATAGCACGAGGACGACAATTGGGCGCGTCGAGGCGGTCCGGCGCGTCGGACGCGCTGCGCCCTCCAACGCGGACTTCGCTAACAATCCGGTACGCAAGCGAACGGCCCGCGACATGATTCCCGCGATGGTCGACATGCTGGAAACCCTGGGTCCGGCTGCTTCAAGGCGCGTTAACAGCGAAGCATCGGTCGCGCCGGAACCTCGGCACGGTTAAGAATGCGTGTTATCGCCGCGCTTGCGGCGCGAAGGCGGACCGCGCTGTCGCTCCGTTGGCGAGCGTGGCGCCCGCTTTGCCTCGTAAAATTACGGACAAATCAATAGGCCGCCCGGGATCGACGGCCGGGCCGTCTGGCGGATGTCGGCTGGTCGGGGTGATGCTCGCTAACCGGGCAATGCGCCTGCAAGAACGCCTTGACCGCGTGCTGGCGTACCGATCCGATCGGTGTAGGATCGCATATGACGTTCGCCGTGCATCGATACCCGGGGCAATTCAGGTGACCATGTTGGAGGTACCGCCGATCAGGATCGGTGTTGACGTCGGCGGCACGTTTACGGACCTGCAGATTTTCGATGCACGCTCGGGTGCGATCTTTGGCTTCAAGACGCCGACAACGCCGGAAGACCCTTCCATTGGCCTGATGACCGGAATCAAGCAAGCGGCGGATCGTTACGGCTTCGCGCTTGCCGACGTCGGCTTCTTGCTCCATGGCACGACGATCGCCACCAATGCGATCCTCGAGCGCAAGCTCGCCAAGGCCGCGCTGGTGACCACGGCCGGATTTGAGGATGTCCTCGAGATCGGCCGCCACGTTCGGCGCGAAGTCTATTCCCTCAATCCGCAGCAACCGCCGACCCTGATCCCGCGCGACTGCCGCATTGGGGTCGCGGAAAGAGTGCGAGCGGACGGCAGCGTCGAGGTGCCCCTGACATCCGCAGCATTGGGCCGCCTCGGCGAGACGCTCGATCGGCTCGATCCGGTCTGCGTGGCGGTCTGCCTGATGAACTCCTACCTCAATCCGGAGCATGAGCAACGCATTGCCGAGTACCTTGCGAACACCCGGCCCGCGCTCAAGGTCTCGTGCTCGAGCGCCTTGAGCGCGGAGATCCGTGAATACGAGCGCACCTCGACCACCGTGCTCAACGCGCTGCTGATTCCGGTCATCGCCGGATATCTCGAAAAACTCAACCACCGCATGCAGGCGGATGGGTTTGCGCCGCGGCTGCTCTTGGTGCAGTCGAATGGCGGGGTGTGCGCCGCCAGGACCGCGGCGCTGGAGCCGGTGCGCCTGTTGCTTTCGGGACCGTCAGGCGGCAGCGCGGCCTGCGCGCTGCTCAGCGAAATCCTAAAGGAAGATAACCTCGTCGGCATCGACATGGGCGGGACAAGCTTCGATGTCTCGGTCATCCTCAACGGTCGCGTCAACGTCGTCATGCAGGGTGAGGTCGACCGCATGCCGGTGAGGATTCCGATGGTCGAAATCCGCGCCATCGGCGCCGGCGGCGGCTCGCTCGCCAGGGTGCAGCGGGACAAGCGATTGACGGTCGGGCCCGAAAGCGCCGGCTCGCGCCCCGGCCCCGCCTGTTATGGCCGCGGGGGAACAGGGCCGACGGTGACCGATGCCAATGTCATGCTCGGCCGGCTCGACGGCGAAAAATTTCTCGGCGGCGGGATGCCTCTCGACCGCGAAGCGGCGCGCGCGGCGATCGACACGGGAGTAGCAAAACCGCTCGGCCTTTCGGTCGAAGCCGCGGCGGAGGGATTGCTCGCGGTCGTCAACGCCAATCTGGGCGCCGCGATCCGATTATCACTGTTCGAAAAGGGCGTCGATCCGCGCGAATTCACGATGGTCGCCTTCGGTGGTGCCGCCGGGCTGCACGCGGTCGCGGTCGCGGACGAGACCGGGATCCGGCGCGTCGTGTTCCCGCAAAATGCCAGCACGCTGTCCGCCTACGGCATTCTGCATTCGGATTTGATCCATGATCTGGTCCGCTCGCGCGTTCTCGAGGCCAAGCCCGAAAACCTTGGCGCGATCGAGCCGCTGCTCGAAAGCCTCGTCGCCGAGGCGCGGGCAAGGCTCGATGCCGACGCTATCCCAGCGAGCGAGCGTCACATCGAGCTCGCTGCCGACATGCACTACAAGGGGCAGGCCTTCGAGCTGACGGTGCCGATGCGCTTCGTGCGGCTCGATGAGGCGGCTCTGTCGGCGCTGATCGCCGATTTTCACGATCTCCATCGCCAGCGGTTCTCTTATTCCAATCCTGGTTCGGCCGTCGAGATCGTGTCGCTGCGCGCCTCGGCCATCGGCCGCCTGCACAAGCCCGCAGCCAAACCGCCGGATGCACGAGCTGGCGGCCAACCGCCCGGCAAGCGCAAGGTCTGGCTTGCCGGCGGCTGGCGGGATGCCGCGGTTTGGGACCGCGACAAGCTGCCGCTCGGCGCCATGATCGAGGGGCCGGCCATCATCGAGGAAGCCTACACCAGCGTCCTTCTCGCCGACGGATGGAATTGTCGGCGCGACAACAGCGGCCACCTCGTGGCGGGGAGGCGTGAATGAACGTCAATGTGGCGAATGTCGAGATCGCGCCGATCGAGCTCGAGATCATCTACAACGCTTTGACCGCTGCGGCCGCCGAAATGGACGTCACCATCTGGCGCACAAGTCGCTCGACCATCGTGCGCGAATTGCTCGACTACTCGACCGCGATCTTCGACCGCGATGGCTGGAACGTGGCGCAGGCGGCGCGCATCCCGAGCCATCTCAATTCCATGAGCTATTTCCTCACCGAGATCCTGGCGCGTCACATTCCGCCCGACCGTTGGGGCCCCGACGACATCGTCGTGTCCAACGACCCCTACTGCGGGGGCCAGCATCTTCCCGATATCGTCGCCTTCAAGGCCATCTTCCAGCAACGGCCGGCGCATCGGGTTCGTCGGCACGCTGTGCCACCATCTCGACGTCGGAGGCTCCTCCCCGGGCAGTTACGGCTCGAGCGCCACCGAGATCTTCCAGGAAGGCCTGCGTATACCGCCGGTCAAGCTTGTCGAAGGAGGCAAGCTCAATGAGCCCATACGCGACATCATCCTGCAGAATGTCCGCCAGCCGGACATCCTGTGGGGAGATCTGCAGTCCCAGCTCGCCTCGCTTCACATCGGCGCGGCCAGCGTGGAACGCCTCGCCAGCAAGCTCGGCGAAGTGCGTTTCGAGGCAGCGTTGCGCCAATTGCTCGATCGATCCGAGGCCGCCATGCGGGCGGTGATCGGCCGTATCCCCGATGGCGTTTACGAATTCGAGGACCATGTCGACGACGACGGGATTTCGGATGCGCCGATACGCATTCACGCCAGGTTGACGATCGCAGGCGACGAACTCACGGTCGATCTCTCCGGCTGCAGCAAGCAGGTGATGGGGCCGAGCAACGCAACGCTGTCGTCGACATGCTCGACGGTGTTCTATGCGCTGATCGCATCCGCCGATGTGCCGATCGCGGCAAATGCGGGTTGCTATCGCCCGGTCAGGATCATTGCGCCGCCGGGCCTGTGTGTGAGTGCGGCCGCGCCGGCGCCCGTCGTGCATCGCATTGCCATCGGGCACCGGCTGGCCACGGTGTTGTTCGGCGCGCTGCATCAGGCGGTGCCGGAGCGGATGCCGGCCGCCTATTACGCCGTGTCCTATGTCGTCACGCTGCAGACCATCGATCCCGAGCTTGGCCGCAGAGTCCTGGTCGAGATCGAGGTCGGCGGCATCGGCGCGCTGCCCACTTCGGATGGCGCCTCGGCGCTGTCGTTCGGCATGCACAACAACGCGAACATTCCGATGGAGATGATCGCAAGCGACATGCCGGTGACGTTTCTGGGTTATGGACTGTTGACCGACACGGGCGGCCCCGGCCGGCAGCGCGGCGGCCTGGGTCTGTGGCGCGAATGGCGGATCGACTGTGCGATGGCGCAGCTTTCGACCAATCTCGATCGCTTCAGTTTCCGGCCCTTTGGCCTCGCCGGCGGAGGGCCCGCGGCGCCAAGTGCGCTCTATTTGACCCGCGACGGTCAAACCCAGGCGTTGCCCTCCAAGGTCACCAACATGATGCTGAAAACCGGCGATGTCGTTCGGCTCGAAACGTCCGGCGGCGGCGGCTTCGGCGAAGCCAGATTGCGGGCGCGGGAGCTTGTCGAGCGCGATGTCCGGCTCGGCTATGTGAGTGCCGCGGCCGCAGCGCAGTGTTACGGCGAGAACGACTGAACCAGCAGCGGACCATCCGCCGGGCCTACTTCAGCTGAAAGCCATGAGCCAGCGGATCGCGGTCATCGACGTAGATCGTATTGTGCCCGGTGACCCGCGCCCAACCGGCGATGCTCGGCATGATCGCGGCTGAGTTGCCGACCTTCGCGGCCGCTTCGACCCGGCAGTTGAACAAGGTCCCGATGATGCTTTCATGGACGAATTCGGCACCGACAGCCAGTCGGCCTTTGGCCACGAGTTGAGCCATCCGCGCCGACGATCCTGTCCCGCAGGGCGAGCGGTCGATCGCCTTGTCGCCATAGAACACCGCGTTGCGCGCGTCCGCGTTCGCTGCGCGCGGCTTGTCACACCACATGACATGGCTGACGCCGCGGATGCGTGGATCTTCGGGATGAACCGGACCAAGCTTCTGCTCGGCCGCCTGACGAACCAGCGGACTCCATCTGACGATCTCGCCCGCCGACATGGCGTCGAGGCCGGCCCAATTCGCCTGCGGCTCGACGATGACGTAATAATTCCCGCCATAGGACAGATCGACCCGCAACGCTCCCAGCCCCGGAATCTCGAGGTCGACATCACAAGCGTGCAGGTAGCTCGCAATGTTGTAGAGGCGAACCTGCTCGACATATTGTCCGGCCTTGGTGTATTCGATACTGATCCTTCCGGCAGGGGCCTCGATCGCGAGGTGTCCCTCCTGCCGCGGGTTGACCAGCCCTTCCTCGATCGCCACGGTCACAGTGCCGATCGTGCCGTGCCCGCACATCGGAAGGCAGCCGCTCACTTCGATGAACAGGACACCGACATCGCAATCCTCGTGTGATGGCGGATAGAGGATCGCGCCCGACATGATGTCGTGACCGCGCGGTTCGAACATCAGCGCGCGACGCACCCAATCGTGGTCCCGCAAGAATATCTCGCGCTTGTCGGCCATCGGTACGTTGGGAAGAATCGGCGCGCCTGCTGCCACCACCCGAACCGGATTTCCGCAGGTGTGAGCGTCGATGCAAAAGAAGGTGTGGCGGGGCATGGAAGTCCTCAAACCAGGATGAGCCGAAATCGCATGAAAGCCATCGCGCTCATGGGCCGCCAGATCGAAGGCGGCTTCAAGAACGGCGTCTTGCGCTGCGCGAGCAGATTATCCTCGCGCATAAGCCTTTGAACCTTCTTGGCATTCACGACCAGGCCTTGTCGCCTGAGGATAGCTGTCACGCGCCGATAACCATAGAAAATATGTTTGAGGCAAATGCGCTGGATCAGGTCGCGCAGCGCGCACTCCGCCGCCTTGCCATCGTGTCTGGCGAGGCGCCGATAATATGTCGTGCGCGGCGGCCGGCCAGGCAGCACAGGTGCTGTGCGTTAGAATGGGAATCGGCTGCCTCCGATGTCATGGCTTTAATGACTTCGACGATGCGGATACGGGTTTCCCTTGCGCTGCCGGCCGCTCCAATGCCCGCAAGGCTCTTCGAAAAAAATCGATGTCCAACTGCTGGCGGCCCACCAGCCGTTCGAGCTCAGCGATACGGGCTTTCGCCTGCGCGAGCGCGGAGCGTTTGTCGTCGTATGCCGGTAGAGGTCTGAGCTTTCGGGGACCAGGCTTGGGTCCGGGTTTACGATTCAATCCCTCTGGCCCATGGGCCTTCCAGGCCTTCAGGGGTGCAGTCCAGCACTGTCACCGCAATTACCGATTTTGCAACCGTTAGCTCGTACAGGGCGGATATTGATCCGCCGTCATGAATCGACAGGATGGCGGGTTACGCCTTCGGCTCCAACGCGCCCCCGCCGGCTATGCCGCAACCTGATCGTCGTCGAAGTCAGTGCCTCGTCGGCGACGGTCAGTCGATCCTGCGGCGGTGCGACCTCACGCGTGTCCTATCCTACATAGTCCGCCCAGCACCAGCCCCGATATGGCCCAAGGTGATAGTTTTGCGGGCAACCTCCATACGGGCCCGGCCGGACCTGTCGTATCCAACACGCCTGCCTTCCACGACCGAGCCAGTAGCCCGGTGGGCATAGACCAAACGGGCCGGCGGGGACTGATAGTGGATCAGCCGCTGCGTAAGTGGCGCACCCAACAAGGGTAACAGCGAGCGTCATTGCACCGATCACAGCAGAACTAAACTGGCGTTTTTTCATCGTTTCCTCTTTCGGGATTGAGAGTGAGCCCCCAGCAACTGAGCGGTTTAGTGCACCGCGGACGCGGTGATTCAATCCGCCCGGCATAAACGTATCGTTTTGGACTGAACGGTCGCTGAACGAACCGCTACATTGGATAGCGTTACGAACCATCGTACTTCACAAATGCGCGAGTCGCCGGCGTCATGTCTGATAAGATCGAAGCAACGTGGACTACGCATCCACCTACGCGCTTCAAGCTTCGGCGGACATGTCGCTAATCCGCGCTTGCCTATCCACCGTCCTTCTGGTCCCATTTCCTTACGCCGAACCGCCGTCCACTTCGGCCGAACAAAGGTTCGGTACGGAACGTGCCTTAGTAGGACAGGAAGCATTCCTTGTGGACGTTTGGAAGAGGATCGCCAAACACGTCGTTGCTGCAGGGGAGACCGCCAGGCGGGCTACGACGGTGAGCAAACGAGCCCTCTCGACCGTAATGGATCATCGCCCCGGCGGGAGCGCGACAAAATCCTCCCTCGGTGGCGCAATGCACCCACTCAGCGTGGGCTTCCGGCGACCAAGCCAGAGCTGCGACCGCGACCACCGCAGCCATTGTAAGGTATTTCATAGATATTTCCCTTTTACTCGCATGACCGTTGGTTATCCGCGGGATGACCGGGCAAACAGTAGCTCGCCCGGACATCAACAATGAAGATGCAAGCTAATGCTATGCGCCATAACATTACCCAATGCGATAGCCGATAGGAAGTCTTAAAATCGCAATCAACGAAAACGGCGACGGCTCGCCTGCGACGCTGCGCGGCCCGCGTGCGGTACGGCGCCATTGCACGCGGAGTTCAACAGGGGCGTTCATGAACATATCCTGCCGGCAACATTGCAGCCGCGGTCGCCGATCGCGGAATGACCCAGCCCGAGGTTCAGACGGCAGTACTTCGATCTGGCGGCCGGCGGATGGAAATGCTACAGGAAATAGCGCTATCGACTGCGATGAGAGAGCGGATGCCGACAGGCCGCGATACGGACGACGAGAGCTTTGAGGACCTGGGCGAGCTCCAGCGTGAGGTCGTGCAGCTGGTCTGGGCACACGCGCCGGTCACCGCTGAGGCCGTCCGCGAACGCCTGTCCCATCCGCTCAAGGAATCCACGGTCCGCACCGTGCTGCGGCGCCTGGAGGAGAAAGGCTACATCACCCATACGATCGATGGACGCACCTTCGTCTACGACGTGGCCGCGCCGCGCGGGCGGGTCGCCGCCCGGGCCGTACGCCGGATCGTCGACTGGGTCTGCAATGGATCGGTCGAGGAGGTTCTGGTCGGGATGGTCGATTCGAACATGATCGACTGGAAGCAGTTGCGCATGCTGGCGGACAGACGGGGGCGACACAAGCGGAGACGCAAGTGATGCTGGCGCTGCTGGCCGAGGCGGCGCTGCGGTCGATGGCGCTCGGCGCCTTCGCCTGGCTCGGACTGCAGTTCTTGCGGGTGCGTCATCCGCAGCTGCAGATGACGGTCTGGACCGTCGTGCTGCTGGTCTCGCTGACGATGCCGATCCTGACGTCGTGGATGACGATCCCGCTGCCTCCCGCGGCGCCTCGCACGGTCAAAATCACCTGGATCGAGCTGCCCGGGATCACCGACCAGATACCGCAGCTGCCGGAGCGCGCCGACGTCGCGTTGCCGGCGCCGGACAGCGCCGCTCCGGCGCCCCCCGGCCGGGGCGAATGGCAACCGTCCGCGATCGGTCTTTATCTCTATCTCTTCGTTAGCGGCGCCATGCTGCTTCGGCTGCTGGTCGGCCTAACGCTGATGTGGCATGTGGTCCACGCGGCGGGCCGAGTCCACGACGGTTGGCTCCAGGGCGATATTCGCATCAGCGGCGTCGTGACCGTGCCGGTCACCTTCGCGTCCACCATCCTGCTGCCGGTCGGATACAGCGCGTGGGGTGCACACAAGCTTCGGGCCGTGCTCCTGCACGAAAGGTCCCATGTCGTGCATGGTGACTTTTACGTGCTGCTGTTCGCATCCATCAATCGCGCGGTTTTCTGGTTTAGTCCCTTTGCCTGGTGGCTCTTCGTCCACCTCGGTGAACTCGCGGAGGCGGTCAGCGACGACGCCGCGATCGCGGGGCTCGACGGAGACCGCGACAGCTATGCGGAAGTGCTGCTCGATTTAGCGGCCGCCCCGCAGCGGCTGCCGGCAGGACTCGCCATGGCGCATCCCCGCATGGTCCATCGGCGGATCCTACGCATCCTCGCGGAGAGCAGCGTCCCAGGACGGATCGGCTGGCGTCGTCGCTTCGGTGTCGCAGCCGTCCTCATCCCGCTTGCGGCAGTCAGCGCAGTGACCGTTGCGCAAGGCCGTCCACCAGATCCCGCAGAGCTCGTTGCATCGGCGGGCGCGAGTGCGGCGATTGGCGCGGGCTCTAATGCATTGGACCGCTATGTCGGCCAATTCCAGATCGGCGTCGGCACGCTGATCACGGTCACGCGCGATGGTGATCGGCTCTTCGCGCAATGGAGCGGTCAACCGACGCTTGAACTGACGCAAACGGGCGAACACGAGTTCGTCAATGCGCCGGCACAGGCGCATGTCAGCTTTGCCAGCTTCATCAGGAACAGCGGCATCGCGTACGAGGTCAGGCTGCGTGAGCCGGGTGTCGGTCAGTTGGGGGGCACGCGGGTCGATGCCCCCACCGCCGCCGAGATCGAAGCAACATTCCAGCGCCGTGACGCGACGAGGCCGGACCGCTTTCGCAACCAGACCCCGATGCCGGGCGGCAAGGCCATGCTGGCCCGCACGATCGAGGCGCTGCGCGGCGATGCCCTCAATGAGCGGGACATGACCGGGCGCCTATTTGAAAAACTGCGCGGACAACTGTCCATGTTCCACCGGTCGCTGCCGACGCTCGGCGCCGTGGAGCACATCGTCTTCCGCGGCGTCGGGCCTGGCGGTTACGATGTCTACACCGTGAACTTCGCGAAAGGACAGGCGGATTTCAGGATCTACCCGGCGGTCGACGGCAGGCTCGAGGACGTCAATTTCTATCCTGTCGGCGACGGCAGGCCAGGCGGGTTTGCGTCTTGCACGGAGGAGTCCACGCTCAAGGTTCCTTCCAGCTCCGTTCCGATCAAGCTGTTGCTGATCAACCGGAGCGGCGGCGAGGTGCAGGTGTTCTGGCGCAACCCTGCCGGCAAGCGCGTGCCGTATGGGACGATCGAGAATGACGCGTCGATGCGGATCTGGAGCCTCGTCGACCGGCCCTATGTGATCGCCGATCCCGCCGGGCGATGCCGCGACATCGTCTTGCCCGGCGAGGCGACGCGCGTTCATGTGATCGAGCCGCTCGGCGCGTCGTCCGTGCCAAGAGCAACGCCGCTGCCCGGCAGCCGGGAGGCGTTGGCGCGGCACATCGATGCCGTTCGCCATGGCGCACCGGATTACAATCGGATGACGTCCGAGGTGGCAGCGGAGACGCGCCTGTATCTGACCCTGCAGCAGGCCTTGCTGTCGCGACTCGGCACCTTGCAGGACCTGCTGTTTTCCGGCGTCAGCTTGGCCGGAAACGACATATACACGGCCAAGTTCGCGAACGGATCGGTGACATGGCAGATCGGTCTGGTCGATGGCGGGCGGATCGGGGCGGTCGGACCCGGTCCAGAGTATTGAGGCGCCTCGGCGAAACACCTGCTTCTTCGCCGACTGTGCCGCTCAGTCCCGCCGTCACGATGCTGCCTGGCTCGCTCGGAGTAGCGGAGGGAGTCGGTCAACTCGCATTGGCGACCAACGGCCTTTTGACCTGCAGCTGCCCCGCGTCACTGAAGGCATCCATGAAATTCAATGCGGCTTTGCTTGATCCGTGCGCAACTCGCTCTCGATGCTTCGATCTCGATCTCGGCTTCCGGAATCGGCACGTCGTCGGGCCAATCTTCGGCGACCTGTAGTGGAAGCTCCGGCCGTTCGGCCGTTCTTCGAGAACTTCGACGAGGCTGGAACGCGTGTCCAGCTGGCTTCCCTCACCCGCTATACGCAATTTGCTTAGGTGATATGAGTTGTGAAAGCTCCGCGATCGAACGCAACGCCCCCTGATTTGCCCGTCGGGCAAAATCAATCGCTCGAAGTCGTGCCCAGCGCCTCGAAATCCCCACACATTCGCCTGCGCGTAAATCGAAAATTCCTCAAGCGATTCAATCCGATTTTGGTCGTCGGGTCTCCACGCCCAAATATTTGGCTTTCGGAAAAGCAGAAATTGTGTATTCTCTCCGTCATCCCGCCTCATCGAAGGGGCGTACGCGTCGTCACGAACGTGGAGGCGGGATGCGGTGGACGCGATCGCGGCGGCAGACGACTGGCGCGGGCGCGGACGGTCAAGCCGTGTGGTCCTGGCGCTCCGAAGCAGGCGCTAAGTTCCTGGGAAGCAAGCTTCTCAGGGATGACGGTGGCAACCAAGCGATGGTCACCGGGGAGAGCGCGGAGTACGCCGTTAAAACCATTGCGCGGGGAAGGCCGGGTATTCTCGGCTGAACCTGTGGTTCTGCCGCGTGCTTTTTGTTGCACGCGGACCATGGGTACCAGCCGGTGCCCGGTCTTCCCTGCGCCCTCTCTTAAATCGGAGAGGCCGGCTACCGCAAAGCTCGGGCGCGATCGGCGCCGCGAGAGCGCGCGGCTTTGCCGATCAAGCTCTTTGACATTTGAAGAGGCACGACGGCGGCATCAACCCACGATGCGGATCGTCAAGTCGCTTTGCGCTGGTGCAACGCGGATTGCGTACCGCCAAGGCCGGGTACGCCGCCAACCAACGCCGCCAACAGCCATATTGACTCCGGCAAAGGTCCGATCATAGCATCGTCCAGCATTCAGAACTCGGTTCAGATATATGTCCGAGACGGTTCGATCGGCTGCGCGCGTTCTTGACGTTCTGGAGCATCTTGCCGGAAGCGAGGATGGCGCGTCGCTGAGCGAAGTCTGCCATGCGCTGGAGCTGCCCAAGAGCAGCACGCTGATGCTGCTGCGAACCGTATTGGCGCGCGGCTACGTCACCAAGGATGCAGCGGACCGCTATCGGCTGAACGACATCTTCCGCAGCTACGGCTTCGGCTGGGGTGGTCATCGTTTCGCGCGCCTGATCGCGTTGTCGAGCCCCGTCATGCACGAGCTGTGCCAGGCGGTCGATGAAACCGTGCTGCTCGGCGCGACGGAGGGGCCGGTGGTTCGCACGCTGGCAAAGGTCGTGTCCCAGCAGGTCATCCGTTACGACGTCGCGCTCGCGAGCCCCTCGCCGTTCTATTGCACGGCGATGGGACGGACGATCGTGGCCTTCTCGCCCGCGGAGAAGCGCGAGGCGATGCTGCTGGCGTCCCCGCGCGTGAAGATCACGCCTCACACGGTCACCGAGCTCAAGGCGCTGCGCGCCATCGTCAAGCAGGTTCGCGACCAAGGCTACGCCGTCGTCGAGGAAGAGTTCGCCGTTGGCGGCACGGGTATCGCCGCGCCAATCTTCGATGGCCGCGGCGCGATCTTCGCCGCGCTCGATGTCGGCTGCGTATCGAAGCGTTTCCCCGCCAAACGCACGCGGATCATCCGCGAACTGGTCGCGGCGGCGACCACGCTTTCGCACCTCGTGACGACAACGGCCGAGGACACCTGCGCCGGCAACGGCATCATCGAAAAGGGGGTTGGGCATGAGCAGTGAGACCATTGCAACCGCGCCATTCTATGCGGGCAAGGACAGCATGGCGCCGCACATACGGCGCCGCCAGCTGATGGCGGCCTCGATCGGCAATGTATTGGAATATTACGACTTCGTCGTCTACGCGTTCCTGGCCGCTGTTATCGCCAAGAACTTCTTTCCGAACGAGAGCGAGGTTGCAGGGCTGCTCGCGTCCTTCGCCGCTTTCGGCGTCGGCTTTCTCGCCCGTCCGCTCGGCGGCGCGATCATCGGCCGGATCGGCGACAGAAGCGGCCGCAGGGTTGCGTTGCTGATCACGATTTTCGGCATGGCGATCGGCACCGTCGGCATCGGCGTGCTGCCAAGCTACGCGCGGATCGGCGTGTTCGCGCCAATTCTCCTGGTGGCGATGCGCCTGCTGCAGGGATTGTCGGCCGGCGGCGAATGGGGCGGCGCGACCTCCTTCATCGCCGAGTCCGCGCCTGCGGGCCGGCGCGGCTATTTCGGCGGCATCGGCCAGGCATCGATTGCCGGCGCGAGCCTGCTCGGCAGCGTCGTGACGGCGGTGGTCGCCGCATGCTTTACGTCGGACCAGGTGCAGGAATGGGCGTGGCGCGTGCCGTTCCTGCTCGGCGGCCTGCTGTTGCCGGTCGGCATCTACATGCGCAGCAACATCGAGGAGACGCCCGCCTTCAAGGCAAGCCGGAACGAGGCGCCGGTGACGCCACCGGAATTCGGTTCGCCCCTGGCGATGATGGGGAAGGCCTTCGGCTTCACCATCGTCTGGACCGTCGGCTACTATATCATGCTGAGCTATATGCCGACCTTCCTGGTGAAATTCGCAGGCCTCAGTCAAAGCCAGGCGCTGTGGGGCAATTCCATCGCGCTGGCGGTTCTGGTCGCGGCGACGCCGCTGTTCGGCCTATGGTCCGACAGGATCGGCCGCAAGCCGCTGCTGTTGGCCTGCTGCGCGGCCTTCGTGATCCTGCCCTATCCGGTGTTCGCGATCATCCTGAACAAGGCGTCGTTCCCGACCATCGTTTGCCTGCAGATCTTGATCAATCTGTTCATCGCCGCCTTCTCCGGCGCGGGACCTGCGGCATTGGCGGAACTGTTCCCTACGCATTCGCGCACCTTGCTGATGTCGGTCGGCTACAGCCTCTCGGTCGCGATATTCGGCGGCTTTGCACCCTATATCGCCACCTGGCTGATCGACCGCACCGGCTCTCCGATCGCGCCGACCTACTACCTGATCGCATCGGGCATCGTCTCCTTCATCGTCATCTGGAGTTTTCGCGAAACCGCGCATCACGAGCTGCGGTGAACCGCGGCTTGACCGGGAGGCAATCACCAGTGGCAGAGCCAATTCTGATCTGGGGAGCCGGCGCGATCGGCGGAACTTTCGGCGCGACCTTGAAGCGCGCCGGTCAGGACGTGACATTCGTCGATATCGTGCCGGATCACATGACCGCGATCCGTGATCCTGCTCGCGGGCTCAAGATCACCGGACCCGTCGATCCGATGGTGGTGACGGCGCCGGCCTTCACGCCGGATACGCTGAGAGGCAGGTGGAAGCGCGTCTTCCTGGCGGTGAAAGCACATCATACCGAACAGGCCGTGCGGGCGCTGCTGCCGCATCTGGCAGACGACGGCTACGTGGTGTCGCTGCAGAACGGGCTTTGCGAGGACATCATCGCCGGCGTCGTGGGCAAGCAAAGAACCATCGGCGCCTTCATCAATTTCGGGGCCGACTGGATCGGGCCGGGCGAGATCATGTACGGCAATCGCGCGGCCGTCGTGGTGGGGGAAATCGATGGACGCATCACGCCACGTCTCGAGGAATTGCATGCGCTGATGCAGATCTTCGAGCCGGACGCTGATTCTCACCGAGGACATCTGGTCCTACCTCTGGGGCAAGCTCGGCTATGGCACGCTGCTGTTCGCGCAAGGCATCTGCGAGCTCGGCATTGCCGATACGCTTGCGAGACCGGAATTGCTGCCGCTCTGGCGCGATCTTGCCGGCGAAGTGATGGACACAGCGCGTGCCGAAGGCATCACGCCGCGCGGTTTCAACGGCTTCGATCCGGATGCGTTCGGACGGGAGGAGAACCGAGGCAAAGGCGAGGCGCAGCGTTGCCGCGATGGTGGCGTTCAACCGGCCGAACGCCAAGACCCATTCCGGCATCTGGCGCGATCTTGCCGTCCGCAAGCGGCGGACCGAGGTCGACATGCAACTCGTCCCGATCGTCGCGGCCGGCCAAAGGCACGGCATCGCGTGTCCGAAGCTCGAAGGCCTGATTGCCATGATCCACGCGGTCGAGGACGGCAAGCGCAGCCTGTCCGACCGCAATCTCGAGGAGTTGCTTGAGCCATGAGCCTGGATTTCACCGGAAAGACCGTTGCCGTCAGCGGCGCCGCTATCGGCTTCGGCCGGGCCATCGGCGCGCGCTTCGCGCAGGCCGGCGCCCAGGTTTTCGGCTGCGACATCCTCGATGGCGCGGACAGTTCCGGGCTTTCGATGGCCAAGATCGATCTGCTCGACCGCAACGCCGGTGCGGACTGGATCAAGTCGATCGAAGCGCGGACCGGCCGGGCGATCGATGTGCTGGTCTGCAACGCGGGCGGCGTGGCCGGCCAGACCAACAAGCCGCTCGAGGAGGTCGGCGATGACGATTGGGACCGCGTGGTCGGTGTCAATCTGGGTGCGGCCTTCACGCTGTGCCGCGCGGCCGCGCCGGCGATGAAGAAGGCCGCGCAGGGCGCGATCGTCACCATCACCTCGGGAGCGGCGCTTGCGCCCTCGCTCACCGGCATACAGGCCTATTGTTCGGCCAAGCACGCGCTGCTTGGCCTGACCCGCCAGTTGGCGCATGAACTCGGGCCCTACGGCATCCGCGTCAACAGTGTCGCGCCGGGCTTCGTGCGGACCAATCCCGCGACCGAGCGTCAATGGCTGTCGTACAGCCCGGAAAAGCAGCACCAGCTGCTCGAGAGCATCGCGTTGAAGCGCCTGGGCACAGCAGACGAAATCGCCAAGGCGGTGATGTTCTTCGCCTCCGATCTTGCCAGTTTCGTCAACGGCCAGGTACTGGCCGTCGACGGCGGCAAATAACGATTTGACCAAGGGGTAGCATCATGAGCAACGATCCCGTTTCAAGCGATCCTCGTTCACAAGAACCTTGGCAGTGGGAAGAGGCGCACTGGCGCGCCCTGGTCAATCAGGTGCGCGCCGGCGACCGGCTTGCGCCAAAGCGCTGGAAGGGCGGCGCGCGCTGCGCCGTGGCGCTTTCGTTCGATGCCGATCACGAGACCAACGAATTGCGCGATGGCGGCAAGTCGATCGGACGGATGGCGTGGGGGCAGTACGGCGCGCGCGTCGGCGTGCCGCGGATCCTGGAATTGCTCGAGCGGCACGGCGTGAAGGCGAGCTTCTACGTGCCGGCGGTGGCGGCGTTGCTGCATCCCGAGGAACAGCAGCGCGTCGTCGCGGAGGGCCACGAGATCGGCATCCATGGCTGGATCCACGAATTGAACTCGGTGCTGCCCTACGAGGTCGAGCGCGACCTCATGTTCCGATCGACCGACACGCTGGAGAAGATCACCGGCGTCCGTCCCGTCGGTCTGCGCACGCCATCCTGGGATTTCAGCTCCAACACGCTGCGCATCGAGGCCGAGCTCGGTCTCGTCTACAATTCGTCGCTGATGGCCGATGAGGATTGCTATGATCTTGTTCTCGACGGCAAATCCACCGGCATCGTCGAAGTTCCGGTGGAATGGATCCGCGACGACGCGGTGTATTTCATGATGAACCGCTTCCAGTCGCTGCGGCCCTATACGCCGCCGAAGGACGTGCTCGATATCTTCCTGCGCGAGTTCGATGCGGCCTATGAGGCCGGCGGGCTGTTTCAGCTCACCATGCATCCGCATATCATCACGCCGCGTTCCCGCATCTGGATCCTGGACGAGGTCATCCGTCACGCCAAGGCCAAGGGCGATGTCTGGTTCGCGACCCACGCCGAGGTCGCGCAATTCGTAAAATCCGCGACGTCATCCTGACCAGCTTCAACGGCGCAGCGACGGCGAGAGGGCGGCGTCACGCCACGCCCGCCTTCAGCAGGCCGTGAAAATTCACGATGCCGACCGGCTTGCCGGCGTCGGTGACGATCAGCGCGGTGATCCGGGCCGAGTTGAGCAGCTCCAGCGCTTCGCTCGCAAGCAAGTCGCGGTCGATGGTCCTGGGATTCTTCGTCATCACGTCGTCGACCAAGGCCGTCATCAGGTCCGGCCGCATCTTCCGGCGCAGATCGCCGTCGGTGATGATGCCGGCGATGGCGCCGTTGCCATCGACAATGGCGACGCAGCCAAAACCCTTCGAGGACATCTCGACCAGCGCGTCCGACATCTTGGTGCCGAGCGGTTTCAGCGGTACCGCATCGCCGCTCTCCATCAGGTCGGAGGTGCGCTTCAGCATCGCGCCGAGCTTGCCGCCGGGATGGAAATTGGCGAACTGCAGCGCGGTGAAACCGCGGCTTTCCAAAAGCGCAATCGCGAGCGCGTCGCCGATCGCGGCCTGCATCAGGGTCGAGGTGGTCGGCGCCAGGTTATGCGGGCAGGCCTCGCGCGCCTTCGGCAATTCCAGCACGATCCGCGCCGCCTCGCCGAGCGAGGATTCCGCGTTCGAGGTCACCGCGATCATCGGAATCGCGAAGCGCGCCGAATAATTCACTAGGTTCTTCATCTCCGGCTGCTCGCCGGACCACGACAGCGCGATGATCACGTCGTCCGGCGTGATCATGCCGAGGTCGCCGTGGCTGGCTTCCGCGGCGTGCACGAAGAAGGCCGGCGTCCCGGTCGAGGCCAAGGTCGAGGCGACCTTGCGCGCGACATGGCCTGACTTGCCGAGCCCGGTGACGATGACGCGCCCGCTGGCCTGCCGGATCAGGTCGACGGTCGCCGCAAACGCCACGCCCAGCGGGCCGTTGAGCGCCTCCGCGATCGCGGCGATGCCGCCGGCACCCACTTCGAGCGTGCGCAGCGCCGACTGGACCGCGTTCGCGTCGTCGGTGCCGGATGATTTGGCCATCAGCGGTTTCGAACTTGGCATGTCGGCTTCCGGGGAGGGGTGGGCAGGAGCCCTTCTGCTTTCCTTAGCACGCAGGGCCTCAAGAGGCGACGCGCGGCGGGCGGTCTCAACGGGTCATTAACCATAATTGTTTTAACTCCATTAACGACGTTTTCCGCCTGCCGCGTTTTGTATGCGGCGGGAACCGATCGGCGAAGCTCATGAATTCGTTGGAGTATCTTTATCTTGATGTCGGGTCCAGCCCAGGGCCACGAACGACGCGCGCGCCTCCTTCGCGCGCTTTTGCCATGCCTTGCGCTGATCGCCCTCACTGAAACCCCCGTACGCGCCCAATCGCTGACCCCCGACCTCTTCAACCCGACCCGCGGCGGCTTCGTCGCAGCAGGGGACCTGCCGCTGCGCCCGATCGGCGAGACTGCGGCCGATAATCCCGCCGATCCCAATCGCGACGCCACCCCGCGCGACGGCAATACCCGCGCGACGCAAACGCGGCGACCGCAATGCGCCGGCGCCGTCGCGGATCGGCCAGGTCCCGGTCTATGGCTTGCCGGCCGCGAACGGCGCGGGCGACGCCGGCTTCAATTCGCTCAACCGCCAGCGCAAGCCGCCGAAATATTATCCCGCGCAAGCCAGGCCCAAACCGCCGCCGGGGCCCGGCACCCCGCCGCCAAAACCGCTTCCGGTGAACGCGGTCGGCGACTTGCGCCTGTCCATTCCGCCGTCCGAGACCGCCAACAAGCCGCCGATCCCGCCCGCGATGGCCGACACGGTCGACGGCCAGCCGCCGCGCCGGCGGCTCAAGCTCGACGACGATCCGTTCGGCGCGGTCGGCGATTATGCCGGCAGCTTCCTGGTCAAGTCGGCGGTCGAACTGTCCGGCGGCTACGACAGCAATCCCGGCCGTCTGCCGGAGCAGCATGGCCTGCCGTTCTACATGGTGGCGCCCGAGTTTCTCGCGGTGTCCGACTGGGACCGTCACGCGCTGGTCGCGGACCTGCGCGGCTCCTTCACCGGCTACGGCGGCTCGCTGCCGGGGACGATCGACGGCGCGGCGTCGCCGGCGCCGACCAATGTCGACCGGCCGGATTTCACCGGCCATGTCGATGGCCGCCTCGATGTCAGTAGAGACACCGACCTCACCGCCGAGCTCCGCTTGCGGCTCGCGACCGACAACCCCGGCAGCCCGAACGTGCAGGCGGGCCTCGCCTCCTATCCGATCTACACCACGCTCGGCGGCACCTTCGGCTTCGACCAGCGCTTCAATCGCCTGCAGGTGTCCGGCGGCGGGACCGTCGACCGCACCTCCTATACCAACTCGACGCTGACCGATGGCGAGCATGCCTCCAACGACGACCGCAATTTCAACCAATATGGCGGCGTCGGCCGCGTCTCCTACGAGCTGACGCCCGCCATCAAACCCTTCGTCGAGGCCGAGGGCGACACCCGCGTGCATGACCTGCAGTTCGACCGCAACGGTTATGAGCGCGATTCCAACGGCGGCTACGCCAAGGCCGGCACCTCGTTCGAATTCACCCGGCTGCTGACCGGCGAAATCTCGATCGGCTACGCCGCGCGCAACTATATCGACCCGCGGCTCGACCGCCTGCAGGGCTTCCTGACCAGCGCGTCGCTGACCTGGAACGCGACGCCGTTGACCACGGCAAAGTTCTATTCCGACACCCAGATCGCCGAGACCACGCTGCCCGGCACCTCCGGCGTGCTGGTGCACACCTACACCTTCGAGGTCGATCACGACTTCCGCCGCTGGCTCACGGCAATCGGCAAGTTCACCTACGGCACGCTCGACTACCAGGGCGACAACCGCAACGACAAGACCTACTCGATCGAGGGCGACCTGATCTACAAGCTGACCCGCAACCTCTGGATCAAGGGCACGCTGCGCCACGACATCCTGGATTCCAACGTGGCGCTGGCGAGCTCGTCCGCGACGGTGGTGATGCTTGGCGTGAGGCTGCAGAATTAATACTGCGCCGCGCGCAAAGCCCCAGGCCGTCATCCCCAAGGCCGTCATCCCCAAGGCCGTCATGCCCCGCGCAGGCGGGGCATCCAGTAGGCCGCGCCTTCTCAATTCAATCACTGACGCCTCGAAGTACTGGATCACCCGCCTTCGCGGGTGACGACGATTGTGAAAATCGTCTGGCAGCCGGCGCGCGGCGCTCGCTGTCTTGCGATTCAATTGTCATGGAGCGTAGGGCCGTCATTGCGAGCGCCAGCGAAGCGATCCATCGCGCCGCAAAATAAAAAGCTGGATCGCTTCGAAGCTCACGCTTCTCCCGCAGCGGGTTCACCTCTCCCGCTTGCGGGGGAGCACAGGCCGCCGTCGGCGGCCGTCCTAAAATAGAACGCCGAAGCTGAGCTTCGGCTATGGCGCTCGCAAGAGCGCGGCGGGTGGGGGAAGGTCTATCCTCTCGACCAGTGCGTTTCGCGGAGGCACCCCCACCCCAGCCCTCCCCCGCGAAGAGCGGGAGAGGGAGCGCGCTTCCACCGCTGCTATAACGTCGATCTAATTTCATCACACGTTGGGTCACACATCCGCGATCTCGCGGCATGATTTGCCCGAGCCGTGCCAGGAATACGTCCCTCGAAAACAAGAGGGCGCAGGGAAGACCGGGTGCCCACCGCACCCATGGTCCGCGTGCAACAAAAAGCACGCGGCAGAACCACAGGTACAGGCGCCTCCGGCCTTCCCTGCGCAATGGTTTTACGGCTTCCTCCGCGCTCTCCCCGGTGACCATCGCTTGGTTGCCACCGTCATCCCTGAGAAGCTTCTCCTCAGGAACTTAGCGCCTGCTTCGGAGCGCCAGGACCACACGGCTTCGCCGTCCGCCTCAAGCGCCGCTCGTCTTGCGTCGCATCCGCGTCCACCGCATCCCGCCCCGCGTTCGTGACGACGCGTACGCCCCTCTTACCGAGGCGGGACGGCGGCAAGAATACACGAGTTTCCGATTTTCCGAAAGAGAAATATTTTTCGCGAAGGGGCTGGACAGGAATTCGCGGCGGCTGCCCGTCGGGCAAATCACTTGACGGAAACGGTGGGCGTCTCAACACGTTAGCTCGTAAACTGGGTCGAGCGCTTCGCGAAACCCATCATTTTCGCAAACTGCGATTGATGGTATCTTTGCCTTTGTCTTTGACCTTCGCGACGTCGCTCCACCCATGATCTACGGCTGATGCGGAGCGGCTATCGGGCAGCTTCCCTCGGGTTCGCCTTCTGGCGCCATCGCAGAAACCGCTGCAGGACCTTGTCGGATGGCTCGCGTTCGGCGGCTGGTGGGCTGTCGTCTGACGCCAGCAGCGACTGGAACGCGGCAAGTGCGGGCTGCGGGGCGTCCTCGCTTCGATGCTGTTGCGAGAGAGCCGTCGTGAACGACTGCACCGCTGCCGCGAAGACTTGTGCGTGATCCGGCTGCCGCGCCGCGGGCATCATCATGACGAAGAGCTGCGCGATGATGGCCGAAACGCCGATCGCCGCCAGCAGGCGTGCGGCGTGGCCCAACAACGTGCCGCGTGGTTTGGTCTCGCGGGTCGAGCGCCCGGACTTCGCTCGTCGCCTGCGAATCGAGCGGCCGACCCTGGGACTCATCCACCGCGTTCTCCAGCCGGGACTCGGGAGGGGTTAGCGGCGGTATCGTGCGCCGCACGGTTCTCGGGCCTCTTTTCACGCAAGGCCCGGTTATCGTCCGCGGCCGCCAGTTGCTGCTCGATCTCCTCAAGCAGCCGTCGCGACGAATCGTGATGCCGCGCGTGATCCATCAATTCCATTGCCTGTCCCCCTGGGCGAATGCCCGGTTGCAGTTTTGCAAGCAGATGCGCCGCATCCTGCGGACTGGACTGTCGGATTTCATCCCCACCACGAGCTGATAAACCCGCGGCGGCAAATTATAAGTTCGAAATCGCGGCGGAATTGGGTTGTATTCTCGGCGGTTAGGCAACTTCTCATTAGGGAATCGTGCTGGCGCACGCCGAAGTGAGCCGGGTTGGCAGTGGTAGGATGGGTAGAGCCCTTCGCGGAACCCATCATCTCGGCATGCTCGCAGGTGATGGGTTTCGCTGCGCTCTACCCATCCTACGCGCTGCAGAGTTACGCCCCCGATCGTCATGCTCCGCGAAGGCGGGGCATCCAGTACGCCGCGGCCTCTGCGGCTCAATCATTGACGTCTCTGGAATACTGGATCAGCCCGCATTTCGCGGGTGATGACGACGGTGCAAGGTGCGTAAGGTCGCTTGAGCGATACCAATCGTTTGCGCCACGGCGCGTGAATGGCGTGGATATCGACGCCCGGCAGGTTGACCTCGCCATGTCCGAATGTTGGTGTTTTCAAATTCAACCGTGAGCCTGCCCGAGAGCCTGCTGATGTCGATCGAGTCCCAGTTGCGCGAGAAGTTGCGGAAGATCGAGGCGCTGTTCGCGGGCGCCGGAACGGCAGGCGAGCGGCTCGCGGCGGAAGCGGCGCTGGAACGCGTGCGGGAGCGCTTGAAGGAATTCGGTCGGCAGGATCCGTCCATTGAGATGAAGTTCTCGATGCCGGATCAATGGTCGCGCCATCTGTTTCTCGCTCTGTGCCGGCGTTATGGCATGAAGCCCTATCGCCATTATCGGCAGCGGCGCAACACGGTCATGCTTCGCGGACCCCAACGGTTCCTCGATCAGGTTCTGTGGCCGGAATTCCTCGAGCTCGACCAGGCCCTGCAGGCCTATCTTCATCAAGTGACGCTGCGCGTGATCCGCGACGAGGTCTTCGCCGACGCCAGCGAGGCGCAGGAAATTCCCGAGGCGCTGCCGCCGAATTGATGGGAGATGGAGCGCGTGGGAAGGTTGAGGCCTTAGCGAGACCCGTCATCTTCGCGAACTGCAATTGATAGGTTTCGCTTTCGCTCCACCAATCCTACCGCTGTCCAAAATGGGCGGCCCAAGACCTCTTTTTCTTCTTGTTTGAAGAAGGCCGTTGGCCCAAACTCGCTTCCAGGTCCGTAGCATGTAGTTGGGAGGCGCCCGGGAACGGTACGGCTTGGACTTTGCGTGATTTTTCTCGAATGCTATTTGAAGAATGAGCGCGAACCATGTTTGACACAGATACGCTCGCGTCGATCGCCTCCTCGCTAAGGGCAGGCCAGTATAACTTATTGCTAGGAGCAGGCGTCAGTCTTGACAGTACGAACTCCAAGGGATTTCTACCCTCAGCAGAGCAGTTTCGTTTGGATCTGTGCGAACTCAAGGGCGCGCGTAAGACGTCATCATTGCAGCGCGTATTTTCGACGCTGACGCCAAACGAAATCGCAACCGAAGTTGTGCCTCGGTTTGTTGATTGCAAGCCTGGACAATCGGTTCTGCAGATACCAAAATTTCTTTGGCGACGAATTTTCACATTCAATATCGATGATGCTCTAGAAGCGGCCTACAAACTTGATAAATCCTACCAGATCGCCCAAGTCTTTCATTTTGAGGACAACTATACAGAGATCCCAGAACAGTCTGAGGTGCCAATTGTGCATCTTCATGGTTGGGTAGGTTTGCCAGCGAGAAACTACGTATTCGCTCTGTCCGAATACGTTCGACAGATTCGGGCAATAAATCCATGGATGGTTACACTCACTCAGTTTATGAGGGTGGACCCGTTCATCATAGCTGGAACTTCGCTCGACGAGGTAGACCTTGAATATTATCTCGCGCACAGGACGCCTGCGACTTCTCGGTCCGATCGAGGGCCGTCCATCTTGGTTGAGCCGGCTCCTGATTTCTGTGACGCGGCGGGATTGCGACAGGTATGGGTTGCTACTTTATAAGGGCACTGCGGAGGATTTCTTTCTGATCTAGCGCGCTCTATTCCCGATCGCCCAACACCTATTGACCTTGTTCCAAACGGGGCGCAAAAACTCTTCCCGGCAGGCGTGCCGAAGAAATCGATGCTATCGTTTTCGGCCGACTTTGAGTTGGTTCCCGACAGTGCCTCAAGAAACGAGGCCGCATCTAGGTTCCTGTTTGGGCATCCGCCCACATGGGAGGATTTATCTGGAAACCAAGATATACCCCGGAACCTCTCGTCCGAGATCATTCGGCAAATTGAAGCGCGGGTCGCCCGCCGCGATCTTAAGGACCGTGTCATCCTTCTTTTGGATGACGCTGGCGCGGGCAAAACAACCTTACTTAGGCGCGTCGCTTTTGAGTTAGCGCAGAAAAAAACGTTCAAGGTTCTGATCTGTTCTGCATTGGGGAGAATCGATGCTCAAAAGACGTCCGAGCTGATCGATTTGATCGACGGTCCGTTGTTGTTGATCGTTGACAATATCGCGGACCAGGCAAATGCGATTGCAGACACAGTCGATCGTCTAGAGAAGCGAGATATCGTGATACTGTGCTCTGAAAGAGAGTATCGATCAAACTACGTGAAGAACGTCTTCTCGAAATTGGCTTACGAGACGATTAGTGGCCTGCGCTTCGACGCGGCGGATGGCGAACGCCTAATCACTTCGTACCTTCGTTTTGGCTTGCTGGGCAGTTCTGAAGCTACAAGTACTCCATCCGCGTTCGCAAGTAAGATACAGGGTGACCCGATAGCGGTTGCCGCGTGCCGAATACTAAATGATTTTCGTCCGTTGTCTCGAATCATTCATTCCATTGCTGCCGATACTAACGAGAGGGATCGCGGACGGTACATTGCAGCTGCTCTTGCAGGAATTCTGTTCGAGGGGGTGTTCGGTACGAGATCCTGGCGGCCGTTTCGGGTCGAGAGGGATGGGATGAACAGTTTGAGCAGACTCATCCAATGCCGCTGTCCTATCTTAACGGAACGGATAGAAGCTATGTAGTTCCGTTGAACGCTACATTGGCGACGAGCATTTTGAACTATTTTTCGAAGGAAAAGCCAGATGAGATCTTTAAGACGTTTGTATCTTTAGGAAATGCCCTTGCGCCCTATGTCAATAGAGGTGCAATCCGTCGAAGAAGTCCGGAAGCTAGACTTCTGGTCGAACTCTTTGACTACGACCAAATAGTTCGCGACTTCCTCGGCTACATGGCAGCGAGCTTTTACGATGAAATTCGGCCATTGTGGCAGTGGAATTCACGCTACTCGGGATCAGGTGGCCTTACTAACTTTGGCGCGCTATCACGCCGAACCGCTGTCTGAACGGGGCAAAGATGCCTTGCTAGAGGCGGTGCAGCACGCACGCCACGCGGTTTCGATTGAGGTTCACCCTTTTTCCTTGACTACGTTGGGTACTATCTCTTCGCCCAGTTGACCGAAGATGTAACGGCCAACGAAGCTATCTATACTGAGGCGTTGGCCGTCTTTCGGATGCCATCGATCGAGAGAGAAGCTGGTCGCACAGAAATCCTCATTCTTTTGTGTCGTTATTGAATGGGACAAAGAAACATTTAGATTTCGGAGGAAAATTAACGCCTCGTCAAAAGGAGTATTTGCAGCGGACCATATCTGAGGCTCGAAGATTGTTTCCCCGTGATTTAGATGTGGCGGGATCAATTTCACAAATCAGTATCGCGCGTAGCTAATCGTTTCTTAGGCCGGCAAATCGCTCTTCCCCATCAGGAACTGATCGATCGCCCGCGCGCACAGCCGGCCCTCGCGGATTGCCCAGACCACCAGCGATTGGCCGCGGCGCATGTCGCCGGCGGAGAACACGTTGGGGCGCGAGGTCTGGTAGTCGTGGAAATTGGCGCGGACGTTGCCGCGCGGGTCGAGGTCGACGCCGAGGGTCTTCAACAGGCCCTCGTGCACGGGATGCACGAAACCCATCGCGAGCAGCACGAGCTGGGCGTCGAGCTCGAACTCGGTGCCGGGAAGCGGCTTGAACTTGTCGTCGACCTGGACGCAATGCAGCTTGTCGACCTTGCCGTTCTCGCCGGTGAATTTCTGGGTCAGCACGGCATATTCGCGCCGCGCGCCTTCGGCCTGGCTCGAGGAGGTGCGCATCTTCAGCGGCCAGTTCGGCCAGGTCAGGCCCTTGTTCTCGTGCTCGGGCGGCGCCGGCATGATCTCGAGCTGGGTCACGGACTTGGCGCCTTGCCGGAACGAGGTGCCGATGCAGTCGCTGCCGGTGTCGCCGCCGCCGATCACGACGACATGCTTGCCGCCGGCGAGGATCTCGCGCACGCCGCCCTGCGGCTCCGCGGAGACGCGGCGGTTCTGCTGCGGCAGAAAATCCATCGCGAAATGGATGCCGTCCATGTCGCGGCCGGGAATCGGCAGGTCGCGCGGGGCTTCCGCGCCGCCGGTCAGCGCCAGCGCGTCATACTCGTTCAGCATCTCGCGCGGGTCGAGGTTGGAGCCGACATGGACGCCGTAATGGAAGGTGACGCCCTCGGCCTCCATCTGCGTCACGCGGCGGTCGATGACGGCCTTCTCCATCTTGAAATCGGGAATGCCATAGCGCAAGCAGGCCGCCGGCCTTGGCGTATTTCTCGTAGACATGCACGTCGTGGCCGGCGCGCGCGAGCTGCTGCGCGCAGGCCATGCCCGCCGGGCCCGAGCCGATCACCGCGACCTTCTTGCCGGTCTTGTGCGCCGGGATTTCCGGCTTGACCCAGCCGTTCTCCCAGGCGCGGTCGACGATCGCGCATTCGATCGTCTTGATGGTGACCGGGTTGTCGTCGATGTTGAGCGTGCAGGAGGCTTCGCACGGCGCCGGACAGATGCGGCCGGTGAACTCGGGGAAATTATTGGTCGAGTGCAGGTTGCGCGAGGCTTCCTGCCAGTTGTTTTGATAGACCAGATCGTTGAAGTCGGGGATCTGGTTGTTGACCGGGCAGCCCGGCGTGCCCGGCGCCACCGAGCCGGTGCCGTGGCAATAGGGAATGCCGCAATTCATGCAGCGCGCGGCCTGGTCGCGCGTTTCTTTCTCGGTCAGGGGAACGACGAATTCGTTGAAGTGCTTCACGCGCTCGGTGACCGGCGCATACTTGCGGTCGTGCCGCTCGATTTCCAGAAAACCTGTGACCTTGCCCATTTAAGCTCGACGTCCCTGCCGTAATTCTATCTAGACCGTCATCCTTCGAGGATGGCGAGCGACGCTGAGCGGCCCTTGCCGTCATTGCGAGGAGCGGAGCGACGAGGCAATCCATTCTTTCCTTCCTCGGTGCGGATGGATTGCTTCGCTGCGCTCGCAATGACGATGGAGAGGCCTCGTATTGTTACTATCCCGCCCCGATCGCGATTTTCGGTTCGGCGTCGGCGTTGGCCCTCATTTCCTTCAGCGCGCGGCGGTATTCCACCGGCATCACCTTGCGGAATTTCGGCAGCCATTCGGTCCAGTTCGACAGGATCTCCGCGGCGCGCTTCGATCCCGTCGCTTTGGCATGGCGCGTGATCAAAACATGCAGCCGCTCGACGTCGCTGTCGAGCAGGCTCTTGAACACGTCGACCCGGCCATGCGCCTCGAGATCGGCCATCTGGCCGTAAATGCTTTCGTTGACCATCTCTTCCGACAGCACCGGCTCGAGATCGACCATCGCGAGGTTGCAGAGCTTGTCGAAGTCGCCGGCCTCGTCCAGCACATAGGCGATGCCGCCGGACATGCCGGCCGCGAAGTTGCGCCCGGTCTTGCCGAGCACCACGACGATGCCGCCGGTCATGTATTCGCAGCAATGGTCGCCGGCGCCCTCGACCACCGCGACCGCGCCGGAGTTGCGCACGGCGAAGCGTTCGCCGGCGATGCCGCGGAAATAGCATTCGCCCTCGATCGCGCCGTACATCACGGTGTTGCCGACGATGATGGAGTCTTCCGGCACGATGCCGGAATTGTGCGGCGGCTTGACGATGATGCGGCCGCCGGACAGGCCCTTGCCGACATAGTCGTTGCCTTCGCCTTCGAGATCGAAGGTGACGCCGCGCGCGAGCCACGCGCCGAACGCCTGGCCCGCGGTGCCCTTGAAGTTCACCGTGATGGTGTCGTGCGGCAGCCCGGCATGGCCGTAGATCTTCGCCACGTTGCCCGACAGCATGGCGCCGGCCGAGCGGTCGGTGTTGTTGATTTCCTCGTCGATCCTGACCGGCGCGCCGCGGTCGAGCGCGGCCCGCGCCTTCTCGATCAGCCTGCGGTCGAGCACGGCTTCCAGATGATGGTTCTGCGCCTCGGCGCGATAGATCTTCTGGCCCTTCTCTTCCTTCTGGCGCACGAACAGCTTTGAGAAATCGAGCCCCTTGGCCTTCCAGTGCGCCACCAGCGTGGTCTGGTCGAGCATCTGGGTCTGGCCGATCATCTCGTTGAACGAGCGGTAGCCGAGGCCCGCCATGATCTCGCGCACTTCCTCCGCGACGAAGAAGAAGTAGTTGATGACGTGCTCGGGCTGGCCGGTGAAGCGCTTGCGCAGCACCGGGTCCTGGGTCGCAACCCCGACGGGACAGGTGTTGAGATGGCACTTGCGCATCATGATGCAGCCGGCCGCGATCAAGGGCGCGGTGGCAAAGCCGAATTCGTCGGCGCCCAATAGCGCGCCGATCACGACGTCGCGGCCGGTGCGGAAGCCGCCGTCGACCTGCACGACGATGCGGCTGCGCAGCCGCTCGCGCACCAGGGTCTGGTGGGTTTCGGCCAGGCCAATCTCCCAGGGCGAGCCGGCATGCTTGATCGAGGTCAGCGGGGAGGCGCCGGTGCCGCCCTCGAAGCCTGCGATGGTGACATGGTCGGCGCGCGCTTTGGCGACGCCCGCGGCCACCGTGCCGACGCCGATCTCGGAGACGAGTTTGACCGAGACCATCCCGTCCGGGTTGACGTTCTTGAGGTCGTAGATCAGCTGCGCCAGATCCTCGATCGAATAGATGTCGTGATGCGGCGGCGGCGAGATCAGGCCGACGCCGGGCGTCGAATGCCGCACCCGCGCGATCACGGCATCGACCTTGTGGCCGGGCAATTGGCCGCCTTCGCCGGGCTTGGCGCCCTGCGCCATCTTGATCTGCATCATGTCGGAATTGACGAGATATTCCGTGGTGACGCCGAAGCGGCCGGAAGCGACCTGCTTGATCGCCGAGCGCATCGAATCGCCGTTCGGCAGCGGCTTGAAGCGGTCGGATTCCTCGCCGCCCTCGCCGGTGTTGGACTTGCCGCCGATCCGGTTCATGGCGATCGCCAGCGTCGTATGCGCCTCGCGCGAGATCGAGCCGAAGCTCATGGCGCCGGTGGCAAACCGCCGGACGATCTCCTTGGCCGGCTCGACCTGCTCGAGCGGCACCGGCTTGCGCTTCTCGTCTTCCGCGCTTCTGATCTTGAACAGGCCGCGCAGCGTCACCAGCCGCTCGGACTGCTCGTTGAGGATTTTCGCGAACGCCCGGTAGCGGTCCTTGGAGTTGCCGCGCACGGCGTGCTGCAGGGTCGAGACCGATTCGGCGGTCCAGGCATGGTCCTCGCCGCGGGTGCGGTAGGCGTATTCGCCGCCGACGTCGAGCGCGGTCTTGTAGACCAGCGCGTCGCCGAACGCGTCGGCATGGCGGCGCGTGGTCTCTTCGGCGATCTCCGACAGGCCGACGCCCTCGATGCGGGTGAGGGTGCCGGCGAAATATTTCGCGACGAAATCCGCCTTCAGCCCGACGGCGTCGAAGATCTGCGCGCCGCAATAGGACTGATAGGTCGAGATCCCCATCTTCGACATCACCTTCAACAGGCCCTTGCCGATCGACTTGATGTAGCGCTTGACGATCTCGTAGTCGTCGAGCGCCGTCGGCAGCCGGTCCTTCATCGCGACGATGGTCTCGAAGGCGAGATAGGGGTTGATCGCCTCGGCGCCGTAGCCGGCAAGGCAGGCGAAGTGATGCACCTCGCGCGGCTCGCCACTTTCGACCACGAGCCCAACCGAGGTGCGCAGGCCGATGCGGATCAGATGATGATGCACCGAGGCGCAGGCGAGCAGCGAGGGAATCGCGATCCGGTCCGAGCCGACCATGCGGTCGGACAGGATGATGATGTTGACGCCTTCGCGCACGGCGGCTTCGGCGCGCGCGCTGAGCTCGTCGAGCACCTGTTCGAGGCCGGCCGGCCCGAACCCGGCGTGGAAGGTGGTGTCCAGCGTGCGCGACCTGAAATGGGTGTCGGCGATCTCCGAGATCGAGCGGATCTTTTCCAGATCCGCGTCGGTCAGGATCGGCTGCCGCACTTCGAGGCGCTTGGTGGAGGCCAAGCCCTGCAGGTCGAACAGGTTCGGCCGCGGCCCGATGATCGAGACCAGGCTCATGACAAGTTCTTCGCGGATCGGGTCGATCGGCGGGTTCGTCACCTGCGCGAAATTCTGCTTGAAGTAGGTGAACAGCGGCTTCGGCTTGTCCGACAGCGCCGAGATCGGCGTGTCGTTGCCCATCGAGCCGTTGGCCTCTTCGCCGGTCGAGGCCATCGGCGTCATCAGGATGTTGATGTCCTCCTGGCTGTAGCCGAACGCCTGCTGCCGGTCGAGCAGCGGCAGGTTGGAGCGCACGCCCTTGGCCGGCGCGTCCGGCAGTTCCTCGAGCACGATCTGGGTGCGGTCGAGCCACTCGCGATAGGGATTGCTGTTGGAAAGCTGCGCCTTGATCTCGTCGTCGGGAATGAGCCGGCCCTGTTCGAGATCGACCAAGAGCATCTTGCCGGGCTGCAGCCGCCACTTGGTGACGATCTCGTCCTCCGGGATTTTCAACACCCCCATTTCGGACGCCATCACGATGCGGTCGTCCCTGGTGACGAGGTAGCGCGCCGGGCGCAGGCCGTTGCGATCCAGCGTCGCGCCGATCTGGCGGCCGTCGGTGAAGGCGATCGCGGCGGGGCCGTCCCACGGCTCCATCATCGCCGCGTGATATTCGTAGAACGAGCGGCGCTGCTCATCCATCAGGGGATTGCCGGCCCAGGCTTCCGGAATCATCATCATGACGGCGTGCGGCAGCGAGTAGCCGCCCTGCACCAGGAATTCGAGCGCGTTGTCGAAGCAGGCGGTGTCTGATTGTCCCTCATAGGAGATCGGCCACAGCCGGGTGATGTCCTTGCCGTACAGTTCCGAAGAGACCGAAGCCTGCCGCGCCGCCATCCAGTTGACGTTGCCGCGCAGCGTGTTGATCTCGCCGTTATGGGCGATCATCCGGTAGGGATGCGCCAGCGACCACGTCGGGAAGGTGTTGGTCGAGAAGCGCTGATGCACCAGCGCCAGCGCGCTCTCGAAATCCGCTTCATGCAGATCGGCATAATACTTGCCGAGCTGGTCGGCCAGGAACATGCCCTTGTAGATGATGGTCCGGCACGACAGCGAGCACGGATAATAGCCGGCGAGCCCGCGGTCGCGGCGCTGATAGATCGCCTGCGAGATCGACTTGCGCAGGATGTAAAGCCTGCGCTCGAACTCGTCGTCGGTGTTCGCCGCACCATTGCGGCCGATGAACACCTGCATGTGCGTCGGCTCGGTCGGCTTGACGGTGACGCCGAGCGAGGAGTTGTCGGTCGGCACGTCGCGCCAGCCGAGCAGCATCAGGCCTTCGGCCTTGATCTGGTCGGCGATGATGCTCTGGATCACCCTCCGCCAGGCGGTTTCCTTCGGCATGAACAGGGCGCCGATGGCGTATTCGCCGGGCGGCGGCAGTTCGAAGCCGATCTCGGCGGCCTTGCGCTTGAAGAAGGCGTGCGGGATCTGCACCAGGATGCCGGCGCCGTCGCCGAAGCGCGGGTCGGCGCCGACCGCGCCGCGATGCTCGAGATTGCAGAGAATGCTGAGCGCGTCGGAGACGATCTGGTGCGACTTCTTGCCCTTGATGTTGGCGATGAAGCCGACGCCGCAGGAATCCTTCTCCAGCGCCGGATCGTAGAGGCCCTCGGCGGCCGGGCGCCAAGTGTGCTCGCGGATCGGCTCGCGCGCGACGTCGTCCGGTTTCGAGCTGAACGCCGCCGAGGGCGCATCGCTGGAGATGTTTTGGCGCTCGAACTCCGACCCGCTCATTGCCTGTTTCCTCTGAGGTAAAAGGGCCTCACCGTTTGTATTCGGCGCACCTGGGGCGCTCCGCGGCACCCACCGGGCCACCGCTCGTCCGCAAGCCGAGCCGCATTTTCAGAATTCAGGTGAGGAGCGTTCGACGTCCCCGGGGAACGGCCCTACCTGCACTTTCCGGCGCCAAAAGCGCCGGATTTTCGTTGCAATCCCTGTGCCGGGTTTGCCCCGATTTTTGAGACAGCGATGCTGTCCTAACTCCGACCATGCCAAACTTTTGCTTATCACACAAGCGCGTGAATGTCCCTTGCTGGCTTGCGGGATCGGCGCGCTGATCCGCCTCGCGGCGATTTGAGGCAAGCGCGCCTCGATCCGGCCCAAGGACCGCCGAAATCTCCGCCGACCCTGCCGGGCGGAGCAAGTTGGGGCTCTAAAGAGCGGGGGCTCTAGGAGCGAACAAGCGATGAAGCTCGTCACAGGATGGGTCGTATCGGCCGGATTAATCCTCGCGGCAAGCGCCGCGCAGGCGCAGATGGCGGCGCCGTCCGATGCGACAAGGTCGCCGTACCGGGCGACCTCCGATTTCGACCGGCCCTATTCGGAAGTGCCACCGGAGCCGCCGGCCTATCGCGATGGCCCAGGCTATGGGCAAGGGTACGAGCAAGGGTACGGCCCAAGATACAATCAGGGTTATGACCAGGGATACGACCAGCGATACGGCCCGCCCCTGATGCCGCCGCAGGAGGTGTACGCGGTGTTGCGCGAGAACGGCTTCTCGCCGCTCGGGATTCCGCACCAGCGCGGCTTCGTCTACACGATCGCGGTGATCGATCGCGCCGGCGATGACGGGCACTTGATGATCGATGCACGGACCGGGCGGATCCTCCGCTTCGTGCCGGCCCGTCGCTGGGGCGGCAATTTCGACGAGGACGCGCCGCCGACCTACGGGCCGCAGAGCGCGCTGCCGCCGCCGACCGTCATCCAGGGCGCGCCGCGCCCGCCGGCCTCGGTCCCGCGCGTCGCCAGCCAAACCGTGCCGACGCCGAAGCCGGCGCCGGCAAGGCCCGCGCTCGATCCTTCGCAGCAGCGGCAGCAATCCGCCGCGGTTGCGGTACCGGCGAGGCCAATCGAGGCTCCAGCCACGACCGGCACCATCGGCCAAGCTGCGCCGCCAGCGCCGGCGCCGCTGATCAGGCCGACCCAGGCGATGCCGAAGATGCAGGACCTGGAATGACGGGCATTGCAGCCCCTTATTATTATTGCTGACCGGCGGCGGCCAGGATCAGGTCGGCCACTTCCTTGGGGTGAGACACCAGCGACAGATGACCGGCCTCGAGCTCCACGGTCGTTGCGTTCATGCGCTTGGCCAGAAATCGCTCCAGGTCGGGATTGATGGTCTGATCGAGCTTCGAGACGGCATACCATGAGGGTTTCGAGCGCCAGGCCGCGACGGTCGTCCGTCCGGCAAAGATCGACGCGGCCGTTGGCCATTGCACGGCATAGAGCACCTTGGCCTTTTCCGGATCGACGCCGTTGGCGAAATACTTCAGGAACGCATCCTCGGACAATTTGGTGAAGCCGTCGTGCTCCTGGACGCCGGCCCGCACCGGACCGGTCGGGAATTTTGCGGAGAGAGCGACGAAGTCTTCATCGGCGTCGGGCGCGCGCGCGGCGATATAGACCAGCGCGGTGACCTTCGGATCGGTCCCGACTTCGCTGATGACCGTTCCGCCCCAGGAGTGCGCGACCAGTACGGTCGGGCCGTCCTGCTCGGCGAGCGCGCGGCGGGTGGCCTCGACCGAATCCTTCAGCGACGTCAGCGGATTTTGTACGGCGGTCACCTTGAGGCCCGCCGCCTGCAGCCTCGGAATGACTTCGGCCCAGCTCGACCCGTCGGCCCAGGCGCCGTGCACCAGCACGACATTTTTCACCCTGGGCGGCGTCGCCGACTGCGCCTGCGCAACGGCGCACGATGCGGCAAACAGGCCTGCCGCGACCACCACAACCCGAGAGAATTTCATGACCGAACTCCGTGATATCTGTTCGTAACATCAGTTCGGACTGAAGACGCGCGTGTTACCCCGCCTCACCCGAGCGTGAACTCCGCATCGCTCAGTCGGTCCCGCATCACGCAACAAAACGCCCCGGTTTCCCGGGGCGTTTTCGCGTTATGAATTCCTGACCTGAGACCGGAGCGCGGGCTTAGGCGGCGGCCTTCTCGGCCGAGCTGTCGACCACCTGCGGCGCCTGCGCGCCCGAGGAGATCGGGATGCTGCGGGGCTTCTTGGCCTCGGGAATCTCGCGGACGAGATCGACGTGGAGCAGGCCGTTCTCGAGCGAGGCGTTCTTCACCACCACGAAATCGGCGAGCTGAAACACGCGCTCGAAGGCGCGCGCGGCAATGCCGCGGTACAGGAGTTCGGACTTGTCCTTGCCGTTCTCGCCTCCGACCTTGTCGCCCTTGATCGTCAGCGTGTTTTCCTTCGCGACGATGGAAAGCTCATCCTTGGAGAAGCCGGATACGGCAACCGTGATACGGTAGGCGTTCTCGCCGGTCCGCTCGATATTGTAGGGCGGGTAGCCCGGGCTGCCGTCGGAAGTCGCCTGGTCGAGCAGGGAGAGCAAGCGGTCGAAGCCGACGGTGGAACGATAAAACGGGGTGAGGTCGTAGGTACGCATGGGTAGTCCTCCATTGAGCGACTGTTTCAGGTAACCCGCCCGCCATCGGGCCGGGCTTTCGTCTCGTGCAGCCTCAAGTGGTCCGGCTTTTCCGAAACACTGGTAGCGGCCTGCACGATGGTGATATGGGAAAAGGCGAAACGGCGTTCAAGAGGGTGGGAAGTGACCCTTTTTGGCGTTTCGACCCCTTGCCAGCCCTTGATTCCCAGCCTTTTTCACCTAGTCGACCTTGAGCCCATGACGCTTGTCTCGATTCCCGCCAATCCGGTTCCGGAAAACGTCGTCACCGGCACCATCAAGACCCCCGACGGCGCCGAACTGCGCTTCGCGCGCTGGGCGCCGCCGGCGGGGCGCAAGGGCACGGTCTGCGTCTTCACCGGCCGCAGCGAGTTGATCGAAAAATATTTCGAGACGGTGCGCGATTTGCGCGATCGCGGCTTTTCGGTCGCCATGATCGACTGGCGCGGGCAGGGCCATTCGTCGCGGCGGCTGCGCGATCCGCGCAAGGGCTATGTGCGCGATTTCTCCGACTACGAGGTCGACGTCGAGACCTTCGTGCAGCAGGTGGTGCTGCCGGATTGCCCGCCGCCGCATTTCGCGCTCGCCCATTCGATGGGCGGCACGGTGATGCTGCGCACAGCCTATGCGGGAAAACGCTGGTTCGACCGCATGGTGCTGTCGGCGCCGATGATCGACCTGCCGGGACGGGCGACCGCGTTTCCGGTGCGCGCGCTGCTCAGGGTGCTGCGGCTCGCCGGGCAGGGCGGCCGCTACGTGCCCGGCGGCGGCGATCGGCTGACCGGCACCGATTCCTTCATCAACAATCCCTTGACCAGCGACCCCGTGCGCTACGCGCGCAATGCCGCGATCCTGGAGGAGGATCCGACGCTCGGCATCGGCTCGCCGACGATCGCCTGGGCCGATACCGCGTTCCGCGCCATGCACACGTTTCGCGGGATGGATTATCCATCGCAGATCCGCCAGCCGATCCTGATGCTGGCTGCCAGCAACGACGCCGTGGTCTCGACGGCGGCGATCGAGGAGTTCGCCTATCATCTGCGCGCCGGCTCGCATCTCGTCATCGCCGGCTCCAAGCACGAAATCCTGCAGGAGCAGGACCGCTACCGCGCGCAGTTCTGGGCGGCGTTCGATGCGTTCGTGCCGGGCACGCCGCTGTACGGGTGAAACGGGGGATAGGATCGAGTCTGTTCTTACTGCGTCACTAGTCTAAACCCTCATGGTGAGGAGGCGCTCTTGCGCCGTCTCGAACCATGAGGCCCCGGTAGTGGCTTCGTCCTTCGAGACGCTTGCTTTTGCAAGCTCCTCATGATGAGGGGATAAAGCGGATTGTGACGCAGTAGAGCTAGCCGCCCCTACAGCGTCTTCAGATATTCGATCAGGTCGTAGCGCTCTTGATCCGTGAGCAGGCGGCCGATGACCCCCGGTGGATGCTCATTCGGCGCTACCGCCGGTCCTTCAAGCGAGTGGCCGAGATTGCTGTTGCCGTGGATCGGCTTTCCGTCGGGGCTCGTCGCCGCGAACAGGGTTTCGCCGGTCTGGCACTTTTGCACTTCATCGGCCGCCACGTGGAAGCCGACCTCGTGCGGATCGAAATCGCGAAAACCCATGCAGAATTGCTTGGGACGTTGCGCCGCGGGCATCAGCATCCAGTAGAGCGAGGGCACCGAACCGTTGTGAAGATAGGGAGCGGTCGCCCAGACTCCGTTGAGCGGGCGCGCGCGATAGTGCAGGGCGACCTCCGGGTTGGGACAGTTCTTCCGGAAACCCCAAAACACCTGTTGGGCGTCGGGATTGTTCGGGATGTTGTGATCGTCCATCCATTTCCTGCTGAACCGGTCCACTGCGGTCATCAGGGCGATCGAATACGGCATGTTGGTCGAAGAGTAGGTGGAGGGGTCGGGCAAATCAGTACATCCCCACACCTGTCCAAGATCGTGCGCGGGTTGCATGTCGAGGAAGCCGGGAAGGCTGACTTTGCGTTCTGCGAGAACCTTGGCCTGCGCCGGGTCCGTGCCCATCTCGTCGACGGTTTTCTGGACCTCCTTCAATACCGGACCCTTGGGATCCCAATGCTCCTGCTTCCAGACACTCTGGTCCGGGAACTGGGTGTCGAACACGGGATCATTGACCGGGCCGAGGTGGCACTCGACGCAGATCTCGGCGTATAGCGCGCGGCCCTTCGATACCCGCGCCGGATCGATCTTCCATGCGGGATCGCCAGCGAAGATCTGCGATGGCCACTTCGGCGCCTGCAGCCCGCCAAAACCCTTTGGATTTTGGCTGAAGGGATCTTCGGGACCGCGCAGCATGTCTTCGATGCGAACGAGATTCTCAAGCGCCATCGTCGAGCGGAACAGCGCCTCCTTGGGGGCGTTGGGCGAAAGATTGACCAAGGCCGAAACCCCGAGCGCCTCGCCGGCGTTGCGGATCAGGGGCTGCTCGATCGAGGCGTCGTATTGCGCCCACAAGAACCACGGCACGGTCCAGATCGGCGGAAAACTGACCGGGGCGTCCCTGGCCTCCAGGTTCTTGTCAAATCCTGTCACGCCATTCAGGGCGAGGTCCGTGGCGAAAACCTGATTGCCGATCCGGTTCAGCGCATCGAGCCGCCCGTAGCCTTCCTCGGTATCCTCCTTGTGCGTATCCTTATGCATCTTCTTCAGTGCGTTCGCCTGGTCGAGCACGACCTTGCCAGCCTCCGACAGACCTTCCTTGAGTTCGCGGCGCTCCGCCCGAGTTGCATCGGGACCGAGCACGCGCGCGGCGAAGCGTTTGAAACGGAACGGTACTTTCAGCGTGTAAGCAATGGCAAGGCCGGTCGCTTCTTCGAGCTTCAGCAGGTCGACCATGCCCGGGCCGCCGTCGAAGCGCACGCTGACGCCCTTGTAGTTGATATGTCCGGTGTGACAGGCCGCACAGCTCAACCCGATCAAGTCGGGTCCGCTCTGGCCGGTGATGGGGTCGAGAGGACCGGCCAGCCGGGCGAAGCCGACGGGGAGGCCGTCGAAATTCTCGACCGGCGTCGGCGTCAAGCCCGCGACGGACGCCGGCGCCGGCTCGGTCTTGGCGTCGGACGCGTTCGAATAGCCGAAGCGGCGCAAGGTCGCGGCGTCGGTATGGATGGTTTTCGGGCTTGGCAGGAAACCGAACCGTTCGAGGTAGTTGCTGTCCTTGAACAGGCCGGGTCGGGTGAACAAGTGGATGCCCGGTTGTTCCAGCGCGACGAACCAGGCGTAGGGCACGGGGAAGGTCGCGGTGCCCTGACTTGCGTGGTGAAACCAGTGCCGGTCCTCGGTCGACCAATTCTGGTCGAGCCAATGCGCCTCCGTGGTGGGGGCGAGGGCCGGCAACGGAGGGGGCAGCACTTGAGCGATGAACTCCGGCAGGATCTTCTGCGCCTGATCGGGAAACTCGATAATCGCCACAGCCGCCGCGAGGACAACAGCGAGTGCCACGAGCGCCCATTTAGCGACCTCGTGAAGGGTTGTTTGCCGCATCGATGGCGGCTCCGCCTTCAGGCGTGCAACAATGCGCTCCGGCAGTCGCCGATCGACGAAAAGGGTCCTGACCTCCGCCACGCTGAGGTAGCGCGCTTTGCCCTCGCCCTTGCCCATGATTTTCAGCAGGACCGGCCATTCGCCCATCATCAGGATCCGGTCGTACCAACGCCGCTTGCCCTTGGCGCGGGCGAAATTCGCGTCCATGTATTTCGTGATTTCGGCCGCCGTCAGGCCGCGCTCGGTCCCGCCCGCGGGATCCTGCCGGTCCTTGCCGAACTCGGCCAGACGCGCAATTTCAGCCTCGTTGACGTGGGCGGTCGCATCGAGGATGCGCGAGCCGACGCCATGCTTGTCGAGCGGACCATTGCGCAGTTGATCGAGCACGGCTCCGGACCACCAGCTACGCAACAGGCGCAGCGGATTGAGGCCGTTGGCGATCAGGGCAATCGGGAAGGTCTCCACGCCGACCAATTTTTTCTTCAATCCTTGTTCGCCGCTGGCGGCCTCGACGGCCTGGCCAAGCGTGGCAAGCGGCACGACGTGGCCACCGACGAACCCGCCTGCAACCAGCGCGCGCAAAAACGGGCAGGGATTATCGGGCGAAACCGGGATCTGGCCCGCAGGCGCATCGCTCGAAGCCGTCCCAGCGTTCTCGTTTGACATGGATACGATCCTCAAAATTACCGAATCATGAAACCAGATAATGAGATTGAAACGCCCCGATGTGATACCGGTAAAGGTCTTGAACAGGAATTCACACAGCCGGATACTACCTCAGGATGTGCCGGAGTTTGGTTGAATTCGAAGCCGTGTCAACTGAGTGGGATCACACCGCGGCTAACTATTCGCGGTGCGCTTTGAGGCAGGCTCGGCGAGGGTCAATTTGGTCGATGGCACGCCGGCTTTCAAAAGTCCGTCACGAAAATGGGCGATGTCGGCCGGGTTTTTCCAGCGGAAATTCCGAAGATGCCGTTCGACGGTCAGATCCGGATAGCAGGTGAGCAGAACTTCGGTCGCCTTGGCCGCTTCCTCGGTTCGTTTCGACTGCGCCAGCGCGGCCGCCCGCACCGCGAGCACCTGAAGATGAACTGGATTGAGATACAAAGCCTCGCGCGCCCAGGACAGCACAGCATCGTACTGTCCGAGCAGGTAGTGGCTGAACGCGATTAGAGACGCCCATTGATAGCGGGGGTCGCTGTTGCCGCGCTGCACGGCCGTCGAGAGCAGTTCGATGGCCTGTCGATGTTCGCCCATGACGAGGTAACATAATCCAAGAGCACCGCGCGCGCCCATGTCGTACGGGTTCAGTTCAATGGCTTTCTTTCCGGCCTCCAATGCAGCCTCGTGGTTGCCCTCCATCGCACGCATATAAGCCAAAACCGAAAATGCGAATGCCGAACGCGGATCAAGCCGAACACTGCTTTCGGCCAGGCTCGTCGCCTCGGTCCACAATTCGCGCGTGCTCCTGAGCCATCCATAGTGCACGCCCTGCACCAGGATCGTGCTGAGATAGGCGCGCGCAATCGCAAGCGTCGGATCCAGGGCGATGGCTTCCCTGAACAGCGCGATCGAGGCCTCAAAATCCTGCTTGGTCTGCTGATAATAGTGCGAAAGGCCCCGCAAGAACCGATCCCAGGCGGTCAAGTCGGTGGACGTTGACCGGGTGGGGAGGGAGGCTTCCGCGCGATAGATTTCCGGGGCCAATGCGCCGGACAGACTCGTGGTGAGCTCGTCCTGAAGCGCGAACAGATCGTCCATGTCCCGGTCATACCGACCGGTCCATAATTGCGCACCGTTCTCGGCCGTGATCAGTTCGGCGGTGACGCGGATTTTGGCCCCCGAACGGCGCACCGAGCCCTGGATCAGGTAGGTCGCGTCAATCTCGCGTGCAATGAGGCGCGCGCTCAGGCCTTTGCCTTTGAACGCGAACGTCGAGCTTCGGCTCAGCACCCGATAAAAGGATTGCAGCGAGAGCGCGTGGATCAAATCCTCGGTCAGCCCATCGGAAAAATACTCATCGGTGCTTTCACTCAAGTTGTCGAAGGGAAGAATTCCAACGATCGCCGTTCGGTATTGCGCCGGCAGGTTCGACTTGCCCCTCGGCTCCCGGCCGCTGCTGTCGGACCCGCTTGGCTCCCAGGTCCAGACTTTTACCGGCTCTTCGATGTTCTTGAAGCGGTGGCTGCCGCCATCGACAAGGATGATGCTGAGGTGCTTGCCGGCCTCGAGATAGGCCTTTTCCGACACCGCCACGCCGCCGGGGAAGGCAACCGCTTCAAGGCGGACGGCGATGTTCACGCCGTCCCCGAATACTTCGTCTTCGTCCGAGATCACATCTCCCATGTGGACGCCCAGGCGGAATTGCATGATCCGATCTGCCGGGAGGTGGTTGTTGCGTTCGGCCATCAGCGCTTGCATCGCGATAGCCGACTCGATGGCGCCGACGACGCTTGGAAATTCCAGCAGGAAACCGTCGCCGGTATTCTTCACCAGCCGACCGCCGTGATTGAGAATGATCGGATATATCGCGCTTCGATGGGCCTTGAACGCGGCGTGGGTGCCCGCTTCGTCGGCGCCCATCATGCGCGCATAGCCGGCGACGTCAGCACAAACGATGGCGGCTAGCCGTCTTTCCATGGTCTCGTGTGCTCCAGCCCGGCAGACAACCAGTACGCGGTCGGCCGACCGATTCCAATGCTTATAGGATACACCCGCGCTGGCGGAAGCCCGATCCGCACGTCATAAATTTATGCCAACCACCGGGGATTCGCGCTCGGGGAACAAGGGCGGTCACGGAACTGTCATCGCGTCGGCTTTTTTAAACGAGAGGTTACCATGCTCGGCATTCACGATCTCTGGCTGTTCATCGCCTCCGGACTTCTGCTCAATGTCGCGCCGGGTCCCGATACCGCCTACATCGTCGGGCGCAGCGTGCAATTGGGATGGCGGGGCGGAGCGGCTGCCGCGCTCGGAATCAGCGCCGGCTGCCTCGTCCATGTTTTCGGCGGCGCGATCGGCCTTTCGGCGCTGCTCGCGGCCTCCTCTACGGCCTTTGCGACCGTGAAATGGGCCGGCGCGGCCTATCTCTGCTTCATTGGTATAATGATGCTGTTGTCGGGACCGCAGGCGAGCGTGCCCGACGCGTCGACCGGAACGGGCTTCATTTCGCTGCGAGGCGTGTTCTGGCAGGGCGCGCTGACCGACATTCTCAACCCGAAAGTGGCACTGTTCTTTCTTGCCTTCCTGCCGCAATTCGTGAGCGCGGAGTCGGAGCACAAGGCGGCGGCGTTCCTGCTGCTCGGTCTGATCTTCGTGAGCAATGGCACGCTGTGGTGCCTCGGCGTCGCCGCCTTCGCGGCAAGGGCGGCTCATCGCGTCAGGCGATCCGGCAAAGCCCTGCAATGGATCAACCGCGGGCTGGGCGGGATGTTCGTCTATCTTGGCGCTCGCATCGCGCTGCTTCAGGCGCGGTGAAGGTTGAAGATCGCGGTTCCCACGAGATAGAGCCCGAGAAAGATCATCGCGATCAAGAACCAGCGGCGGAAGGCTTCGGGCTGCATCCGCGAGCGTACCGCTTGCCCGATGAACACGCCGGCAAACGAGCAGACCATCGCGACCGCGTCCGGCAAGGCGGTCGCCGCGCTCAGCACTCCGGAGTTGGAGAGACTGAACGCGAGCGCCAGCGTCGCGACCGTGAAGAACACCCCGAGCGCCTGCACCAGTTCGTCCTTCTCCATGCCGATCGCCTGCATGAAGGGCATCGAGGGGATCACCTGCACGCCGGTCGCGGCCGAAATCAGCCCGGTAACGAGCCACGATGCCGCCGATCCACTTCTCGTCGCGGCGCGCGACATTGAAGCTAAATCGGCTCAAGCCCACGATCGCATAGATCACCAGCAGCACCCCGAGCGCGATCGGGATGTCATGGGCATAAGGTCCGGTCAGCGATCCCGCGTTCAGCCAGATGCCGATGACGGTGCCCACCATCAGCGGCCACAACCGTTTGATGATGTCGCGCAGATGGGGCCCGACGAAGGTCTGCCAGATGTTGGTGACGATCGCCGGCACGATGACGATCGCCAGCGCCCGGCCGGGCGGCATCGCGACCGCGAGGAGGCCCATCGACACGGTCGGCAGGCCCATTCCGAGCGCGCCCTTGATGAAGCCCGCAAGCAGCAAGGGCAGCGGCGATGAAAAAAAGCAGCGGCTCGAACATGAGGTGACATTGACCGATCGACGTCTTGGGCACAATCTGGAGGTTACGGAGATAGCCTTCGGCAACGACGAAGGCAGATGGGTTAGAGGCCGCCATGCGTTTCGACTTGGTCGACCTGCAGCTCTTCATCGCGGTAGCGGATAGCCGCAGCATCACCGGCGGTGCCGACCGCGCGCATCTGGCGCTGGCGTCTGCGAGCGCCAGGATCAAGGGCCTGGAGGCCGCGTTCGGCGTCAGCCTGTTCAAGCGCGGCCGCCGCGGGGTCGAGCTGACGGCGGCGGGCGAAAGCCTGCTCGACCATGCGCGGCTCGTCATTCACAATGTCGAAGCAATGCGGGGCGATCTTTCGCGTTTCGCCTCCGGCATCCGGGCGAGCGTGCATCTGTTGGCCAATACCTCGGGGCTATCGGAACATCTGCCGCGTGCGCTGGCTTCGTTCCTGCGCCGGCATGACGATATCAATGTCGATGTCGAGGAGCGCGAGAGCACCGACATCGCCAGCGCGATTGCGTCCGGCGCGGCCGATCTCGGCTTTGCTGCCGAGCACGCGCTGCCGGACAATCTCGAGCGGTTCGCCTTCAGCGAGGACCGCCTGACCCTGGTCACGGCGCGGCGCGGCGAATTGGCCGGCCGCCGCCAGATCGATTTTCAGGACGTGGCCGACCATGCCTTCGTCGGACTGACCAACGCGACGGCGCTGCAGGTGCACATCGCAAAGCACGCGGCAAGGCTCGGCATGCGCTTGCATTTCCGGGCGCGGTTGCGGGATTTCGATGCGATCTGCCAGTTGGTGGCCGCGGGCGTCGGCATTGCCGTGGTGCCGGAAGCGGCCGCCAGGCGTTGCGCGCGCTCGATGCCGATCGCGATGATCCGGATCAGGGATTCCTGGGCGAACCGCAAGCTCGTGATCTGCGCCCGCAGTTTCAAGGCACTGCCGCACCCGGCGAAACTGCTGGTGGAGCATTTGCGCGGAGCGGCGGCGTAGCAGCCGGTGGCGGTCTAAATCGCGCCGGCTCCTCTTTCACCCTCCCCTGAAGGGCCAGGGGAATCGCATGTCCGAGGGGCCAAGCTATTGCGCTGGAATGAAAATTTGATTCTGACAGTGTCTCCTGATTCGATCGGAGACCTTTTTGGACCGTTTTGCAGAATGCTTCTCGCCTTTGGTCGATCCTCGGAAGAACCAAGCACAGCACGATCTGACCGAGATGCTGTTCATTGCGTTGCTCGCCACGCTGTGCGGCGCCACGACCTGTTGCGACATCGCGCTGTTTGGGCGGTCGAAAGAAGCGCTGTTGCGCACGATTCTGGTGCTGGAGCACGGGATACCGAGCCACGACACCTTCAGCCGTGTCTTTCGCATCCTCGATCCGAGCAGCTTCGAAGAGGTGTTTCGGCGCTTCACCAAGGCGTTTGCGACGGCGGCCAAAATCAAGGGCGTGGTAGCTCTCGATGGCAAGGCGCTGAGAAGAGCCTACGAACGTGGCCAAAGTCACATGCCGCCAGTGATGGTGACGGCGTGGAGCGCAATGACCCGCATGGCGCTTGTCAATGTGCTGGCGCCTGGAAACAACGAAGCGGCCGGCGCTTTGCAACTTGTCGAGCTTCTTCAACTGAAGGGCTGCGTCGTCACGGCGGACGCGCTGCATTGTCATCGTGGGATGGCGAAAGCCGTCGTGGGGCGCGGTGGAGATTACGTCTTGGCGGTAAAGAACAACCAGCCGGGCTTGCTGCGCGATGCCAAGGCCGCGATCTCTGCGGCAGAGCGCAAGAAGGCGAAACAAGCCACCACCGAGGACGCCGATCACGGCCGCAAAGAAGCCCGAACCGCGATCGTTACTCCCGTCAAGGATATGGCCGAAAACCACGACTTTCCCGGTCTGAAGGCCGTGGCGCGGATCACCAGCAAGCGTGGACGCGACAAGACCGTCCAGCGTTACTTCCTTCTGACCCAGTGTTACACGCCCGCAGAACTGCTGCGCATCGTTCGCGAACATTGGGGCATCGAAAATGTTCTGCACTGGACGCTCGACGTTGTTCTCGACGAGGATCAGGCGCGGAGCCGAAAAGACCACGCTCCCGCCAACCTCGCCGTTCTGCGGTGACTTGCCCTCAATATTGCTCGCGCTCATCCAGATACAAAGACCTCGTTGCGCGGCAAGCTCAAACGCGCTGCCTGGGACGACAACTTCCTCGTCGATATGCTCCTCAACATGCGATTGCCCTGCCCTCCAGAGGAGGGTAGGAGTCCGCGGACAAATGATCGAACCAAAACTCACCGCGCTATTGGCGTGAAGGACCGCTACTTCGTGATTTCGACGCCTGCGTCTTTGATGACTTTCGCCCATTTCGCGGTTTCGCTTTCGATAAAATCGCGAAAATGCTCCGGCGTGTCGCCGACCAGTTCGGCGCCCTGGACGGCGAGCCTTTCCTTCACCGTCGGATCGCGCATCGCCTCGGTGGCGATCTTGTTCAGGCTGGCGATGATGGAGGGCGGCGTTCCTCCCGGCGCCACCATGCCGTACCAGTTCTCGGCCAGCACGTTCGGCATCCCGACTTCGGCTGTGGTCGGCACATCCGGCGCTGTCGGCGCGCGTTCTGGCGCGCCGATCGCGATCGCCCGCAGCGCGCCGGACTTGATCTGCGGCAACAGGATGGGCAGATCGAGGAACGTCATCTGCACCTGATGGCCGAGCAGATCGTTGACCGCGGGAGCGGCGCCGCGATAGGGCACATGCACGATGTCGATTTTTGCCGTGAGCTTGAACAGTTCGCCGGCGAGATGCGGCAGGCCGCCGGGACCGGTCGAGGCAAAATTGAGTTTGCCGGGCTCCGCTTTGGCGAGCGCAATCAGTTCCGCCATGTTGTTGGCGGGCACGCTGCTATTGACCACCAGCATCTCCGGCACCTTGGCAACCAGCGTGACCGGCGCCAGATCCTTCCGCGGGTCGTAGGCGACCTTTTCGAAGCTCGGGCTGATGGCGAGCGCGCCGGCGCTGACGATCCCGATGGTGTAGCCATCGGGGGGCGCCTTCGCCACCGCGTCGGTCCCGAGCACGCCGCCCTGTCCGCTGCGATTGTCGATCACGACCGGCTGTTTCGCAAGTTCCGACATGCGCTGCCCGACCACGCGGGCGATGATGTCGTTGGGGCCGCCGGCTGGAAACGGCACGATCAGCCGGATCGGCTTGGTGGGAAAATCTTCGGCCGACGCCACGGACGGCAGCAGCGCGAACAAGCCTATCGCCAGGGCACATGGAATTCTCAAAGCTGGTCCTCCCGGCTCGGACCTTTCGGTTGCGCGCGCATCTCGCGCTGCAACTGGCCGAGCATTGCTTAAAGTGTCACCATGGTAGCCGGCTTTGAAACGCAGTCGAGGTCGAAAATGCTTCCCATCATGGTGAGGAGCGCGTCCTCGCGCGTCTCGAACCGTGTGGCCCCCCGCGCTTCGCCATCCTTCGAGACGCCGCGCCAGCGCGCGGCTCCTCGGGATGGGGGGCCTAACTATTAAGCAGCTTGATCGCGGCTTCATGCATGCGCGGATCGCCGGCGGCGACGATGCGGCCGCCGTTTTGCGCGGGCGCGCCGTCCCAGGTGGTGACGACGCCGCCGGCGCCGGTGATGATCGGGATCAGGGCGGCGATGTCGTAGGGTTTCAGTTCGGTCTCGACCACGAGATCGAGATGGCCGGCGGCGAGCATGCAATAGGAATAGCAATCGCCGCCATAGCGCGACAGCCGCACCGCGCTTTCGATGCGGCCGAAGGTCGCCCGATCGCTGTCGTTCATCAATAGCGGACTGGTCGTGTAGCTGGTCGCTTCCTTCAGCGTGGCGCAGCGCCGCACCGAAAGCCTGCGCTCGCCCGACGGCCCCCGGTAAAAGGCCGAGCCGCTGTCGCCGGAAAAGCGCTCGCCGATAAAGGGCTGGTGCATCATCCCGAATACCGGCGTGCCCCGGTGCAGGAGCGCGATCAGCGTGCCCCAGATCGGAAAGCCGCCGATAAAGGATTTGGTGCCGTCGATCGGATCCAGCACCCAGACATATTCGGCGTCCTCGCCCTCGTTGCCGAATTCCTCGCCGACGATGCCGTGCTGGGGGAAATTGGCCTTGATCATCCGCCGCATCACGGCCTCCGCGGCGCGATCGGCTTCGGTCACGGGGTCGAAATCCTGGCCGACGCTCTTATTGTCGATCGAGAGCGAGGTTCGGAAGAACGGCAGGATGGTTTCGCCGGAGGCAGTCGCAAGGCGGCCGATGAAGGCGGTGAAGTCGATGACCGTCACGGCAGTTCCTTAAACGAGGGGCGCGCTTGGAAGGGAATTTTGAGAATCGTTGGCACTCTTGCCTAGCCCAATCCTTCCCGCCGCGCACCGGGATTGCCGACTTCTCTCTGGTATTTTGAATGCAGAAGGAGTCCGGCGCGAACGTAAATTTTTGGATCACGATTGAGGTCACGAAAGCGAGAGGTTATCCGAACTCCGCGCAAAGCCGATCCAGCCAATCCGTTAACTACATGGAAAATATGCTAAATTCGACGAGTCACCCAAGTGTTGCACGCGTGCAAGCCCTGCGAATTTTGCATGGGAAAAGGATGAAAAACTCTTGCACTTTGTGCAGCGCGGTCGCATATTGTTGCGGTGCGGTAGCGCCTTGCGCTATCGCTGCCCTCCTTGGGCGTTTCCTCCCTAGACTTGGGCCGCTTGCTCATCGCAAGCGGCCCTTTTTCTTTGCCCACGTTTTTCTGGAAGTGATTCCGAGCGCGCACCACCGAAACCCAGATGCGCAATTGCGCATCTGAAAACAATTGCGCGTCTGGCGCGCATCCCGCAATCAACATGGAAACAGAACCAGCGCGCTTTTATTCCGCGGCCGCCTGGAACGGTCCGAGGTCGCCGAGCGGAACGGTGGCGAGCGCGTCCGCCAGCTTGGCGAAATCGGCGGCGACCTGCGCAAATCGCGGGCCTTTCTCGCGCCGCCGCTCGTCCATATAGATCGCCCGGTTGAGCTCGAGCTGGATCGCGTGCAGGCCGCTTGCCGGATTGCCGTAATGCTCGGTGATGAAACCGCCCGCATAGGGCTTGTTGCGGCCGACCGAATAGCCGAGCCGGCTCATGGTCATCTCGACCATGTCGGGCAACAGCGGCGCGCAGCTCGTGCCGTAGCGGTCGCCGATCACCACGTCCGGCCGCCGCGGCTCGTCGCGCGAGACGCCGATCGAGGGCATCGAATGGCAATCCACCACCACGACCGTACCGAAGCTCTGGTGCACCCGGTTGATCAGCCGCCGCAGGGCGCGGTGATAGGGCTTGTAGAGCGTTTCGATCCGCGACAGCGCGTCCTCGACCGCGAGGCGCTCGCGATAGATCTCCTGGCCGTCGCCGACCACCCGCGGGATGGTGCCGAGCCCGCCGGCGACCCGCATTGACCTGGTATTGGCGAAGCTTGGCAGGCGCCCGGAAAACATCCGCGGATCGAGCTCATAGGGCTCGCGATTGACGTCGACATAGGAGCGGGGAAAGTTGACCCGGACCACCGGGAAGCCGCGGCGGCTCAAATCGGCGATCAGCTCGTCCATGAAGGAATCTTCCGAACGGCGCAGCGTCGGCAGATCGATCCGCGACGCGATCAGGAAGTCGTCCGGATAGACCGAGCCGGAGTGCGGCGAGTTGAAGATGATCGGCGCCCGCCATTGCGGCGGCTCCACGATCTCGAACGGAGGTGGCACTTCGCCATCAAACCGGGTCATCGTCGGGCGTCGTCCCTTACATTCCGCAGCTCTGGAGGCGTCTTTCCTGCCAGCAGGCGGAGCTTTTATGAGCGCATTGTCGAGAATCGCAACCGTTCTGCCAAGGGGAAACAGGCGAAAAAATCTTAACCAACCTGGAAGGTCTCCGAGCGCGAGGCGCAAAAAGCCCCGCTTCATTGATTTAAGGCGCATTCCGGTCCAGAAATAGCCTTGCCGGCGGCCCACCGTTGCCCGCAAGCTTTCACCCGAAATTTACCGTCTATCGGGCTTAGTGAGTGCCGCAATCTGTAAATCGGGAAGTCGACGCAACCTCCATGCACAAAATCCTCCTCGCCGAAGACGACAACGACATGCGCCGCTTCCTGGTCAAGGCGCTGGAAAATGCGGGGTTTCAGGTCTCGCCCCACGACAACGGCATGTCGGCCTATCAGCGGCTGCGCGAGGAGCCGTTCGAGATGCTCCTGACCGACATCGTGATGCCGGAGATGGACGGCATCGAGCTCGCGCGCCGCGCGTCCGAGCTCGACCCCGACATCAAGATCATGTTCATCACCGGCTTCGCCGCGGTCGCCCTGAACTCGGATTCGGCTGCGCCCAGGAACGCCAAGGTGCTCTCGAAGCCGGTTCACCTTCGCGAATTGGTCAGCGAAGTGAACAAGATGCTGGCGGCCTGATTCGCCACATTATCGGGGGCCGGCGTCCTTGCCTGCCCGCCTGGGAGCCGATATACGGACCCGACCCGATACGACATCGAGAGCATGATCCGGAAAAGTGGTTTACCGGTTTTCCGAAAAGATCATGCTCAGACAAAGACATAAAGCGGGATGACGAAGTCATCGCGCTTTAGGGCACGTAGCTCAGCGGGAGAGCACTACCTTGACATGGTAGGGGTCACAGGTTCGATCCCTGTCGTGCCCACCAGCCTTCGCTCGCGTCGCGAGCTACGGCTCGGCAAGCCACCCTCGATCCATCGTAGCGAGGCGAGCGAAGGCTGTCGCGCCGGACCCTTGGCGGATCGGGGTCCGTTAGCCTTCCCAGTGCAACCGGAACCTTGCCTCGCGCTTATATCGTTCGAGGCGGCATCGGCCGGCCGCTCGCGCGCGGGCATCATGATGACGAAAACATTCAAAACGGGCGATCACGTGAGCTGGAATTCCGAAGCTGGCCGGGTGCGCGGCCGTATCGTGCGCGTGCATAAGCGAGACGTGGACTACAAGGGCTACGTCCATCATGCGAGCCCCGACGATCCGCAATACGAGATCGAGAGCGACAAGACCGACCACGTCGCCCTGCACAAGGGCCGGGCGTTGCGGCTTCTGCGCCGCTGATTTCGGACGCACAATGGCGGGAGCCGCGCTCGCTTGGACGCGATAAAAATGGATCAGCTGATGGCGTATCCGTTCTACACAATCGGCCACGGGACCCGTCCCATCGGCGACTTCATCGATCTCATGCGCAGCGTCGAGGTCACGCTCGTCGCCGACGTCCGCACCGTGCCGCGCTCGCGCACCAATCCGCAATTTAATCGCGATACATTGCCGGGGTCGCTGATGGCGCGCGGAATCGGATATGAGCACATCGCGGCGCTCGGGGGACTGCGCCGTCGCGACCGCGATGTGCCGGTAGATGTCAACGCCTATTGGCAGAACGCAAGCTTTCACAACTACGCCGACTATGCGATGAGCGCCGGTTTTCGCGCCGGTCTCGCGCAGCTGCGCGAACTCGGGCGCGACCGGGGCTGCGCCATCATGTGTGCGGAAACACTGTGGTGGCGGTGCCACCGGCGGATCATCGCCGACTACCTCTTGGCGGCGGGTGAGGCCGTCTTCCACGTGCTCGGACCGGGGCACGTCGAGGCCGCAAGCATGAACGAAGCGGCGCGCCCGCAAGCTTCGGGCTCGCTGATCTATCCCGCCGAAGGCGCCGAGCATGGCGCCGAACCTCTCAAAACGTGAACAGAACCGACGCGTACCAGGAATATTGATCGGTCGTATCGACGTTTTCGATGCCGCGCCTGAGGTAGCCGAGCAAATGGAAGGTGTCATTGATGTCGTATCGGGCGCCAATTCCGACGCTTGACGTCGCAGGCGTTCCGTTGCCGTCGGCGGTCTGGTGAAACAGCTCCACGCCGAGCTGCAATTTGGGCAGCAACTGATAGGTGACGACGCCGCCGGCCTCGCAGAAATTCTGCGACGAGCGCCCACTGATCACGCAGCCGCCTCCGCCAAAGGCCGACCATCCTCCGCTCCAGTCCTTCTGGACCCAGACCGGCAACAGCAGCGAGGCAGTATCGTTGCCGACGGTTTTCGATGGGCTCGGCAGAAACACCCGCGGAAAGAAGCTTACGTCCAGGCCGAACGAGTCCTGATGCAGGAAGCGATACTTGGCGGCAAGCTCGACATTGCCGAGGCCGAAGCTTGTCCCGCTCGCCGCGGGCCGATCGAAGTCCGCAGGGATGGTGGCCGTCAACTGAAGATCAGGCGCCGCCCCATAATTGAAATCGATCCCGGTTTCGCCGCCGATGTCGCCCCGCGTGGCCGTGCCATTGTTGAAGGTATAGATCTCGAAATGCTTGTAATCGGTCGGCTCGGGGTCGTCGGACACATAAGGCGGTCCGGCCAAAGCGGGACGCGCCAGGCCGAGCATTGCAACGGCGAAAATTGCCCACTTACGCAGGCTCGGAAATGAACAGCAAATGAGGAGCATGGGTGTCAGCCGCCGCTGAGCTCGGGTGTTTCGGGATGTTCACGTGCCCTTCAGGATGAGAAGGCGATGCTTGTGACCATCAGGGCCGCCCGCATGCCTGACTGCTGGAATCACGCTCATGCCATGTTGGCTTTTCATGGATTGTTTTCCAAAATGTCTGCGTCCGGTCAATGTCCGATCCCGCGCCGGTTCCAGCAGATTCGCCACCAACTGAAGCGCAAAGCGGTCTCGATCGCAATCAAATCTCGCCAGGAAGTGCCTCCATGCAGCCAATCCACCTTCCGACATTGGGACCGCGCTACTGGACCGCGCTCTGCCTCGCCAGCATTTTTGGCGCGAACATGGGTGATTTTTTCGCCCACGATCTCGGGCTCGGCCACGTCGATGGACTCCCGTTCCTTGCAATGGCGTTCGCCGTCGTGCTGGTGGGCGAGCGGTTCGATCGGGCCGTTCATCAGGCTTACTATTGGGCCACGATCATCATCGTGCGAACCGCGGCCACCAATTCTGCGGATTTCTTGTGCGGCGACATGAAACTGCCGAGGGTCTGGGTGATCGCCGCGCTTACGGCGTTGCTTGCTGCCGCCGTCGTCGTTAGTTGGCAATTGCTGTGGCGTCGGAAGCCCGACCAAGGCGACGCCGCCGTGCTGCGCGCAGACAGCGGCTACTGGATCAGCATGTTTATCGCCGGCACCTTGGGCACGGTGATCGGAGACTATTGCTCGCACAATCTGCATCTCGGTGACGCCGGCGCGTCGATCTTGCTGAGCCCGATCCTGGGACTATTGTTTGTGGTGGCCCGCGGCGGCCTGTTGCGCTCGCTCTGGTTCTATTGGCTCACGGTGGTGATGGTCAGGGCGGCAGGAACCGCGGTCGGAGACCTGGTCGCAAGCCGGGGCGTGTTGGGACTGCCGCTGAGCACGCTCGTGACGGGCGTGATCTTTGTTGGCCTCCTCGTTGCCTGGAAGGAGCCTGCGCGCCCGAAATTGGTCGAGGCCGGTACCTGAGCAGATTTTAGCGGCCGCCGATGTGCGGCCTCATCGTGCGGAACGTGATCGAATAGCGACGCTGCCGGACCGGCGGGATACTGTGCTCCCAGGTTTGCCTGGATTCGCCGTCCATCATGTAGAGCGAGCGCGGCTCCGCATCGCGCGTGTAGCGTTCCCACTTCTCGCCGATGCGGCGGCGAAAGCGGAACTTGCAAGGCGCGCCCAACGAAAGCCCAAAGACCTTGTCGAAGTGCGGCTTGTCACGATGCCATCCAATGCCGACGCCGACATCATATTCCGAGCAGAGCGCCTGGCGGACGCTTCCCGCCGGCAAATCGCCAAAACCTTCCACCGATCGCGCGATGGGTAGCAGCCATTCCGGAATGGGCTCCGCCTCCAGAATCCTCCGTGCCGTATAGTCGTAGCGAAACCCGAAAGACTTGACCCGCCGGTTTCCCTCGAACGCGCCGAACTGAAACGGCTGCAACGGCAATTGCGCAATCCGCGAGATTAGGTCGCGCTCCGTCTCCCGCGACACGAATTCGGGCGCGTGGCGCAGCCCCTTCGGACCGGCCAATTGATCTGGAAATAACGCGAGCTGAGACACTGGAACGAACAAGCCTTGATCGTCTTTGCGGCAACTTCATGTGGGGCGCGTCAGGCCGAATCGAAAGTACTCATTCGCCAGGTTTCGTCCGCAGCTCTTCGGCGAGATAATCGACCAGCGCGCGCACCTTGGCCGAAGGGCGCGGCCCGCCGGGAAATACCGCGTGCACATCGACCGGAGAGAGCTTGTAGCCGCGCAACAACGGCACCAGCGCGCCCGCCTTCACTTCTGCTCCCGCCATCACGGTCGAGACCATTGCAACGCCCAAGCCTGCCATCACGCTTGTGAATGCGCCCGGACCGGAATCGGTGTGGATGCGGCCGTGCACGTTGACCGACACTTCGCTGCCGTCGCGACTGAACGACCAACTCGCCCTGCCGAAATTGCCCGGGCCGAAGATGCAGTCATGCGAAGCAAGATCGGCCGGTGTCTTCGGCGTGCCGCGCGCTTTCAGATAGGCTGGCGAAGCGACCAGCATGCGCTGCAGCGTCGCAAGCTTGCGTGCGCCGAAGGCGGAGTCGTCGAGTTCGCCGAGGCGAATCGCGACGTCGGCGCCTTCGGCGACCAGATCCTGGCGCGCGTCGACCACTGACATTTCCACCCGCAACAGCTGGTGCATCTGCAAAAATCTCGGCAGCCGCGGAATGATCTCGCGGGTGCCATAGACCACCGGGATCGCAAGCCGGATGATGCCGCGCAGCGAGTTGAGGCCGCGCGCGGCGTCCTCGGCGTCCTCGATCTGGCTGAGGATTTCGCGGGCGCGATCGAGAAACAGCGCGCCGGCGTCGGTCACCGTGATGCGGCGCGTGGTGCGAAGCAGCAGCGTGACGCCGAGCCGCGCTTCCAATTCGCCGATGATGCGCGACACCGAGGGCTGCGAAAGGCCGAGTTCGCGCCCCGCGCGCGAAAAGCTGCCGGTCTCCGCGACGCGCGTGAAAACCGACAGTTCCTGCATCCGGTCACTCATTTGATTTCCAGATAAATGTTCTCCGAATTTGCCGTATACCCCTTTGTGGACAAATGAGCCAGATGGTGCGGGCGAACCGAAAATCACGAACGCAAACCAACGGAGATATGCCATGGCCCTGCAAGACCGCCTCGACGCCTTCAAAGCCGATTTCGTATCCGGCAAGTGGCTGCGCAACCCGAGCAGGGAGGTGCTGGACACCATGAGCCGCGCCACCGCCGAACTGATCGAATCCGGTCAAGCCCAGCGCGCCAAAAAGGCCGGCGACGCGGCGCCGGGATTCACGCTGAGCGATGCCGATGGTGCAAAGGTCTCGTCGCGCGACCTGCTCGCCAAGGGCCCCTTGGTGCTGTCCTTCTATCGTGGCGTCTGGTGTCCCTACTGCAATATCGAGCTTCAGGCGTTGCAGGAAGCGCTTCCCGACATCGCCGCGCGCGGTGCAAGCCTGGTCGCGATCTCGCCGCAGACGGCGGCCAACAGCCGCAGGTCGCGGCATGACAACAAGCTGACTTTTCCGATCCTGAGCGACGTCCGCAGCGAGGTGGCCAACGCCTTCGGCATCCGCTTCGCGCTGCCGGACTATCTCATCGAGCTCTACAAGGGCTTTGGCAACAACCTGCCCGTGGTCAACGACGATCCTTCCTGGGTGCTGCCGATGCCCGCGCGCTACGTGATCGCGCCGGGCGGCATCATCGCCTATTCCGAGGTGAATCCGGACTACACGCGTCGCCCCGATCCGTCGGAACTGTTGCCGCTGCTGGATCGCCTGCGCACCGGCAGGGCGGCGTGATCGAACCGCCGGCGCGTTCTCCGCGCGCCGGCGTCGCCCGCGCATTTCGACAAGACGTTCGGCATCAATGCCCGCGGCGTCTATTTCACCGTGCAGAAGGCGCTGCCGCTGCTGCGCAGGGGCGGATCGATCGTGCTGGTGTCCTCAAGCCTGCATCTGAACGGCCTGCCCGAGCACGGGACCTACGCGGCCACCAAGGCGGCGGTGCGCTCCTTTGCGCGCACCTTTGCGATGGAATTGAAGGACCGTGGCATCCGCGTCAACACCCTTTCGCCCGGCGCGATCGACACGCCGATCATCGATGGCCAGTTCAGGTCCAAGCAGGAAGCCGATGGCGCGCGGGCGTTCTTCTCGTCGATCACCCCGCTCGGCCGCATCGGCCGCGCGGAAGAGATGGGCTTCCGCCATTCTTTATCTGGCGTCCGACGACGGCAGCTACTCGACCGGCATCGATCTCGTTGCCGATGGCGGTATTACGCAGGTCTGACGTCGCAAGGTGGCGGGATGAAAGTCCCGCCGCTCCGCACTTTTGCGGATCGTGCTCAAGGCAAACCCCGCGTTTCGATCTCGCGGACCATCTGCAAGGTCGGATCGGCGAGGCTTGCCTCAGCGCCATCATCGAGCCCGAATGCGGAGGCGAGGCTGTTTTCGCGTTTCCCGAGAATTTTCGTGCGCGGGCAATGCTCTGCGTCGCACAGCAGCGCCTTGAGCCTCTCGCCTTGCGCAACGAGACGCGGCGTGTCCTGCGCCGACCAGGCGAGCACGATCGGCACCTCCACCTTGAGAATGCCGGGAAGCGCCGATCTTTCGTCGTACTTGCTGGCATCGTTGCCGAGATACGACTTCTCGTCCGCGCTGGCGTCGGGACCGGAACGGTAGATGCCTGAGACCAGCACGGCGCCGGCCACATCGGAATCGGCTTCCTGCAATTCGGTATGCGCAAGAAAGCTTGCCACGTGGAAAGCACCCGCGGCGTAGCCGATCGCCACGATCTCCTGGGCATTGCCCTTGAACAGGTCGATGTTCTGGTAAATCCACGAGGCCGCTGCCGCGACGTCCCTGGCTCCCGCCGGCCATCCTGCCGCCGGAGCCAACCGGTAGGTCATGCTGACGCCGACCATGCCGTTGCGGGCGGCAAAGCACATGGCCTTGTCTTGAACCGACAACGTCTTGTCTTGCAACGTCTTGTCCTGCCCGTTGCCTGCGGCACCGGTCATGACGCCGCCGCCGAAATTTTCGCCGGCCACGTACAGCAACACCGGGCGTGGTGTCGTATCCCTAAAATCGCCCGTCGCAACATCCAGGACATTCAGATCGTTCTCGCCATATTTCAGGTTCCGCGAAAACGTCACCTGGTCACATGACTTCGAACTATCCGCCGCCGGGTCGCTCGGCGGGCCACCGTCGGTGCTCGGGGCACCGTTCAGGAGATCGGCGACAACGCGCGGCCATTCAGGCTGGGCTGCGCGGCCGGTTCCCGCCGTGATCGTCAGCAAGAGACAAATTACGATAGATTTGAACATTGCGAACCACATCTACAGCCGCCCAAGCGTCCAACTGCGATCGGGCGATTTAACGGCATATGTTGCAGTTATGGCTACCCTGCTTTCTTTCAACCCTGCCCCATGCTGGCGTCAGCGATGGGCCGCGGATGTCTCAGCCGATAGACGAGCGCTACAGCCGCCGCGAGCAGGCCGGCTGCGGCGGCGACGCCAAGCGCCCAGCGAGGGCCGAAGCGATCGGCAACCCAACCCACGATCGGCGCGCCGATCGGGGTTCCGCCCAACGTGATCGCCAGAAATATCGCGATCATACGACCCCGCATGCCGGGCTCGGTCGAAAGCTGCACCAGGCTGTTGGTCGATGTCGTCAGTGTCTGCGCGGCGACACCCACGACAAAGAGCGCGAGACCGAACAGCGCGTAGCTCGGCATCAGCGCAGCCAGCGCGCAAGCTGCGCCGAACGTGGCGGCTCCCGCCAACAGGACCGCGATGGTCGGCTTCGCCCGCGCCGCCACCATCAGCGCGCCGGTCACCGATCCCGCTGCCATCATCGAGGTCAATAGTCCGAACTGGCCGGCGCCGGTGTGAAACACGGTAACCGACATGGTCGAGATGAAGATCGGAAAATTCAATCCGAAGGTGCCGACCAGAAACAGCATGAGCAAAATGACCTTCAGGTCCGATCGCCGCCAAACGTAGCGGAAGCCTTCGACCAGGCTGCCGCGGAAGACGATGGTGCGGCGGCCGGACTTGAGCTTATCGATGCGCAGCAAGCTCAGCGAACACAGCACAGCGAGGAAAGAGAGCGCGTTGATCAGGAATACCCACCCCGAACCGACCCCGGCGATGAGGCCGCCTGCAATGGCCGGGCCGATCATGCGGGCCGCGTTGAACGATGTCGAGTTGAGCCCGACGGCGTTGGGAAGATCGCGCTCCTCGACCAGTTCGGCGACGAAGGTCTGCCGTGCCGGCAAATCGAAGGCGGCCGCGCAGCCCAGAAGAAACGCGAACACATAGACGTGCCACAAGCGAACGACGCCGGTCACGACCAGGAGGCCAAGGCCAAGCGCCAGCAATCCCATCGCGGCCTGCGTGCAGAACAGAACCTTGCGCCGGTCGAAATGGTCCGCGGCAAACCCGCTGAGCGGCAGCAGCAGGATTTGCGGGCCGAATTGCAAGCCCATCACGATTCCGACCGCGGTCGCGCTGCGATGCGTCAACTCGGTGAGGACGATCCAGTCCTGCGCGGTGCGCTGCATCCATGAGCCGATATTGGATACCAGCGCACCAATGGCCCAGATCCGGTAGTTGAAGTTTTGCAGCGAACGGAATGTACGCTTCAACGTGACGCTTCTCCGCTTTCGGGGGAATTGCCGCCGTGAAACCTGCCGAACCCGCGGGCGCGTCGCAAGGCCGAGAACAAGCACGCCCAATCCGAGGGCGATGGCGTCGGGTGTGGCGCGCAGATCGAACGCGCCGACGCGGCAGATCAACAGATAGGCCAGGACGAGATTGAAGAAGCCCCAGGCGACGTTGACGGTCGACGAGGACAGGCCTTTGCCTGGTGGCTTGGCGAACGGGCTTTGAAAGGGCCGTCCCATGACGCCGCTGACGAAATGCGGGATCGCATTGGTGAGCACGGCGCCACCGCCGAAATAGGCGAGATAATGAATCCACTGCATGGTTGGAACGCTCCCTTTATTCGTGCGGCGCGGCGGCGAGCAGACGCATGAGTTGTTGCGTGGTGCCGGTCTCGCCGAGCTTGGGAAAGATTCGCGCGACGCTGTTGTGATGCGCGTCGGCGTCCAGGTCGGTCATGGCGTCGACGGCGAGCGCGACATTGAAGCCGAGTTCATGGGCCTGCCGCGCGGTGGACTCGACGCCGGCGCTGGTGGCGACGCCGACCACGACGACCTGGGTGACGTTGGACTTGCGGAGATAGTTCTCCAGATCGGTGCCGGTGAAGGCGCCCCAGGTCCGCTTGGTGACGACATGGTCGGCCGGTTGCCGGTTGAGTTCGGGAAGGAATTCGGTCCAGCCTGGGGGAAGCGCGCCGCGAGCGCCGGCCCGCTCGGTGCGGCCCGGCGCTCTGCCATCGACATTGATGAGGACGACCGGCAGCTTGCGCGCGCGAAAAGCCTCGGCCAGCGCGACGGCATTTTGAACGACGCCATCGAACGGATGCGCGGTCGGCAAGCCGACGAGGCCGTTCTGCAGATCGACCACCAGCAAGGCCGTGTTCGGGTCGAGGGAATTTGCCGTCATGTTCTGGTTCTCCATTGCGCGTGCGCAGGTCGGCGATCGGGCTCCGTTCACACCTCTCCCGTTGGGAGAGGTCGCGCCGAAGGCGCGGGTGAGGGGTTACGGTCTCTCGTTAGTGCCGCGCCCCCTCACCCGATTTGCTCTGGACGATGCTGTGCATCGCTAGGAGCAAATCGACCTCTCCCCGATGGGGAGAGGTAAACCGAATACGCGGACGGACCGATTTAACAAAATTCATCCCACTCGGCTCCGTCAGTCATCGACGAGGCGATTGAGCAGGCTCATCGCGGCCGCAAGCTGCGCCTGTTCCTGCGGCGTGAGCCTCGACTGAATGGTTTTGAGCAACCAGTCGTGCCGGGCGGCGCGGCCGCTGCGGATCAATTCCCGGCAGGTGGACGTCAGCGACAGAATGGTTTGCCGGCCGTCCTTGGCATCCGGCGATCCCTTGATCAGGCCCAACGCCTCGAGCCCGGCGACAGTGGCTCCCATCGATTGCGGGCGGACACCCGCCATCCGCGCCAGCGCGGTCACGGTCGCCGGTCCATGCCGGTCGAGATGTCCGAGCACCGCCGTTTGCGACGGCGTCAGGTCCCCGGCCGAGGCCTGCTCGCGCAGCCGCCGCTTCAATTTGCCGCCCACCGCATGCAGCGCGGCGGCGAGGGCAGGGGCACCGCCGGCGTCGGGATCCGCTTTGCGTTTGCTCATGACACAGCTCTAGCCAATAAGAAGGTAAACTACAAAGTTAAACTGAGAAGGTAAACTTCATATCAAGGCAATGTGATCGGGGGCGCCGGCCACGGCGACGTCGCCCCCGGGCCGCCCGTTTTACGGATTTTCGTCCGCCATGTGCTTGCCGGCGATGTAGCCGAAGGTCAGCGCCGGGCCGAGCGTGATGCCGGCGCCGGGATAACTGCCGCCCATGATGCTCGCCATGTCGTTGCCGGCGGCATAGAGGCCGGCGATCGGGCGGCCATCCGCGTCGAGGGCGCGGGCGTGTTCGTCGGTCTTGATGCCGGCAAAGGTGCCGAGATCGCCGACCACCATCTTGATGGCATAGAACGGCCCATGCGCGATCGGCGCGACGCAAGGGTTGGGGCCATGCAGCGCATCGCCCTGGTAGCGGTTATAGGCGCGCGATCCCTTGCCGAAGGCGGGGTCGCGTCCCTCCACCGCGCTCTTGTTGAATTCGACGACCGTCGCCACCAATCCTCGCGGATCGATGCCGGTCCGAGCCGCAAGTTCGGAAAGCGTGGTGCCACGCTTGAGATAGCCGCTGCGGAGGTAACTGCCGATCGGCAGCGGAAACGGCGGTACGCATCCCAGGCCGTATTTGCGTAGCGTACGATGGTCGCAGACCAGATAGGCGGTGATCTCCTCGCCGGGCCTCGTCGCCTTCATCATCGCCTGCACGAAGTCATGATACGAGTTGGCTTCATTGGTGAAGCGCGCGCCGTCGCGCATGACGGCGATGACGCCCGGTTTGGCGCGGTCGATGAAATGCGGCATCACGCCCTGGTTGCCGTCCTTGCGCATGGTGAGCGAGACCGGCACCCAGGCGGCGGCATTCGGCAAGGTATCCTCGATGCTGCCGCCGGCGGATTCCGCCAGTTGCAAGCCGTCGCCGGTATTGCCGATCGGGCCGGGCGAGAAGTGCTCGTTTGCCTTCGGCGCGTGCGCAAACAGTTTTTGGCGCCGGTCGACGTCATGCGGAAAGCCGCCGCAGGCTAGCACCACGCCGCGCTTCGCCGTCACGTGCACGCGACGTCCCTTGCGCTCGACGACCGCGCCGCGCACGGTGCCGTCTTCCACGATCAATTCACGCACCGGCGACGACAGCCACAGCGGGATGTCGAGGTCGAAGACCGATTTGGCGAGCCGGCCGGCGAGCGCGTTGCCGTTGGTCAGGGTCATGCCGCGCCCGTATCGCATGACGTCCCAGAAATGCCTCGCGAGGCGTCTGGCGACATAAATGGCCGAAGTAATCGACCTCGTCGCGCGCATGAAATGGACGATGTCCTTGCCGGACCCGAGCATGATGCCGAACACGGTGAGTTCGGGCAGGGGCGCGCCGAGCTTCTTGATGCGGATGCCCAGTTCGCGCCCGTCGAACGGACGCGTCACCATCGAGCGTCCGCCCTGCACGCCGCCAGGGGCTTCGGCGTGATAATCCGGAAAGGTCAGCGGCATGTCGAACTGCACCGCCGTGTTGGCCGTAAAGAAATCGACCGCCTCGGGGCCGGCCGCGAGGAACGCGTCGACCCGCGCGGCGTCAAAACTGTTGCGGGCCTCGTGGCGCAGATAGGCGCGCGCCTGATCGGGGCGGTCGACGATACCCCAGGCCCGCGCCAGCGAGGTGCCCGGGATCCACAGCCAGCCGCCGGAACGCGCCGTGGTGCCGCCGAAACGCGGCTCCTTCTCGACGATCAGGACCTTGAGCCCACCATGTCCCGCGGTGACCGCCGCCGACATCCCGGCGGCGCCGGAGCCCACTACCAGCGTATCGCATTCGTAGCTTAGTTCCCCACCATCCTGTTCGCTGTCTGTCACCGCGATCTATCCCCGCCAGCACACATCTTACACTGCCATAAATACTGGCGAGGCACGCCTGGCAAGTTCGCAGGCCAGCTGGAATGCGCTTGGGGTGGAACCAGGAACCGCCGCATCGAGCTCCCGTTCAAGGAGTCACGCCGGCGCGCCGCTACCGCTTGCGGCGCGGTCTGCTGCTTCCAGGTTGAGTTGGCGACATGGACCGGCGAGAACGCCGGGCGTTCGACATAGCGGCCATCGCCGCGTTCGGCGCGCAACTCGCCGTTGCTCCAGGCGATCTTGCCGCGCGACAAGGTGGCGACCGGCGCGCCGACGCAGGAAAAGCCCTCGAAGACGTTATAGTCGATGCGGCTGAGCTGGCGCTTGGCGGTGATGGTCTTAGCCGCTGTGGGATCCCATACCACGATGTCGGCGTCGGAACCTGCGGCGACCGCGCCTTTGCGCGGATAGATGTTGAGAATGCGGGCGATGTTCGACGACGTCACCGCGACGAATTCTTCTTTCGTCAGCCGGCCGGTATTGACGCCGGCGGTCCAGAGCAGCGGCATGCGGTCCTCAAGGCCGCCGGTGCCGTTGGGGATTTTGCGAAAATCCTCCAGACCGATCCGCTTCTGCTCCGTCGTGAACGCGCAATGGTCGGTCGCGACCACTGCAAGCGAGCCGGATTGCAGCCCGGCCCACAGGCTATCCTGGTGCGCCCTGTCGCGGAACGGCGGCGACATCACGCGCCTCGCGGCATGGTCCCAATCCCTGTTTTCGTATTCGCTCGCATCGAGCAGAAGATGCTGGATCAGCGGCTCGCCATAGACGCGTTTTCCCGCCGCGCGGGCGCGTGCGATCGCCTCGTGCGACTGCCGGCAGCTCGTGTGCACGACATAGAGCGGCGCGCCGGTCATGTCGGCGATCATGATGGCGCGGTTGGTCGCCTCGCCTTCGACTTCCGGCGGACGCGAAAATGCATGGCCCTCGGGCCCGACGACGCCGCGCGCCACGGTCGCTTCCTGCATACGCGCGACGACGTCGCCGTTCTCGGCATGGACCAGCGGAATGGCGCCGAGATGGGCGCAGCGCGCGAACGAGTTGTAGAGCTCGTCGTCGTTTACCATCAGCGCGCCCTTGTAGGCCATGAAATGCTTGAACGTGTTGATGCCGTAGGTCTTGACGACGATCTCCATCTCGTCGAACACCTGCTTCGACCACGAGGTTACCGCCATGTGGAAGCCGTAGTCACTCGCCGCCCGCTCGGATTTGCGGCGCCAGTCCTGATACGCCGCCAGCATCGACTGCCCGGGGTCGGGAAGGCAGAAATCCACCACCATCGTGGTGCCCCCGGCCAGCGCCGCCTTGGTGCCCGATTCGAAATCGTCGGCGGTGACGGTGCCCATGAACGGCATTTCGAGATGGGTATGCGGATCGATGCCGCCGGGCATCACATAGCAGCCGCCGGCGTCGATCACCTCCGCGCCCGAGGGCGGGTCGATGGAAGCGCCGACCGCGGCAATGGTCTCGCCGTCGACGAGGACGTCGGCGCGCTTGGAATGATCGTGATTGATGACCGTGCCGCCGCGAATGAGGATGGACATGTGATCTCCGAACGGATGATTGGCAAATGGCGACAGCATGGGCCGCCTTTTCGGCAAGCTTAGTCAACAATTCAGGGTTGGACAGGGGAAAATTTGGTCAATGCTCGCGGGCATGACGACGCCGGCTCGCGCGACGCGAACATGGCGCAACAAGCCCTCTTGCGTGGCGGGCGATGTTACGGGCACTCTGAGCGCGCGGCAGCCTACGCCGCCAACAACAATCTCCGGGGGCACCCATGGCGGCCGCGTACGATGCGTTGCAGTTCGGCATTTTCGATCAGAACGACCACGGGCCCTATCCGCTGAGCGAGCAGTATGAAAACCGCCTGCGGCTGATCGAATTCTACGACCGCGCCGGGTTTCGCACCTATCACATGAGCGAGCATCACTCGACGCCACTGAATTTGACGCCGTCGCCGAGCGTTTTCCTTGCCGCGGTGGCGCAGCGCACCAGGCGCTTGCGGCTCGGCGCGCTGGTCTATGTATTGCCCGCGCATCATCCGCTGCGGCTCGCCGAGGAAGTGTGCATGCTCGATCATTTGAGCCATGGCCGGATCGAGGTCGGCATCGGCCGCGGCGCCTCGCCGCATGAGCTCAGCTATTTCGGCGTCGATCCGGACCGGGCGCAGGCGATGTATGTGGAGGCCTACACCGTCATCATGCAGGCGCTGACGCGCGACCACGTCAATTTCAGCGGCAAGCACTACACCTTCGAAAACGTGCCGATCGACCTGAAGCCCAAGCAGCTTCCGCATCCGCCGTTGTGGTACGCGGTCCCGGTGCCGGAAGGCGCGGCGTGGCCGGCGCAGCATCGCATCAACGTGGTCTGTGGCGGGCCGCTGCCGCGCGTGCGCGAGATCACCGACCGCTATCGCGCCGAATGGGCGGCGGCGGGAAATGCGCTCGAAAATGTGCCGCTGCTCGGCATCAACCGCTTCGTGGTCGCGGCCGATAGCGATCACGAAGCGATGGCGCTCGGCCGCCGCGCCTGGCCGAAATTCCATGCGAGCTTCATGAAGCTGTGGAAGCTGCACGGCACCCAGCCGCGTTACGCGCGAATCCCCGAGGATTTCGACACCATGGTACAAAATGGCGGCGCAGTCGCAGGTTCGCCCGCCAGGCTTCGCGATCAGGTGCGCGGCATGATGGAGCAAGCCGGCGCGAATTATTTCATCGGCCAGTTTTCCTTCGGCGATCTCACTCAGGACGAGGTACTGCATTCGGCCGGTATTTTCGCGCGCGCGTTGCTGCCGATGGCGGGCGCGGCGATCGAATAGGCGCCTGAGGGCGAAAAGCGCATGCCGGACGGATTGACGAAGTCGGCGCGCAGGGTGTTCGATATTCTCGAACTGTTTCGCGCGCGGCAATGCCCGCTGCGGCTGAAAGACGTCGTCGACTCCCTGGGCATGCCGACATCGAGCGCCGCGGCGCTGCTGAAAACCATGGCGCAGATGAACTACCTCTCCTTCGAAAGCAGCTCGCGCGCCTATCTGCCGACGCTGCGGCTGTCGCAACTCGGCAGTTGGGTGACGGCGGCGGACTACGAGGGCGGGCCGATCCAGGAGGCGGTGCGGCGGATCGGACGCAAGCTCGGCGAAACGATTTTGCTGGGGACGGCGACCGACATCTATGTCGAGATCGTCGATATCCTGCGCGCCCGGCAGCCGCTGCAATACTACACCACCATCGGCACGCGGGTGCTGCTGGTGCATTCCGGTCTCGGCTGGCCGCTGCTCAGCGAATTGACCGACGAAGAGGTCGGCCGGATTTTCCGGCGAACGGTGCGGCTGAACAAGATCGAGCGCGGCGTGTCGTCGCTGAACCGGCTCAAAGGCGGCATCGCGCAGGTGCGCCGCGACGGCTATTGCCTGTCGCGCGGCATGGTGACGCGCGGCGTCGGCGTGGTCGGGATGATGGTGCCGACCCCGCCCAGTCACCGCCGGCTGGCGATCGGGGTTGCCGGCCCGCAGCAGCGGATCGAAAAGAATCTGAGCAAGATTCTGGCGGCGATCCGTGCCGAAAATGCCCGGCTGATGCAATTCGCCAGCGCGAGCGATTAGTCTTGTTGCGTCATCACCGACTTTATCCCCCTCATCCTGAGGAGCTTGCGCAAGCAAGCGTCTCGAAGGACGAGGGCACCCTGGCCTCATGGTTCGAGACGGCGCAAGCGTGCCTCCTCACCATGAGGGTCTAATAACGCAGTAAGACTACGCCGCCCGGGTCGCGGTGACGGCGACGCTGCCGTTTCGCGCGGCCTTCGCCGTCAGCAGGATGGTGGCCATGGCGGCGATCAGCGCGGGCCCGCAGGCGCACAGGAAAATCTGTTTCGGCGGCAGTCCGAGCCCCAGCAGGAAGCCGCCGAGGGCCGGACCGGCGATGCCGCCGAGCCGGCCGACGCCGAGCGCCCAGCCGACGCCGGTGGAGCGGATGCGCGCCGGATAAAGTCCGGCCGCCATCGCATTGGCGCCGAGCTGGCTTCCGATCATCGCCGCGCCCGCGCCGAGAATCGGCAGCATGATCCAGGGCGCCGGCAGATTGTAGAGACCGATCATGAGCATGAAGACCACCCCGGACGCGAAGCTGCAGGCCAGCACCCGCGGCGCGCCGAAGCGGTCGATCAGCGGCCCGAGCAGCAGCGTCTGAGAATGCCGCCGAGCGAGAACATGCTGGCGTAGAACACCGCGGTCTCCGGCTTCAGGCCGGACAGGGTGAGCACCGTCGGCATCCAGTAGTTGAACAGATACAAGTTGAGGAGATTGGCGAAGAAGGCGACCCACAACAGCATGGTGGCGACCGCCAGCCCGCCGGTGAACAATTGCTGCACCGGATTGCCTTTGGCGACGTCGACCAGCTTCGAGGCCGCGGCTTGCGCGCTGACATTGAGCCGGCTCAGGATTCGCTTGGTGGTCTCGCGCATCGGCGCGATGCGCGATCAGGAAGCGCGGCGATTCCGGCAGAAAGAGCATCAGGAATGGAATCAAGAGCAGCGGCGGGATGCCGCCGGAGAAGAAGATGCTCTGCCAGCCGAAGATCGGGAGGATCTGCGCGACGAGCTGTCCGCCGAGGAAGCCGCCGAGCGTGTTGCCGCAGAACATCAGCATGATCAGCGTGCCGCGGCGGTTGATCGGGCTGTAGTCGGAGGTCAGCGCCACCGTCACCGGCATGGCGCCGCCGATGCCAAGGCCGGTCAGGAACCGCATCAAGGTGATCGAGGGGACCGACCAGGCGAATGCGCTGAGCGCGGAAAAGAGGCCGATGATGCCGACGCTGAGGATCAACAGCGGCTTGCGGCCGAAGCGGTCGCCGAGCGGGCCTGAGGCCAGCGCGCCGAACAGGATGCCGACACTCGACATCACGAAGGCTATCGTGAACAGCCGGCGGCGGGACGCCCCAGGCTTTCGAAAGCGAGGGCGCCGCCATGCCGATGGTGCCGAGATCGAAGCCGTCGAAGGCCTGAACCAGCGCGCAGAGCAGGACCACGCGCAGTTGCAATGGGCCAAACGGCTGATTTTCCAGCGCCTCTTCGACCGCCGATCGTACTTCGCCGCTCATGATGACCTCCCCGGAAATTTCTTGGTGGCGGTGCCTTAGGCCGGCACTCTTGTGGCTATGTTACCGCGGATTTTCTGAGAATCCTAGGCGGCGATCTCCTCGCCGAGCGGCACGCGGCGCACCTCATGCGCCTGCAGGGCCGGCAACACCTCGCGCGCGAAGCGCCGGATCTGCTCCATGAACATGTCATGCGGCAGCGCGCCGCGGTTGAGGCTGATCTGCACCTGGTTGGCGCCGGCGGCCTCGGCGGCAGTCGATGATCCGCTCGGTGACCTCCTTGGCGGTGCCGAGCGGCATGTGTTCCGCCTGGCGTTCGAAATCGGCCATCGTCATGTTGCGATAATCCTCGCGCAAGCCGGCCGCCGCCTTCATGTTCTCCGGCCGCACATAATCGTTCGAGGCCTGCGACACATAGCCGGCGTCGCGCTGCTTGGCGGTCTCGGTGAAGTTGCCGTGGCTGAACAGCGTGCGGTTGAAATAGAGGTGATAGGGCGCGAATTGCTTGACCGCTTCCGCCTTGCTGTCGGCGACATAGGCCGACAGCGCGATCGACAGATGATGCGGCGTGATCTGGTGGCCGTTGCTGGCGAGGCATTTCGCGAAATAGCGGATGATGTCTTCCTGCAGGCCGCCGCGCGTCAGCCCCGGCGTGATCACGGCATTCTTTTTGGCCGCGAACTCGATCGATTCCTTGCTGCCGACGATGGGAATCCAGATTTCCGGGCCCGGCTTCTGCACCGGCCGCGGCCAGATCGCGACGTCCTTGTAGGACCAGAATTGTCCCTGGTAGGAGAAGATCTCCTCGCTCCAGGCGCGGGTGACGATTTCATAGGCCTCCTCGAAGCGGGCGCGCGAATCCTTCAGCGGCACGTTGTGGACCTGGTATTCCCTGGGGATGCCGCGCGCAAAGCCCGAGATCAGCCGGCCATTGGACAGGCAATCCAGCATCGCCAGCTCTTCCGCGAGCCGCAGCGGCTCGTGCAGCGGCAACAGGTTGCCGTAGATCAAGAGTTTCAGGCGCTTGGTGCGTTGCGCCGCCGCCGCGGCCATCAGGTTCGGCGAATTCATCAACCCGTAGGGCGAGCAATGATGCTCGTTGAAGCCGACGCCGTCATAGCCGAGCCGATCCATCTCCTCCCAGGCTTCGAGATGTTCGGCATAGGTGCGCACCGCGACCTCGGGCTTGAAGTGGCGGTTCGAGAGCGGATAGGGCAGCTCGCTGCCGACCTTGAGATGGTCGAGCTGTTCGCCATAGGCGAGCAGGTCGAAGACGAAAACCTTCATGGCATCCTTCCCCTTTTGCGCTCTCTCGGTTGGCGCGTGACCGGGCCCCCGTCGGCAGAGGCGTTTTGCCGCAAGGTAGGGCGAGAGCGGTCGCCGCGCCAAGACGGTGGAAGAAATTCCACATATGTGGAAATGAGGACTTGGCGGCCGATGCCGGGGCAGTGCCGGCGTTCGCGGCCGCGGGCTCAGGCGGCCGGAAACTGCAGCTCGAAGCGCGCGCCCCGATCGGTCGGCAACAGCCGGATCGATCCGCCGTGACTGGTCATGACCGCTTTCACGATCGCAAGCCCCATTCCGGTGCCGCCGGTGTCCCGGCGCGTGGTGAAGAAGGCGTCGAAGATCCTGTCCCGGTTGGCCTCGGAGATCGGGTCGCCGTCATTGCTCACCGTCATGGCGATGGATCGCGTGGTCCGGTGACGCTTCGAGCGTGATGTTCTTGGCGTTGTGGCGGACGGCATTGTCGGTGAGATGCGACAGCACGATCAGCGCCTTCTCGCAGGACATGCCGATGGCGCGGTCGAGGCAGCCGCCAGCCGCGATCGCGCGCGTCGGAAAGCGGCTCGTGAGGTGAGCCACCACCGTGCGCAGCTCGGCGCGCTCGTTTTGCGGCGCGCTTTCGGCGCGCGCCAGTTCGCGCAACCGCTGCGTCATGGTTGCGAGGCGCTCGGCGTCGCCAAGGATGTTCGACAGAAAGGTCTTCTGCTCCATCCGCGTCAAGGTCGAGGCCTCGCTCTGCAGCGAATCCAGCAGCAATTCCGCCGCTCCCTTGATCGACGTCAGCGGCGATTTCAATTCGTGGGTCAGATGCGCCGAGAAGCTCGCGATATATTCCGAGCGGCGCGACAATTGCTCGGCCATGTCGAGAAAGCTGCGCGACAATTGCGCGAACTCGCGGGTGCCGTAATGCTTAAGCGGCTCAAAGGCGTCGCGCTCGCCGCGACCGATGCGCTCGGCGCGGCCGATCAGCTCGTACATCGGGTGGGTGATGGTGCGGGAAAAGATCAGCCCGATGACGACGGTCGCGAGGATCACGGCCAGTGCCGCCAGGATGAATTTGGTGCGCTCCTGATAAAAGTGCTGGAAAATGTTGCTCGGCGTCCGCGAGGTGTAGATTACGCCGGCGACGTGGTTATCGACGATCACGGGCATGGCGGAAAAGACGTGAACGCCGAGGCCGCGGCTGAAGGAATAGATCGGCGGCGGCGGCTTGTCGGGGACGCGGGTTCGAAGTACCGCGCGATATTGTCCGGTCAAGCGCGGTTGCGACTTCCTCGATATGCGCCAGCGATTGGCCGACCTCTTCCCGCCCGGCGATGACCACGCCGTGCGGATCGAGGATGCGGAATCCCGCCAGCGTGACCTTTTGCGTTTCCATGATGATCGGCCATAGCTTGGCGCCGATCTCGACATAGGCAGCCTCAGTGGGTGCGGGCGCCGGCCGTGCGTCGGGCCGCCGTCGCAGCAACTCGTCGTCGGCCACGAGGTCAAGCGCGGGCGTGATCGGCGAAAACAGCTCGTTCGGATCAGGACGCGCCTCGGGCGGAATTTCCGCGCCCAGCGCGATGCCGGTCGCGCGCCGGGCTTCGACTTCCTGCGCGTAGATCGCGGCCAGCACCTGGCTCTGCGCGATCAGTTCGGCCTGGGTCTGACGGATCAGCTGATTGTCGTAGAGGCGGAAAAAGAACAGTCCGACCAGCGGCAGCACGGTCACGAAAGCCAGCACCGCCGATACGATCAGCCCGAGCGAGGGCCGCCATTTTTCCTTGAGGCTGGTTTCTTTCAGCGTTGCGCTATTCATGCACTGTTGATTCCCCTTTTTGATTCTCCTTTCAATTCTTGGGGCTCGCAGCGGCCGAGCTTGAAACCGACGCCGTGGACGGTCTCGATGACGTTGTCGCAACCGACCGCGGCAAGCTTGGCGCGGATATTGCGGATGTGGCTGTCGATGGTGCGATCGGAGACCTGGATGTTGAACTGGTAGGCCGCGGCCATGATCTGCTCGCGGCTGAACAGCGCCGTGGGCCGTCCCAGCAAGGCGCGCAGGATGCCGAATTCGATCGCGGTGAGTTTCAGTGGTTGGCCGGCGAATTCCGCGGTGTGTTGCGCCGGGTCGATCGAAAGCTTGCCCTGGATCAGCGCTTCGGCGGAGGCTCTGGTGTCCGCATCGCGCGCCGAGACGCGGCGCAGGATCACGTTGACGCGCGCCACCAGCTCGCGCGGGCTGAACGGCTTGGTCACATAATCATCGCCGCCCATCTCGAGGCCGAGGATACGGTCGATCTCCTCGTCGCGGGCGGTCAGGAACAGGATCGGAACATCGGAGGATTTTCGGATTTGCCGGCAGACGTCGAGCCCATCGATTTCAGGCATGCCGATATCGAGGATGATGAGGTCCGGCCGGTCGCCGGCAAAGCGGGCGAGCGCCTGCTTGCCGTCGCGCGCCTCGAACACCGTCATGCCGGCCTTGCTCAGCGCGACGCGGATGACTTCGCGAATATGCAGATCATCGTCGACGGTGAGGATGCGGTGCGTCAAGGTCTACTCCAGCCGATCATCTTGGCGTTCAGCCGCGGCCCGTCGAGATAGCGCTGCAGCCGGAAACCCCGGTAACTCCAGTTTCGCCAGGACGCCATGATTTGCTTGTGGTGTTCTTCTATAAGCCCAATGCGGCTGTAGCCAATGCAATTTGCGCTTCCGATGATATGACAGGCCTTGTCGATGGCGGGTAGCGCTTGTGGGCCGAGCTCGAACAGATAATCCATGTCGAGCATAACACCAGGGCCGCCCGCCTCATGGCTGTGTGAGACGTTGTAGTCGGCGATGATGGCGGCGAAGTTGATCAAGGCGCAGATATAGAGCGTCCCAGCCAGACTGATGAGGTTCATCCGGATCAGCCAATCTCCCGAGCGCTTGAGGACAATTTGGACGAAGATCAGCACCAGCCCGATTGCGACCAGCAGCATCCAGATGAAGGCGGCGATCCGCCAATAGGTGAGCTGGTAGATCTCCACATAGAGGTGGAGGCGCTGGATCGAGGATGCGACCAGCATGACGTTCTGCGCGACAAAGAGATAGACCAGCGAGCGAATGATCCTTGATGCTTCGGCCGGGCCACCCGGCCGCATCGCGGTCAGCACAAAGGCCGCCGCGAGCAATGCGGTCACGATCAGCGGATAGGCGCCGCGGTGGGCGTAGTCGGCGTAGGTGACGTCCGCGGGAAGCTTGCCGTTGCCCCACAGATAGATCAGGTCAAGGACGGTTTGGACCGCGAACAACAGGTTGAACAGGATCAGCGAGCGCAGGATCGTTGGCGCGCCGAAGAAATTGGGAAGACCGGGAGGGGCCTGCCTTTCCTCAGGGTTTTGCGGCGTCGCCTCGGGGCTGGCCGCGTCGAGATCGACCGCAGCGAGGTCGATCTCGACCTGGCGCCGCCATCGCAGCTTGAGGAACGGCCAGATCATCAGCAAGGCCGCGATCCAGAACAAGATACGCGCCGTGCTGACCTGCGAAGCGCCGCTGCCTGGCGCGAGCATGGCGAGCCATTTTTCGATCAAGGGATTTGCCGAGGCAAACAGGAAGACGAAAATACCCCCGAGCGCCAGCGGCACGAGCCAAAGCGCAAAACCGGCCTCGAGCCTGGCAAGGTCGAGAAGGCCGGTGGCATCCGCGATCGATCGGAATGGTCCGATCAAGAGAAGGTCGCGTAGCGCAACCGACCAATCGCGGAGCCTTTTGAGATTCGGATTGGTCAGGATTGCGATGCTGCCGCAAAGCGCGACAATGAGGATGGCGAACGAAAGCGGGTTGAGGTCCTCGATCGCTGGCAGCAAGACCTGCGAGGAAGATGACGGCGGCCGGTGCTGCCCGTCCGCGATCGAGTCCGCCGAAATTGGTTGCCAGCGAGCCGCATATCAATGCGGCAGCAAAAAGCACGGCGGAGATGCCGGCGCGCTGGTCGTAGAACAGAAAGTCCGCCAGTACGACGAGGAGGAGTGCGAGCGCGAATTTAAGCCCGGCAGGATGGCGCTGGCCGGGATAGAAGTCGAGAAGGTGCGTGGCGACGCTCGTCATGTCTGGATGTCCTGACTGTTACATTCGACGCGTTGTCGGGCTTGCGGGCAGGACTATGGATCGCCGTCGTGCAATTCCCCGCGGCCACCTCTGCAGGAATTCAGGAGTCTTATGCAGATTTTGTGCAGTCGACTTGGACGCGGTGGCGGCGAAGGCGCGGGCTTGCTACGGCGTGCGCATTCACCGGCAATGGCACATCCCCTCCATGCAAATCCTGAATCCTATCAAAATAGTTTTGGCCTGGTTGATCGGGCTCGCTTTGGTTTTCGCCGCCATCAACAAGAACGACCCCTATCTGATTTCGCTGCGAGGCGCGGGAAACGCCGTCATCGCGGTCTCAAGCCTTGTCGTCGTTGCGCTGTTGGCCAGACGCGGCGTTTGGGGCGGCGGCTGGCGAGGGCGGCTGCTGCTCTTGTTGTGGGTGCTGCCGTCAACGTCGATGCTCGGCGCGGAAACCTCGTTTGAAATTCGCAAATGGCGCGTGTTGAATACCGACAGTTCGCGCGCGCAACTCTTGGGACGGCATTTCGTGGTCGGGTACTCGTCCTTCGACGAGGTCGCGCGGCTGGCCGAGAAGGGACTGATCGCCGGCGTCTACATCACCAAGCACAATGTGGCCGACGCGGGCGGGACAGCGGACGCGGTGCGGGCCGAGATCGCGGCGCTGCAGGCGCGCCGGCGCGCCGCCGGCCTGCCGCCGTTGACGGTCGCGGCGGATCAGGAAGGCGGCATCGTCTCGCATCTCTCGCCGCCGCTTCCGGCGCTGCCGGCGCTTTCGACGTTGGCGGAGCTGCCGAGCGAGGTTCGCGCGCGCGCCGCCTTCGAATTCGGGCGCGCGCATGGCCGCGAGCTTCTCTCGCTCGGCGTCAACCAGAATTTTGCGCCGGTGCTGGATCTGCGGCCTGACGCGGGCCGCAATCCCTTTGATTTCCATACGCTGACCGGCCAGCGCGCGATTTCCGGCGATCCGGCCGTCGTCAGCGAGATTGCGCTGGCCTATGTCCGCGGCCTCGAAGCATCCGGCGTCGCCGCCACCGTCAAGCACTTTCCGGGATTGGGCCGCGTGCGCACCGACACCCACAATTTCGCGGCCAGCCTCGATACCCCGATCGATGTGCTCGAAGCGACCGACTGGCGCCCCTTCAGGGACGTGCTGGCGGGCTCGAACGCCGAACTGATGATTGGTCATGTCAATCTGACCGCGATCGATCCCGACCGCCCGGCGTCGCATTCCAGACGCGTGGTCGACGGACTGATCCGCAAGCAATGGAATTATCAGGGTGTGATCGTCACCGATGACCTGGTGATGGGCGCGATCTACGAGCACGGTGTCTGCACCGCGGTGGTCGAAGCGCTCAACGCGGGCGTCGATTTGCTGCTGGTCGCCTACGACGGCGCGCAGTTCTATCGCGTCTTCGCCTGCGCGTCCGACGCGGCGGCTGCAGGAAAGCTTGATCTTTCGATGCTGCGCGACAGCGAGATGCGGCTGTTGCGAGACGCTCCGGCGACGGGATTCTCCCCTCCCCCCGCGCGCGCAGCGCGTGGCGGGGAGGGGTCGGGGGTGGGGGGTGCTTCAGCGTACTCAACGCCAGCAGGGGTACAAGCGGAGCCGCCCCCCACCCCCGATCCCTCCCCACCGCCGCGCGGGGTGAGGGGAGAACGCACTGGAGCTGCGGAGAGAGAAAGCTGCATCGAAACACAATCGGATGCGATAGCCCTGCAGGCCTCGCGAGAAACGTGGCTGCGGCGCCGAAAAGTTCAGTTCGCCGGCTGGTAGGAGCAGTCGGCGCCGGCGCCGCCGTTGTCCTTGATCTGAGCCGGATCGAGCGTGCAGTTCAGCTTCGAGACGCTCTCGAAGATCGAACCGGCCGCGCCGTCGGAAGGCACGCCGGCGAATACTTCCGTCGCATAGAGCTCGTTGGCCTCGCGTCCCTTGATGGTGTGCGTGGCCTTCTTGAAGGTCAGTTCGCAGGAGCGCGCGGTGATGTCGACGTTGCTGATGCGGCAGACGATCTTGTCCGCGGTGACGGAAATCTTCTTCTTGTAGGGAAAGCCCGAATTGCCGGCGAAAAACGCGGCGACCGCTTTCTTTTCCGCAGACGACAGCAACGGCGAATAGGTCGCGACCACGCCGGCCAGCGCCAGCGCCGCCGACCCGCCGGCGGTGCCCGCCGAAGCGGCCGAGCCGCCAACAAGGAGAAGCGCGAATGCAAGGGTCGTTAGTCCGGTGAGTTTCATGTCCGCCTCAATTGTTCCCTCGAATTGTTATTCCCTCAAATTCGTTCCCTCGAACGTGTCGCGATGCGCTTGAATTGAAGGGACTCCGCGTCGCTCAAGCTTAGATAGATGAACTCTGCCGACGCAATTGTGAAGGAGCTAACAAGAATCGAAGAAAAATCCCAGATGAAGATCGAAGACGCGGAGATCGGTCGCGCAACTCCCCCTTGCCAGGGCCTTGCGGCGCATCGCAGCAGAGTCTTTCGCAGAGTCTTTGGATTGACTCGACCTTGGCGCGATGTACTCTCTCGATACAGAAAAGAACGCTATCCGAAACAGGATAGGGCATAAGGGAGAATGCGATGAGCTGCTTGCGGCTGCTTTGCTTTTCGTTCGCGATCCTTGGTATTTTGTTCGCCGGTCGGCCGGTTTTGGCCGAAGACACCATCAAGCTCGCTTATACCGACCCGTTCTCCGGGCCGTTCGCTTCGGGCGGCGACGAATTCCTGAAGAACTTCCAATTTATCATCGCGCGGAAAAACGCCGCCGGCGGCGCGCTGGGACGGAAATTCGAACTGGTCCCGTTCGATGACAAGCTGCAGCCGGCGGAAGCGCTGATCGCGCTGAAGAGCATGACCGACCAGAACATTCCGTTCGTGATGCACTGTACCGGATCGAATGTCGGCGCGGCGATGATCGACGCGGTATCCAAGCACAATGCCCGCAATCCCGACAATCGCATCCTCTATCTGAACTGCGGCGCGCTTGCGACCGAACTCACCAACGAGCAATGCGACTTCTGGCACTTCCGCTTCGCCGGCAGCGTCGACATGCGCGCGGCCGCCCGCATCAAGGCGCTGCCGGCCGACCTGAAGAAAGTCTATCTGCTCAACCAGGATTACCTGTTCGGACAGTCGATCCAGCACGATACCAAGAAGTGGCTGGCAAAACTTCGCCCCGACATCGAGATCGTCGGCGACGAGTTGATGCCGTTCGGCAAGGTGCAGGACTTCTCGCCCTATGTGGCGAAGATCAAGGCGTCGGGCGCGCAGAGCGTGGTCACCGGGCAACTATAACCGCGACCTCAATCTCCTGATCAAGGCGGCGAACGATGCCGGCCTCGACGTCCGGTTCGACACCTTCCTGTCGCACCTGATCGGCGGCCCGACCGCGATCGGGGCCGCCGGCGAGAACCGCCTGACCTCGATCATGGAGTTCAACAGCAACATTGCCGTCGATCTCAAGGTGCCCGCGGCGGAGCAGTTCGCCAACGACTGGCGGGGCAGCGGTCACGACACCGATTTTTCGGCGCTGAATTTCGTCACCATGATCGACATGCTGACCGACGCGATCAACAAGGCCGGCTCGACCGATCCGCTGAAGGTGGCGCTGGCGCTGGAGGACATGCATGAGAAGGACCTGCTTGGGCAGGAAACCATCATGCGCAAGGAGGACCACCAGTTGCTGATGCCTTACTACGCCGGCGTGTTCAGCAAGGATGTCAAATACGACGCCGAGCATACCGGCTTCGGCTGGAAGAACTACATGACCGCGAGCGCGGCCGACCTGACCTTGCCGACCATCTGCAAGATGAAGCGGCCGGAATGATCTGACGGGGAGGGACGGAAGCGCTGAAAGCGGGGACATAAGCCATGGAAATCGTCCTCGTTTCCCTGCTCAACGGCCTCGTCTACGGCATGCTGCTGTTCATGCTGGCGAGCGGGCTGACGCTGATCTTCAGCATGATGGGCGTGCTGAATTTCGCCCATGCCAGCATCTACATGATCGGCGCCTATCTCGCGTTCACCATCAGCCAGTTCATCGGCTTCTTTCCCGCACTGATCATTGCCCCGATCCTGTGCGGCCTGCTCGGCGCGGCGAATCGAGATCTGGGGATTGCGCCGCGTCGCACGTCAACGGCCATATCGCCGAGCTGCTGTTCACCTTCGGCCTCGTCTTCATCATCGAGCGCAGCGTGCAGATGATCTGGGGCATGCTGCCGATGGCCTACCGCGTGCCGCCGCTGCTGGATTTCCCGCTGTTCACCTTCTATGGCGAACAATTTCCCGGCCTATCGCGGTTTCATGCTGCTGGTTTCCGCCGGCATGCTGCGGCGACCTGGCTGCTTGTTGAAGAAGACCCGCGTCGGCATGATCATCCAGGCCTCGCTGACCCATCCGCAAATGGCGAGCGCGCTCGGCCATAACGTGCCGATGGTGTTCACGCATGGTGTTCGCCGGCGGCTGCATGCTGGCAGGCCTCGCCGGCGTGATCGGCGGCAACTACCAGACCACCGAGCCCGGCATGGCGGATGCCATGGGGCCGATCGTCTTCGTCGTCGTGGTGTTCGGCGGACTGGGTTCGCTGATGGGATGTTTCATCGCCTCGATCCTGATGGGGATGATCCAGACCTTTGCGGTGGTGATCAACGCCTCGCTGCTCGATGTCGTCAAGCCGCTCGGGGTAACGCTGTCGGGCGACAACCTGTTCACGGAAATCATGACCGTGCCGGTCGCGCGCATCGGCGCGCTGCTGCCGTTCGTGCTGATGATCCTGATCCTGTTGTTCCGGCCGCGCGGGCTGATGGGAACGCGCGACACATGAGCGGGGGCAGGGTCCACGGGAAGATTAAAGGAAAGGACCAAGGCCGAGTTCAAGCCTGGGTCTGGATCGCCGTGCTTGTCGCAGCGATGGCGATGCCATGGGCCTTCTACAACTACCACACCGGCCGCCACGACGGCTTCGTGGTGTCGATGCTGAGCCAGATGGGCATGATGACCATCCTGGCTTTGTCCTACAACATGCTGTTGGGGCAGGCCGGGCTGTTCTCGCTGTGCCACGCGACGTTCTTCGGCATCGGCGGCTATGCCACCATCCACTTTCTCACCCTGGCCGGCGACGGCAGCCTGCCGCTGCCGCTTGAACTCTTTCCATTGCTCGCGGGATTGTCCGGCCTCGGGCTGGCGATCGTGTTCGGCTATATGGCGACCAAGCAGCGGGCGACCGCGTTTGCCATGATCACGCTCGGCATCGGCGAACTGATGACGACGGCGGCGCTGATGTTCCACCATTTCTTCGGCGGCGAGGGCGGCGTCAATTCCAACCGCATGATCGGCCACAGCCTGTTCGGCTTCAAGTATGGCGCATCGATCCAGGTCTATTATTTGATCGTGGCCTGGACGGTGATTTCGGCGCTTGCGATGCTGTATCTCACCCGGACGCCGCTCGGGCGGATGGCGAACGCCTCGCGCGACAATTTCGAGCGCGTGCAGTTCATGGGCTACGACCCGCGCATGGTGCGCTTCCTGCAATTCATGCTGTCCGGATTCTTCGCCGGGATCGGCGGCGGACTCTATGCCATCACCTACGAGATCGTGACCTTCGATGCGCTCGCTGCCCCCCTGTCGGCCAATGCGCTGCTGATGGCCTATATCGGCGGCACCAGCGCCTTCGGCGGGCCGATCCTGGGCGCGGTGCTGATCACGCTGCTGCAGAGCGGCGTCAGCCTGATGTCGAATTCCTGGCTGGTCTATGTCGGCGCGCTGTTCATCTGCATGGTGATCTATCGCGCCGAACGGAATCATGGGGCTGATCGCGGCGCACGACCCGATCGTGCGCGGCGGGCGGTTCGGCCAGTTGCTCGTGCCCTATGCGAAGGTGCTGGTGCCCGGCATCATCATGGTGCTCGGCTTCATCGGGCTGGTGGAACTGGCGTCGTTCCTGACCATCGGCGCGGCGCAGGGCAAGACGCTGGTGCTGTTCGGAAACAAGATCGACGATCATGCGCCGCTGCCGTGGCTATCCGCGGGCCTCTGCCTTGCCGGCGGCGGCCTGTGGTTCGGCCGGGAAGCCCGATCGTTCCGCCGGGTCTGGCAAGGGCTGATGGCTGAACTGCAGCCGAAGCGGAGCCTTGCATGACCGACGCCGCGCTCAGCCTGTGCAACGTCAGCAAGGCCTTCGGCCAGATGCAGATCATCCGCGGCGTCAATCTCGACATCAGGAAGGGCGAGCGTCATGCCATCATCGGCCCGAACGGCGCCGGCAAGACCACGCTGTTCAACCTGATCAGCGGGCGGTTTCGGCTGTCGTCGGGCGAGATCCTGCTCAACGGCGCCCGCGTCGACCACTTGCCGCCGCACAGGATCAACCGCATGGGCCTGTCGCGCAGCTTTCAGATCACCTCGATCTTTCACCGCCTGTCGGTGTTCGAAAACCTGCGCTGCGCGCTGTTGTGGAGCATGGGCTATCGCTACTCGTTCTGGACGCCGCTGTGGCGGCAGCGCGCGTTGAACGAGCGAACCGACGCGATGCTGGAGGAGCTCAATCTCGCCTCGCGCCGCGATACGCTGGCGGGCTTGCTCTCCTACGCCGACCAGCGCGCGCTCGAGATCGGCATGACCATCGCCGGCGGCGCCTCCGTGATCCTGCTGGACGAGCCGACCGCGGGCATGAGCAACACCGAGACCGACAATGCGGTCGAATTGATCCGCCGCGTCTCCAAGGGCAAGACCCTGGTGATGGTCGAGCACGACATGAAGGTGGTGTTCGATCTCGCCGACGTGATCACCGTGCTGGTTTACGGCCAGGTGATCGCCTCGGGGCCGCCGCAGGCGGTTCGCGCCAATCCGGCCGTGCAGGAAGCCTATCTCGGTGCGCTCGCCGCATGATGCTCGAAGTCAGGAACCTGCACGCCTACTACGGCCAGAGCCACATTCTGCATGGCGTCGACCTCGACGTCGGCGATGGCGAGATCGTCAGCCTGCTCGGGCGCAACGGCGTCGGCCGATCGACCGCCTGCAAGGCGATCATGGGCCTCGTTCCGGCGCAGGGCACCATCAAGTTTCGCGGCAAGGATATCGCGGGGCTCAGGCCCGATCAGGTCGCCCATTGCGGCATCGGCTATGTGCCGGAGGACCGCCAGATTTTTCCGACGCTGTCGGTGCGGCAGAACCTCGAGCTCGGGCTGAAGCGCGCCGGACAATTCGGCCGCTGGAAATTTGACGACGTGTTTGCCCTGTTTCCCAATCTAAGGGCGCGGCAGGATGTCTCGGCCGGCGTGCTGTCCGGCGGCGAGCAGCAGATGCTGACGATGTGCCGCACCCTGATGGGCGATCCCGACCTGATCCTGATCGACGAGCCGACCGAGGGGCTGGCGCCAAAGCTGGTCGAGCAGGTCGGCGAATTGCTTGCCGAAATTTCGCGGCGCGGCGTTGCCATCCTGCTGGTCGAGCAGAAGCTCGCCATCGCGCTGAAGATATCGAACCGGGTCTATGTCATGGGCCACGGCAAAATCGTGTTTTGCGGCAAGCCGGGCGATTTCGGCGCCAATTCCGCGGTGCGCAAGGAATGGCTGGAGGTGTGATTTTGGCGCGGCTCACGCCGCACACGTCGTCAAAGGTAGCTGGAGGCGGGTATAGTAGTCTGCGCCGAACGGAACGATTGGATATCGCACGGATCGTCGGCGTTGCCGTGGGAGAATGCCGAATGCAAACCAGAGCGCTCGACTACCGCGATGGCACGCTTGCCCTGTCAGGACTGCTGGTTCACGACGACAGGGTCGGCGGGATGCGTCCTGGAATTGTGCTGTTTCCCGATGCCCGCGGCATTGGAGACCATGCGATCGAGCGCGCGCGCCGATTGGCGTCACTTGGTTTTGCCGCCCTGGTCGCCGACCTCTACGGCAATGGCGCGTCCGCACGAAATATGGCGCACGCGTGGGAGTTGATGGGCGGCCTGCGGTCCGACGTGACACGCTGGCGCGCCAGAGCACAGGCGGCGCTCGAGGCCCTGTCGTCCCAGGAAAATGTTGATGGCGCTAAACTCGCCGCCGTCGGCTTTTGCTTTGGAGGCTCCACGGCCCTCGAACTCGCGCGCAGCGGTGCGCCCTTGGCGGGCGTCGTAAGCTTTCACGGCGGCCTCCACAGCAAGCAGCCTGAGGATGCCCGCAACATCAAAGCCAAAGTCCTGGTGTGCCACGGGGCGATGGATCCTTTGGTACCACGGGCTCAGTTGACCGCATTTGCAGAGCAGATGAGCAAGACCAACGTCGATTGGCAGGTGCACGAATATGGCGGTGCGATGCACGCTTTCACCAATCCGTACGCTGTCGGGGAAGGGATGGCCTATAACGCCTCGGCCGACCGGCGCTCATGGAACGCGATGCTGGCTCTATTCCAGGAAGTTTTCTAGCTACGGTGGACGCGTCGCCTCCAACCGCCTACGGGGCCGAAGCCGTTGCTGTCACGCCGTCGTATCGAGCAGCGTTTTGGTCATCTGGTCCTGCGCCTTCAGGACCCCCGCGTTGGCCGTGAAGCTGTAGCTGGCGATCATCTGATTGATCGCCTCCTGGGCGATGTCGACGTTGGGTGCGGCGACGAGACCGGCTTGATTGGCGAACGGCGCCTGGGGATCGGATGTCGCCACATAGGACGGCGCGGCGGCCGTGACGTTCGTCTGTGTTCCGCCAGTCGCGCTCGCGGTCTGATTCAGCAGCAATGGCTGGTATGCCTGCGGCGCGCCGGCCGCCACTGTGCCGTTCGCCGCCGGCAGGGCACCGGTCGTGAAGGCGTTCGCCACATTGCTGGCCGAGACCTCGAGGCGTCGGGCCGCCGCGTTCATTCCTGATACTGCAATCGCAGAGATGCTGCTCACGGGGTCTCTCATTGGGGAGGAGTAGCCGCCACTATGCTCATGAGGCCACGTAATTTGTCCTTCACTTTGGCACTAAAATTCGAGCGAGCCTCTGGAGGCGGCGTTAACGATAACGCCATGGGTCGTCGGCTTCATCCATCGAAGCTTCAACCTATCGAGCGCGTGAATCAGGTTGAGGGACCTATCTCGCCAGACTACGGTACGGCAACTCGATAGCTGCGCAATTTTTGCGATGGGCCAGCATGCAGTCCTCCTGCTGCGAAATATCGAGCATCTTGTTGAGGAACAGATAGCCGAGCACAAGCGCTGCCGCGAGGCCAACCAGGAATAGGGCGAGCACGGCATCGGGAATCGGCGGCGAGCCATGATCGCGGCGCTCGGAGATATCCATCCTTCGCGGCTTGTTACGTTTCATTGCCGGGCAGCACCCATGCCAATCCCGAGGTGGAAGCCAGTCCATGAGTTGCCCGCGGGCGGCGCCGGCTTCGCCACTGGTGAAACCGGCGAGTTGGCGGAATGTTCAGACGCATAAGTCTCGGCCGCCGAGAGCGGCAGTGCCCGCGGTTCCGGCCGACCGGCAAACTGCGCTCTTGTGACCTTCTTATGGTTTTTTGCAGGATGTATTTGGCCAGGTGACGGCAACTTCCGCACCTTCTGCGAAGCATCGGACTCGGAGTTCGGCACCTGCGCTTCAACAGCCGAAATACTGCCGCACGCCAGGACGGAAATGAGTGCCAGTCCGAAAGCTAGCCGACGCATCATTGATAATCCGGAGCTGGAAGAAGTAGGCAGATATTTGGGTCGAACCGGGGCCGATTTCCAGCCATGGTGAAGCCTCCATGCGGGCTTCGGTGGTTCGTCGGCATGTCGCAAACGTGGCAATTCCAGCCGCAAGCCACCCTTCCTCCGACCCGGGCTGTCGTATAGATTTGCTGTCGGAACGTGCCGACAGTCCCCAGGAGCGAATTGGCAGCGTGGATGGTGGCGGCTAGTTGATCCGAAAATCGCGATCTGACACTTGATCGATGCAAGCGCGGACAGGCATTTCAACCGGGGCATGGCATGGTAAACGGATTTACGACAGCGCAATCCACCGGAGCGATGCGGCGTTGGGGGACTCCCGCCATTGTGACGCTCGCGGCGATGGCCGCACTGACGGCGCTGACCGCTGATGCCGCGGCGAGACAGGCGCGCCCCAAGCCACCCACCGAGGCGACGGCGCCGCGCGAGGCAGGCGAGCCGATCATGGCGATCGTATCGATCAAGACCCAGCAGGTCACTTTCTACGACGCCGACGGCTGGATCCTGCGCGCACCGGTGTCGACCGGCATCGCGGGACGCGAGACGCCAGCCGGCGTGTTCGCCGTCATCGAGAAGGACAAGGACCACCACTCAAGCCTCTATGACGATGCCTGGATGCCGAACATGCAGCGGCTTACCTGGAACGGCATCGCGCTGCACGGCGGGCCGCTGCCCGGTTATGCCGCCTCGCACGGCTGCGTGCGGATGCCTTACGACTTTGCGGAGAAGCTGTTCGACACCACGCGGATCGGGATGCGGGTGATCATCGCGCCGAACGACGCGACCCCGGTCGAGTTTTCCCACAAGGCGTTATTGGTGCCGAACGCGGAGGCTGTCGCGGCTGCTCCGGCACGTGCCGAGACGCTCGCCGGCGAGGCCGAGGATGCCGCCGCGACGGCCGATGAGGCGAAGAAGGCCGCCGCGACAACGGCGCGCGAGACAGCATCGCTCACGGCGTCGGTCCGCAAGCTGGAATGGCTCAAGACCCGAGCCGATGCCGAACTCGCGTTCGCCGACAAGGCGCTCGCCGCCGCAAAGACGGACCAGGCCAAAGCGCGAGCCGAGGAGGCGAAGCAGAAGGCCGCCCCCAAGGCCTTCGAAGCCGAGACCCAGCTCGAAACCGCCAAGGCCGACGCGAAGTCGAAGCTCGACGCCGCCGCTGCCGCAAAGGACGCCGCCAAGGCAGCCCAGACGAGGAAGGCCGACACCGCCAAGGCGGCGAGCGAGGCAAAGCTCGCGCTTGAGCCGGTCTCAATCTTCATTAGCCGCGCGACGCAGAAGCTTTACGTGCGGCGCAATACGCATAAGCAGTGGCCGGACGGGGGAGAGGTGTTCGATGCGACCATCGAGGTTCCGGTCACGATCCGCGATCCCGACAAGCGGATCGGCACGCATGTGTTCACGGCGGTGGCGAGCACCGACGCGGGCCTGCGCTGGACCGCGGTCACGATCGACAATGGCGACGACGCCAAGGACGCGCTCGACCGCATCACCATCCCGCAGGATGTGCTCGATCGCATCGCGCCGACCGCAGTGCCGAGATCCTCGATCGTCGTCTCGGACGAGCCGCTGAGCAGCGAGACCAACTATCGAACCGAGTTCGTCGCGGTGCTGAACAACCAGCCCCAGGGCGGCTTTGTGACGCGCCGGCCGACGGCTGATGTCGACGTTGCGAGTGGCAACTTCTGGGGCGACGACGGCCCGGGTCCTTTTTCCGGCCCAATCGGAATTTTCAGACGGGCAATATGCGTCCGCACGGCGGCCAGTACTATTATCCGGTGCAACGGGGCTGGTGGTAAGACGCGGCACGACGCGCATCGGCCAGGGACAGCCTGCGTCAAGATCGGACGAAGCGTCCGCGGGAAACTTGGTATCCGAATCTCACCGTCCAGGGGTCATGCCGGGATAGGCCCCTCGATCCGATGAACTTCACGTACAGCGTCGCGATTGGCGATCCGAGCGTGATGCGCGACCAGGTTCGGGTAGGGGTGAATTTCAAAGCCGACACGCGGCGTCCAGCCCGTCATCGCATACAAGCCGGCGTCGGCAATTGAGTAGTTCTTGCCCAACAGATACTCACGCGTAGACAGGTGCTGGTCGACAAAGGCGAAGCGCGCCCTCAACCGCTCGCGGAAAATATCCTTCGCTTGCTCGTCCAGGCCGAGTAAAACAGCGGGCCAAGACCTCCCTTGTGCATCTCGCTGGAGAGAAAGTTCAGCCAGGCCTGAAGTCTCGCCCGCTCGATGGTTCCGTGCGGTGGAGCGAGCTTTCCCGTCGAATCGCGGTCCGCGATGTACTGGGCGATCGCGGCTGCCTCAAGAAGTACGCTGCCATCATCGAGCACCAGAGCTGGTACGTAGCCCAGTGGGTTTATGGCGTTGTAGTCCTCGCCATCCGCCATCTTCTTGCTGGCTTCATCAACCCTTACGGCGACAAAGGAAAGACCACTCTCGAGCAAGGCGACATGGGGCATAAGCGATATCGTGCCCGGCGCGTAGTACAGCTTCATGTCACCATCTTCCTGCTCTTCCCGGCCAACTGACGTTCAGGCGGCCTGCTTGCCTGGCGGACGTTAATGCGCGCAGATGGAGATGCCAATCCGATGGCAAGCTCGTGCAGCCTCTGGCTTTTCGAGCCGCAAGTCGCGCCTCCCGCGGTTTCCTCCCTTGGAGGTTTGCGTACGCTGGTCCCCGGCGTGCGCGGCGCCACCATCAAGGGGCCGGCATCCGCAAACCCTCACATCAGCGGACGCTCAGGTGATTGGATGCCACCACCCGTGTATCGCAACAACGAGGCATGCGACCAAGGCGATTATCTGGAGGCCGATTTGCATCCGGTACCTAACTGGGGTGGTATCTCTATGAGCAACCCAGCGCGACGAGTCGAAAATCAACCAGTCTAGAAGATCACCACTGGCGTAGTACCCGATTTTTCTCTCGACAAGGCCATTCCTTATTTTGCGGCTGCAATCGACGCACAAATAGATCGCGACGATGCGAGCGACGATTTCATAAAAGAAAAACCGCATGCAAACATCCGTTCATCAAGTATTGATCCGATGACCAGGCCGTATTACTCGTCAATCGGCAGGGTTACGGCAGTCATTGCACTGGCGCCTACTTGGTTTGGTCGGCCGGATTTGATGTTGGTTCAATTGGAGGAATAATCACGGTGACGGAATTGGGGAGCCCAAGGTCCCGCGAATTCGTGACAAGGTAAGTCGCGCCTAACGTCGGCTCGGGGTCACGAGCAGCCCATGTTGGCGATCTCGACAGTCCCAGCGTGCACGCACTAAATTTGCGATTCCGTTTTCGATTCTGGGCTGCTTTGCCCCAGGCGTGGCTCTGTCCCAGCCAGTAGCCGCTGAATGTTGGCACGATGGCGCACAATCACGTACATGCTGCCTGCAATCACCAGTAACCGATAGGGCAACGGTTGCTCCAAGCCGCAGATGAGGGCGATCGCGGTCAACGCCGCTAGCATCGAACTCAGGGAAACGATCCGAAAAATAGCCAGCACAACGCCAAAAACCGTCGCAGCAGCTAAACCTACGGGCCAAGACATCGCCAGCAACACGCCTAGCCCCGTCGCAGCGGATCTGCCCCCTGTAAAATTCAACCAGATCGAACGGCCATGCCCCAACAACACGGCAAGTCCGGCCAAGCAAACAGCCCAAGGCACCAAGGTTTGCAGATCAAGCGCTGTCGGTGGCGTGACGGCCGGCAATGCATAGAGCCAAGGACAAAACCAGCGGGCAAAGACGATCGCCCCCACACCTTTCAGCACATCTACCAGCAGCACCACCAACGCAGGCCATTTCCCCAGGGTCCGCAATACGTTCGTTGCCCCAGTGGATTTGGAGCCACGCTCTCGGATATCAATGCCCTTCAGCAGTTTCCCCGCCAGATAGCCCGTGGGCGTAGAACCGAAGAGATAAGCGATCGCCAATCCAACCGCACTCGCCATCCAGAAAACCATGGGATCACCTCGACGGCTCCAATTTCGTAGGCAAATCATCGAACGCCTTTGATCGCTGACGGCGCAACCGATCGAGCGGCATCTGCACTTCAAAATAGCCGGTTGGCAAGCCGCTCTGCCTCCCAACTCTTGAGGAACTCGACTTCGCGCGCGATCCATGCGACTGGTTCGCTACCCCATTCTCGCGCGCTGCTGCATATTCGCCCATCAGCCAAATGTGCCGAATGATGACGAAGACGTGGGCGGCTTCGAAATCGGTCGCAGTTATCGGTCGGACCGTTCGATACCCATCGACGAAAGCATCCCAGATGGCAAGCAGCTTTCGGCCGAAGGAAATTTTCGCCCACAAGAAGACCGACAAGTCGTACGCCAGGTAGCCGGGACCGCCGTCATCGAAGTCGAAGAATGCCGCATCGCCGGCATCGGTTATGCGCGCGTTGAAGCCATGGCAATCGCCGTGACAATGAGTCCAGGTAGATCGGCAAAGGTCTCGATCCTTGTGGCGGTTCTCGCGGCGATGTTTTCAAGATCGGTACGCGTTGGCGTCGACATGCTTCGAAATTCCTGAACCGCGCCAGCGGTCGGCGCAACAAATGGTCGAGATCGAGCCGTATCGCGGCTCCGAAGCGCAATGCAAGTCGGCGGCATTGTGCAACATCGCAAGCGTCACGCCGTTTGCGCGCGCATCGCGATCGACGCCCCATCCGGCGCTCGCCCTCCGAGGGCGCGAAACAGTACGCCTTCGCGCTCGCCCTCCGGCGACCAACCACGAACGAACAAGGTTCCAGCGAGCGTCTGGACCGGCGCGGCGACCGGCACTCCCAATCGGGCAAGATGCGCTATGAAATACGTTTGGTCCTGACGTCTGTGACGCAGCGCGCGCGGTGATGCGAAAGGCGAAACACGTAACGCTCGTTGGTCGCTGTAACGAGCAGATAGATGTCATTGAAGCCGCGATTGAGCATTCGGCAATTGAGCGGCAGGGCGAGCGCGTAGTGCTCGGCTACGAAAGCCGCAATCGCCTCTGCGCGACACGTCGTATATAGCGGCTCAAAATCGACCAAAGCCCAGAGTCCCAGAATACGGAGACGAGAAATCATCTTATCGTGGGGAATGACACATATCGAAGACGGAGCGCAATCTACGGGTCGTCTACCTCTTTGATCGCCATGGGTCACTCGACGTTTTAACCGCTAACCAGCCACGTCTACGCCGATAGAAAAAATGCTGATCCTGTTCATAGGTGACGTGGTCGGTAAAGCGGGTATGGGCGCCCCTGTCATCGTTTCTCTCACCGTTGTTAACGCGGTGGAACATCGATGTTACGATTGTGAACGGAGAGAACTCAGCTGATGCGGGATTTGGAATCACGCGCGATACCTACAAGACGATAAGGGAGGCAGGCGCGGACGTAGTAACTCTTGGCGATCACTCCTGAAATCGCAAGGAGGCGCTCGAAGTGGTCAACGAGGAATCCCGTCTCATTCGTCCTGTCAACTAAGTGCCGGGTACACCAGGCTCGGGGCTGCTCGCGCCGTCTCCGCAACCCCGACCAGCTCAGACGGCAGGCTGATGGCACAGCAGGCTTACCGCTCCGGAAACACCTGCGGCGTTCCGGCACTTATGCTTCGTGCAAAAGGCGGAAGTGCGCGCAATCACTCGCAGCGCCGCGAAAGGCCAATCGCGTCGTTCCAACCGCTAACCAGCCACTTCCGGTCTACCCGAACAACAGAGATATGGGCGATGCGCCAACGCTGTGAGATGACAAGTCACTGCAAACTGATTTGCCCGACGGGCAAAATCTGTTCAATTTTTCTGACGATCGCTTCGGATACCGGGCTTTTTCGTTGCCAAATCGCGTGCGCGGAAATAGTAATTTCTCGTGCCGATTCAATCTGATTTGGGTTGTCAGTTCGCCACGCACAGAAATTTCACTTTCGGAAAAACGGAAATTGTGTTTTCTTCCCGCCGTCCCGCCTCGACAAGAGGGGCGTACGCGTCGTCACGAACGCGGGGCGGGATGCGGTGGACGCTTTGGCGACGCAAGACGAGCGGCGCTGAGGCGGACGGCGAAGGCGTGTGGTCCTGGCGCCCCGACGCTGGCGCTAAGTTCGCGGGATGCTCGCATCACGCCGGTGACGGGGGCAAAAAAGCCCGGTCCCCGGGGAGAGCGCGCAATAAGCCGTAAAACCATTGCGTGGGGAATGCCGGATGTATCCGGTGCCTCCGCTGTGAATACTCGTGTGCATACTAAAACTACAAAGCGCACACGAGGCTGCGGGTGCATTGGGCACCCGGCATTCCCCGCGCCCTCTTATATTTGGGGGGCAAGACATTGCATCAACTCGGGGCGCATCACGGCCTGCGAGCGCGATCGCGCGGGTCAAACCGACTGCCTGACATGCAATTTGGCGCCAAGGATGGCTCTTGCGCTGCCGGATGTGTGGGGGCACTCTTTGCGGCAAATGCGGCGCAAATCGCCGCCAAAAAAAATCTCTGGGAAGCGCCAATCAAGGAGGCGTCATGGTGGCCACGCGGATCGACTGCGACATCCACCCCTCGGTGGGCGGAACGCGCACCACGCTGTTGCCCTATCTCGACGATCACTGGAAGGAGCAGGTGGTGAGCCGGGCGATCGACGGCCTCGATCTCACGAGCTATCCGCCCAACATGCCGCTATCCGGCCGCGCCGATTGGCGCCCCGCAGCCGGCAAGCCGGCCAGCGAGCTTGCCGATGGTCCAGCGCGGCGCGTTCGACCAGCTCGGCGCCAGCCACGCGATCTGCAACGTGCTCTACGGCGCGCAGGCGGTGTTCGATCCCTACATGGCGGCGGCCTTCTGCAAGGCGATCAACGACTGGATCGCGGCCGAATGGCTGTCGAAGGATTCGCGGCTGCGCGCGTCGATCGTGGTGCCGATGCAGGCGCCGGATCTGGCGGTGGAAGAGATCGAGCGCCGCGCCGGCGATCACAGGTTCGTCTCGATCCTGGTGCTGGCGCAGGGCGAGGCGCTGCTCGGGCGGCGGCACTACTGGCCGGTCTGGCAGGCCGCCGAGAAACACCAGCTGCCGCTCGCGATCCATGCCGGCAGCCAGTATCGCCATGCGCCGAGCTCGGTCGGCTGGCCGTCCTACCGCTACGAATATTATTTCGTCGAGGCGCATGCGTTCCAGGCGCAACTGCTGAGCCTGATCTATGAGGGCGTGTTCGGCAAATTTCCGGGGCTGAAGGTGGTGCTGATGGAATCCGGCGTGACCTGGCTGCCGGCCTTCATGTGGCGCGCCAACAAGACCTGGCGCGGCGTGCGCGTCGAGGTGCCCTGGGTCGAGCGCGAGCCGGCTTCCATCATCCGCGACCATGTCCGCGTCACCATGCAGCCGTTCGACGGCCCGCCGGATGCGGCCGGCGTCGAAGACGTCATCGACCAGATCGGCTCCGACAAGATGTTCCTGTTCGCGTCCGACTACCCGCATTGGCAATTCGACGGCGACGACGCGATACCGCCGCATCTGCCTGACAGCATCGTTTCGCGCATGTGTGCCGACAATCCGCTGGAAACCTTTCCGCGGCTGAAGCTCAACTCTGGAGCACGATCCGGAAAAGTGGAACCGTTCGAGAATGTCACAAAGGAGGATCGCATGAGTGATGTCCTCGACCGCCCGTTAGCTGAACAGGAAGCGAGCGCCCAAAACCGGCTTCGCATCATCGATTGCGATATCCATCCGAGCCTGCATTCGCGCGCGGACTTCAATCCGTTCCTGTCCAAGCGCTGGCAGGAGCATTTGAAGACCTACGGCGACCATCTGCGCACGCCCTATATCGGCACCACGCCCTATCCGCGCTCCTCGCCCCTGATCGCGCGGCGCGACGCCTGGCCGCCGACCGGCGGCCCGCCCGGCTCCGATCTCGCCTTCATGCGCAAGCAGCATCTCGATCCGCTCGATGTCGAGTTCGGCATTCTGCAGGTGCTCGACCTCTTCATCTTCTCGCAGCAGAATCTCGAATTCGGCGCCGCGATCCAGCGCGCCATCAACGAGTGGCAGCTCGCGAACTGGTGCAGCCGCGAGCCGCGGCTGAAGGCCTCGATCGTGGTCGGCCAGGACGACACCGCGCTCGCGCTCGCCGAGATCGAGCGCTGCGCCAAGACCGGGCAGTACGTCCAGATCAACGTCTCGCCGCGCGCCAACGAGCCGCTCGGCCGCCGCCGCTACTGGCCGATCTACGAGCGCGCCGAGGCGCTCGGGCTGCCGCTCGGCATTCATGTCGGCGGCTATGGCGGCCACGCGCCGACCGGCAGCGGCTGGCCGTCCTATTACTGCGAGGAGCACCAGTCGAACGCGCATACCATGGCGGCGATGCTCGCGAGCCTGGTGATCGAGGGCGTGCCCGAACGATTCCCGCGATTGAAGATCGTGTTCATCGAAGGCGGCTTTGGCTGGATTCCGTCGGCGATGTGGCGGATGGACCGGCATTTCGACCGCTTCCGCAGCGAGGTGCCGCATCTGAAGCGGAAACCGTCGGAATATGTCCGCGAGCATTTCTGGTTCACGACCCAGCCGATCGACGAGCCCGACGAGGCGCGGCATCTGCGCTCGCTGATCGAATGGGTCGGCGTCGACCGGCTGTTGTTCTCGTCGGACTATCCGCATTGGGATTTCGACGATCCGCGCTTCGCCTTCAAGACGCCGCTGACGGAGAGCGAACGGGCGAAAATCTTCAGCGCCAACGCCCGCGCGCTCTACAAGCTCTGAAATCCAACAAGTTGTAAGTTCATGGCCCGTCACATCGTCGCACGCACCACGGAGATCCCGCCCGGCGGCAACAAGGTGGTCGGCATCGACGGCCGCGACATCGTCGTGTTCCATGTCAACGGCGAGTTCTTTGCACTGCTCAACCGCTGCCCGCACGAGGGCGCGCCGCTCGACAAGGCCGCCTGCGTGGCGCGGCTGACCTCGCCGGAGCCCGGCGTCTACCAGCGCTCCCGCGTCGGCGAGTTGTTGCGCTGCGCCTGGCACGGCTGGGAGTTCGACATGCGCACCGGCCAGTCCTGGTTCGATCCGAAGCGGGTCAAGGTGAGGTCCTATCCGGTCGCGGTCGAACGCGGCGAGGAACTGGCCAAGGAGTTCGAGAAGGAGCTCGAGAAGGGGCCTTACGTGGCCGAGACCTTTGCGGTGCATGTCGAGGACTCCTACGTCATCGTGGAGACGTGAGCAGAGGTTCGAGCGCGAGCCCCTTGACCATCGCCCTCACCATGATCGCGATCTCGTCCCGCAAGGCGTCGATCGGCACCGCGATCAACTTTTGCTCCAGGCCGAGCAGCACCATGCCGTGCACGGCCGAAAACAGGCTGCGCGCCGTCACGCCGAGCTCGTGCGCCGAGCGCTTCGGAAACAGCGTGGCGAGCGGCCGATAGATATGGCGGAACAGCGCCATCTGCTCGTCGATCGCCCAATCCGGAATTGGCTTGCCCGGTTGCATCCGGTGTTCGAACAGCGCGCGCCAGAGCCCGATATTCTCCGCCGCGAAGTCGCAATAGGCGAGCGCGATGCGAACCAGGGTTTCGCCGGCCGATACAGACCCCTCACTTTCGGCTTCCGTCAGCACGCCATCCAACCTGCGCAGCGTTCGCGATCCCACGCGCAGGATCAGCTCGTCCATGTCGGCGACGAGATTGTAGACCGCGCCGTTGGCGCAGCCGATCTCCCGCGCCAGCTCGCGCGTCTTCAGGCCGGCGAGTCCGGCCGCCGCGATGCTTCGTTCTGCCGCCAGGATCAGCGCGTCTCGAAGTTTCTCCCGTCGTTCCAATGCCTTAGACATGATTTACCAATTTTTTGAGCAGTGCTCAAATTCTTCTTGAGCAATGCTCAAGACACTGCTATAGATGATTTCATGAGCAGTGCTCATAACAGGGAGTGATCGATGTTCAAAACAGTTTTCACGCTCTTCCGCGGCAGCGTGGCCGCAGTCGAAGAAGATTTCGCGAGCCGCAATGCGCTCCTGATCCTGGACCAGCAAATGCGCGATGCCGCCGCCGCCGTCGATCGCGCCAAGCGGACGCTGGCGCTGGCCATCGCTCAGGATCAGCAGGAGGGCCGGCGCCTCGACGCCACCAATGCCCGGATTGCCGATCTCGAGGTTCGCGCGACCGCTGCCTTAGAGGGCGGCAGGGAAGATCTGGCGAGGGAGGCCGCCGAATCGATCGCAGGGCTCGAGGCAGATCGCGATGCCGCGATGACCGCTCGCGCGCTGTTTGCCTCCGAAATCGCGCGGCTCCGGCGCCACGTCGCCAACGCGGAGGCGCGGATTACCGAACTCGATCGCGGCCGGCGTGTCGCGCGCGCGTCGGAAGCGGTTCGCGCCCTGCGCCGGAGCGGGATCGAGGCCGCAAGCCCCTACGAATCCACGCTGCCCGAGGCGGAGAGCACGCTGAGGCGCCTGCGCGAACGGCAGATCGAAGCCCAGGCCGCCGATGATGCATTGGTCGAGATCGACGCCGCCAGCGGACCGCTGGCGACAGCCGAGAAGCTCGCCGAACAGGGCTTTGGGCCCCGGATGAAATCCACCGCGGATGACGTGCTCGCGCGGCTCAAGGCAAAACGCACGCAAGCCTGACTTGAAGCAAACCTGACTTGAAGATCATCAACTCAACCCTCTCATCACAAGGAGACTGTCATGAACCAGAATGTCCAAGCCCACAGCGCCGCCTGGGTTACCTTCACCTATATCTCGTTTGCCGTTTCGGTCTTCATGGTCGGCGTCGGCATCTTCTTTCTGCCGCTCGAGCCGTGGGTCAAGGGCTATCTCGCCATGGGCGTGGTGCTGCTCGTTCAATCCTGCGTCACCATGACCAAGACGATGCGTGACGTGCACGAGGGCGACAAGCTGGTGAACCGCCTCGAAGATGCCAAGGCCGAGCGCATCTTGATGGAAGTCTCCAAGGCGGCGTAAGCGGCCCATCGAGCACCGGCGGCGGGTGTCCACCACCCGCCGCCGTCGCATTTGCTGCAGCCGTTCAACACATCATTTACCCTTGCGATAGCTGTCCGCCTTTGCACTTATGGCTCCTTAACAGGCTTCACGCACAAATCCGTCCCGATAACGGGCGAGCGGCATGGCGTCTTTCTGGAGCGGCATCTTGGCATCGCGTCGCGGCCGGGGCCGGGTGCAAACCTGGTCGGTGCTGCGGCGTCTGCGCAGCTATGCCGCCTTCTGGCTTCAGGCGTTGTCCCAGCCTTCGATCGATTTGACCTTGCGCACCCATGCCGGCCTGCTGACGCGGATCGTCGAAAGCCCGGGGCGGTCGCTTGCGCCGGAAGGGCTCGAACGGCTGGTCGCGCAGCTGCGCAGCGTGGCCGGCAAGACCCTGCCGCAGCAGAGCCTGACTTATGGAATCTTCTCCGGCGATCCTGAGCCGATGTCGCGCGCGATCGTCACCCTGATTTGCGAGGAGGCCACGGGGCGTCCGATCGCGTTCAACGCGCTGTCGGTGATGGAGGTCGAACTCGACGGCGAGCCGGTAGAAGTCACCCATCTCGGTCTCGTCATGGTCGACCCCGACGTGCGCGGGCAGGGGCTGTCATGGGTTCTCTATGGCCTGACCGCTTTGGTGCTGTTCGCACGCGACGGATTGCGGCCGAAATGGATCTCCAACGTCACCCAGGTGCCCGCGGTCGTCGGCATGGTGAGCGAAACATTCTCCGATGTCTTCCCCTCGCCGCATCCCGGCGCACGTCAGAGCTTTGCGCACCTGCAGCTGGCGCGCGGAATCATGCGCCGTCATCGCGCCGTGTTCGGGGTGGGCGACGAAGCGGGATTCGACGAAGCCCGCTTCGTCATCACCAACGCCTATACCGGCGGATCGGATGCGCTCAAGAAGTCGCAGCAAGCCGCGCCAAGGCACCGGGACGAGCGGTACAATGCGTTCTGCGCGCGCGAACTCGACTACGCGAGAGGCGATGATGTCCTGCAAATCGGCCGGATCGATCTTGCCGGCGCGCGTCGCTATCTGTTGAGCGAAGTCCCACATGGCTCGTTGCCGGCGCTGCTTGCCACCGCTGCCGCCCTCGCATTGCAGCGGCTGGTGCTTCCCGCCGTCCACTGGATGGATGATACGCGCGCGTTCGGCATCTTGCGGCCCCGGATCCGCGAACCGGACGGGCAACGCTGATGTCGCCCGGTGTTATCGCCGATTCCATCGTCAACCTGTGCGGCGCCATCGGCTTGAGCGTCGCCATGGTGACGCTCTACCGGCGCGATCCCCGGAGTCCGCTGACAAGGCGCCTGCTGTTTGCTCTCGGCGTGACAGCGGTGCTGTTTTTCGTGCGCGGCGTGGCGTGGTGGGGTGGAAGCGTATTGCTTGATCGCCTCTCCTTAGTTCCGGCCGCGCTGGTGCCGCTCGGCGCCTTGATCGTCACCGAAGGCATCCTGCGCCGCCATGCCCCGCGGGGCGTGAAGATCGTGTTCGTTCTCGGAGGGGCCGGGCTTGGCCTCGCGGGTGCCGTTGGACCCGAACAATTCGCGACATTCTATTCGCTGTGGCTTTCGTTGTTTCAGCTCGCCGGATTCGCGACCTGCGGATTGCTTCTGGGTTTGAGGGATCGGTCCGCGCTGATGGCGTCGGAGAACCGCAGTATTGGGCGCCTGGCCGTCGGCGCTGTCGTCGTCATTCCCTTCATCGTCACCGATTTCCGCGTGCTCGCTCCCGATTTTCCGGTCAGGCTCGGCGCGTTGGGAGCGCTGCTCGTCGTTACGGCCGTCCTGATCGCCGGAGGTGCCGCGGAGACCCGGCGCCAGGCGCTGCTGATGGCGGCATTGCGGTTATTTAGCTCCGCATTGCTCGGAGCGGCCGCGGCGTGCGTGTCTCCGGATGTCGATCTGGCGCAGATCGCCAGATTCTGCGCCATCGCCATCTCAGGCGTTTTGACGATCGGCCTGATGGTCGATGCGCTACGCGCGCATTTTGAGTCGCAGGTCCCGGGGGTTCTCAATTCCGTCGCCGCATCTGCGGCACGAACGCGCGAACAGCTGATTGCCGAACTGGCGCGCCACCCGATATTCGAAAGTGCCCGGCGCTGTCGCGAGAACGAGCTTGTCGCCTACGATCCGCCGTTGCTGCGTGACTTCCTGTCGACCCGGCGGATATTGCGCCGTAGCGAGGCGCCCTGGGGGCTTACCTCGTCCGATCCTGCCGTCGAGCGCGCGGTATCGCTGATGGCCGCACACAGCGCGACGCATCTCATCATTATTTCGCACGATCCTGTCGACCTCATCGTGCTTGCGGTGCCCGTCATTTCCACCGATCCCGCCACTGAAACCGCATTGGCGCTGGTGCGGCGCTTGCTGGCGCTGACGCCGGAAACCGCGTGACGTTCGGGCCGCAATTTTCCATGTCAAGTATCGAAAAATGCGATGCGGGTGCTATAAGCCCTCTCGGTTTTCATGGCAGGTGCGGACAGATGTCGAAGCAGTCGATGCGCGAGGAGGCCGAGCGCCTGATCCGCGAAACCCTGGAAAAGCGGACCCTTGTCGTCAAACAGGGCAATACTCGGATCGAGGCCGTTTGCGGCAAATGCGGCGCGCCGAACCGCCTCTCGGCCGAAAAGGGCTCAACCCGGGTCAAATTCGCCTGCAAGGAATGCGGACACAAGCAGGAGACGCTCTGAAGGTCGGCCTGCCGCGCCTTATTTGAAGACTTCGCAAACGCTGCTGTGACCTTGCGTGAACGCGAAGCTCGTCTACCAAATGGGCCTGTCGATAGAGTGCTCGGTCAGGGTCGCGGCTCAAGGCCGGGACGACGAGCGGAGAGTTAGCCGCCCTTCACGAACGTCGCAAACGCCTCCGCGTAATCCTTGTGCCAGCGCGACAGCGCGGGGCGGTTCTCGACGATGTCGTAGGCGGCCCAGAGGATGCGGCGCTCGTCGAGCTTGCGCGGCACGTCGTTGTCCGGACACAGGATGTAGAAGTCGCCGGCGTCAAGCCGCTCGATCATGAAGTCGACAGTCTGTTCGGGAGTCCAGGCGGCGGCCGGCTTCTCGGTGCGGCCGTGGGCGGTGAGGCCGGTGAAGACAAAGCCGGGGATGAAAAGATGCGCGCTGATCCGGTTGCCCGCCGTATTGCGCAGCTCGTGCTGCAGCGCCTCGGTGAACGCCTTCACGCCGGCTTTCGAGACGTTGTAGGCGGGATCGCCCGGCGGCGTGGTGATGCCCTGCTTGGAGCCGGTATTGATGATGAGGCCGGGCCGTCCGCGCGCGATCATCCTTGGCGCAAACACCTGCGAGCCATTGATGACGCCCCACAGGTTGACGCCAAGGATGCGCTGCCAGTTCTCGAGCGGTGCGAACATCTGGCTGCCCGGTTGGATGCCGGCATTGTTCATCAAGACGTCGGTGCCGCCGAAACGCTTCTCTACCGCGCGCGCGAGTTCCATCACGTCGTCGCGACGGCTGACATCGACGGTCGTGGTCATGATGCTGCTGGCGCCGCCCGGCGCGATCGATGACAATTTTTTGGCGGCCTCGCCAAGGCGATCGTCGCCGATATCGGCGATGCAGACTTTCAGGCCGAGGCGGGCGAGCCGCATCGCTGCCGCAAGCCCAATGCCGGATGCGCCTCCGGTGATGACGGCAACGTTGTCGGGCGACAAGGCAGGGTGCGGCATGGGGATTCTCCGGCAGTTCAATCAACTTTCGAGCTATGCGATCCTTTCGTATATACCACGCACGAAGCGGCATGGGAGGTCTTCGCGAAGCTGCCGCCAGGCCCGCTTTACGAACCGCCGCCAGCATTGTCGATATTGGAATATAACGATCGGGACACCGTCGGAATCAATCGACATCGATCGAAACGACAAAGGGAGAATGGCTGTGACGCAGGCAATTCCGATCACGCGCCATCCTTGCCCGGTCCGATCCGGCCCTCGCGGTCGAGGTCGATGCGCACGCTGAGCGAAGGAAGCGACCTGGCGGGAGATTTTTGCATCGAAGACCTGCTGTTTCGCATCAATCGCTCAGATTGCCATCGAAGGCGTTTGCGAACAAGATGAAGGCAGCACAAATCAAGATCGCAGCAATGTTTCGGGGCAGAAATGAACTTTCCTCACCTGTTTTCACCGCTCAAGGTCGGTCCCTATCAACTCAAGCATCGCCTGGTGATGGCGCCGTTGACGCGGATGCGCGCGGCAAAACCGTCACTCGCGCCGCGGCCGTTGAATGCGCAATACTATGCGCAGCGCACGACGCCGGGCGGCTTGATCATCGCCGAAGCTTCGCCGGTGATGGCGACCGGTTTCGGCAGCCCCGGCGTACCCGGCATCTATACGGAGCCGCAGATCGAGGGTTGGCGCGAGGTCGTCGATGCCGTCCACGCCAAGGGCGGCACCATCTTCCTGCAGCTCTGGCATGTCGGGCGCGTCTCGCATTCTTCGTTCCAGCCCGGCGGCGTGCTGCCGGTGGCGCCGTCGGCGGTGCCGATTCCGCCCGAGCTTAAGACCATGACCGCCGACGGCAAGGTCGTTCCTTACGAGACGCCGCGCGCGCTGGAAACGAGCGAAATTCCCGGCATCGTCGAGGCGTTCAAAGAGGCCGCGCGCAACGCGATGGACGCCGGATTCGACGGCGTCGAAATCCACGGTGCCAACGGCTATCTGATCGAGCAGTTTTTGCAGTCGCGCACCAATCTGCGTACCGACCGATATGGCGGGGCTATCGAAAACCGCGTGCGGCTTGCTGATGGAGATCACGCAAGCGGCGATCGAGGTCTGGGGCGCCAACCGCGTCGGCGTGCGGCTGTCGCCCTACGGCGTCGCCAATGGCTCCGGCGAGCCGGACCCGATGCCGCTTTACAGCCATGCGATCCAATCGCTCGATGCGCTTGGGGCTGGCGTATCTGCATTTCATCGAGCCGCGCTCGAGCGGCGCCGGGCGCGCCGAGGTCAACCATCAGAACGTGCCGTCGGCGATGGTGCTGTTCCGCCCGATCTGGAATGGGATGCTGATTTCGGCCGGCGGTTTTACCGGCGAGACGGCGGATGCTGCGATCGCCGCCGGATATGCCGACGCCATCGCGTTCGGCCGCATCTTCATCTCCAATCCCGACCTGCCGCGCCGCCTGCAGCACGGCTTTCCCCTGACGCCCTATAACCGCGCGACCTTCTATGGCGGCGAGGAGAAAGGCTACACCGATTATCCCGTCTATGACGAGATGGCGCCGGCGTGAGGACCTCCACCGGTGCGAAAATGTGGATTGCTCGACGCTTGACATCGCAATGACGATAACAGAAGACGCAAAGTGGCAAATGCGGCGACAGCAGCCCGCCACCGGCCAATGCCTGTGCGGCAAAGTCGCGTTCGAGATCGACGTGCCGGCGCGCTGGGCCTGGCACGATCATTCGGCAGTCGAGCCGCCGCGCGCATGGCGCGGCCTACGCGACCTATGTCGGAAGCTGGCGCAAGCGTTTTCGCATCACCAGAGGCGAGGGCGCGATCGCGCGTTACCAGGACAAGGCGACCAAAACCGTGCGCAGCTTCTGCGCGCATTGCGGCACGCCGCTCACTTACGAACGCGCGCGCTCGCCGCACATGGTGAACATCCCGCGCGCGCTGTTCTCGGAGCGCACCGGCAGGCAGCCGCTCTATCACATCGCGATCGAGGAATTGCAGGAATGGGCCTATACCGGCGAGCCGCTGGTGCCGCTGAAGGGCTTTCCCGGCGTGGTCTGGCAGCGCTCGAAGAGGAAGCGGCGTCCCGCCGGGGACGATCCCTTCGAGCTCAGTCGTGAAGACGCATGATCGCGCGACCCGCGCAGGGCAGCCATGATCGCGCTTCCTTGCCTCGCGCCGTCAAGTTGGGTCATGTTGCCGTCGTCCCGGGAGATCAAAGGCCGCGGGCAGCAGGAGGAAACATGAAGAACCGCATCACCGGCCGCTCGGCATTTCTGGCGCTGCTCAAGGATGAGGGCATCACCCATTTGTTCGGCAATCCCGGCACCACCGAATTGCCGATCATGCACGCGCTGAAGGACCATCCCGATCTCACCTATGTGATGGCGATGCAGGAAAGCCTGGTGGTCGCGATCGCCGACGGTTACAGCCGCGCCTCTGGCCGGCTGGTCGCCTGCAACGTCCATGTCGCGCCGGGGCTCGGCAACGCCATGGGCTCGCTCTACAACGCGAAATTCACGGGCACGCCGATTATCCTGACCGCGGGCCAGCAGGAACAGGGACACGGCCTGATGGAGCCCGTGCTGTACGGGCCGCTGGTGCAGATGGCCGAGCCGCTGGTGAAATGGGCGGTCGAGGTGACGCGGCTGGAGGATCTGCCGCGGATCGTGCGCCGCGCCGCCAAGATCGCGACCACGCCGCCGACCGGGCCGGTGTTCATCTCGCTGCCCGGCGACATCCTCAATGCCGAAGCCGGCATCGATCTCGGGCGTTCGACCCGCGTCGACACGCGCGTCAAACCTTCCGACGAGGCGTTGCAGGCGCTGGTAGCGCGCATCCTGAAAGCGCAACGCCCGGTCATCATCGCCGGCGACGAGATCGTCAAGAGCGACGCGCTGCAAGGAAGCGGCGGCGCTCGCAGCAACGCTCGGCGCGCCCGCCTATCAATGCTCGACGCCTTACGGCGCGCATTTTCTCTCCGAGAGCCCGTGCTTCATGGGCGCGCTGTCGCGGTTGCAGAAACAGGTGCGCGAGGTGCTCTCGCCCTACGATCTGATGATCGTGCTCGGCGCCGATCCCTTGCGCATGTCGGTCTATAGCGAGGTCGATCCGATGCCGGACGGACTTGGCATCGTCCAGATCGGCCTGGTCGATTGGGATCTCGCCAAGAATTACGGCGCCGAGATCGCGCTGAAAGCCGACGTCAAGGAAACGTTGCGCGCGCTGATGCCGGCGTTGAAAGCCTCCGGCGGCGCCGCGCTCGAAGCCCGCGCCAAGCAGAGGCATCGCCGAACTCGCATCGAAGAACTGGACGGCGAAGCGGAAGGCGCTGGTCGAGCAAATTGCAAAAGCCTGCGGCAAGTCGCCGATCGATCCGGATTTCCTGACGCTGCAGATGGTCGAGGCGATGCCGGACAACGCCATCCTGGTCGACGAGGGACTGACGTCCGGGCGGCAGCTCCTGGCGCTGCGGCCGCACCGCGACCGCTACGGCTATCATGCGCTCGCCTCCGGCGGCATCGGCTGGGGCTTGCCGGCATCCGTCGGCGTCAGCCTGGCAAACCCGCAGCGGCCGGTGGTGTGTTTCTCCGGCGACGGCAGCGCGATGTATTCGATCCAGGCGCTGTGGACCGCGGCGCATCACAAGCTTCCGCTCAACGTCGTGATCGCCAACAACGGCGGCTACCGCATCATCAAGCAGCGGCTCTTGGCCTTCCACGGCGACGATCATTATGTCGGCATGGATTTCGTCGATCCGCAGGTCGATTTCGCCGGCATCGCCACCGATCGCTCGGGCTCGAAGCGATCAGGATCAGCGAGCCGAGCGAACTGAAGCCGAAATTGTCGTCGGCGTTCGGCCGTCCGGGCCCGAAGCTGATCGAGGTGATGGTGGACGGAACGGTGTGAGAGGCGCTGACAACACCTGTCCTCAGAACTCAAGGACCGGGATGGGACGGTTTGAGGTTGTCTCCCGGCGGCAGGCGTCCCGTTGTTGCTGTCGATCTGCGTCACTCTCGCACGACGCGGCACATCATCGACTGAAGGCGGTTACTTGAGGGGCCATGACAGAGCAGGATATTGAACGCCAAGCTGCCATCAAGCGTGTGAAGGCCAAACGCGGCTTCAGGATGCACCTTGCGATCTATTTGATCGTCAAGCGCTGCTTGTGGCGATCTGGGCGCTGTCCGGCGCGGCCTACTTCTGGCCAGCCTGGGCGATGCTGGGGTGGGGAATTGGATTGGTCTTCCATGGCTGGAGCGTTTACTTCCTGAAACCGATCTCGGAAGACGATATCCGGCGGGAAATGGGGCGAGGCGGTGGTTGACGGGACGGTTTGAGGGAACTGGTCATGCGCGGGGCGTGATCCGCGCATCCAGAAATCTCGAAGACAGTTTACGAAGATCGATGGATTGCTGGCCGGATGCGGCGCGGTGAGCGCGCGCGGTCTGTGCCGACTGTTTTCGCCCTGCGTGCGCGCTCTACATTTCGGTATTGGTGAGCCCGCGGAACAGCGTGACACTGGAGCGGTTGCACATGCGGTGCTAGCCTTCGGCGTCTGTCGTCTTGTGGGTGGATGAATGCGCTTGTTGGTTCTTGGCGGCACGCAGTTTCTCGGGCGCGCAATTGCGAGCCACGCCTGCGCAATGGGTCATGACGTGACGTGCGCCGCGCGAGGTGTCGCTGGAGCGGTTCCGGACGGCGCTCGATTGATCCGTGTGGACCGCGACGAACCGGACGGTCTCGCGCCGCTTGCCGGCGAGGAGTTCGACGCCGTCGTCGATGTGTCGCGTCACCCCGGCCAGGTGCGTCGCGCAGTCGCGGCGCTCAAGCCGCGCGTCGGGCATTGGACCTTTGTATCGACGGTGAGCGTATACGCCGACAATCGCACGCCCGGGCAGCGGGCGGATGCCGCGCCGCTCCAGGCGTCGACGGCACCGGAGGTCGAGTACAGTACCGCGGAGACCTACGGCGCCGCCAAGGTCGCCTGCGAGCAGGCGATCGGCGAGAACGCCTTTATCTGCAGGGCTGGACTGATTGTCGGGCCTGAGGATCCGACGGGGCGGTTCACCTATTGGCCGACGCGGCTTCATCGCGGCGGCGAGGTGCTGGTGCCGGGAACGCCGGATGAGGCGGTCCAACTCATTGACGTACGCGATCTCGCACGCTGGATCGTGCATGCGGCGCAAACGCGTCTTACCGGTTGTTTTGATGGTATCGGGCCATCGTTCACGCGCGGCCAGTTCCTGGCGGAGTGCGCGGAGGCACTCGGCTCGTCCTGCGCGTTCACCTGGGTCGACCGCGCGTTTCTGGAGAGCCAGGACATCAGGCGCTGGTCTGGCCCGCGCTCGTTGCCGCTGTGGCTGCCGCTGCCGGAATATGCGGGCTTCGCGACGCGCGACACCTCGCCGGCGCGCGATTGCGGCTTGACGGTGCGAACACTTTCGGAGACCGCCCGCGACACGTTGGCGTGGGCGCTCGCCGCCGGCGGATCGGTCACCGGTCTCACCGCCGATGAAGAGAGCGCAGCTCTGGAAGCATGGCACGCGGACCGGCCTTGAAGCGCGCAATTAAAGTGTCCTCGATGTCCCCGAACGGGTCGCGAGAGCCGGGATATCCCATCACGCATCCAATATCGATAACCGTAGCGAGCTATCGAACGACAAGCTGGATTGGTTCACTGAAAGGCATTTCGAAATAGCCGAAGAAGCGCGCGACCTCCTTCGCCGACCTCCGCTCAATTTAACCGCACCGCGCAGTATCGCATTGCGCATCGTGAGGCTGCCGAGCCGAATCTGGTCCAGTACAGTCTTGTCCAGCGTCAGCGTCACGTCGGTTTTCTCCGGCAGGTGGTCCTCGAACTGGGCCACACCACGGCGGATCGCAATCCCATAGGCCTCGCCGATATCGGGAAACCGGAAACCGACCGTCATCGCTACATCGAGCGTGTCCTCGGCCTTGAGCCGCGTTCGAAAGCTTTCGACGAAAATTCTTGCCGGTAACGCGCTGACCAGATCGGGAGACGAGATGGATCGAGCGATCGCGAGCTGGATGCGCATCGGATCAAAGCCCTCGACGTCGAGTTCGCACGCAGCCGACAGATACCAGCAGCGCCAGATGGCGTTTATCTGGGCATAACCGAGGGCGCGGAATGCCGCCGCTTTGAGCCGGCGCGCTGGCATGTCGTTGCGATCGATGCAGATGAGCGTTGTCGCCAGTTCCGCCGCCCATTGCGGATCGCCGTCCTCGAACGACTTGCTCGCCGCCGTGATGACGCTGTCGCGACCGCCCATCAGATCGACCGCGCGGCGAGCGCGTTCCACCCTCGAAATCGGAGCGAGCGTAACGGGATCACCCTCGTACCAGCCAAGGTACCCTCGGTAGATGCCGCGCACGGCCTGGCTGACGGTGCCGAAGAACTCCGACATCCAAGGCGTGAAGCCAGCGAGGTGCTGTGGCAGCTTGACGACCTCGACAAGTTGATCCGGGGTCAGTCCCTTGTTCATGTGACGTACGGTCTGGTCGTGAACGTATTGGATCGCGTCACGGTAATTGCGCAGAACCTGCTCAACATTTTCAGCGCCGATCACCGGTGTGCCGTGCGACGGGACCATTGCCGAAGCCCCGAGGCGGCGCAGCGCGTCGATGCTCTGATACCAGTTCACGGGATCGCGGAAGCCCTCGCCGCGCAGCGTGTCGAGGGTCGGAAATGCCTGCGGCGGGATCACCTCGGCAGAGAGCAGGATATTGCTTCGAGGCAGAAAGATCGCGATTTCATCGGACGCTTCGCTCGGCACATGCATGAGGCTCATCGCGACGCCCGCGACGGTGATGTCGAGCCGGTCCGAGAACGTGCGCGTTGGTGCAATGAAAGTTGCCTCGCCCGCGGTTCGGGGCAGCGCGGCAGTTCCGATGTTCATGCCCTCGATCTCCGCACCGCGAAGGATCGTGCCGAAATTGTACACGGTGCGCACGCCCAGGATAGGAGCGAGCTTGACCGATTTGGTAACGTTGGCGAGCAAGGTTTCATGAGCGATAATGTGGACGCGGCCGGCATTGACGTCGTCGATCGACGCAAATGCCTTCACGCCATTGATGTGATCGAGGTGAAAGCACGTATAAATCACCGCGCGTACCGGCTTGTCAGTGATTTTTCGAAACTCCGCCGCGACCTCGCGCGCCCACTGAACGGCGTCGCCGGTATCGACGATAATCACGCCATCGTCGCCCACCACCATGATGCTGTTGCAGCCGGACCAGCCGACGGCTGAATAGACGTTGTCGCCGATCCTGTGGATTTTGCGTTCGAAGATTGCGCCATGGGCCTTGAGATCGGGATCGATGCAGGGCGTGACCTCGCGTGACGCGGCGGCGTTCCCTATCGGCTGGTCGAAGGAGTGTCCGGTTGCAGCCGTGGGGCGCGGCGGGAGCGGTTTTGCGGCGTCATCCCTGAAAAACCATCGCTTTCCGAACATGCGCGCGCTCCGTTCACTAAAGCAACAAAACTTGCGTTAATTTAAAGTGACACAGTTCCTCTTTTAATGCAAGCCAGCTTGCGTTAAGCTGACGGCGTGCCGCGTCATCGAAAATCGAAAGCAAGCTCGCGCACCACCGCAGGAGGCGGCGCTAAGCCCCGCAGCAGGCCCGGGGGACGCAGCGCGCGCGTCCGCGCGCTGGTGCTCGAATCGGCCTTCGCGGTGTTCCTGGAAAAAGGCTTCGACGCGTTTACCATTGCGGAGGTGGCCGCACGGGCGGCGGTGCACGAGACTTCGATCTATCGGCGATGGAAAACCCGTGGCGCGCTGGCCCTAGATGCGTGCCTTCACTTCGCCCAAGCCGCGCTGCCGATCCCGGACACGGGATCGTTCAGATCGGATCTCTTGGTGCTGCTGGATCGCGCGGTGGCGGTGTATTCCTCACCTCAAGGTCAGGCGTTGTTGAGGCTGAGCACGCATTCGGATGCGCATGCAGTAACCGCCCGAAAGCGGTTTTTACATCAGCGCTTCGAGTTGACGCGGGTGATTTTCGACCGGGCCATATCCAGGGGAGAGTTTCCAACCGATGGCGACAGCAGGGTTTTTCTCGAGGCCTTGCTGGCTCCCCTCTATATGCGTGCGCTCTTGGGCCAATCGTTGAAGGACTGGCCCAGGAATGAGATGGTAGATCGTCTGCTACATACTGATGCGACGCCTCGCAACTAGATCGCTGAACTCCACTTCTACTTTGCATCAGCGCGTCATTCGAAAAGTGCGCCGGCTCAATCGACAATGAACAGCTTGGCGCCGATCCTGGTAGTGGGATTGATGGGCCTCCGCGTTGTCGCCGACCTGATAGCTCATCCCGGCCGTCAGCACGAACTTGCGTCCGTCTTCGAGGGTCGTTTCCAACTCGCCTTCCAGGCACAAGATGACATGTCCTTTTTTGCACCAATGGTCGGCGAGGTAGCCGGGCGTATATTCGACCATGCGAACCCGGATTTGGTTGTGCTCTTCGCCGAAAAACCGTGTGCGCCAATAGGCCAGCCCGGTTTCTCCCTTGTGCTCGGTCCGTTCGACTTCCGCCCAGTTGGTCGTGCCAAACGCAAACGCAGCCATCTTCATGTTGATCTTTCCTATTCCATCGGAGAATGGCACCGGGCAAGGACGGGCGCGAGCTGCGTCGCTATTCCGCCGCCTTGGCCGTCGCGTGCGGACGATACTGCGCGGCCGGATGCGGCGCGGTGAGGCGCGCGCGGCCCTTGCCGAACAGCTTTTCGCGCAGCGTGCCCTTGCTGTATTCGGCCTTGTAGCGCCCGCGCCGGGTCAATTCCGGCACCAGCATCTCGCCGATATCCTCGAAATCACCGGGCGAAACCGCGAACGGAACGTTGAGGCCGTCGACGTCGGTCTGCTCGAACCAGGCCTCGATCTCGTCGGCGACTTTTTCCGGCGTGCCGACGATGACGGGCCCGATGCCGCCGATGCCGACATGTTCGGCGACCTCGCGCACGGTCCAGACCCGGTCGGGATCGGCGCGGGTGATGTTGTCCATCGCGGAGCGGCCGGCATCGTTCTGGACGTGGCGGACCTCCTGGTCGAGCGCATAGGTCGAGAAATCGACGCCGGTCCAGCCCGACATCAAGGTCAGCGCCCCCTCCGGGCTGATGTGGCGACGATAGTCTTCGTATTTGGCCTTCGCCTCGGCCTCGGTTCGTCCGAGAATGATCGTCATCATGCTGAACATCAGGATTTCGGCGGGGTTGCGGCCGATCTCCACGGCAAGCTTGCGGATCGCCGCCACGCGCGGCGCGATGACTTTCGCCGACGGACCCGACATGAACACGCATTCGGCATGCTGCGCCGCGAATTGCCGGCCGCGCGGCGAAGTGCCGGCCTGATAGAGCACCGGCGTGCGCTGCGGCGACGGCTCGCTCAGGTGAATCGCGTTGAGCCGGTAGTTGTCGCCCTCATGGGTGACGCGATGCACCTTGGCGGGGTCGGTAAAAATGCCGCGGG
>CAVZQX010000012.1:0-364464 GCA_963777475.1 uncultured Alphaproteobacteria bacterium
ACGTTTGGTTGCGCCTGGAATGTTCAGTGCGCTAAGCTGATCTTCCCCGGCAAATCGATGTGCCGGGTCTCCGCTCTGACCAGTACCATCTTGTTCCATTTCAGCTCAGCCGCGCCGCTACATGAGCCGGTTTGGACATCCTCGATGCGGCCGTTATGGATCAGCAGCTTGACGGCTTTGAATTGCAATGAGAGCTCGACTTCAAAATCGATTCGGGCGACGAGCGTGTGACCATAATACATCTTGATGCTTGGCCGATGCGCTGAGCTGATTTCATGATCGAGCAATGATACCGGCTGGCCTTCGGTCGATAAATCCCTGGACGAAGCCAGAGCTTCATAAACCTCCGCGGTTTTGCTCCACGCCGCGCCGAGGATATCGCCAAGTTGGACGTCGAGCATCTGATCGACGCAACCGCCAAATTGATCATTGACGCTGAGCAGGCAGTCACGGGGGACATTGTGAGCCTGCGCAGCAATCTCGGAAAGAATGGGGGCCGCGTCAAAGCAATCCGACGCATCGGCGCCGCGGTCGTTGGCGAAGAACGAGGCCAATGTAAGTGCTGTGAAAGTCATGCATCAACTATCCTTCAAAAGCGATTTGAAGAAGATATCCTGATCATTGACTCCTGCCTTGGAAGCCAGGGACGATGGTGGCGCTCCTCGGGGAGGCCGGCATGAATTCGATCGTCTGTTGTCCGAGATCGGCCACCGCAACAAGATGGGTTTGGGACGCTGCCGAGTTTCGTCGGCTGCTCCTGCGCCATCTCCAAACCAACAGCGAGGCAATAGAGATCGTGACGAGGATCGGGAGGAGTGCAGATGGATTGGACGGCCGAGTCCGCCGCTGCCTCGGCCGCCCGGGCCACGTCGCGCCATTGAGGCCCGGCGACGGCCTGAGCCAACCAGGTTCACTCGTGCCGATGGAGTTACCCGAGCCCGGCCCGCAATGTTGTCCTTCACGACAGCGCGGACCTCTGCCATTACCCTCTGCGTTTGATATCGTTGAGGTCATGCAATTCGTACAGATGAGCACGAAGATCCAGCAACAGTAATACTGAATTATGTAATGCGGTCCTGCCCATCGAAGCCTCCCGGGTCTAGGGGCACGCCTCGTATCACCGAAGGCCAACTGGCTCGCGCCTCCGCTCGATAGCACGCGGAAGGATTTGTCGGTCCGCGACAAACACCTGCCAACCTCGTTCGATGATCAGTATCAAGCTTCTCCCACGGTCGCGCCCACTTGTCAGGCCGACGACCAGGCGCAATCGTACGTTTCAAGTACATATCAAGCATTACCAAATGCTACACCTGCGCCGCCGCGGTTTCAATAGCTCCAGAAAATCGCACTTCGCGACGTGCTCGAGTTTGATTTCGCGGCCGCGGCGCATCACCATCGTGTACGGCAGATCCGGAAGGCTCAATGGGTTCGTCTGTCGCCACGAGCAAATCAGCCGGGCTTCTTGCCCAAAGGTCTCACCCCGTCGGTCGAGGGCAGGCCCAGCGTCTCGCGAAGATGGGCGACCGAGGCCTGTCCAAAATCTGGAAGGGCAAGCAATGCCTTGTCCGACACTTCGCGCACCTCCCCGACAGTCTTCAGGCCGGCCGCGAACAGCGCGTTCTTTATCCGCGTTGGGAATTGGACTTCACGGATCGGTGTGTCGTCCGGAAGCTCCCGCGTCGGCTCAAGCTCGCTCATATCTTCACCTCAGCCCGAGCTCGACCAGGGCAATCAGGAAGGCGCTCGAGAACCCTTCGATCTTCAATCCTCACCAGATCGCCTGTCAGCTTGGGATCGTCGCTCGCCAGTCAGCCGCTTTTCTTCCTCTGATCGCGTGTCCGTTCCCGACCGTCGATCTTTACTATTTGTGCGCCTGCTTTTACTCGATCGCTTGTCTTCGTCGCTCACCCTGTATCTCCACTGGTTGCCGCAAATCGTCGTCGATCCCGCCCGAGTATCGATGCTTGCGCGCGCGAAAGCACCCCGAAAGGGGATGGATTTTTAACGCACCTTCTTCTTGGTCTTGGCTTTCTTGGCTGCAACCGGCGGCCCGGCGGCCTCCCGCGCCAGCCGCTCGGCCTTGAGCCGCTCCCGGTTGGCAGAAAATGCCCCCTGTGCAATCTCGTGCTCAGTCATTGCCGTTTCGGCATCAACTTGGCGAAATGCCTTACGCGCATCGCGCTCCGCTTTGGTGATTGGCTTGGGTGGTTCAAACTCGCCCGGTGTCTTTGTCATTTCTTCGCCTTCAGCCCGAGCTCGACAGGCGGCGGTGTCTACGAGTCGCGTTTGGCGGGAAACAGTCTGTCGGTGCAGCGATGAAGACGCTTCTCAGAGCCCTTCGCGCCGCTCAAATGTCCGACCAGTTCGCCGGACGGGCGATAGATATTGACCCCTTTCAGGGTATAGAGTTTTTTGCGAGGTCGAACATGTCCGGACCGCGCACCACGCCAACCTGGATGCCATCGCTATTGAAAATATAGGCGCTCACGACCGACCTCCGATCCAGGCCCCCAGCAAAGGCTGCGCTTTTTTGGGCAGCGATAGCCAGATAAATCGCGCTATTTGCCCTTCGGCCGACCTACCCGCACTTCCCGAAATTCTTCAGGGCCCTTGATCAAGCGTCGCTTCCGGCTGGCCTGTTCATCGTTGTCGGGCGCCCCGATCGGCAACTCATCGATCGCCTTTGCTGCGAGATATGCGAGGGCTGTGCGCTGTCGCTCCGAGGGCACCGATCTCGTCTTCACGGTAAGGCCCAGCTCGACCAGGCTGCGGACGGCATCGGAGGCGGCTGTGGTTGTCAGCTTCACTCCTCGCCCAAGCGTCGACCGCAGCCCGCATCAGCGCCGCCTTTTGCCGGACTTTTTCTTCGTCTTCAGCTTTTTAGAATTCAGCCCATCCGCCTGACTGCGATAGGCCTTCGCTAAACTCAGGAAGCGTTCGGAAATTTCGGCGTCTGAGACGGTAAGCGCCATGCGTTCGGCCTTAGCCGCCTGCTTCCGAAAAAATTTGGCTTCCTTCGCCATCGTTGCCACGCAAGACGACTGCGGCGGTAACTAAGAAGACGAGGCCCGGTGTGCCTAGGAGACCGGGCCTCGCAACCCGTCGGCCAACCCCAGACCGTGCTTGACCGTGACGCACACTTCGCCGGTTGTGGAGTCAAAATTGCGGTTCGATGGAGCGGAACCTTCTCGGAGTTGCTCCCGTGACACAGCAGCCGACAGAAGGCTGCGGCGGTAACCGGATTTCAATCTGGTCCGCGATAAAATTGGGAGCGCGAGCCTACAAATGTTGACCCGTCGGCGCGTCTGGCCGGCGGGATTTTCTGTGTTCCTTTGGCGAAACACATAGCGGAGGTGTTGGCGCAGCCGCAACTCGGGACGCATACTTGTCCCATGGGACACATTGATAGCTGCCTCGATACCTTACGTCGCCTGATCACCGCCGGGGATATGAACGGCCTTCCACTAGCGGAAACAGCCATCGAGGAATATTGGGCAGCTACGCCGCCTCGGGCCAGGAAGAGCGGCTTGCTCTACATCCAGCAGAATTCTACATGATCGTCGCGATGCCGCCGGCCGACCTAGTCGGGATTTCGCAGATACCGTGGATGCCTACATCGAAAGGAAGCTAGCGACCTAGTAAGGCCGCCTCGCTTCATGCCGGGCGGCTAGACCGGATGCATTCTATTTGAGCTTTCCTAGAACTCTGAGCAGTTTACAATTCTGACTTGCAGCCTATGGGCTGCACCTCCAACGGACCTCGGCTCAATCTATATCCAGCTATTGGGTCGAGGTCCGCCATCTCGATAGCCCGCGCCAATGCCGGGCGGCCCGATCTTCCCTATGAACCTTCCGTCCGCCATGGCGACAAATATCCAGGGCGACGACTTGGGTTAGTGAGCTGGGGCTTTTAATGAGTACCCTTCAAAAGCGTTCTAACGCCGCTCTCGAGACGTATCTTTTAATCCTCTTCCGCAAGGCCCGCGGTCTCGAACTTCAGTTACACGAATTAAAAAAATTGCGGTACCAGGTCTGGGAAGCGGAGCTATCGGCCCGGAAATCGCGGCGCACAGACAACGGAATAAGAGAACGCTTTGGCAAGGGCCAAGGCCGCACTCCCGAGCCCGTGGCCTGAACCCGCACCAGCGGCCTTCCTAGAACTCGGCAAAGCGCCTGAAAGCTGGCAAGTCGCTTTTCCAGCGCGGCGATGGTAGCGCTCAGATTGTCCCGGCGCGCCGTCAGCGTTCGAGCGAGGATAGGATACGCAGGGTGCGAGCGATCAAAGACCTGGGCGCGCTCCTCCTCCGCGGCAATGTCCTGGTCGAGAAGCTGGGCATGTCGATCGAGATTGCTGATCAAGGCTGCGATCCACGACGCTTCCATTCGTGGGACGGTGCTTGCACTCTGAGAGTGATGCTGATGTCTCATTCCGGCACTCCGAATGCTCTGATTTGGAACAGGCCGATAGGCTTAGTTCGAGCACTGCAGGAACCGCGCCGCTCGCTTCGTGCCGGGCGGTCCGGTTCGCAAACCTGTGAATATCGCCGGAAAAGTCGTGCCGCGATCGGGTTCGCGCGTAACCTCATTCCAGTCGCGACGCATCGTGGCGATTTCCGCCGGAACTGACAGATGTCAAAAGCGATGGAGCTAATTGTTCAAGTGTACGTCCGGCATCAGAACCGTCGCGCGCTTGAAGATCTCCGGAAACATCGGCAAAAGTTGGCGCTCGAGCTCAGGGCCCGCGCACGACCGGACTACGACCTCGGCACGCCAACCCATCAGATCAACGAAGAGATCGCGGTGATTGAAGCCGGACTGGAGCGTCTGGTCATCGTCGCTAAAGTGGCCTGAAGTCTAGGACCATCCCGGGCGGCCCAGTCCCGCGCTCTCAATGAAAAGGCCCATAGAGGCGGCCTTAAGGATGCAGGCCGGCCTTTCGGGCTCGCAGTTCTTCGATCAGCATCTTGATCCAATCGATCGTGAATTGATCTATTGATCCGTGATCGACGCCGCTACTCTTTCGTAATGCTCGATTTTTTTTCGAGCTCGACGCACTTGTCGCACATTGGGGGAAATTCCGCCTCTCTAAAGGGGACCAACCCAAGAGGTCGAGATTAGTTCGCGCCCATCGGCATTGCGGGACCCTGCCCCCGCGTCACGGCGGCGGGCCGGCGTGGGACAGGTTCTCAACATCCGTCATTTAATGAGTTCCACTCAAACCGCGCGTTGGCCTCTCTTGCTTTTGGGGGCTGCTCATTTTTTCGGGATGGCCGAGACGAACGCCATTCAGCGGTGCAGAGAAGCCCCTGATCGCATTCATCTGCGAGCTTAAGAAGCAAGTCCGCTTTGGCCTTGTCCTCCTCGGCGAGGGCCAGTCTGCGATATCGGATCGCGCGGACGCCGTTCATGCCGTCTAAATCCCAACGCAACAGAACAAGAATTTGGTTCCGGGCCGCCCGCACCAGCGCCCTTCCTAGAGTCATGGCGAAGCCGCCAATTCACTCTACTTCGGCGGATGCAAATCACCTTGAAGCCAGCGCCCAAGAGCCCTGGACTTCATGGGGTCTTCATACGCGGCGAGGATCTCAAGTTCGCTGTTGCAGACAGCGCATTCGAACGTATGCAAATCGACGCCCGCCTGTGCTGGCTCGATACTGACAAGCATCATCGGGGCCTTGCACTTCGGACAGGCGGGGCGGCCAATTGCAGCGAATGGAACGACGGAGGACAGGTGTTGAGACTGGGACATGATGCTTCCCTCGTGATTGGCGGGAGCGCAACACTCTCTGTCACCGGTAATGCCTAGGAGGCGGAGCGGTGATTACGCAAGTATGCGCCTCCCGGGGCCGCGAGCGCGAGTCAATTCCGCTCGCACCCAAGCCTGAAGCTTCGCCGTAATCAGGTACCGCCGGCGAGCCATGCGGTGGCCGGGATTGAGCAGCATTCCGCCGGCCGAACCCGGACCACGGGCCGTCTCGGAATCGGCAAACGCCTATCCCGGCCAGTCGTCGCCGGCCATCCCCGCGGCGAGACAGCCGAACACGAGCCGCAGCAGCACGTAGATCGGCAGCGCCAGGGCGCGGCGCAGCCGCAGGAAAAGTGGATACCGGTTTTTGGGATATTCGGACGTCGACCCCAGCATGAGCAGCGCTCCATGATGGCAGGTGTAGATTTAGGGGTGAGTCGGAGGAGTGAAAAAAGTCACGTCGGTCGTTTACGGACGACTACAAGCTGCAAGTCGTTGATCTGGTCCGTCGAGTGGCCGCTCGGTCGGATCGGTGGCCAAGGAACTTGGCCTGCGCCATTCTGCTGCGGCGCTGGTTGGAGCAACGTGGGCGGCCCAGCTGGAGCCGACGGCGGCGGCGCGGCGCCGCGCAGACGCAGGCGACGCTGCCGTCGGCGGACCATGCGGCGGAGATCGCGCGTCTGCAGCGAGAGAACGAGCGGCTGCGCATGGAGCGCGACATTTAAAAAGCCGATCGCGATCTTTGCTGGAGTGCCGAAATGAGATTTCGCTTCATCGAAGATCGCCGCGCCGACTATCCGGTGAGGATCATGTGTGACGTGCTCGGTGTCTCGCCGGCCGGCTATTATGCCTGGCGCGCGCGCCCGGAGAGCCGCGAGCCACCGCCAATCGTGACCTGGTCGACGACATCAAGCGGGTCCATCGCGACACCAGTGGAAGTATGGCAGTCCGCGATCCATGCCGACTCGGCCCAAGGCCGTCGGGCAAGCCGCGGTCGCATCGAGCGACTGGCGCCATCACGGTAAGTGGCTCGATGTCATGACCGGGACAGCGCGAAATATGGTCGATTCGGCACGGCCGACCATTTGAGCCGACCGGCTCGTGCTTCCTCCGTCATTGCAGCGCGGTCATCTGGGGCTTCATCCGGCTACGCGGCAAGGAACAGGCCATCCGGCTTTGGCGGCCCAGGCGACGCCTGATACACGCCTCGCGGCGTTACGAAAATGGGCACATACGCTCGACGTCTGCGTCCGGGACAAATTACACCGTCCCAAATTATATGCTTTCAGGTCCCCGGCGGCGCGACATTAGGGCCGGTGCATAAATGTCCTCAGTTCCACAATCTGGGCATTGGACCTTTATGGTTTGAAACCGCGGTTCTGGCTCTTCCTCCGGCGAAGGCGCTTCCGCAAACGGGATAGTCTCTCCGCATTTGGAGCAATCGACGGTGAAGTACCATTTGTTCGGCTCAACCTGATTTGTCATGACGAAAGCCCTTATGCCGCAGGCGTGTTTGTCTCCCTGAGCCGCCGAGATGTTGGCCACGAGCGGAGCTGGCTAGCCTTCAGCGTTTCGCCAGCCGTTTGGGCAGTTTCAGCAACTTTCGTTTGGCTTTTAACTCCGCGCGCTTTTTGATTTCGGCCTTGATTTTTTCCATCAAGGTTATTGCTTCTGGTGTCCGGATTTTAAGGGTGGAGTTCACGTGCGCGCCCTCCCAAAAGACTTGGCGTTCAGCAGGCTAGTCCAATTTCGAAAGAGGGCAATAAAAAAGCTGCCACCGCCGCGTCACCACCCGCCACCGGGCGGACATAGGCGAGCAGAAAACTCATGCCTCGAGACCAGCACGGAATCACGGCTCGTCCCCCTGACGCAGGAATTGATCTTCGCTAGCTTCAGATGCCGATCCAGATAAGGTAGGCTTAACCGGTTTGCTCGAACCAACATTTGACCCCTTGGGACTCTAAAGTCGATCCAAGGACTTGGCATTCCCTATGACCGTGTACTCCGTTCATCATAAGACGACGTATCGCTACAAACGACCAATTAGGCTGGGCCGGCATCAACTACTTTTCCGCCCGCGTGACAGCTTCGATCAGCACTTGCTGGATTCCCATCTCGACGTTACTCCCGAGCCTTCAGAGGTCAGATGGATTCACGACGTCTTCGGCAATTGTCTGACATTAGTCGACTTTAGCGCGAAGTGCGAACTGCTGGAATTTGACACCGTCATCCGTCTGGAGCACACGCCCGAAAGTGCTCCCGACTTCCGGATAGAGAACTATGCGCGCTCGCATCCGTTCTCGTATTCCGATGACGAAGCGCCGGACCTAGCGGCGTATGTCCGTCGACATCATCCGCAAGATATTGAAGTAGAGGAATGGTTGGGAAAGTTCGTTCGGAGGGACATCCGCCAACCCACCCGGACAGCTCCTGATGACGCTCAACGAAGCTATAGCTGAAGGATTCTCATACGAGCGTCGGACGTCCTGGGAGCTGGGACAAGGCGTTTTAGGAAAACATCGTTGAAGGACCTGCACTTCCACGATCTCCGTGGCACTGCCGTTACGCGCCTGGCACTGTCGAACTGCTCAGTACCGGAGATTGCCTCGATCACCGGCCATTCGATGAAGACTGTGCAGGAGATCCTGGATGCGCACTACCTGGGTGGCCGCGTCGAGCTCGCCGAGTCAGCGATCAAGAAGCTGAGCGAAGTGTACGGGTAGAAACAGAAAATGACATGGATCGATGCCAGGTGGAGGTGTCCCCGGTCGCCAAGGCTTCTGCGTGAGAGAGTGCTCCCCGCCGCCGGGAACGACCTAGCTGCTGTGTGGTAACCCGCAGCCATCCCGCCAGTCCTTTGGGAGGGACAGCAGAGCGGATACGCACGAATGACGAACAAACTTCTCAAACTGGACGTCAAACCGAAGAGACCGTTCTGATCCCTATGAGTGCTAAGTGCTTGAAAAGCTTGGTGGGCGCAGTAGGGCTCGAACCTACGACCCGCTGATTAAGAGTCAGCTGCTCTACCAACTGAGCTATGCGCCCGGAGCGTCAGGTCCGGAAAGCCTTCGCAAGCGGCCGTCGTTTAGCAAAGCGACCCCCCGATGTCCAGCAAAGCGGACAGGGTTTTCCCGCCCTTCGGCCCGGCCCGCCGAAAGCGAAAAAGCCGCCGGAATCCAGCGGCTTTTTGCGAGTTTCGATACAATCTTCGATCGAGCGATCCAAGGGCTCGCGACGCAAGGCTCGCCTTCAGAGCCGCTCGGGGCCGTCCCGTCCGTCCCGGTCCATGCCAGGGCCGCCATCGTGGTCCATGCCGCGCTCCATCCAGCGGTGCCGCCAGCCGCCCTCGCCGCCGAACCGGCCGCCGTGATGGGTCAGGAAAGCGAGACGGCGCTTCTGGCCGTCGTCGAGCGTCTTGTAGAGCGGGTCGGCCGCGTCGGCGATCTTCTTCAACACCGCTGCGGAAGCCGCCATGTTGTCGGCGCGCTCGCGCAGGCGCGCTACCGGATCGTCCGGCTTCTGCTGGTCCTGCGCGCCATCCTGCGCCTTCATCCGCGCGTTGGCGCGATCGATTCGCAGCTTGACCAAATCGCGTACCGCGGTCTCGACCGGCGGCCACAGCTTTTCCTGGTCGGGCGTCAGCTTCAGGCCGGCGTGCACCGCGGCGATCCGCGCGTCGGCAAAGGCCGCGCGATCCTCGGGGCTCAGCTGCATGTGCTGCATGTGCTCACGAAGCCACGCTGCTGTGCTGGGCATAGACCGCGGTCGAGCCGGCGATAGCGAGTGCGGCGACGCCGGCGATGGCAAACTTTCTCATAACGAACCTCCTTAACAAGCTTGTCCGAGGATGGTCGCGACAGGGCACGCAATCAACTTACAGTTTGGCAACAGAGCCTAGTCTTACCAAGATGTAATCTCTTGAGCTTAATCAAATTGCAAGACTTTCAGATCATGCCGAGCAGCCGCGGCAGCCACAGCGAAATCTCCGGGACGTAGGTAATCATCCCGAGGAACACCAGCATCGCGCACAACCACGGCAGCACCGCGATCGTGATCTCGCTGATCCCCATCTTCGCGATGCTGGATGCGATGTAGAGATTGAGACCGACCGGCGGATGGCACAATCCGACCTCGGTATTGACGATCATCAGCACGCCGAGATGAACCGGATTGACGCCGAGCTTGGTCGCAAGCGGATAGAGGATCGGCGCCATGATCAGCAGGATCGACGACGGGTCCATCACATTGCCCGCCATCAAGCAGGATGACGTTCACGACCAACAGGAACATCCAGACCGAGAAATTCTTGTCGATGATCCAGGCCGCCATCGCCTGCGGAATCTGCTCGTGCGTCATCAGGAACGAGAACAATACCGCGTTGGTGATGATGTAGAGCAGCATCGAGCTCATGCTCGCGGCCTGCAGCAGCACCTTCGGCACTTCGATAAGCTTCAGTTCCCCGTAGACGAACACGGTGATGAAGAAGGCATAGACCGCGGCGACCGCCGCGGCCTCGGTCGGGGTGAAGACGCCGCCATAGATGCCGCCGAGCACGATGCCGATCAGGGCCAGGCCCCAGACGCTTTCGCGGAAGGCGCTCCATTGCTGGCCAAGCGTCGCCCGCTTCATGCGCGGATAGCCGTTGCGCCAGGCCACGAACCAGGTCACCGCTGCCAGCATCAGCGCCAGGATGACGCCGGGCACGATGCCGGCCATGAACAGCGCGCCGATCGAGGTGTTGGTGGAAACGCCGTACAGCACCAGGATGATCGAGGGCGGCACCAGGATGCCGAGCGCGCCCGAGGTCGAGATCACGCCGACGCCGAACCGGCGCGGATAGCCGTAGTCCACCATCGCCGGCATCATGATCGAGCCGATCGCGACGACGGTTGCGACGCTCGATCCGGAAATCGCCGCGAACATCGCGCAGGCCGCGACGCCGGCAAGCCCGAGCCCGCCCGGCAGGTGGCCGACCAGCGAGGTCGTGAACGCGATCATCCGCCGCGCCACGCCGCCGCGGGTCAGGAAGGTGCCGGCAAGGATGAAGAACGGGATCGCCATGATGCCGAAATTGTCGAGGCCGGAAAACAGTTTCAGCCCGACGCTTTCGATCGGCACTTCGGTCATCGTGAACAGGAAGGTCAGAACGGTGAGGCCGAGCGAAATCGAGATCGGCATGCCCGTCAGCATCAGCCCAAACAGCAGTCCGAAGATCAGCGCGGCGCTCATCACGCCTCTCCGAGCGCGATCGGCGCTTTCTCGCTGACTTCGAGGCCTTCGACATGCGTCGCATCATGATGCGGCAGTTCGCCGGTCCAAAAGAAAGCCCACATCACCTGCAGGAAGCGGAAGCACATCAAATAGGAGCCGAGCGGGATGCAGGCATAGACCAGCCAGCTCGGCAGTTCGAGGTCGGGCGAGACCTGGTCGGTCTGCATCAGCTCGAAGACGAATTTGGCGCCCATGGTGCCGACGATCGCGGTGAACAGCGCGCCGCCGAACAGCCCGAACAGGATCACCCGTTTGCGCCAGCGATCGTTGAGCTGGTTGATCAGCACGTCGACGCCGACATGGATGCCGGTTCGCACGCCATAGGCGGCGCCGAACTTCGCCATCCAGATGAACATGTAGATGCAAAGCTCCTGCGACCAGGAGAGATCGATCCAAAACAGGTACGGATACAGCACGGGAATATCGACCAGGAACCGGTGAACGACGGTGATGAAGGTGATCAGCGTCGCGGCGCCCATCAGGCTCGCGATGATCACCTCCTCAAGCCGGTCGAGAATGCGTAACAACATGAATGTCCCCTGGATCACGATCCGATTGGATCCGGATCATGCTCTACGACAATCGAGCGGCGCTCTCGAAAAACCGCCCGATCATGCACGTTTCCGCGGGGCCGCCGCCGGCGGCGGCGCGCGCGCGCATCCTTGGCGAGGTTGACGCTGGCCTCAGTTCATCGGGCCGCGGCCTGTTTCTTTCAGGAACTCGTCGATCAGGGGCTGACCGACCCGTGACGCGACGTCCTTGTAGACCGGCATCATCGCCTTGCGCATCGCCTCGTCCTGCTCCGGCGTCAGGTTGATGATTTCGGTCTTGCCGGCCTTCTTGATCGCCTCCAGCGCGTCGTCATTGTCCTTCGCCGACTGGCTGTTGCCGAATTCGGTGGCTTCCTTCATCGCCTTCGACAGCTCGCCGCGAATATCCGCCGGCAAGCCGTCCCAGAACTTCTTGTTCACGACCACGACGTAACCGATGTAGCCGTGGTTGGTGACGGTGGCGTATTTCTGCACCTCATGCATCTTCTGGGTGTAGATGTTCGACCAGGTGTTCTCCTGCCCGTCGACGACGCCGGTCTGCAGCGCCTGGTAGACGTCCGAGAAAGCCATCACCTGCGGGATCGGCCCCCAGCGCGCGGAACTGGGCTTCCAGCACTTTCGAGGACTGGATGCGGAACTTCAATCCCTTGTAGTCGGCGGGGGCGATCAGCTTCTTGTTGGCGCTCATCTGCTTGAAGCCGTTGTCCCAGTAGGCGAGACCGGTCATGCCCTTGGCATCCAGAAGCTTGAGCAGCCTCTCGCCCAAGGGACCGTCGGTGACTTTGCGCAGCGTCTTCAGGTCGGGGAGGATGTAGGGCAGATCGAACACCTCGAATTCCCTGATCCCGATCGGACCGAACTTGGAATTCGAGGGCGCCAGCATCTGCACCGCGCCGAGCTGCAGCGCCTCCAGCTCTTCCTTGTCCTTGTAGAGCGTCGAGTTCGGGTAGACCTCGACCTTCACCTTGCCGTCGGTGTACTTCTCCGCGAGCTCCTTGAACTTGTCGGCGGCCTTGCCCTTCGGCGTGTCGGACGCCACGACATGGCTGAACTTGAGGACGATCGGCGAATCGGCGGCTGACGCCGGGCCTACCAAGGCCAATGCCGCAACCGATGCCGCAGCCAAAATCAACTTATGCATGTGTCCTCCCGCGCCAACCTGCGGGACGCGCGGCCGTGCCGCACCGCGCCCCGTGTTTTTTGAGCCTGCGGCACCAATACAGAGAAGCCGGGCCGAATACCATGGCTCCATTGGCAGGGACTCCGGAAACCGTTGCTGCATTGCAAAAACGCGGCGTCGGGGAACGCCGCGCTCTCATGATTTACCGTCAGCGTGCATATCTTGTGGCGATCAGCTCGCCGCCGCTGCCGGCCGGTCGCGCTGGTGCTTCATGACGATCTTGTTGAGCGCGCCGAGATAGGCCTTGGCGGATGCCACCAGCGTATCCGGGTCGGCTGCCTTCGCCGTCATCGACCGGCCCTCATGGCTGAGCCGCACCGACACCTCGGCCTGCGCGTCGGTGCCTTGGGTGACCGCATGCACCTGGTAGAGCTCGAGCTTGGCCTCATGCGGCACCAGCGCCTTGATGCAGTTGAACACCGCGTCCACCGGACCGTTGCCCTCGGCCTCCTCGATCCTGATCTGGCCGTCGACGTCGAGCTTCATGGTGGCGCGCTGCGGTCCATGGGTGCCCGCGATCACGGTCAGCGAGGTCAGCTTGATGCGGTCGTGCGAAGCCGCGATCTCCTGATCGACCAGCGCCTCGATGTCCTCGTCGTAGATGTCCTTCTTGCGGTCGGCGAGCGCCTTCATCCGCGCGAACGCGTCTTCGAGCTGGTTCTGGCCGAGCTTGTAGCCCATCTCCTCCAGCTTGTGCACGAAGGCGTGGCGGCCGGAATGCTTGCCCAAGACCAGCGAGGACTGCTTCAGGCCGACCATCTCGGGCCGCATGATCTCGTAGGTCGAGGCATCCTTCAGGACGCCGTCCTGATGGATGCCGCTTTCATGCGCGAACGCGTTGCGGCCGACGATCGCCTTGTTGTACTGCACCGGGAACGAGGTCGCGGCCGATACCAGCTTGGAGGCCCGCGTCAGTTGCGTGGTGTCGATCTTGTTCCAATACGGAAACTTGTCGTTGCGGACATTGATCGCCATCACGATCTCTTCGAGCGCGGCATTGCCGGCCCGCTCGCCGATGCCGTTGACGGTGCACTCGATCTGCCGCGCGCCGCCGGCGAGTCCCGCCAGCGAATTGGCCACCGCCATGCCGAGATCGTTGTGGCAATGAACTGAAAATACCGCCTTGTCGGAATTGGGCACGCGCTCGATCAGCGTGCGCATGAAGGCGGTGTATTCCTCAGGCGTGGTGTAGCCGACGGTGTCGGGAATGTTGACCGTGGTGGCGCCGGCCTTGATGACGGCCTCGACGATGCGGCAGAGAAAATCCATCTCGCTGCGGGTGGCGTCCTCGGCCGACCATTCGACGTCGTCGATCTGGTTGCGGGCGCGGGTGACGTTGGCGATCGAGAGCTCCATCACCTGCTCCGGCGTCATGTTGAGCTTCACGCGCATGTGCAGCGGCGAGGTCGCGATCACGGTGTGGACGCGGCCGCGTTTTGCGAATTTCACCGCTTCGGCGCAGCGGTCGATGTCCTTCGGATGGGCGCGCGACAGCCCGGCGATCACGGCGTTCTTGGAGCGCCGCGCGATCTCGCTGACCGCCTGAAAATCGCCTTCCGAGGTGATCGGAAAGCCGGCCTCGATGACGTCGACGCCCATATCGTCGAGCATCTCGGCGATCTCGAGCTTCTCCTCGAAGTTCATGGTGGCGCCGGGACACTGCTCGCCGTCGCGCAAGGTGGTGTCGAAAATGATGACGCGGTCCTTTTCGGACTTGTTCACGGTGGTCATGTTCACGGTAGTCATGGCTTGCAAATTCCTTGTTCGGTGGTGCGCCGGTTGACGCGAGCGCTGCAGGGTCTGGTGATCTCGCACAACCCCTGAGTGCCCAGGCGCAAACCGCCCAGCCGGCCCTCAGGGGCAGATAAGGAGCAGCCCGCCGAGAAGCAGGGTGGGCAGCGACGCAGCCGCAATCGCGTGAGGACCAGCGGTGCGGACCGCCTCCCCTTCACTTCCGATCGTTGCGCTGCTAATCAGCATTGCCAGACCCTTTGGAGCCCAAAATCCGTAAGGTAAATCCTCAGTCAAAACCATTGACGATTGGTTGCCGGGACCGGGCGCCAGCGACTTTCTAGACGAGAAAGGCCCAAAACCGCAATGCCAAAAGATAGTCAATCGGGCTGACCCATCTGTCTGTGCAACCGGGAACATAGGTAACAGTTTAGACCGACGACATGGGTAGCACATTTCTTGTTTCGTTCTGGTCTGCTTTTGCGTTGCCTGTGGGCTTGTGGGCGATGCCCTTGCTTGCATCGTCCACATGTCCACAGGCTTTGTGTTTGGGTTTTCGCAGGCAATCGTCGTTACGGGCGATCGTGCCGAGCACGATCGGGCCATAGCAAACGGCCCATCCATCAGCACCATCGTCGCGCAAGCCGACCGGTTCGCCGGTCAAGGCCTCGCTGATGTAGATGGTATGGCCCTGCCATCTGATTTCGCCGTTTTGACGCACCCGCCGGACTTCTTCATGGTCGCCATAGTCCGGCTCGCGCAAGACACCGTCGAAGCGCCGCGGCGGGAGCGTGGTCTTTTCGGCTTCGCGTCTGATCCTCGTCGAGAACGACGTCGAGCGTCCAGTGCAGGACGTTCTCGATGCCCCAGTGTTCGCGAACAATCCGCAGCAGTTCTGCGGGCTTGTAGCACTGGGTCAGAAGGAAATGGCGCTCGACAGTCTTGTCGCGTCCACGCTTGCTGGTGATCCGCGCCACGGCCTTGAGACCGGGAAAGTCGTGGTTTTCGGCCATATCCTTGACGGGAGTAACGATCGCGGTTCGGGCTTCTTTGCGGCCGTGATCGGTGTCCTCGGTGGTGGCTTGTTTCGCCTTCTTGCGCTCTGCCGCAGAGATCGCGGCCTTGGCATCGCGCAGCAAGCCCGGCTGGTTGTTCTTTACCGCCAAGACGTAATCTCCACCGCGCCCCACGACGGCTTTCGCCATCCCACGATGACAATGCAGCGCGTCCGCCGTGACGACGCAGCCCTTCAGTTGAAGAAGCTCGACAAGTTGCAAAGCGCCGGCCGCTTCGTTGTTTCCAGGCGCCAGCACATTGACAAGCGCCATGCGGGTCATTGCGCTCCACGCCGTCACCATCACTGGCGGCATGTGACTTTGGCCACGTTCGTAGGCTCTTCTCAGCGCCTTGCCATCGAGAGCTACCACGCCCTTGATTTTGGCCGCCGTCGCAAACGCCTTGGTGAAGCGCCGAAACACCTCTTCGAAGCTGCTCGGATCGAGGATGCGAAAGACACGGCTGAAGGTGTCGTGGCTCGGTATCCCGTGCTCGAGCACCAGAATCGTGCGCAACAGCGCTTCTTTCGACCGCCCAAACAGCGCGATGTCGCAACAGGTCGTGGCGCCGCACAGCGTGGCGAGCAACGCAATGAACAGCATCTCGGTCAGATCGTGCTGTGCTTGGTTCTTCCGAGGATCGACCAAAGGCGAGAAGCATTCTGCAAAACGGTCCAAAAAGGTCTCCGATCGAATCAGGAGACACTGTCAGAATCAAATTTTCCTTCCAGCGCAATAGCTTGGCCCCTCGGACATGCGATTCCCCTGCCCCGCAAGGGGGAGGGTGAGAAAGACGCACGAAAATCTCCGACCACTTCCAAATTCAATTTTCAAAGAGCTGAGACGCAATTCCGCGCCCTCGCGACGCGAATGCGCCCGAGCTGTTGCATCACCACCCTCGAGAATAAGAGGGCGCAGGGACGACCGGGTGCCCAATGCACCCGCAGCCTCGTGTGCGCTTTGTAGTTTTAGTATGCACACGAGTATTCACAGCGGAGGCACCGGATACATCCGGCATTCCCTGCGCAATGGTTTTACGGCTTATTGCGCGCTCTCCCCGGGGACCGGGCTCTTTTGCCCCCGTCACTCTCGCGGAATTGTGTCCCACGAAAACTTAGCGCCAGCGTCGGGGCGCCAGGACCACACGCCTTCGCCGTCCGCATCGGTACCGCTCGTCTCGCGACACCGCTTGCGTCCACCGCATCCCGCCTCAACGTCCGTGACGATCGCGAGCCGCCCCTCTTGTGAGAGCGGGACAGCGGCAACAATACACAATTTCTGATTTTCGGAAAGAGAAATATTTCGGCATGCCGAACCGACAACCCAAATCAGCTTAAATCCGCTCACAAATTTAGATTTTACGCGCACGCGATTTTCCGCCCCGAGAGGCCTTCGCGCGAGGCGACATCGCGCAAAATTCGACTGAGTTGCAAGTCGTCGGGCAAATCACTTGCCGCAAGCTTGCGGCCGATGAACCGGCGGCGCCTCGATCTTGCGCAAGACGATCTGCGGTGCCGAGATCGATCGCCTGATAGGGCGCTGGGAAGAAGGAGAATATGTCCGCTGATCGGGGTAGACCGGTAGCGGCTGGCCGGCGACCGGAACGACGTGAACAGCCCTTAGCCGACGTTGGTCGGTTACTCGCGCGGACCGAAAGTCTCACGTCGAGCAAATCTGATCAGTACCATTTCAGACGGCCGACATTGAGTAGCCCTGACGGCTTTCTCCGTTGGGCCAGGTAGCGGACTCCAAAAACGCCGTGAGCGTCCGTTCCTTCAGGTCGCGGTCTTACCCTGCCGCGCCGCCAGCTTGTCGATCTCGGACTGCACCGCCTGCGCCGCCTGGTCAGCGAACTCCTTCTGCTGGGTCGCGGCCGCGGCGTAAGCCTCGACGCGCGGCGCAAAGCTCTTCTGGAAATGGGCGTGAACGTAGCGTGCCATCAGCTCGTAGTGGCGGCGGGTGGCGTCCCAATCGGCCCAGTTATGGGCGAGCTCCATGATCACACCGAAGCCGCCCGAGCCTTTGAGGAGCTTGTCGATGTAGGCAATCGCGTCATCGGGCGTGCCGATGCATGCGGTGCCGGTCTCGATCAGCCAGTCGTAGTCGTCAGGCACATCAGGCGGGATGATCGGGAAGGTCGCGATCTCGCGGAAGTAGTCGGCAAACGCCTTGAGTCCGAACTTGACGTTCTCCTTCGCCTGCTCACGGGTCTCGGCGATATGCATCAACGTCACGACGCGCCACTTGGCGCGATCGGGCACGTGGCCGGCTTTGCGCGCCTCGGTCTCGTAGAGATTCCAGTTCGCGGTGTGATGGGCGATCGAAGTCGGCGTCGCGCCGCCGATTGCCAGCATGCCGATGCCGTGGCGCGCCGCCGCCATCGCGCCGACCGGCGAGCGCGCGCTGGCGACCGCCATCTCGATCATCGGCTTGGTGTAGGGCGCAAGCTGCAGGTTGGCGTTGCAGAGCTTGAACCAGTTGGTCTCCTTGTTGACCGTCTCGCCTTTGAACAGCGCGACGATGACGTCGAGCGCCTCATTCATCATGCGCCGCTGATCGCCGGCGTCGATCCCGATCTTGTGGGCGTCATACACCAGCGCACCGGGGCCGACGCCGAACATCGCGCGCCCACGCGTCATGTGATCAAGCTGGACGATGCGGCTCGCGAGCATGAAGGGGTTATGGTACGGCAGCGACGTCACGCCGGTGCCGAGCCGAATGTGCTTGGTACGTTCGGCAGCCGCGGCAATGAACATATCAGGCGCGGCGATGATCTCGACACCGCCGGAGTGATGCTCGCCGATCCACGCCTCGCTGTAGTTCAGCCGGTCGAGGTGCTGCAGCAGCTCGAAATCACGTTCCATCGCCAGCGTTGGATTGTCGGCTTTGGCATGAAACGGAGCAAGGAAAATACCGCTGCGGAGAGGCGTATTCATCGGTCCTCCTGATGGTTTTTGCCGGCGGTCGATCACCGCCGATTGGGCTTGAGCATGTGTGACTGAGGCAGTCAACTGTTCGCGAAGGCTGTCAGCTCAACCCTCGTATTGCAGCACGTGCAGGCCGGCGTTCCAATCGCTCGCATAGATCAGCCCATCGCGCGTGACGTAGATATCGGCGGTCTTGGCGGCGAGCGCGATGTTGGGCCTCGGGTCGATCAACTTGGCCGGCGTCGGCGGCAGCCAGAACGCCAGCTCCTTCGGTGCAAACTGATCGCTGAGGTCGAACACCCGGACGCCGCCGGCATTGTAGGTCGCGAAAATGGTTTGCTCGCTCTGCAACGAACCGGGCCGGTTCTCATGCAGATTGTGCGGACCGAACGTGCCGGGAGCGGCGCAATAGTCGCGATCGTGCGGCACCGGCATGGTCGAGATCGTCACCGGATTTTCCGGCACCCGCACGTCGATCACGAAGATCTGGAACAACCCCTTCGCGCACTTCTCCGCGTTCGCCTCGTCGGCCACGACCGCGAGGTTGCGTCCCGGCAACGGCAGCGGGGTGTGCGTGCCGCCCGGAAATGGCGGCGACCAGTTGATGTGCGACAGCAATTTCGGCTGCGTGACATCGGAAACATCGTGGATGGTGAAACCGCCGTCGCGCCAGGCGCCGTAGCCGAGCTTGCCTGCCACGATCATGTGATGCAGCGCGTAGCGCTTGCCCTTGGGCGTGTTCGACACTTCGCCGGCCGCGCGATTCATGCCCGGCAGCCACCATTTGGAGACGATGACCGGCTTGGTGATCTCGTTGAGGTCGACGATACAAAGGCAATGATCGGTGAAGCCGTCGAAATGCGCCGAGACATAGGCATACCGCCCGCCCATCCAGGACAGCCGGTTGATGCCAAGTCCCGGCATTTCGAGAAACGCGATCTCCTTCATTTCGCCCGGCTTGGAGATGTCGTGGATCGACAGCCCGCTGCGGAAGTTTTTCCGCTTGGTGATGCTGTCGGCGAGAGTGTTCTCGAAATAGCCGCGCTGGTCGCTATAGGACTGCATGGCGACGATATTGGCGCCGTTGGCGACCAGCAGCAGGTCGTCCGACGATTGCAGATGATGCGTCCTGGTGTATTGCCCGGCCGTGAAAAAATTCACCGGCTTCAGGCTGCGCGGATCGCTGGCGTCCAGAATGGTCACGCCGTCGCTGAACATGTGACCGACGTAGAGGTGATTGCGGTTCGACATGATCTGGACGCTGTCGGGACGCCCGCCGATGTCGCTGTACGACACGTGCTTGATCCGGTGACCGATGCCTTCCGGTGGGATGCCTTCGGGCGGCACCGGCTGGTCCTCGGCGAAAGCCATTTGCGGCATGCCGGCCAATGCCGCCATGCCCAACATCCCCCGCAACTGCGCGCGGCGGCTCACCCTGTGCATGGCTTCCCCTCAAGTTTGATTTTGAAGTTTGATTTTGAAGTTTGATTTTGAAGTTTGATTTTTCTTGGCCGGCAATCTAGCACGGCCGAAAGATGCGGCAAGCGCAGCGCGGACGCGCGAAGCGACATCCGGGGTCTTGGCAGTATTCTTGTTCTCTTGGACCCGCGCGTCGCCGCATCCCGCCGGCCGTCATTGCCCGGACGGAGCGGATTGGAGCCAATCCAGAGGGCGTCAAGCTGCCTCCAACCCGCCTTACGGTTTCTGCGGGCCGTTACTTTCTGTCGACAATCTCTTCGGACTTCTCGGGAGAGACGAACGCGCGGGTCGTGATCGCCGAGACTTTCTGCGAAAGCCTGACCTTGTTGTGTTCGACGGCGGCGACCTGGCTTTTGTCGATGAAGGGATGTCGAGGGTCGAGGGCGTCGTCCTTGATCAGACTGATCCGGTCGCCATCGACACTTTGCACAATGCCGACATGCTGGTCGTTGGCGTCAACGACTTCCATGTGTTCGCAGATATCCATCATCTCTCTCCTGGTTCGCGGCATGACCCAACGTCCAGCGACAGGCCCGGTTCCCCGCTTCCAAGAGACCGGGCGGGTGGGGCGGGTGGTAACGCGTGGCCTGCCGTGGCGCGCCGAGCTCACCGCCGTCCAACCGGTGGCCGGGGAAAATGGAACAAACCACGGCCGCGGATGTTTTCGAAGCAGGAACTCGAGAAGGAATCCCTCATGCCCTACACGCGACCGATCAGGCGCTTTTATCTAACGCCCCCCGCCGTCCCGACGTTTGTAATTTCGGTGTTGCTGGCGGTTGTGGCATTGCTCGCGGTCTATGGGCATATCCCGGAACTTCACAGTATCGGCGGCTTCACGATTCTGCTGATCGCCTATGTGATCCTGCTGCTGGGAACGCTGTTGCGAGGGGTTTGAGCGGCGTCAAAGCACGCCCTCCGTGGCGGCCCGCATGTCAATGCATGCGGGCACCTTGCTGCGCGCGACGCGGTCCCGGACCCGATATTAAGCGACCATCGGCCGGGGTCGCACGACCTTGGCGGGCGGCGGGTCGATCTCAGCGATCTTGAGCAGGCAATCGGCCTCGGAATCGTGCGGCCCGGAGACGAACGTTCCGCTCACTTTCGTGCTGTACCAGCCGGATACGACGCCAAGCCGAAGCAACTCCTCTGTCTTGACGTGACGCGGCGAAAGATTTTGCATGGAGTCATGTGCCTTCAGGTTGGCGATCGATCTTCGATCGAGCGCGGGAGTGGTGTTACGCTGGAAAGCGCTACTCACGCATGGGACGCGCTGGCATCAATGCGCTGCGCGTCGGACAGGGCGACCGAGCTGATGGAAATCATTTCCATCGTTGCACCGAGCGGCGCGCCCGCCGGCACCATGATCATGGTGGCAACGCGGCGAAACGAGGCGAACGACAATCCTTCGATCATCTCCTCGTCCGTGATGACCTCGTAGGCGCCAGCCGACAGCAGCCGATCGACGCCTTCGATCCGGAAAGGATGTTTGAAGGAGATGACCTCCCGTCGCGAGCGCATAGTCATGCCGACAAGCCTTTCGCAAACAGGCCTGCGCCGACTCTCTTGTTGTGCATGCGGTTACATGTGCGCCCTTTTGATCCGATTAGCTATCGCTTTCTCGCGGGATTCGGCGGTCTCAGGTCGAATAGCGCTCGCTTTGCCTTGTATTCGGCCGCATACGTAGCCATCTCCGCAGTGCGCCGGTATATTTTTCGGAAATCTGGCGGGCACATCTGGCGGGCACAATTGTCGCGCGACCCGGTCGAAGGCTGCGACGATATATCCAGACGTCCTTCATCTGCCGCTCGGCAGCCGTGCCAACGCGGCTCGAAATAGGTGGCGTGCCGCCCTTGAGTAGCGCAAACGGTTGGAATTAGGGGCTCCAATGATCATTCGTGTCGGCTTCGAGATGATTTACGATTTTCCGCAACCGACGCCGTTGATCGCGGTAGTGGGCACGCATTTTACGCGGGCGTCCGACGTTATCGTGCCCGACTACCTGACGATCAGCCCTTCCGTGCCCATCACCCCCTATCGTGATAGCTTCGGTAACTGGTGCAGCCGGGTCGTCGCGCCAACGGGGCGCGTGCGCCTTGCGGGCGATGGAACGGTTCGCGATAGCGGGCTGCCCGACGCGGTTGTTCCTTCGGCCTTCCAGCACGCGGTGGAGGATCTGCCGGCGGAGACGATCGTCTATCTGCTTGGCAGCCGCTACTGCGAAACCGACCGGCTTTCCGATATTGCATGGAAGCTGTTTGAGAGGACAGCGCCGGGTTGGGCGCGGGTCCAGGCCATCTGCGATTTCGTTCACAACCACATCGCGTTCGGTTACGAGCACGCGCGGCCGACCATGACCGCGTGGGAAGTGTTCAACGAGAGCAAAGGCGTCTGCCGCGACTACGCGCACCTTGCCATCACGTTCTGCCGCTGCATGAACATTCCCGCGCGATATTGCACCGGCTATCTCGGCGATATCGGCATGCCACCGCCCTACGCCGCGGGCGATTTCGCCGGCTGGTTCGAGGCCTATCTCGGCGGCCACTGGCACACTTTCGATGCGCGCAACAACATGCCGCGGATCGGCCGTGTCCTGATCGCACAAGGCCGCGACGCCGCCGACGTTCCGATTACCCAGACTTTCGGGCTAAACACGCTCGTCAGCTTTAAAGTCTGGACGGATGAGGTGCTGTAGACGGTCTGGAATCCCAACCGGCGCGCGTCACCTTCCCAGTTCAACAGGAGCCTTCATGGCCCGAGAGACATCCTACTTCGTGCAGGCGTTCAGTTCCGGCAAAGGCGGACACCTGAAGGCGGACTCTCCGATCGTCTGCAAATCGGCAACCGGGGCGCTTCGAACGGCGGAGAGGCTGGCATTGAGCAAACTCGCCGTCGTTGCGTTCTCATCCACCGGCGATCCGGAGATGGGCGACTATGACGACGAACCCACGGTCTTCTTCCGGAAGGGCCAGCTTCCATCGGCCTTCGACTGAGAACTTGGTTGCGGTTGAAGGGAACATCGACAAAGGAGCCGAAATGAGCGAGCGACTTGAACTGCTGAAGAATGCCCGCGAGCGCATGATCGAGGAGAGGGACATGCATGTTAAGGTGCTGGCCGCTCCTTTCCACCGGGACAGCGCGGAACGGGCACGCAACAAATTCATCGAATTTCAGGTGCTGATCGACGCACTGGATCGCGCCATTATCGGCGAGAAAGCGATCCCGTCTTAGCGCGATGGCCAAGGCGAGACCCGGTGGCGGGGAGATTGGCCCGCGGTCCGGCTTTTCACGCCGCGCGAACGGAGTTCATGAACTTCGCAACCTCGTGCTTCAGCCGATTGCTCTCGCCTGACAGCGATTGTGCGGCCGATAGCACCTCCGAGGAAGCCTCTCCCGCTTCGGAAGCGCCGCGCTGGACCTCCGAAATACTCGCCTCGACCTTCGAGGTTCCTTCGGCGGCGCGCTGCACGTTCTTGGAAATTTCCTGGGTGGCACCGCCCTGCTGTTCCACGGCGGAGGCAATCGTCGCCGAAATTTCCGAGATCCGGGCGATGATCGCGCCGATTTCCTTGATCGCGGTGACGGATTCCTTGGTCGCCGACTGGATGTCGGCGATCTGCTGGCCGATTTCACCGGTGGCCTTCGCCGTCTGCTCTGCGAGGCTCTTCACCTCGGTCGCAACCACCGCAAATCCCCTGCCGGCGTCGCCGGCGCGCGCGGCTTCGATGGTCGCGTTCAGCGCCAACAGGTTGGTCTGCCCGGCAATCGTCTGGATCAGATCGACGACGTCCCCGATGCGCGCGGCGGCTTGCGACAGCTGGCTGATACGGGCGTCGGTCTTCTGGGCTTGTTCGACGGCCTCGCCGGCGATGCGGGCGGAAGCCTCGACCTGGCGGCTGATTTCGCCGATCGAGGTCGATAGCTCCTCGCTCGCCGCGGCCACCGAATGAACGTTCTTGGAAGCTTCGCCCGAGGCACTCGATGCCCGCTGGCTGACCTGCTCGACGGTACCTGCCGTCTTGCTCAAGGTCGCCGATGACGCCTCGAGCTGGCTGGCCGCGGCGGAAACCAGCGTGACGATCTGACCGACCTCGCTTTCAAACTGGTCGGCGAGACGGTTCATGTCGGCCTTGCGCTGCGCCGCCTGCCGCTGCGCGCCCGCCACCTGGTCCTCGCGCAGACGGTTGGTTTCGATCATGGCGTCCCGGAACACCTGGACGGTGCGCGCCATTTGACCGACTTCGTCGTGACGATCGGCATTGGCGACCGGCGCGTCGAGTTCGCCGGTGCTCAGCGAAGCCATGCGTTGTCTCAGGCCCGCCAGCGGCGTTACCACGCTGCGGGTAATCGACCAGGCCACTGCAATCGACAGTAGCATGAGCACAACAATCACAACCGAGGCCGTCCGAACCATCGCCCAGAACGAGTCATCCACCGCGGACATGTATTCCGCGGTTCCGATCATCAGGTGCCAGGGAGCGAAACCGCGCGTGAAGGCGACCTTGTCGAGCGGGGTGGGATCGGTGCTGCTTCGAAGGAATGTATAGCGAACGCTGCCCTGCCCCTGACGCGCGAGGTCGATCAGCATGGACGCAAAGGGAAGACCATTGGCATCCCTGAAGGTGCGCATATCCTTGCCGAGCAGCGTCGGAACGCCGGTATTGACGACGCTGATTCCGGTGTCGTAGTCGTAAATAAAGACGTAGTTGGTGTGTCCCTCATACCAGACGGTGCCGGCAACCGCGAAGAACCGCTTCTTCGCCTCATCATCCGTCATCTGGCCGGCCAAGGCGGCGCGGTGAAAACCGTCGGCTATCTCCCATACGGCATCGGCGATCGCATGCGCCTTCTCGGTGCGCTCGGTGATGAGTTGGTTACGGGCGATCCACAATATGGTGGATGCAACCAGCGCCATGCAGATCGCGCCGATGATCGTCATGGCTGCAAGCTTTGCACCGATCGAGCGATTTAAGAACAGATTGCTTATCTTTGACATTCCCGCGGGCCCCTGCCGTTAGGCGCTACACGCTTGCGAAGCGGAGCGCGACCAATCTTGATCCGGGGCGGCAAGATAAAGCGGAAAAGTTAAGAACTGAGATACGCGTGTTGTGACACGGGGTCCGAGCGCCGCGCGGTATGGTGGTGCGCGTCGCGGGGCCAACGGATTCGCGCGGCGGAATGTGAGCGCGCCGGCGGGGATGGCAATGTTCCGCCTCGTTACCGTGCTTAAATCGCGCCTCCAAAAGTTTTCGCCGCATTGGGCATGCGTGCTCGCGGCATCCGCGAAGTGCCGAAGACGTTCAAGGACGGCAACAACTCGCATGCGGCGTGGGCGCTGCGCACGCAGGCCGGCCAAGCCATGGAATACATGGCGCCAGCGCTCGGCAGCATGGGACCGGAAAAGGTCTATTCGCTTTTCTCCAAGTGGACCGATCGGATCGCCGCGGGCGAACTGCCGTTCGACAAGCCCGAGCGGCCGCTTGCGAAGCAATCCATCGCCCGGCGTACGCGGCTTTGGACCGCTTCGCTCACCGGACGGCGCCGAGCCGATGGCTCGCAATGAGGGTTGATGATACCGGCAGGCGGCGCGAGGTCGAGCAAATGGCTCATCCCTGTTCAATCAAACGTCATCCTGCTCCGGCGTCATAATTGCGCCAAATCCAGCAAAAACTCTGTGCGTTAATCGCGATTCGGGTTCGCGGTTGTCAAGTGAGCCCGGCGCGATATCTTCGCAGCCGCTAAAGCGCGATACCTTGAGAAGACAATCGCGCTTTAGCATGTTGTTTGTGCATGTTCTCCGCGCAAACGCGTTCCGCGTTTGTTGGCAAGGGAAAACCGGCATCCACTTTTCCGGATCATGCGCGACATCGATGATGTGGCTCTTCACGTATCAAAGCCAGCGCGGCAATGAACTGAAGATTGGACTGGGGATGAACGAACGATCGATGGACGGCATGCTGTTCTTCCGCGGCGGCCGGGACGTGCACGCTTGCATCGCGTACAATTTCACCGAGAGTAGCGCCCGAATCCACTCGGATGGGCTCGTGCTGCTTCCGATCAATTTCTACGTCACGTTCGACAAGTTTCGAACCATCGGACGATGCCGTCTCGCCTGGCGGTATGGATACGAACTCGGCGTCGTCTTCGAACGCTGGGTCGATGTCCGAGCCGACATTGTCAGCTCGGACTTCAATCCGGCTTGAGCGAGATTTGCGCGGGCGTGTCCGAGGCCGGCGCGCGGCGTCATGCCGCGCGAACGGAGTTCATGAATTGATGCTCAAACAAAAAGCTGGAGCGCGATGACGAACCATCCTGAAATCATCGCGCTCTAGCCGTCGTTCGCCGCCGCTTTCGCGACCTTCGCCAACTTCTTCGCCCCGCCCTTGCCCTCGTGCTCGAGCGCCTTGCGCACCTGCTCGAATTCCTTGAGCGATGCCTTGTCGGCGCGCGGAAAATGCAGATTGAGGGCCTCAAGCGTGCTCACGATCGCCGAGCCGATCACCACGCGCGCGAACCATTTGTGGTCCGCCGGCACCACGAACCATGGTGCTGCCGGCGTCGAGGTGTGCCTGACGATCTCCTGATACACCGCCATGTATCTCGGCCACAGCGCGCGCTCGGTGACGTCGCTCATCGAGAACTTCCAGTTCTTCGAAGGCTGGTCCAGCCGCTCGAGAAACCGCTTGCGCTGCTCCTCCTTCGAGATGTTGAGGAAGAACTTCAGGATCACGGTGCCGTTGCGCGCGAGGTAACGCTCGATCGCGGCAATGTCCTCGAACCGCTCGCGCCAGATGTTCTCAGTGATCAGCTTCGTGCGGAATCTTCTCCTGCCGCAGCAGCTCCTTATGCACCCGCGTCACCAGGCACTCCTCGTAGTAGGAACGATTGAATATGCCGATGCGGCCGCGCTCCGGCAGCGCGATCATGCAGCGCCACATAAAGTCGTGATCGAGCTCATGCGTGTTCGGCTGCTTGAACGAATGGACCTCGCAGCCCTGCGGATTGACGCCGTCGAAGATCGCCTTGATGGTGCTGTCCTTGCCGGCGGCGTCCATGCCCTGGAAGATCAGGAGCAGCGACCAGCGGTCCTGCGCGTAAAGTTTTTCCTGAAGATCGCGCAAATGCTCGCGGTGGGAATCGAGGATCTTTTCGCCTTCGTCCTTGTCGAGACCGCCCTTCTGGTTGGTCTTGACCGACTTCAAATGAAATGTCCTCGACCCGTCGAAGCGGAAGGGCGAAATGAATGCGTCGAATTCGGCCGCTAGCGTTTTCGAGGGCTTCTTGCTCATGACGGGCCGCTGCTCCTTCATCTTTTTAGCAGCTTTATATCTCTTGCTTCAGCCAAGCTCTTGCTTCAGCCAAGCTCTTGCTCGATGAACGCGGTGACGAAGCGCGGCATCGCCGCGGTGAGGTCGGACGTCGCCCGCACCAGATGGATCGCCGAGAGTTCCGGCTGCGATTGCCGGGCGAGATTGGCCTCGATCCTTGTCCGCAGCGCCTCGCCTGAAATGTTGGCATGCAATATCCTGATCATGGCGACCGAGACGCCGGTGTCAACGCAGTCCCAGTGAGCGTCAGCCTGATAATCCGCCGGCGTCAATCCGGTTTCCTCTGCGACCTCGCGGGCGACGCTGCCTTCGATATCGACCGCCCCGCCGTCGATGTCGTCGAGATCGGGGGTGCCGGAGGGAAAATAGACCCGGCCGCCATTCGCGGTGTGGCCGGCCATTTCGCCCATGACGAACGCGCCGTCGGCGCAGCGCAGCGCGCCCATGCCGAAGCCGTTGAAGACGTCCTTGTCAGGAAAGCCCCAATCGCGCCAGGCCAGAAAACTTGCGAAATCGGTCTCGAAATAGCTGGCACAGAAGCGCGCGCGGTCGAACACGGGCTTGCGCCCGAGCAGCACGCGCCCGTTCCACAGCGCCGGCTTCTCGCGCTGCTGAGTTGCGAAATGCGCAGCGATCTCGGCACGCCGCTCATGCGCAAACGGCCAGGCGAAGGGCTCCAGCTTGAGGTCAAGCGTGGTGACGCGGTGAATTTCGGGGCGCGTCATGCTTGGTTCTCTGCCTGGTTCTTTGCCGCGTTATTTCGCATTCATCCCCGTCGTCTTCAGCGCCAGCGCGACGATCGCGACCAGCAATTGCGGCGAGAGGAGCCTGATCCTCGACACGCTCAAACCCCTCTCGTTCCTGCACCGCTCGGCTTTGTCATCGACCTTACGGCTTGGAGAAGGTGCCGATCAGGCCGGTCGCGCCCTTGGCGTGGCCGTCCAGCGCCTTGATCAGCTCGTCGCGGGTCATGCCGGCCTTCAAGGCCGTCGGCTCGAGATCGGTCGCGATCAACGTGAACGTGTAGTGATGCGGCGCCCCGGGCGGCGTGCAGGGTCCGGTGTAATGAGAGAGCTTCGCCGTGCCGAGGCCGCCGACATATTTGTCGCTCGGCTTGGAGACCTCGCCCTCCGCGAAACCGGTGACCGAAACCGGGATGCCATAGGCCACCCAATGGCTGACGCCGCCGGGCGGACGTCCCTCCGGGTCGAACATCAGAAGCGCGTAGCTCTTGGTGCCCTCGGGCGGGTTGGCCCAGTTCAGCGTGGGCGAGATGTTCTCGCCGATACAGTTCGGATTGGCCTTGTTGTTGCCGGCGTTCTTTGTCGCCAGCCGCTCACCGTCCTTGAAGTCCGGCGACGATAGCGTGAAGACGCCCGCGGCGCTGGCCTGCTGGGCGCCGCACAAAGCACTCAATGCGACCGCCCCCGCCAAAATCGTTCCACGTCCAAACATGATACCTCTCGCTCCCTTTGTTCACGTCTCGCTTGCAACCCTGCGTCATCCGGCCAATAAAGCCTCCTCAGCCGGCCCCCGCTGCTTGCGCAGAATGTGCGTAACCCTTCAACACTTCAGCCTTAAGAACACCCCATATCTCACGGTGAAGTGAGTGAAACCCGTGGTCCAGCCGGACCTCGAAAATATCGCGCGGTCGCGGCTGGGGTAGGCTCGAATCCGCCAGCCGAAATGCCACCGTTGCGTCATCCAGCGCCACTGCCGTCGGATTGGCCGTTTCCACCGCGTCCCCTGTACCCGCTTTTCCACGCCTTGAAACGATGCCTTAGCGGCTTGAGCGGATAAGTTCAACGAAGCGCTGCAACGTGCTAGGTGGGAAAGGTTGCCCGCAACCGCCCGAGCCGGATCCGAATGCCAACCACGCCGCTGATCGCCTACGACCATGTCGGCAAGAGTTTTGCCGGCGGCAGTGGTGCGAAGCGCGTGATCGCCGTCGACGACGTCTCGCTCGATGTCGCCGAGGGCGAATTTCTCGCGATCGTCGGCGGCTCCGGTTCGGGCAAGACCACGCTGCTGCGGCTCGCCAACCGGCTGATCGACGCCGACTTTGGCCGCATCACGGTCGAAGGCGAGGATGTGGCCGCAACCGACCCGGTCCGCTTGCGCCGCCGCATCGGCTACGTTTTCCAGAGCGGCGCCCTGTTTCCGCATATGAGCGTCGCCGACAATATCGGCATCACGCCCAAGCTGCTCGGCACGCCGGAGCCGGAAATCGCCGCGCGGGTCGACGAGCTGCTCGACCTGGTGCGGCTCGATCGCGAGGAGCATCGCAACCGCCTGCCGCAGGAGCTTTCGGGTGGGCAGCGCCAGCGCGTCGGCGTGGCGCGGGCGCTCGCCGCCAAACCGCGGATCGTGCTGATGGACGAGCCGTTCGGTGCGCTCGATCCCTTGACCCGCGACGCGCTCGGCGACGACTACCGCGCCCTGCACAAGAAGCTCGCCCTCACCACGGTCATGATCACCCACGACATGACCGAGGCGCTGTTGCTCGCCGACCGCATCGCGGTGATGCGCGCCGGAAAACTGTTGGCGCTGGGCACGCCGGCCGAGCTTTCCGACAGCGACGATCCTTACGTGCTCGAGCTGTTGCGGACGCCGCGGCGGCAGGCCGAACGATTGAACGCGCTGCTGCCGGGGCACGGCGCGGCATGAGCATCCTTTCCGATCCGCGCTGGGGCGAGGCGCTGGGACACCTGCCCGACTACCTCGGCAACCATGTACGCGTCAGCGTGGCGGCGCTGGCGCTCGGACTTCTCGTCAGCCTGCCGCTCGCGATCCTCGCGCGCCATCGCCCCGTGATCCGAACCACGCTCTTGGGTTTCGCGAGCATCGTGCAGACCGTGCCGGGGCTGGCGCTGCTCGCGCTGTTCTATCCGCTGCTGCTGGCGCTCGCCTCACTGACGCTGGCCTGGTTCGGCTTCAGCTTTTCCGCCTTCGGCTTTCTGCCGGCGGTGCTGGCGCTGTCGCTCTATTCGATGCTGCCGGTGCTGCGCAACACCATCACCGCGCTTGATGGCACTGACCCCGCGATATTGGAGGCCGCCAAAGGCGTCGGCATGACACCGCGTCAGTCGCTGTTCACGGTGGAATTGCCCTTAGCGCTGCCGGTGATCATGGCGGGGATCCGGACCGCGGCCGTGTGGGTGATCGGCACCGCGACGCTGTCGACGCCGATCGGGCAGACCAGCCTCGGCAATTATATCTTCGCAGGCCTGCAGACCCAGAACTGGGTGTTCGTGCTGTTCGGCTGCCTCGCCGCCGCCGTACTCGCGCTCGCGGTCGATCAGCTGCTGGCGCTGATCGAGAACGGCATCCGCAACCGCCGCGGCTTGCGCGCTGGCCTCGGCGGCATCGGCATCGCGGCGCTGATCGCAACCACACTGGTGCCCTCGATCGCGCGCCCGCCATCGAGCTACGTGGTCGGCGCCAAGACCTTTGCCGAGCAATATGTGCTGTCCGCGCTGATCGCGCAGCGGTTGCGGGCGGCGGGATTTTCGGCGAGTTCGCGGGAAGGCCTCGGCTCCAACGTGATTTTCGATGCGCTCGCCTCGGGCGATATCGACGTCTATGTCGATTATTCCGGCACGCTGTGGGTGAATCAATTCCACCATGACGATATCAAGCCGCGCGAGCAATTGCTCGGCGAATTGAAGACCACCCTCGCCAATCAAGGCATCACCTTGCTCGGCGAGCTCGGTTTTGAAAATGCCTACGCCCTGGTGATGCCGCGCAAGCGCGCGGAAGCGCTCGGTATCCGCTCGATCGCCGATCTCGCCGCGCATGCGGCAACGCTGTCGATCGCCGGCGATTACGAATTCTTCGCGCGGCCCGAATGGGCCTCCCTGCAAAAGGCTTACGGCCTTGCCTTCCGCACGCAGCGGCAGATGCAGCCGGACTTCATGTATGCCGCGGTCGCCTCCGGCGAAGTCGACGTGATCGCGGGCTACACCAGCGACGGGCTGATCGCCAAATACGATCTGGTGGTGCTGGACGATCCACGCCACGCGATCCCGCCCTACGACGCGGTGCTGCTGCTGGCGCCGAAGCGCGCCGGGGACGAAGCATTGCAGGCGGCACTTCAGCCGCTACTCGGCAAGATCGACATCGCGACCATGCGCGAGGCGAACTTGCGCGCCAGCGGCGGCGACGCGGCCGCGTCCCCCGATGCGGTCGCGCGCTGGCTGTGGCAGAGGATTGGCGGGCATTAGGGTCCGAGCCTCCGAGGCTGGATCCGGCGCGGGCACGTGCTGTCGAATGAAAAAAATCGGAGTATTTCGGCAATGACGTCAATATCGACCGACCCGAAGTGGAGCGTGGGCCTCGTTGGTTACGGCGAGGTCGGGGACACCAGGACATTTGCGCGCAGTCCCGACTGGCGAACCGAAGCTGACCGCATCCTTGCCGCGCGCAAGTCCAAAAGCCAGGCGAGTTGAGTATCCTCGCCCGGCGCCGCGACGCTACGGAACTGGGTCGGCGGGCACCGACGGCATTCGCGTCCGAACGCCGTCAGGCCCTCACCTCCTGCCGCTGGAACAGCACGTAGCCGAAGACGAACAGCACGATGGTGGCGGCGATCAGGCTCACGGTCTGCGGCCAGGCGATCATCACGCTTTCGCCGAGCGGCAGCGGCGCGCCCATCACGGCGCCGCGCAACTGATCCAGGAACACTGCACCGAGCGTCCTGGTCGTGGGCGACAGCACCGCGAGCATCGCTTCCCCGAACAGCTCGTTGGGCGATATGCGCGAGAGGAACTGCGACCACAGGCCGGTGTCCGGCGTCTCCAGCCCAAGCATCGCGTAGCGCGGATCGGGCGGCGCGATCGCCTGCGCGATCGCCGGCGCCAGCATCGGCCACAGCACGGTCAGGAACAGCCAGATCCCGAGCGCGACCAGTGCTGCCGTGGCCGGCGAGCGGAACACGATCGAGAGCAGCATCGCCAGCGACAGCCAGACGCCGGCGTAGAAGATCGCGATCACCAGGAACACCAGCGAGCGCGCGATCTCTTCGCCACCCGGCGGAACGCCGAGGAAGATCAGGCCGAGGCCGATCACCAACAGCCAGAGCGCCGTGAGGTTGACCGCAAGCGTCGCCAGCCCCGCGAGGAATTTCCCCATCAGCAGCGCGTCGCGGTAGATCGGCTGCGCCAGAATGCGGGATAGCGTTCGCCGGTTGTGCTCGCTGTTGACGGAATCGAAACCCAATCCGATCGCCATCAGCGGGATCAGAAAGCCCAAGATCGCGACGAAGGATGGCAGCGGATCGTGCGACAGCGTGAACAGCCGCAGCAGCAGGAACGGATCCTCCGCCGTGGTCTGCCGGAGACTGTCGATCGCGCCATAGAGCGCGGCCAGCGCCGTGAGCACGATCAGAAGCTCCAGCACCAGCATGCGCACGCTTGCGATGTTGTCGGACAATTCCTTGACGAAGACGGTGCCAAGGCCCTGGAATGGAGAGCCCTCACGCCGCATGACGCACCCCCGCAAGGCCCGACTGGAAGTAGCGGGCGTAGATCGCCTCCAGGCTCGGCTCGTCGACCGAGAGCCGCAGCAGCGAGCCATTCACGGCGACGACCGCGCTTGCCGCATCCGGCCGCACGTCGCGTTCGGCGGTCATGCGGAAGCGATCGGCGGCCACGGTCTCGACCTTGGTCACGCCCGGAATCGTCGACAACCGCCGCGCGATGCCGCTTCCCTCGGCCTCGACTTCGACCACGAAGCCGGCGCCGAGCACCTGCACGGCAAGCTCCGCCACCGTGCCCATCAGCACGATATGCCCGCCCTGGAACAACGCGACGCGGTCGCACACCCGCTGCACCTGGTCGAGCATATGGGACGACAGCAGCACGGTGGTGCCCTCGGCCTTGAGCTCGCGGATCAGGTCGAGGAATTCGAGCGTCGCCTGCGGATCGAGCCCCGAGGTCGGCTCGTCCAGGATCGCGATCTCGGCGCGCTTGACGATGATCTCGGCCAAGCCCGAGCCGCTGGCGCATGCCGCGCGAGAACGTCGCCACGCGCTTGTCGGCGACTTCGGCAAGCTGCACCCGCGCCAGCGCGTCCGCTATCCGCTGCGAGCGTTCCGGCCACGACAGGCCCATCAGCTTTGCGGTGTAGGCGAGGTTTTCGACCGCGGTGAGGTTATCATAGAAGCCGACCTGGTCGGGCAAATAGCCGACGCGCCGTTTCACCTGCAATGGCGCCCGCGCCGGGTCGAAGCCGAGCACGCTCACCTTGCCGGATGAAATGTCGGTCAGGCCCAGCATCATCAGGATCGTGGTGGTCTTGCCGGCGCCGTTGGGTCCGAGCAGGCCGAACACCTCGCCCTTGCTGATGCGGAAGTTGATGCCGTCGACGGCGTTCGCCTCGCCGTAGCGCTTGGTCAGGCCCTCGGCCTCGATGACGATGCGGCTGGCCTGCGTGTCAATCTGGTCATGGCTGTTGTTCATCGGCGTCCAAACCTCGCAACCGCACCCAGCATCAGAAGCAGCGCAACGCCGATAACGCCGGCGCCCGCCATTCCCCACACGGTCGAGGTCGCGACCGTGATGCGGAACTGGCTGGAGGCGCTCTCGCCGCGCGAATTGGCGCGGACCGCGACCTGGTAGTCACCGGCCAGCGACTTGTCGCTTGGCGTCACCAGCGCCTGCACCTCGGCATCCTTGCCGGGAACGAGGCGATCGATGGTGGCCGGCTCGAAGGTGATCTTCCAGCCGCTCGGCGCCGACGCGTTGAGTGCGATATTCTCAGCCGGTGCGGTGCCGCTGTTGGTGACGACGACCGGTATCGAGCTTTGCTGCGCGGCAACCGCGCGTGCGCTCAACAGTCCGTCGCGTCCCGAGACCTGGAGCTGCGGCTCGCCCTGGATGTCCAGCGCGAGTTCGGTCTTGGCGCTTGCATCCTCCGCCTTCACGGTCACGGCGACGGGGAAATGTCCGGCATCGATCGTGCTGGGGGGGCGGACCTTCAGCTTGACGTCCTTGGACTGGCCGGCCGGAATCGGGATCGAGGAAAGTTCCTGGGTACCGTAGGCTTCGGTGAACGAGGTCTCGAAATTGTCGGGCGCTTGCGCCGCGAAGCTCGCGGTCAGATCGCGGCCGGAGTCATTCTTGATCGACAGCGTATATTCGAAATTCGATTTCGGGCTGCCGCGCAGCGACGGCAGTTGCGAGGTGACCGTGAGCTTGGCCGGCAGTTCCTTGGCGAGCGAGATCGCGAGCGGCAAGGTCGCGTGATTGTCGCCTTGTCCCTCCGCCTTCACGGTCAGCGTCTGCGCGTTCAATCCCGCGTCGGCCGGCACATCGAGGCGAAGCTGAAGCGAAACGCTGGAGTCGGGCGCCGGCATTGCCGCCGCCACCGGCTGTCCGCCGCCCAGGATGGTCGCGGTCCAGCCGCTCGGCACGCCGGTGACCGCGAGCCGATACTGCTCCGGTCCCAGTCCATAGTTCTGCAGGCGCAGCGGAATGTTGGACGTGGTGCCCGGCCTTACCGTGATCGCCGGATAGTCGGTCATCAGGTAAAGCCCCTTGATGTCGCGCGGCGCATCGGCGGCGTGAGCGAGAGGAGCGATCAATCCAAGGAAGAGGGCAAGGGGGGCGAGAGCAGACGCTCGCATGAGACAACTCCTGCAAAGTGGACGCGTTGAAGCGTGAGCGCTGCCACGGCCCGTCACGACCGTGGCGGCAGCGCGACGGATCATGGAAACAATCGTGACAAAGAATTGGAAACGGGCCGGCGCGCCAGTTACAAGTCGGTGATCTCGCGTCAGACTTTAGTTTTCAGACTTTAGTTGGCGAGAGGCCCAAGCGAAGCAAGCGAACGCCGGCATGCGCCCAATGAGCGCACCTGCGCAATTCGCGAACGCGTCGCTTCTCTGTCGGTCACATCTTCTCGACCGCGCCGCCGCTGTCGGCCCAGTCCTTGAAGCCGCCGACGTTGTAGACATGCGCGTAACCCATGTCCTTGAGCAGCTTGCCGGCCAGCGCGGCGCGTCCGCCGGATCCGCAATAGAGAATGACGTTCTTGTCCTTGGCGAAATTCTTGTCGTGCGAGGGCGACTTCGGGGTCGGCGCGAAACTCCAGCATGCCGCGCGAGACATGCACGGCGCCGGCAATCTTGCCGCTCTTTTCCACTTCCGGCGCGTCGCGCACGTCGACCACCAGCGTGTTGCCTTTGCCGATCATCTCGCGCGCCTGCTCCGGCGTGATCTTCGGCACCGCGGCGTTGGCCGCTTCCAGCATCTGCTTGACGGTGAGCGCCATTTGAAGCTCCATTACTGATGGTTGCTGATCGTAGAACGTAGGTTGGGCAAGGCGAAGCGTATACCCCAACGCGCCAGATATTTGCTCACTTTGCGATGCCCTGGATGAAGAGGTCAAGGATCGCTTCGGCGTTGTGCTCGATTTCGTCCTTGCCAACGCCCCAACGCGGGAAATGCCCGTCGATGTTCATCCGTGCAAAGCCGTAGACCAGCGCGCGCGCGGCAATCCGCACGGCTTTGAGGTCGAGCAGGCGAAGCTGGCCGCGTGCGAACGCCTCGGAAAGCGTGCGCTCGGTCATCGCGATCAGCTCGGCATTGTCGCGCGACAGCGATGCCGCGCGGTCGTGATCGAAATACCTGCCGGTCGAAATGATCTCGAAATGGGCCGGATTGCGCATCGCCCAGCGCAAGTATGCGAGCCCGAAGCTGCGAAAGCGGAGCAAGGGATCGTCGGCCGGCGCTTCGCCAAGCGCGGTCTCGATCTCGACGCGAAAGCGGCGCTGCGCTTCCTCGGCCACCGCCGTCATCAGCGCATCGCGGCTCTCGAAATGCCGGAACGGCGCGCCCGGCGAAACGCCGGCGCGGCGCGCGGCCTCGCGCATGCTGACCTCCTCGACCCCGCCCTCCTCCGCCAATCCAAGCGCCGCATCGATCAGGACGCGGCGGAGATCGCCGTGATGATAGGGCTTTGGCGGCGGCGCGCGGCGGGCGGACGAAGCGTTTCGGCTTTCGCGAAGCAGGCATCGACAAAATTCTAGCATCACCCGATCGTGAATGTAAGCACCGATTACACGATTGACCGTCGCGGCGCGGCGATATGTAACTGATGATTACATTGGATCGGGAGGGCCGCGAACATGGTATCACCGCAAAAACACTGGTTCGAAGGCTGGCGGCTGTTCGCGGCCCTGACGCTGACATTGGTCGCGCTGTGCATCTGGATCGCCGGCATGCGGCAGTTCGAGGCCGACGGCGTGCGCATGGTGATCCGCTTCACCGCGCGGACTTCGCTGGTGTTGTTCTGCCTCGCCTTCTCCGCTGCCGCGCTGGCGCGGCTCTGGCCCAACGCCTGGACCAAATGGCAGCGCCGCAACCGCCGCTATCTCGGGGTCAGCTTCGCGGCCTCGCATGGGCTGCACGCGGTCGCGATCGCCGTTTTCGCAAGGATGGATCCGGCGGGCTTTGCCGACGCGACCAACCTCGCCTCCTACGTGTTCGGCGGCATCGGCTATGCCTTCATCGTCGCGATGACCGCGACCTCGTTCGACCGGACCGCGGCCGCCATCGGCCCGCGCGCCTGGCGCGTCCTGCACTTGTCGGGCGGGTATTATCTCTGGTTCCAGTTCATGGTCTCGTTCGGCAAGCGGATTCCCGGCATGCCGCTGTACAGCCTGTTCCTGGTTCCGCTGCTGGTCGTGATGGCGCTGCGGCTGATCGCGATGGCCTCGGCCCGAACGCCGCGGCCGGCCCGGGCCGGATAAGCGCCCAGCTACTGGCGGCCGAGGCCCTCCAGTTCGCGGGCGCGCGCTTCCGTCATGCTGCGCATGCACTCGCCGGCATCGATCCGGGCGATGCTGCCCTCGCCCATGCCGTAATACAGGCAATTGGCGTCGCGATATTGAATCCAAAGACGCTGGGCGACGCGCAGTTGCTCACGCTGCGCTGGACCGGCGTCCTTCAGCGCCTGCTGGTAGGCCATCGTCATCCGCGTGTCCCATTCCGCGGTCTTGGCCTTGAGACATTCGACCATCTCAACCGTGCTGCCGTCGCAGGACGGGGCCTGATCGCCGGCGCACGCCGCCGACGCGACCACCAGGACCGAAGCGGCACCCACAAATGCCTTCAGCATGCCGAAGTTCATGCCGGCGGCATCAGGCCGAGGCGCTTGGCGATGATCTTGTCGACCATGCGCTTGGGCAGCATGCTCGTCACAATGTGGCGCATCGGGTCCGGCGTGATCTGATAGCGCACCTTGGGACGGGCCGAGGTCAGGGCCGTGTAGACGCCTTCGGCGATCTTCTCCGCCGGCAACCCGATCGAGCCGAAATTCAGCATGAAGGCGCGGACCTTTTGCAGCGCAGGGAAAAAGGGCGAGTTCTCGTAAGCGGAGACGTCGACCTCCTCCGCCTTGCTCCAGATCGGCGTCTTCACCGCGCCGGGCGCTATGATGATGACGTCGATGCCGAACAGCATCAGTTCGCGGCGCAGGCTTTCCGACAGCCCCTCGATCGCGTGTTTCGACGCGGAATAGGCCGGCGTGAACGGATTGCCGTTCTTGCCGGCCACCGACGAAATCATCACGATCCTTCCCTTTGGCCCCTTCAGCGACGCGTCGGATCCGAGCAGCGGCCCGAACGCCTGCGTTGAGATGATCGGACCGATGACGTTGACGTCCATCTGGCGGCGGAATTCGTCGACCGCCAGTTCCAAAACCGGGCCGGCCACCGCGATGCCGGCATTGTTGACGAGACCGGCGAGCGTTTCGCCCGACAATGCGGCGCGGACCTCGCGGGCCGCGGCCAATACCGCGGCCTCATCGGTGACATCGAACAATAGCGGGGTGAAATTGGCGCCGAATTCGGCCTTCAGGCGGTCGGCGTCGGCCTGCTTGCGGACACTGCCGAATACACGAAACCCCTTATCCAGCAGCAGCTTGGCCGTAGCCCAGCCAATGCCGGTCGACGCGCCCGTGACGACAACAGATCGCATCCTTTCCCCCCTTATTGACGCGACAACTCATGTAATCCCGGCGGCGAGCGGCGCAATGCGGTCCGGCGTCCCGGCCGCGGCTGAAATCGTTGACTTTGTTGCGACACCTACCGCAACAGCGCGTCAGTGAACTGTGTTTTCCGAGATTTGGGACCAGTCCAGTTGCGGGCCCGCCGCGCCGGTCGAGGCGTTCCCGTCGAGCGGCTTCCGCAGACCCAGCCGACCAAGCCGCTCAAGAACATACATGAAGCCTCAACTCTTGCCGCAGCGAGCGGCTCAGGCGATCTTCCGGCAGTGCGAATGGGATGAGAATGCAGGTTAAGCGTCGACGCTTAGAATCTGTAACGTCACGGCTTTCTTGTTTGAAGAATTCGCGCGAGCCGCTTCGCACGAAGAATGCGCATCAACTCTCAGTTCTTCATCCTGTAAGCGTTGCGCTTCGGTGAACTGAAGTAATTTGTCGTCGCGACGGAATATGGTTGAAGCCGCGCGCCTCGATCTCGCCCGACATCATGTCGATCAAGCTTTAATTTTTCGTTTGGCTTGTGAGAGGCGCTGCCTTGTTCTCGCTTAACGTGCCGATCTAGCCCGAAATACCTTAGGTAGGGATGAGCCGAGGCGCAGCAAATTTCCAAACAAATCAAATGGCGCGGCACGCGCCGACGCCCCACGCATTTCCGCGCCGATGCACCGTCCGACGGATGGCAGATGCGCAGGAGCGATCCGGCCGAGAGGTCCTTATGCGCCGAGCGCAAGCCCTGCGAATTGTCTTGGCTTGGACGCCTCGATTGGCGGGTGCATGCGTTCCCAGCTGACAAAGCGATTTCGTCCCGTCGTTTTCGCGGCGTACAAGGCCTCATCCGCCCGTTTCACAAGATCGGCGATATCACAGGGAACGGCCCCGACTGACGCTAATCCGATACTGATGGTGACCCGTTCGCCATTCGGCAGCCACGTGGCGATATCGGCGACCGCCCGCCGGATCCGTTCCGCCAATCGCTCCGCCTCTCGTCCGCTCATCCCCGCGGCCGCTACGCAGAATTCCTCGCCGCCGTAGCGGCCAACCAGGTCCTGATCGCCGCAGGATCGCCGCAGCATATCGGCCAGTTCAATAAGAACCTTGTCGCCGACGAGGTGGCCGAAGCGATCATTGATTTGCTTGAAATGATCCACGTCCACCATGAAGAAGGCCATCGGCTGGCGCTGGCCGAGGGCACCCTGCAGCGCTCGGTCGGCTTTCTCGAAAAACGTCCTGCGATTCAGGCACCCCGTCAACGGATCGCTTGATGCAAGAAACTGCAATTGCTTGTTTTGCTCGGATATCCTGGCTTGAGAAATATACAGCTGCTGAATTGAAATGTTGAGCTGCTCGTTGGTCTGGTGCAGGACGGTTACGTCGTCAAAAGTTACGATCGCGCCGCGAGCGATACCCTTTCCGTCCACGATGCGCGTTGCGTTGACGAGCAGCCGACGCGAATCCCCGGAGGGATTACCGATGGTCATGGGTATGCCCAGAACCGACTGCTCCGTTCGCATCGCTGTTCGCCAGGGAAATTCGCCGGCTGCCGCGGCGCCGCCGGATGGCGCCCACGGCAACGCGCCCGCATTGACGCCAAGCAATGATTTGGAGGCCTTGTAGATATTCTTGACAAAAGCCTCGTTCGCAAGAAGTACAAGCTCCCGTTCGTCCACGATCAGTACGCCTTCGGCCAGCGTGTCGAATGCGGCCTTGACGCGCTCCGGAATGGCGCGGCTGGGATCCAACTCCCAAAGCGCTCGTTTCAGAATTAGAAAGTAACCCGCGAAGCCGGCGATACCGATGAAGCCTACAAAACCAATCATCGTTGTCGGTAGGCCGAAAATAGTTTCGCCTGTCGCCATCGGGCGAAATACGATCTCGATTTTCCCTGCGGGAGTGTCGCCGTTCAGCAACGGTACCTGCACCTGCGTCGGCGTTGATTTGCCGTCTGCAGGCTCCGCCCAGCGGCGGCTGTGATCCTTCGATGCCACCAGCAACTTGCCATCCGCCCCGCGCACGGCAATCGACAAGACGTCGTCATTGCGGCCGACGACGGCATCGATGGTAGCCTTGATCGCCTCGGCATCGTTGCGGCCGGCCAGGTTTGCAAGCTGAACAGCGAGGATTTCGGAAATTTTCGCGCGCGCTTCCAGCGCCGCTTTTTCTTCGTTTGGAAGGAAGCCGAGGGAGTACGCAATGAGGATCAGACTTATCGTCAGGGAGAGCAGCCCGATACTGATCTGCAGCGTTGGGGTTATGAATCGCTTCATGGCCTGAGACCTCGGGTGGAGTGTCCGGATGTGCGGGTATCGTCGAACAAGAGGTCGACATCAGAAGGCGCCTGCTCCTCCTGGTCGCGCCGTATCGGCCGCGTCAAGATCGGCAGCGGATCGAATCCGCGCCACAGTGGCATCGATGACAGAAGCGCGCTGAGCAACGCCCCGTTGCGCAAAAGCCAAGTCACAATTCCGACGGTCAGCCCAAGGCTTGTCGCGGCAAATGCGGCCTTCAACAACGCGCGCGCGCCCCGCCCCGCCCCTGTGACTTCGGCAAATTCCCGATTGAAGGCGTCCTCAAGCGCGTCGCGGTTCAGTTTCTGCAGCGCGAAATCGATCAGGCCGCGCGGCGTTGCAGCGACGCCGGGCGCGGCATCGGAGACCGGCGGGGCATCGGCGACGTGCGCTGGCGCATCGACGCTGACCAGGGGCGGACTTGCAGGAAGGATTCCGGCGTCGGTGCCGGCAGGGGACCCGGCTTTGTTGCCGGCAACGGGTGCACCGAAGCTAGGTCTGGCGCGCGAAGCCGCGATGTCGCTCGGCCTGGCCCCTGCATTATTCCCGGTATTGACCTTATCGGAAGCGTTGGCCAGACCGTTCAATACACCACCATCCCCACTGCGCGGTGCTGAGACCGAAAGGCCCGGGATGTAGTGCGACGATCCATCGGTCAGGGAACCTCGAAGTACTGGCACGGGGGTCGGGTTGACACTCCAAGTTCCATCGCTGCTGCCGGCCAAGGTGTAGTTCGGATTGGTCAGGGTCCCGATCACGCTCAGCAGGTAACTGCCGACCTTACTGGTGTCGGTGATGCCGAACGAGTTGGAGAGACCGGTCAGTGCGCCGACGCCCTGCCCGTTCTGCAAGCCAGTCGCCGACAGCCCGGGATTGCCGGGCGAAGAGCCATAAGTCGAGGAACCGCCGAGCGCGGTGACCGTCACCGATGCCGGATTCACGATCAGGGCCCCCAGACTGCTGAACGCAAAGGCGTAGCCGGAAATCGTGGCCAGTGATCCCGGCGCAGCGGTCATGGCATAGGGGCCGCCGGCAACGGACGCGGTTGCGACCGATCCGCTCGACGTCACCGACACGCTGCCGGTAAAGGTCGAGCTCGCGTTGTCTCCGAGGAAGGCGCTGCTGACGCCGCCCTGATAGCCGGACACGCCGTAGTTCGACAATATCGCGGAGGTCGCGTCCGTGCCGTAGGTCTTGGTGGCGTTCGTCGAGGCAAATGTCAGGGTGGGTTGATAGGCAAACAGATAGCGGTTGCCCGCGGCGCTGACGCTGCCGGGGGCAAGGGTCGCGTAAGTCGCGTTCCAGATCGCAGTGTTGCTGCTGTCGAGCCCGCCAAACGTGTCCGAACCCGGCGCATTCGAATAGATCAGCCAGCGTCCTGAAGTGGCTGTCACCGCACCGCTGCCCGCGTTGTTGATGAATGCGCCTGAGGCGGAAAGGACGGGGCTGGCCGCGTTGACGGCTGCGCCTGATGCGAGCGTGAGATTGCCCGATGCTTGAATGGTTGCCGTGCCGGTCGCGGTGATGCCCGATATCGTCTGGACGGTTCCGATGGTCAGGTTCTGATTGTTGACGAACGACACCGACCCCGCATTCGCCGCGATCGTGCCGACCATGTTGGCCTGGCCGAGAGCGAACGACCCGGTGCCGGACAAGAGAAGATTGCCGGCGGTGATCGACCCTCCCGACTGCGTCACCGTGCCGGTGTCGCTGATCACGAGATCGCCGGATGACGACGTAATGCTCGCTCCCAGTTTATCACCGCCCGTCCCGTCGAGGGTCAGGGTGCCGCTGCCGCTGTTGGTGATGGTGTTGCCGCCCGACGAGGTGTCGATGCCCGCCGACCCGGAAGCCGTCGCGCCGTTGATCGTCAGGTCGCCGCTTGAGTCCGTCAGCGTGTTGCTGCCCTTCGTGGAGAATCCCGAGCCGCTGGTCGAGCTGCCCGACAGCGCCACGGTCCCGGACGTGGTCAGCCCCGTGCCGGTGTTCATCCTGATTCCGTTGCCGCTTCCGCTGGTGCCATCGAGCGCCAGTGTTCCGGCTCCCGAGTTGGTCAGCGCGGTCGTTCCGGAGTTGAACCAGACGCCATTGTCCGAACTGGACGTGCCGCCCAGGGTCAGGGCACCGCTACTGTCGGTGACGGTATTGCCGCCATTGATGTACAGCCCGTAAGCGCTCGTCGAGGTGCCCGACACCGAAGTGGAGCCGGACGTCGTGAGATCTGAATTGATCGCCATGCCGTAACTGCTGGTGCTGTTGCCGGTCACGGTGATGGCGGCCGGCCCGGTGGCGGTCAGCGAGTTGGCGGTTGCGCCCGTAAACCAGAAGCCGATGCCGGAGCCGGACGTCCCGGCTAGTGTCAAGCTGCCGGCGCTGTCGGTGATCGCGTTGCCTCCGCCCAGAAGAAATCCTGTCGAACTGGCGGACGTCCCAGAAAGGCTGACGCTCCCGGACGACGTCAGGCCGGCGCCGGAATTCAACGCAATGCCATTACCGGTGCTGCTGGAGCCGGTGAACGTCATCGCACCGGCACCCGAATTGGTGAGTGTATTCGTGCCGCCGTTGAACCAGACGCCCTGGTTGCTGGTTTGCGATGTGCCGCTGAAGGCGACGGTACCAGAGCTATCCACAACTGTGTTGCTGCCCAGGAGATAGAGTCCGACCGCACTATTCGACGTTCCCGCGATGGTCATGCTGCCGGATGTCGTCAGGCTCGCACCCGAGTCGAGCTGGGTTCCGTTTCCCGAACTGCTGGCTGCCGTCAGCGCGAGCGTTCCAACCCCATTGTTGGTGACGGAGTTCGTGCCGGCGAACTCCACGCCCACGCCCGACGTCGAGTTTCCGGTCACCGCGAGATTGCCGCTTGAAGAGACCAGCGTACTGCCGGAGAGGAACCTGATGCCGCTGTCACTGGTCGACGTTCCCGACAGCGTCATGCTGCCGGCCGTGGTGAGGGTGGTCGTGCCGCTGATGTCGACCCCGAATCCGTTGGGCGAGATGCCACTGATCGCACTGGCGCCGCTGCCCGCGCTGATCGTCGTATTGGCGAGCGTAATACCCGTAGCGGCACCGGACGCGGTTGCCGTGACGGTCAGATTTCCCGTGGCGGTGAGCCCTGCCGTACCCTGCACGGTTCCGACCGTCAGCGCCTGATTGTTGGTGAACGACACCGAGCCGACATTCGCCGCGATCGTCCCGACCATGTTGGCCTGGCCGAGAGCGAACGACCCGGTGCCGGACAAGAGAAGATTGCCGGCCGTGATCGTCCCTCCCGACTGTGTCACCGCGCCGGTGTCGCTGATCACGAGATCGCCGGATGACGACGTAATGCTCGCTCCCAACTTATCGCCGCCCGTCCCGTTGAGTGTCAGGGTGCCGCTGCCGTTATTGGTGATGGTATTGCCGCCCGACGACGAATTGATGCCGGCCGATCCGGAAGCGGTCGCGCCGCTGATCGTCAGATTGCCGCTCGATACCGTCACAGCGTTGACGCTGCCAAACAAGACACCGTAGCCCGCGCTCGACGTACCCGCGATCGACATCGTTCCCGATGTCGCGAGCGTTGCCGCGTTCTTCAGCTGGAGCCCATAGCCTGATGTATTGACGCCGTTGAGCGACAGCGTACCCGAACCGGAATTGGTCAGTGAATTCGCGCCCGTGAGCAAAACACCGGCGCTGCCGAGGTTGGCGGTGGCGGACGAATCGTCCGACGTCCCCGTGATCGAGAGCGAGCCGCTGCCCGAATTGGTCACCGACGCCGTGGCAAAGCTCGTGCCGAGCGTGGCGCCCGAACCGGTGGTCGCGCTGGAAACGCCGCTGACGGTCACGTTCCCGCTCGAGACGTTGAACGCGGATGACGTGGAGAAAATGACGCCGGTCCCCGTATTCGATGTTCCGGAGAAGGACGCATTTCCTGAGACCGTCACGTTCGTCGCACTTGCTCCCAACAATTCCAGTGCCTGGGACGTGCTGCTGTTGGCAACCAGCGCGAATGTCGTGGCGCCCGAATTGGTCAGCGCGACTGTGCCCCTCAACAAAATCCCGTCATTGGACGTCGACGTCCCGCTCAGCGTCAGCGCGCCGCTCGATGCCGCGACGGTGTTGCTTCCCGCGAAATTAAATCCAACCGAATCGGTCGAACTGCCGGACACTGAAATAGCGCCAGCGGTCGCAAGCGACGTCCCGGAAGCCAGATCGAGTCCGAAATAGGATGAGCTGGTTCCCGCGAGGTTGAATGCGCCGGCACCGTCGTTGGTCAGCGTCAACGTGCCGCCGTTCTGTTCAATACCCGTGCCGCTCGTGGCCGCGGTTCCGGTCAGGCTCACGGTGCCGGAGCTTGCCGTGACGGAATTGTTGCCGACGAAATAGATGCCGTAGCGATTGTTTACGCTGCTGTCCGTGGTGCCCTGCATGGTCAGCGCGCCGGAGCTGGTCACCGTTGCGCCACCCTGCAAGACAATGCCATGGCCAAGGCCGGTGGTGCCGCCGGTGCCGTTGAGCGTGACCGATCCCGCGGTGGTGAGCGCCGCGCTCGGCTGCAGATCGAGGCCGCCACCGAATGCGATCGAGGGCGCCTGGCTGAGACCGGTCACCGAAAGCGAGCCAGTCGATGCGGTGAGGCTGGTCGTGCCGCTGATGTCGACACCGAATCCGTTGGGCGAGATGCCGCTGATCGCGCTTGTGCCGCTGCCCACACTGATCGTTGCGTTGCTCAGGCTCACGCCCGTACTGGTGCCGCTCGCGTTAGCCGTCGCGGTGAGCGTCCCGCCCAGCGTGATCGACGCCCCGTTCACCGAAATCGTGCTGCCGGTCATGCTCAGGCTGCCGCCATTGGTCGCCGTGATCGCGGCGTTGACGTTGACTGCGCCGGCGGCATTGAGCGCGAGCGTATTGCCGCTGCTCCAGGTAACCGCATTGGCAACCGTGATGTCGCCGTTCTGCGCGCCGCTCGCGCCGGTGCTCACCGTCACGTTGGCGGTCGCGAGCGCGGTCTGCAGCGTCGTGACCGAAAGCACCGAGCTGTTGCCGACGGGCGAAAACGGACTGCCGGTGCCCGACATGTTGCTATCCGCGCCCGACGAGATCGTGACATCGTAGGGATCGAGCAGCAACGTTCCGGTCTTGCCGCTTGCGGCGGTGACGTCGACGCTGCCGCCAAAGCCGAGCACACCATGGCTCGAGACTTCCACCGCGCCGCCATTGCCGGTGTTTCCTCCGGTCGCGGTGATGGTGCCGCGGAAATCGGTCGCGGCGTCCGACCAGACGACGATGTTGCCGCCATTTCCCGAACTCCCGTTGGCCGAAATTGTCGCGCCTTGCGCGATCGAGGCGGTCGCGGCGGTCCGTACCGGCGCAGCCACCAGCTTCGCGGAAAGATCGACACCGCCGTGCAGGTCGCCACCGATCAGGATCGTGCCGCCGCTCGTCCCATTCGCGGTCAGCTTCGCCGTCGCCGTCAGCGCAACGCTGTTGCCGGTCACCACGATGGTACCGCCCTTGTTGTGCTTGCCTCCGTTGGCGGCGAGCCGGCCGGTCACGGTGACCGTGCCGCTGCCACCGTCGAGAACGATGTTGCCGGGACGGCCCGAAACCGAGCGGGCGCTGACCGAACCGGAAACGTTGACGACGTCATGCACCGCCCGTTGCGCCGTGGCCGCCTTGATCTCGACCGTTCCACCGGCCGCCGTGATGCGGCCGGCGACATCGATCAGCGCGCGCCCGTCGGCCGTGGTCGCGCCCGTCGGAGCAGCGACCTGAAGGAAGCCGTCGCCGGTCGGATTGAGCGTCACCTTCTCGCCCGCACCCAGCCCCACTCTGCCGAGCGGGACGCTGACGGTGCCGCTGTTTGCAACCGAGCCGCCGATCAGCCCGACGAACGATCCGGCGGCGCCGGCAATGTTTCCTGCATTGCTGACGGCCGCCGAGCCACCCTTGCCGGAAAAAATGAGATTGCCGGCGTTGAAGTCGGCGTTGCCGATGTCGAGTGTCGAGGCCACGAAACCGCCGCCGACCTGAACCGAGCCCGAGGGCGTTATCGCGATGCCATCGGGGTTGACGAGGAAGACCTGGCCGTTGGCGGTGATCCGGCCCGCGATGGTCGACGTCGTCGTTCCCGTGACGCGATTGAGAATCGCGGAGCCGGCACTGGGCTGAACGAAGTTGACACTGGCGCTGGCGCCGACGGAAAAGCTGTTCCAGTCGACAATCGCCCGCGACGAGGTCTGATTGATCGTCAGCGCATTGCCGGTGGGCGTTCCGATCCTGACCTGACCGGAGGCGACCGTTCCGCCCTGCGGCAGCACTGCCTGCGCATCGGCGCGCGCAGTCAAGGCCACGATCGAGGCACAACCGAGCAGGACCGCCGAACTCGCGCAGCATCCCGCGAGACACCATGCACCGCCTGCCGTTGTACTGGCCTTGCGCATCAAAAGGTCGCCGACATGTTGATGCCGGCACGCCAGCCGGATTTGACACCCGCGAGATCGGTAAATCCGCGCGCGACTTCGAGAGCAAGACTGGTACTCGGCATATCGGCCGCGACCTCGACGGTGCCGCGGACACCGAGTCCGACCGCGCCGGCGTCGAACACCGATTGCTCGACGCTGGTGGCGTTTGCCAGCCAGCCGCGACCGACCGCGCCGAAGACATAAGGCGACGCGATCGCGTTGCTGCCGCTAGAGCCGCGCGCGAACGGACGCGACAATTCGCTGCGCAGCGTCACCCCCTGATCGGCGCTGAACGTGCCGGAAGCGAAGGCGGACAGGCTGTCGCTGCCATCGAGCGCGATCTGCTCGGGACGCAACATCGGCTTGGCCTGCGTGAACTGTCCCGCGGCGATCAAATCAAGACGCAAACTGGCCGGCAAGGGCTGCGAGAAGCGGGCGCTGGCCGTGAGTTTTGCGAAGTCGGACTCGGCGCCGAGGCGCGACAGCGGGACTCCCGAAGCCGCGGCATCAAGGTCGGTACGGCCGCCGAGGCCCATCGACAGCAGCGCACCAAGCTGCATGCCGGTGCCCCAGGCAAGCGTGGTTGCATAGTCGGGACCGGCCCGGAAGACCCGATAGTGATCATGATTGAGGGTGACGCCGAAATCCGGAGCCGCGATCTGCTGATCGATCTCTTCCAGCGAAAAGTTGGCGTAAAGCGATGCCTTGCGCGTCAGATCGATCGGCGCGCGCAGCCTCAGGGCATAGCGATCGAACGTCCCGAGCGAGGCCGGAACGCCTGACGTCTCGATCGTACGGGTCGTCGAATGCGTGTATTCGGGATTGACGGTGACGCCATCGATGCCGACGGGAACGATGACGCCCCCGCCATAGATGGCGAGCGGCGTGCCCGGAATGCCCCCCGGGACAGAATTGAGATTGGCGCCCAGCCCTGCCGTGGCATAGACCTGTTCGCCTGCGCCGAACGCATTGTTCAGCGCGATCGCGCCGCGCAATTGCCAGGTGCCGAGCGAACTGGAGAGGCGATTGTCGACGCCGAAAGAGCCGGTGACCTGCCGGTGGTCGCCCTCGAGGATCAGCCTGACGCCGCCGTCGCGACTGCCGCGCTCCAGCGCGCTCCTCAACTTCAGGCCGGGCATATCTCCCGCGATCAGAAGCGCACGTTCGATTTCTGCAAGCTTCAGGTGTCGACGGCCCAAGAGTACGGCGGTGCGATTCGCAACGACCGCCCGCGCCCCTGCAGGAACGCCCTCGACGTCGATCGTTTCGATGAAGCCGTCAATGACAACGAGCCGCAATTGCCCGCGATCGACCAGGTGTTGTGGAGGTACCGCGATGCGAACGAGCGGATAGCCGGCTGCGCTGTAGATCCGCTCGAGCCCGGATGCCGCAGAATAGATCTGCGCCACGCTGATCCGCTGGCCGCGGATGTTTCCGATCACCGCTTCGCTTGCGGCAACCAGCTCCGGAAACGCACCCTCCAATTGCACCTCGCCGACGGTCACCGCAAGGCTGCGGTCGCCGGTGGCCGGAGCTATCGCCGATGGTCCCGGCAAGGCGATCGCCTGACCATTGGGGACCGTTACGGGGCGAAGGTCCTGCGGCGTGAATTGGCTTGGCGCGAGCTGATTTGGCGCAGTCGATTGCGCCTGGGCCGCGGAGCTCAGGAAGATGCCAAGGCTCGCTCCGACGCAGATTCCTGCACGCAGATGTCGTCGGAGCATTGCAAAATTCTCTGCGAACTCAAACTTCTTGAAACTCGCGCAGTAAAATCGGAACGCGGCTATGCGTATGAAAGCTTAATAACGATGAAGACTTAGCCTTAAGAATAGGTTCGCAGCTTCCCCCGCAAAAATACCGTCATTGACGCGCGTGGCGACACGCGCGGGATGACGGTTTGACGAGATTTGATCGAGCTATAGCGGCGACAGAAGTGCGCCCCCTCTCCCGCACCTTCGCGGGGGAGGGTTGGGGTGGGGGTGCTTCCGCAAAACGCGCCGGTCGAGGGGGATAGACCTTCCCCCACCCGCCGCACTCAATCGAGTGCGTCGACCTCCCCCGCAAGCGGGAGAGGTAAAGCGAATGCCTGGCTTCTAGTTCTTCGTCTTGTCCACCAGCGCGCCCTTCTTGATCCACGGCATCATGTCGCGGAGCTTGGCGCCGACTTCCTCGATCGGGTGCTGGGCGAGCTTGGCGCGGGTCGCCTTGAACGAGGTCTGGTTGACCTTGTTCTCCAGCATCCAGTCGCGGGCGAAGCGGCCGGACTGGATGTCGGCGAGCACGCGCTTCATCTCCTGCTTGGTCTCCGCGGTGACGATGCGCGGGCCGGAGACGTATTCGCCGTATTCGGCGGTGTTGGAGATCGAGTAGTTCATGTTGGCGATGCCGCCCTCATAGATCAGGTCGACGATCAGCTTCACCTCGTGCAGGCACTCGAAATAAGCCATCTCCGGCGCATAGCCGGCTTCGACCAGGGTCTCGAAGCCGCCCTTGATCAGCTCGACCAGGCCGCCGCACAACACCACCTGCTCGCCGAACAGGTCGGTCTCGCATTCCTCCTTGAACGAGGTCTCGATAATGCCGGCGCGGCCGCCGCCGATCGCCGAGGCATAGCTGAGGCCCAGGTCATGGGCGTTGCCGGAGACGTCCTTGGCGATCGCAATCAGGCAGGGCACGCCGCCGCCGCGCTGATATTCCGAACGCACGGTATGGCCGGGGCCTTTTGGCGCGATCATCAGCACGTCGAGGTCGGGACGGGGATCGAGCAGGTTGAAGTGCACGTTGAGGCCGTGCGCGAACACCAGCGCGGCGCCCTTCTTCATGTTGTCGTGCAGATGCTCGCGGTAGATGTCGCCCTGCAGCTCGTCGGGCGTCAGCATCATCACGAGGTCGGCCCATTTGGCGGCCTCGGCGACTTCCAGCACCTTGAAGCCGGCGGCTTCCGCCTTCTTGGCCGAGCCCGAGCCCTTGCGCAGCGCGATAGAGACTTCCTTGACCCCGGAATCCTTCAGGTTCAGCGCATGGGCGTGGCCCTGGCTGCCATAGCCGACGATGGCGACCTTCTTGCCCTTGATCAGGTTCAGGTCGGCGTCGCGATCGTAGTAAACTCGCATGGTGGTTTCCTCATTGAGCGGGCCAAAATCGGCCGATGGTCAGGGTATTTGGGCGGGATTTTGCAAATTTCGGGCGTTGTCTAGAGCATTTTCGCAGTGAGGGGAAACCCTCTTATGCATGGCGCGGCGGCCGCATCAGGCGTCCATGAAGACCGGATAGAGCGAGGCGAGCAGCAACAGCGCCATGATCACGTTGAACGCCCGTACCGTCCTTTCCGAGGTCAGGACCGGCCGCAGCGCACTGCCGAACAGCGTCCACACCGAGGTCGACACCACGCCGAGCAGCAGGCTCAGCGCGGTCTGGATCGCGATGTTCCAGGGAAATCGGGCGATCGCCGCATAGGCGGTGATAGTGCCGATTACCATCACCCAGCCCTTGACGTTGACCCATTGGAACACCGCCGCGCCCCAAAAGCTCATCGGGCCGCGCCGGTTGTCCTGCCCCGCTTTCAGCGGCCCCGACATCGCAATCGCGACGGCGAGGTAAACAAGATAGGCCGCGCCGGCATATTTCAGGATGGTCTGCAGCACCGGAAAGGCGACGAACACGGTGCCAAGGCCAAGGCCGACCGCGCCCACCATGAAGGCGAAGCCGATCGTGATGCCGGCGATATGCGGCAGTGTCCGGCGGAAGCCGTAGGTCAGCCCCGACGACAGCACCATGATGTTGTTCGGCCCCGGCGTGATGAACATCACGACGGCAAAAACGATAAACGCAAAGAGCAACGATTGCGACATGGCGGCCTCAGGGTGTCTCTCAACTATCTCTTCAAGCTATCTCTCAAGCTATTTTGGGCACGGCTTGCGGCCGTCTCGACAGCAGCATGACGGCGATGCCGCCGACCACGGTGACCATGCCGGCCAGCCGCAGCGGCCCGAATTTTTCGTGGAACACGAGGCTCGAGGCGCCGGCACCGACGAACGGCACCAATAGCGCGAACGGCACCACCTGCGCCGCCGGATAGTCGCGCAACAGCCGGCCCCACAGCCAATAGGCTATCGAGGTCGAGAGGGCGCCGAGGCAGAGCATGCAGATGAGGCCCGTGAGCGACATGTGCACGACGGCGTGCCAGGTCGGCTCCGCTCCGTCGGTCGCAAGCGTCAGCGCGAACAGCGGGATCGCCGCGGTCAGGCACAGCCAGGCGAACAGGTCGAACATCGGCGCGCCCTGCGCGCGCCGCAGCAGCAGATTGCCGATCGCGAAACTGACCGGGCAAATCATCAGCACCGCGAAAGCGCCGACGCTGAAATCGTAGCCGACGGTGCCGCAGATCATCAAGAGCCCGGCGGTCGAGATGGCGATCCCAACCGTCTGCACCGGCGTCGGCCGTTCGCCGAACGCTACTCTCGCAAAGCCGATGGTGAACAGCGCCTGGCTCTGCACGATCACGCTGGACAAGCCGACCGGCACGCCATGGGCGATGCCATAGGCCTGCGCCAGGAACTGGCCGAGAAACAGCGTCAGGCTGATCGCGATCAGGAGCGGCCAGGAAACATCAGGCTTGCGCACGAACAGGCAGGGCACCGCGGCAATCGCAAAGCGCAACGCCGTCATCAGCGCCGGCGAAAACTCATCGAGCGCGAGACGGCTCGCCACGAAGGCAAGCCCCCAGATGACCGCCACCAGGACGGCGATGCAGACGTCGGCAGGTTTCATGGTTGTTGTTTTTCTAGCTCTGCCCGCCGGGCTTGGGTTTCTGCAGCAGATAGGTGCCGTGCAGCGGCGCGTGATAGTCCGCCGCGACCAGGGTGAAGCCGGTCTCGGTCAGCATGCGCTCGATCACCCAGCCGAAGGTGGAATATTCGTCGCGCATATGGGTAACGACGCTGTCGCGCTCGAAATCGTGGTTCTTGATGTTGAAATCCGCCCACTCTCCGACATCGCGCTCGCTGCCGTCGGGCATCGAGACGAACACGATGTCGCGCAGATAGAAATTGGCGCCCGGCTTCAGCGCAGCATAGATGCGCGACAGCGCCACCGCCTTCCAGAAGTCCGGCAGGTGGTGCAGCGTGAACTCACTGACGATCAGGTCATAGGAATTGGGCTGATAGGCGAAGCTCAACAGCCCCGCCGGCTGGGTGCGGACGCGCGCTTTGCGGTCGCGCGCGTAGACCTTCGCGAGCTCCAGCATCGCAGGCGAAATGTCGATCGCATCGACCTCGGCGCCCATCAGCGCCGCCTCGGTAGCGAGCACGCCGTTGCCGCAGCCGATATCGGCCACCCGCCAGCCCTTCTGCACACCGAGCATGGCCAGCGCCGCGCGGGCGCGCAGGTCACTGTCGTCGTGGCGGTCGTAGATCGAAGCGACCGCGCTATCGAGCCCGATCCGCCGCCGCTCGTTATAGTACCAGTCGCGCGCCAGCATGGTTCACATCCCCTCCGCCCCGCGCCCGATCGCGGCAACGCCGGTGCGCGACACCTCGACCAGGCCGAGCGGACGCATCAGGTCGATAAACTGGTTGATCTTTGCGGTATTGCCCGTGATCTCGAACACAAAACTCTCGGTGGTGGCGTCGATCACGCGCGCCCGGAACGCATCCGCAAGCCGCAGCGCCTCGACACGGTGATCGCCGGTGCCGCGCACCTTCACCATCGCCAGCTCGCGCTCGATGGCCCGTCCCGACAGCGTCATGTCGACGACGCGATAGACCGGAACGATGCGGTCGAGCTGGTGCTTGATCTGCTCGATCACCATCGGCGTTCCCGTGGTGACAATGGTGATGCGCGAGAGATGCTTCTGGCTCTCGGTCTCGGAAACGGTGAGGCTTTCGATGTTGTAACCACGCCCCGAGAACAAGCCGATCACGCGCGCGAGCACGCCCGGCTCGTTCTGCACCAACACCGAGAGCGTGTGGGTCTCGGTCGGGTCGTGGCGCTCTTCCATGAAATAGGCGGATGCGGGCTGGTTCATTGTCGTCCCCTTATTCATTCGTCGTCATACCCGCGAATGCGAGCATCCAGTAAACGCGGGTGTACGAGATCAAATCGAAAGCGCGCGGCGTACTGGATCGTCCGGTCCCGTCTACGCCGACCGCCTTCGTCCGAAGGCGGACTTCGGCAAGTCGAGAGGCTTCGACGCGGCTCGCGCCCGCGGGCGCGCCGGAGCTTTAGCGGAGGCGGCAAGCCGGACGATGACGGTCGTATTTGTGGTGCGGTGATTGCCTTCATCACACGGCGACCCTGTCTGCTGTCGCAACTTCAGCCATCACCCATTTGCGAAACAGATCAAAATCGATGTTGCCGCCGCTCAAGATCAGGCCGACGCGCTTGCCCTGAAGCTTCTGCTTCTCCTGCAGCGCGGCGGCGAGCGGGGCTGCGCCCGCGCCTTCCGCGAGGTTGTGGGTGTCGGTCCAGTATGTCCGCATGGCTGAGGCGATCTCGTCGTCGGTGACCTGCACGATGCGGGATGCGCCCTTGCGGATGATCGCGAGCGCATCGGGATCGGGAATGCGCGTCGCCATGCCGTCGGCGAGCGTGTTGGAGGTTTCGGTGGTCACGACGGTGCCGGCCGAAAACGACAGTGCGTAGGACGGCGCCAGGGTCGACTGCACGCCGACGATCTCGGTGCGCAATCCAAGCAGATCGCGCACCAGGATGCAGCCGGAGATACCAGAGCCCTGCCCGATCGGGACATAGATCACGTCGAGCTCCGGCGCCTTGCGCAACAATTCGAGCGCATAGGTCGCAACGCCCAGAACCAGATCGGGATGAAATGCGGGCACGATTTCAAGCCCGCTCGCGGCGGCGCGGCGATAGGCCTCCTCGCGCGCGGCCTGGAAATCCTCGCCATATTCGATGAGCCTGGCGCCGAAGGCCCGCATCGCCTGGTTCTTCTCGACCGAATTGCCGCGCGGCACGTAGATCGTCACCGGCAGGCCGTGGAGGTTGCCTGCGAAGGCGAGACTCTGGCCGTGATTGCCGCGCGTCGCCGAGATCAGCCCGGGCGTGCTGGGACGTTCGCGCTTCAGGCGATCGACATAGACGAGCCCGCCGCGCACCTTGAAGGCGCCGATCGGCGTGTGGTTCTCATGCTTGACGATGACGTCAGCGCCAAGCCGCTGCGACAGCAACGGCCACCCATAGGCCGGCGTCGGCGGCATCGCCGCATGGACGACGTCCTGCGCGCGCTCGAGCTGGTTGAGATCAAACATCGGCGCCTCTGCCCATCGCGCGCGCCTCCACGGTCATCCCCGCGAACGCGGGGATCCAGTAAACGCCGGCGCACAAGATCGAATCGAGAGCGCACGGGTTGCTGGATCGTCCGGTCCCGTCTACGCCAACGCCTTCGTCCGAAGGCGGACTTCGGCGAGTCGAGGGCTTCGACGCGGCTCGCGACCGCGGGCGCGCCGGAGCTTTAGCGGAGGCGGCAAGCCGGACGACGACAGTGGAATTTGCGGCGCGCGGCTCATGATGATCGTACGCATCGTCACACCAGCGCTTTGCCGCCGGCGAAGGCCGCCGCGGTGGCTTCGTCGGTGGATTCCGCCGGCAGCAGCATCTCGTTGTGCGCCTTGCCCGAGGGAATCATCGGGAAGCAATTTTCCAGGGCCGCAACCCGGCAATCGAACAGCACCGGCCGCTTCACCGTGATCATCTCCTTGATCGCGCCGTCGAGATCGGCCGGCTTGATCGCCTGGATGCCGACGCAGCCATAGGCCTCCGCGAGCTTGACGAAATCCGGCAGCGCCTCGGAATAGGAATGCGACAGCCGGTTGCCGTGCAGCAGCTGCTGCCACTGCCGCACCATGCCCATATACTGGTTGTTCAGAATGAAGATCTTGATCGGCAGTTCGTGTTGGACCGCGGTCGACATTTCCTGGATCGTCATCTGCACCGAGGCATCGCCGCCGATATCGATCACGAGGCTGTCGGGGTGCGCGACCTGCACGCCGATCGCCGCCGGCAGGCCGTAGCCCATGGTGCCGAGCCCGCCCGAGGTCATCCAGCGGTGCGGCTCCTCGAAGCCGAAGAACTGCGCCGCCCACATCTGGTGCTGGCCGACTTCGGTGGTGATGTAGGTGTCGCGCCCGCGCGTTAACTCGAACAGCCGCTGGATCGCGTATTGCGGCAGGATGATATCGTTGTTCTTCTTGTAGGACAGCGAATTGCGCGCGCGCCATTTCGCGATCTCGCCCCACCAGGCCTTGATATCGGGCTTCTTCGCCTCCGCCTTGAACACCTGCAGGAGATCGCCGAGCACGTTGGCGGCGTCCCCGATGATCGGCACGTCGACGCGGATGTTCTTGTTGATCGAGGAGGCGTCGATATCGATGTGGATCTTCTTGGAGCCCGGCGAGAACGCGTCGATCCGCCCGGTGATGCGGTCGTCGAAACGCGCGCCGACGCACAGCATGACGTCGCAGCCATGCATGGTCATGTTGGCCTCGTAGGTGCCGTGCATGCCGAGCATGCCGAGCCAGTTCTTGCCCGACGCCGGATAGGCGCCCAGGCCCATCAGGGTCGAGGTGATCGGGAAGCCGGTGACCTCGACGAGCTCGCGCAGCAGTTTCGAGGCTTCGCGTCCGGAATTGATGACGCCGCCGCCAGAGTAGATCACCGGCCGCTTCGCGGCAGCGAGCAGCGCAACGGCTTTGCGGATCTGGGCCGCATCGCCCTTCAGCCGCGGCGCGTAGGAGATGTGCACGTCGGATTTGCGCGGCGGATGATAGGTGCCCATCGCGAACTGCACGTCCTTCGGGACGTCGACCACGACCGGTCCGGGGCGGCCGCTGGCTGCGACATAGAACGCCTCGTGCAGCACCTTGGCGAGATCATTGACATCGCGCACCAGCCAGTTGTGCTTGGTGCACGGACGGGTGATGCCCACCGTGTCGCACTCCTGGAACGCGTCGTTGCCGATCAGATGGGTCGGCACCTGGCCGGTGATGCACACCAGGGGAATCGAATCCATCAGCGCGTCCGTCAGCGGCGTCACCATGTTGGTGGCGCCGGGACCGGACGTCACCAGGACCACGCCCGGCTTGCCGGTCGAGCGCGCATAGCCTTCCGCGGCGTGGCCGGCGCCCTGCTCGTGCCGCACCAGGATGTGCTCGACCTCGCTCTGCTGAAAGATCTCGTCGTAGATCGGAAGCACCGCGCCGCCGGGATAGCCGAAAATGTGCTTCACGCCGTGATCGGCGAGCGCGCGCACGATCATGGCAGCGCCGGTCATCTGGTTCGGATCGTGACTCGTCTTACTCATGGCTTGCTCCGGATCGTGGTTCGTTGCCTAGGGCGCGATTGCGCGCTCTAGCTTATTGTTTTGAGCATGATCTCCGCGCAAACGCTTCGCGTTTGTCGCGAGGGAAAACCGGTAACCCACTTTTCCGGATCATGCTCGAGGGCTTCTTCAGTTTTGTTTTACGGAAATAAAAAAGGGCCCGAAGAGGCCCCATGCACACCGCCCGAATTTGGATGGCGTTCAGCCATCCCCGGCGGTGCGCCTGGGTACGACGACGATAAGGAGTTTGGTAATAATATTACGCATGTGGCGGCTCAGAACTTCCCAAAGGTTGCGCAAACCATAGCGGCCAAACCCCGGAAGTCAAGGCACGGCAACCAGTCGACGCGATTTTTACAGATTAGCGGGGTTCGCCGCGTTGGGCGAGTGTTTTTGCAGCTAGCGAATGCTCAAACGAACGTTATTCGGGGACGCCCTCCAGCCACGCCCTCGCCGCCTCCGGCTTCACCCACTCGAACTCCGGCAATTGATGCCTGAACCAGGTGAACTGGCGCTTGGCGTAATGGCGGGTGTCGGCGCGGCCGATCGTGGCGGCTTCGTCGAGCGAAATCTCGCCGCGGATGTGCCGGATCAGCGCCGGCACGCCATGCGCCTTCATGGCGGGAAGGAGCGGGTCGAGGTTTCGCGCGGCCAACGCGGCGACCTCCTCCAGCGCGCCGGCCGCAAGCATCGCGCCGAACCGCGCATCGATCCGCGCATAAAGCTCGTCGCGCTCGGGGCTGAGAAACAGCGCGCTGAATGCGCTCCTCGGCAATAGCGGCGGCAGGCCTTCGCGATGCCAGTCGGTCAGCGAGCGCCCGGTCGCTTCGACAACTTCGAGGGCGCGTGCGACGCGGGTGCGGTCGCGCGGCTTGAGACGCTCGGCGGAGAGAGGATCGCGGCGCGCAAGCTCGGCATGCAGCGCCTCGACGCCACAGCGCTCCAGCCGCGCGCGCACGCTTTCGCGCACCTCGGCGGGGACCGGCGGCACCGCGGACAGGCCTTGGGTGAGAGCCTTGAAATAGAGCCCGCTGCCGCCGACGAAAATCGGCAAGCCGTCTTGCGCGCGCACTTCCGCGAGCTCCGCCGCCGCATCGCGCACCCAACTGCCGGCGGAATAATTCTCGGCGGCGTCGACATGGCCGTAGAGCCGGTGCGGCACGCGCGCCTCCTCCGCGGGCGTCGGCCGCGCGGTGATGATGCGCAGATCGCGGTAGACCTGCATGGAATCGGTGTTGATGACCGTGCCGCCGGTTTTTTGCGCAAGTTCGAGCGCGAGTGCCGACTTGCCGCTGGCGGTCGGTCCTGCGATAAGCACGGCCTTGCTGCTGTCGCTCAACAACACCATCCGATGTCTCTCGTCGCCACGCTGATCTGCAATCCCAATGACCCCGCGCTCGACTCCACCATCGTCGACGGCGCGCTCGCCGTGCTGCCCTCGGCAGGGCCGGCGCGATGGCTGTTCGACGAGGTGGCGGTCGATATCCCGTTCACCGGCCAGACTCCTCTAGAAAGCAACGACCTCCGCGCGATCGAGAACCGGCTGCGCGCCTCCCGCGGCGATCTGCCGATCGACATTGTCGTGCAGCCTCTCGCCACCAGGCGCAAGAAGCTTTTTCTGGCCGACATGGACTCCACCATGATCGGCCAGGAATGCATCGACGAATTGGCGGATTTTGCCGGGCTGAAGGCGCATGTCGCTGCAATCACCGAGCGCGCGATGCGCGGCGAGATCGAGTTCGAGCCGGCGCTGCGCGAGCGTGTCGCGCTGTTGAAGGACATGCCGGTCAGCGTGGTCGACGAAGTGCTGGCCAAGCGGATTACGCCGACGCCAGGCGGCCGCGAGCTCGTCATGACCATGCGCGCCAATGGCGCCTATACCTGCCTGATCTCAGGGCGGCTTCACGCTGTTCACCAACGCGGTTGCCGCCAAGCTCGGCTTCCAGGAGAACCGCGCCAACGCGCTGATCGTGCGCGACGGCAAGTTCACCGGCGAAGTCGGGGAACCGATCCTCGGCCGCGCCGCCAAGCTTGCGACCTTGATCGAACTCACCGAATCCTTCGACCTCGACGACATCGATACGCTCGTGGTCGGCGATGGCGCCAACGATCTCGGCATGATCCAGCATGCGGGGCTCGGCGTCGCCTATCGCGCCAAGCCCGCGGTCGCCGCGACCGCGGCGGCCCGGATCGACCACGGCGACCTCACGGCGCTGCTCTATGCGCAGGGGTATCGAAGGGACGAGTTCGTGGAATAGGCTTGACGTGTTGGCTCGTCATGCCCGGACTTGATCCGGGCATCCATCCGTCTTCAAAAGAGTTCTCGCGAACGAAGATGGATGGCCGGGTCAAGCCCGGCCATGACGAGGTATTTTCCTACTGCACGCTCAGCGCGACGAATCGCAGTTCGCCGTCGGCGTTGGAGACCAGCAGCAGCACCGACTTCTTGCCGTCCTTCTTCAGCTGATCGACGCGCTTCTTGATGTCGGCACCGCTTGAGACCGCCTCCTGCGCGACCTCGACGATGACGTCGCCGGCGGAGAGCCGCTTGTCGGCAGCGTCCGAAGTGCCGTCAACGCCGGTGATGAGGACGCCCTTGACGCTGTCCTTGATCTTGTAGCGGGTGCGCAGGTCCTTGCTCAGGGTCGCAAGATCGAGCCCGAGCGCCTTTTGCGTCACCGGCTTGTCCACGGGCTGATCGTTGGTCTTGACAGAGGCCGGCTGCGCCTTGTCGGGATCATCGAGCCGCCCGAGCGTGACCTTGTGGGTTTCCTCCTGGCCCTTGCGGATGATGACGACATCGACTTCCTTGCCGACCGCGGTGTCGGCGACGATGCGCGACAGGTCCTTCGGCTCCTTGATGTCCTTGCCGTCGAAGGTGACGACGACGTCGCCGGGCTCGAGGCCTGCCGGTTTCGCCGGCCCCTTTTCGTCGACGCCCGCGATCAGGGCGCCGCGCGCCGGCTTGATGTTGAGGCTCTCGGCGATCTCGTCGGTAACACTCTGGATGCGGACGCCGAGCCAGCCGCGACGCAATTCGCCGAACTGCCGGAGCTGGTCGACCACGCCTGCGACCGTCTTCGAGGGCACCGCGAAGCCGATGCCGATCGAGCCGCCGGAGGGTGAAATGATCAGCGTGTTGACGCCGATCACGTCGCCATCGAGGTTGAACAGCGGACCTCCGGAATTGCCGCGGTTGATGGCGGCGTCGGTCTGGATATAGCTGTCATAGGGACCGGAAGAGATGTCGCGGTTCTTCGCCGAGACGATGCCGGCGGTCACCGTGCCGCCAAGGCTGAACGGATTGCCGATCGCGATCACCCAGTCGCCAAGCCTGAGTTTGTCGGAATCGCCGAACTTCACCGCGACCAGCGGCCGCGGCGGCTTGAACTTCAACACGGCCAGGTCGGTCTTCTTGTCGACGCCGACGATGTCGGCCTTGATCTTGGTGCCGTCGTTCATGATGATGTTGATCTCGTCGGCATCGGCAATGACGTGATTGTTGGTGACGACGATGCCCGAAGTATCAATGATGAAGCCGGAGCCGAGCGAGTTGGTCTTGTGCGGCGCCAGGTCGCCGCCCTTGCCGCCCCGGCGGTTCTTGAAGAAGTCGTCGAAAAATTCCTCGAACGGCGAACCCGGCGGCAGCTGCGGCATCGTGCTGTGGCTGTCGCCCTTGGCCTCGATGGTCTGCGAGGTGGAGATGTTGACCACCGCGTCGATCACCTTCTCGGCGACGTCGGCGATGCCCTCGGGCCCGCGCGCCAACGCAGGCTGCGAGACCAGCGCCGCAGCCGCGCCGATTGAGATCGCGGCCAATATCGGCCGCAGGCGATGGCTCAAGGCGGATGTCGCAGCGGTCATATTTGTTTTCTCCAAGAAACGAAGTAAACGAAGCGTAAACGAAACACTGTTTGCGGCGCACACTGCGCCCGAACGGGGACGCCGCGCAAGCACCTGGCTTCGGCATTTCTTTGCCATAAATGCCACTCAATACGGCAAAAACCCGACGTTGACCCTTCACGATGGCGTTGGCCCCGGGAGCTAGCGTGCGATGGGTTCATCGCACCCTAGCTCATTGCACCCTAGCTCATTGTTTGAGCATGAAAACCGGTTCCCATCCCCCTGTCCAAGTGCGGGGCAGGCTTTTTCCGGATCAGGCTCTAGATCGGACGCCGGACCACCCAGATCAGGATCAGGCCCGCGACCGCCGATCCGATGCCGACCGCGCGCAGGATGTTGTCCGGCGTCGCCAGCGCGCTTTTCATGGCCCGCCGCATCCAGGCAGGGCTCGCCGCGAACATCAAGCCTTCAATCACGAACAGGACACCCACACCGATGAGGAAGTCGGCAAACGCAATGGACCTCATCGGACTGGAACCTCCCGTTTGCTCTTCTTGTTGAGCGGACGAAGCAAAAGCTTCGCTTCGCCCCTGTCAAGTTCGTTCCAAAGCGGACGGCGTCATCTCGCGTTGGCTTATTGCTGGCTCTTACGGTTTCGGAGCCGCGGGCGACGTCGACGTCGCGGCCGCGCCGGGAAGCAGCCGGCACTGCGGACGCCGTGGACGGCCCGCCCTCCTTACCCGACGGGTTGCTGAAATACCTGAAGAAGTTCGAATCGGGCTTGAGCAGGTAGCGGGTATCACCACTCTTCAACCCGCTCTCATAAGCCAACATCGAGCGATAGAAGGCAAAGAAACCCGGGTCCTGGGTGTAGGCCTCGGCAAACAGCCGGTTGCGCTCGGCGTCGCCGGTACCGCGGATCTGCTCGCCCTGCGAGTTGGCTTCCGCCACGATCACGGTGGCTTGGCGATCGGCGTTGGCGCGGAGTTCCTGGGCCTTCTGCGCGCCCTGCGCGCGGAACTCGGCGGCCTCGCGCTGACGCTCGGTCTGCATGCGCTGGTAGACCGCCTGGCTGTTCTGCTCCGGCAGGTCGGCGCGGCGGATCCGCACGTCGACCACCTGGATGCCGTAGGCGCCGGCCTCCTTGTCGAGCTGGTCGCGAATCCGTGCCATCAGCGCCTCGCGTTCGTCGCGCACGACCTGGATGAACGTGACCTCGCCCAGCACGCGGCGCAACGATGCGTTCAACAGCGTGGTCAACTGGATATTGGCGGCCTGGATGGAGCCTACGCTTTGATAGAAGTGCAATGCATCCTTGATGCGGTAGCGCGCGAACGCGTCGACCACCAGCCGCTTCTGGTCGGAAGCGATCACTTCCTGCGAGGGGTTTTCGAGATCGAGGATGCGCTTGTCGATGTCGATCACGGTATCGATAAACGGCGCCTTGAAATGCAGGCCTGGGTCGGTAACGACATCGACCGGCTTGCCAAGCCGCACCACCAGCGCCTGTTCGGTCATATCCACGGTGAAGACCGAGCTGTAGCCGACGAGCAGGGCGCCAAGCAGCAACAGCAGCATGATAATGCCTGTGACGGGCGATCTCATCGCGTGGCTCCGCTCTGCACGGTGACACCGGCGTTGCCGGGGGTTACCGATCCGGTCGTTGCCGGGGGTTGCGGCTTCGGCGTCAGCTCGTTCAGCGGCAGATAGGGCACGACACCCTGCGACGGCGTCGAGCCGCCGTCGTAGATCAGCTTCTCCGAATTGCCCAGGATACGCTCCATGGTCTCGAGATAGATGCGCTCGCGCGTCACGTCGGGTGCTTTCTTGTATTCCTCATAGACCTTCAGGAAGCGCGCGCTCTGGCCCGTGGCCTCGGCGACCGCCTGCTGCTTGTAGCCCTCGGCGGCCTGGATGATCTGGGCCGCGCGGCCCTTGGCGTCGGGGACGACGCGGTTGGCATAGGTCTGCGCCTCGTTCTGCAACCGCTCGAGATCGGCGCGCGCCGCCTGCACGTCGCGGAAGGAGTCGATGACCTGCGCCGGCGGATCAACCTTCTGCATCTGCACCTGCTGCACCAGGATGCCCGAACCGTAATTGTCGAGCGTCTTCTGCATCAGCTCCTGCACCGACTGTTCGGTGGAGGTGCGCGCGCCGGTCAGGATCGGCTGGATGTTGGATTTGCCGACGACCTCGCGCATCGCGCTTTCGGCGACCGCCTTCACCGTCCCTTCGGGATTCTGGATGTTGAACAGGTATTCGGCGGCGCCCTTCGGCTTGATGCGCCACAGCACGGTGAAGTCCACGTCGACGATGTTTTCGTCGCCGGTGAGCATCAGGCTTTCTTCCGGAACGTCGCGCATGGTCCTGCCGCGACGGGTCGGATCGTCGATCAGCGTCATGCCGATCGAGATGGTGGAAACCCGCAGCGCCTTGGGCAGGAGCACGGTTTCGATCGGATATGGCAGGTGATAGTTCAAGCCGGGTTGGGCATCGCGTTCATATTTGCCGAAGCGCAGCACGATACCGAGTTCTTCGGACTGCACCCGATAGAAGCCGGACAATCCCCAGATCGCGAGCGCGATCAGCAGGATCAGCGCGATACCGAGGCCGGAGAAATACCCGCCCGGCAGCAGTTGCTGCAGCCGGTCCTGGACGCGGCGCAGAAGGTCCTCCAGATCGGGCGGCCTCGGCCCGACCGGTTGCGGGCCGGAGCCCCATGGTCCCTTAGGACCCGAGCCCCATGGGCCACCGCCCTGATTCTTCCACGGCATCGATACCTCTCCTCCGCGGGGTCCGGGGACAAAGCCGCCCGGGGCCCGCAATACGGCAGGCTTTATAGGGGACCGTCCCGGCCCTTACAACGCAAGCTTACGGCCCAGAGCAGCTAAGCCTGAGCCGGTAATTGTCAATGTAAACATTAGGAGAATGCAGTTAATGCGGCTTGCGGCGGCGATAGGTCACATAGGAGAAGGCCGCGCTGTCGTCCGGACCGGCCGGATGGCGCTCGCGGGCGACCTCCTGCCAGACGGCGGTATCGATCGCCGCAAACGTCGTATCGCCTTCGGGCCGGCTGTGCACTTCGGTGATCTCGAGACGGTCGGCGATCTCGCCCCATTGCGCGTAGATCTCGGCGCCGCCGATCACGGCGATTTCGCAAGCCCGCCGCCGCAGCGCGTCGGCACGCGCGACCGCGCGCGCGACCGCAAACGACGTCGTCACCACCGCGCCGGCCGCGCGAAACTGTTGGTCGCGCGTCACGACGATATTGGTTCGGCCGGGAAGCGGCCGCTTCAGCGAGGCGAAGGTCTTGCGGCCCATCACCACCGGCTTACCCATCGTCATCGCCTTCAAGCGTTGCTGGTCGGTCTTCAGCCGCCAAGAATCGCGCCGTGAGATCCGATCACGCCGTTGTCGGCGACCGCGACGATCAGCACGATTTCCATCATGGCACGGCCTTCGCCAGCGCGGTCAGCGCCGGACCATTGACGCGGCACACCGTCCACTCATCCATCAAGACCGCGCCGAGCGATTTGTAGAAGGCGATCGACGGCTCGTTCCAGTCGAGCACCGACCATTGCAGGCGCGACCAGCCATTCGCAACGCAGGCTTTGGCAAGATGCGAAAGCAGCGCCTTGCCGATGCCCTTGCCGCGACAAGCGGGACGCACGAACAGGTCCTCCAGATAGATGCCGGCGCGGCCGCTGAAGGTGGAGAAATTGTTGAACCAGACCGCGAAGCCGGCCGGCTCGCCGTCCCATTCCGCGATCTCGCAGAACAGCCGCGGATGGTCTTCGAACAGTGCGGCGCCGATCATCGCTTCGGTTGCCTCGACCTCGTGGAGCAATTTCTCGTATTCGGCGAGCTCGCGGACCAAGGAGAGGATAAGTCCGGTCTGCTCAGGACGCGCGCGATAGACGGCAAGGGACATTCAACCGCTCACACCGCGACTTCGGCCCTGATATGCGGATGCGGGTCGTAGCCTTCGAGCGCGAAATCCTCGTAGCGGAAGGCGAAGATGTCCTTCACATCGGGGTTGATCTTCATCGCCGGCAGCGGGCGGGTCGGCCGGGTCAGTTGCAGCCGCGCCTGCTCGAGATGATTGGAGTAAAGATGCGCGTCGCCGAGGCTGTGAACGAAATCGCCGGGCTTCAGTCCCGTCACCTGCGCGACCATCATGGTCAGAAGCGCGTAGGAGGCGATGTTGAAGGGCACGCCGAGAAATACGTCCGCCGAGCGCTGATAGAGCTGGCATGACAATTTGCCGTCCGCGACATAGAACTGGAACAGGCAGTGGCACGGCGGCAGCGCCATCTTGTCGACGTCGGCCGGATTCCACGCGGTCACGATCAGGCGGCGCGAATCCGGGTTGCGCTTGATCATGGCGACGACGTCGGCGATCTGGTCGATGTGTCGCCCGTCCGGCGCCGGCCAGGAGCGCCACTGCGATCCGTAGACCGGGCCGAGATCGCCATTGGCGTCGGCCCATTCGTCCCAGATCGTGACGCCGTTGTCCTTCAGGTACTGGATGTTGGTGTAGCCTTTGAGGAACCACAGCAATTCGTGCACGATGGCCTTCAGCGGCAAGCGCTTGGTGGTCAGCAGCGGAAATCCGGCCGACAGGTTGAACCGCATCTGGTGGCCGAAGATCGACAGCGTGCCGGTGCCGGTGCGGTCGCGCTTCTCGGCGCCGTCGGCGAGAATCCGTTCGAGCAGATCGTGGTACTGATTCATGACGTTCGGTTTCGGCGTTCGGTTACGGGTTCCGCTGACGCGGCGAATGTAGCGACCGGGCGCGCCGGCCGACAGCGACGACTCGCCTGCGGGCGGAGATTATACCCGGAAAAATGGGTATTTTACCCTTCTCAGATCAAGCCGGCTAAACCCAAAATCCCCCCAGTAAGCAATATCCAGAGCGGATTGAGCCGCGTCGTGGCGGCGATCACGGCCGCAGCCAGCGTGACCAGGAGCGCGGCCCAGGTCCGGTCGGCGGCTTGGGCCACGATCAGCGCGCTCGCGGCCATTAATCCGATCGAAAGCGGCACCAGCGCCTTCTGGATGATGGCGGGCCAACGCGACTTGCTCGACGATCGGGTCAAGAGCCGGCTCACACAATAGGCAAGTGCGGCGGTGGGCACGCACATCGCCAGCGTCGCCGCGAGCGCGCCCGCAATGCCTGCCACCGAATAGCCGATCAGGGTCACGATCAAGACATTCGGCCCCGGCGACAATTGGGAGATCGCGTAGATATCGGCGAACTGCCGGTCCGTCAGCCAGTGCCTGATATCGACGGCAATGCGGTGCATCTCCGGGATCGCTGCGTTGGCGCCGCCGACGGCAAACAGCGACATCAGGCCGAACGTCCACACCAGCGCCCAGACCGGATTGCCGTTCGGGGTCATGCCGTGGCCCGCCGCCGCATGATAATGACGATTCCAACGCTGATCGGGACCGCCACCAGCAGCACCGCCTCCAACGGCAACCGTGCCAGACCGATCGCGATGAACACCGCAACCATGACGACAAGACCGATCACGTCACGCCTCTTGATGAGCGGCATCATCATCTTGAAGACGACTGAAAGCAAAAGTCCCACCGCGCCGCAGGACACCCCGGCCAGGATGCGCCGCAAGGCGTCGACGTCGCCGTAACGCGCGTAAAGCGCGGCCAGCACCGTGACCAGCAGCATCGGCGGGCCGACCAGTCCGGCAAAGGCCGCAATCCCGCCGGCAATGCCGCCAAAGCGCGATCCGAACACCACCGACAAATTGACGATGTTCGGACCGGGGAGGAAATGGCAGAGCGCGTATGTTTCGTTGAACTCTTCCGCCGTCATCCAGCGGTGCTCCTCGACAATGCCTCGCCGGGCAAAGGCGAGCACCCCGCCGAAGCCTGCGAGCGACATTTTGGCAAAGGCCAAAAACAGCGTGAGCAGACCGGGCGGGGTTGTGGTCGGGGCTGGAATCTCCGGCGCATGGGCCGCGGCCGGCGGCGAATCCGTTGACATTTGCTAAATTTAAGACGGCAGCCGCGTCGAGGGGAAGCCAATTTGGCGTGTTCCGGCCATGCGATCACCGCTTGCGAGGGTCGAACACCCAATCCGGCACTGTCTTTCTCAACCTTTGCACCCTATATTGGCAGTGCCGGTTCGCCGGCTATGGAAATAAAGTGCCGTCGCAATAAACCATTCGGACCCGGGGGCAGTACCCGGCGCCTCCACCTAAGCCCGCAATCAGTCATAGCTGGCGGGCTTCGGCGGGGGCGAAACAGGATCGACGAGGGCGTAAAGGGCGTGTTTTTTCCCGGTATTGTTCCGCCGTTATCGGGCTAATGCAATAGTTGCCAACGACAACTTTGCTCCGGTTGCTCAGGCTGCGTAACGCAGTTTGAAAGACCACACTTGAAGTCCTGGCGGGTTAAGCTCCGTTAGGCGGGGTTCGGAGGCACCTGGCAACAGAAGCCTCCACTTTAGCTTTCCCTTTGTCTCTTGCCGGGCCGATTTGCTGCAATTTCCGCCGACGAGACCTGCTGACCTCGGGCCGCCGCCGGAGTAGCATGGGCCAAAAGGGCGAGTCGGGCTGCCGGCTGGCCGGCGAGATGTGCATATCTGACAGGACCGATCATGGCGACCGACCATATCCGATACGACGTGCTGGCGCGCGATGCGCTGCGCGGGGTGCTGCGCCGGGTGTTGAGCGACGCCGCCGCCCACGGTTTGCCGGGCGAGCATCATTTCTTCATCACCTTTCTATCCCGGGACGAAGGCGTGAAACTCTCGCCGCGGCTGCTTGCGCAATACCCGGAAGAGATGACGATCATCCTGCAGCACCAGTTCTGGGATCTGGTGGTATCGGAAGACCGGTTCGAGGTCGGCCTGTCGTTCGGCGGCATTCCGGAACGCCTCGTGGTCCCCTTCAGTGCCATCAAGAGCTTCTTCGATCCTTCCGTGCAGTTCGGTCTGAAATTCGAGGCGTCCGATGCCGCGGCCGAGGCGCCGGACAAGAGTCTTCCGGCGGCCCCTGCCCCGTCGGCCGGCGCGGTGCCTGCGCCGCTACCTTCCACGGAGACAAGTGAAGAGCCGACGAAGCCGACTGAGGGTGCCGAGGTCGTGCGGCTGGATCGCTTCCGCAAGAAATGATCCGCGGGCTCGCAACACGGCGCCGTTTGCAATGTGAGTGATGGCGTAGGCCGACGCGTAGGCCGGAAAATTGCATCGAGCGGTTTTCCGGAACCGACGGATGTGTCTGATGGCCCGATCGACCAAACCAACGCAATCAAGTTCCACGCGCGTGGAAACCGACAGCTTCGGTCCGATCGAGGCTGCCGCCGATCGTCACCGGGGCGCACAGACTGATCGCTCGCGACAGAATTTCCGCATCGGTCGCGACCGGATCAACCGCACCATTGCTCGCGCCGCGAGCGAGGCGACCGGCGGCAAGTTGGACGAGCAATTTCCGCCGGCGCTCTGGCAGACCGGCCCACGGGCCGATACCAACCTCAACGACGTGATCGCCAATCGCGTCAACGGGCTGCCCGGAGACGAACTCGGTTCCAAAATACCGGTTGCGCAGAACAATCATGTCGACATCGGCCCGTCGTCGAACAATTCGTTTCCGACCGCGATCCAGGTCGCGGCAGCCCCGAACATCGTGCACGACGTGGTTCCGCTGTTGAGCGAACTTCACCGCGCGCTGCGTGGCAAAGAGAAGGCGTTCGCGAAGATCGTCAAGATCGACCGCGCCCATACCCGGCACGCAACCCCGCTGACGGTCGGTCAGGAACTTTCCGATCGCGCCGCGCAGCTCGGCTGTGGCGCTAAATGGCTAGAGCTGGCGGTAACCGAATTGGTCCTGCCGGAAAACCAACCGACCTGCACGATTTTGTCGACGCTTACGTATTGTATGATGCATTCAATTCAACTGCTCGCCGATGCCGTGTGCTCGTTCGCCGAGCATTTCGTGAGCGATACACTCCGTGAGTTGAAGCAACGTTCGCTCATGATGGTTACCACGCTTGCGCCAAACATCGGCTGCGACAATGCCGCAAAGATGACCCAATCGGAACACGCGCGCGCGGAACTATGTTGAAAGAAGAGCCTGTGCCGCTTGGGTTTCTATCGGGTTCGGACTTCGACCGGCACGTTCAGCCAGGCCAAGATAAAACACGCTTGCTGATCAGCTGCGCGAGGATGACCCCGTTAAACTACGGGTACGCCGGACGATTTACGGTACGCTGATATTAGTTATAGATCATAATCGCTAGAGATTGAGATCGATCGGATAGCGTTCGACCTTACTAGAGCACAACTTATTTTGTTTTCTTAGAGCGAGACACAATCTTGGCGCTAGAAGGGCGTCGTAAAGAGGATTTCCAGTAATGACGATTGAGTTTGTTAACGCGTATTCCTCCACATTGGTTTCGGCGCAGCGAATGCGCCTTTCTGAAATTGTCGCTTCTCGCCGATTGGTTTCGTGATGGAGACGGGCATGGGGGACATAGTCAATCTAAAGCGATTTAAGAAGCGCGCGGCGCGCGCAGAGTCGGCGAAACATGCCGAGGTCAACCGCGCGCGGTTCGGCCGAACCAAATCCGAACGCGCGGGCGATGAGCAGCGCGCCGAACGTGCAAGCGAGTTGTTGGACCAGCACCAAATCGACGGCGGAGATGCCTCATGAAATCGCCCGTCGTAAAACGCTCGATCGTGGTTGCGGGTCACAAGACCAGCGTCAGCCTCGAAGAGGCTTTCTGGAACGGCATGAAGGAAATCTCGGCGCTTCGGAATATGACGTTGTCCGAACTGGTGGGAGAGATCGACGGCAATCGCCAGCAGGGCAATCTGTCGTCGGCGATCCGGCTGTTCGTGCTCGACTACTTCAAGAACCGCAACATGGCGGTCGTCGCGCCGGCCGATGTAAAGCACCACGCATCGTCGGGGGGATGATAAGCGCGGGCGCGCATCCTGAATGGAACGCGCGCCCGTGCTCTGCATGTCCCAGCGCCGATGGGCCGGCCGGATCACGATCCGATCAAATTGAACCGGATCGTGATCTCGCCTCTTTGTCTTGAGCATGACGCTAATAGACGAGTCCGGTGCCGGGCGGTTGGTCGAGCGCCGCCGCCAGGGATTTGTATTCCGCACAGTCGGTTCCGCAGATCGCACCGATCCGGCTCAAATGATACAACGCCTGGTCGCGATTGCCCTGTTCGATCTGCCACAGACCGTAGTAGTTCCATGTCAACACGTGGTTCGGATCGGATTTCAGCGCACGCTCGTACCAGACCTGCGAGAGCTTGTAGTCGCCGAGCTTGCGATAGGAATAGCCGATCAGGTTGGCCACATTCGCGAAGTCGTCGTGGCCAAGCGCCTTGAGCTGCTCGATGGCGCCGGCGTAGTCATTGCGGTCGTAGATCGTCGAATATGCCTCGCGATACCCCTTGGCAAAGGCGGGATCGTCGAAGAGAGACTGCTTGTTGGGCTTCTTCTTGGTCGGGCGAGTGGCGTGGGTGGCCTTGCTGCCCGGCGCCGGCGGGGAAGAGGGATGCATAATATCTTCTCCACCACCACCACCACCACCACCACCACCCCCTCCAGCGGCATGCGCCGGATTTACCGGCGGCGCCGCGACCAGCGCCGTCAGAAACATGGCCAGTGTCACAAATCTGATCGCAAAATTGATCATTGCGTGGCTCCTGTGCGTTCTAAAGTAACGTTGCTTCCAGCCGCCTGTATTAACCCCGGCGACTCGGCGGCATTCCCTCGGAACCGGGATGACCGCTCTCCCCGCGGGATCTTGAGGACTTGATCGCAATCAAGTTGCCCTTCGGGGTCGTGCCTTACTGTTGACCACACAAGGGCATCTTACAATCGCTCTAAGATGCAACGACATTCCGGTCACGGCGCTTGACCTGTCGGCGCCCGATTGAAAATAAGGATCATGACCGAACATAACGATACGCCACCGCAACTACCGCTCGGGCTGGCCCGACGCGGCTATATCGGCGTGATCCAGCATTTGGCCGCCGCGAGAGCGGGTTCGGCTCTGCCGGACGTCGAATTGGAGAGCCGGCTGATCGAACTCGGCTTCGTCGAGGGCGCCAAGGTCGAGGTGCTGCATGAGGGCATCATCGGGCGCGATCCGATCGCGGTACGCGTCGACAACGTCACCATCGCGGTGCGCCGGCGCGAAGCCATGGCTATCATCGTCGCCTGACGCGACCGGACCCCACAGCCGATGGAAGCTCCATTGATGCATTTGGCCCTGGTGGGCACGCCGAACAGCGGCAAGACCTCGCTGTTCAATGCGCTGACCGGCAGCCGGCAAAAGGTCGCGAACTATCCCGGCGTCACGGTGGAGCGCAAGGAAGGATCGTTCGTGACCCCGAGGGGGCGGCAGGTCTCGCTGGTGGATTTGCCCGGCACCTACTCGCTGCGCGGCCGCAGTCCGGACGAAGAGATCACGCGCGATATCGTGCTGGGCAAGGCCAAAGGCGAGCCGCTTCCCGACCTCGTGCTTTGCGTGGCCGATTCCACCAATTTGCGGCTGACGATCCGCCTCCTGCTCGAACTGAAAAGCACCGGCCGGCCGCTAGCGCTGGTGCTCAACATGTTCGACATCGCGACCCGCCGCGGCGTTAGCGTCGACGTGCCGCATCTCGCGGAAGCGCTCGGCGTGCCGGTGGTCACCTCGATCGCGGTGCGCAAGGGCGGCACCGCCGACCTGTTGCGCCTGACCGACGATATATTGACGCAGGCGCAGTCGCCGGCCCGGGAAAATCTCTGGCGGCCGCTCACGGTCGCCGGACTGCGGGCCACCCAGCGCGAGGCCGATCGCATCCTTGGCGCGACGGTCAGCCTGCCGACGCGGCCGGATACATGGACCGCACGGATCGATGCCGTGGTCCTGCATCCAGTGGGCGGGCTTATGATCCTGCTCCTGATCCTGTTCGTGATGTTCCAGGCGGTGTTCGCCTGGGCGCAGCCTTTGATGGAGCTGTTGTCAAGCGCATTCGATGCGGCAGGACAATTGGCTCACGACACCCTGCCGGCCGGGCTATTGCAGAGCTTCGTGCAGAACGGCGTGATTTCCGGCGTCGGCAGCGTCGTGGTGTTCCTGCCGCAGATCATCATTATCTTCCTGTTCATCCTGTTGCTCGAAGATTTCGGCTACATGGCGCGCGCGGCGTTCCTGATGGACCGCATCATGGGCGGCGCCGGTCTGCACGGGCGCGCCTTCATTCCGCTGTTGTCGAGTTTCGCCTGCGCGATCCCGGGCATCATGGCAACCCGCGTGATCGACAACCGCCGCGACCGGCTCACCACGATCCTGATCGCGCCGCTGATGACCTGTTCGGCGCGGATTCCGGTCTATACGCTGATCATCTCCGCCTTTATCCCGCCCAAGCTGATCTGGGGCTGGATCAATTTGCAGGGGCTCGTGATGTTCGGCCTCTACTCAGCCGGCATCGCCAGCGCGCTCGGGGTGTCGTTCCTGATCAAATTCCTGATGTGGCGCGACTACGCGCCGGCGCCCTTCATGCTGGAATTGCCCGACTACAAGATGCCCCGCGTGCGCAGCATCGCAATCGGTGTCTACAACCGGGCGAAGATGTTCCTGCAGCGCGCCGGCACCACGATCTTTTCGATGATGGTGCTGATCTGGTTTTTGGCATCGTTCCCGCAAGCGCCCGCCGGCGCCGAGGGACCCGCCATCAACTACAGCCTCGCCGCCATCATCGGCAAGGCGATCGCGCCGCTATTGGCGCCGCTTGGCTTCAACTGGCAGATCGCGGTGGCGCTGATCCCGGGCATGGCGGCGCGCGAGGTCGCGGTTGCCGCGCTCGGCACCGTCTATGCCATCGAGGGCGGCAAGGAAGCCGCCGAACAGATCGGCCAGGTGCTCGCCACCAAATGGAGTCTCGCGACCGCGCTGTCGCTGCTCGCCTGGTACATCTTCGCCCCGCAATGCGCGTCGACGCTCGCCGTGATCCGCCGCGAAACCGGAAGCTGGAAATGGATGGCGGTCACGTTCGCCTACATGCTGGCGCTGGCCTATGCGTCGAGCCTTGCCACCTACAACGTCGCCGTCGCGCTCGGCGCGGGCTGAGACGCGCGGCCGTATCCGCCGGGCATCACCTGAAATAGTCGGTGACAAGCTGCAGATCGGACCTGGAGGCGGGCGCGCCGTTCAGATCCGCATCGATGACCCGACGGCACGCCTCCACGGCCGGCTCGTCGCCGAGATCGTTGGCGGCTTCGAGAACCAGCCAGGCCGTATCCACCGACGGCTGGTCCGACGCGGACCCGCCGGAAACCCGGCCCAGAAGTTGGCGCACTTCGATTTCGAGGTGGGTCACATTCATGTTCAGTCTTTCCCCAAGCCGGTCTGCGATCGGTTGTCTCAATGCGCGTGAAGCTGCGGCTGGCGGCTCGGGCCGGAGCTGCCCGATTCGAGATGCTTGCGCGATTTATAAAATTCGAGAACGCTGCGGGAGGTCTCGATGTCGAGCGAGGCAAACTCGCTTTCGAAATCTTTCAAATCCTTCGCGGTGATGCGGTGATCCTTGGCACCGAGAAACAACAGCGACATCATGGTGCCCCACGAAAAGCCGAGCGCTTTGGCGAGAACCAGCAGCATTTCCCTGTTCTTGTCCACCAAGGCGCGCTCGATCACGTCGCTCGGCAACGAGGACAACAGCGACAGTCCGATCGTGACTTCGTCGAATCGGTGGGAGCGGGCATATCCTGCGATGCTTTCCTCGTTCAGGTTGCCCTGGCGATGCTGGGTCGCCACCACCCGTTTGGCGACAAAGTGGTTTCGCGAGGCGGGTCCGAACTTGGACTGCAGCGCGCCGGCGACGTCGCTCACCGAGACCTGAATTTCGTCCATCATCGCAGGGCGTTCGCGCGCCAGCCGTTTCTTTACATTGTCGGACGCCTTGGCGATCAGTTGCTGAAAAACATGCCGGGGTATGTCGCTGCGCAGGCCGAGTTGCTCGGCGAGAATGGAATCGCCCTCCGCTCGCGTGATCATGTGCAGGAAGCCGAAATTCGAGAAGCGCGCGCCTTGGTTGCTCGCAACCGATTTCACGACCTCCTGGTCGCCGCGCCGCACCAACACGTCGGTCACCGCCTCGTCGAGGGATTTTCGCTGGGAGATCGCGAGCAAATGCGGCTGGCCTTTGGTCTGGGCGTTGGTAACCAGGGTTTCGTTGTCGAGCTGCCGGGATTCCCGCAGCACGGGACCTGCGACCTCGATCGAATCGTCAAAGGCAAGCTTATGGATAATATTGGTCGGCGCCTTGTCGAAGGCGGCCAAATGGTCTGCGAGCTCGGCTCGGACCGCGACCTCGATCTCATCCGCGAGCCGTCCGATCACATCGCCGAAGGTCCAGATTTCCTCGTCGCTAAACCGGCCGGTGAGCATCAGATCCGTCGCGTGCCACAGGGCTCGCGTGCGGCTTTCCGCCGTTCCTCGCGCGATCGCGTCATTGAGGTCTCGCAAAAACGAATTCGCCTCACTCATTTTAAAAAAACCTTAATTCGCGGCAAACGCCGAGCAAAATAGCGACAGCGTCCGACTATGCCAGGCAAACGCAATCATTCCGTAAAATCGGCGAATAAGTATTGTCGCTAAGAATTCGCTCAAATGCCGATCAATTTCTTCAGCTCTCTTTCGCGCCCATGGTGATGACGTCGCCGTTGGCGCCGAAGTAGCGCCGATTGCCGAACGGCCGCGCCGCCTCGACCACAAAGTCGCGGAACAGCGCCAACAGGTGCGCGTTGCGCGCGTCAGTCGGATGCACGAAATAGTAACCGGTTTGAAGTTGCAGCGGACGTTCGGCCAGCATCTTCAGCCTGCCTTCGGCCACATGCGGACCGATATAGGCCATGTCCGTCAGCGCGATGCCCGCGCCGGCGATCGCGGCATCGAGCGCCTGCGCGCGCGTTTCCACCGTCAGCCATTTCGCCGGCTTCTCGGCAAGGGCGAGGTCGGCCATCAGCCATCTCGACCAGTCCATGAAGCGCGACCGGGCCCGGATCAGCGGGATACCCTGCCAACGCCGCCCCGCGTTCGAACTGATGCGCGCGGCAGCGGATGGAGCCACAATCGGCATCAACGTTTCCTCAAACAACAGCGTCGAGGCGAGACCCTTCCACGCGCCGCGGCCATGACGGATGGCGCAATCGAAGTCCTCAACTCGCAGATCGACGGCCCGCGTGGTCGTTGAAATCACCACCTCGATCTGGGGATGGTGCGCCTGGAATTCCGCGACGCGGGGGATCAGCCAATGCGAGGCGAAGGTCGCAACGGTGGAAAGCCGGATCTGCCCCCGGTTGCGCTGGAACGGTTGCACCGCGGCATCGATCCGGTCGAGCGCGTCGCCCACGCTCCCGAGCAACCGTTCGCCGTCTTCGGTGAGAACGAGTTTGCGCCCGGCCTTGCGCACCAGCGCCACGCCGAGGCTCTTTTCCAGTTCGGCGATCCGGTGCGACAGCGCCGAGCGCGTCACCCCCAACCGATCGGCGGCCTCGCGCAGGCTGCCGAGCGCCGCCAGCAGGGAAAGCGCCGCTAGCGCGCGCGCCGAGGGTGGAGCGGACCTCGCCATATCGGTGCTTCCGTTTGCAATTGGTGAGATAATCTCACCAATTGGCAAGCCGGATCAAGCTAGCATCGGTGAAAACCCGCGAAAGGACCGACGATGAGCATCGAGAATTTCAGGCAGCTCGCCGACTACAACCATTGGGCCAACCGCCGCCTCTATGGCACGGCGCTTTCGATGCCGGACGAAGCGTACCGGCGCCGGACCGGCGTGTTCTTCGGCAGCCTGCATGGCACATTGAATCACCTGCTGCTCACCGACCGCGTCTGGCTGAAGCGGTTGACCGGCGAGGGCGAACACCCGAACCGTCTCGACGCCATTCTGTTCGAAGGGCGCAACGATCTCCTGCGCGCCCGCCTGGCCGAGGATGCCCGCCTGAAACATGTCGTCGGCGGCTACGGCGAGGCCGATCTCGGTGAGGCCGTGTCGTACCAGACGATGTCGGGTCAGCCGCAGCGGCAGAAGCTGCAGGACATCCTGCTGCATCTGTTCAATCACCAGACCCATCATCGCGGCCAGGCTCACGCCTGCTGCTCGATCGTCACCGGGCAAGAGCCGCCCTCACTCGATCTCTTGGCCTTTCAGCGCGGCGTCCCCGCGCCGGATCTGGCGGCGTAATTGCGCCAGCTACCGGTCGAGCGGATCGGCGACCGCGCCCCCTTGCGCGGAGCCCCTCAGGTTTCTAAAACGTAGCTCCATCCAGCTTAACGCCCATGGAGACCGCAATGGATTTCGCCAAGCGAACCGCGCTCGCGATTTGAGTCCATTTCGGAAAGCCTGCTCCATGACCGCGTTGCTCACCCTGGATTCCATTTCCCTCGTCACCCCTGACGGCCGCCAGCTATTCGATGGATTGACAGTTGCGCTCGGACGGGAGCGCATCGGCATCGTCGGCCGCAACGGCTCCGGCAAGTCCACGTTGCTGCGGCTGATCGCCGGAGAGATCGAACCCGCCGCCGGATCGATCCGGCGCGCCGGCTCGCTTGGCATGCTCGCCCAGCTCGCAGACGAGAAACTGACAGTCTCGCAGGCCCTGGGCGTGGCAAACGACCTCGCCCGGTTGCGTCGCATCGAACGCGGCGAGGGGTCGCTGGACGACGCCAACCAGGCTGACTGGACCCTGCCATCCCGGCTTAGCGCCGCATTGGCCGAAACCGGGCTTCCCGCCGCGTTGCCGCTGAACCGGGCGATTGCTTCGCTCAGCGGCGGCGAACGAACGCGCGTGGCCATCGCCCGCCTGTTGATCGAGGCGCCGGACGTGCTGCTGCTGGACGAGCCCACCAACAATCTCGACATCGAAGGCCGCGAAGCCATCGCCCGCCTGTTCGAATGCTGGCGCGGCGGCGTGATCGTCGCCAGTCACGACCGCGTCGTGCTCGGGCGCGTGAACCGTATCATCGAACTCACTCCCATTGGCGTGACGGTTTTTGGTGGCGCGTGGTCCGCGTTCGCCGAACAACGCGACGCGGCGCGAACCCGTGCCGAGGCCGACCTCAAGCGAACCTCGGATGCGCTGCGCAACGCCGAACGCGCCGTTCAAAAGGCAAAGGAGAAGAAGGCGCGTCGCGACAAGGCCGGACGCGCATGGCGCGCCAAGGGCATCGAGGACAAGATGTTCATGGACGCCGAGAAGCAGCGCGCCGAGAACAGCGGCGCTCGCGAGGGTCGTCTCGCCGATCGGATGATCGAAGATCGCACGGCCGCTCTTGAGGAAGCCCGTGCGCGGGTAGAGGTGCTGACACCGCTTTCGATCGATTTGCCGAAAACAAATCTGCCCCGTGGTCGCGGGCTTGTCGTTCTCCGTGATGTGGTCATGAACTTTGCGCAGCACCGTTTGTTTGGACCGCTATCATTCGAGTTTCGTGGCCCCGAACGCGTCGCGATCTCCGGCCGCAACGGTTCCGGCAAGACCACGCTGCTCCGCCTGATCACAGGTGAACTGCAGCCATCGGCGGGCGAAGTTCACCACCTGACTGATCGCATTGCTGTGCTCGACCAGCATGTTGGACTGCTCGATCCGCCCGCGTGCATTCTCGACAATCTGCGCCGGCTGAACCCAGACCTGTCCGACAACGAGGCGCGCGCCGCGCTGGCGCGTTTCGCCTTCCGTAACACGGCGGCCCTGCAGATTGCGGGCACACTGAGCGGTGGCGAGCGTCTGCGTGCGGGACTGGCCTGCGTGTTTGCGCGACCGGAGCCGCCCCTGCTCTTGCTGTTGGACGAACCGACCAATCACCTCGACCTCGCATCGATTGAGGTGCTGGAAGCCGCGCTGGCGGATTTCGATGGAGCCCTGATCGCGGTCAGCCACGACCGGGCCTTCTTGCAAGCGATCGGCGTGGAACGGGATATCTCACTGAGGAATCGCTAGGCTAGGGGATCGTACCCGGCGGCGTCAGCAGGATCGGCGGGCGCGGCTTCGGCTTGGCGGGAACGGGCGCCGGACCGGGCGGCGGCCTGACTTCGATCGGCGGCGGCAGCGGCGTGGCTTGCTGGCTCACGATGGGTGGCGCCGGCGCCACGGCCGACGGATGCGGAGCAACGGTCTTTGCCTTCGGCAGCAACCGGCGCGGGTCAGGCCCGGGCGCCGGCGCGTCCAAGGGGATCGGCTCCGACGGCGCGGCCTCGGGCGCCGTGGGCGACGGCAGCGCTGCGGACGATGGTGGAATTGACGCCGGCAGTGCTTGAAATGGTTCGCCGTGTTCGATCGAATCCAGCCGCCTGGTTTCGCGATCAATCGCCCTCACCGCCAGCCATGACGACAGCGACGCAACGTCCAAATTGCGGTGGAGCGCATCAGGCGAGCCCACCGCGAACAGCTGGATCTCCGGGCGGCTGCTACCCGACCCGACGGCGTCGGACGTCAGGCTGACACGGATGTCCGCCTGATCGGCAGGAATGTCGTATCCGCCCGATGCGATGGCGCGGGCACCGGTGGCGTCGAGCGCCGTTGCGTCGACGCGAAGCCGCCCGTCCCGGATCGTGAATGGAATTTGCGCCGAGGCGACCGATAGGGTGCCCGCCGACAAGCACCGGATCGACGATCTGCCGCAGTCTTGAGTCATCTGTCGCCTGGCCAGAGTCGCTGGCGCGGATCGCGACGTCGAAGGCGCGCGGATCGAGCCCGGCAATGCTGGCCGATTGCAGCGTCACGGTTCCGCTTCCCGAAAGCGCGCCGGTCAAGGCAGCGACGCTGCGGCCCTGGCTTGCCAGCGTCATCTGCAGCGAGGTGCGGCCCGCCGGCATCTTCAGGCCGCGATAGCGCAGCGCCGCGCCATCGACGTTGGCGAACTCGATGCGCGCATTCAAGGCCACGCCGTTGATATCTTGTCTGGTATCGATATTGGCGGTGACGTCGCCGCCGCCCATTTTGCCCTTGATGGCATCGATCGTCAGCGACTGGCCGTCGCTCTTCAAGATGCCGCCGAAGGGGCGCAATTCAGCCCCTCCCGGCAGCGCGCCGCTCAGCGCCTGGAAAGCGACCCGGCCGCGCCAACCCTTCATGAGCCCGGCGCCGAGCGGCTCGGCTGCGTCATGGCCGGCGGCGCCGATCGCGAGCGCAAAAGCCGGCGCCAGATCGAGTGCGTCGAGGCCGATCTCGCCGTCGAATTCCCGCGGCTGGTCCAGGGTGAGCGCGAGATGCCCGCGCAACCGCGAGCCGCCCGCCACGCTATCCAGATCGTCGAAGGTCAACTTGTTGCCGGCGAGCGCGACATGCGCGACCACCCTGACGTTCGGCGCCGCACTGTCCGAAGGCTTGAGGCCGAACATCGGCGCCAGGTTGACGTTGCGAACCCTCAAGTTGACGCTGGCCGTCGGGGTCTGCGCCCATGGCTCGGCAGTGCCTTGCGCCTCGGCGTCCAGGCTCCCTCCCCACATCCTTGCATTCAACCGCAACGGTCCACGAAAGACGCCGCTCACCGATCCCTCGAACTGCACCCCGCCATCGCCGGCGGCTACTGCTTGATCGAGCCCGAGCAGGGCGAGCAGTGAATCGCCGCGCCCCGCCGACAGTTTCGATTCGATCGAGATTTCGCTACGACTGATGCCTTCGAGATCGCCGGTGCGGATCGCCGAAACCAGCGGCTTTGCCGTGAGGGTGATCACACCCTTCAACTGCGGCGCATCGAGATCGAGGACCGCACGCGCGCTGGTGCGATCGGCCGCTTCAGTGTTCTTGGTGGTATCGAGCGCCAATTTGAGGCGCGCGGGCCCCGGCACTGTGCCGATCGCATCGAGCCGCGAGGCGAGTGCAGGCGCAAGCGGCGCGACCAGCGCGGTGATCTGCGCAAGCGAAGCGGCGCCCGCGCTCAGCACCAATTTGCCGGTCGCATCCGCCCGATCCAAACTGCCGGCCCCATCCATCGTCACGCCGCTGGCCTGGCCGAAGTTCAAGCGATCAAGCGAGATGGTTTTTGGCGTGTAGCCGAATTTCGCCGCGAACGGACGCAATTCCTGGCCGGCAGAAATGGCGCGGCCGATATCGAGGGAAACCGTCGCCTGATCCGGCCAATCGGTTGCTGGTCCCGCAAGCGATCGGGCAAACGCGGCCGCCGCATCGAGATCGAGACGATCCGCCTTCAGCACCGCTTCGAAGCGCGAGCCCCCGACCGCCGCCGGTGTTGCCAGCGCCACGCGTCCCTCGACGGCACCGCCATCGATCTCGGCCTTCAACTGGTCAATGGAAACATGGTCCTGGGCAACCTCGACATTGCCGCGCAGGTGCAGCGGCTTTTGACTGCGATAGGCGACATCGCCGCGGCCCTGCAGCCAGGCGATCAACACATCCGGATCGGAAGAGTCGATGGTGAGTGTGCCCTTGGCGCTGCCGGGCTGGGCGGCGGCGCCGCTGAAGGCAATTTGCGTTCCTCCGGGCGCACGCAAATCCAGCCGGTCGATGCTCCAGGCCGCGGCATCGCCATGCAGGTCGGCGACCAGATTCTGCAGCGGACGTCCGCCGAGCATGATCTGCTCGGCGCTGAATTCGATCCGCGCCGGAAGCGGCGGATGGGGAAGCGCCGTCATCAGCGCACGCAGCGCCGGCACCAACCGCACTGGCTCGGCGGCCGCCTCCTTCGGACTGCCCTTTGAATTTTCCTTTGTAGTTTCCTTGGTAGTTTCCTTGGCAGTATCTTTTGCAATGAACCTGTCGGCATCGAGCTGCCGCGCGGACAGATCGGCGTGCAGCAGCGGCGACGCGCCAAAGCGGGCGTCACCGAGCCCTGCGAATTTCAGCGCGCGTTCTTCGCTACCAAAACTTCCTTCGATCTGCTCGAACTGGGCTTTCACGTGATCGGCCTTGACCTTGGCCGATACCCGCCACGGCGTCGGCGCGGTCTCGCCGGCCCTTGGCTTCGGCGAGGCCGGCACCGCCAGCGTTACCGCGCCCTCGAAACGTGGTGCCCGCGCCTCGAAAGAGAGCACGCCGTCGAGATCGACCGACAGCACTCGCTCGCCGGGGTCGATGTTGAGATGGAGGCGAGTGCCGCCACCGTCGGCGAGTTGTCCGGATGAAACCCGGAACGGGTAGCGCGTTCCCCCGGACGTGAAGCTGCCGTCGCCGCGCAGCGATCCCGCCAGCGAGCGCACATCGCCGGAAAAGGCGATGTCATTGAGCTCCACCGTGGTGTGGCTGGCGGCGTCGTGCAGCGCGACGCGGCCGGTCAGGTTCAAGCGGTCGATTGACAGGGATCCGAGATTGAACTTGCCGTTCGATGCCACCCAATCGACCCTGCCTTGCGGATCGAGGCCGAGGTCGAGCGCCATGCCGTCGATGGTGAGCTCATTGGCGCGCCATTGGCCGCGCATCAATTCGCCCAGGCTGAACTCGACGTCGAGCTTGTCGGCGCGAACCTTGCCGAGATCGTTGGGACCGCCGACCACGACCGAGCGTAACCTGAGCGAGGGCGTCGGCAACAGCCGCGCGTCCAGTTCGCCCGCCACCCGCACCGGCGCGCCGATCACCTGGCTCGCTTCGGCCTCGAATTGCGGCCGAAACTGGTTCCAGTCGATGAAATACGGCCCGATCAGCGCGGCAACCAGCGCAATGATGAAGGCAATCGCCAATCCGAGCAGCGTCGTCTGCACGGGGTCTCCCCTTGGGCATGCTCCCGCACATGCGGCCCAGCCGCCGCCACGCCGAAATCAGCGCCGGAGCATTACATATATAGGGGCAAGTGTGGCGAAGTCACAGCACCCTCGCGTGACTTCCCGCATCAGTTGACGCCGACGCTTTCACCAGCTTGCGGGCAACCTCTTCAGGCCGCGCAGCACGAAAGTCGGCCGCCAGTCCGGATTTTCCTTATCATCGAGCCGTAATTCGGGGAGACGGCGCAACAGGGTCGAAATCGCGATTTCCGCCTCGATCCGCGCCAGCTGGGCGCCGATGCAGAAGTGAATGCCGCCGCCGAAGGAGAGCGGCTTCACATTGGGACGGGTGATGTCGAGGCGATCCGGCCGGTCGGGATAGACCGCCGGGTCCCGGTTGGCCGAGCCCAAGAGGCAGAGCACGGTCTCGCCCTTGGGAATTTTCTTGCCGCCGAGGTCGTCAATGTCCTCCAGCGCAACCCGGCCGCTCAATTGCACGGAGGAGTCGTAGCGGAGGGAATTCCTCGATCGCGTTTGATATCAGCGAGGGATTGGCCTTCAGCAGCGCGAGCTGATCCGGATTGCGGTAGAGCGCCAACAGCCCGTTGCCGATCAGGTTGACCGTGGTCTCGTGGCCGGCGCCGAACAACAGGACGATGTTCGCGGTCAGCTCCTCGTTGGTCAGCTTGCTGCCGTCTTCCTCGGCCTGCACCAGTTGCGTGGTCAGATCGTCGCCGGGGCTACGCCGGCGCAATTCGAACAGTTGCTGGAAATACATCTGCGCCATCGCATTGCCGGCATTGGCCTCTGCAATCTCGGCTGGCGTCATCGGTACCGGATCGAGGATTCGGCCGCCGTCGCGCGAGCCCTTGTAGAAAATCTCGCGGTGCTCCTCGGGGATGCCGAGCATGTCGCAGATGATCGTGACCGGCAGACGGAACGCGAAATCCTCGATCAGGTCCATGTGGCCGCGATCGACGTTGGCATCGAGCGTCCGATCCACCACCTGCTGGATGCGCGGGCGCATGTCCTCGACCCGGCGGGCGGTAAAGGCTTTCACCACGAGGGAGCGCAGCCGCGTGTGATCCGGAGGATCCTGCTGCAGCATCCAGTGGCTCATGCTGCGGAAGACCGGCTCCTCCATGATTTTGGGGCCGTAGCGCCGTATCGTCCGCTCGACGTAGTCCTTGCCGAAGCGCTTGTCGCGCAGCGCAAGGCTCACCTCCGCGTGCCGGCTCGCGACGAAATTGCCGTGCGCCGTGACGTGCATCGGATCAGTGGTGCGCATCCGCTCGTAATGCGGATAGGGATCGCGAATGAACTCCGGCGACAGCGGATTGAACAGCGGCTCGGTAGTCGCAGTCAAAACCTGCTCGTTCATGGTGACCTTAATGGGTTGCCGCGAAGCGGGTGCCGCACTGATATTCGATACATTGTTGTATCGAATTGCATTCTGCCCTAAAATGCGCCGATGTCAAGAGTTCGAACCAGACCGACCCGGGACGCTACCTGCGAAAAGCTGTTCGAGGCGGCGGCGCGCGTGTTCGAGGAACAGGGCATCGGCGTCAGCATCGAGGCGATCGCAGCGGCGGCCGGCTTCACGCGCGGGGCGTTCTATTCGAACTTCAACAGCAAGGACGAACTGATCATCGCCATGCTCGAGGATCACGTCGAGCAATCCATCCGACGCAACCTCGATCTTCTCACGAGGCACAGAAGTCTCGCGGATTTCATCGATGCGCTGAAGACCATGGACCGCAGCCGACAGGATCCGCTCGGCCGTTCCCCGCTGCTGCACATGGAGATGATCCTCTATGTGGCGCGCGCCGAACAGCGCCGACCCGAACTCGCCAAGCGACTGCGCGCGAGGCGAAAGCTGATCGCGGATATCGTCGAGACCACGTTGAAGAACAGCGGGAAAAAAGGATCGCTGAATCCGGCATGGACCGCCGCGATCGTGCTGGCGCTGGAGGACGGCTTTCGTCTGCACCGTCTGATCGATCCGGAAACCACGCCCTCCGACAGCTTTCTGCGCGCGATCGGCGATCTGCAGCGCGCGATCGGAGTTTCATCGGCCTGACCAAACGTTTGATCTGAAGACAGCCGGCGAATATTTCGCTGCTTCTCCGAGGCGGCACTACGGCGAATTCCGGTCAAACACCGCCCGACCGCCCGAACGTCCCCTTGCGATAGGCATTGGGAGCCAGGCCGACCAGCTGCTTGAACATCACGGTAAAGGCGGCCGGGCTCGAATAGCCGAGGTCGTAGGCAATCGTCGTCACCCGTTCGCCGCGGAGCAGCCGCGGCAGCGCCGACAGCAGACAAGCGCGGCGTTGCCAGGCTGAAAAAGTGAGGCCGGTCTGGTGCCTGAACAGACGCGTAAACGTCCGCCGGCTCAATCCGAGTTCGGAGCTCCAAAGCTCGAGCGTGTCCTGAGCGGTCGGATGCTTCAGGAACTGTTGGCATCGTTGCGCCAGCCGCGCGTGACCCGGAAGCGGAAGACTGAGCGGCAGCACCGGCGCCGCATGGATCTCGTCGATCAGCAGCGACATGATCTTGCCGGCCCGGCCGATGGGATCATACTCCGCGGGAAGGTCGACCGCCTCGATCAGCAGCTGGCGCAACAGCGGCGATATGCCGACCACCCTGCACTGCTTCCCGATCCCTTCCGCGGCGTCGTTTTCCAGATAGACGCTCCTTGTCGCTACTTGCGAAAGCATCGTGATGCTGTGGCTGACGCCGGCGGGAATCCAGATGCCCTGGTGGGTCGGGACCATCCAGGCGCCGTCGGTGGTTTGCACCAGCATGGTTCCCCATTCGGCGAACAACAGCTGCGAGCGGCGATGCTGGTGCGCCGGGTGAAAATGGCCTGCCGGATAGTCGTTGCCGACGGCGGTGATCGGCCGCAGCACGGCCTCGATCTCCTGGGCGCGGATATGTCTGACCATGGCTCGATTTCAGCATATTTCGGCCCATCTTTCAAAGCGGGCCAGCGTTCGGTTCATATGCTGAGCAAGGGCGTTTCAAATCGGCAAGCACAGCGCGGAGACCATAATGAACGCGGATTTGCAGGAAAATCAGCAGGCTCACCGCAGCGTCAGCAAGCGCGAGCTCTTTCTTGGATTCCTGAAGATCGGCCTGCTCGGCTTCGGCGGCATTGCACCGTGGGCGCGGCACGTCATCGTCGAGGAACGGCGCTGGCTGACCGACAAGGAATTCGCCGCGATCCTCGGCATCGGACAGATCCTTCCCGGCCCAAATACGATGAATGCTTCCGTCATGATCGGCGACCGCTTCCAGGGCGTGGGCGGGGTGTTGGCGTGCCTGCTCGGCCAGATGGCGATGCCACTGGTGATCGTGACTTCGCTTGCGGTCGTCTATCAACGTTTCGCGGAAGTACCGGAGGTCAAAGCCGCGCTGGTCGGCGCGGCCGCCGGTGCCGCGGGTTTGGTCCTGGGCACCGCGCTGAAGATGGTTCGGAAGATCAAACTGAAGCCGCTTGCTTTGCTGGTGGGGACCATGGCCGTTGCCGCCATCGGACTTCTCGCCTGGCCGCTCGTTCCGGTCGTGCTGGTGCTGGTCCCGCTGGGCGTCACGGCGGCGGCGCTGGAGCGACGCGTATGATCCCCGGCATCCTTATCCAGATCGCGCGCGTTTTTGCGGTGCTCTCCCTCGTCTCGATCGGTGGCGCCAACGCCGTTCTACCCGAGATCCGGCGCCAGGCCGTCGACGTCCAGGGCTGGATGAACGACGCCAGCTTCGCCAACCTGTTCGCGATTTCGAACGCAGCGCCCGGTCCCAACATCATCCTGGTCAGTCTGATCGGCTGGCAATTGGCCGGGCTCGCGGGGCTATCGGTAGCGACGCTCGCGATCATGATCCCGTCCTGCTCGCTGGCCTTCCTCGCCGGACGTGCGGTAAACCGCTGGTCGGACAAGCGCTGGATAGGTCTGTTGAAGGAGGGACTGGTTCCAATCGCGCTCGGCCTCATTCTGGCAAGCGGCATGTCGATGATGCGGACCGCCGATCACGACGCGCTGTCGGTCGCGATCAGCTTGGCGACCGCTATGTTCGTCGTGTTCAGCCGACGTAATCCGCTTTGGGCCATCGCCACTGGGACCTGCATTTACGTTACCGCTCTCCGCCTCGGACTGCTGCAATACTTGTGAGGACCTTCAGCCGGCGCTGATGCCGGCAGGCACCCGATGCAACCGGCCGGCGACGGCGCGGATTTTGCCCGGCGACGCCATCCAGATCGCGAACGCGGACAGCGCGCTGACGCCGATCCCGATCGCAAACGCGATGGTATAGCTCCCGGTCACATCGTGGATAAACCCGGTGACCCAGGGGCCGGCCGCGCCGCCCGCGAGCGCTGCCAGCATGATGCAGCCGAAAATGCTGCCGTAATGGGCGCCCTGAAAGATCTCCAGCACCACCGCTCCCATGACGGACGTGAGGCCGTAGCCGAGCGCGCCTTGGGTGAAAACCATGACGTAAACCAAAAGCAGGCTGGGCTGATATTTCAGCCCAATCAGGCAACCGAAACAAATCGCAAAACCCGCGCAACTGATCGCCCATATCGGTTCCCGCCCGATCCGGTCGGAGGCATGTCCGAGCACGATCTGGCCGGGAATCCCCAACAGGCTCACGACACCCAATGCCCAAACCCCGACGTTCGGGCTGAAGCCGATATCGAGCAAATATTTGGTCTGGTGAACCTGCACGGCGTACCAGATGTACAGTCCGCAGAAATAGCCGAGCGCGATCCACCAGAACCGCGCCTTGGCCAGCGCGCGGCCAAGCGTCCAGTCGGTGCCGGCCCAGACGGAATCGAGGATATTCGATACCGGTTTGGCCGCTGACGCGGCAGGTGCGGCGTCGCCATCCGGCTCGAGCCCGATGTCCTGGGGCCGCTTGCGCAACAACAGATTGATCGGCGCGAGCACGATCAGGACCACAATCCCCATCGCCGTGCAGGCGGTGCGCCAGCCGGTCGCTTCGATCATGTGCTGCACCCAGGGTAGCAGCGTGACCGAGCCGATGCCGACGCCGGCAAAGGCGATCCCCATCGCAAGCCCGCGGCGACGGACGAACCAGTTCGGCAGAAACAGCGATTGGCCGGAGTAGCCGAGACAGATGCTCCCCGCGCCGACCATGACCCCGATGGTCACGTAGAGATGCCAGGGCTCGGTGGTCAGCGGCGCCAGCAGCAAGCCGCCGGACATCAGCGCGACGCCCAATTCCATCACGGCGCGCGGACCGGCGCGATCCATCAGGCGGCCGATCAAAGGGCTCACGGCGCCCGACACCACGAAGCCGAACGAGAACGCGCCGGCGGTGACGCCGCGTTCCCAGCCGAACTCCGAGAGGATCGGCGGAAACAACAGCGAAAACGCGGTGCGTGCGTTGACGCCGATCGCCATGGTGACGAAGGTCACCGCGACAATGATCCAACCGTAGAAGAAAGGCAGCCGCTTCATCGCGCGTCCTTCGCGGACCGCCGCGTCCAGTGCTCGGCATTGACCGCGCCGACCGGAGCTTCGCCCTTGATGATCGCCTCGACCTGTCGAACCGTCTCCAGCGCCTGGTGTTCGATCGCTTGCGGGGTGAGCCCGCCGATATGCGGCGTGGCGATGACATTCGGAAGTCTTGCGAGCTCCGGCATCGGCATCTGGTCCGGCGCGCGGCCGACATCGATCGCCGCGCCCGCGATGCGACGCTCGCGCAACGCCGCCGCCAGCGCGGCTTCATCGACCAGATTGCCGCGGGACAGGTTGATGAAGAACGCATGCGGCTGCATCCGCGCCAGCGCCGCCTGCCCGATCAGATTTTCGGTCTGTTCGTTGGCGACGGCGAGGCAGACGACATAATCGGCGCGGGAAAGCAGATCGTCGAGCGCAAGATGCGCGATACCGGCGTCGTCAACGGTCGCGAAGGGATCGGCGACCATCACTTCCATGCCGAGCACCTTGGCAAGGTCGAGCGAGATGGCGGCCGATGCTGCCATAGCCGATGATGCCGATCCGGCTGCCGGCGAGTTGCCGCCCCATCACGACTTCGGGCTTGCGCCCCGCATGATAATCCGCGGTCGCGCGCGAAACCCCGCGCGACAGATCGACCATGAAGCCGAGCGCAAGTTCAGTCACGGCGGAGACGAAGCCGGGCGATGCCCGCGTCACCAGCACGCCGGCCGCGGAAGCAGCTGTGACATCGATATTGCGGATATCGACGGCGCAGCGAACGAACGCGCGCAGTTTTCGGAGCTGCGGAAAGATCTCAGCCCTGCCCTCGGTCACGCGATCGGCCACGATGATGTCGACATCGCGGGCGGCTTCGATCAGGGCTAACGCATCCAGCACCTCGTCGGCCTCGTGCAGCTTGACTTGCGCCAGCGCCTGCAGCCCCTTCAGGCTGCGCTCGCCGTAATATTGGCGCCGGAATTCGGGCGTGTGGGTCAGCAGAATTTTCAACGCGTTCTCCTTAAGTCAATAGCCGAAGGCGTGCGGCAATGCGGTGCTGATCGAAGGCACGAAGGCAATCACCAGCAGGCATACTAACAGCAATCCGAGATAACCGATGATCGGCTTGACCGTCTGTTCGATCGGCACGCCGCCGATCAGGCAGGCGCCGTAGAGGCCAAGGCCCAGCGGCGGCGCGAACAGGCCGATCCCCATCGCGATCACCAGCACGACGCCAAAATGCAGCGGATCGATGCCGAGCTTGACCGCGACCGGCAGCAGCAGCGGTCCGAAGATGATCAGCGCCGCGGCGCCTTCCAGCACCGAACCCATCACGATCAGCACCGCGATCGACAGCAGCAGGAACAGCCAGACGCCGTGTGTGCCCGACAGCGTGAGCATCATCTCGCCCACCGCATGCGGAACCTGCTGCAGCGTCAGGATGAACGCCAGCGATTGCGCGGCGGCGACGATGAACAAGCACCAGCCCCGAACGCGTCGCCGCCTGCACGAAGTGTCGCGGCGGCGGATTTAAGACCGAGTTCGCGAAACACGACGCCGCCGACAACCAGGGCATAGACCACGGCGAAGGCCGAAATTTCGGTCGCGGTCGCAAACCCGCTCTTGAAGCCGACGAAAATCATGAAGATCAGGCCGACCGACGCGATCGCGCCGCTCCACAGCCCGGATACCGGCGTTCGCGATTCTTCGTCCTCGACCGCTGCCGCGCGTTTTCCCGAAGATGATGCACACGGCGATCAGGGCCAACGCCATCAGTCCGGCCGGCAGCAGGCCGGCCACGAACAGGCCGCCGATCGACAGGTTGGCGACAAAGCCGAGGATGATCAGGTTGATGCAGGGCGGAATGGTTTCCGCCATCACGGCAGAGGCCGCCAGCAGCGCGACCGCGCTTCCCGGGTTTTGTCGGGACCTGCGGGCGGCCGGGATCAGCACCGAGCCGACCGCCGCGACATCGGCCATCTTCGAGCCGGAGATGCCCGAGAACAGCACCATCGAGGTCACCATCACGACGTTGAGGCCGCCGCGCATGCGCCCGACCCCGCGCTGCAACAGTTCGATCAGACGAACCGACATGCCGTTGGCTTCCATCAGATAGCCGACGAGAATGAAGAACGGGATCGCCAGCAGCACGAAATTGTCGATGCCGCGCGCCATCTGCTGGGCGAAGATGACGCCGGGCAGCGTGCCCTCGACCCAGATGAAGATCAGCGCCGCCAGCGCCAGCGCAAATCCGATCGGCAATCCGCCGAACAGCGTGATGAAGAACCCGATCAGCATCAGCGTGCCGGAGGACGGGACCGAGTCCGGGCCGAGGCGATCCCAGCCGAGATAGAGGCCGGCGATCACACCGGCGACGACGATGCCACCGATCGCGTCGCGCAGCGGGCGCGCGCGAAACTGGTCGAGCGCGAAGATCGTCATGAAGATCGAACCGACGCCCATCGGATAGAAGGTCAGTTCCAGCGGCAGGCCCGAACCCGTGGTCTGCCCGGCGGTGAGCGCGCCGAGCTTGACGGCGTTGAACGCCACATAGGCCGAAATGACCGTCACCAGCAGCGCGCCGACCGCATCGATCACGGGCCGCACTTGGCCGGCAACAGGGCGACGAAGAACGCGACGCCGAGGTTTTCGCTGCGGGCGAGCGCGCTCGCCGCGCCGAAGAAGCTCGAACCGACCATCAGCCCGCGCGCGACGTCGTCGGCCCATTCCACCGGCGCGTTGAAGACGAAGCGCAGCAGCACCGAGCCGCGACCACCAAGAGATCGGCTGCCGAGCAGGATCGCCGCGATCGCGTCGCTCAACGCCAGCAGCGACGCCGTGATAAAGTGGCGCCGCTTCGGCGAAGAGCGCGGCGCCTGGCATCGGCCCTGCCTCAAGCCTGGGTGGCGCGGATCGTGTCCACAACCGGCTTCGCGTCGGGATGCGCCTTGATGAAGTTATCGGTCTGCGGCAGTACGCGCTTGCGGAACGCCTCCTTGTCGCATTCGACAACCTGACGCCCTTGTCCTGCCAGCGCCGCGAGCGCCTCCTTCTCGACGGCGAGACCGTGGGCGCGCGTGTCGGCCGCCGCTTTCCCGGCGGCGTCGAGAAATCCCTCGCGCAGCTTCGGCTCCATGCGGCCATAGGTCGCGTCGCTGAAATAGATCGCAAGCGGCGAGAAATATGCTGCGTCAGCGCGTAGTTCTTCGGCGGTTTCATAGAACTTGCTGGCGAGGATGGTCGGCGGATCATGTTCCAGCCCATCGAGCACGCCGGCCTGCAACGCCGTGTAGATTTCGCCGAACGCGAGCGGCGTCGCCGCCGCGCCCATCAGACGCAGACATTCGGTGATCACGGGATTGGGCAAGGTTCTGATCTTCAAGCCGGCGAGATCTTCCGGCGTCTTCACCGGCTTCTTCGCCAGCACGCTGCGCGCGCCGAAATTATAGGCCCAGGCGATGATACGGATATTGCCGCCCTTGAGCAGCGCGTCCTCGATCGGCTTCGCCGCACCGTTGTCGAACGCCTTGGTCTGCTGCTGGAAAGCTCGTGAAGAGATAGCCGAGATCGAAGGTGCCGACGAGCGGCACCAGATTGGCCGAGATCGACGAGCCCGACACCATCAGGTCGATCACCCCGAGCTTGACCGAATTGATGACGTCGATTTCCTGCCCCAACTGGTTGTCGGGAAAAAAGGTGACCTCGATCTGCTCGCCGAGCCCGTTGCCCTTCAGGCTCTTCACCAGATTGTCATAATAGACCCGGCCGTTGGCATATTTCGGATCGTTGGGAAGCGACGACGAGCATTTGAGTTTCAGCGTGGCGGCCTGCGCCCGACCGATGAGCGCCGGCGACATTACGACCCCGGCCGCCGCCACCTTCGATACCTTCAGGAACGCGCGACGGCTGACGGACACGCTCGTCATTGTTTCCTCCCGGGCGTTTTTTTCTTGGCGTCGCGTGGTCGCGACGCTCATTTGGGGGTGCAACCTTATGACCAAACCGAAGCTGCAGGCAAGAGCGCCGCTGTCTCGAACCTCCGACGGGGGGGGGCCAAGTCGAACGCGAACCTATTCCGACTGCGTGCGGCGGGAGGAGTGTTGCCGTGCCGCAATTTCACAGATGCTGTGCCAATGATATCCGGCTCGCGTGCCATTTGCGTCTGGCCGAAAACGAGCAAGCGGGATAGCATGGCGTTTTTCAACAAGTGAATTTCTCGGGAGGTACGCAATGGGTGCATTCGTCAGAGACGGCTACGTTCCGCATGTTCAGGATCAATTGAATGCCAGGTTCGCTGTCGGAGATGCTCTGACCGAGATGATCGGGTTTCAGAAGGAGTTCAAGCTGTTCTCAAAGCAGCATACGCTGAAAAGCGCATTTACATTGATCAACATTGCCCCGGTAGGCGAGTCCGAGCGGTCGGGCTTCTTGCGATATCTCGACATGCTGACGAGAACCGACGCCACGGTGGACGGCAAGGCGTCGAGTCTGACGGGGCACGATCAGATCATCGCTTCCCTCAAGAAAAATCTCGAAAGCAACGCACCTCTTCCGGTGTACTTCACCTGGCATTCGTCGGGCGCCACCAAAGGCGTCGTGCTCGTGACGTCGGGCAGCACCCCGTACAGCTTCTCAAAGACGACGTATCTGAGCATCTCGGTCCCTACCATCCCCGCGGACCGGCCCAAGGCGGGCGTACGCAAGAAGGGCTGAAGCAAACGGATGCGCGGCCTGCGCGCCAGGGTTCGCGCCTATTACTCGGGAACGATTGAACGTCACGGCCCGACCCCGCTTGGAGTTCGATTGGCCGAATGCGGTCTCGCAATATCTGCGATTTGTGCAACTCCTGAAGATATGCGATTTCGCAAAGCCGTTCCGGCTGAACGACTTCGGCTGCGGCTATGGCGCGCTGCTGGAATATCTGGCGATGCGACACGCCGGCGCCGCGGTCGCCTATCACGGCGTCGACATCTCGCCGGCGATGATTGAAGCGGCCAGCGACCGCTGGAGCAACAATGCTCGGGCGACCTTTGCCGTCGGCTCCCGATGCGGACGAATGGCCGACTATTCCGTTTCCAGCGGTGTCTTCAATGTTCGGCTCGGGCATCCGGTGCGTGAGTGGGAAAGCTATATCGAGTCCGTGCTCGCTGACCTGCGCGACAACAGCCGGCTTGGCTTTGCCGTCAATTTCATGCTGCCGCATGACACGCAACCCAGCGAACAAGAGCTTTATCGCACCGAGCCACGGCGCTGGGTCGGCGCTTGCGAGAAGCTCGGCGCAAAGGTCGAAGTGCTGGGAGGCTATGGGCTCCGCGAATTCACGCTTCTCGTTCGTCTTACGCCGCCGAAAGCTCCCCGGACGGCAGCAGGCTCGCAAAAGCCTTCGCCCCGCTCTCGTCGATGAGGTGGCGAGCGCGAGCAAACAGGTCGCCCGCCTGATAGCTCGAGTGATGGAACTTGCCGGTCCCTAGAGTAAGCCCGAGGACGATCGATGCCCGACATTCCGCGAGGCGGGCGCGGCGTTCGACGGCAACCGCAATGGCCCTGTCAGCAATCCGGAAGGCAGCCGTCGGGCTGTCGCTTCTGAAATACACCTCGGCGAGCAAGGCCAGCATCTCGCCTTCATATTCCAGTCCGGCATAGGTCTCCGTGGCCAGTCGGATGGCCGATTCAAGCTTCTGTATCGCCGCTACGTGATCACCGGCGAGCGAGAATGCCAGTCCCCTGCACGCCGCCCCGTACACCGCGACATAGGGAATGCCGCTGCTGGCGCTGGCCGCGATTTCCTCGATCCGCGAGCTGTGCAGGTCGGCGAGCCTTTCGTCCCGAGTGAACCAGGCAAGTTCGACGGCGGCAAGATGCGGAATGAACTGGACGGCGGGATCGTGATGTTCTTTTTCAGTGGAGATCAATTTCGCGATGCTTTGCTTGGCGTCGTCGAAGTTGCCCATCCGCACCAACAGGCGCGCGCGAAGGCTTTCAACCCATCTCGCCACGCTGAAGCCCATCAGCGCCTCGTGCGACTTCCGGATGTCGGCAATGTGCTCCAATGCCATATCGCTCGCCTTGAGCGCCTCCAATAATTTTCCGGCGTGCCCATAGGCCTGGCACAGATAGGCCTGAAGCATGGTCGGGACGCTTGGATCGGTGGAATCCGTAAGATCGATCGCCCGTAATACCTCCGTCACATAATCGTCCGCCGAGCCCGTGCACATCGATACTCTGCCGTAGGCTGCGACGATCAGCACTTCCGTAACTGCATCATGCATCTCGCGCGCCAGTTCCATCGCTTCCGTGGCGAATGGGGCAACCTCCTCCGCGCTGATCCCTTCCCGCCAACCCACCGCAACGATCTGTCCGGAAGCCATCATGCGCAGGCGATCGGTTTCCGGCGAACGGGGCTCGGACTTGAGCAACAGACGGACTTTCTGCCACGACTTCAGCGCCAGCCTCGAATTCGTCGTCCCGATCCAGGCCGCGGAGCGCGCAGCGTATTTCGCCGCCAATGTGAGTTCCTTGGCGGATTCGAAATGATAGGCGATCAGACCGGCATACTCGCTCAGCTGGTTGTGATGAAACCGCTCGAGCGCTCTCGCCACCGACGAATGCAGCTCGATCCGCCGGGTCCGGAGCTGCATGGCATAGGCGACTTCCTGAATGAGCGGGTGCCCGAACGCGAAACGGTCCTGCTCCGTTTCACTTACGACGCTCTGGATCAGTTCGACCTGCGAGAGCCGGCCGAGGATGCCGGCGAGTTCGCCCGCCGTGGCGCGCGCCACCTCGCTGAGCACCGAGAACGGAAACTCCCGACCGATCGTCGCGCCGACCTGCAAGACTTCCTTGTCCGCAGATGGCAGCCGGTCGATGCGCGCGGCAATCACGCTTTGAACCGTGGCCGGGAGAGTTTCCGTCGGCGGCTGGCTTGCGGTCTCGTAGTGTCCGAGCCGGCCGTCAAGGTCGCCGCTTTCAACCAGCGATCTGATCAATTCCTCCGCAAAGAACGGATTGCCTCCGCTCCGCTCGACAATGCGAGCGCAGATCGCATGGGTCGAGGGATGAGTGCCCATCAGATCCCTGGTCAGTGCGGCTATGTCCTCATCGCGCAATTCGTCAAGCCGCACTTCCCGAAAGTCAGGTCGGTCCGTCCACGGCGCCTGATAGGTCGGCCGGTAGGTGAGAATCAGCAACACCCGGCTGACCCCGACAACGCCCACAAGCGCCGAAACAAACTCGAGGCTTGCTTCGTCGAGCCAATGGATGTCCTCGATGATGATCACGGAGGGCGTGCGGATCCCGTCCCGCACCAGGCTGCAGACCAGATTGATGAGCCGGGCATGCCTGACCTTCGGATCGAGCTTTGGCGGCGAGGCGACGTCGCAAATGCCGAGAAGATCGGCCAGAACCGGAACGTCGCCGATCAGATGGGGAACGGTCTGGTCGATCCGCGCCGTTATTTTGGAACGGGCCATTTCCGGATCGTTGGTGGACGCGATCCTGAAGAAAGTCCGGAAGAACTCCACCAGCGGCTGCAGCAGACCGGAATGATCATAGGGCGACGCCCTCGCCTCCAGCACCGGCACCAACCGATCTCTCATCGCCTTCGAGAACTCAAAGCACAGGCGGCTCTTGCCTAGCCCGGGCGGCGCGCAAATTCCGACCGCCTTGCCGGCAGCCCGCTCGGCGCCGGCAAGCGCCTCGTGCAGGATTGCAAGCTCGTCGTCCCGCCCGCGATAGGCGCCGAGGATCACGTCCCTGAATGGCGTGCGCGACGGTTTGATTCCGACCAGACGATAAACCCCGATCGGCCGCGCGAAGCCCTTGACGTCCTGATGGCCGAGCGCACGGGCATCGCAGAATGATTGCACCAGCCTGAATGTCGACTCCGTCATGCAGATATCGCCCGGCTGCGCCATATGCTCGAGCCTGCTGGCGAGGTGAACGGCAGCGCCGTAAACGCTTTGCTCCTTGGTGAATTTGTCCGGCAGTCCGGCGATGATTTCACCGGAATGGATCCCGACGCGCAGCGTGATGTTGATCTCCCGCGATGAGGCGACCATCGCCAGCGCGGCCTGACAGGCACGCAAGGCGTGATCCTCTTGCGCGTGCGGAACGCCGAAGATCACCATCAGCCCGTCGCCCATGCTGCGCATGATGGTGCCGTGGAAGAGGTTCACGGCATCGCCCATTCGGGCCAGCGCGGGCGGAAGCCGGTCGAGGGCCTGCTCGGGGTCGGCGTCACCGATGAGTTCGGTCGATCCGACGATGTCGGCAAACAGCACGGTCACGACCTTGCGCTCGCCCTGCGCCGGCGTCTGGTCGAGCCGTTCGCCGCAGGCGCCGCAAAACCGCGCGGTTGCAAGGTTAGGATTCTGGCAATTCGGGCAAATTGCCGTAAAGCTGAGGCCGCACGATGTGCAGACCCCATCGTCCGCCAGAGTCTCGGTCTGACAAGCCGGGCACAGCATTAACAAAACCTTTCCCGATGCTACCCGCGTCTCGGCTCTGAAACTCATTCTAACACGATCGAAACGATGGAGCATGGGACGCGTTGAAGCGCCCCTCACAGCAAGCGCTCGCCCGTGCATGGGACCACGATGAGCGGTCAGTCGAACCATCACGAGCGGGCAGGCCCCTCCATTTGGTCTAGCAATTGGCTATTTGGTTCAGCAATTTGGCGCGGTCCCTGCACGCTTGGAGAGACATCTGCGCTCTATCACAGTTTATGATTGTGTCCATGTGTAGTGATCCCGGAAAGCGATGCTTGCGCTCAAGACACGGCCGAGGGCGACCACAGGTGAAGGCGGATCAATCCGGTTCGCGGAACAGATCGGGAGGTGACAGGCAACCGCCGCAGAAACCTTCGTATAGCCCTCTCATACCTTTCCATATCGATCGGCTTACCTCCGTACAATTGAGCCAATCCGATCCCGGTCGCATTAGTCTTCGACCTCATCAGGAAAAGCTGATTGCAGGAGAGGAAATGTCCACGATCCCGACGACGAGGATCGAGCGGCAATCGCGGTGTCTACGTTGCCGGCTCGTGATCCGCGATCAAGCCGCGGCTTTGATGTCGTTCCCGATCTCCAGGTAGAGTTTAAATGATTGGCTGCCACTGCCTCGCTACCACCGTAGAGGTCGATGCCTAGATGTCGGTTGTCTTCCAGCAACATTGCGCTGTTCATCGATGGCGCCAATCTGTACGCAACGGCCAAGGCGCTCGGTTTCGATCTCGATTACAGGCGCCTGCTCAAGGAGTTCGAAAGCCGCGGCGTACTGTTGCGCGCGTTCTACTACACCGCGGTCATCGAAGATCAGGAATATTCGTCGATCCGTCCGCTGATCGATTGGCTCGACTACAACGGCTATACCGTCGTCACCAAGGCGACCAAGGAATTCATCGATGCCAGCGGACGGCGCAAGGTCAAGGGCAATATGGATATCGAGCTTGCCGTCGACGCCATGGAACTCGCCGAGCACATCGAGCAGATGGTGCTGTTCTCCGGCGATGGCGATTTCCGCCCGCTGGTGGAAGCAGTGCAGCGCCGCGGCGTCCGCGTCACGGTAGTCTCGACCATTTCCAGCCAGCCGCCGATGATCGCCGACGAATTGCGTCGCCAGGCCGACGCCTTCATCGACCTCGTGGAATTGCGCGCCAAGCTTGCCCGCGAACCTTCCGAACGCCTGGTTTGGCGCGAACCGCGCAGTCAAGTGCCGCTTTGACTTGGGCATTGACGAGCGATCGCTGCGGCATACGCTCAATGTCTCACATGCCGGCCCCGCCCCGATGTCCTTGGAGCGCAGCGTCGAGGCACTTGATTAGGCTGGGTGCGGCGAACGGCTTGGTGAGGTAGCCGATGGCTCCGGCCCTGAGCGCTCGGGCGCGGGCCCCTTCATCAGGGAAGGCCGTGATGAAAATGAACGGGACATGGTAACCCAGGGTTCGCATATTCGCGAGCAGGTCCAAACCGCTCATCGCCGACATCTGCACATCCGCAATCACACACGACGTTTCATCCATCAAATCGGGCGACCCCAGGAACTCCTCGGCTGACGCAAACGTGTGGACGAGGTACCCGCGCGATCTCAGGAGATTGTTCGTCGCAGCACGAACCGACGCGTCGTCGTCAATGAGGGAAATAACCGAAGGCGTTGACAAGACGACCACTCCTGACGCGGGAAACCGCTTGCCTAAAGCGCGACAGCTCGAGTCGCCATCGCGCTCTAGTTCATTTTTTTAGCATGATCTTTTCGGAAAAACCGGTACTCACCCATCGGGTCGTAGCCCGAGGGCACGCTTTTCCGGATCATGCTCCAAGCATTAACCGCCCAGTCGAAAAGTGGACCTGCGCGTCAGGATTTTAAAATCATACTTAGGTTTGTTCGCCGGATGGCCTGGTCCAGCGGATGCCAAGCGTCTCAGCCATTCTGATCAAATCGGCCAGCGACCGCGCTCCCATTTTCTTCATCACGTGCCCGCGGTGGATCTTGACGGTGATCTCGGCAAGTCCGAGCTCGGCCGCGATCTGTTTGTTCATGAGGCCGGAAGCGACCAAAGCCAAGACATCCCGCTCTCGAGAAGTCAGGGCCTCGAACAGGGACTGCAAGCTTGCGACCGTCTTCTCAACTTCGCGCCTATCCCGATCCCGCTTAATCGCCGCTACCACGGCGTCAAGCAGGTCCTGATCGCGAAACGGTTTGGTCAGAAAATCAACCGCCCCGCCCTTCATGGCCCTGACCGTCATCGGAATATCGCCATGGCCGGTGATGAAGATAATCGGGATATGAATGTTCTCCCTGGCCAGCTCGGTTTGAAGGTCGAGGCCGCTCAATCCTGGCAGCCTGATGTCGAGGACCAGGCAGCTGGCAACGTCTGGAAGCTTGCTTTGCAACATTTCCGGTGCCGAGCCGAACGCCTCTACCTCCAATCCGACCGATTGAAAAAGATTGGTGAGCGCCCTGCGCATCGATAGATCGTCGTCGATAATGAAGACGAGCGGCTGCCGGACATCAGCGCCTTGGCGCGATGGTTTGGGTCGCTCGGTCACGACGTTTCCTCCTGATGCAACGGCAGGACGAATCGAAAGGTCGCACCGGGCCCCTCGTTGCGGGAAACCGACAACCGTCCCTCGTGACCTTCCACGATCGAACGGCAAATCGAGAGCCCCATACCCATGCCGCCGGATTTCGTGGTGAAGAAGGGGCTGAACATGCGGTCCGCATCCTCGCTGGAGATCCCGACGCCGCAATCCGTTACAGTCAGAAACACGCGACACATGCCGTCCTGGCCGGATCGCACCTTGAGTTCCCTCGGCCGATCAGCGACCGATTGCATCGCTTCAATAGCGTTCATCACCAGGTTGATGATCACCTGTTGCAGTTGAACCCGGTCGCCCAAGATTATCGGCAGTGCGGGCGCCAAGTCCATTCGCAACGACACCTGGTTGCTGGCCAACTCGCGCTGCACCAGCGCCACGCCTTCCCTGACGACATCATTGATGTCGAGCGGCGACCCTCTCGATCTCGGTCTTCTGCGCCAGCGCCCGGACGCGCCTGATCACTTCGCTTGCCCGATTGCTGTCGTCGACGATCCATTCCACCGAACGCCGCGCGGCGTCGAGATCGGGAGTTTCGCGGTCGAGCCAGCTCAGACATGCGTCGGCGTTGGCGACAATGGCGGCGAGCGGCTGGTTTATTTCGTGGGCAATGGAGGCTGTCAGTTCGCCCAGCGTCGTGACGCGGGTGACATGGGCGAGTTCCGCCTGCGCCTTGCGCAGCGCCTGTTCGGCCTGATCTGCGCGGATCGTCGCGGTGATATCGGTGCTGACGCCGCGATAGCCGAGAAATTGGCCGTTGGCGTCAAAAAACGGCTTGCCGCTGGTTCGGACGTAGATCGGAGACCCTGTCCGGTTCACAGTGCGATACACCAGATCGCGAAACGGAAGATGCGCGTCGAGCGTCGCGCGATGCTGCCGCCATTTTTCGGGCTCCGACTCGACATCGGCCCCAATCTCCCAGCGATAGAGGCCGATCATGCCCGAGGCCAGGATGCCGGCCGCACTGGTTTGCTCCGACAGGTGAGTGACCCGATGGTCCGGACCGGTCTCCCATAGCCAGTCGGAGGCGGTCTCGGCATAGTCGCGAAAGCGCAACTCGCTCTCGCGCAGCGCGACAACGGCCTGTTCCAGCTGTTCCCTTGCGGCGTATTGCGCGGTGATATCCATGTGCGTACCGATGATTTGGCTGACCTCGCCGTCGTCGTCGAGGACTGGGTGGGCCACGGAATGGACGCGCTTGATGGATCCATCCGGGAGTACGATCCGAAAGTCGAATTCGAGCTCTCCGCTCTTCTGTCGGACCGCCTGGCGCACCACCTCGCCGAGTTGCTGCAGGTCTTCGGCGGGGACACGCGCCTGGATCGCCTCCGCGGATGCGGCCTCATCCGGATCAAATCCAAACAGGCGAAAGACTTCGTCCGACCGATAGATGAAGTCGCCGCGGCGCACGTCCCAGGCCCAACTGCTGGTGTGGCTCAAGCGCTGAGCTTCGGCCAAATAGGATTCGCTGCGACGCAGCTTCTGCTCCGCTTCCTTGGCGACCGTGACATCGGTTACCGCGCCGACAAACTCGAGGCGACCGGACGCATCTATCGTGGCGCGTGCGAGCGCGTGGACGTGCTTTGTCGAGCCGTCCGGCAGCAGCAACCGGTATTGATGCTCGAAATCCTTCTGGTCTCGGGACGCCTGATCGGTGGTTTCCCGCACCGCGTCGCGATCTTCCGGATGGGTGCGCTCAATAACGAGCTGCAAGGTCGGCCTCGTCATCGGGTCACACCCGAATATCCTGAAGGTCTCCTTGGACCAGACGATCTCGCCGGTGGCGACGCTCCAGCCGAAGCTGCCGGTTCGGCTCAATTCCTGTGCCTGGGCCAGATAAGCTTCGCTCTGCTGCAGGGCATTTTCCGTCCGCTTCCGTTCGGTGATGTCTTCGCAGGCGATCAGAATGATGAGCTCGCCGTCGGAGCGACGCATGGCCTTGGCGTTTTCGCGCACCCACAGCATCGAGCCATCCTTCCTGATCTTGTGAATTTCCCAGGTATGGGATTCGCCGACGCTCTCCAGGCAGACCGCGACGCATTTGCGAACGAACGCGCGATCTTCCTCGACAAAGACGTTCAACACGGATTGGCCGATCAGGTCCGCGGGCAAATAGCCGAGCTGTGTGGCGCCGGCGGTATTGACGTTGAGGACCGCCCCGGCGGCATCGACCATGAAGTACATGACCGGGTTGTGCTCGAAGACTTCCCGCCACTCGCTTTCGCTGTCGCGCAAATCGACCTGGCTGCGCAAGAGCTTCGCTTCGGCCTGGAGCGCCGCCTCCTTTTCCTTGCGGGCATTCCGGATCAAGTGCGTCACGATCAACGAGGTAAAGAAGAAGGCGACCAGCACCGCGACATGGTGTGGTGCGTCGATCCTGAATTGGAAGATTGACGGAGCAAAGAAGTAAGCCAGGCCCGCAACCGAGACGAGCGAAAGCAGGGCTGACGCCGTAAAGCTGCCCATCAGCGAGAACAGAAGGATCACAACCAAATCGGCGAATGCTGTGGCTGGCGAGATCGACGCGTAGCTGAATGAAAGCCAAGGTCACCACTGCCAGCGCAATGCTGCCGAGGAAGAACTGCGCGGCTGAATCTCCAAAATGCGTGGTCTGGTTACGCTTCATGCACAGACCGTCCTGGCTCCAGATTAGAGCATTTTGGGCAAAAAATCGGCAGTTCGTTACGGCCTCAACGAGGCTATTGGACGCGGTTCCGGGATTGCTCGGCGTAGACACTGTCCGCCGTGGCGGTAGCGGGATCGGGCACGAAAGCCCGAACTACAAACCTTCGTATAGCTCGCCGAACCCTTTCGATATCGACCACGTATCTCCGTACAATTGAGCCGTCCCCTCGATCACCTTAGCCTCGGTTTCATCGGAAATAGCCGTTTGCAGGACGCAGATGCCTCCGACGCTAGGCCAGCGGACCGAATCCAATCGCCCTGCCTTGGGAGCCGGCACATGAGGGTCAAGCTCTGTGCCCGCTGCCCCTACACACCGCATGACCTGGCCGACCACTACAATCCCGAAGCGGCCCTTCACGCCTGCGCGACGTGCGATGGCGAACAACGAATGCTCGACCAGCACGACCTGGGCGAGACCCACTGGAGACGGAAATGCCCGACAACCCCACCCATCTCGAGCGCAGCGCAGCGGAACGTTGCGCCATTTGCGACGGAAAGTTCGGCCTCGTCCGTTACTATTCCTGTCGAATCGCCCTCTGTTCAAAGAGGTGCGTCGATCACTTCAAGGCCCGCCGGGAGGGCGACCGCAGATGGTTATGGCGATTTCGAGCCGCCTGATGATCACGCCGCGAGTATCCGTGTGCGCAACCCGGGCCGGACTGAACAAGTGAATTGAAGGTGGCTTGCACCATGGCAACGACTAAGAGGAACGCACGAACATGAAGTTCATCTTGGTCAATCATCGGACGCCCAGCCGGCCGTCGAACTGTATTCAGTGTGCGCGGTCGCTGGGAGCAGGCTACCTGCGAGATGTTTCCACGCAGCGCCGGTACTGCGACCACGACTGTTACCGCCGATATCAGGCGAAGAGCCTGTTCATGCCATGGCTTGCGGTAACGGGCGCCGACCAAGGGCCGGTCACGAACTATCCGGCGCAACTCGAAACAATCGCCGCCTTGGCCACTGGCTTGTGCTGGTGTTACGCGATCCCGATCACGGCCGTCTCGATATCCCTGATGGAGGTCGCCCTTCGCATGCACGAGCCGGCAACGGTGGAAGGGTTGCCGGCAGCTATCCCAAGCTGACCGCGGCGCGGATGGCGAATTGCTCGCCGATGCCGCCGCGACCACCGCATCTCCGCGAGGTTCGCGCTTCGGCGGTCCGTTTCAGTGCGAGTGCGCGCCGGTGAGCCGCGCGCCACCGAAGGCATTGGCGAGCGGGGCGCCGAGCGCGAACGCGCCGTTGCCGAGCAAGGCCTGCACGACCAGCGCAATCGTCCAGAACGCCGGATATTCCCAGCCGCCGTGCGGATTGGTGAAGAAGAATCCGGCCGCGCCGTGCACGGTGAAGATGGCGCCGAGCAGAATCGGCGTCGCCGCGATCGCAACGGGGCGGGTCCAGACCCCAAGGATCAGCGCGATGCCGGCAAGGACCTCGGCGGTAATGACGACATAGGCGAGTTCGGGCGGCATTCCGACGCTGGCGAAGAACTTTGCGGTGCCGGCCGGCGTGAACACGAAGATCTTAAGGCCGACATGGGCAAGGAAAAGTATGCCGAGGCTCACGCGCAGCAACAACGCGGCATAGGGCGCGGTTCGGGAATCGATCATGGCTGTCTCCGGACTGATTTCCCGAGATATGATCTATTCCTAATGCGCGAATAATCCGGTATTCGTGAAATATAGATCACACCTGGAGAGTGAGATATCCCATGCCGGACCGGCTGACCGGCCTCGAAGTCTTCGCAAAAGTCGCAGGCGCCGGCAGCCTTTCCGCGGCGGCCCGGGCGATGGGTCTCTCGCAGACCATGGTCACAAAACACCTTGCCGCTCTCGAAGCGCGGCTTGGCGCGAAACTGTTCCACCGCACCACACGGCGGCTTTCGATCACCGAGGCCGGGCGCAGCTACCTCGAATCCTGCGAGCGCATCCTTGCCGAAATCGAAGCCGCCGACGCAGCCGTCGCGGCGCACCGGCTCGAGCCGCGCGGGCTGTTGCGGCTCAACGTGCCGCTTGTCTTCGGCACGCGTCAGGTCGCGCCTCGGCTCGCGGAATTTGCGCGACGTCACCCGCACGTCACCGTCGAACTTGGCCTCAACGACCGCGTCGTTGATCTCGCGGAAGAAGGTTGGGACCTGGCGATACGAATCGGCAGCCTCAGCGATTCGAGCCTTGTCGCGCGACGACTGGCGCCGTGCCGGATGGTGTTGTGCGCGGCACCGTCTTATCTTGGGGCGCGTGGCACACCCCGCACGACCGCCGATCTCGCAGGCCATAATTGCCTCGGCTACACGCTGGCGCAGTCCGGCCCCGACCGGTGGTTGATGGGTAGACGTGCCGAGCTCGGCGTTGCCATCAAAGGCAACTTGCGCGCCAACAATGGCGATGCGCTGCTGGCGGCGGCCATCGCAGGACAAGGCATCGTCTATCAGCCGACTTTCATCGTCGCTGACGATTTGCGCGCGGGCAATCTGACCGCGCTCGCGCTGGACCAGCCTGCCAATGAGCGCCTCGCCGTTCATGCCGTCTATCTGCCGGACCGCCATCCCCCTGCGAAAGTGCGAGCCTTCATCGATTTCATCGCGTCGCAGTTCGCGCCCGAGCCGCCTTGGGATCGCGGAATTCGAGATCACGGTATCATCTGACCACGCAATCGGTGGCAGGCCGGACACGGGCAGCGTTGCTGCCCGAATTTCAGCCCGCACTTCGTGAGCTAGCGCACAGACCGCGCGATGGCGGCGGCGTAGAAAAGCTGTCATCATCGGCAAGACTTATTGCCGCTAATTATTGCCTTGGAGGTGTCGTGATGCGCCATCCAGCTTGCAATCTGTTGCTCCTCACCGCGCTGCTCTTGTTTTCCCAGATTCCGCTCTTGCATGCGGCTTCGACCGAAAGCCGCATGGCGCTGGTCATCGGGCAATCGGCCTACCGCGCGGTGCCGGCCTTGCCCAACGCCGGCAACGACGCCAAACGAATGGCGGAGCTGCTCGGCTCGGCGGGCTTCGCCGTGACCTCGGCTCCCGACCTGTCGCAGAACGACATGCGCCAGGCGATCAGCGATTTCGCCGCCAAGGTAACTGCGAGCGGACCTGATACGGTGGCATTGGTGTTCTATGCCGGGCACGGCCTGCAGATCGATGGCGAGAATTATCTCGTGCCGGTCGATCTCGACCCGAAGCGCGAAGCCGATGTTCCGCTGCAGGCGGTGCGGCTCAGCGATCTCATGAACACGCTCGGCGCGTTGCCGACGAAGATGCGCATCGTCATGCTCGATGCCTGCCGCAACAACCCGTTCCCTGCGCTGAGCGGCACCACCGGCCACGGACTGGCGCTCGTCGACACCAAGGCCGGCGCATCCGGCACGTTCATCTCTTATTCGACCTCGCCGGGTGCCGAAGCCGAGGACGGCAATGGCGACGACAGCCCCTACACCACGGCGGTGCTCTCGGTCGCCAGAGAGCCGAACCTGCCGATCGAAGAAGCCTTCAAGCGCATTCGCGTCGCGGTGAACCAGGCCACCGATGGACGGCAGATCCCCTGGGAAAGCTCGTCGCTGACCGCCGATTTCAAATTCTTCGCAACGGATACGGCTCAACAAGCTGCAAGCCCGGCAAAACCGCCCGAGCCGAACACGCCTGCCGCGGAAGCGCAGCGTGTCGAAGTCTGGCACCGGACGCTGCAGGGCAAGGAGCCGAAAGTGGCTTACGAGCTCGTGATCGCCGACGATTTGGTCGCGGCCTATGAGGCCTTTGCCGCGCTGTATTCGCAAGTCCCCTACGGTCCGCGCGTTCGCTCGCTGCTCGAGCGCCGGCGCGAGATGATCGCCTGGGCAAATGCGGTCGCGATCAACACCGGTCCCTCCTTCGATGCGTTCCTGGCGAGCTATCCGAACAGCGATCTGGCGGCGACCGCGCGCACGATGGGCGAGCGCGTCCGCAACCGCATCATCGCGGCTCCCGCCCTCACCAACGTTGCGCTCGGGCCGACCTGTCCATGCACCACGCCGACCTTGCCGACGACACCGACCTTGCTGCCCAGCAGGAAGCGAGCGGAAGAGCCGCCACCGAAAAAGCGGGTCGAAAAGTCCGCAGCCAGGCGCAAGCCGCCACCGGACGAGGTCGTCGAGCGCAAGCCTCCGCCCGACCAAGGAGTTCCGCCTGGCGCCGTCATGCAAGGCGTCGGGATCGGCATCGGTTTCGGCATGGGCGGAATGGGTGGAATGGGTGGAGGAATGGGCCGCGGCGGTGGCGGAGGGATGCGAGGCGGCGGCTACGAGCGATAGCGGCGCGGCGTAAGTTCGCGGGACAACCGCGGCCCCGGGCGCCCCCCGGGGCTTGCCGTATGGGCGCCGATCGGATTTGTTGCTCGATCCATCGATGGAGTTGAGGATTGGCAACTCAAGACACCGCGCCCGGCGCCGGCAAATCCTGGCCGCTGTTCCGCTCATTGCATCCCTACCGGCCGGGCTTCGTGTCGGGAGACCTGATCGCCGGCCTGACGCTGGCGGCGATCGCGATCCCCGAGCAGATGGCGACCGCACGACTCGGCGGCTTCTCGCCGCAGATCGGCTTTTTCGCCTTCATCGCGGGATCGGTCGGCTTCGCCATGCTGGGAAGCAACCGCTTCCTCTCCAGCGGCGCGGATTCGACCATCACGCCGATCTTCGCCGGCGCGCTTGCAGCAATGGCGACCTCAGGCTCGGCCGACTACCAGGCCTTCGCCGTCGCGCTCGCGCTGATGGTGGGCGTGATCCTGGTGGCCGGCGGGCTGTTCCGGCTCGGCGGCATCGCCAACCTGTTGTCGATACCGGTGACGGTCGGCTTTCTCGCCGGCATTTCGGTGCACATCCTGGTCTCGCAGATGCCGGGCGTGCTCGGACTGCCACAGCCCGAGGGGCCGACGCTGCAGCGGATCGCGGTGCTGGCGCGGCATGTTTCCGAGGCCAACATCTTCACCGTCTGCATCGGGCTCGGCGTATTGGCGGTGGTCGCATTTTCCGAAGCCATCAACGCGCGCATCCCCGGCGCGCTGATCGGCCTGGTCGGGGCCACGGTCGCGGTAATCTGGGCTGGCCTCGAGAGCAAGGGCGTGGGCGTGGTCGGCACCGTTCCGGCGACGCTGCCGGCGCCGTCGCTGCCCGATATCTCCTTCGAGCGATGGGCGCGCCTGGTCCCGCTGAGCCTTCTGATCGCCATCGTCGTCATGGTGCAGACGGCGGCCACGACGCGCTCGTTTCCCTCCGATCCCGACAAGCCCGCCGATGTCGACCGCGACTTTCTGGGGGTCGGCGCCGGCAGCATTCTCGCCGGCCTGTTCGGCGCGTTTCCGGTAGATGCCAGTCCGCCACGGACCGGGCATCGTGTGCGAGACCGGCGGACGGTCGCAATTGTCCTCGCTGTTCGCGGCGGCGATCGTGCTGGCGCTGATCGCGTTCGGCGCCGCGCTGCTCAAGCACGTCCCGGAAGCGGCGCTCGGCGGCGTGCTGTTGTTCGTGGCGTTGCGGATCATTCGCTTCGAGCAGATCGTGAAGATCTACCGCCAGTCGCTTGGCGAGTTTCTCCTGATCGTGGCGACCGCCGCCGCGATCGTGGTGCTGCCGATCGAACAGGGCGTCGCCATCGGCATCATCCTGTCGCTGCTGCACGGCATCTGGAGCACCACCCGCGCCCGGCTCGTGGTGTTCGATCGCGTACCGGGCACCACGATCTGGTGGCCGAGCAGTCCGCACATCAAGGGCGAGCGCCTTCCCGGCGTGCTTGTTGTCGGCATGCAGGCGCCGCTGACCTTTCTCAACGCGTCGACTTTCCGCGCCGACTTGCTTCACGCGCTGCAGGCTTCACAGCCAGAGCCGAAGCTCCTGGTGCTGGAAGCCGCCAGCATCCCCGAGATCGACTTTACCGCCGCGCAGAACCTCGGCGAGGTCTTCGAGGAATGCCATCAGCTTGGCGTCACCTTCGCCATCGCCCGGCTTGAATCATTGCGGGCGCAGGATGCGTTCGAGCGCTTCAAGCTCTACGACGTCCTGCCGAAAGACCACGTCTTCCAAAGCGTCGATCAAGCCATCCGCGCATTGGCCGCAAAATGAGCAACGCCATCATTGCCGCAGCGCAGGATGGTCGGTCATCACCGCTTCCCTGATCGACGCGGCCTGGATCGCGCGGAACAGGATCGGCGCCGTCCTCATGTCATTGGCCTTGACGCACAGGTCCACGATCTCGCGCACGGCGGCGTCGCGCATCAGATCGTCCGAAATCTTCATGGCGATTTCCATCGCCGCCCTGGCGGCACGCTGGTAGCGTTCGGCGTCGCGTTCGTTCTGATTCTTGTCCGGCTTTTTTTGCTTGCCATCGACAACACCGGCCGGGTTGCCGATCCTCTCGGCACTGTCGGCGGCAGAACGGCAGATGTCGCGGATCCTTTCCGCAGCTTCAATATCGCCGATTGGCCCGCGGATCTCTTCGTCCCAGACTTCCTTGGGCTTCTCCTTTCGGAACCACCACATCGTCCTGCTCTGAAATACTGGCAAACATAGACGGCTGTGGTGAGACGCGCTACGCCGCCGGCACGATCTTTCCTGGGTTGAAGATATTCTGCGGGTCGAGCGCGCGCTTGAGCGCGCGCATGGCGTCGAGCGCCTCGGGGCCGAGCTCGGCTTTCAGGTATTTCTGCTTGCCCTGGCCGACGCCGTGCTCGCCGGTGCAGGTGCCGCCCATCGCCTGCGCGCGCTCGACCAGCCGATGCATGAAGTCCTCGCCGCGCGCCATCTCTTCGGCGTTGTCGACGTCGCAGACCAGCGAGCAGTGGAAATTGCCGTCGCCGACATGGCCGACGATCGGCGACAGCAGATTGAGCCGCTTCAGATCGTCCTCGGTCTCGGTGACGCAGTCGGCAAGCCGCGAAATCGGCACGCAGACGTCGGTCGCGACCACGCCGGCGCCGGGGCGCAGCGCCTTCACCGACCAATAGGCGTCGTGCCGCGCCTGCCACAGTTTGGTGCGGTCCTCCGGCCGCGTGGTCCAGGTGAATTCGCCGCCGCCGCACTCCCTGGCGATCTCGCCGAAATTCTTGGACTGCTCGCCGACCTCGATCGCGCTACCGTGGAACTCGAGCAGCAACAGCGGCGTCTCCGGCAGCGACAGCTTCGAGTAGGAGTTGCAGGCCCTGACCTGTTCGGCGTTGAGCAATTCGATCCGGGCGACCGGAATGCCGGTCTGGATCGCGAGAATCGTGGCCTGGCAGGCGCCGCGCACGGTTTCGAACGAGCAGGCCGCGGCCGCGATGGTCTCAGGGATTCCGCGCAGCTTGATGGTCAATTCCGAGATGATGCCGAGCGTGCCCTCGGCGCCGATGAAGAGATGCGTCAGGTCGTAGCCGGCCGAGGATTTCTTCGCCCGCGTCCCCGTCGTGATGATCTCGCCGTCGCCGCGCACGACCTTCAGCGCCAGCACATTCTCCCGCATGGTGCCGTAGCGCACCGCGTTGGTCCCGGACGCCCGGGTCGAGGCCATGCCGCCGAGCGAAGCGTCGGCGCCCGGATCGATCGGGAAGAACAGCCCCTGGTCGCGCAGATGCTCGTTCAGCGCCTTGCGGGTGACGCCGGGCTCGATCACGCAGTCGAGGTCCTCGGCATGGACTTCCAGCACCCTGTTCATGTCGCGCAGATCGATCGAGATGCCGCCGGCCGGCGCGTTGACCTGGCCCTCCAGCGAGGTGCCGGTACCGAAGGCGATCACCGGCACGCCATGCTTGGCGCAAATCCGCACCACGTCCTGGATATCCGGCGTCTCCTGCGCCATCACCACCGCGTCCGGCGGCTGCGGCGCGAGCCAGGTGGTGGTATGCGCATGCTGCTCGCGCACCGCTTGGGAAGTGATCAGCCGGTTGCCGAAGCGGGCGGCGAGTGCTTCCAGCGCGCCGGCCAGCGCCTGCGGCTCCGGACGCTTCAAATTGCTGGTTATGTTGATGTTCAAGGTCACCTCCCGGAGCCCGATGATTTAAAATTAAATCATCATCGTGCTCTAGCTCTTTGTTTGAGCATGATCTTTTCGGAAAACCGGTATCCACTTTTCCGGATCATGCTCTAGGAAGACCGTGGCAAAGGATATATTGCCGGTCAAGACCATCGGCCGAACCAACGGGATGAGATGATGACGAGCACTGACGCCGCCGACGACGCGCCGCTCAAGCCCACGCCGTTCCTGTCGTCGGTGATGCAGATCGAGCCGCAATGGATCGACTACAACGGCCATCTCAACATGGCCTATTACAACGTGATGTTCGACCGCGCCATCGATGAATTGTGGCTCAAGCTCGGGATCGGGCCGGCCTATATGAAGGCGCGCCACGGCTCGACCTTCACCGCGGAATGCCATGTGCGCTATCTGCGCGAGATCCACTTGGGGGATCCGGTGCAGATCTCCATCCTTCTGGTCGGCGCCGACGAAAAGCGGCTGCATACATTCGAGGAACTGCGCCACGCCGGCGAGGGCTGGCTTTCGGCCACTTCCGAGAACATGACGGTTCACATCGACATGGCGGCGCGCAAGACCGCGCCGTTTCCGCCCGATATCCGCGCCCGCATCCAGGCGGTGGCGACCGCGCATGCCGCCGTGCCGCGGCCGGAAGGCATCGGGCGAAAGATAGCGATGCCGGTGAGGGGCTAGGCCTGCAGCTTCAGCGGAATTGAGTGGGGTCATTTTGAAGCTCCACACCTACTGTTTGGTCTCCCAACAGGAGCCGGAACCCTTTGGACGAGGGGCGCTAGCTGATGAAATCGAGATGTGCCATCTTCAGACATCCCGCCGACGGGGAAGTCCTGCCTGTCAATCTGGCAAATACATCTGCCGTGTCCTACGTACTTGGTTGCCAAGGCATCAATTGCGGCGCAAGCTGGGGGATGCTCAAGGCACCGCAAATCCGTTTCTGCAGGGCCTCAGATGGGGTTCGCATCGCCTACGCCACGACCGGTAGCGGCCCGGCGATGATCGAGGTTGCGACCTGGCTTAACCACCTGGAATTCGATTGGCAAAGTCCCGTCTGGCGTCCGCGACTTGTCGAGATGGCGAAGAACTACACCATGGCGCGATACGACGGCCGAGGTTGCGGCCTGTCGGATCGGGTCGTCGAAGACCTGTCGTTCGATGCCAATCTTCGTGATCTCGAGGCGGTGGCCGATGCGGCCGGGCTTCAAGCGCTTCATCCTTCTCGGCTGCTGTCAAGGCAGCGGCCTGGCGATAGCCTACGCGGCACGCCATCCCGAACGGGTCAGCAATCTGGTTCTGTATGGTGCGTTTGCACGCGGCAGACTGAGGCGCAACCCGTCTGCACGGGACCTCGAAGAAGCCGACATGATGCTGAAGCTTGTCGAGCTCGGCTGGGGACGTGAAAATCCGGCATTTCGTCAGGTTTACACGACGATGTTCATCCCCGAAAGCACGCCGGAGCAATTCCGCTGGTTCACCGACCTCCAGCGCATGTCGACCTCACCGGAGAACGCGGTTGGACTGATCCGGGGATTTGATGCGATGGATGTCACCGACCTGTTGCCAAAGGTCAGCTGCCCTACGCTGGTATTACACGCTCGAAACGACGCCCGCGTTCCATTCGGGGAAGGTCGCATGGTTGCCAGTTCAATTGCCTGGCGCGGAATTCGTTCCGCTTGAGAGCCGCAATCACATCCTGTTGGAGCACCAGCCGGCGTGGAAACAGTTCTTGGCCGAGATCGCCCGCTTCGTGCACGGTCAGGGTCGGGCCGAGGCTTCCGAAGAGACAGGCGTTTGCCGAACTTACACAGCGCGAGCGTGAGGTCCTCGAACTGATCGCTCGCGGCCTCGACAATACAGCGATTGCAAGCCACCTGTCGGTAAGCCCAAAAACCGTTCGCAATCATATCAATGGCATCTTCGATAAGCTGAATATCCCCAACCGGGCCCAGGCCATCGTGCGTGCGCGCGAGGCCGGCATGGGGATGCGGACCGGCTAGGCGCCCCGGTCTAGGTCTCGCGGCCCAGTATTTCGAACAAATTCGGACACATTGAGATGAAGCCTGGGCCAAGGGTCTCATGACGGATTTGACTATCGCCCGGCAGTTTCTCCCCAGGCGATCAAACATTTTCGCCAAGCACACCTCGATATTGCAACGCCCAAGGAGACAACGATGAATGACACCGTTATATCGTCCCGCGTCACCGGCTCCGCGCAGATGCAAGGTGACCTATGGAGTGCTCGTGCGCGCGATTACGCCGAATTGCAGGAAGGCTATTTCCTTCCGTTATACGAGAGCGTGCAGCGCCGGCCGGAACTCTCGAAATCGCGGTCGAGCCTCGATGTCGGCTGCGGTCCTGGCCTTGCCGCACAAGTGTTTTCACTCACGATTGCCAACGTTGCCGGCATAGATGCATCCGCCGCGTTCATCGACATCGCGCGTCAGCGCCTGCCTGGACGGAATTTTCGTGTCGGCGAAATGGAAACGCTGCCGCACGCGGATGGAAGTTTCGATGTCGTGACTGGCTTCAACGCGTTTCAATACGCCGCGTCGCCTGTCAACGCTTTGCGCGAGGCACGCCGCGTAACGCAGCCGGACGGCGCAGTAGTGATCGCAACCTGGGGCCCGCCGGAGGACTGTGAGGCGGCCGCGCATCTCAAAGCCCTCGGTGCGTTAATGCCACCGCCCCCGCCGGGAGCGCCGGGGCCTTTCGCATTATCCGACGAGTCCAAATTGAAGGCGCTGGCGTCCGAGGCCGGTCTTACGCCGATAGCGGTGGTCGACGTCGAATGTCCGTGGATCTACCCGAACCTGGACATTGCGCTTCGTGCGATGCTGTCTGCCGGACCTGCCGAACGAGCCATCCGAAATTCCGGCATGGACCGCGCACGTGACGCGATAGCAAACTCGATTGCACCCTACCTAAAACCTTCGGGCGAGTACCATTTGAACAACAAGTTCCGCTACCTCATCGCCCGCGCTTGAAAAGATCGATCAGTTTCGCTCCAACGGGTACTGTCCCTCTCGGGTCTAGGCTGTGTGAAAAATCAGACCTCGAACTTAAAGCGCAAAAGGCGGAAGTGAACGGCTTCGCGGTAGGGACACGAACTCGTCAGGCAATCATTCTCGGCCGCTGCGACGCACACGCCACTTCCGTTGGGGTCATTCGCGGACCGGGTCGCGCCGACAGTAGATCAAGCCACGTGCGCCGCGCCCCGAAAGCGGAAAATTTCCAGAGCAATAGCGGCTCTGCGAGGCCTAGACGCCAAACAGGATTTCGAACCCTTCAGAGAGCTGAAGCGTGCGACTGGTACGCAAAAGGGCCTCCTTCAAACCCGATAGCGATCTACGTTACCCACGCCGGCAGCCGGGTAAACCAGGGCCGCGCCGTTTCGAGTTGGGCCGCGAGTTGCAGCAACAGGTCCTCTTCGCCGAAACGCGCGACGAATTGCACGCCGAGCGGCAGCCCATCCGCCGTCCAGTGCAGGGGCACGCTCATCGCCGGCGTGCCCGTCAGATTGGCGAGCTGCGTGAACGGCACATATTGCAGGCTGTCGCGGGCGATCTTGTCGACCGTGCCGTCGAGCAGGCCAAGACGCGCCAGCAGCCCAAGCAGGCCGACCCGATCGAGCAGGTTCAGCACCGCCTGCTCCGCCGCCGTCGGGTCGCCCTGGCCGTGGCGGATCGGCGGATGCGCGAGCGTCGGCGTCAGCAGCAGGTCGTAACGCTGATGGAAGCGCGCAAGCGCCCGCGCAAATTCGTTCCATCTGAGCAATTGCGCCGTCAGCGTCCCGGCCGAGACCGCACCGCCCAGCGTCGCCAGTACCCGCGTGAGCAGTTCGAAATCCGAAGTGCGAGCGCCGGCCGCGCGCGCCTGCGCCACCATGGCCGGCACCTGTCCGAAATAGACATGCAGGAAAGCTTTCGCGAGCGAAGCGCCATCGATCTCGGGCGCGGCTTCCTCGACCTCGTGGCCAAGACTGCCGAGCAACTTTGCCGCCTCGTTCACCGCCGCGACGGCCTCAGGGTGAACCTCGGTTCCGATCGGCGAGGCCGACGTAAAGCCGATGCGCAGCCGGCCGGGATCGCGCCGCATCAGATTCCGCATATGGCTCGCCCGGCCTGGCGATCACAAAGGGATCGCCGGGCTCGCTGCCCGCCGCGACGTCGAGCGCCGCTGCGGTGTCGCGCACGCTGCGGGAGATCACGCCCTCGCTCGATGCGCCGTACCAATATTCGCCGTAGGCGGGCCCAGAGGAAATGCGTGCGCGCGAGGGACGCAACCCGAACAGGCCGCAACAGGCGGCGGGAATGCGAATCGAGCCGCCGCCGTCATTGCCTGCCGCCATCGGTACGACGCCCGAGGCGACCGCGGCTGCAGCGCCGCCGCTGGAGCCGCCGGGCGTGTGATCGAAATTCCAGGGATTGCAGGCACGGCCGAACAGTTGCGAGTCCGACACGCCCTTGAGCGCAAATTCCGGCAGATTGGTCTTGCCGAAAATCACGAGCCCGGCCTCGAGATAGCGCCGCACCACATGGGAATGCTCGGGGGCGACGGCGCGCTGCATCGACCGGCTGCCATAGGTCGTCGGCAGGCCGGCATAGTCCTGCGCGCAATCCTTGATCAGGAAGGGAACGCCGGCGAAAGGACCGGTCAGCGGCTTCTTCAATTGGGAGCGGGCTTCGCCCTCCATCAGGCGGCAGATCGCATTGGTCTTCGGCTGGGCCGCCGCGCTCTGCCGCAGCGCGAGGTCGAGCAATTCCGCCGCGGTGGTCTCGCCGCGCGCGACGCATTCGGCGAGGCCGACCGCGTCGCGCTGCAAATATTCACCTGATTTCATGGCGCGCCCCCCGGAAAGTCGGGAGGCGACGGTATCATTTTGGCGAATGCGCGCCAGTCCTGAGGGTCTCGGGCGACGAGCAGCGATGCCCTCGAATAGCGCTCGATGATTTGGCCCACGATCGTACGCAGGACCGCCGACCGCTTTTGCCGGTCGCGCGCTATGCCGGCAGGCCGGCGTCGGACAGTGCTTCGAACACCAGATTGCGATAACTCTCAGGCAAAGGCGGCATCCCGAGCTGCACCTCGGAAACCGTGAGGTCCGGATAGCCCGACCGTAGCGCGTCGAGGCTGCGGCGCGCCTCCGGCTTGGCGCCACCAAGCACATAAGCCGGACAAAGGGTTCGATGCACCCAGCTTGCCGACGGATGCGCCGCCAGCGCACGCTGCTGCCACCGTGCGGCCTCGGGATAGTTGCCCGATGCGAAATGGGCACAGCCGATGCCAACCAGATTGTTGAACGCGAGCGGGTCCTCCGGAGCCAGGTCGAGCGCGATCTTGAAACGTTCGATGGCGAACTATGAGCAGCCCCGGTAAGCGTCGATCCACCCGCTGCGGCCCCACGCCCATGCCGACGTGCCGTCAAGGGAAAGCGCCTTGCGAATGACGTGCTCGGCGGTATCAAGCTCATCAAGCAGGGTCAGGGCGTTGCCGAGGACGGCGAGCACAGCGGCATCACCGGAAAGCGACCGGGCCCTGCGCGCCAGTTCGAGGCTCCGGGCACGTTCCTTCAGCGGCTCCGCGGTGAAATGATAGATCACGCGCTGGATGTGAGCCCAGGCCGCAAGCGCCGTCGCAAGCGCATGGCTGGGGTCCTGTTGCATTGCGCGATCCAGCAATTCGAGCGCCCGCGCGTTTCCCCCCGCGTCGAGCGAGAGCACGCCCGGCATCGCCCTCAGCGCGAGGTCGCGCGGACTGAGGTCGGTGTCAGGTTTTTGCTGCGCGTGAGCGATCTCCGCGAGCCGCAGGGTTGGCTGAAGCGCCGCGGCAATTCTGATGGCGAGATTCTCTTCGGCAGCATCACCTGAAAGGTCTCCGGAGCGGTGCGCCCAGAGCTGACGGCCGCTTTCGTTGTCGACCAAACGGAGGAGCAGGCGCGTCTGCGCCCCCGACCCGCGGATCACGCCAATCAGATGGTACCGCGCCGATCTCGGTTGCCTTCCGATGGCAATCCCAGCGCGCGGCAGCGCCAAGGCAAGGTCATCCACGATATGGTCGGCGATTTCGCGGTGTTCCGCGGCCGCTTCAATATCGCCGAAGGCAACGATCGGCCAGTCGCGTGCCGACACCGGAAAAAACGCAGGCGCCGATGCAAGCGTGGCTGCGAACAAGGCCTGTCGATTTAAGGTCTGGGACGGCTTCTCGCCGTAGCGGCGGCGATATTCAGCGGAAAAACGTCCGCAATGCTGGAAGCCGGCACACAGCGCGATGTCCATGACCTTGGCGCCGTGCGAACTCCGCAGCAGCTCGCGCCGCGCGCGTTCGAAATTGATATCGCGCAGCATGGCGCGAGGCGTCTTGCCGAGAAACGCCAGAAATTGCCGCTGCAGCGTCCTCGAGGAAACGCCGGCGACCGAGGCCAGCTCCGTCACCGTCCAGCTGCGCCCGGCGCCCGATTGCATGGCATGGATCGCCTGCCGCACGCTACGCGGCAACAGCAACCTGTTCGGCAATTCGTTCGGGACAGCAATCACTTCAAAAACCAAGGGCCCCAACCATGGGTCTCGATTGCGGCGAAAAAGTTCAGGTTTGGGATAGTCGTGTCGCAAACTGGATAGGCGGCTGCGGGAATCCGGGCCTAATTCCCGTCTTCCCGGCTCTCAAAGGAAGAACAGCATGAATACATCCTCCGCCGCCGTCCAAAGCCAGCAACCCGTCCAGCCCGACCTCGGAGCGCTCAAGGCACGTCAGCAAGGTGCCTGGTCCTCGGGCGACTACGCCGTGGTTGGTACGACCTTGCAGATTGTCGGGGAACAACTCTGCGAGGCCCTCGATCTTCGTTCGGGACAAAAGGTGCTTGATGTCGCCGCCGGCAATGGCAACGCGACGCTGGCCGCCGCGCGTCGCTGGTGCGATGTCGTCTCCACCGATTATGTGCCGAGCCTGCTCGCGCGTGGTCAAAGCCGCGCCGCGGCGGAAGGCTTGTCAGTCAAGTTCGAGGAAGCGGACGCGGAAGCTTTATCTTTTGCCGACGCCAGTTTCGACGCGGTGGTCTCGACCTTCGGCGTCATGTTCACGCCCGACCAGGACAAGGCGGCGTCGGAACTGCTTCGGGTATGCAAGCACGGCGGCAAGATCGGTCTGGCGAACTGGACGCCGGAAGGTTTTATCGGGCAATTGTTCAAGACGCTCGGCAAATATCTGCCGCCGCCGGCCGGCACCAAATCACCCGCGCTATGGGGGACCGACGCGCGCATCGGGGAGATGTTCGGACCTGCGGCCGCCTCCGTCAACGCCGAGCGGCGCCATTTCGCCTTTCGCTACCGGTCGCCGGAGCATTTCCTCGACGTCTTCAAGAACTACTACGGCCCCATGCTCAAGGCGTTTGCGGCGCTCGACCCCACGAACCAGCAGGGGCTGCGAAACGATCTCCTGGCGCTTATTGGCCGAATGAATCGCGCGGAAGACGGCACCATGGTCGTCCCGAGCGAATACCTCGAGATCGTGATCACAAAGCGCTGACATCGGGCTTCAAATTGAGACAGGGCCAGCAGCCTGCGGGGCCCTGTCCGAGACATGCGCGGGTGGTGAACCGATGTGCGTCGCCCTACCTAGACGCGGGTCCTGCCGCGGGCCAGGCCGACCACGGCGGAGACGAGAAACAGCACGACCGCGATGAAGAAGATGACCTTGGCGATCTCGATCGAGGTGCCGGCGATGCCGCCGAAGCCGAGAAGGCCGGCGATCAAGGCGATAATCAGGAAGGTGACGACCCAGCTCAACATGACACGAACCTCTGTCTTCCAAATTCGGCTTTGATCGGCGCGGCTGACGGCGTCGCGCCTCGACTGCAGAAACAATCCGGTCTGAAAACAAAGGTTCCGAGCCTGCGAAACCGCTGAAAATTTGCGCGCTCCGAAGGAACAAAGTCGCGCGTCGCGAGCCCGAAAACGGCCGCCGCGACGCCGCCGGATAAGGCTGTAAACGGCCCGGCGAACCCCTATATGGCCATCAATCCTGCTATGAAGGCTCCCCTTCACGGCCCCGCGGTGCCATCGTGGGCGGAAGACGATTCGCATGACCGAGCCGAGCAGGCTGAGCCATTCCGGCGTACCCGACCACCAGCCCGCCGCTGGCGGCATTGCCGCGCGCGCGCGGGCGGCCGCCGAGCCCGCAATATCTCTACGGCCTCAATCCCGAGCAGCGCGAGGCGGTGGAGACGCTGGACGGCCCGGTGCTGGTGCTGGCCGGCGCCGGCACCGGCAAGACGCGGGTGCTGACCACGCGGATCGCCCATATCCTGAGCCAGGGCCGCGCGCGGCCCGGCGAAATCCTGTCGGTGACCTTCACCAACAAGGCCGCGCGCGAGATGAAGCTGCGGCTCGGCCAGATGCTGGGCCAGGCGGTCGAGGGCATGCCGTGGCTCGGCACCTTCCACTCGATCGGCGGCCGCATCCTGCGCACCCATGCCGAGACTGGTACAGCTGAAATCCAATTTCACCGTGCTCGATGTCGACGACCAGGTGCGGCTGTTGAAGCAGCTGCTGCAGGCGGAAAACATCGACGACAAGCGCTGGCCGGCGCGGATGCTGGCCGGCCTGATCGACGGCTGGAAGAACCGCGGGCTGACGCCGTCGCAGGTGCCGGCGGGCGAAGCCGCCGTGTTCGGCAACGGCAAGGGCGGCAAGCTCTATGCGAGCTACCAGGAGCGGCTGAAAATCCTCAACGCCGCCGATTTCGGCGATCTGCTCCTGGAAAACATCCGGATGTTCCGCGAGCACCCCGACGTGCTCCGGCAATACCAGAGCCGCTTCAAGTTCATCCTGGTCGACGAATATCAGGACACCAACGTCGCGCAGTATCTGTGGCTGCGGCTGTTGTCGCAGGCGCCTTCGAAGCCGGCGTCACCGCCGTTGTCGCTCCCGTCATTCCGGGGCGGCCGAAGCCCGAACCCGGAATCTCGAGATAAAGAGGACTCACTTCGAGATTCCGGGTTCGCACCTGTCGGTGCGCCCCGGAATGACGACGGAAATATCACGCCTCCGCCGGCTGCGTCCGCATCCCCCAAGAACATCTGCTGCGTCGGCGACGACGACCAGTCGATCTACGGCTGGCGCGGCGCGGAGGTCGACAACATCCTGCGCTTCGATCACGATTTTCCCGGCGCCAAGGTGATCCGGCTGGAGCGCAATTACCGCTCCACCGGCCACATCCTCGCCGCCGCCTCGCATCTGATCGCGCATAATGAAGGCCGGCTCGGCAAGACGCTGCGCACCGAGGACGTCGACGGCGAGAAGGTCACCGTCACCGGCTCCTGGGATTCCGAAGAGGAAGCCCGCGCCATCGGCGAGGAGATCGAGGAGCTGCAGCGCGCCGGCGACAAGCTCAACGACGTCGCGATCCTGGTGCGGGCGTCGTTCCAGATGCGCGAGTTCGAGGATCGCTTCGTCACGCTCGGCCTGCCCTATCGCGTGATCGGCGGTCCCAGGTTCTACGAGCGCGCGGAAATCCGCGACGCGCTGGCCTACTTGCGCGTGATCAATTCGCCGGCCGACGACCTCGCCTTCGAGCGCATCGTCAACGTGCCGAAGCGCGGGCTCGGCGACGCCACGGTGCAGATGCTGCACGACCATGCCCGCAAGCGCCGCATTCCGCTGTTCGAGGCGGCGCGCGCCGTGGTCGAGACCGACGAGCTGAAGCCGAAGGCGCGCGGCTAGCTGCGCGACCTGATCGCTGCAGCTTCGACCGCTGGCGCGCGCAACGCGAGGTCACCTCGCATACCGAACTGGCCGAAATCGTGCTCGACGAGAGCGGCTACACCGAGATGTGGCAGAAGGACCGTTCGGCGGACGCCGCCGGCCGGCTCGAGAACCTGAAGGAGCTGGTGCGCTCGATGGAGGAGTTCGAGAACCTGCAAGGTTTTCTCGAGCACATCTCGCTGGTGATGGACCGCGACGGCGGCGCCGAAGATGACGCGGTGTCGCTGATGACCCTGCATTCGGCCAAGGGGCTCGAATTCGACAACGTCTTCCTGCCGGGCTGGGAGGAAGGGCTGTTTCCGAGCCAGCGCACGCTCGACGAACAGGGCCGCGCCGGGCTGGAAGAGGAGCGCCGCCTCGCCCATGTCGGGCTGACGCGCGCCCGCCGCCGCGCCAAACTCTATTTCGCCACCAACCGGCGCATTCACGGCACCTGGACCACCACGATCCCGTCGCGCTTTCTCGACGAATTGCCGGCGCGCCAACGTCGAGATCACGGAATCCAAGGGCGGCTGGGGCTGGGGCGGCACCGGCGGCTACGGCCCCTCGCGCTTCGACAATGTGGAATCCTTCGGCTCCAGCTACACCACGCCGGGCTGGCAGCGCGCGCAGGCCAACCGCGCCCGCGGCCGGTAACGCGGCAAGGGCAGGGACAGGCGCGCAGCGGCTTCGAGGAGGAGCAATCGTCCTTCTCGGCGGGCGCCGAATTCGGCAGCTTTGCGCGCAAGAAGCGCGCGACCGGTGACGATCGAGGGCGAGCTGGTCGCGAAATCCACCGGCGCGGTCTCGGAATTCACGCTCGACGACCGCGTCTTTCACCAGAAATTCGGCTACGGCCATGTGATCAAGGTCGACGGCAACAAGCTGACGATCGCGTTCGAAAAGGCCGGCGAGAAGAAGGTGGTCGATAGTTTTGTCGAGCGGGCCTAGGCCGGCAACCATCAAGCTAGCCCTGCGCCGCCCACAGCTCTGCCGTTGGTAGCCCTTGACCATCGCGGAACTCATCGTATGAGATGGTCCCATGGTCCGGGGAAGGTCGATCCTGCTAATCCTGATGCTCGCGTCGCCTTCGCTGGCGTCGGCGGAGACGATGAGCTTTGGCGATGCCTCGGCCCTTTTGGCCAAGAGCTGCGCCGCGGAGATCAGCGCCAATTGCCGCGGCGTCAGTTTCGATGCCAACCGCCTCAAGGAGTGCCTGTCGCGCAACACCGATGTGCTGTCGCCGCAATGCGCGACCGACTATCTCAAGAGCCTCGATGCGATCCAGAAGCGGATCGCGGCGCGCACCACGGTCGCCAATGCCTGCGGTCGCGAGATCGTGAAATTGTGCAAGGGCTCGACCAAGGAAACCAGCAAATCGATTCCGTGCCTGACGACGACGCGCGGCGTCAGCCGGAACTGCATCCAGGCCATGGATGACGCGGGGTACCGATGATGCGGGCGGCGCCGCCAAGCTGCGAAACGTTGGACTGGTGGTGAGCGCTTGGGTTCTGGCCGCGATGCCCGCCCTTCCGGCGCGCGGCCAGAGCGCGCCCGCCCGGGATGACATCGTCAGCCAGCTCAGCCAATTCGACACGGCGCCGGATCTCGACATCGCCGCGCTGAAGCAGCAGGTTCTGGAGCGATCGCGATCCAGGTCGCGAAACGAGCCGCCGCCGGAGAAACGGCCGCCGATCGCGCCTGACCTTCTCAAGCTGCCGACTTTCAGTGTCGCCATCACCTTCGACACCGATACGCCCGTGGTGCGGCCGGAATCCTATCAGACGGTCGGGCGCATCGCCGACGCGATGGTCCAGGCCTCGCTGTTGCCCTACAGCTTCCTGATCGTCGGCCATATGGAGACCACGGGAAGCGCGAGAACAACGTCATGCTGAGCCAGCGCCGGGCCGACGCCATCCGCGACGCGCTGGTCAATACCTTCAAGATTTCGTCGAAGCGGATTCAGTCGCTCGGCCTCGGCGAGGAGCAATTCGTCGACCCCGCGCATCCGGCGTCGCCGGTCAACGAGCAGATCCAGATCGTGACCATCGCCAAGCAGCCCGAGCAAAGCGAGCAGCCCGCCGCGCAAGCCCATCCCCGCCGGCCGCAAAAAGTCGGCGAAAAGAAGATAGGCCATCGCCTTGTTCCGATTGTGGAACCCGTTTCCGCATTTCGGCGATTGCGCGACCGACTTCGGCTCCCTATCTGAGGGACGCCCACCCTCCCCGGCGCGTCGAAGCGCCCCGACATCCCGCAGGCCATGCCCTCGTCCCCCATCATCTCCGTCGCCAACCTGTCGAAGACCTACGCCTCCGGCTTCAAGGCGCTGAAGAGCATCAATCTCGACATCCGGCGCGGCGAGATCTTCGCCCTGCTCGGGCCGAACGGCGCCGGCAAGACCACGCTGATCAGCATCATCTGCGGCATCGTCAACTTGAGCGAAGGCAGCGTCACGGTCGACGGCCACGACATCATCACGGACTACCGCGCCGCGCGCTCGCTGATCGGCCTGGTGCCGCAGGAGCTGCACACCGACGCCTTCGAGACGGTGTGGGCGACCGCGAGCTTCAGCCGCGGCCTGTTCGGCAAGCCGAAGAACCCGGCCCATATCGAGAAGGTGCTGAAGGACCTGTCGCTGTGGGACAAGAAGGACTCCAAGATCATCACGCTGTCGGGCGGCATGAAGCGGCGGGTGATGATCGCCAAAGCGCTGTCGCACGAGCCGCAGATCCTGTTCCTGGACGAGCCGACCGCCGGCGTCGACGTCGAATTGCGCAAGGGCATGTGGGAGGTGGTGCGGCAGCTGCGGGCCTCCGGCGTCACCATCATCCTGACCACGCACTACATCGAGGAGGCCGAGGAGATGGCCGACCGCGTCGGGGTCATCAACAAGGGCGAGATCATCCTGGTGGAGGACAAGGCCGAACCTGATGCGCAAGCTCGGCAGGAAGCGGCTGACGCTGCAGCTGCAGGGCAGGCTCGACGCGATTCCGGACGCGCTTGCGCCCTACAAGCTCGAACTTTGCGACGGCGGCCGCGAACTGATCTACGACTACGACACCAAGGGCGAGCGCACCGGCATCACCAGCCTGCTCAGCGACCTGCGCAACGCCGGCATCCGTTTCTTCGACCTCGATACCACGCAGACTTCGCTGGAGGACATCTTCGTCAGCCTGGTGAACGCGCCATGAACTTCCGGGCGGTCCGCGCGATCTATACTGTTCGAGATGGCGCGCACCTTTCGCACGCTGCTGCAGAGCATCGTCTCGCCGGTGGTCTCGACCTCGCTGTATTTCGTGGTGTTCGGCGCCGCGATCGGCTCGCGCATCACCCAGATCGAGGGCGTCAGCTACGGCACCTTCATCGTGCCGGGGCTGGTGATGCTGTCGGTGCTGACGCAGAGCATCGCCAACGCCTCGTTCGGCATCTACTTCCCGAAATTCGTCGGCACCATCTACGAACTGCTGTCGGCGCCGATCTCCTATTTCGAGATCGTGCTCGGCTATGTCGGCGCGGCCGCGACCAAATCGATCATCCTCGGCCTGATCATCCTCGTTGACCGCCGGGCTGTTCGTGCCGCTGCACATTCACCACCCCTTCTGGATGCTGACCTTCCTGGTGCTGACCGCGGTGACCTTCAGCCTGTTCGGCTTCATCATCGGCATCTGGGCCGACGGCTTCGAGAAGCTGCAGATGATCCCGATGCTGGTGGTGACGCCGCTGACCTTCCTCGGCGGCAGCTTCTACTCCGTCAACATGCTGCCGTCGGGCTGGCGCACCATCACGCTGCTCAATCCCGTCGTCTACCTGATCTCCGGCTTCCGCTGGAGCTTTTACGAGATCGCCGACGTCAGCGTCGCCTTGAGCCTCGGCATGACGACGGCGTTCCTGGTCATCTGCATGGTCGTGGTGTGGTGGATCTTCAAGACCGGCTACCGGCTGAAGAACTGACGCGGAAAGCGTCAAATCACCGGTAGCAATGGAAGCGCCGGTAGCCGTCGTAATAGCCGTGGCAGTAATGATGCCGCCTGCCATAGTAGGGAATGCCGAGCACGCCCTCGACCGCGCCCATGGCGCCGCCGACGCCGGCACCGACCGCGCCTCCGACCACCCCGCCGACGGGGCCGGCGACCCGGTGGCCTTCATAGGCGCCCTCTTGCGCGCCGCGCACGATGCCCTGGGCATGGCCGGCATGGGGCATGGCCAGCAATGCGAGGAGGATCGCGGCGACTGCGAAGATGAACGGCAGCGTCCAGCCGGCGGGCCGCGCGGCGCTCTTGACCTTGGTTTTCATCTCAATTCCTTAAGGGTCGGCGGCAATCGCGCCGGTCAGACGGGGAATCTAAAACGCCGATGCGGCCAAATGGTTGCATCGCCGCGGCCAATTCGAGCCGGGCGGACAAGCCCGGCTCGCGAAAAAGTCACCGCGCCAGGCCCGAGCGCGCCTTGCTTGCGCCGCCGGGAGCGTTAACGATGCAGGTCTAGCCCGCTGGAACCAAAGCCGGAGTTCGGGCATAGTGTGCGCCGGGGACGGAGAGCCGCGGCGCTACAGACAAGGCCCGGAGGCCATAGGTAAAATGCGTTCCTTCCTCGTTGCGCTAGCTGGTTTGACCTTTTTCGCCTGTAGCACCGCTCAGGCGAAGGTCGAGATCACCGTCGACAAGAACAACCAGATGATGACCGTCGCGGTCGACGGGGTCCCGCGCTATCAGTGGCCGGTCTCGACCGGCAATCCGTCGCACGAGACGCCGAACGGCACTTTCCGCACCTTCCGCATGGAGGCGGACCACTTCTCCAAGGAATTCGACGACGCGCCGATGCCGCATTCGATCTTCTTCACCAAGATCGGTCATGCGATTCACGGCACCGAGTCCGAACGCTGGCTCGGCACCCCGGTCTCCCACGGCTGCGTGCGGCTGTCGCGCGACAACGCCGCGACGCTCTATGCACTGGTGGAGCAGGAAGGCGTGCTCAACACCACGGTGACGCTGACCGGATCGTCCCAGATCGCGCTGGCACGCAATCCGCGCCGGGCCAATACCGCGGTCGCCCGCCGCGACCCGACACAGCCCGACCATACAGCCCGACGCAACACAGCCCGATGAGCAGCAATATTCGGATGCCGGCGAGCCGGTGGTTCTGACGCCGCAGCCGCAACTATTGCCCGGCCGCCGCGTCGTGCCGCAGGAGCGGCCCGACGACGGCTATATCTATCCGGCCGACGGCAGCTCGGATGTGGCGCGCTATCCGGCGCCCCGCGGCATGCGGCCCCTCTACGGCGCGCAGGCCTATCCGCAACCGCAAAATCAGTACTACAACAATCAAGGCTACGCGCCGGCGCCGCAGGGCTATTACCAGCAGCGGCAGTATTATCAGCCGCGCGGCCTCTTTCAGGATTGATGCGCGAAATCCTCTGAGCGGAGCCCGACGCCGGGCGGGTGTCGCCTGACCGGCACGTGGATCGCTCAATTGGTCCAGCATTGCGCGAGAGGAACTGGAGAAGAAGCTCGGCCACGAACGATCGTCGGCCAGCGAAAGAACCGATGATGGCCGGCGAGCCCGATGCCGGTTTCGCTTCCGGGATCAAAATCCCGGGACATGCCCGAAGTGTCAGTCGACCGGTCGAGAAGGCCGCGATGCTCGACAATCCGCGCGTGCACTGAGCGGCTGTTGACGCGCGTCAACTATTGCTCGCCATACCGCAGCCTGCGATACACCGCGCCAAGGATGTTGGAATAATCGTCGGTCCAGACCCGCTGGTTTTCGGTGGGCTCGGTCTCGGTCCATTTGTCCGACGCGGCCAGCTTGCCGATGTCGGCCTCCTCGCGGGCGCAGACCACCACGTCGGTCGCGAAGATATATTCGTCGTCGCGCCCGGAATCCTCGTCATAGACCCAGCTCTTGAGTTCGTTGGCATCGGCGATGCCGACCACGACGCTCTCCAGTTCGAGATGGCGGTTGGAGACGTGCATCACCACCGCGCCCTGCGGCGCCAGCTTGTCCTTGTAGATCTTCATCGCCTCTTGGGTGGCGAGATGGATCGGGATTGCGTCCGACGAATACGCATCGACGATGATGAGATCGTAGACGCCGTCGGGCTCTTTTGCGAACGTCAGCCGCGCATCGCCGATCACGGGCTTCAAGTCCGGTTCGCAGTTCTGGATGTAGGTGAAATATTTCGGATCGCGCGCGGTATCGACCATGGTCTGGTCGATGTCGAAGAACTTCCAGGTTTCGCCCGGCTCCGAGGCGCAGGTCAGTGTGCCGGCGCCGACGCCGATCACGGCCACGCGTAACGGCGCGCCCTTGCGCTCGCGGATCGCCGTGATCGCCTGACCGATGCCGCCGTCCTTGTGGTAATAGGTGATCGGCTCGGGCCGCCCGGTGATCGGCGCGCCGTCGTCGTCATTGAATTTCTCCGCGCCATGAATCGTGGTGCCGTGCATCAGCACGTGGTACTGCCCGTGCGGCGTGAACACGATCTTGTGGACGCCGAAGAAGCTGCGGACGGTCTCGGTGCGGCCCTCATCGGGGGGATAGACGCGGATCAGGACCAGCGCGAGCACGACGGTCGCAAAGATCTTCCAGCGGTTGGCGTTGAGGCCGAGCGCCAAGCAGAGCGGAGAGCACGCCGATGCTGCCGGCCACCCACACCCGGCGGTCCTCGAGCCAGAACGCGACCTTGCCGAGCGACCAGGTCGGCGCGATCAGCGCAACCGCCAGCACGGCGAGAAACGGCCAGTACCAGCGGCTCCAGCGCGGCAGGCGTTCGTGGCCGCTCGGCCGGCACAGCGCCGCCAGCGCCAGCAGGATCGGGTATTCCGCGACCCAGGAGAAGGTGAAGGGCGCGATCAGGCCTGCGAACAATCCGCCGAGCATGCCGCCGAACGATAGCGCGACATAGAAGCCGGTGAGATATTTCGCCGCCGGGCGGGTGCGCGCCAGCTCGCCATGGCAGGCCATGGCGATGACGAAGAAGCACAGTTGATGGCCGCCCAGCGTCAGCAGCAGGTTCTGCTCGCCGCCGACCGCGAGCAGCACGACCACGCCTGTGATCGCCAGCGGCTGCAACATCAGCATCCATTGGTGCGGCAATAGCGGGCGCGACTGGAACACCAAGACCCAGGTCAAGAGATAAAGCGACAGCGGCAGCACCCAGAGCAGCGGCGCGGCCGCGACGTCGGTGGAAATATGCGCCGTCACCGCGATCAGCAGCCCCGACGGCACCGCGGCGAGAAAGATCCAGCGCGCGCGCAAGCTCCAGGACGGCGCCGGCGCCAGCGTTTCCTCGGTCCTAAGATCGGCCGCGGCCAGCGCCTTCGAGCGCAACAACAGCACGCCGCAGGCGGCGATCAGGAGGATCAGGAGGCCATAGCCGCCGGTCCACATCAGGTTCTGCGTACGCAGGGAGAAGATCGGCTCCAGCAGGATCGGATAGGACAACAGCGCCAGGAAACTGCCGATATTCGAGGACGCATAGAGGAAGTAGGGGTCCGGTCCTGCCGGGTGGCCGGTGCGGACGAACCAGGCCTGCAGCAGCGGGTTGTTGGCGGCGAGCGCGAAGAACGGCAGCCCGATCGACACCGTGAACAGGCCGAGCAGCCAGAACGCGTAACCCGACGTCGGCGGATCGCCCCAGGCGCTTGCGATCGACAATGGCAGCGTCAGCAGCGCGACCAGCAGCAGCACGAGATGCGCCACGACCGGAATGACGCGGTTCCTGATCTTCATCAGGAAATGCGCGTAGGCGTAGCCGGCGAGCAGCAGCGACTGGAAGAACACCATCGCCACCGACCACACCGCCGGCGAGCCGCCGAGCCGCGGCAGCACCATCTTGGTGAACAGCGGCTGCACCGAGAACAATAACAGCGCGCTGAGGAAGATCGCCGCGGTATAGACCGTCAGCACCAGCCGGTTTCGCGAAGCGGACGGCTGGTCCGCGGCGGCTAACGGCTCGGGAGAAGACATGAAGGCTCCGGCAAAGCGTCTTACGAAAACGCATCAGGCAAAAAGCTCCCGGCGGGGCCGGACGGCGCAATGGAGCATATGGCGATAGCGCGGGCAATGCGCGGGAAGATGTCTATTTCTTCACATGACGCTGTGCTCTAAAAAACGTCATTTCGGGGCGCGCCGACATCGCGAACCCGGAATGACCGGAGGATCAAGCTTTCTTGAAACCGACATGAACGAGACCGACGTCGTCATCATCGGCGCGGGCCATAACGGCCTCACCTGCGCGGCCTATCTGGCGATGGCCGGCCTGCGCGTGAAGGTGGTCGAGCGGCGCAAGGTGGTCGGCGGCGCCGCGGTAACCGAGGAGTTTTGCCCCGGATTCCGCAATTCGGTCGCGGCCTATACCGTCAGCCTGCTCAACCCGGAGATCATCAGTGACCTCAAGCTCGCCGCGCACGGCTTGAGAATCGTCGAGCGCCGCGCGCAGAATTTTCTGCCGGCGCCCGACGGCAGCTATCTCTTGACCGGCGAAGGCCGCACCTTGCCGTCGGTCGCCAAGCTCAGTGCCCATGATGCGGACGCCATCGAAGGCTTCTCCCGCGAGCTCGAGGCGATCGCCGATGTGCTGCGCGAGTTCGTGCTGCGCGCGCCGCCGAACCTGGTCGAAGGTTTTGGCACTGGCGCGATCCGCGAAAGTTTCAACGCGCTCGGCACCGCCGGCATCCTGCGGCAACTGTCGCTGGAACAGAAGCGCGACCTGCTCGATCTGTTCACGCGCTCGGCCGGCGACATGCTGGATGAGCGTTTCGAGAACGACCTGGTGAAGGCGCTGTTCGGCTTCGACGCCATCGTCGGCAATTATGCCAGCCCCTATGCCGCCGGCTCGGCCTACGTGATGCTGCACCACGCCTTCGGCGAGGTGAACGGCAAGAAGGGCGTCTGGGGCCATGCCATCGGCGGCATGGGTGCGATCACGTTGGCGATGGCGCATGCCGCGCGCGCGCATGGCGCCGAGATCGAGACCGAGGCCGGCGTGCGCGAGGTGATCGTCGAGCGCGACCGCGCCGTCGGCGTCAGCCTCGACAACGGCACCACCGTTCGCGCCAAATATGTCGCCTCAAGCGTCAATCCGAAACTGCTCTACACGCGCCTGGTACCGGCGCAGGCGCTGCCGCCGGAATTTCTGGCGCGGATCCAGAGGTGGCGCAATGGCTCCGGCACGTTTCGCATGAACGTGGCGTTGAGCGCCCTGCCCTCGTTCACCGCGCTTCCCGGCGACGGCGATCACCTCACCGCCGGGATCATCCTCGCACCCAGCCTCAGCTACATGGACCGCGCCTGGCAGGACGCGCGCGCCCATGGCTGGAGCCGCGAGCCCGTCGTGGAGGTCTTGATCCCCTCGACGCTCGACGACACGCTGGCGCCTCAAGGCCAGCATGTCGCGAGCCTGTTCTGCCAGCATGTCGCGCCGGAGTTGCCGGACGGCCGATCCTGGGACCAGCATCGCGAGGAGGTCGCCGACCTCATGGTCGCAACCGTGGACAAATATGCGCCGGGCTTCGCGGCAAGCGTGATCGGCCGGCAAATTCTCTCGCCGCTCGACCTGGAGCGGCAGTTCGGCCTGCTCGGTGGCGATATTTTTCATGGCGCGCTGACGCTCAATCAACTGTTTTCGGCGCGGCCGATGCTGGGCCATGCCGACTACCGCGGGCCGGTGCGCGGCCTCTATCACTGCGGATGCGGCGCCCATCCCGGCGGCGGCGTCACCGGCGCGCCCGGCCACAACGCCGCGCAGGTGATCTTGAGGGATCACCGGGCGCTGTTTGGATGAGTGGATAGGTTCGAAGACGGGAAGGTACGCCATGGAACTGTTCATTTTTGCCCGATTCCACGCCCGCGAGGGTCAGGAAGCCGCCGTCGCCGACGCGCTGCGAGAGGTCAGCGGCCCAACCCAGGCGGAGCAAGGCTGTCTGTTCCAAAGCGCCTACCGCTCGATCCGCGATTCCCGGCTGTTCTTTATTCACTCCCGCTGGCGCGACGAAGCGGCGTTCGATCTTCACGCCAAATTGCCCCACACCATCCGCTTCATCGCGAAGGTCGAGGGGCTGATCGATCATCCGCTCGACGTCAATCGCGCGCACGCATTGGAATGATTGGATGCTGCGCCGGCTTGCCTGCGAGGCGGCAAATCGCTGGAAAAGTCTGTTGGCAACCCGGTGCATAATGTGTGGGAAACCGGTCGAACAAGCCGTGGACCGGCGCGTGGTTTTATCAGGCAAATCGCCGGGACTACTCTGTGGAGCGGGAGGGGATCACTCTGTGGATATCCCTGTGGGCAGAAAGCGGAGGCGGCGGCTCACGGCCTGTGGATGGATTTGGGGAAAACCGCTGAATTGCCGGTGAAGAACGCGATGCGTTTCGCTGAGAATATCCGCTGGCGCAAGTCTGTGGAGCGGGAGGGGATGACCTGTGCACATCGCTGTGGACGTTTCTGTGGGTAAGCCCCGTTTTGTCTGTGGGTAAGCCCCGTATTGATTGTCGAGAAATTGTGGACGGCAGCCGGTCGTCCGGCAGCGTCTCAACGCTTTTCGTCCTTGGGCCCTTAGGCGTGGCCGCCGTTCTCGCCGTGCAAGTTCGGGAACAAGAACAGCAGCGGAAGCGCGAGCGGCCCGATAAAGGCGGCAATCCATGCCCAGATCTTGAAACTGCGTCCTCGGCGCTCGGCAATCCGGCCGGCAAGATAGACCGAAGCGATCAAAGCGAGTATCGCCAATGCGTCCATGATGCATGCTCCGGTGCTGCCTCGAGCCAAGCATAGCATGGAGTTGGCCGCGCGGCGGCTGGCCGTCAAGGCCCGCTCAAGGATCGAACTGAGGGACGATCAGTCGCTCACGCCGAATTTACCGCCGCGTCTCGGCTCGCTTGATACGCCGCCAACAGATCCGTCACCAGAACGCCGTTGATCGTCATTCCGTCGATCCGGCTTTCCGTGATCGCCGCGCCCTGCAGGTTGCAGTTCGTCAATCTGAGGCCGGAGAGGTTGGCGTCGTGGATCTTCCATCCGGACAGGTTGGAGTCCTCGAACGCCGCGCCAGCCATGTTCACCTGCCGCAGCGAACAACCGGCAAGATTGGCGTCGCAAATCGTCGATCCCGACATGTTGACGTCGTCAAAACACGATCCGGAAATGTCGGTATCGTGGACGTCGATGCATTCTTTCACGCCATGCAATTTCATTCGAAAGACCTCTCGGCGCGCGGAAGCCTGATCCCTGCACTTTCAGGAAGGCTGCTTCCCTATTCCGTCGCCAGCGATCCGATCAGCTGCCGCAAATGGTCCGGTGCGGGGCCGGCATGATGCAGGAAGGAGTCGAGTTCGATGTCCTCGCTGCCGCCCTCATAGGTCTCGCCCCTTCGGCGCGACCATTCGTGATAGACGAAGATATGTCCGGTCTCGGTATCGCGCGCCAGGTAGTACCAATTCTCGATGCCCATCCCGAGATCGGACGAACTGAACTGTCGTCTTACTATCGCCATCGCCGTTACTCCGCGCTACGGCAGAAGCATATACGCGCGGCAGCGGAAACGCGACGGCGATGAGGCGGTCGGGTTGAAAAATGCTGCTAAACACGCCAGCGCTATATATCGGCGCAAGGGGCGCGGCGAAGCCACATGTCCGCGCGACCGACCGGCTCCCCTGGCGGGAACCTTTGCCAGATCGCTGATTGCAATGCAGGGGGAGTTCTCCCCCTGAGAAGGGGAGAATCCAAGGCCGGGACTAGTTCGCCAACACTACTACTTCAAGGAGCTATTGACCGACGTGAACATGGTGTTGAGGTTGGTGCCCAGACCGTTCACCACGGCGATGATCGCGAGCGCGATGCCGGCCGCGATCAGGCCGTATTCGATGGCGGTCGCACCTTGTTCATTTGACAGGAATTTCAATAACTTATGCTGCACTTTTGCCTCCGTGCGGAATTGGGTTTTCCGGTTCAACACCCGCAAATATACGGGACATAACCTAAGGTTGTTTGAATCCCGGCTGCTTGAGTTTTAGGGATATTGCGAAACAATCATTGCTCAATTTTTATCGAAACAGCGGCGGCTAACGCCCTCAAGATGCCCTCCACCATCACTCCCGCCACCCACCGCGCCAGCTTTGCCATTGGCGATGAACGCGCCGCCAAAGCGCGTGGTCGATGTCCTCACCGAGGTTTTCTTCGAGGGCGAGGCCGCGGTCGTGGCGTTCGAGCGGCCGGATGGATGCTGGGCTGTCGCGGTGCATTTCGCGGAGGCGCCGGACCAGGCGGTGGTGCGGGAACTGGTTTCCAACGCCGCGGGCGGCGATATCGCCAAGACCATCGCGTTCGACACGGTGGAAGCCAAGGACTGGGTCAAGGCCAGCCTCGAAGACCTCGTGCCGGTCCCAGCTGGGCGTTTCATCGTGCACGGCGCCCATGACCGCGCCCGTGTGCCACCCAACAAGCTCGGCATCGAGATCGAGGCGGCGCTGGCGTTCGGCACCGGCCATCACGGCACCACGCGCGGCTGCCTGTTGCTGCTCGACCATGTCCTGAAGGCGCGCCGGCCGCGGCGCGTGCTCGACCTCGGCACCGGCACCGGCGTGCTGGCGATCGCCGCCGCCAAGGCGCTGCACGGTCAGGTGCTCGCAAGCGACATCGACGCGCTGTCGGTCAAGGTAGCGCGCGAAAATGCGCTGGCAAACGGAACCGGAAATCGGATGCTGGCGATCCGCGCTACCGGCTTCTCCGCGCCGGACTTTGCCAACTACGGCCCGTTCGACCTGGTGCTGGCGAATATCCTGGCCAATCCGCTGCGGCAACTGGCGGGGCCGATGTCGCGGCATCTGGCGCCATCGGCTCTTGTGATTCTTTCGGGACTATTGACGCATCAGGCGACGGGCGTCATCGCCGCCTACCGCGCACGCGGGCTGGTGCCGGTGCGGCACCTCAAGATCGAGGGCTGGAGCAGCCTGTTGCTGCATTCCACGACATGAGCGCGCGCGGCAGGGAGTGCGGGGACTGCACGCTTTGCTGCAAGGTCATGGCCATTGAAGAGCTCGCAAAACCGGCTGACTTGTGGTGCTCGCATTGCAAGCCGGGGCGCGGTTGCCTGATCTATGCCAACCGGCCGGCCGAATGTCAGGCCTTCAGTTGCCGCTGGCTCGTCGACGACCAGTTGGACCAGCACTGGAAGCCGAGCAGATCCAGGCTTGTCCTGACGACGTCGGAAGACGGAATCGAAATCAGATGCGACCCTGGCTTTCCCGACGCCTGGCGTAAGGAGCCGTTTCGGAGCGAAATACGCGGATGGGCTGTGTCTGGTGAGACTCTCGACATGACGGTGGTCGTCATGTCAGGCCAAAAATTGATACTGGTCACGGCGGACCGGGAGTTTGACCTGGGCATTGTCGGCCCGGACGAACGGATCGTGCGGGAATTGGAGGGAATGCGCGTCGTCAATGCGACGGTGGTGAAAGAATGGGAGCTGAAAGGCGATCGGTAGGGCGCGGGCTATTGCGGATCAGCTCATTCCGACGGCGTCTTCTCGCGCCGCGTGATTGCCGGCTGCTCCTCACGCAAGGAGCGCTTGACGCGCGCTTCGACGAAACGGTCGAGAATCTGGACAATCAAGCCGCGCGGTTTCTTCTTGATCGGCGGTAGCGGGCCACGACGCACGGGCGGCGAAATCTTCTCAAACGTAAAAACCGGCATGGCGTATCCCCTCCTCATCGTTGAGTTGGAACACTCCTTGGATTTCCCCGGGATTTCCCCGCTATTGTTCAATGAAGCCTATGTGACGGCAAAGCTTCCGTCAAGTCAATGAGACGGGAAAACTTAGGCATAGTCATGCTGAATGGCATTCGGATTGCGGACTTCTCCCTCCGACCCCAAACCGCGATCGGGCAGATACCCTCGCGCTTCTCAGTCTTTGGTTACGCATGATCTTTTCGGAAAACCGGTATCCACTTTTCCGGATCATGCTTTTGATCGAGCATGATCTTTTCGGAAAACCGGTATCCACTTTTCCGGATCATGCTCTAGACTGCGCCCCGCGATGTTCGAAGCCCATTTCCAGACCTTCGACGAACCCGAAAGCGGCGTTGCGCTGACCGCCCGGCTATCCGCTTTCCGCGAGGAGCTGGCGCGGCGCAAGCTGACCGGTTTCGTGGTTCCCCGCGCCGACCAGCAGCAAAACGAATATGTTCCTCCGTCCGAGGAACGGCTGGCCTGGCTGACCGGTTTTACCGGCTCGGCCGGAATGGCGATCGTGCTGGCCCAGGAGGCCGCCGTGTTCGTCGACGGCCGCTATACGCTGCAGGCGGCCAAGCAGGTCGACGGCAAGGCCTGGGCGGTCGAATCCCTGGTCGATCCGCCGCCGGAAACCTGGCTGGCAAAACACCTGAAGACCGGCGATCGCCTCGGATTCGATCCATGGCTGCATACCTCGGCCGCCGCCGAGCGGCTGGCTGCCGCCTGCGCCAAGGCCGGCGCCGAGCTGGTCGCGGTCGAGACCAACCCGGTGGACGCGATCTGGACCGAGCGCCCGCCCGCGCCGCTGGCGCCGGTCGCGGTGCACGGCGCCCGCTTTGCCGGCGAAGCCGAGACCGACAAGCTCAGGCGCATCCGGCAGGAGATCGGCAAGCTCGGCGTCGACGCGCTGGTGCTGTCGGATTCGCACGCGGTGGCCTGGACCTTCAACATCCGCGGCGCCGACGTCGCCCATACCCCGCTGCCTTGTCCTATGCGCTGGTGCCCAAGGACGGCCGGCCCACGGTGTTCATCGATCACCGCAAGCTGTCGAACTTGACCCGCGACCACCTCGAACAATCCGCCGACGTCCGGGAGCCGGACGCGCTGACGGGCGAACTCACCGCGCTGGCGCGGGCCGGCGCGTTGATCGCGCTCGATAGCGCGACCGCGGCGGACGCGCTCAGCCGCCTGATCGGCGCGGCCGGCGGCAAGGTCGTGCGCGGCAACGATCCGGTCAGCCTGCTGAAGGCGGTGAAAAACGGCACCGAAATCGAGGGCACGCGGAATGCGCATCGGCGCGACGCCGTGGCGCTGGTGCGGTTTCTCGCCTGGATCGACCGCGAGGCGCCGAAGGGCATACTGACCGAGATCGATACCGTGGAAGCACTGGAGACGTTCCGGCGCGAGACCGGCGCGCTGAAGGATGTTTCGTTCCCGACCATCGCCGGCACCGGGCCGAACGGCGCCATCGTGCACTATCGCGTCACCCGCAAGAGCAACCGGCGGATCGCGGCTGGCGATCTGCTGCTGATCGATTCCGGCGCGCAATATGAGGACGGCACCACCGACGTCACCCGCACCATGGCGATCGGCGCGCCTTCAGCCGAAATGCGCGACCGCTTCACCCGCGTGCTGCGCGGCCATATCGCAATCGCGCGCGCGGTGTTTCCCGACGGCACCACCGGCGCCCAGCTCGACACGCTGGCGCGACAATTCCTGTGGCAGGCCGGCATCGATTTCGAGCACGGCACCGGCCATGGCGTCGGCAGCTATCTCTCGGTGCATGAGGGACCGGCGCGGATCTCCAAGCTCGGCACCACGCCGTTGAAGCGCGGCATGATTCTTTCCAACGAGCCCGGCTACTACAAGGCCGATGGCTACGGCATCCGGATCGAGAATCTCGAGCTCGTGGTTGCCTCCGACATTCCCGGCGCCGAGAAGCCCATGAACGCCTTCGAGACGCTGACCTTGGCGCCGATCGACCGGCGACTGATCGAGGCGAGGATGCTGAGCGAGGGCGAACTCGCCTGGCTCAACGCCTACCACGCCCGCGTCAGGGACGAGGTGCGCTCCGACCTCGATGATGCGACGAAGGCCTGGCTCGACCAGGCGACGGCGACGCTGAAGTAGCGACCATCACGCCAACCACGATCGTCATCCCCCGCGAAGGCGGGGGATCCAGTACGCCGCGCCCTATCCGCTTCACAACTACCGTCTCTGGAGTACTGGATCATCCGCTTTCGCGGATGATGACGACTGTGGGTGGGTTTTTGTGTCCTACCGCCCCGTTATCATAACAGTCCCGAAATCGGCATAGCCGCATTCCGAAACACCCGTATTCCCCGGCATCGATGCCGCTACAGTCCGCTTCAACGCTTTGAATCGGAACCGAGCCGCCACGCATGCACGGAGCATTGGGCAAGCCGCCGGTCGCGGCCGAGACAGACAACGGCTCGCCCGCGTCTTCCCGCGTCATGCTGATGCTGCTGGTGGCGATGACGGGCATCGCCCCGATCTCGCTCTATCTATTGGTGCCGGCGCTGCCAAAACTTGCAGCCACGTTCGGGCGCGACATTTCAATCGCGCAGATGACGGTATCGCTCTACATGGTCGGCATCGCCTGCTCGCAGCTCATCATGGGGCCGCTGTCGGACCGCTTCGGCCGCCGCCCGGTTTTGCTCGCAGGCCTTTCCCTGATGGTCGCGGCGAGCGCTGCCTGCATTTTCGCCGAAACCCTGCCGCAACTGATCGCGGCGCGTTTCCTGCAGGCGCTCGGCGGCGCCACCGGGATGGTGATCAGCCGCGCCATCATCCGCGACCTCTATGGCCGCGAGCGCATCGGCGCCATGATCTCCCTGGTCATCGCGGTGATGATGATCGCGCAGATGCTGAGCCCCCTGACCGGCGGCCTGCTGGAGACCGCGTTCGGCTGGCGCGCGATCTTTTACGTCATCACGGGCGCGTCGCTGTTGACCGCCGCGGCAATCGCGTTGGTCTTGCCGGAAACCCGCCGCGACCGCATCGAGGCGGGCGGATTTCGCGGCGATGTCGGCAGCCTGTTCAGAAGCCGCGCCTTCGTCGGCTTCATGCTGTGCCAGGTGATGGCCTCGCAGATCATCTTCGCCTTCGCCGGCGGCGGGCCCTATATCGTGGTGACGCAGATGGGCCGGACCAGCGCCGAATATGGCGCGTGGTTTGCGACCACTGCCTTCGCCTACCTGATCGGCAACGTCTTCTGCGTGCGCTTCGCGCCGCGCCATTCGCTGGAGAAACTGATCTGGCTTGGGCTTTCGCTGCAATTCGCCGGCAGCGCGCTGAACCTGTGCTGGAGCTTCACCGGCCTCAACCAGACGCCGTCCTGGCTGTTCGGCACGCAGATGATCGTGATGTTCGCCAATGCCTTCGTGATGTCGAACTCGGCCGCCGGCGCGATCAGCGTCCGACCCGATGCCGCCGGCACCGCCTCGGGCGCGATGGGATTCCTGCAGATGGGGATCGGCTCGCTGGTCTCGCAATTCGGCGCCTATCTCGGCGGACATTTTGCCACGACCTTGCCGCTGACGGCTGCGATCCTGGTGCTGTCGCTGGCCTGCGCCTCGACCATGATCTTCCTGGTGCCGCGCCGCAAGGTCGTGATCAGCGAGGAGTTGATCGAGCAGGCGGAGGAGGAAGAGTCGGGGATGTTGTGAGGGGTTGGAAATGACACACGTGCCGCCCCGAAATTGGTCGTCGTCACCCGCGAAGGCGGGTGATCCAGTACGCCGCGCGCCATCCGTCTACAACCGACGTCTCCGGGATACTGGATCATCCGCTTTCGCGGATGATGACGCCGGAGGGTGGGCGAACACCGTGCGTTCCCGATCCGGGGCCTCACTCCCCGACCAGCTTCAGCCACTCGTCTTCGGTCAGGACGGTGACGCCGTGCTTTTGGGCCTCCGCCAGCTTCGAGCCGGCGCCGGGGCCGGCGACGACGTAGTCGGTCTTCTTCGACACCGAGCTTGAGGCCTTGGCGCCGAGCCGCTCGGCCATGGCTTTCGCTTCGTCGCGCGTCATCTTCTCCAGCGAACCCGTAAACACCACCGTCTTGCCGGCGATCGCCGAATTGCTCTTCGGCTTCTCGGCATCGAGGATGGTGACTTGCCTGGTGAGCCGCTCGACGATGCCGCGGTTGTGGCTTTCGCCGAAAATAGGCCGCAATGCTCTGGATCACGGTGTCGCCGATCTGGTCCAGCGCATCCATCTCGGCGATCGCCTCCTCGTCGCCCTCGGCGACCTTCAGGCAGGCGTCGTGGAACGCCTTCCAGGAGCCGTAGCCGCGCGCCAGCGCCAGCGCCGTGGTCTCGCCGACCTGACGGATTCCGAGCGCATAGATGAAGCGCTCCAGCGCGATTCTCCGCCGCGCCTCGATCGCGGCGAACAGATTGCGCACCGAGGTTTCGCCGTAGCCCTCGATTTCCTCGAGCTTGAGCTTCGCATTGCGCGCCTGCAGGGTGAAGATATCGGCGGGCTCCCTCACCCAGCCCTGCTCGAAGAAGAACTCGATCTGCTTTTCGCCGAGACCGTCGATGTCGAAGGCGCGGCGCGAACAAAACAGCTTCAAATGCTCGATCTTCTGGTAGGGGCAGGCGAACTCGCCGGTGCAGCGGGCGCGCGCGCCCTCTTCGCCGGTCGCGGTTTCCTCGCGCACCACGTCGGTGTGCAGCGGGCACGGGCATTTCTTCGGAAAGTGAAATTCCCTGGCGCCTTTCGGCCGCTTCTCGATCACGACATCGACCACCTGCGGGATCACGTCGCCGGCGCGCTGGATGATGACGGTGTCGCCGATCCGGATGTCGCGGCCCTCGCGGAGCTGTTCGCCGTCGCCGCCGATCCCCTTGATGTAATCCTCGTTGTGCAAGGTGACGTTCTGCACGATGACGCCGCCGACGCCGACCGGCTCGAGCTTGCCGACCGGCGTGAAGGAGCCGGTGCGGCCGACCTGGATCTCGATGTCGCGCAGCACGGTCATGGCACGCTCGGCCGGGAATTTGTGCGCGATCGCCCAGCGCGGCGTGCGCGAGACGAAGCCGAGCCGCTCCTGCCAGTCGATGCGATCGACCTTGTAGACGACGCCGTCGATGTCGTAGTCGAGCTCGGCGCGCTGCTCCTCGATTGTGCGGTGAAAGGCGATCAACTGCTCGACCGAGTGGCAGAGTTTGGTCAGCGGATTGGTCGAAAAGCCGCAGCGCTCGAACCAGGAAATCATGCCGGACTGCGTCGCTGCCGGCATCGCGCTCATCTGGCCCCAGGCATAGGCGAAGAAGCCGAGCGGGCGCGAGGCGGTGATGGAAGGATCCTTCTGGCGCAATGATCCCGCCGCCGAATTGCGCGGATTGACAAAGACGGTATCGCCGGCCGCCTTCTGCCGCTCGTTCAGCGCCAGAAATCCCTTCTTGGTCATATAGACCTCGCCGCGCACCTCGCACACCTCGGGCACATTGCGGCCCTTGAGCTTCTGCGGCACGTCCTTCAGCGTCCGGATATTGGCGGTGACGTCCTCGCCCTCGGCGCCGTCGCCGCGGGTGGCCGCGGTGATCAATTCGCCGCCCTCATAGCGCAGCGACATCGACAGCCCGTCGATCTTGGGCTCGGCGGAAAAATCGATCCGCTCGTCGTCGCCGAGCTTGAGGAAGCGGCGGATGCGGCCGGCGAAGTCGAGCACGTCTTCCTCGGCGAAGGCGTTGTCGAGCGAGAGCATCGGCACCGCGTGGCGGACTTTCTTGAACCGCCCGGACGGCGCCACGCCGACCTTCTGCGAGGGCGACGCAGCCGTGACCAATTCCGGAAACCTCGCCTCGATGGCGTTGAAGCGCTTGCGCAGCGCGTCGTATTCGGCATCGGTAACGGTCGGTGCGTCTTCCTGATAGTAGCGCCTGTCGTGCCCTTCGATCTCCAGCGCCAGCCGTTTGTGCTCGACCTTGGCCTGCGCCTTGGTGAGGTCGGCAACGTCTGGGAGAAGTCTTAGCTTTTGCTATCTTGGCCATGGCCGTTGAATACGACGAAGACCGCTCGAAGAAAAGCCGGCCGAGCTTACAACCTCGCCCCGCACTGCTCGGGGAGAGGTCAAGAACGGCGGGGGAGAGGTTAAAAAGTCAAACGATGAGCCCCGTCATGGGCCGCGCCGCAGCGCTGTCGGGGAATACGGTTTGCGCCAGCGCGCGTTCGCTGATGCCGAGGTGGTCGGCCAGGATGCCCTTGATGACCGCGCGCAGGTCGGTGGTCGGCGCCAGATCGCGGCCTTCGTAGAGGCTTGCCGGTTTCAAGCTCGGCCAGTCCGAGATCACCCGGCCGCCCTTGATGGCGCCGCCCGCGAGCAGCGCGATGGTGCCGGTGCCGTGATCGGTGCCCTCGGTGCCGTTGATGCGCGCGGTGCGGCCGAACTCGGTCGCGACCACGACCGCGGTGTCGCGCCAGCGTTCGCCGAGCCCGCTCTGGAATTCGGCGAGCGCGCCGTCGAGGCCCGAGAGCAACAGCGCCAGGCGGCCGACCGGGCCGCCTTCATTGGCGTGGGTGTCCCAGCCGTCGAAGGCGAGCGCTGAGATGCGCGGACCGTCATCGGCCGCCATCAGTTTCGCCGCCCCCCGCGCCACCTGCCGCATCGCCGCCGCCGGACCGCCAGCGCCCGGCTTCGGCTTCATGTCGAAGCCGAGCGAGGCCTTCTCGAGCTGCAGCCCCTGCGACAACGCCGCGGCAAGCGCGGGGTCGCGGTGGCCATACAATTCCACCAGCCGCATCGCGGTGTCGTCGTCGGCTTGCGGCAGCGCCACCGGCGCCCAGCCGACCGTTGGGGCTGCGCCGCGCAGCACCAGCGGCGTGGTCGGACCGACCGCAAGGCCGCTCATCACCCGCTCGCCCTTCGGCAATACTTCCAGCGCCCGGTTGAGCCAACCGGACTGCACCCGGCCAGGCCCGGCAAAGCCGCTTTCCAGGACATCCTGGCCGTCGAAATGCGAGCGGTCGCGATAGGGCGTCGACACCGCATGGACGATCGCCGCCTGCTTGTCCTTGTACATGCGCGCGAATTCCGGCATCGAAGGATGCAGCGCGAACAACGAATCCAGCATCACCGCGGCATGCGGCCCGTCGGACGTGAGCGCGATCGCGCCGTGCAGTGCGGCATAGTCGGGATCGCCCACGGGAGCGACGGTCGCCAGACCATCGAGCGCGCCACGCAGGATCACGACGATCAGCCGGGGGTCACGACCGTCGGCGGCGCGCGCGAATTTCGGCAAATAGGCCCAGGCGGCAAACGCAGCGCCGCCCAGCAGAAGCGCGCGCCGCGACGCGATCAGCGATGTCCGGCTTTCGCAGCATAGCATGCTCACCTCCTCTGGAATTCCGGCGACATCAGCAGCAGCGCCAACGCCTGCTGCCGCGATTCCGCGTGCTCGATGGTTTGCCGCGTGTCCACAGAGGCCGCATCGGCAAACGCGAATTCGAGCAGGTCGCGGGGATCGAGCGTGTTGCCGACACGCGAAGCGACTTGAGCGGCGATATCGAGCCGGAGCTTCATGCCCTCGGGCGCGGCCCATGCCGCGTTGGTGTCGGGAAAGCCATTCGGTCCGGCGGGCGACCACAACGGCTCACCGAGCACGTTGAGGCCGCCGAGATAGGGACCGGGCTCCTCCGGTACATGCGCCAGCAGGCGTCCGGTCGCGACCAGGAATTCGTACGGGCTGCGCATCTTGGTCAGCGGCGCGGCCCACGCCTCGTCGGAATCGACCAGCGCCAGCGTGAGCGCCTTGAGGTCGCCGTCGGTCCTGGTGAAGGTGTCCTGCAATCGCGCCACCAGCGCGGGCGGCGGGTCGTCGGCGACGAAGTGGCGCACGAATTTGGTGGCGATGAATTTCGCCGTGGAAGGATGCCGCGCGATGTCGGCCAGCGCCGCCTCGCCCTGGCCGACGCCGTTCGCCTCGTAGATCTTGCCGAGCAATGCTTGCGGACCGGGCTGATGCGCGTTGGCGTTGAACACGAAATTGCCCGGCGTGCCGAGGATTCCCTGGCGCCCGACAAAGGTCCACCCGGTGATGATGCGCGCCAGCGAGGTGACGTCGTCCTGGGTATAGCCGCCGCCGACGCCGAGCGTATGCAGCTCCATGATCTCGCGGGCGAGGTTTTCGTTCAGGCCCCGCTTGCGGTTGATCCCGGCGCGCGAGTCCGGCCCCAGCGATTGCTGGTTGTCGAGAAAGAACAGCATCGCCGGATGCTGCTCGACCGCCTTCAACATGTCGGCGAAACGCCCAAGCACATGGGGCCTGATCGCCTCGCGCTCGAACGAGCCGGCCCAGATCCGCGCCAGTTCGCCCTTGTTGGCGGAGATGCAGAAATGGTTGGACCAGAACGCCACCAGCCGCTCGGAGAATCCGCAATCGGCGAGCACGGCGCGCTGCAGCCGCGCCAGCGCCTCAGTGCGGAAGGTCTTCTGGATGATGTTGAGCGGCTGCTGCGGCGGCTTTGGTGCGCTGGGCGCTGTCGCCGTATTCGGCTGCATCGCCTCGCCCGCCGTCATCGCCGCGTTGGCGCCGCCACTATCCTGCGCTTTCATTTCGGTAGTTTGCATTGCCGGCGCTTGCCCGGCCATGTCCATCGCGTTGAGCGAGAGGTTGCGCCGTCGCGCCTTGTCGGCCGGTGGCGGCACAGGTTGCGGCGGAGCGCTTTCCGGAGGCGCCGCCGCCGCGGCTTTGGCGGCCTCGCGCGCCTTCCTGACCTCGTCCTGATAGGCGAACACGGCCTTCGCCAACTCCGGCGTCGATTGCAGCCCGGGCACTTCGAGCAGCACCCCGTTGGGACGGCTCAGCTCGAATTTCACAAAGCCGCGCGGATCGGACGCCGCGTTGACGAAATCACCGGAGGCGCTGCCGCGCGCACCCAGTCCGAAGCGATTGAGCGCGACCAGAGCAGCTTGCGAATCGCGGGACATTGGATTTCCCTCTGCGCTTAACATCGCGTAGTTTCAACTTGCGGCGTTGCGCGCGTCTATTTGGTGGTGCAAACTATAACCCCGTTCGAGATGAAACCGACATTAAAACACGGTTATTCTGCGCGTTGGATCATGACAAATCAGAAAGGAAATTCATCTGAGCGCCGCCTCGTCTGTTCCGGTTGCGGAACGCAGTTTAGCTGCATTCCTGAAGGCGATTGCTGGTGCAAGGAGGAAACCGCACGCCTGCCGATGCCGGTCGAAGGCGAGGATTGTCTGTGCCGGAAGTGCTTGCGGAAGATGATGCGTGGGGCTGCATCGACGCCCAAGTTGTCTTCAAACTAGCGCTATCCGCTTACGCTTCCATTTACTTTTGTGCGGCCGGGCCCCGTCATCAAAGCCTTAACCCGGCACGGCTAGGTTGGACTTAATCGAGTCCTGGAGCCGTTGGCATGGGCCGCTTCATTCTCTACGCCTGTATGGCATTCGTCACCGCTTTCGTCGGCATATCATGGGCCGTGCGCGGCTTTCCGATGCGTTCCTCGGCGCCAGACGTGGCCGTCGCGTTGCAGCCGACCGTCACGGCGACATTCGGCGACCAGAGCGCCAAGGATTATGAGCGCAAGATGTGGGAAAGCCAGCATACCGCGCAGAGCGACAGGAACCCGAAGCTCGATGCCATCCGCATGGACGCGCTGCAAGCGGCTACGGCTTATTCGATGTCGCCCTGCGACACGACCATGAAACTGAATTTGATCGCGGCGGTAACGGCCTACGCGCACGCGTGGCAGGTAAAGCTCGATTGTCCAAGACCGATGAACATGTTGATGTTCTGCGGCGACAAGAAGCTGAAGGATGCCGCCGATACGTTCTCGACGCCGCTCGACAAACTTGTTCGCGACGCACTGGAGGCGGCGTTTGAACAGAAGGGCGTCGTCAAGGCGGACTTTCCAGCCGACGTGCGTTTCGACGTCCTGCAGTTCGCAGGGCCCGGCCTCTGGTCCGATAAATCGCCAATTTGCTTGCCGCGACAGCGCGCCAGCGCGAGCCCTGTCAGGTGAGCCGTGCGTGGTTCTTGTTGTGGGCGATTGTAATCTGGCAGGTTGCCGCCTGGGCATTCGCGCCGGCGGAAACGCCCGCTCCGATGCCCGCGGGCGACGGCAGACCATTCGGCGACTACGAGAACATCACGATCGAAAGCAGGAGCTCGCAGCGCAAGGGCGCGCTCGCCGCGCTTGACTTGCCGCGGACAAACCGCTGCGATGAGGAACGCCGACGGTTCATCAGCGGCATCAATAATTATTATTTTCAACGACAGAACCAGATCGAACGCTATCCCGAAATCCACGGCAAGCCCGGCGCCGATTACATCGCCGGGCAATGGTCGACCGCCGACGACAAGCGCATCGATCGCCTGACCCAGGAGGCCTACGCCGCCGGCTATTTGCAACCGTCGGATTTTGACGGTGTCGCCGGCAAGATGGTCGCGACTGTCGTCAGGAACGAGCGCATCACGGGAAAAGGCTGCGCCGGCTGAGCGCCGGTCCGAGCCCCCCGGCCGACGCGGTTGCCGGCGAGGACTGCCCGTGCCAGGAGTGCCTGCGGAAGATGGCGGCGGGGCAAGCTGAGAGCACGACGGCAAAATGAACGACCGCTGGAACATCGAGGCCGTCCTTCTCGACATGGACGGAACGCTGCTCGACACCGAGAAGGTCTACTGCGAGAGCCTGCTCGCGGCACTGTCCGGGCTCGGATACACCGATGGTATTGCCGCACTCTGCCACTCGATGATCGGCATTCCCGGACCGGAGTGCGAGGTCATGCTGCTTGAGCATTACGGCAAGAATTTCCCCTTGGCTGATCTCAATCGCGCCTTCGGCGCCAACGTGGATGACATCCTCAAAAAGGGCCTGCCGCTGAAAAATGGTGCTGTGGAGTTACTGGACGCGTTGCAGGAGGCTCAATGTCCGATGGCAATCGTCACCTCCTCGTCGCGGCGGACCGCCGACCAACACCTGACGCTTGCCGGAATCCGCGCACGTTTCGAGACCGTCCTGACCCGAGACGACGTCGCGCGCGGCAAACCGAACCCCGATTTGTTTGTTCTGGCCGCCGCCCGCCTCGGCATGAAGCCGGAATCGTGCCTCGCCGTCGAGGACTCAAATCCCGGCGTGACCGCCGCTCACGCCGCGGGCGCCATCACGATCATGGTGCCCGACATCGTGCTGCCGACCGACGAGGCGCGCGCGAAATGCGCGGCGGTGCTGCCCGACCTCAATGCTGTGCTGGAGCTGCTCCAAACACGCGGTGGACTGAAGCGCCCCCCGCCGTGATCGTCGCAAGCGCTGGCGATGACGTGGAGGCCTACTCCGAAGGTCCCGCGAACAACAGCAGATTACCGTCGACGTCGCTGACGATGAAGTTTCGCGCGCCCCAGGGCTCGCGCTTGATGGTCTGGAAGAACACGGCGCCGGTCGCCTGAAACTCGAGGAAGAGCTGCGTGATCTCGCCTGCCGTCGCGACCGTGAGCGCGGCCGACAGCAGTTGCTCGCGATCCCTCTGATCCGGATCGATCACCGGCTTTTCGACGCAGCGCAGATTGATCCGCGCGCCGTCGCGCCTGACCTGGGCATAGAACGGCGGCTCGCCATAGGTGAAGCCAACCGCAAAGCCGAGCTTGCTTGCGAAGAAATCGCACGACGATTTGATGTCGGCGACGAACAATTCCGGTTCGGCGGTCGCAATGACGGCTCTGGTGGCAATCGTCTTTGCATGATCTGGCATGGCCGAAAGTTCCAAAAAAAGCGCCCGTACGCCAAAGCGCCGCGCGTCGGGGTGCGCATTTGATCTGGAGCAAGACGCTCCCGTCAATTGCGGCGCTTTATACCACATATGTCGAACAGCGGGGATGACCATGTTCGTGGTCCGCATCAAACGGCCCAATGAAGATTTCGATTTCAAGACGTTCCGCTTGAGAAAGGGCGCGGTTGCCCGGTTCAGAACCGCCCAGCGAGAGATGATCGACGGCGAAATCGAGCAATGCGCGCTGTTCGATGCCGAGGCGTCCGACGCGGAGAGCGCGGTCGCCATGGTCAACCAGGGCAACGCCCGGCTCGTCGCATCCAACCTGTCCGACGACCCGCGACCGAAAGCTGCCGCACCGCCCGCTCACAGCCAACGCCGTCAATCCGAAAGAGGAAGGGCCTCATGAACACCCTGACCAAGTTTGCGCTCGGAGCCATGGGCCAGTTGCGCCCGAAACCGGCGAAAGGTGATGCCGCGCCGAAGATCGCACTGCCCACGCCCGACAAGACCGGCGGGCTGCCGCTGATGGAGGCGATTGCGAAGCGCCGCTCGATGCGCGAATTTTCCCTAAAGGAATTGCCGCTGCCGCTGCTCGCCAACCTGCTGTGGGCAGCCAATGGCGTCAACCGCGCCGACGGCGGGCGCTCCGCGCCGTCGGCCATGAACGCGCAGGAAATCGACATCTATGTCGCGCTTCCTTCTGGCGCCTATCTGTACGACGCGCACGGCAATGGGCTGCAGCTGGTCGCCGGCACCGACGTGCGGCGCGTCACCGGCTATCAGGATTTCGTCGACGAGGCTCCGCTGGATCTGGTTTATGTCGCCGACCACAGCCGCATGAAGCTGATCCCGGTGGCAAGCCGCCAGAGTTATGCGTCCACAGCTGTCGGCGCGATCGCGGAAAACGTCTATCTGTTCGCGGCCGGCAACGGGCTTGCCACCGTGATCCGCGCCTGGATCGACCGCGACGCGATCGCCAACGCGTTGGGCTTGAGCCACGACCAAGAGGTGGTGCTGTCGCAAACAGTCGGCTTTCCCAAAGCTGACATCAGGCGCTGACCGTTACCCATGAGCGCCGAGGTCGTCATTTTCCTCATCAAGGCACTGCATACGGCGGTGTTCCTGTTTGCTTCAGCCTGCATCCTCTATGCGCTGGGTTGCGGCATCGTCGGCCGCGCATCACGGGCACGGCTTGTCGCCGCAATCGCAGTGCCTTCGGCGATCGGCATTCTCTGGTGGCTCAATGGCCGGGAATGCCTGCTCTCCAGCATGATCTATCGGTTGTCCGCCGGCGATCGCAGCGGCCAGACATTTTCCTGCCCGACTGGGTTGCGAGCAGGATCATGCCGGTATCGACGGTGCTGCTTGTTGCCGCGATCGGTCTCGTTCTATGGCGGCAGTTCACGCATCGATGGCGCGCTCAGTTTTGATGAAACCGGTCCCGCGGACGTTCGGCCGGACCCTGCGGACCTTTCGGGGCGACCCCCGCCTTGATTTCATCCGGAGTGACGCGGCAGTCGCCGTTCTTGTCGAGCCGCAGGATGAACAGGCTCGGCTTTTCGACGAACTCCTTGCGCGTGATCTTGCCATCCTGGTTTTCGTCGAAATAGCCGAAGTCGGCTTCGGCCAATGTGGCATCAGCCTTCTGGACCGTTGCGAACTCGGTGGGGTCGAGCTTGCCATCGTGGTTGCGATCGGCCGAGGTAAACAACCGGTCCATATAACTCTTCCATTCCTCGCAGGTGTAGACGCCGTCGTGATTGGTGTCCCAAATCGGCGGCCCGTTGCCCAGTATCGGGTCTGGCCGCGAAGCGGATTGCGCTAACGCAAGCGACGCGCCGGTCAGAAGCAGCCCCGCGGCAACGCCGACGCTGAAAATCAATTTTCGATCCGACAACTCTCTCTCCCGTCTTGCGGCCAACAGCCGGTCCCACCTGTTCGCGTTTATACGCCGCTCGAAAGCCTGACCACAATTGCCGAGGCGGCGCAGAACGACGTAACGCACAGCGCGCCCGAACGCGTCCTCTCGCAGTATATTTTTTATTTATCTTTGTGATCTCCGAGCCGGGTCAAGGCGCTAACCTCGCGGCGCGAGCGTCGATTGATCCGGTAGCGCGCTACACCGGGTAACCCGGCGATTTGCGCGCCATGCCGCCAAACGCGTCGAGCAGCCTTTCGCGCCATGCGTAGACCGGATCGCCGTCTTCGAGCAACTTGAACGGGCTGACGGCGCGCGCCCACTGAAAGCCGCCGAACACGATGTAGTCGGCGTAGTTCGGCTTCGCGCCGCCGAGATAGGGCTGGCTCTTCAACGTCAGCCGCATCGGTTCGAGCGACTTGCGAAAACCGGTGACGGATTTCTCGCGGTCGGCTACGACTTCCTCCAGCGGCTTGCCGAAACGCGCTTCGCGGGACGTTCGGAAATAGTCCGCGTCATCAGGCGCGAGATGGCCGGGAATATCGGCGACGATCAGCGGGAACATGCCGCCGATCACGGTGATGTCGCCCCACCAGTTGAGCATGCGGCCCAAGGCGCGGCCGCCGGCACCGCCGAACAGCGATGGCCGGTCCGGATAGGCGTCTTCCAGATGGTTCGCGATCACCCAGGAATCGATAACCGCGCTGTCGCCGTCCAGCAGCACCGGGACCTTTTCCGAACCATGCGGGGCGATCGCGCCCTTTTCGGTGAAGCGCCAGGGAATCGACTCCGCTGACAAATCTTTATGCGCGAGCGCCATCCGCGTCCGCCAGCAAAACGGGCTGAACGGACGCGTCTCGTCGGTACCGACCAGTTCAAAGAGTTTGAGAGTCATAAGGTGCCCGAAATCAATGAAACGCCTCTCCCGCCGCCGTCATTGCGAGGAGCGTAGCGACGAAGCAATCCATTCTTCCTTTTTGCGGTGAGATGGATTGCTTCGCGGAGCTTGTCATCGGGCGCGCGTTCGCGCGACCCGTTGGCTCGCAATGACGGATCATCCGCCTTCGCGGATGATGGCGGCTGCGTACTACTTCACCACCGCCGCGGTCTGGCCGAACAACAGCTTGCGCTCTTCCTCGGTGCGGATCGCGGGCTGGCCGAAATTCGGATTGACCTCTTTGGCGAGCGCGTAGGCGCGCACGGTCGCGGGCCGGGCGCCGATGGTTTCCATCCAGCGCTTCAGATGCGGGAACTGCTCGATGTCCTGGCCCTGGTTCTTGTAGGGCACGACCCACGGATAGCAGGCCATGTCGGCGATCGAATAGTCGCCGCCGATGAACTCGCGGTCGGAAAGGCGCTTGTTGAGCACGCCATAGAGGCGATTGGTCTCGTTCACATAGCGGTCGATGGCATATTGCAGCTTTTCCTGCGCGTAGTTGCGGAAGTGATGGTTCTGCCCGGCCATCGGCCCGAGCCCGCCCATCTGCCAGAACGTCCACTGGATCACGTCGTAGCGGCCGTAGAGGTCGGAGGGGAGGAATTTTCCGGTCTTCTCGGCGAGGTACAGCAGCATCGCACCGGATTCGAAGATCGAGATCGGCTTACCGCCGCCCTTCGGCTCGTGATCGAGCATCGCCGGAATCCGGTTGTTGGGCGCGATCGCCAGAAATTCCGGCTTGAACTGGTCGCCCTTGCCGATGTTGACCGGGAAGATCTTGTATTTCAGCCCGGTCTCCTCGAGGAACAACGTGATCTTGTGGCCGTTCGGCGTGGTCCAATAATGCAGATCGATCATGGCGGCGTTTCCTGCTGGGGTGATTGGGCAAGGATGGTCGGGCGCAATCGCAATAAAGATGCGGATGCATGAATGTTGCGCTGGCCGGGGATTTGAGTCAATGGCGCGGCAAGTCGGGGCGCGCGAAAGTGATCGCTGGCCAGGCTTAAAGCATCTAGCCCGCGCGCCCGTGCGCGCGCAGCAGTTTTTCGCCGTGCTCGGTCACCGTCACGAACAGCCCGACGCCGGCGATCGTCTCGCGCGCGACATAGCCGCGATCGGCTGCATCCTCCCAGATCGTCAGCCGCGGGCAGGAGGTTTTCCAGGTCGCGACCACCTCCGAATAGGCGCGCGGCTCGCGTGCGATCCATTCGACGAAATCGAGCACCAGCGGATCGGCGGTTTCCGTCATCGGCGTTCTCCTCCGGAGCATGATCCGGAAAAGTGGGCACCGGTTTTCCGAAAAGATCATGCTCCAACAATAAGCTCGAATATCTGCCTTGCTTGTCGCGGGCGCGCAAACCGAGTTATCTTGCACCGGCATCAGTTTTCCTGAGGGTAAGGTTTGCGACGGCTCCTGTTTCTCAACGGCATCAAGGCATTCGAGGCGGCGGCGCGGACCGGCAGCTTCGCGGCTGCCGGCCTCGAACTCCACGTGTCGGCGGCCGCGGTCAGCCGGATGGTGCATCTGCTGGAGCAACGGCTCGCGGTCGCGCTGTTCGAGCGCAAGGCCAACCGGCTGGCGCCGACGCCCGCGGGGCGCGCCTACCAAAGCGGGCTGACGCCGATCTTCGATGCGCTGGCGAACCTGACCGCGCAGGTGACGGCGCCGCCAAGCGTGCGCGTGCTGACCATCGGCGTCGGCCCGACCTTTGCGATGCGCTGGCTGATCCCGCGATTGGCGGATTTTCGGAAAGACGAACCCGACATCGAGGTGCGCATCACCGCGGGCGGCGTCGCCGCCCCCTTCGGCGAGGACTGGAGTTGCGGCATCAAGCTCGGCGACGGCGCGTGGCCGGGCCTGGTTGCCGAGCCGCTGTTCGCCGCCGACCTGTTGCCGGTGTGCGCGCCAAGGCTGGCAGCGGGCCTGAAACGCCCGGGCGATCTGAGGGGGCCGAGCCTGCTCCGCGTCGCGCACGCGTCGGAGGACTGGCCGTTATGGCTGAAGGCCGCGGGCGCCACGCGCATCAGCGCACGCGGCACCGAGTTTCAATATTACGGCCAGGCGCTGCAGGCGGCGGTCGACGGGCTCGGCATCGCCATGGGCATCCGGCCCTATATCGACGACGACCTCGCCGCCGGACGGCTGGTCGCGCCCTTTGGCTTGAGCGTGCCGAAGGGCATGCGCTGGTACCTGGTCTATCGCAGCTTCCAGACCGAGCAGCGCGATTTTGCTGCGTTTCGCCGCTGGGTCATGCGAGCGGCAGCAGGCCCGGCCGCGCGCGGCAAATCCGCCGGCAGGATTTCCCGCCACGCCGGCAGAACCGGTTGAGCTCTTACAGGTCTAGAAAGCGCAAAGAAAACGCCAAAGAAAAACGTCGCGGATGTGAACGGCTTCACATTCCTTTCGACGGGCACATGTTTCCCTCGACCGCGGAAGTTTCGGGGGTAGTAAGATGAACCATGACGGCTTTGCGATTGAAACCTTCGAGGCTGGACGAGGTTTGTGGCACGCCAGGATTCGCCGCGCCGATCGAAAGCCCGTCATCATCGACGGCGTGTTGTTTCCCGCGATCGAGGTCGGCTTTGCCTGGCCCGATCCCGAAGCCGCGATCGAGGACGCGAAAAATCAGATCGACTGCCTCAAGCTGTGGCGATACGCGACATCCGCGCAGATGCCGCCGCCGCAACGATCGGCCGCTTGAGTTGATTTTGTGAGTGGGCCGCGTCCCATGGACCGATCCGAGATCAAGCCGACCCCGTCGCCTGCGAGGCCCGTGCTGTCCGACTGCCCGCAGTGCCATGCCCATCTCGCGATCCTGCGCGTGATCGGAGGAAAGGCGGGCGCCGAATACTGGACGATGCGATGCACGCGGTGCGGCGGGATTCATCTGGATATCGTCCAGCCCTCCGCGCCTGCTGCCTTAGCCGATCCGCCGTTTTAGGCGAACGGGTCACTGACTGGTTGTCTGGGGCAGAACGGTTTTTGGTTGAATAGGTCTTAGTCCTTGCCGTCGAGGGCCGGTCACCCTTTCCCTCAAGACGTATGGCGTTGTAAGTTATTTCAACTTAAGGTGGTTGCGTCGAGGAACCACGATGGCCGATCAACCGGATCAACCAGGTCCATCGGATGAACCACGTTCGTCGGGCGGACCAGGTTCGCCGAGCCAACCGCGTCCGGATGCGGATGTTGAAGCCCTGCGGCTGAAGCGGCACGCTATTCTCAGCACCGCGCTGCCATTTCCGGACCTCGACTGGAGCGACAAGAGAAGGACACCGAAAATCTCAAGCAGATACGGGACCATAGCGTAAGCCTCGCGAACAGCACGCTCGATTGGTATCTGAAGCACCATAAGACAAAGAAGTGGTTGGCGCAGACTTTTCACCTCATCATCTTTTCCTTCGTTGCGCTGGCCGCAATTCCTCCCCTGCTGAAGGTCGGTTTTGGCAACGGGTTACAGGGCGCATGCGGAGGATATTGCGATTTGTTGAACAATCACACCGGGGAGCTCGCGCTGGTTCTGCTCGGTATCGCCGGCGTCGCCAAGCTCTGGGATTCTCTCGCCGGATACACGGTCGATTGGATGCGCTTCATCACAACCGCGGCGCGGATCAACCAGGAACTCAGCAAATTTCAATTCGAGTGGGAAGGCATCGACCTGGCGGCGCGCGACCAGCCAGGCACCGACGAGAAAGAGGTCTGTCCACATTGCGGCTTTAGCCATCCAGTCGCGAAGCTCAGTCCCACACAGCGCAAGGTAAGACTGGCCGAGGCATTCTGCGCGAAAATCCTGAACAAGGTCGACGACGAGATCTCGGTTTGGGCGGATGAACTGAAGAAGCGTTACGACAGGGTGGCCAGTCACCCCGGCGCACAGGGCAAATAGGCCATGGATACGCGACCGTACCCTTCCGAGGAATTTCTCGCCCGCAGCCTTCGGAGCCAGCCAAGAGTCTGGTCTTTCCTTTGCAGGCTAGCAGCCGGGCTTTTTGTTTTCTTGTATGTTGCTGGCATTTTGGCTGGCCTGGGCTTTTACTTCTATGCGTGCGTTGTGGCTCAATGCGGCAAAGCGGCCGACCCAACCAAGATAGCCGAGACGAACGTCAAACTGCCCGCGGTCGCGGTCAAGCCAGCCGAGGTGGACTACCTCTGGGTCCAGCTGATGCCGGACGGGGAATCCGGCATGCCGGGCGGCCGCCTCGTGCGCGCGATCGGTCCGCAAGGCGGCAGCTGTCCGACCATCGCGCAAGGCGGCAACAGCTTCCAGATGACTCAGCGCGTGCCCGCGGTGCGGGCGGCGTTTCCGATTCTGCTGTGCGAGTTCGTGCTGATCGAAAACAGCGAGGCGCGGATCGGCGCGGTTGTTGTTCCCCCAAGAGCCGACGAGCCAAACGACATCGTCGTGCTCGGCGACACCGGTTGCCGGATGGTCTATTGGCAAATCCAGCCATGCCGCGATTCCGCCGATTGGCCGTTTGCCAAGGTCGCGGCAAGCGCCAGCCGCAAGGTGGTGACCGGGCGATCCTTCATTCTGCACGTCGGCGATTTTCACTACCGCGAGAATCCGTGCATCGACAGCAGCACCGAATGCGGAACGAGCCCTTACGGCGAGAACTGGGCGACGTGGAAAGAGGAGTTCTTCGAACCCGCCAAACCGCTGCTGCTCGCCGCACCCTGGGTGATCATGCGCGGCAATCACGAGAATTGCGCCAGGGCCGGCGCCGGCTGGATATTCTTCTTCGCCCTGCCGGGACAATATGGCAGCGCAGCCGCCTGCGACAGCAAGGGGCCAATGTACCAGGTCAATATCGGGAATACCGACGAGGAGCCTGCGCGTCCGCGAATTCTTGTCGTGATGGACACCTCCGACGAGGCGAACAGGCACAACGTCGAGGCCAATTGCGAGCTGTATCGGAAACAGCTGAGCAAGCTGAAGGCCGAGGAGCCGGCTCGCTCAACCCGGGAAGTCTGGCTGGCGATGCATCAGCCGCTGTGGGGTCGCAACATGGACGGCGAGCAACAGGAGAGCCCGAATGGGCTAAGAAAAGCTGGACAAGCAAACGCAAGCGATCACGAGGACATGGAGGCCATCAATTGCATCAAAGGAAAACCCGGATCCGCTTTGCCGGTCATTCGGGAAAAATTTGAAATGGCGAAGGACAAGCGGATCGCGCGGCTGGTTTTCGCCGGTGACAATCATGCCTTCCAGTTCTTTTGGCCGACAGAAGCTAAGGCCCGCGAGCCCGATTCAGATCATCGCAGGCAATGGCGGGACCAAGCTCGACATCCTCGAGCCGTTGCTGGACCCCCAGGCACGAAGAGGGAACCCGATCCGAACAAGAGGCCTGGTGAAGAGCCCGACCCGGACACCACCCCGCCCAAGGTGAACGACGTGACCTCCTGGGGCAGGAAAGGTTCGAACCTGACCCTGATGCAACACGGCTTTACCGTCATGCAGCGGGTGGGGACCCGATGGACGGCCACACAGTTCAACCGCGACGGCAACAGCACCGCAGCGTGCGAGTTTTCGGAAGCGCTGTCTGCGACGGCCGCGGACTCCACCAAATGCACGCTTCACGGAACGCTGGCGTCGTCCGGATAGCCAACCACGCGCTCGACGTCATCTAACGCTTGAACGCAGCGTCGATGGCGGCTTGCGCTTCGCTCTGGATCTGCCGCAGGTGGCTCTCGCTCCTGAAACTCTCGGCATAGATCTTGTAGACATCCTCGGTGCCGGAAGGCCGCGCCGCGAACCAGCCGCTGTCGGCAACAACCTTGATGCCGCCGAACGATTGCCCGTTGCCGGGCGCGGTGGTGAGCGCCGCGCGGACCGGCTCGCCGGCGAGTTGCTTGATCGCAAGCTGGTCGGGCGAAAGCGCCTTCAGGAGATTCTTCTGCGCCGGCGTCGCCGGCGCGTCGATCCGCTCGTAGAAGGGCACGCCGAGCTCGGCGGTCAATTGGTCGAACAACTGGCTCGGATCGCTTTGGGTCCGCGCCGTCATCTCGGCCGCCAGCAGTCCCAGGATGACGCCGTCCTTGTCGGTGGTCCACACCGATCCGTCCCGCCGCAGGAACGAGGCGCCGGCGCTTTCCTCGCCGGCAAAGCCGAACGCGCCGCCGATCAGGCCATCGACGAACCATTTGAACCCGACCGGGGTTTCCACCAGCTTGCGGTTGAGCTTGCCCGCGACGCGGTCGATGATCGCGCTGGAGACGATGGTCTTGCCGACCGCGCTGTCCTTGCCCCAATGCGGGCGATGCGCGAACAGATAGGCGATCGCGGCGGCGAGGTAATGGTTCGGATTCATCAGGCCGCTGGAGCGGGTGACGATGCCGTGGCGGTCGGCGTCGGTGTCGTTGGCAAACGCGACGTCGAACTTGTCGCGCAAGGCAATCAGCCGCGCCATCGCGTAAGGCGAGGAGCAGTCCATCCGGATCTTGCCGTCCCAATCCACCGTCATGAAGCGGAAGGTCGGATCGACCGCGTCGCTGACGACGGTGGCGGCGAGGCCATAGCGCTCGATGATCGGCTGCCAGTAGTGCACCGCCGCGCCGCCGAGCGGATCGATGCCGATTTTGACGCCGGAGGCGCGGATCGCCTCCATGTCGACGACCTCGGCGAGGTCGGCGACATAGGGCCCGATATAGTCGTAGCGATGCACGCAAGCCGATTTGCGCGCGCGGTCGTAGGGAATGCGCCTGACGCCCTTGAGGCCGTCTTCGAGAAAACGGTTCGCGGCGCGCTCGATCGCCCCGGTGATGTCGGTATCGGCCGGACCGCCATTGGGCGGATTGTATTTGAAGCCGCCATCCTCGGGCGGATTGTGCGACGGCGTGATCACGACGCCGTCGGCGAGGCCGCTCGTCGCGGCCCTTGTTGGTGGTGAGGATGGCGTGCGAGATCACCGGCGTCGGCGTGTAGCCGTCTTGCGCGTCGATCATCATCTCGACGCCGTTGGCCGCGAACACCTCCAGCGCGCTGGCCAGCGCCGGCTCCGCCAGCGCGTGGGTGTCGATGCCGATGAACAGCGGCCCGTCGATGCCGGCGGCCATGCGGTGATCGCAGACGGCCTGGCTGATCGGCAGGATGTGGTCCTCGTTGAAGGCGTTGTTGAAGGCGGAGCCGCGATGGCCCGAGGTGCCGAACGCCACCCGTTGCGAAGGCACCGCGGGATCGGGCTTCTCGGCGAAATAGGCCGTCACCAGCCGCGGGATATTGGCCAGCATCGACGGGGGCGCGGGCTTGCCGGCGAGCGGATTGACTTTTCGCGGTCATCGGGGTTTCCTTCAGGGGGAGAGTCAGGCAGATGACACTAGAGCATTGATCGGCGCGAAAAGTGGGACCGTTCTGCCAACATGCTGACAATGGAACGCGGCCGCACAGAAACTGGCAGGCACCGATGCACACGGCTTTTGCTCTTTCCTGTCAGCCGAACTCATCCCATATTCGTCCCATGGCGAAGAATCCAGACACGTCCCCGAAAGCCCGGAAAACCCCGAGATCCAAAGCCCCAAGTTCCAAGGCGTCGAGGCCCGACGTGCAGCCGATCGGGCCGGCTTTGGCGGAACTGCTCAATCCTGCGATCAATCGCGGCGAAAGCCGGGCATCGGCTCGTGCACCGGATTGCAGCCGCCGCCGGATAATTCCTGGGACCGCCGCGCCGGCGGCGAGGCCGCCGACGCACCGCGCGCGGGCGTCGACGCGTGGCACCAGCGACGATGTGGCGAAGCGGGATGCGGCTGTTAGCGGCGCCACCACCCGCGCGGCGCCCTCACCCAACCCTCTCCCGCAAGCGGGAGAGGGCTCCAGGCGGCAAGCGCCGGGCGATGATGGAAGAAATGAGACTGAGGATCGCAACCTGCGTCCCCTCTCCCGCTTGCGGGGGAGGGTCAGGCGGCACGGTCGGACGAAAGAAATCTTGCTGCGGACGCGCAACCTGCGTCCCCTCTCCCGCTTGCGGCGAAGGGCAGGGTGGGGGTGCTCTCCGCGAATCCCGGCCTCGAAGAAGCGCCGCAGGCCAATTACGGCACCTCAGCCACCATCCCATCCTCGATCCGGAGCTGGCGAAACAGTTCGGCTTCGCCACGAGGAAGAGGACGCCGCGGCGCTGGCGCGTCCGCCGCGCAACAAGATGGAGGCGCTGGGCGTCGCCGCGACCGCGGATGCGCTGGAAGACGCTGATCCGCGACGGCCGTCCCGAATTCAAGGGCGAGGACGGCCAGATGAAAGATCTGGACGCCGCACCGGCCGCCGCGCCCGGAAAAATCCGAAGGCGGCGTGCGCTTCGAGATCAAGTCCGACTATCGAGCCGAAGGGCGACCAGCCGACCGCGATCGCCGAGCTGGTCGAGGGCATCGGGCGCAACGACCGCACCCAGGTGCTGCTCGGCGTCACCGGGTCCGGCAAGACCTACACCATGGCCAAGGTGATCGAGGCGACGCAGCGCCCTGCGCTGATCCTGGCGCCGAACAAGACGCTGGCCGCGCAGCTCTACGGCGAATTCAAGAGCTTCTTTCCCGACAACGCGGTCGAATACTTCGTCAGCTATTACGACTACTACCAGCCCGAGGCCTATGTGCCGCGGACCGACACCTATATCGAGAAGGACTCCTCCATCAACGAGCAGATCGACCGCATGCGCCACTCGGCGACGCGGGCGCTGCTTGGAGCGCGACGACGTCATCATCGTGGCTTCCGTGTCCTGCATCTACGGTATCGGCTCGGTCGAGACCTATACCGCGATGACCTTCGCGCTGAAGAAGGGCGAGCGCATCGACCAGCGGCAATTGATCGCCGACCTCGTCGCGCTGCAATACAAGCGCACGCAGGCCGATTTCGCCCGCGGCACGTTTCGGGTGCGCGGCGACGTCATCGACATCTTCCCGGCGCACTACGAGGACCGCGCCTGGCGCGTCAACCTGTTCGGCGACACCGTGGAAAATATCGAGGAGTTCGATCCGCTCACCGGCCACAAGCAGGACGAGCTCGAATTCATCAAGATCTACGCCAACTCGCACTATGTGACGCCGCGCCCGACCCTGGTGCAGGCGATCAAGGCGATCAAGGGCGAAGTTGAAGTTGCGGCTCGACCAGCTCCACGGCCAGGGCCGGCTTTTGGAAGCGCAGCGGCTGGAGCAGCGCACCACCTTCGATCTCGAGATGATGGAAGCGACCGGAAGCTGCGCCGGCATCGAGAACTATTCGCGCTATCTCACCGGACGCCGCCCCGGCGAGCCGCCGCCGACGCTGTTCGAATATGTCCCCGACAACGCGCTGGTGTTCGCCGACGAGAGCCACGTCACCATGCCGCAGATCGGCGGCATGTTCCGCGGCGATTTCCGGCGCAAGGCGACCTTGGCCGAATATGGTTTCCGGCTGCCCTCCTGCATGGACAACCGCCCGCTGCGGTTCGAGGAATGGGACATGATGCGCCCGCAATCGGTCGCGGTCTCGGCGACGCCGAGCGCCTGGGAGCTGAACGAGAGCGGCGGCGTGTTCGTCGAGCAGGTGATCCGCCCGACCGGCTTGATCGATCCGCCGGTCGACATCCGCCCGGCGCGCACCCAAGTCGACGATCTCGTCGGCGAGGTCCGCGCCACCGCCGCAGGCCGGCTATCGCTCGCTGGTCACGGTCTTGACCAAGCGCATGGCGGAGGACCTGACCGAATACCTGCACGAGCAGGGCATTCGCGTGCGCTACATGCACTCGGATATCGACACCATCGAGCGCATCGAGATCATCCGCGACTTGCGGCTCGGCGCGTTCGACGCGCTGGTCGGCATCAACCTGTTGCGCGAGGGCCTCGACATTCCCGAATGCGCGCTGGTCGCGATCCTCGACGCCGACAAGGAAGGTTTTTTGCGCAGCGAGACCTCGCTGATCCAGACCATCGGCCGCGCCGCGCGCAACGTCGACGGCCGGGTGATCCTCTATGCCGACCACATCACCGGCTCGATGCAGCGCGCCATCGCCGAGACCGACCGCCGCCGCGAAAAGCAGGTCGAGTACAACACCGCCAACGGCATCACGCCGGAGAGCATCAAGAAATCCATCGGCGACATCATGAACAGCGTCTACGAGCGCGACCATGTGCTGGTGGAAATCGGCGACGGCGGCATGGCCGACGACGTCATCTCGATCGGCCACAATTTCGAGACGGTGCTGGCCGACCTCGAAACCCGGATGCGCGAAGCCGCCGCCGATTTGAATTTCGAGGAAGCCGCCCGCCTGCGCGACGAAGTGAAACGCCTGCGCGCGACCGAGCTCGCCGTGGTCGACGACCCCACCGCCAAGCAGCGCACCGTGCAGGACCGCGCCGGCGCCTATGCGGGCTCGAAGAAATACGGCGAAGCCGCGAACCTGCCGGCATCCTCACTGAAGAAGCGCGCCAACTTCTCCGCCTCCCTGCGCCCCTCTTCACCCTCCCCTGCAGGGGGAGGGTCGCGCGCGGCAAGCGCGCGGGGTGGGGCAGCCCCAAGCCCCGCTTTCTCCTCCCCCTCGCCCCGCCCTTCGCGGGGAGAGGGCCGGGGTGAGGGGTCGGGCCGCAGCGGCGGTCTCTCCGTCCCCTCCCCCCTTGAGGGGTCCGAGGCGAGCGAAGCTCGCTCTCGAGGTCAGGGTGGGGGGTCCACGAGTCGCGCTCGATCGAAAGTCCACAAGCCCCATCTCGACGAAATGCACGGCCCCGGAATCCCTGCCCTACCGACCAAGCGGCGAGATGCCGAAAAAGCCGTTCGGCAACGCAAGCAAGGTTATTCAGCCGACCAACTCGCGCCAATCCGGCCCCGAATTCGGCCCCGCCCCGCGCTCCACCGGCGGCGCGCCCGGGCACCGCGGCGGCTGGAAGAAGCGGTAGCGGCGGTGACGCCGGCAGAAGTCTATCGATTTCTGCGCGAACATCGCCTGGCGGTGATTTCAACATTGGGTCCGGAAGCCTCGCCGCAGGCCGCCGTGGTCGGCATCGCCGTGACCGAAGCGCTCGACATCATCTTCGACACCAGCACGGCCTCGCGCAAATACGCCAACCTGCGCGCCGATCCCAGAGTCGCGATGGTGATCGGCTGGGACCTCGGGCAAACCGTCCAGCTCGAAGGCACGGCCGAAGTCCTCGAAGGTCCCGAACTGGACGCCTGCAAACCCGACTATTTCGCCATCTGGCCCGACGGCCGCGCCCGCGAGCACTGGCCCGACATCGCCTATGTGCGCGTGCGGCCGAAGTGGCTGCGCTACAGCGATTTCAGCCGGTCGCCGCCGAGGGTGGAGGAGTTGAGGTTGCGGTGAAGGGCGGAGGGACGTTAAGGAGTGCGGCATTTTTTCTTGTCAGTCTGCGAGGGGTTCTAACCAGACCGGATGACGCTTTGGCTTATTTGCAACCTGTTCAAATAGTCGAGATACTCTTCTTCACAAAATCCAGAGGCCAACAAAACCCTGATTGCCGAAGAGAGAACTTCCGTGGCGATCTCGTACTTGTCCGGATTCTCCATGTATGGCGGTCTCGGTTGCATTGCACCCTCCAGCTGTGACCTGCGTGCTCGATCCAAAACGGTATGGCGAATAAAGCCCCTTTGCGACTAAGCTAACCCATGATCAACCTGTTCGTCGCGAACACCGACAACGCTTGGTTCGATTTCCTTTCGGCGGAAGAGGGCCTGACGGAGGTCAATTTCTGGTGGCCCGGCGAAACGAACTTTAGAGCCCTTCAACCGGGTGAGATTTTAGCCTTCCGACTGAAAAGCCCGCGAAACAAAATTGGAGGCTTTGGCATTTTCTCCAATCACACTCGTCTTCCGATACAAATGGCCTGGGAGACATTTGGTCGAAGCAATGGCGTGTCGTCTCTCGAAGGTTTGCGCAGCGCAATCGCACAATTGCGGACCAACATTGCGATTGTCCCGTCGACGGACATCGGATCAACGATTTTGGTGCAGCCGGTTTTCTTTCCTTCCTATCTCTGGTTCGACGTACCGGCGTCGTGGTCGCGGAGTATTCAGCGAGGGAAACAATATTCGACGGATAATAACGAAGGTCTTCAATTATGGACCCGGCTCTTGGAAACGGCGAAACTATGCGATGCAGCCAACGTTCCTGACATTATCAATGCTCCGGGGATTTCCGATCGCGACCAGGCTCGTTTCGGTACTCCAACCCTGATTGCGCCGCGCCTAGGACAGGGGCGTTTCGGGTGGCCGTTACTGAAGCGTATGAAAGAAAGTGCGCAATCACCAACGGCAAGGTTCTTCCCGCTTTGGATGCGGCTCACATCAAGCCATACGGAGAAGGCGGGGTTCACGCGAAATCGAATGGGATCTTATTGCGTAAGGACATTCACTCGATCTTCGATGCCGGCTACGTCACCATCAAGGACGACATGACCTTTTCCGTTAGCAAGAAGGTAAAGGAAGTTTTCAACAACGGAGAAGAGTATTTGCGTTTGCAGGGCGCTCTCGTTCGACGCCCCGAAAGAAAGTCGGATTGGCCGGATACCGAGTTCCTCAGATGGCATAACAAGGAACGCTACCTCGGATAGTTTGCCAGCTGGAATTTCAGCTCCATGAAACTCGAATTCGACGAACCCCAGTCCTCCTACACCAGCGGCTCGCAAAGTGCCCGCGCCTGGACCGAGTCGTGGGTGAGCAAGCAGGCCTACTGTCCGCACTGCGGCAATGCGAAGATTTCGACTTTCCCCAACAACAGTCCGCTCGCGGATTTCTTCTGCACCATATGTAGCGAGGAATTCGAGCTGAAGAGCCAGAAGGGCAAATTCGGCGCCAAGGTCTTGGACGGAGAGTTCAAGACCAAGTGCGAACGTCTGGCCGCGAGCAACAATCCCAACCTGCTGCTGATGAACTACGATCTCAAATCGCTTGCGGTCGTGAACCTGTTCATCGTGCCGAAACATTTCTTCGTCCGCGAGATCATCGAGGAGCGCAAGCCGCTGGCGGTGACGGCGCGTCGCGCCGGATGGATCGGCTCGAAAATTCTGCTCGACCGCGTTCCCGAGTCGGGCAAAATTCACATCGTTCGAGGTGGCGTCGTTCGCGCCGAAGCAATCGGTCCTCGCGGAATGGCAGAGGACGCTTTTCCTCAGGAATGAATCGCCGGACACGCGCGGATGGCTGCTCGACGTCATGAATTGCGTCGAGTCGCTCGGCAAGCGCGAGTTCACCCTTGACGAGGTCTACGCTTTCGAACGCCATCTCGGCGATCTCTATCCCGGCAACCAGAACGTCAAGCCGAAGATACGCCAGCAGCTTCAATTTTTGCGCGACCGCGGATTTATCGATTTCGTATCGCGTGGTAACTATCGCTTGCGATCCTAGGAGACCTGCGCCATGGCCTGGTTTCTCAACCATTACAATTGCTATCGCTGTGACCAGAACTGGTCCGATCCCTGGTCGTGCATGTGCGACGACGAATGCCCGCATTGCGGCGCTCGCGACTGTTCGCCGATCGATAGCGACGATCTGACCGAGCTCGTCGAGCGCGACGGCGACGAATTCGTCGTGCTTCGTTCGCCCGACACGGCCGAGCATGATCCCGACTATCGCGAGCTTGGCCGTTTTCCGTCGCGTGAGAAGGCTGAGGAATTTCTGGCGTCGGTCGACGCGGAGTAGGCTGTCATTCCGGAAGCCGCGGAGCGGCTGTCCGGAATCCATTGATCCACGCGGTCTGCGGCGAGATCGATTCCGGGTTCGCGCCATCGGGTCGCGCGTTGCGCGGACCCTTTGGCGCGCCCCGGAATGACGGCGCAAGATAATCCGAATTCGGTTTGCCGCTGTTCTGCGTGGAGCCGCCGCCCGTGGCCTGCGCGGCAAAAGCTGAATTCTCCTTCCAGATCAATGCGATTCTACCAGTCCAATCCTTTTTGCGAAGATATTCCGCTTCGCCGCCCCCAAAGTTGAGCATTCATCGAATTTCTGAATTTCAGAAATTAACTTGACGACTCGGTAGAAACAGGAGTAGAGCGAATCATCCCGCCCGACCGAGGGGCGTTTCGCGATCGTCACGGACGTAGAGCGCGGGATGCGGTGGACGCTGATGGCGCGAAAGACGAACGCGCTGGAGGCGGACGGCGAAGTCGTGTGGTCCTGACACCCCGACGCTGGTGTCAAGGTTCGCGGAGAAGATTCCCGCGAGAGCGACGGGGGCAAAAGAGCCCGGTCCCCGAGGAGAGCGCGATATAAGCCGTAAAACCATTGCGTGGGGAATGCCGGATGTTTCCGGTGCCTCCGCTGTGAATACTCGTGTGCATACTCCCACTACAAAGCGCACACGAGGCTGCGGGTGCATTGGGCACCCGGCATTCCCCGCGCCCTCTGATCTTCAGATGGCGAAAAATTCAGGATCAACCTCGCGCAAGCCTGCGGCGAGATCGCGAAGCTGTATCTGCGTCATTGCGAGGAGCGAAGCGACGAAGCAAGCCACTGTTTTTCTGCAGTAACATGGATTGCTTCGCTTCGCCCGCAATGACGGTTGTTAGAGCGAATTGGCTGTTTGAAAAGTGAAGTCGGTGTGAACGAAGCGCCGTGGGGCTAGCGCCGAAGCTCGCGCCAGCCGCGCGCAGCACCCTCACATCTTGGTCTGTCCGTTCGGCGCGGTGCCTTGCTCCTGCTGCTGCTGTTGCTTGGCCTGCTCCTTGGCGTGGTGGCGGCCGTAGAGGCAGCCGGCGGCGGCGCCGAGCAGGCCGTGATGGCCGGCGAAATGGCCGGCGACGCCGCCGACCGCGGCGCCCTTGAGGCAGCCCTTGGCGTCGGCCGATGTGACCGAGGCGAGCGCGAGCGCGGCGACGGTGAGTGCGATCAGGGTTTTCACGATGCAATATCTCCTTGAGGAAAGCTGTCGCATCCTTAACTGCCGCCGCGGGCCGTTGTTCCCTTGGTGCGACGCTCCCTGCCACCGTCAGTCGCCCGGCAAAAGCGCGAAGCGCGTCAGCGAGACCGGGCGATCCAGTATTCCAGAGGCGCCGGTGATCAATCGAGAGGCCACGGCGTACTGGATCAGGCCGCGTTCGCGGGCGATGACGAGTGGGGCCACTTGCTTGTCCGGGATATCCGCGATGTCGTCGTCGGACTGACTGATTGACGATCGGCACCTCGTCCCAGCCATGGCGCAGCGGTACCGCTTCACCGCCGGCGCGTCGCGCGCGGATGTTTCCGTCAGAGAAACGCGGACAGCTTCGGCGTTGCGGACGCGCGCGACAAACTGGCGCCGCTTTCGCAACGGCAAATGCGCGGCAACCGGCAAGGGAATCCGTTGCAGAAATACCATACAGGTTGTGCGCGATTCGAACCTTTTTGGCTTTTCGCGCGGCTAATGAACCGACGCCTCAGTCATATCGTTTAACGAAGTCTAAGTGTTTTTGCGGATTGATCGGTCGATCAATTGGCACTTGCATGCGGCAGACGCGGTGCAAAGCTCCAAGTCGGGCGCCGCCAACGACGGAAAAGTGATGGTCGAGAATCTAAACCGCCAACGCGTGTTGAATCTTCTCGATACGTTTCACTCCGGCGACATTGAAGGCGCGCTGGCGCGCTGCACCGACGACGTCGAGGTGATCGCGCCGGCGCCGGTCGACATCCTGCCGCATATGGGCCATCGCCGCGGCAAGGCCGAAGTGCGGCAGATGTGGCAGACCATCCACGCCCGCTATTCGCATATGCGCCACGAGGTGCGCAGCATCGTCGCCGAGGGCGACAAGGTCGCGGCCAACATCCGGGTGTTCTTCCGCAAGCGCAACAACGACCGCATCGTGCAATTCGACGTCGCGATCTTCGTCACCTTGCGCGACGGCCGCGTCACCGAGATCCGCGAGATCATGGACACCTACGACCTGATCCAGCAGGTGCTGGAGCTCGATGTCGGCGCGCTGCTGACCGGCATGAAGCCCGACGAAGTCGTAGAGCGGTTTTCCATTGGATCTTCATCCTTCGAGACGCATCGCGTTGCGATGCTCCTCAGGATGAGGTTTTCATTTGCGGCACGAAGCTAGACCCTCATGGTGAGGAGCGCGTCTTCGCGCGTCTCCCGGACGATGCTTCGCATCGCTCGCAGAACCACGAGGCCACAAGCGACGACGCGCCGGCGTCGAGCCAGCGTCGGCGTGAACATTTTTCTCCGCCACGCATTGAACCTGATCGCGCCTTGTCGCGACCCACCCGTGATCTTTGGAGAACGGGCTGTGCATTTCGAAGCGGGGCAAGACCGTCGCCATGAAGATCGCGTTGCTGGCGCTGCTGGGTTTGTTGCTGGGCGCGCTCGGCGGAGCCGCGCTCGGCATCGGCGCCGGGCTCGCCTGGGTCGAGATCTTCCAAACCTCTAGTTTTGAAGGCTATAGCGGCATGCTGGTGTTCTTCACCTTCATGCCGCTGGGCGCCATCATCGGCGGGCTCGGATGCGCGCTGCTGTTCGCCCTGTTGGCCTTCCGGGACAGCGAGATCGCGATCGAACGCGAGCACGCCCGGCGCCAGGATCGGTAACGCTGCCGAAGTTCACATCGTTCGCGTGATCCGGGGGCAGCAAAATCGGCGCCCAGCATTCGCGCCTGCGCGCTCCGCAAAAATAATTCGGGCGTGATTGCGCCGTCATCATTTTGCGCCTAGATTCCCGCATGGTTGCCTTGGTTCGATGCGGGCTGGGTTGATGATTTCCAGGATATCGTACAGACAAGCCGTCGCGCTGGCGCTGGCGGCAGGCTTCAATCTGGCTGTGGCGCTGCCGGCGTTCGCGCAAGACGCGAAGGCGGAGGACGATCCGCAGGCGCCGGCCGCGGAAGCCGACGCGGCCGACGCCAATGACCCCGACATGAAGGATATCGACGTCAGCAAGCTGGACTGGAGCCAGCTCAACGTCGATGCATCCACCCTGCGCGACGGACCGGCGCCGAAGGCCGCGGGTTCCGCGGCCCGCAATGCGAGCGGCGATCCGATGAGCTGGTCGGCGAACAACAAGGGGAACGGCGCTTCGGCGGTGTCGGTCAAGCAGTCGGTCACGCCGTTCTGGGATGCGCGGGTCGGCGCCGACATGACGGTGGCCTCGCAGCCCACGACGATGTCGGAGCTGCTCGCGGAAAAGAGCGCGAACGGCGGCAACTTGCCGCAATCCGGCGGCACCGCCTGGGCATCGATCACCGCGCCCGGCGCGGGCGCGATCTGGGACAAGACCGCGGTCGAGGCGCGCGTCGATCCCGCGCAGGACCAGAGCAGGCTCGGCACCACCATCGTCAAATCGGTGCCGCTCGCCGATCAATATTCGCTCACCCTGCAGAACGGCTACAATGTGACCGAGCAGGGCGTCGTGCCGGTGCCCGGCGTAGCCGCGCACCCGGCGCACAGCTACGAGACCGACCAATCGGCGAAGCTCAGCATCGGCGACACCGGCACCAGCGTCATTGCCGGCCAGACGCTGTCGTCGAACGACGACAAATGGCTGCGCAAGGTCGGTGCCGAGCAGAAGGTGTTCGACGGCGTCTCGATCTCCGGCTCGATCGGCGAGACCGCGCAGGGTGCCACCAGCAAGAGCATCAGCGCGGGATTCAAGCATAGCTGGTGATCGCCGCAATCAGTCACGGCGAATTGGGTCGAATTATCCGTCGCTGCCGCATCTTGGCCGCGATGCGGTCAAAATCGACCTCCCTGATAGCGAGAGCCTTCAATTCGTGGTGCGGGGGACACTCGCTCAACGCCAACAGGGGATAGGTCGATGAATGCTATGCGCCCGGATCGAGTTGAATCGATCGATACTGAAGCGGACGGCAATTGGCTGCCGTCTCGGAAGTCGAGGCCGGCATCCGCGACTTCGTCCGCAACGATGTCGCCTATCTGCGCCGCCCGCCTGCGCAAGGCGGCTCCGAGGTCGTGCTCGATCCCACCGCGGAAGCGACCGTCAACAACGTCAACTCGCTGATCCAGCGCGTCGCCGGCACCTCGCTCGCTGAAATCGAGAACCTGATTTCCGAACTCGAGGGCTTGCGCGACCTGCTGCACGCCGAAGGCCAGCGCGTCCAGCGCGAGATCTCCGGCTACGCCCAGCTCAGCCAGGCCGCGATGAAGTCCACCCGCATGATCGCCGACAACGTCTCGCAGTGGAAGCGCGCCGCCGAAGGCCTGCGCAACGTCTGAAACCCGGACGCAACCATTCGAAGCGACCGCCGCCTTCCGGGAAGGAAGCGCGGCGGTTCTGATTCGGGGCCACATCGAAATACGTTCAAAAAACGGTGAACTTTTCGGCTGCCGGCTGCGACCAACAGCAGGCGCCGTCTGACGGCGCGTTCATGGGGGATCAAATCCAAAATGGAGACCATCCGGCCCGGAAATACCGATCCGATACCGTTGCGGACCTCGCCGCAGCGGATGGGCACGATCATGATCCGGTTCATCGGACTATTGGTCGTCGCGATCGCGGTACTGGCACTGATCTGGAGCCGCTGACGGATCGGCCGGCGATTCGCTTTCGGTGCTTATGGCGAGCGAATGCCGATTCTACCGGCTCTCGAGCGAATACGCGGCATCGAGCGAATAGGAGCCTTCGGCGTAGCCCTTCACCATCATTGCCGCGGTCAGCATCACCGCAACGGTCACCGTTGCGAAGATGAAACCCACCAATTTCAAGCCGTTGCGATCCGCCATTGTCGTCCCCCGCCGTCCCTGTGCGGCTCACTATGGCCGGCACTTGTTCAAAATGTGTTAGCGAAAAATTCGTTCCGCAAATTTGTCGATCGTGGTGCAACGATGCAACGATCGGTTAACCATGTTTTCTGGTTACGTGATCGCGGGTCGCGTGCCCTGCCCGTCATGGCGGCAATTCAAGGCCCCGCGCCCCGCCGCGGCACGAAGGCGGTGGCCAGCAGCGAGAACACCAGTTCGCCGCGCTGGTTGGTGCCGGTGTTACGGGCCTGCAGGATGCCCCACTGCGGCCGCGAAGCCGACGTCCGCTTCTCCACGACCTCGCTGGCAAAGCTGATGGTGTCGCCCGCCAGCACCGGCTTGATCCAGCGCAATTCGCGGAAGCCGGGCGAGGGTCCCAACACCGCGACGCTCTCGCCGCGCGCGGCGGCCTGCTTCGCCTGGCGCTGACCGTCGGCCACCAGCAGCTTCATGCAGACCGATCCGACATGCCAGCCGGACGCGGCCAGTCCGCCGAACAGCGACTTGCGGCCTGCCTCCTCGTCGAGATGGAAGCGCTGCGGATCGTATTGCGCGGCGAATTTCTTGATGGCCTCGGCGGTGAAGGTGAACGAGCCGAGCTCACGCCGCTGTCCGATCGCGAAGTCCTCGAAGAAGTTCATCGGCCGCCCTGCCCCGCGCCGGCGGAGGCGCGCCGGCCGACCATGATCGGCGACACCATCTCGCACAGCGCCTCGCCCGCGGCGTTGCGGACCGTGCACCTGAACGTCACGATGCCGGTCTCGGGGCGGCTGCGCGAAAGCCGCGCATCCGTCACCTCGACGTCGAGCATCAGATCGTCGCCCGGCCTCAAGGGCGCGAGCCAGCGCACCTCGTTGACGCCGGGCGAGCCCAGCGAGGCGGCACGGCCCATGAAGCCGTCGACCATCATCCGCATCATGATCGAGCAGAGATGCCAGCCCGATGCCGAAAGGCCCTTCAGCAACGACTGCTGCGCGGCCTCCTCGTCGAGGTGCATCGGCTGCGGATCGAATTCGGCGGCGAAGGACAGGATTTCGTCACGCGTGACATGGCGCGGTCCGAACGAACCGAAGCGGCCAGGCGGGAAATCCTCGAAAGTCAATGTGGTCATGCTGGATTTTGCCGGAAGGAAGCCTGATTGTGGCCGCAGTTTCCGGCAATCTCAACCCCGTACGCGCGCATGGCTCTGGCCCATCTTGCCCGGGGGCGGCGTTCGGGGCTAGTGCTCCGAAATCAAGGCGTTCCCAGTACTTGCAGCGTAACTCTCATATTCGATTGGCCGGGGGAAGCACGATGTTCGAATTTCGGGACCTGTTTCAGTGGGACCGCTTTATCACGCCCACCATCATCAAGACATTCTATTGGCTCGTCATCGCCCTGATTGCGCTGTTCGGGCTTTCCGGCATTTTCTCAGGCTTGGCTGCGATGGCGGTTAGCCCGTTCGCCGGATTCCTGGCGCTGCTGTCGAGCATCGCCGGCGTCTTTGTCGGTATCGTGTTCTCGCGCATCGTCGCGGAATTGATCCTGATCATTTTCCGCATCAACGAGCATCTCGGCGCCATCCGCGACCAGGGCGGGATGCGGTAGAAGCTGTCACCGTCATCCTGAGGTGCGCGCTCTTGCGCGCCTCGAAGGATGACAATGCCCGGGGCCCATCCTTCGAGACGCCGCGCGGGCGCGGCTCCTCAGGATGACGGCGAGTTCGCTGTGAAGAATTCTACGTATTGAACCTGAAATGCATGACGTCGCCGTCGGCGACGACATAATCCTTGCCTTCCAACCTGAGCTTGCCGGCGTCGCGGGCGCCGGCCTCGCCGCCGAGCGCTACGTAGTCGGCATAGGCGATGGTCTCGGCGCGAATAAAGCCTTTTTCGAAATCGGTGTGGATCACGCCGGCGGCCGCCGGCGCCTTGGTACCGCGATGGATGGTCCAGGCCCGCGCCTCCTTCGGCCCGACCGTGAAATAGGTGATGAGGTCGAGGAGCTGATAGCCGGCGCGGATCAAGCGGTCGAGGCCGGCCTCCTCGAGCCCCAGCGTCTCCAGGAACTCCGCCCGCTCCTCGCGCGACAGCGTCGCGATCTCGGATTCGATCTTGGCGGAGATCGCAACCGCCACCGCGCCTTCCTTCTTGGCCTGCTCGAACACGAGTTTCGAGAAACCGTTGCCGTCTTTCGCCGCGCTCTCCTCGACATTGCAGACATAGAGCACGGGCTTTGAGGTGAGTAGCCCCAGCATGCCGAAGGCGCGCTCCTCCTCCGCCTTGCGCTCCACCACGCGCGCGGGCTTGCCCTCGCGCAACAGCACCAGCGTGCGGTTGACGAGGTCGAGCTGCTCCTTGGCGTCCTTGTCGTTGCCCTTGGCCTTCTTGGCGAGGTTGTCGACCCGCTTTTCCAGGCTTTCGAGGTCGGAGAGCATCAGCTCGGTCTCGATGGTCTCGATATCGGCGAGCGGGGCGATCTTGCCCTCGACATGGGTGATGTCGGAATCCTCAAAGCAGCGCACCACATGCGCAATGGCGTCGACCTCGCGAATGGTGGCGAGGAACTGGTTGCCCAGGCCCTCGCCCTTGGAGGCGCCGCGCACCAGGCCCGCGATATCGACGAAGGTCAGCCTCGTCGGAATGATCTGCGCGGATTTGGCGATGCCTGCGAGCTTTTCCAGCCGCGGATCGGGCACCGCGACCTCGCCGACATTGGGCTCGATGGTGCAGAACGGATAATTGGCCGCCTGCGCCGCCGCCGTCTCGGTCAGCGCGTTGAACAGCGTCGACTTGCCGACATTGGGCAATCCGACGATACCGCATTTGAATCCCATTGTGTGTCCTGAAGTCGGTTCGCGATGACCGACCGCGCGCTACGCAGCGCCGTCATCGTCCTTGTCGAAAAATCCCTTGGCCTGCATCGCCAGATGCACCTTGTTCTGGAATGTCGAGTTGCGCCCGGTGGCGAGCAGGCCCGCATTGTCGGCGATCGCCTCGCATAACGCCGTGATCCAGGGGCCGTCGTCCTTGGCGAAATCGGCCAGCACATAAGCATGTACCAGCTCCTTGACGCCGGGGTGACCGATCCCGAGCCGCACGCGGCGATAGTCGTTGCCGATATGCGCGGAGATCGAACGCAGCCCGTTATGCCCGGCAATGCCGCCGCCGACCTTGACGCGCAGTTTGGCCGGCGGCAGTTCGAGCTCGTCCTGGAACACGGTCACGTCGCCAGCGCCGATCTTGAAGAAGCTCGCCGCTTCCTGCACGGCGCGTCCCGACTCGTTCATGAAGGTCGCGGGCTTGAGCAGGATCACCCGCTCGCCATCGAGCGTTCCTTCCGAGGTCTCGCCCTGAAAGCGGCGGCGCCATGGAGCGAAACCATGACGCCGCGCAATCTCATTGACGGCCATGAAGCCGATATTGTGCCGGTTACGCGCGTATCTCGCGCCGGGATTGCCAAGGCCAACGAAGAGACGCATGACGCGGCATCCCGCGCCAGCTTATTTCTTCTTGTCGCCGCCACCAGCGGGCGCTTTCGCACCGGCCGCAGGCGCCTTGGCACCGGCTGCGGGAGCCGCAGCACCAGCCGCCGGAGCCGCCGCCGCGCCAGCCGCGGGCGCAGCCGCCGCTGCACCAGCCGCCGGAGCCGCCGCGGCACCGGCCGCCGCAGCAGCGGCAGCCTTCAGTTCTTCGGCGTAGCCGGATGGCGGCACGATGGTCACCAGCGTGATGTCCTCGCGCGCGAGCGACTTCACGCCACCGGGAAGCTTGATGTCGGACAAATGCAGCGAGTGGCTGATTTCAAGACCGGAGACGTCGGCTTCGACATATTGCGGGATGTTTTCGACCGAGCATTCGAGGTCGATGGTATGGGTGACGATGTTGATGGTGCCGCCGCGCTTCACGCCCGGAGAAGTTTCCGCCTTCATCACGTGAAGCGGAACGCTGACGCGGATGGTCGCGCCTTCGCCGAGCCGCATGAAGTCGACATGAACGGGAAAATCGCGCACCGGATCGAGGTGGAAGTCGCGCGGAATCACGCGGTGCTTCTTGCCCTCCAGATCGATGTCGTAAATCGTGGTCAGGAACCGCCCCGCCTGGATGCGCTGACGCAGTTCGCGATCGTCCACCGAGATCGGCAGCGGGGGCTGGTTGTTGCCGTAGATCACTCCGGGCACTTTGCCGGCGCGACGCTCTGCCCGTGCGGCCCCCTTGCCGACTGACGGACGTGCGGTCGCCTTCAATTCCATGACGGTCGCCATTTTGCTCAAGTCCTTGTTTTTGAAAAGCTAAAGGCCGCTAGCCGCGGCCCATTTCGCATGTCCGCAGCAAGCCTCCAGGGGTGCGGGGGCTGCGGACGTGGCGGGCTTTTAGCCCCAAAGGGCGGAAATGACAAGGAAATGAAGGGATTTTTCTGTCCCCTCTTACCCTCCTGGAGGGGAGGGCGAATCGCCTACCCATCCGTCTTCAGGCTGCCGACATCCGGCGCCTTGGGCGGTGTCCCGAGCTTGCCTTCGAGCACCACGATACGTGCCTTCAGCGCCTCGTTTTCCTCGCGCGCCAGGCGGGCCATGTCCTTGACCGCCTCGAACTCCTCGCGCTTGACGATGTCGAGGTCGCGCAGGATTTTTTCGGCCTGGTTGCGGATCACCGAATCGAACTCGCGCTTGGCGCCTTGGGCTGCGCCCGCGGCGTCGTTCATCAGCCGGCCGATCTCGTCGAAAAACCGGTTGTTGGTCTGGGTCATGGCGAAAGCTCCGCTGCGCTGTCGGAATGAGGCGTCAAACCACAACAATGGCGATCCGGGCGGCATCATTCAAGGCCCGAACCGGCTTGCCTTGTCATGCAACGGTTTCCTTGCGATCGTATTGAACGCCCTCATGAAACCAGAACCGTAAAACGAAGCGAAACGTCATGATCGACCAGCAGATCGAAATCCCCACCAAGGACGGCCATACCACCACCTTCATCACCCACCCCGAGCGCGGCGGCCCGTTTCCCGTCATCATCTTCTACATGGACGCGCCGGCGATCCGCGAGGAGCTGCGCGACATGGCGCGGCGGCTCGGCACCGCGGGCTACTACGTGATGCTGCCGAACCTCTATTACCGCGCCGGCGTGATGGAGCTCGGCCCGCTGCCGGCCGATCCGGAAGCGCCGGAGCGCAAGCGCATGTTCCAGCTGATGAACTCGATCAACATCCCGATGGTGATGGAAGACACGCGCGCCTTGCTCGCCTACGCCGAAGGCCAGTCCGCGGCGAACACGAAGATCGTGGGCAGCGTCGGCTATTGCATGAGCGGGCGCTATGCGATCAACGCCGCGACGCATTTTCCGGATCGGGTCAAGGCGGCCGCCTCGGTCTACGGCACGCATCTGGCAACCGACCAGCCCGACAGCCCGCATCTTGCCCCACAGAAGACCAAAGCCGAGCTCTATTTCGCCTGCGCCGAGACCGACGTCTATGCGCCGATCGAGATCATCGAGAAGGTGAAACAGGGAATGAAAGGCGCCAACGCCGAGGTCGAGATTTATCCGGGCACCCATCACGGTTTTGCGTTTCCCAAGCGTCCGGTCTACGACCGCGACGCGGCGGAGCGGCATTGGGAGCGGCTCGTCGCACTCTATCGACGCAACCTTTCCTGAGGTGTGATGCCTTTTCTTCTTATCGACTTTCCAGTGTTCAACCCGGTCGCGATCGCGATCGGGCCGATCGTGATCCGCTGGTATGCGCTCGCCTATATCTGCGGCATCGTGCTGGGCTGGATCTATGCGCGCTCGCTGCTCAAGAATGAGAGACTGTGGGGCGGGCCGGCGCCGATTTCGCTGGTCCAGCTCGACGATTTCATCCTCTGGGTGACCATCGGCATCATCCTCGGCGGCCGCACCGGTTATGTGCTGTTCTACAATTTTCCCTTCTTCATCCAGCATCCGGCCGAGATTCTCGAATTGTGGAAGGGCGGCATGTCCTTTCATGGCGGCTTCATGGGCTGCGTGGTCGCGGTGATCTGGTTCTGCCGCCGCAACAACCTGCCGATTCTTTCGCTCGGCGACATCACCACCGCGGTCGGCCCGATCGGGCTGTTTCTCGGGCGCATCGCCAATTTCATCAACAGCGAATTATGGGGCCGGCCGGCCGACCCCAGCCTGCCCTGGGCGATGATCTTTCCCAATGGCGGGCCGCTGCCGCGCCATCCGAGCCAGCTCTACGAGGCCGGCATGGAGGGCATCTTGCTGTTCACGGTGCTCGCCGTGATGATCCGCTTCGGCGCCTTGAAGCGGCCGGGGCTCGTTCTCGGCTCCTTCATCGCCATCTACGGCCTGGCACGGATTACCGGCGAGTGTTTCCGGGAGCCCGACCCGCAGCTCGGATTTTTGTGGGGCGGGCTGACCATGGGCATGCTGCTGTCGGTACCGATGGTGATCGCGGGTGTTATCATTATTGTGTGCTCGTGGCGCCATCCGGTGCCGAAGCAGGCGGAAGCAAAGTAGTTTGTTCATTTCATTTCCAAGGCACAGGCCGTGACCGAGTTTTCGCCGCTGCAAAGCGAGATCAAGCGATTGATCAAATCCTCCGGGCCGATGCCGGTGTGGCGCTACATGGAACTGTGCCTGATGCATCCGCAGCACGGCTATTACGTCTCGCGCGACCCGCTGGGCCGCGAAGGCGATTTCACCACCGCGCCCGAAGTGAGCCAGATGTTCGGCGAGCTGTTGGGCCTGTGGGCGGCCTCGGTGTGGAAGGCGATCGGTTCGCCCTCGCTGTTGCGGCTGATCGAGCTCGGCCCCGGCCGCGGCACCATGATGGCGGACGCGCTGCGCGCGCTGCGGGTGCTGCCGCCGCTCTATCAGACGCTGAGCGTCCACCTCGTCGAGATCAATCCGGTGCTGCGCGACAAGCAGAAGGCGACGCTGTCCGGCGTGCGCAGCCTCGCCTGGCACGAAAGCATCGACGAGGTGCCGGATGGCCCGAGCATCATCTTCGCCAACGAATATTTCGACGTGCTGCCGATCCACCAGGCGGTGAAGCGCGAAACCGGCTGGCACGAGCGCGTGGTCGAGCTTGACGAGAACGGCAAGCTCGAGTTCAGCTCGGCGGCCGATCCGATTCCGCGTTTCGAGGTGCTGCTGCCGCCTCTGGTGCGCGCCGCACCCTTGGGTGCCGTGTTCGAGTGGCGGCCCGACGCCGAAATCATGAAAATCGCCAGCCGGGTGCGCGACCAGAATGGCGCCGCGCTGATCGTCGACTACGGCCATTTGCGCAGCGACGCCGGCGATACCTTTCAGGCGATCGCCCGCCACACCTTCACCGATCCGTTGCGGGCGCCGGGGCAGGCCGACGTCACCGCGCATGTCGATTTCCAGGCGCTGGCGCGCGCCGCGGAAGATATCGGCGCGCGCGTCCATGGGCCGGTGACGCAGGGCGAGTTCCTGAAGCGGCTCGGCATCGAAACCCGCGCGGTTGCGCTGATGGCGAAAGCCAGCCACGAGGCTTCCGAGGACATCGCCAACGCGCTGAAACGGCTGGTCGGCGGCGGCCGCAGCGGCATGGGCTCGATGTTCAAGGTGCTGGGCATTTCCGAGCCCAACCTCGCCTCGCTGGTAGCGCTCGGCGACGAGAAAGGCGGCTCCGCGTCATGATGTTGGGTTCGTCGCTGCTTTCGGCCATTCCGGGCCTGCGCCACGGCTTCTTCACCCGCGAGGGCGGCGTATCCGGCGGCGTTTACCAAGGGCTCAATGGCGGGCTCGGCTCCAGCGACAATCCCGCCAACGTCATCGAGAACCGCCGCCGCATGGCGGAGCGGATCGGCGTTTTGCCGGAAAATCTCCTGAGCGTGCATCAGGTGCATTCGCCGGACGCCGTGGTCGCGGCCGGACCGTGGCAGGGCCCGGCGCGACCGAAGGCCGATGCCATCGTCACGCGCGCCGAGGGGCTTGCGATCGGCGTCACCGCGGCCGATTGCGGCCCGGTTCTTCTGGTCGACCCAACCGCGCGCGTGATTGGCGCGGCCCATGCCGGATGGAAGGGCGCGTTGACGGGGATTTTGGAATCGACCGTCGAGGCGATGGAAAGTCTCGGCGCCGAACGTGCCGGAATGGTCGCCGCGATCGGGCCCTTGATCCGCCAGGAAAGCTACGAGGTAGGCCACGAATTCGTCGAGCGCTTCATCGAGGCCGACGCCGACAACGCCATGTTCTTCATTCCCGCTTCCCGCAACGGTCATTCGATGTTCGATCTCGCCGGCTTCATCCGGATGCGGCTGGAAAACGCCGGCGTCCTGATGATCGACGATCTCGGCATCGACACCTATTCAGACGAGCGCTTTTACAGCTATCGCCGGTCGGTGCACCGCGGGGAGACGGACTACGGCCGCCACGTTCACGCGATTGCGCTGGAGCGCTGACTTCGCCGGTGGCCTTGACTCTCCACCAAGTGGAGGCCGCACAACACAGCCATGAAGCAACGAACCTATAGCATCGGGGAAGCCTCCCGCCTTTCCGGCGTGTCCGTGCGACGGCTGCGGTTCTACGCGGACAAGGGGTTGCTCCCGCCGGCGGGCCGGACCGAGAGCGGCTATCGCGTGTTCACCGACAGCGAACTTGTCCGTCTCGATCTGATCCGCTGCCTGCGCGACGCCGGTCTCGGGCTGGAAGCGATCCGCGAGGTGCTGTCGCACGAGCTTTCGCTGCACGAGGCGCTGAGACTTCGTCTTCAGGCCTTGGAAGTGGAGATCGCAGCGCAGCGTCGCGTGGCCTCGGCGCTGAGGGCGGCGCTTCGATCGCCCAAACTCAGCCAAGCTGACCTCAGGAGATACTGGACCATGACCACACTGTCCCGTGCGGAGCGCCGCAACGTCGTCGAACGCTTCTACCAGCAGGTGTCGGAAGACACCAACATCGATCCCGCCTGGATGCGCGAAAAGATCGAGTCCAGCGTCCCCGAACTGCCTGACGAGCCGACGCCTGAGCAATGCGACGCCTGGATCGAACTCGCTTCCATCCTCAACGATCCCGGCTTTGTCGCCAACATGCGATCCAGCGTCAAAGGCGTGTGGGATACCGACGCCTTCGACGCGGATGCCTATCGGCGGGCTTCGGAAGCACTTACCGTCAAGGCCGGGCAAGCCATCGCGGAGGGGTTTGAGCCGACCTCGGAAGCCGGTAACGCGCTGGCGCGCGAATTGCTGGAAACATCGGCAAGGCTGATGGGGCGCGAGCCGAACCAGGATTTCAGGAAATGGCTACACAGCCAGTATGCGCAGCATGACCCGCGCGCGAGCCGCTATTGGGAGTTGGTCGCCATCATGAAAGGCCAATCGCCGCAAACCAGCCCCAATCGCGAGTGGCTGTGGATCGCCGCCGCCATGAAGCATCATCTCGCCGATTAGCCTGCTGGAAGCCGACGGCGCCATCATCGACCAGCTGCAGCGGTGCCGTGCTTTCGAAAGGCCCGGCAACGTCGCTTAGTCGCCGCATCGCTCAAACCACGGTGTTGCCTTGTCGCTGCGGACCCAGTGGTCCGGCATCCCGTCGTACGGTGTCCCGGGCGGAGGGCGGACATCGAAGCCATCTTCCACCGCAATCTTCTTTCCGTCCTCGCGCTGGGACAGATAGGTCCGGTACTTGTCGCCTGCTTTCACCAGGACGATTTGCCAGATCTCGCCGGGCTGCCGCCACCACGCCAGCGTGACGCCGGAATCCGTCCGCTGGATCGATGTGATGGCTAATTTGTCGTCCGCAATGCGCGTGGCCTGCTCGATCGTCGCTTCGACGGTTCGCGGCTGGCCCGCAACAAGCATACCGAAGATATTGCTGATCATCGGCTGGCCGGACGGTGACACCAAATAGGTCACCCGCGCGCCGCAGCCGGTGGTCCTGTCGCACGCGGCCCGCACATCTCTGGTGCAATCGACGGACCACGTTCCGATCAGTCCGAAGGCCTTGATCGCGTCCGCTGCGCTCTCCGCGCCCAGCGCCTGACCGGCGGCGAGCCACGCGACGATCAAGCCCAAGCCAAATCTCCTCACAACTCCCCCTCCTTTGTCGTTCCGTGATAGCGCCCCGAAGTGTCCCAATTTGTTGCATTTTCAAGGCAAGCCCGCGGAAGCGATTTGCGTTGCGCTGTGCCCTCGCTGCCCCAGACGTTTGTGCCCTGCCTGCCCTAGACGTTAATGGATTTTAACGATATCGCAGAACCCAATGAGGGATGCGTCGAAGACTTTCGCTTTCGTGAGCCGGATCGCGCTGCGCGCTTGCGTTGCCGGGCTGGTTGCAACCGCGGCTAGCGCGCTCGGCGGCTGCGCCAGCAGTGGTGGCAGCAGCGGGGCGTTCGCGATGGCAAGTCCCAGTGACAGTCCAACCGTCGCCTTCGATTCGATCGACGGCCCGCCGCCGCAGGTGTTCGACCGCATGGTCAGCGTGCTCGACAGCGAAACCAAGATGCGCAATCTTGCGATCGTCTCGCGCGAAGGCCAGGCCGCCTACCGCGTGCGCAGCTACCTCTCGGCCGAGGTGGTGCACGGCAAGGCCATGATCGCCTGGGTGTGGGATGTCTATGACCGCGACCAGCAGCGGGCGATGCGCATCTCCGGCGAGGAGCCGGCCGGCAAGGCCGGTCGCGACGCCTGGGCTGCGGCCGACGACATGGTGCTGCGGAAGATCGCGCAAGCCGGCCTCGCCGGCCTTGCCAACATGATCAACGGGACGCCGGACACCCCGCCCCCCGCCCCCACCCCGGGTAAACACGGGCCCGCGGTGGCGAGCAGCGACCCGCCCGCTTCCGGCGCCTACCGCGTCAGCGCCCTGAGCTACACCGAGCATTAGTCAAATCCCGGCAATTGCGCCCATTTTGCCCGGGAAAACCGGCCCAATGGGTTGCCAGCCGCGCCGTCCACCTGATATTCCCTCCCTCGTCGAAAGTGCCGGTTCTGCAGGGAAACCCGATATGCTGAACGTTGTCGCCAGCAAGACCCGGGGAGAAGCCTCGATGTCGGCCAAGAACGGCTCCATCAAGCTGGTTGCCGGCAATTCCAACCCGGCGCTGGCGCAAGCCATCGCCAATGGGCTCGACCTGCCATTGACCAAGGCCGTAGTCCGGCGCTTCGCCGACATGGAGATTTTCGTCGAAATCCAGGAAAACGTCCGCGGCTCGGATGCCTTCATCATCCAGTCGACCTCGTTTCCGGCCAACGACCATCTGATGGAGCTTCTGATCATCACCGACGCGCTGCGCCGGTCGTCGGCGCGCCGCATCACAGCCGTGATCCCCTATTTCGGCTATGCCAGGCAGGATCGCAAATCCGGCTCGCGCACGCCGATCTCGGCCAAGCTGGTCGCCAACCTGATCACGCAAGCCGGCGTCGACCGCGTCATGACGCTCGACCTGCACGCCGCTCCAGATCCAGGGCTTCTTCGACATCCCGACCGACAATCTCTTCGCCTCGCCGGTGATGGTGCGCGACATCCGCGAACGCTTCGACCTTACCAAGGTCGATGGTGGTGTCGCCCGACGTCGGCGGCGTGGTGCGCGCACGCGGGCTTGCCAAGCGCATCAACACCCCGCTTGCGATCATCGACAAGCGCCGCGAGCGCGCCGGCGAATCCGAGGTCATGAACGTGATCGGCGACGTCGCCGGCTTCACCTGCATCCTGATCGACGACATCGTCGATTCCGGCGGCACGCTGGTGAACGCCGCCGACGCGCTGCTCGCCAATGGCGCCAAGGATGTCTACGCCTATATCAGCCACGGCGTGCTTGTCCGGCGGCGCGGTGACCCGCATCACCTCCTCGCGGTTGAAGGAGCTGGTCATCACCGACTCGATCCAGCCGACCGAGGCCGTGCGCAACGCCGCCAATATCCGCACGCTGCTCGATCGCCAGCCTGATCTCGGAAGCCATCAGCCGGACCGCTGCGGAAGAGTTGGTGTCGAGCTTGTTTGATTAGAAGCCCATTCCAAAGAAGCCGTCGTCCCCCGCGAAGGCTGGGGATCCAGTATTCCATCGACGACAGCGATAGAGCCGAAACGCCACGGCGTACTGGATCATCCGCGTGTCTCCGCGGATGATGACAGCCGGGGTGTGCCCGGCCCCGCCGCGCTCAATCAAACCCCGGCCGCGGCACCAGGTTCATCAGCGTTCGCACATAACCGCCGTCGACGGTGATCTCGTCGCCGGTCACATAGGATGAGCGGTCGCTGGCCAGGAACAGCACGGCATCGGCAATGTCCTGCGGCATGCCGATCCGTCGCGCCGGCGTCACGGCGGCGCGGCGTTCGGTGACGCCGGGCGTGTCGTAGAAGGCCTGGCTCATCGGCGTGATCACCATGCCGGGGCTGACGACATTGCTGCGGATGCCTAACGGTCCCCATTCGCTCGCAAGCTGGCGCGACAGCATCACCACGCCGGCCTTGCTGACGCTGTAGGCGCCGCTCCGCCCTTGCGCGTGGCTGCCCGCGATCGAGGCAATATGAATGACGCTGCCGCGCCCGAGCGCGCGCATCTGCCGGCCGAAAATCTGCGCGCAAAGAAAATAGCCGGTCAGGTTGACCGAGAGAACCGCGTTCCATTCCGCAAGCGAGAGCGTGTCGAGCCCGCCGGGCCGCAACACGGCGGCCGTATTGACGAGCACAGCGCAGGGTCCGAGCGCCTTCTCGATCGTGCCGGACGCAGCCGTAATGCTTTCGGTGCTGGTGGTGTCGCAGCGTTCCACCGCATGGCTGCCGCCGATCTGGCGCAATTCCTCGCGCGTGCGCTCCAGGCCGCGTTCGTCGAGATCAATCGCGGCCACGCGCGCGCCGGCCTGCGCGAGATTGACGGCCACCGCACGGCCGATGCCGCCACCGCCGCCGGTGACCACGCAGACGCGGCCGGACAGACCGAGCCAATCGGATGAGTTTTGCCCGGTCATGAACGCCTCCTGTCCTGAACGGACCGAGACCAGCCTACGCCGATCTCCGCGTTTCAAACAGCCGCATTATTCGCCGCGCCCGCGTCCCGGACGCGCTGCAGCGCCCTTGCGCTGCCGCGCAGAGCCGGGCCCATGGCTTGGCCGAGCCCCGCTTAGCCGAGCAACACCGGCCCCGGATCGGCAGCGCACCACCCGGCTCTGCCGCATCGTTCCAGAAAATTTGAGCGGCTCGGCCCGCTCTTGTTGCGCCCGATAATCGATTATCGAATACTGGCCGTGTTAAAACCCGGGCGGCAACGGGACCACCAGAGCATGATCCGGAAAAGTGGATACGGTTTTCCGAAAAGATCATGCTCGAACAATCAGCATGATCCGGAAAAGTGGATGCCGGAAAGATCATGCTCAGACAACAAGCTGGAGCGCTGACGCGCATGGAGGAAGACGGATGTCATTCTACCGAGGCATGACCTGCGAGAACGTCACCATCAAAGGCGACCAGGGAACACCGATTACCGCTTATGTCGCCAAGCCATCGGGTCCGGGCCCGTTTCCGGGCGTGGTGCTGGTTCACCATCTCCCGGGCTGGAGCGAGTTCTACATCGAGACGACGCGGCGGTTCGCGCATCACGGCTATCTCGCGATCTGCGCCAACCTCTATGAGCGTGCAGGCGAGGGCAATCCGGACGACGTCGCCGCCAAGGTGCGCGCCGACGGCGGCATTCCCGACGCCCAGATGGTCGGCGATACCGAGGCCGCCGTGAAGTGGATGCGCGCGCAGCCCCACCACAACGGCAAGGTCGGCTTGTTCGGCTCCTGCTCGGGCGGCCGGCATGCCTTCATCTATGCCTGCCAGCGCCGGGATGTCGACGCCTGCGCCGAGCTCTGGGGCGGCCGCGTGGTGATGGGCAAGGAGGAGCTCAATGCCAAGACGCCGGTCGCGCCGATCGAGATGACGAAGGACCTCTGCTGCCCGCTGATCGGCATCTTCGGCAATGACGACCGCGCGCCGAGCCCCGAGCAGGTGAACCAGCACGAGGCCGAGCTCAAGAAGTATGGCAAGGCGCACGAGTTCTATCGCTACGACGGTGCCGGCCACGGCATCTGGTATTGGCACCGGCCGCTGTACCGGCCCGAGCAGGCGATGGATGGCTGGAGCAAGGTGCTCGCCTTCTTCGGCAAGCATCTGGCGAAGTAGGAGGCAAAGGACATGTGCACGTCCATCATCGAGATCGCGCGTGCCGAGGGCATGGCCAAGCGCGGGGACGAGTGGTTCCCGCTGACGCTGGCCGTGGTCGCCTATGACCACGCGCGCCATGCGCCGCTCGGCGACGTCATCACGCTCGACTTCATCAACACGAACCTCGAACCCGGGGCGCGGGCTGGAATTGAGCTGACGCTGGAGACAGCCAGGGAGCTCCGCGCCGCGCTTGACCGGGCGATTGCCGCCGCCGAGTTCGAGGAGGCGGAAGTGAGAGGCAAGGGCGCAGCCTCCAGCCTCGTTCGGGCCGCGTGACCATCCGATCATCGATAATGACTTTTCCGCTCATACCCGCGCGATCACCGCGATCGGGCCGCCTCCGGGCGGCCCCTGATGCTCTGCGCCGCCCGAGACGTAGACGGCGCCGGTGCCTGAAATGCCGCCGATCAGCCCACCCACGGCGGCACGGGCGTGACGCGTGGCGTTGATGTCGGAATCCTCCAGCATGGTGTGGCGGAAACCGCGGACCACGCCATCCGGCGAGGCCTCGGCCTTGGCAAAGATGTTGACCAGCCGATCCTGCGACTGCGCGTCGAGAGGATCGAGCCCGACGCCCCTGATCGCTTCCACCACCGCCGCAAAATCGATCGCATCGCGCATCACGGCATGGCCGATCACGAAGGCGCTTTGCGACGCCTGCGAATTGCCCATCACGAGCACGACATTATGCATCAGCTCGATGCCGGCGGAGGCCGACGCGACCGAGGAAAAAAACTCCCACTGCTTCAGGACCTGCGCTTCGCCCACGCCATCGCCCACCTCGCCCAGCGCCCGCGCCACGCCGATCGACGACGCGCCCCGCGAATGGCCCATGGATGCATAGCCGCTGGAGGTCACCGTTTTGTACCCCCGAGCCGCTGCGGCCTCGACGCGCTCGCTGGTCAGTAGCGGACATTTGATCTGCACGAAGTGAACGTCACGCGGATCGTCTATCCCGCCATCCTGCATCGCCAGACGGACCGCCTTGATCGTCTCCATAATCTGTTCGTTGCGACCGATTTCCTCGGGCAGGAATTCGCGGGTACGCGCGATACCGATGCTCAAACGCTTGCCGCCCGTGCTGCTGGGTGACGCGGTCGTAACATGGTTTCGCGCAAACACGGTCAGATGCGGTGACAGCACCCCTTCCGTACCGCCCGACATGACGAAGGCGATCCTCGCTTCGACCGCGCGCGGCTCGAGCCCCAAGCGCGGCGAGAGCGCGGAGCACAAGGCGGCAACGGCGTACTCCCGGGTAAAATCGTTGACCCCGCCGTTGCCTTCAGTCTTGCCGAGCACCGCGACGATTGACGATGGCGCGAGTGCACCGGAGTCGATCAGCGCCATCAGGCGGGAGACGTCTCCCGGCCCGCTGGTGGGAACACGAAATACATCGATCGACATCGCCTGCATGGTCCATTCCGCCTCACGGTTTGTCCAAAAAACCGGACCTTACACCTGCGAATTGAATTAAGTGCACCGCATTTCTCATTACCTCAACATTCCCGCCAATATCGTTGCGAGCTTCTTGCACCCTTCGACGTTCAGATGACGTTGGTCGGGCAGCGCCATGCCCGGTTGCTTCAGGACCGATATGTAAAGTGCCATCGCATCAATGATCCTGATGCCCCGCACCCTTATTTTGCGCTTGATCGCCGCAATGTTTGCAGGGGCCTCAGCGGCACCGGCAATGTTTCGACGCGCGTCATTGGCGCCATTGATGGCCAGGATGACGATCCTGGTGCCATCCGGGACAGCGCTATCGACGCGCGCCAGCTCTTCGCCGGTGGTTTCCCCGTTAACTCCGGCATTTATCACATGAACCCGAGAGCCTCTCGCGCGCAGCATCCCCTCCAGCACTTCCGGCCACATTTCATTCTCGGCCACGTGCCCGCGAACCGCACTATGGCCGAGCGCCACGATTTGCGCCGACGCAGAACCGGTCGTGGCAAGAATGATGCCGGTAACGACGAGCAAGAAGGCGCTCACTTTCGAACAGATCATGTCGGTCCCTCCAATCCGAACCCCAGTTGAACTTCGATCAAGCCGCGGGGTCAAAGCTAAAATCGAAAGCCGTGGGACGGGTAAGTCTTGCTGCGCGCGAGGCTTCGTCGCCGTTGCCTGGCGCGGAGATCGCGACGAAAGCGGCTTCCGTCTTCGGCGTCGCACGCCGTGTCATCGCGGCGCACAACGCGCGCTCCCCTCCCAAAGTCGGTGGAAAGCTCCCTTGTCATACCGCAATCGCATGGACATACTGCGCGAAGCGAATGACTGAGATCGTGCAGCGTCTGGGAGACCCCGAGTGACGCGGCGCGGGATTTGATCCTGGCCGAGTCTCACCGCCATCTGGCGGAAGCGAATGCGTCATAGCTTTTCTTGAAATTGCGGCCGGCGGCTTCGCTTGCTCCCGACGTTGTTGCCAACATGCCTGCGCTGGCGGCGCTGACGGCCGCCTGCAGACGACGCTTAAAAAACGTAAGAAAATGAGCCTGCTCACGCACAACCGGAGGAGCGCCTATGACAATGACAGCTGAGATACCCGGCCAGGTCCCATGGTGGAAAGAGCCCACCAGGGATCAATGGATGGCATGGATCGCCGCCTGGCTCGGTTGGACCCTCGACGCGTTCGACTTCACCATCTTCCTCTTGATCATGGTGCCGATCGCGGACACGTTCCACGTGCCGCTGATCGAAGTGACCGCGGTATTCACCGTGACGCTCTGGCTGCGTCTGGTGGGCGCCGTCGGCTCCGGCTGGCTCGCCGATCGCATCGGGCGCAAGGCGCCGCTGATGATCTCGATCCTGTGGTACTCGGTGTGCAACCTCCTGGCCGGCATCGCGCCGAGCTTCGCGCTGCTGTTCCTGTTCCGCGCGCTGCTCGGCATCGGCATGGGTGCGGAGTGGCCCGCCGGCGCCGCGCTCGCCATGGAGTTGTGGCCGGCTCGCTCGCGCGGTCTCATGAGCGGCGTGCTGCAGGGCTCGTGGAGTATCGGCTTCCTGCTGTCGAGCGCCGCCTACGGACTGCTCTACGACAAGATCGGCTGGCGCGGCCTGCTGATCCTCGGCGTTCTGCCGGCTCTGGCCGTGGTGTGGATTCGCGTCTACGTCAAGGAACCGAAGGTGTGGGTGGAGAACCGCCGCATTCAGCGCGAACAGAAGCAGGAATTCCGGGCGCCGCTGTTCGACATCTTCCGCAAGCGCGTCCTCGGCAACACCATCATGGCGTGCCTGTGGATGGCGAGCGGCTTCGTGATCTACTACTCGGTCTACGGCATGTTCGCCACGCACCTGCAGAAGGATCTGCATCTGGCGGCGGGAATGGTTGCGATGCCGATCGCGTTGGCCAATTTGGTGGCGTTCCTGGCGAGCGGCGCCTGGGGCTATGTCGCCGATGTCTTCGGCCGCAGATGGGCGATGATCATCCCGGCGGCGATCGGCGCCTGCATCACGCCGCTGTATTTGTTCTCCGATTCCTACCCCATGGTGGCCGGCGCCTTCATCCTGCAGGGCGCGTTCCTCGGCGCGATCTATGGACAGAATCCGGCCTATTTGACCGAACGTTTCCCGACCGAGGTGCGGGCGACCGCGTCGGGATTCTGCTACCATCAAGGCGCGATCTGGGCCGGCTTCGCCGGGCCGGTGCTCACTTACTTCGCCGTCAGCCAGCCACTCGGCTTCGCCGTTCCGATGCTGATCGCGACGACCGGCGCCGCGATCATGTTCGTCATCACGCTGCTGTACAGCCCGGAGACGAAGGGCAAGGAAATGGTGGCGCAAATCACCTTGCTGCAACCCGCCGAGTGACAGCTACCGCGCGGCCGTCTTCGGGCGGCCGCGCGGTTCACGCCATCCCGAGGTCACGGTGGCACCGGCGATGTTTCTAAACCGCGCAATATGGGAGCGCCGCACCGCGCAATTATCGCGGCGATTGCAGCACGACCCCATAGCGCCCGTATATTCGTTCGATCGTCCCATCGGCGCGCAACCGCTCGAGAGCTCCCTCGATGGCATCGCGCAGCTTGTCGTCCGGGCGGACCATGCCGACGGCGACATTCCAGTTGAGGTTCGCCTCGCTCTCGTCGAGAGGGAGGATGCGGACCGCCTTGTCCGGATGCGTCAGATTGTAATAGGCGGCGATGGCTGGCGTCACCGCCGCGGCGGCGAGCTCGTGATTGGCCAGCGCTTCGAGGCTGTCGAGCTCGAAGCCGAAGATCGATATCGGCACATGACGCTGACTGATGATCATCGCCGCGACCGATCCGACCTGGACCCCCACCTTGGTGTTCTGGTCGAGGCTCGCGAATGACGCGAGCGGGCTTGCCATCGGCACGGCGAGCGCGACACCCGTGCGGTAATAGGGTTTTGTGATCCTCAGGTTGGTTTCGCCTTGCGCCTCGCGATCCGCGATCACGTCCATCATGATGTCGCAGTCGGCGCTGCGGATCTGGTACATGGTAATGATCCAGTCGAGCTTGAGCGAAACGCCAAGCTCGCGCGCCAGCGCCTGACCGAGTTCGACCTGGAAGCCGGGAGGGTCGCCGGCCTTGCTGGCGAATGGAAGCGAGTTGGGGTGGGCACACAGTCCGAGCGCGCCAAACGAGCGGATCGTGTCGAGCGAGCGCGCCTGCGCCGGGCCCGTCAGGCCGACGACGGCGCCGACCAGAAGCGGGAGAATGATCTTCATTGCGTGCTTCTCCGTGCGAGATGGATTGGATCTCGCCAGCTTATCCCGGCTTCAATGCCCGGATGTACTTGATGATCTCGTCGATTTGCGCGTCGTTGAAGGATTCGCCGAACGCCGGCATCGCGCCCTGCTTGCCGGTCTTGATGCGGTTGCGCATATAGTCGTCGCTTCTTGGCGAATCCATCAGCTGCGGCCCCTTGCCCGCAGCGCGGCCGCCATCGGAATGACACCAGCCGCAGGTCGACGCGAACAGCTGCGCGACATCAAGCGGGGCGTTTTCCGGCGCGGGGGTGGCAGATTGCGCCGATGCCGGCACGGCCCACGTCAACGAGGCGGCCAGCACGGCCGGCAGCAATGCGATGCGGTTCAAGTGCAATTTGATCGCGTCCAAATCTAGTTTGACCAAGTGCGGCCCTGAACGGGCCAGTTTCGGCAGCCTTGTCGGTCTGCTCACGGGTACGGGGAGCGGCGTGTAACCGCTCCCCGTAGACCGGCGCAGCCTACTTCAGGCTGTAGACGATGAGCGCGCCGTCGTCGCGCGGCATGCTCTTGTAGACGCCGCCGAAGGTTGGCGCGTAGTCGTCCGAGGCCATGCCGCCGAAGCCCGCGGTCACGGCGATGTATTGCTTGCCGTTGACAGCGTAGCTGACGATCCCGCCTTGATGGCCGGTACCGTCGGAGTGATTCCACAGCTCGGTCCCGGATTCGGCATCGTAGGCGTGAATGGTGCCTCGCGAGTCAGGCACGAACACCAGATTGCCTCCGGTCGACAGCACGCTCGAGAGCGGAGGCTCCGGGAAGCGAACCTCCCACTTCTTGGCGCCGGTCACCGGGTCGCGCGCGTCGAGATGACCATAAATCTCGCCGCCCGGAGGAGGCGCGATCTTGAAGTTGGCGCCGATGTTCAGCTGGGCCTGCGGGGCGACCACCGGCGTCGTCTTCATGATGTCGAGGGTCATGCACCATTCCTGGCCGAGCTTGTAATAGAGGCCCGTCTTCGGGTTGTAGGAACCGGCGTTGAAGCTGACGCCGCCCGAAATGTGCGGGCATAGCGGCTCGTCGACTTTCCCCGCCGAGAAATCGCGGCGACCGATCAGCTCGCCGGTCTTGGGGTCGATGCTCTTGACGAAGTTGCTGTTCTCTGTGATCCGCCAGACGTTCTTCACGTTCGCGGTGCGGTCATAGACGAAGATGTACCCGCTCTTGTTGGGGTGCACCACGAGCTTCTGGCCGTCGCGTTCGAGCATCACGAACTCGCCGACCGCGCTGTCGAAGTCCCAGGTGTCGTGCGGCAGCTCCTGATGATAGAACTTCAGCTTGCCGGTATCGACATCAAGACCGATCACCGAGGAGGTATAAAGATTGTCGCCGGGCCGGGCCCCTTGGGTCTTGTAATCGGCGCCCGACCAGTCATAGAGCGGCGCCGGGTTGGCGGTGCCCCACCAGATGGTGCCGGTCTCCGAGTCGTAGGTGCCCGGCATCCAGCCGCCGCCCCCGCCGGTGCGCCAGGAATCATTGCCCCAGGTCTTCATGGCTTCGTCGGTGCCGGCGACCGTCAGGAACTCCCATTTCTTCTTGCCTGTCGCGGGGTCGACACCGAAGATCGGGCCGCGGCCGGGCCATTCGCCGCCTTGCGCGCCGATCACCACGGTGCCCTTGGCATAAAGCGGCGCGCCGGTGAAGCCTACCGTCAGCTTCTGGGAATTGATCAGCTTGGTGTCCCAGAGCAGCTTCCCGCTCTTCATGTCCAGCGCGATGAGCCGGCCGTCCATCGTGCCGACATAGACCTTGCCCTCGCCGATCGCGACGCCGCGATTGTAGGGCGAGTGGGTCTGCCGGGCGATCAACGCTTCGTCCAATTCCGGGAAATAGGACCAGATCACCTCGCCGGTGGCGCCGTTCAGCGCAAAAACCCGGCTGTAGGATCCCGTGTAATAGAGCACGCCATCGGCCACCAGCGGCATTGACTGCAGGCCGCGGGTGGACCGTCCGGGAATATGGATCCAGGCAACACCCAGATTGGCGACGTTGCTTGGGTTGATCTGCGCGAGCGGACTGTAGTGATAGGACTTGTAGGAGCCATGGTAGGTCAGCCAGTCGTTCTGGCCGCCGGCGTCGATGCGCGCGGTATCTACCGCTTGGGCGAACGCTGACGGTGCAGCGAGCGTCACACCGATGGCAAGCGCAACGGATGTGGCGAGATGTTTCGGTTGCTTCTTCATGGGGCATTTCCTCCAGTATGCATTTTGTTTTGTGGTTACTGCAGTGCAACGGTCGCTTCACCCGATCGCTTGTCGGTGCGTTTTCTTGTGCACCGCGTGAGGGAATTTCGACAGGCCGAGTAGCGGTCACAGCCTAACCGCATTTGTTTGTCTGCACTGTGAACGCGCAAAAAAAATTACCTCCCATGCGCGATCCCCATTGCACGTTCAGTCGCGGCGTCGAACGCCGCTAAGAGCCAAATGAATCGGTGCATCGCGTTGCGGTCGGAGAATTTCGGTGCGCGAAACCGATGCCGAGCTTGATGTGTCAGCCAAGCTGTCCAATCGGATCGATTCATGAAAGAAGGTAATGGCGCGGTCGTTCGCGACGGAGCAGCACGATCGATCGACGCCATGCCATGTCGGTTCCCGGGCAGATCTTGTTGCAAATCTTATTGCAAATCGGATTGCGTCGGCACTGCCGCCCCTTGCGACACACCGCGAAGCTAGACCGGGTGAACTCGCTGCGGGCGTGTCGATGTACTAGAATTGTCGCTCGCGCTCATTCCAAGGCGACGTCAATGGCAGTTCGTGCTCCCTCGCGTAGCCATGTCCGTTTCGCAGGTGCAGTAGCTTCGGCGGCAATAGTTTCGGTGATGTGCGCGTTTCCTGCCATCGCGCATGCGCCGTCGCCTGTGCCCGACAAAGTGTCGCTCAGCGAATCGACGATAACGTGGAGCACCGTCAAGTACGCCACCACTGCGGAGAACGGACTAGTCAGCGGGTCGCTCGACAAGAACACCATCGTCGATCGCACGTTTCGGACCTACGTGCTCGAAAATCGTTATCTGAAGGTCACGCTGGTGCCCGAATTTGGCGGGCGCATTCTTTCCATCATTTACAAGCCGACCGGCCACGAACAACTTTATCGTAGCGAAGTCGGCGTGCCCTACGGGATCAAGGCCGGCAATTTTTATTACGACTGGCTGATGGTGTATGGCGGCATCTTCCCCACGTTCCCGGATGCCGAACACGGCAAGACGTGGCTGAAGCCGTGGGATTTCAAAGTGGTGAAGGAGAGTGCCGCCGAAGTGACGGTGTCGATGTCTCTGACAGACGATTTCGCATATGCCGCGGCGCCGAGGAGGTTCAGGTCGGGCTCGACGGGCATCGAAGCGACTTATTATGTCACGCTGAAAGCCGATCGCGCCGCGCTCGATGCGCGCGTGGTGCTGAAAAATCCACAACCCAAGACGATCGAGTATGAGTACTGGACCTGCACGACGCTCGCGCCGGGATCGGACCCGAAAAATCCCAAAACGACCGGCGGCGCCGAAATCATCGCGCCTATCTCGGCCTACACCACGCCGGACTGGTCGACCAATCTGTCCAATGGCGACATCAGCGCAGGCCCGGGCAAGAGCCGTTTCGAGAAACTGCGCTACTTCAAGAACTGGCCGACAATGGGCATCGCCTACGCGGCGCCCGATATGGGCGGCGGAAATTTCTGGGGCGTGATCAACCACGACAACGACGAGGGAATCATCCGCATCGCCGACAATACGGTCACGCCGGGATTGAAAATGTGGACGTGGGGATTTCCGTCGTTCACGAACGAAACCGACCCACGCAAGGACCCGAACGAAGCGCGGCCCTACGTCGAATTGTGGGCGGGGGTGTCGGACCAGTTTTTCCATAGCGCTCAGTTTCCCGCACGGGGCGAAGTGTCGATACCGGAAACCTACAGCCCGACCGTCGGCATGAGCGACGTGACGCATGCGAACGAGAACATCCTGATCAATCTTAAGGCCGAGGGTGCGAGCGTGAATCTTCAGTTCTTCAGCATCGAACCGGCGACGCCGTTGCGCGTAACGTTGAAACACGGCGACTCGGTATTGTTCGACGACGCCGTGAATGCCGACCCGAAAAACGGAAACCGTATTTCCGCGACAATTCCTGCAGGCAGTAGCGGCGAACAAGTACGGCTGACGATCAGGACCGCGGACGGCAAAGAGCTGATCGCGGCCGAGACAAAAATAAAATAGATTCGTCGACCGCAGGCAACGGCCGCAGTTGATGGCCTGTCGATCGCAAAGAAGGGCTTGATTCCCGCGAACACCCGCTTGACCCGGACCCTGGGACTGCCCCGATAAGGACAGCGGTCAGCCAACAACGAGGTGATTCGTGAGCGCTTCCGCCCAATTCCTCAACCCCGCCGCGGCCGCCCGGCGGCTCGGCGTCTCCGCCAAGGCGCTGCGGCTCTATGAGCAGCACGGCCTGATAACCCCCGGCCGCACCGCGGCCGGATGGCGGGCCTATGGTCCGGGCGAGATGGCGCGGGCCGCCGAGATCGTGACCCTGCGCGCGCTCGGACTGAGCCTCTCCCAGATCGCGCGGGTGCTCGGAGATGAGCCGCAAGGCTTGGAGCTGGCGCTGGCCGCGCATCAGGCAACGCTCCAGGAGCGCATGCGCGAACTCGCCGGCGCGGTCGAGAAGGTCCGTGACATCAGGTCCGGTCTCGCACAGGGCAAGTCCCCGACTGCAGGAGAACTGGTGGGCCTGCTGCAACCGGCTGCCAAGTTCAGCGTCGCCTTCGATCTGCCCTGGCCCTGGGGCGGCGAACGGTTCGAGCTGAGCTGCGTGCGGCCGTTGAATTTTATCATCGGCCCGTTGGGCAGCGGCAAGACACGGCTGGCCAGGCGTCTGGCCGAAACCCTGCCTGACGCCGTGTTCCTGGGCCTCGATCGGTTGGAGCACGGCGGCGCGGCGGCGCGGGCGCAACTGGACGCCAACGCGGCACTTAAGTCTCGGGTCGATGCGACCTTGGCCTGGCTCGTCGAAGACGGTGCCGCGGCCTCGGACGCGCTGGTTGCCCTTGTCGTCGGATTGGAATCCGAAGGCGCGGCCGTCGTGGTCGTCGACATGGTGGAGCAGGGGCTGGATCAGGCCGCCCAGCAGGCGGTGATCGCGCACCTGCGCCGCCGCGGGCCCGGGGCGCGGCCGCTGTTCCTGCTCACGCGCTCTTGCGCGATCCTGGACCTCGCCGCCGTGGGTAGCTGATGAGGCGATCATTTTCTGTCCCGCCAATCACAGCCCACCGGTCAGCGTCGCCCCATATCCCGGCGCGAGAGGCTACGAGGCCGTCGCCACCTGTCTTGCCTCGCCCGAAGTGCGGGCGCGGACGGAAGGCGTTATCGCATGGAGACCGCCAGGTGGCGTCGTGCTGGCATGAGGCCGCTTCCCGCGCTCGCGCTTTGAGCCAGGGCGGACAGGCCGCAAATCCGCCCCGCGGGGCTATTAATCTTACTCATTAACTAATCATTAATTATACGTTTGCGGGCACCAAAGGCCCGGCCTAGCGTTCACTGCAGTGCTGCCCAGTAACCAGCGAGTTGGTGCGTGCCATGACGTATAGAATGTATGGGGCGCTTGTCGCCTCTCTCAGCGCAGTCGCGCTCATGCTTGCCGCGAACGAGACCTTCGCCCGGTCGGGAGCCGCGCATGGTGGAGGGTTTACTCCGACGCATTCGGTTTTCCATCCGCGCGTGGCCCAATCGCTCCGGCATCACCGCAGAAACAATAATGGGACCTTCTGGCCGGCGGACGGGGCCTACGACTACGGGCCGTCGACTGGCGAACCCATGGTGGATGGCGCGCCGCCAACGTCGGGCGATGTCCATACCACGTATACCTATGATGTTCCCTGGGATTGGGCCCATCGATATCCGCCGGCCGTCACGCCGTCCGATCGACCCTATGTGCCGAGCTGCCCCACCGAGACCGTCACGGTTCCCGGGCGTGACGGCACCGAGAAAACCGTCAATGTCATCCGGTGCTACTAGTACAGCGATTTCGAAGTTCTGATCATATCAAGCGTGGCCATGCAGTCGATTTCCCCCTCCCTCCGCGCGCGTGCGTGGGGAGGGGAGAAATGGCGGTGCCATATGACAACTTTCATGGAATCGGTCGTCTAGGGCCTTTCGTTCCGTTTAAATCGGAACGGACGCCCAGGCGTTGTGGGTGGGCAAAGGTGCGCTTGCGCCGTGCCTACCCGTTCATATCAACGCGTTCCGTCAGTCTGTGGGCACGCTTCGCTTTACTCACTGGGCTGAGCACGTAGCACCCATTAACCCCGCAAGCACCCGCCGGGCACATATTCTTGTCGTGATTCGCCGCGATCTATGACAGAATTATTACGACCGAATGTCAGTTCGGTTAAATGTGGAGCGGCTCATGAGCTTGGAATGGCGGGCGCGGTCAACTTCCTTGGCCTGGTCAAATCCCCTGGCCTGGTGGTGGGGCGTGTTGACCCTGGTCAGCGGCGTAAACATCGCGGTTTGGTTCGTGCTGTACCACCAGCTCCACGAACAGCCGACAGGCCGTCTCGACAGCACCTCCAGCATCCAGCTCATGCTGCTGCTCTGCGCGGCCTATGTTTTTGGCTGCGCCTTCAGGTCGTTCCTTCCGCGCGCGGATGTTCAGCGCATCTGCCTGTTCGACACCTGGCTGTCGAGCGTTGTCGTCGGCCGGTCGGTGGCAACCGTGGCCGAGATCTGTTTCGCGGCACAGTGGGCAATCATGCTGTACCAACTGGGCACGATGACGGGAGCGGACACCACCTTGAACGCGGCGTGGGTGATCGTGCCGTTGATCCTGATCGCGGAATGCTTCTCCTGGTATGCGGTGCTGACCACCCACTATCTCGGCAACGCCATCGAGAATTCGATCTGGGCCGTTGCCTTCTTCGTGATTGGGATTGGCCTTTGCCGGTTGCTACCGGAGTACGATGGTCTGGTTCGCGTGGTCCTCGCCGGCGCGATCACAGGGATTGCCGGCTATCTGGCGTTTCTCATGACCGTCGACGTTCCGATGTACCTGAGCCGATGGCGGGCCAAGGTTGCCGATGGCGGCACGCATCTCAGACCTCTCGAAGGGCTCCGTGACGTCAGCACGCGCTGGATCGTGACGCACGACCTGGCCCACTGGAAGGACGAGATTGCCTGGATGTCGCTTTATTTCAGTGCGGCGGTCTGGGCCAGCCTGGCGCTGTGCGTTTGCTACTCGCTCGAGGATCATCTCCCGCGCTATCGCACCGAAGCAACGCTCGCAAGCTGGTCGTCGGACGCGTCGGCAGTCGTTGGCAAGCAGCACCCGGTCATGACGCGCCACGGCGTTTAGGCGCGCCGGGGATTATCAGTTCACGCTTTACGTAGCCTTCCCCGCGGCGCGCTGCCCGCGCCGTCGCTCCACCGTGATCTCCGCCAATATCGACATCGCGATTTCCTCCGGCGTGATGGCGCCGAGGTCGAGGCCGGCCGGGGCCTTGACGCGGTCGATCGCGGTCGCGTCGATGCCTTCCGCGACCAGCTTCTCGCGCAGTGCTGCCATCTTGCGGCGGCTGCCGACGAAGGCGTGGTAGTTGGCTTCCGCCGATAGCGCGCGCGCGCAGGGCGGCTTCGTCGCCCTTGCCTTGGGTCGAGACCACGACAAAGCGCTTGGCGTGGTGCAGTTCGCCAAGCTCAAAACTGTCGATCAGCATGTCGGCATCGGGCGCGACGGTGAGATCGGCCGCGGGTGCGGCAACGGTGACGTGATAACCGAGCTGGCGCGCTTGGGTTGCGAGCGACAGCGCGACCGGGCTGGCGCCGAGGATCAGAAGCGAGGGATGCGGCAGCACCGGCTCGACGAAAATATCCATGGTGCCCTTGCTCGGGCATAGGTTGGAGGCAAAGCGCACGCCGTCGCGGTTTTCGCCCGGTTTGACGCCGAGCTCGGCCAACAGATTTTCCGGCTGCACCGAGACCATGCGCGGCTCGCCGTCGGCGAGCGCCTCGCGCGCCGCCTTCAACACCGCGCCGCGGGCGCAGCCGCCGCCGATCCAGCCCGCCACGATGGTGCCATCGGGGCGAATGATCGCCTTGGCGCCGGCCTTCGCCGCCGTCACCGAGACGGTGCGGACCACGGTCGCCAACACGAACGCCTGCTCGGCGGCCTTCATCTGCGCCACCAGATCCATCACTTCGACATGCGCGGTCATCGGCGTATCTCTCACAGCTTCGCCAGATAGGGTTCGAGCGCGGCCAGGCTTTTCAGCGTGTTGGCCGGCGCGTAGAGATCGACATGCGGCAGCGCGGCTCTGATGCCGGCGGCAACCGGCGCGTAGCCTTTCCATGCCATCATCGGATTGAGCCAGACGATGCGGCGGCAGCGCTTTGCGAGCGCCGCCATCTCGCGGCCGAGCAATGCGGCATCGCCGGTCTCGTAGCCGTCGGAGACGATCATCACGCAGGTGCGCGAATGGATCACGCGCGCGGCGTGCCAGCGGTTGAAGGTCTTCAGGCTCTCGCCGATCCTGGTGCCGCCGCCGGTGCCCTGCGCCAGGAGCGAGAGGCGATCGAGCGCGCGCGCGGCGTCTTTCTCCTTCATGGCGTCGGAGACGAAAGCGAGCCGGGTGTGAAACAGAAACGCCTCGGCCTCGCGGAATTCGTCGAGCACGCCGTGGATGAAGCGCAGGAACACGCTGGTATACAGGCTCATCGAGCCGGAGGCATCGAGCAGCACGACCAGCCGCAACGGCTTGTCCTTGCGCTGCCGCTTCACCAGCGCAATCGGCACGCCGCCATGGCTGATGTTTTTGTGGATGGTCCGCCGCAAGTCGAGCCGGTAGCCGCGCCGCCGCGCCAGGTCGCGGCGGGTCAGCCGCGTGCGCATGACTTTTGCCAGCCGCGCCGCGGCGGCATGGGCCTGGCCGATCTGCTCGGGGTCGGCCAATTGACGAAAATCGACCTCGGCCAGGTTCTCTGCGCGCGAGGCGCCTTCCATCTTGCCCTTGCCGCCGTGGCCCTCCGGCGCATCGTCGGATGAGGGAACCTGGTCGGTCGCGGATTGATTCCCAGGCGCGTCCGCGCCCTTGTCCTGCAGGCTTTTCAGCGAGGGGCTGTTGGCCGCCTTCGCGGCGCCGACCGTGATCGAGCGCGAGCGCACGCGTTTTCCCAGCCAGAATGCGTCGAACAGGCCGTCGAATTTCTCCCAGTCGGATTTCCGCGCCGAGAACAGATGTTTTAGGGCCGAGCGCAGCAGGCCCGGCTTGCGCCGCATAGCCCGACGCCATCAAGGCTGCCGCGTCGCGGCCCTCGGCAAGGCCGACCGGAAAACCGTTGTCGCGCAGCGTGCGCAGGAACGCGGCGAGTTTTGCCGAGACCAGGCGGGAGACCTCGTCGATCTCATTGAAATCAGGTGTCGAGCCACAGCAGCTCATGCGACCTTTCCCAATATTCGCTCGGTGACTTCGCGCGTCATCCGCGCTCTGTCTTCCTGCGTCTTGAGCAGGCACATCAGGGTCTCGTGCACGGTCTCGGGCGCCTCTTGCAGGTCGCGCACATCGAGGCCGATCAGCGCCGCCGCCCAGTCCAGCGTCTCGGCGACGCCGGGCACCTTGCGCAGCTCCTCTTTGCGGAAACCAGCCACCATGCGCGCAATCTGCAGCGACAGCGAGGCGCTGGTGCCGTCGATCCGCGCCATGATGATGCGCGCCTCGCGATCGACATCGGGATAATCGACATAATGATAAAGGCAGCGCCGGCGCAGCGCGTCGGAAAGCTCGCGGGTGCCGTTCGAGGTCAACACCACATGCGGGATCGTGGTCGCTGTAATGGTGCCCAGTTCGGGGATCGAGACCTGGAAGTCGGACAACAATTCAAGCAAGAACGCCTCGAACTCGTCGTCGGCGCGGTCGATCTCGTCGATCAACAGCACCGGCGGCTTGTCGCGCCGGATCGCGGCGAGCAGCGGCCGTTCCAGGAGATATTTCTCCGAAAAAATCCGGTCCTCGACCGCGTCGGCGTCCTCGCCGCGATGCGCCTGGATCGCCAGCAATTGCCGCTGGTAATTCCATTCGTACAGCGCCGAGGACTGATCCAGTCCCTCATAGCATTGCAGGCGGATCAATTCGGTCGCATGCACGCTAGCGAGCGCTTTCGCAACCTCGGTCTTGCCGACGCCCGCCTCGCCTTCCAGCAACAGCGGGCGCTTCAAGAGCTGCATCAGCGAGATCGCGGTCGCAAGTTCGCCGTCGGCGATATAGCCGGATGCGGCGAGCGCTTGCGCGATCTCCTCGCGGTCTTTCATTGCCAGAGCGTTTTCCTGTTTGCTTCTTCTCCCCTCCCCCCGCGAAGCGGTGGGGAGGGGGGAAGATAATTACGACGCGAACACTCCCAGATTCTTCGCCGCCTGCCAGTTGCGCCAGAAGTCATGCGGCATCTGGATGTGCGTGCTCCCCAGGAACGAGAAGGCGTCGTTGACGGCGTTGGAGAACGCCGGCACGCCGCCGACATTCGGGCTCTCGCCGACGCCCTTGGCGCCGATCGGGTGATGCGGCGACGGGGTGACGGTGAAGTCGGTTTCCCAATGCGGCGTCTCGACCGCCGTCGGCATGAAGAAATCCATGAACGAGCCGGTCACCACGTTGCCTTCCGGATCGTAGCGGATTTCCTGGCCCATCGCGATCGCGAATGCCTCGGTCAAGCCGCCATGCACCTGGCCCTCGATGATCATCGGGTTGATGCGGGTGCCGCAATCATCCAGCGCGTAGAAGCGCCTGATCTTGTAGACCCCGGTATCGACATCAATGTTCATGACACAGATATAGGCGCCGAACGGATAGGTCATGTTGGGCGGATCGTAATAGCTCACCGCCTCCAGGCCCGGCTCCATGCCCGGCGGCACCGAATTATAGGCCGCCCAGCAGATGTCCTTCATCGACAGGGTCTTCTCCGGCAGTCCCTTGACCCGGAAGCCGTCGATGTCCCATTCGAGGTCGTCTTCGTGGACTTCGAGCTTGTAGGCCGCGATCATCTGCGCCTTGGCCTTGATTTTTCGCGCGGCCATCGCGATGGCGGCGCCCGCCACCGGGGTCGAGCGCGAACCGTAGGTGCCGAGCCCGTAAGGCGCAGTGTCGGTGTTGCCTTCCTCGACCATGATGTTGTCGGCGGGAATGCCGATCTCGGTGGCGATGATCTGGGCCCAGGTGGTCTCATGGCCCTGGCCGGTACTCTTGGTCCCGACCCGGGCGATGCCGGCGCCGGTCGGATGCAGCCTGATTTCGCAGGAATTGAACATCGCAATGCCCAGGATGTCGCAGTTCTTCGACGGGCCGGCACCGACGATCTCGGTGAAGAACGACACCCCGAGGCCCATGATCTCGCGGGTCTCGCCGCGCTTGAAGGCAGCGCGTTGTTCCGCCTGCTCCTTGCGCAGGCCGGCATAGTCGACCGTCTCCATCATCTTGCGCATGGCGGTGTGGTAGTCGCCGGAATCGTATTCCCAACCCAACGCCGAGTGATAGGGGAACTGCTCCTTCTTGATGAAATTCTTCAGCCGCAGCTCGGCCGGGTCCATCCCGAGCTTCTGGGCCAGGATGTCCATGCCGCGCTCGATGCAATAGGCCGCTTCCGTCACCCGGAACGAGCAGCGATAGGCGACGCCGCCCGGCGCCTTGTTGGAGTAGATGCCGTCCACCGACAAATGCGCGGTCGGGAAGTCGTAAGAGCCGGTGACGATGTTGAAGAAGCCGGCCGGCCATTTCGACGGATCGGCGCAGGCATCGAACGCGCCGTGATCGGCCAGCACGTGGACCCGAAGGCCGGTGACTTTGCCGTCCTTGGTCGCCGCGATCTCGGTGGTCATGTGGTAATCGCGTGCGAACGAGGTCGCGGTCAGGTTCTCGATGCGGTCCTCGACCCATTTGACGGGTTTGCCGGTGACGATCGAGGCCACCGCGGCACAGATATAGCCGGGATAGGCGCCGACCTTGTTGCCGAAACCGCCGCCGACGTCGGGCGAGATCACATGGATCTTCTGCTCGGGGATTTTGGCGATCAGCGCCACCACGGTGCGGATCACATGGGGCGCCTGGAAGGTACCCCAGATCGTCAGCTCGCCCCTGATCTTGTCGAACGAACAGACACACTGGCAGGTTTCCAGCGGCGACGGATGGGTGCGGTGATAGGAGATCATCTCCTTGATGGTCACGTCCGCCTTCTTGAACGCGGCGTCGGTCAAGTCCTTGTCGCCGACGGTCCACTCGAAGATGTGGTTGTGATGCTTGCGCGGACCGTGCGCGCCGGTGGTCTTGCCGGCGAGATCCTCGCGGAGAACAGGCGCATCCGCGTCCATCGCCTTGAACGGATCAATGACGACCGGCAGCGGTTCGTATTCGACCACAACCTTGTTGATGCCATCATCGGCGGCATAGCGGTCGGTGGCGACCACAAACGCCACTTCCTGATTCTGGAACAGCACCTTGCCGTCAGCCAGCACCATCTGCACATCGCCCGCGAGCGTCGGCATCCAGGCCAAGTTGACGGTCTTCAGCGTCTCGGCGGTGATGACAGCCAGCACGCCCGGCACCTTTAGCGCTTCTTCGCTGTTGATCGATTTGACCCGCGCATGTGCATGCGGCGATCTGACAAAATCGCCGTGCAGCATGCCCGGCAGCTTCAAATCGTCGACATAGTTGCCCTTGCCCTGGGTGAAGCGGGCGTCCTCGACGCGCTTGCGCTTGCAGCCCATGCCTTCGAGGGCGGCGGTGCGTTGTTCCCGCGTGGGAGTCAGGTCGTTCATTCCGCGGCCTCCTTGAATTCGATGCCATTGATCTTGTCGGCGGCATACTGGATCGCCTTGACGATGTTCTGGTAGCCGGTGCAGCGGCAGATATTGCCTGAGATGCCCATCCGGATTTCTTCCTCCGACGGCCGCGGATTCTCCTGGAGCAGGCGTTGGGCGCGCAAGATCATGCCGGGCGTGCAGAAGCCGCATTGCAGGCCGTGCATGATGCGGAAACCTTCCTGCAAGGCCGACAGCGAACCGTCGGCATTGGCGACGCCCTCGATCGTCATGACCTCGGAGCCCTGGGCCTGCACCGCGAACATGGTGCAGCTTTTCACCGACATGCCGTCGATATCGACGGTGCAGGCGCCGCAATGGGTGGTCTCGCAGCCGATATGGGTACCGGTCAGCTGCAGGTTTTCGCGGATGAAATGCACGAGCAAAGTGCGCGGCTCGACCAGGCCTTCGACCTCGGCGCCGTTCACTTTCATGGTCACATGGGTTTTTGCCATTGATCCCCTCCCTTACTTTGCTCTGGCCGCGGCGCGTTGCAGCGCCCGCGTCACCATGATGCCGCCGACATGCTTGCGGTATTCGACCGGCCCGCGGGCGTCCGCGGCCGGCGACATGATCGCTTCGGCGGCGGCTGCGGCCTTTTTCAGCGACGCCGGATCGAGGCCGGTGCCGATCACCGCTTTGGCGGCGTCGGTGGCAAGCAGCGGCGTCTCGTGCAGATTGGTCAGGCCGATCGCGCAAGTCGCAACCTTGCCGCCCGACATGGTCAGCACCACGGCGGCGGCGGCGGTGGCGTAATCGCCGACCTTGCGTTTCAGTTTCTCATAGGCGTAGCCGTGGCCGGCCGCCGGGACCGGAATGGAGATCGCGGTGAGGATTTCGGAAGGTTCCAGCGCGGTAAAATAGGCGCCCTGATAGAAGTCGGCAGCCAGAACCTCGCGGGCGCCCGAGGGGCCTTCCAGCCGGTAGCTGGCGCCGAGCGTGATCATCAGCGCCGGCATGTCGTTGCCCGGGTCGCCATTGGCGACATTGCCGCCGATGGTGCCGCGGTAACGCACCTGCGGATCGGCGATCAGAAGTGCGGCCTCGTGCAGGATCGGCAGCGATTTGGCTATGTCGTCGGAAATCAGTAGCTCGTGCTGGGTGGTCATCGCCCCGATCACGATGTTGCCGCCATCGCGCCGAATGCCTTTCAGCCCGGCAACCCCGTGCAGGTCGACCAGATGGGCCGGCGTCGCGAGCCTGAGCTTCATCATCGGCACCAGGCTGTGGCCGCCGGCGAGCGCGCGGGCGTCGTCGCCCAGGTCCGACAGCAATTTGACCGCGTCAGCCACGGTCGCGGGCCGGTGATAGCTGAATGAGCCAGGAATCATGGTCTCCTCCCCTCCGTCCTCTAGGTTTGGCGTGTGTTCACGCGGACGTTGGCGGAACGCTCTCTCCGGCCGCAGCTCGCCGCAATCGCGGCGGCACGGACCGACGGATTTCGCACGAGCTGCGGAACTCGCGCACGAAATGCGTCAGGGGGCGCGACCTAACGGGTGGTTGCTATCCACGAACGAGATCGCGGAGAGAGCCCCCTCACCCGGATCGTTCAAGAGCGATCCGACCTCTCCCCGCAAACGCGGGGCAAGGTGCACCGAGGCAAGCAGGGCGAGGTGAAGCGGAGCGTGCCGCCTAAGCGTGCCGCCTGTTGGCCAGCCCCAGCCTCGCCTTGACCTCGGCGATCTTGGCGCGGCTCACGGGGACGCGGTGCGGCGTCGGGCCGTCCAGCTCGATCACCGCGCCGTCGCCCTCCTTGCGGACGAAGGAGACATGCGGGATTGCCACGATGTGGCTGCGATGGACACGGACGAACAGGCCGGGATCGAGCTGCGCCTCGGCTTGCGAGATCGACCAAGGACACATCCGCTCGCGGGTGCCGTCATGGACTCGCGTGTAATGCGCGTCCGCGCGCACGCTGCGCACATCCGCCGCATCGATGAAATGGGTGCCGTTGGCGCCCTCGACCGGCAACCGTGGCGCCGGTGCCGGGCGCGGCGGCTGGCCGAGCCCGCCGAGCGGCCCCGGCATCAGCCGCGGCGAGGTCACCGCGATCGGGCTTGGCGGCGCGGCCACGGCCGGCTCGCCTGCGGCCGGCTCGACCAGTCCCTCGACTTCGGCGATTGTGGACGCCGGCGCCTGCCGGCGCGGATCCGGCACCAGAGACAACAGGAAGCCCGCGGCGATCACGAAGCAGAGCACGGCGACCACCACCGAGAGGATTTGCGGCGACGCAGCGAGCCCGCCGCCGTCGTGATGGTGCGCGGCTGCGGTGAGCGGCACGAAATGCACGCCGTACATCGCGGTGTAGTGCATGCCCGAAACGGCGACGCCGAACGCGATCGCGCTCGCGATCAGGCGGATGCCGTCCTGTCGCGCCAGGAAGGCGCGCAAGCCGCCATAGGCAGTGACGATCGCGATCAAAATGGACAGCAAAACCATCGGAAGATCGTGCGCGATGGCGAAATTGCCGGCGAGGCCGTGCATGCCGACATAGTGCATGCTCACGATTCCGGCCCCGAGCAAAACCGCCGACGAAATGACGCGGCGCAGCGACGGTTCGCCGATCGAGACGAAGAACAGGGAAATGCCGACCACCAGCGCGCAGATCAGGAACGAGATCATCGTCGGCAGCACGAGATAGACGGCGTCCGCCGGGATCGGCGCCGCCAGCATGCCGACGAAATGCATGGTCCAGATCCCGACGGCGAGAAACACCGCGGCACCCGCGAGCAACACGCGGCGCGTCACGCCCGACGCGGCGCGCACGCGCGCGGCGAGCGCAAAACCGGTGTAGCCGCCCAGGATCGCGATCGCCACCGAGAGCACGACGAGATAGGGATCGTGTCCTTCGAACATGACCTTCCCGGCCGCCCGTCTCCACGGGCGAACCGCCTCCCGCCGCCGAGTTTATAGACGCGGCGGCGGAAATGACAATCAATCGATTGTGGCGCGATCGATTGTGGCGCAATCGACTGTGCGCTTGTGTCGCGGCTCAAGCGCTTTGCACGATCCCAGCGGCAACCTGCCCGCGCAGCCGCTCCAGGCTGAGCAGGGTATTGGCGCAGGCCTCCGCGACCTCGATGCCCTTGGTGGCAAAATGCCTGCGGAAGAATTCGAAATGCGCACTCGTCTCGTGGAACTGCTGGGGCGTCAGCACCGCCGAGAACACCGGCACTTCCGTTCGCAACTGCACATCCATCAGCGCCTTGATCACGGTGTCTGCGACGAATTCATGGCGATAGATGCCGCCATCGACCACGAGCCCGGCCGCCACGATCGCGGTGTAGCGGCGGGTCTTGGCGAGCAGCTGCGCGTGCAGCGGGATTTCGAACGAGCCCGGCACCTCGAAGACATCGATCGAGGCCCGCGGAATGTGGCGCGCCTCGGCCTCAGCTAAGAAGGCGATGCGGCATTCCTCGACCACCTCGCGGTGCCAGGAGGACTGCACGAAGGCGACCCGCTGCGGCTTGGCGAAGCGCGGATGCGCGGGCCTTTGCGGCGGATCGACGGTTTGGGGAGTTTTGGCTTCGGAATCTTGAACTTGCGATTCCTGGACTTGAGTTTCCAGGATTTGAGATTCCTGGACTTGAGATTCTTGGACTTGAGATTCTTGGACTTCGGTCTCTTGCAACATCTGATTCATGGTTTTCCTCTTTCAGGACCAGAATCAGGGCACACGGAACGAGAGCCCACGCGAAAAGGCGCGTGAGGCGTCGCGACCGTTCTCTTTCATCCGGACTTTAACCGTCGGCTTCGGAATCGCACCGAATCTGCTGACCCTTCCTCCCAGGGGGATTCCAAGGGGGGAAGGCGCTCGCGGGCTTGGGCTTTCGCCCTTACCGCCGGTGGGGAATTTCACCCCGCCCTGAGAACATCGGCCGCCCGGAATGGGCGAACCTGCCCGCAACTATGGCGGAAGCCCGCAACCCCAGCAAGCCGTCTGCCATGGGGAAAAGGCATGTCCCCATGCCTCCAGCGCGACACATTTGCCCGGCGTCGCACCAGGAATCGCCAAGATTCGGCCGCCAAAAATTAACGATTGGAGGATGGAGCTAATTCCAATTCCGGTTTGTTCTCTTATTAATAACCATGACACGCGATGAGTTGTGGACGGGCGCCGGATTGGCTGTGGACTGAACTCGGCGCCCAGTTGCGCGGATTCCGCAAATCACATCACTTGACGCTTGCAGGCCTCGGAACCCCTGAGGGATTGCAGCCGGAGTGACGCGCTGAACCGCGCGTGTCGGCCGCCGTGTACGTATCAAAAGATTGAAAAAATAGAGGTCGAGACGGCATGTCCCTGCTCGAAAGCATCGTTGATTCCCGGAACCATCCGCTGGCGGCGGTCGAGGATATTGCCGCCGACAACAACTGGTCGTTCGAACGCTCCGGCGAAGACGAGGTCACCATCGTCTCCAAAGGGGAGTGGACCGATTACCAGCTCTCCTTCACCTGGATGGGTGAGATCGAGGCGCTGCATCTGGCCTGCGCCTTCGACATGAAGATTCCCGCCGCGCGGCGGGGCGAGGTGCAGCGGCTGATCGCCGCCGTCAACGAGCAACTATGGATCGGGCATTTCGACCTCTGGACCCACACCGGCATGATCATGCACCGCCAGGCGCTGGTGCTGCCGGGCGGCCTGACCGCGTCCACTGCGCAGTGCGAAAGCATGCTGACCGGCGCCATCCACGCCTGCGAGCGCTACTTTCCGGCGTTCCAGTTCGTGGTGTGGGCCGGCAAGTCGCCGGCGGAAGCCATGAGTGCGGCGATGTTCGATACCGAGGGTGAGGCATAGCGTTCGCCTCTTCCACAGCCGTCATGCGCGGGCTTGACCCGCGCATCCATCCCGCTTCACAGAGTCCTGCGAAGAGGATGGATTGCCGGGTCAAGCCCGGCAATGACTACCGTTAGAGGTGTCGTCCCGGCCTAGTGCGCAATTGCGCACGGGGAGCCGGGACCCATACCGCGTGATGTCTGTGTTCGGTAAAATGCTTGTCCCACCTTCCACGCTTCACTAGAACCGCCTGTGGTTATGGGTCCCCGCCCCGTGCGCAATCGCGCACTAGGCGGGGACGACGTGGGTATCTGTTGTGAGCACATTGCAAGACATCACCGGCACCATCGTGCTGGCCGGCGCGGGCAAGATGGGCGGCGCGATGCTGACGGGCTGGCTGGCGCAGGGGCTCGACCCCAGCCGCGTCGTGGTGATCGAACCCGCGCCGTCGGCGGAAATCTCGGCGCTTACCGCCAAAGGCATCCGGCTTAACCCGAAAGCCATCGGCGCCGCCGATACGCTGGTGGTGGCGCTGAAGCCGCAGACGTTTCGTGAAGCGGGCGCGACGCTCAAAGCCTTCGCGGGCGCCTCGACGCTCATCGTCTCGATCATGGCGGGCACGACGATTGTCGCCTTGCAGGAAGTGTGCGGCGGCAAGGTGGTGCGCGCCATGCCCAATACGCCCGCCGCGATCGGCCGCGGCATCACGGTCGCGGTCGCGGCCAACAGCGTCAGCGCCGCGCAACGCGCCACCGCCGATGCGCTGCTGCGAGCGACCGGCTCGGTCGAGTGGGTCGATGACGAGAGCTTGATGGACGCGGTGACCGCGGTCTCCGGTTCGGGTCCGGCCTATGTATTTCTGCTCGCCGAAGAGCTGGCGCGTGCCGGCGTCGCGGCCGGATTGCCGGAGGCGCTTGCGACAAAGCTGGCGCGCGAGACGGTCGCCGGCTCCGGCGAACTCTTGCATCGCTCCGATCTTGCGTCCGCGACGCTGCGCCAGAACGTGACCTCTCCCGGCGGCACCACCGCCGCGGCGCTGGAAGTGCTTGATGGGCGCGGAGGGAATGCAGCAACTCATGACCCGCGCGGTCGCCGCGGCGACGCGGCGTTCGCGGGAATTGGCGAAGTAGGCAATCGCCATTCCTCATCCTGAGGAGCCGCGCAATTGCGCGGCGTCTCGAAGGATGGGCCACGGGCCGGTGGCCCATCCTTCGAGACGCGGCCAAGTGGCCGCTCCTCAGGATGAGGACAACGAACACGGCTGCGTCTAGCTTCGCCCCGAACCGCTTCATGAAACGCTCGAGATTGACGAGGCCGCGGCCATGGCGGCCGTCGCCGATCTTGCGTTCGCCATGGAACGCCGCGACCTCGAAGCGGATGACGCGGCGTTCCACCGCGATCACCTGCGCCGTGGTGCGAATGGTGGCGCCGAGCGGGGCAGCGGCGATATGGCGGATGTCGACCTCGGTGCCGAGCGTGACCCAGCCCGGCGCAAGATGCGCATTGATGGCGTCGCCCGACGTCGTCTCCATCTCCAGGATCATCATCGGCGTCGCATAGACCATCGGCATATGCGGCACGAAATGCCCGACCGTGCGCTCCGGCGGCACCACCAGGATGCGCTCGGCCGACATGCCGATCTTGATGACGTCGCGTGCGTCCATGGGAGACCTCGTCGCACCAACACACTCACCGTCGTCCCGGCCTTGAGCCGGGACGACGAGTGGAGCGTGGTGAGAGCCGCGCTACTTCTTCGCAGCAGCCGCGCGCTCAACAAAGGTCTTGCCGCCCTTCATCTTGTGGGCGAGCGGCGCCTCGTTGATCTGGATCACCACCGCGTCGGCATCGACGCCGAGATTCTTCACCAGCGCCTGGGTGATGTCGCGCATCATGCCGGCCTTCTGTTCGTCGGTACGGCCGGCGGCCATGCTCACGGTAATCTCAGGCATTTTTTCTTCTCCCTTTGCTCTTGCTACGTCACTGTCGCTGCGAACACGATCCTCCTTCCGAGAACCGCGGACGCGGCATCTTGCACCGATGTCATCATCCGCGAAAGCGGATGATCCAGTATTCCGCGCCGCTTCCGTTCAACTTTGACGTCTCGGCGCACTCGATGCCCGGCTGGAGCCGTCATCGGGTTCGCCGAAGGCGACCCGGTGGCGGGCATGACGGTCTAACTCATCCCCACCTCACCTCATGCCGCGCCAGCACCTCGCGTACTTTGGCGACGATCTCGTCTTCCTTGCATGAAAATTGCGCAGGGCGGGTCTCGCGCCATTCCTGGTTGGAGGCGATCGCGGCGGCGGCCTTGGCGCCCTCGATCAGATCCTTGATCTGCACCTCGCCGCGCGCCTTCTCGTCCGAGCCCTGGATGATCACGCAAGGCGAGTTGCGGCGGTCGGCATATTTGAGCTGGTTGCCCATGTTCTTGGGGTTGCCGAGATAGAGCTCGGCGCGGATGTTGGCGTTGCGCAAGCTCGCGACCATCTTCTGGTAATCGGCGACGCGGTCGCGGTCGAACACCGTGACCACGACGGGGCCGAATTCCGGCTTGGTGTCGAGCTTGCCGAGCATCGTCAGCGCCGCCTGCAATCGCGACACGCCGATGGAAAAGCCGGTCGCCGGCACCGGCTCGCCGCGGAAGCGCGAGACCAGGCCATCATAGCGCCCGCCGCCGCCGACCGAGCCGAAGCGCACGGGCCGGCCTTTTTCGTCTTTGGTTTCGAGCAGGAGTTCGACCTCGAAGACCGGGCCGGTGTAGTATTCGAGGCCGCGGACGACGGAGGGATCGATGACAATGCGATCAGATCCGTAGCCGGACCGCTTCAACCAATTCCACAATTTGTCGCGAGCTCGGAGATGCCTTCTTCTCCCAAAGCGTTGCCATCGACCGCAGATTCGAAATTTGCAAGCGAAACTGCCTTTGGTCCGAGATCGCTTTTCGCTCCGGATCCATCACGTATTCCAGCCAGTGAAACTGATCACGCGTCGTTATTCCACGGTCTTCGAGGCCAGCCCCCTTGGTGAAATCGCCTTTACCTTCTTCGCCGCCGTCCCATCTTCCAGGGCCGAGTAGCTTGCGACTTCGTCGAGCGAAAATTGATCAAGCTTATCGATCGCTCGTAGCACCGTGAGCCGCCTAGCCGCATTCTCCTCGCCACCAAGCCCTATACTTTCCATCACCCCATCAAGCACCTTGCGGTTGTTCACCTTCACCACATACTAGCCGCGCGGAACGCCGAGCGCCTCCATCGTGTCCGCCGCCATCATGCACATCTCCGCATCCGCCGCCGGCGAGCCCGAGCCCACCGTATCGGCGTCGAACTGCATGAACTGGCGGAAACGGCCGGGGCCGGGCTTCTCGTTGCGAAACACCCAGCCGAAACGATAGCTGCGGTAGGGCAGAACGATATTTCCGTCCCATATCTCTCCGCCACATACCGCGCCAGCGGCGCGGTCAGGTCGTAGCGCAAGGAGATCCACTGCTCGTCGTCGTCCTGGAACGAGAACACGCCCTCGTTGGGGCGGTCCTGGTCGGGCAGGAACTTGCCCAGCGCATCGGTATATTCGAACGCCGGCGTCTCCACCGGCTCGAAACCGTAGCGCTCGTAGACGGCGCGGATTTTCTCCACCATCTGGCGCGTGGCATTGATCGCGGCGGGCCCGCGATCCTCCAGCCCGCGCGGCAGGCGCGCCTTCAGTTTTTGCGGTTTTTTGGGTTTCTCGGCCATGGGCGGCGTTGGTATCAGCGCAGGCGAGAAGCGGCAAGCGCCGGGCTCTTCACCTCTCCCCGCTCTTTTCGCGGGGAGAGGTCGAAATTCGCGGGTCAGCGAATTTCGGGTGAGGGGCGAGGCACGATGCCCACTACGAACATCAGCTTTGCGGAGAGAGCCCCTCACCCCACCCTCTCCCCGCGAAGGGCGGGGCGAGGGAGTGAGAGAGCGTGCCGCGGGGCGGGTCGGTCAAAAGCGGCGGAATAATTCCGCCGCCGCTCACAGGACCTTTCTGATCCAGTTGTGCGGGTCGGCCGTGCGTCCGTACTGGATGTCGACCAGCTGCTTGCGCAGCCCCATGGCGACGGGGCCGGCCGCGCCGCCGCTGACGAGAAAATCGCCGCTTCCGGAACACACCTTGCCGATCGGCGAGATGACGGCCGCCGTGCCGCAGGCGAAGGCCTCTTTCAGCTTTCCGCTGGCGGCATCAGTGCGCCACTGGTCGATCGTGTAGGCCTCCTCGCGCACGCGCGCGCCGGAATCCTTCGCAAGCGCGAGAATCGAATCGCGGGTGATGCCCGGCAGGATGGTGCCGAGCGGCGGCGTCGAGAGCGAACCGTCGTCGAACACGAAGAAGATGTTCATGCCGCCGAGTTCCTCGACGTAGCGGCGCTCGACCGCATCGAGGAAAACCACCTGATCGCAGCCGTGATCGATGGCCTCGGCCTGCGCGCGCAGGCTCGCGGCGTAATTGCCGCCGCATTTGACGGCGCCGGTGCCGCCGATCGCGGCGCGCGTGTAGTGCTCCGACACCCAGATCGACACCGGCGCAGGTCCGCCCTTGAAATAGGAGCCGACCGGCGAGGCGATGACGGCGAAGATGTATTCCGCGGAAGGCTTCACGCCGAGGAAGACCTCGCTCGCGATCATGAAGGGCCGCAGGTAGAGACTGCCCTCGCCGCCCGGTATCCAGGCGCGGTCGAGGCGCACCAGCTGCTCGACCGCTTCGATGAACACAGGCTCGGGCAGTGGCGCCATGGCCATACGCTCGGCCGAATTGTGGAAGCGCCGGGCATTGGCGTCGGGTCGGAACAGGTTCACGCCGCCGTCGTCGCGCTTGTAGGCCTTGAGGCCTTCGAAAATCTCCTGCGCGTAGTGCAGCACGGCCGTGGCCGGATCGAGCGGGAAATTCGCCCGGGATTCGAGCCGCGCGCCATGCCAGCCGTTCGCATGATTGTAGCGGACCACAGCCATGTGATCGGTGAAAATCTGGCCGAAGCCCAGGTTCACGAGCCTTGCCGCGCGCTCCTTCTCAGGGGTCGGATTCGCCGCCGGCTGGATTTCGAATTTCAAGCTCATTCCCGTGCTTCCCGTTGTCGGAACCGGCGCGATTTCTGGTTTGAGCTTGCCGTCATACCGGATGACGCCATCGATTGTGTCGAACGAAACTCCCATTGGGCCCTCTCCCGGATTGGCGCAATAGAAGCGCCCTTTTTCTGCGCGGCGCGGTTTACTCCCTGAACCCCGCCCCGCGCCACCCCTTCCGCTTGGCACACCTGCCCGGCAGGACATGCTTTTGCGGAATGCGGAAGTCCAGTATGTTTGCCGACATGCCGCTCGACAATCGCACGGTCAGATCAGTTCGCGGCTCTCTAGCCGCCGTTTGGCTGTTTCAAAGAATTTTGAAACGCCAGCACGGACAAAACGATCTAATATTTCGTCGTGACTGGCGGTTTTGTAACATTGAAACCAAGATACGTCAATATGGCTGACATAAATTTCTCGAGTCCCATGCCAACCTCCAATTCGCGGGGCTCCGAGCTGCGGGCGCCTCACCTTCGGGAGGACGATTTGCGCTGGGATATCATTGAGTTGCTGTTCTTCGCGTACCGCGATTTCGTCGGCGACGCGGACCATGAGCTGGAGGTTTTCGGCTTCGGACGGGCGCATCACCGGGTGATGCATTTCGTCTACCGCTATCCCGGCCTGAAGGTCGCCGACCTCCTGGACGTGCTACGCATCACCAAGCAGTCGCTGGGGCGGGTGCTCAAGCAACTGCTCGACGAAGGCTATATCGTGCAGAAGACCGGCAACAACGACCGGCGGCAGCGCCTTCTTTTCGCCACCGCCAAGGGCGAGGCGCTGGTCGACAAGCTGGCCGGCCTGCAGACCAAGAGGATCGACCGCGCGCTCGCCGACATCGGCCCGGCCAACGCCGAGACGGTCCGACGCTTCCTCCGCGCCATGATCGACCGCGACGACCCCGACAAGGTGCTGGAGAAGATTTTTAGCGCCCCGAACCCGAGTACAAACGCAAAGGAATGACCGTGCCGCTTGCCGCCACCGTCTCGCGTACCCCGCCGCAACCGGCCGACGACGCGCCGCATCTCCTGCTGGTCGACGACGACCGCCGCATCCGCGACTTGTTGTCGCGCTTCCTGTGCGGCGAGGGCTACCGCGTCACTACCGCCACCGGCGCGAGCGACGCCCGGGCCAAATTGCTCGGACTGCATTTCGACCTCCTGATCCTCGACGTCATGATGCCCGGCGAAACCGGCTTCGAGCTCGCCCGCTTCATCCGCCAATCCTCCTCGGTGCCGATCGTGATGCTGACGGCGCGGCACGAGGCGGAAGCCCGCATCGAGGGCCTGCAGATCGGCGCCGACGACTACGTCGCCAAACCCTTCGAGCCGCGCGAGCTGGCGCTTCGGATCGGCAACATCCTCAAGCGCACCGCGAAGCCGCCGGCCGAAACGCTGGAACAGGTCGCGTTCGGCCCTTACGTCTATCATCTTGCCCGCGGCGAATTGCGCCAGGGCGACGAGGCCATTCACCTCACCGACCGCGAGCGCGAGATGCTGCGCATCCTCGCCGTTGTGCCGGGCGAAACCGTGCCGCGCGGCGCGCTGACCGGCAACGGCACCGTCAACGAGCGCGCGGTCGACGTGCAGATCAACCGTCTCAGGCGCAAGATCGAGCGCGATCCCGCCAATCCGCTGTTCCTGCAGGCGGTGCGCGGCATCGGCTATCGCCTGGTCGCTTCGCCTTAAGCCGATATTCATGAGCACCCTCGACACCGGCCTGACCCTGATCCGCAACGCCTCGCAGCGCGTCTCCGCGGCCAATCGCTGGACCGGCAACGCCTTCAAGAGCTGGATGCCGACCGGCCTCTATGCCCGCGCGCTGTTGATCATGATCGTGCCGATGGTGGTGCTGCAGTCGGTGGTGGCGTTCGTGTTCCTGGAAAGGCAGTGGAACAACGTGACGCGGCATCTGTCGGCCGCGGTGGTGCAGGACATTGCCGCGCTGATCGACGTCTACAAGGGCTATCCGCAGGACAAGGACCGCAACCAACTTCGCCGCATCGCGCAGCGGATGGGACTGGTGGTCGATTTCCTGCCCCCGGCGACATGCCGCCACCCGGACCGAAACCCTTCTTCTCCCCGCTCGATGAATTGCTCTCGGTGCAGATCGGCCGCCAGATCGGCCGTCCGTTCTGGACCGACACCGTCGGCAAATCCAGTCTGGTTGAAATCCGCATCGTGCTCGACGACGCCGTGATGCGGGTGTTCGCGCAGCGCAGCGCGGCCTACGCCTCCAATTCGGAGCTATTCCTGTTCTGGATGGTCGGGACGTCCTCGATTCTCTTGATCGTCGCGGTGCTTGTTCCTGCGCAACCAGATCAAGCCGATCCTGCGGCTCGCCGACGCCGCGGAAAGTTTCGGCAAGGGTCGCGAGGCGCCGAACTTCCGCCCCGCGGCGCGCGGGAGGTCCGCCGCGCCGCACACGCCTTCCTGGAGATGAAATCGCGCATCGAGCGCATCATCGAGCAGCGCACCGCGATGCTGGCCGGCGTCTCGCATGATCTGCGCACCATCCTGACCCGCTTCAAGCTCGAATTCGCGTTGATCGGCGACGGTCGCGGAGGTTGACGCCATGCGCAAGGACATCGATGAGATGTCGGGCATGCTGGAGGACTATCTGGCGTTCGCGCGCGGCGACGGCGGCGAGGTCGCGCAGCCGACCGACATGTCGCTGGCGCTGGAGGAACTACGCAGCGATGCCGAGCGCAACGGCCACCCGGCAACGACCGCGTTTCAGGGACTGCCGGTGGTTATCGTCAAGCCGGCCGCGTTCAAGCGCTGCCTTGCCAACCTCGTCTCCAACGCGGCGCGGCACGCCAACACGATTTCCATCAAAGGCCACCGCGATCACCGCTATTTGACGGTCACGGTCGACGATGACGGGCCCGGCATTCCTGCGAAAATGCGCGAAGAGGTGTTCAAGCCGTTCCTGCGGCTCGACGACGCCCGCAACCAGGATGAGGGCGGCACGGGCTTGGGCCTTGCGATCGCCCGCGACATCGCCCGCTCGCACGGCGGCGACATCACGCTCGGCGACAGCCCGATGGGCGGCCTGCGCGCCACCGTGCGGGTGCCGGTGTGACGTCGCCCTCGCCCTGCTACTTCGGCAGCAGGCCCTTGAGCTTTTCCGCGTCCTTGACGTTGAGCTTGAAGCCGCCGGGCATCACGATGTCGCCGGGCTTCTGGCCCGGCTTGCAGTCGCCGAGCCACTTCGCTTCGATCTTGGTGGTGGAATCCCGCAAGCTCGCCGGGCCCTTGTCGCTGTGCGAGACGGTGGTCACGCTGTAGGCGGAAGCGAAATCGCCGACGATGTCCGAATGCGACGTCAGCGACGCGCCGGCGAGGCTGCAGACGGAATCGCTGATGTAGCCGGTCGCGGTCTTCTGCACTTCCTGCTTGGAGCAGATCTGCTTGGCCATCGGCGAGACCATGTTGTTCATGTCCTTGTCGGTGGTCGCATCGGTGCAATGCTGCATCGTCATCTCCGGCAGCGCCGAGCCGACCCGCACCAGCTTCATTTCCCACAGGCCGGCCTTGCGGACCGGCAGATCCTCCGCATTCGCGCTCGCCGCGGCGACCAGCGCCGGCATGCAACAGCCCAGGCAGAACAGGAGAAGCCGTCGCATCATGCTGCGCGCTCCAATCGCGTCATGTTGCGCTGAGCCGGTTCAGTAGCGGACGCGCAGCGGCCGGTCGCTCGCGCCATACGGCACCCAGCGGCAGGCAAAGGACAGATAGCCGCCATATTGCGGGTCCACCGCCAAAAATTTCACTACCTTGCCATAGGATGCGCAGTGGTCGACCGCGAGCTGGCGGGCATCGGCCTGCTGCGCGAGCGTATAGGCGATGATACCGCCGGTATCGTTGGCCTTGAAGGCCGGGACCCAATCCGCCCGCGCCGGAACGCAGGCCAGCATGGCGCACATCGCAAGACTTGAAGCCAAAATCCTTCGCATCACGAACTCCGTTCGATTTGTGCGCATCTTAGGACGCATCGCCGGCCATGAAAAGAACACCGGCCGATTGTTGATGGAGTTGCGGCCGAGTGTTGCCGCGTTGCACTTGACCCGGTGCGGCCTTCGCGGCACGGTCCGGCGTGGCCGACTTTTCTCGCGGATTTCCCATGCGCATGCTGACTGCTTCTCCGGTTCGATTGGGCTTCACTCGGATAGGTCTTGGTGCGGTGTTCGGCGCCCTGCTCGGTATGTTGGCGTTGGCCCAGCCGGCGCAGGCGGCCAATCCGTTCGAAATGAATTTCGGGTTGATATTCGGACCGCACTATGAGGGGAGGGTCGCCCCCTGCGAATCCGCGCTGGGAACCATAACCTCGGAATTCCACGAGAAGGAGAGCACCTACTGGAATTCGTCGCTGACCATCACGGCTTATGGGGACATCCACGAAATCGCCTTCCGGCCGTGGCAGTCCGATAACATCCCGCGCCGCTATTGCACCGGCAGCGTCAAGCTGAGCGACGGCAGGATCCACGGCGTGAACTTCTCGATCATCGAGGATGGCGGGTTTGCCTCCTTCGGCCAGGGCGTCGAATGGTGCGTGACGGGGCTCGACCGCAACTGGGCCTATAACCCAGCCTGCAGGGCCGCTCGGCCCTGATCCTCCCGCCGGATCCCTCGCCGACTGCTTCTCGTTGCATCCGGCGGCCGGAGGCGCTGTAAGGCTCATTCGCAATTTTGTTCTTGAAATGTTCTTTTTCTCTGCTAGGCTCCACAAAGGTCTGGAGCGCGATAGCTCATCACCGCGCACTCGCCTATTGTTTGAGCATGATCTCCGCGCAAACGCGTTCCGCGCTTGTCAGCTAAGGGAAAACCGGTACCCACCCCGATATGCGGGGCAGGCCTTTTCCGGATCATGCTCCAGTTGAGGGGCGTCGCAATGTTTCGATCGGTTCGGATTTCACTGTTTCTCACCTTTTTGGTCGCGCTCATCGGCGCGGCGACGACCGCCTCGGCCCAGGACCAGCGCCAGAACACGCCGGGCGAATTCGACTATTACGTGCTGTCGCTGTCATGGTCGCCCTCCTTCTGTGAGGAAGCTGACGAACGCGGCAACAGCGGGCGTTCGCAGGCTCAGTGCGGCGGGCGGCCGTTTTCCTTCGTGGTCCACGGGCTATGGCCGCAATACGAGCACGGCTTTCCCGAATATTGCCAGCGGCCCTCGCCCCGGCTCGATCGCAACATCATGACCTCGATGCTCGACCTGATGCCGGCGCCGGGACTGATCTACAACGAGTGGGACAAGCACGGCACCTGCGCTGGCGTGGGCGAGCGTGCCTATTTCGAGACCATCCGCAAAGCGCGCGCCGCGATCAAGATTCCGCCCGAATTCCTGCAATTGTCCGAAGCGAAGACGATTGCGCCCGACGACATCGCCGCCGCCTTCATCAAGGCCAATCCCGGCCTCTCCGCCTCCGCCATGGCCGTGACCTGCAACCGGACCCGGCTTTCCGAGGTGCGCATCTGCCTCGGCAAGGACCTGCAATTCCACGATTGCGAGGAGATCACACGCCGCGCCTGCCCCCGCGACCAGGTGACGATGCCGCCGGTCCGGGGTGGTTGAACGTATCCTCCAGCGCGTTTGCGAGGAGCCAACGGGTCGCGCGAAGGCGCGCCCCCGACGAGCGCAAGAGCGCTCGCGTAGAGATGACAGGCTCCGCGACGAAGCGATCTATTCTTCCTTTCTGCGGCCCGATGGATTGCTTCGCTTCGCTCGCAATGCCGTGGTAACTCCCATGCCATGAACTACCGTCACGCCTTTCATGCCGGCGGCTTTGCCGACGTCATCAAGCACATCGTGCTGGTGCGGATTCTGACCTATCTGCAGGAGAAGCCGGCCGCGTTCCGCGTCATCGATACCCATGCCGGCGCCGGCGCCTACGACCTCGCGGGCGACGAAGCGCGCCGCGGCGGCGAGTGGCTCACCGGGATTGCCCGGATCATGCAGGCGAGGTTTTCCGAACCGACCGCGGCGCTCTTGAAGCCCTATCTCGACATCGTCAGGGCCTTTAACCCGCAACGCGAACTCACGGCCTATCCGGGGTCGCCGCTGATCGCGCGGGCCTTGCTGCGGCCGCAGGACCGCCTGACCGTGTGCGAGGTCGAGCCGAAGGCGCGAAAGCTGTTGATCGACGCGCTGCGCCGCGATGCACAGGCCCGCGTCGTCGACCTCAACGGCTGGGTGGCGCTGCCGGCCTTCGTGCCGCCGAACGAGCGACGCGGCCTGGTGTTGATCGATCCGCCGTTTGAGGACAAGGGCGAGTTCGAACGGTTGGCCGATGGATTCGCGGCAGCGTTCGCGAAATGGCCGACCGGCGTCTATTTGCTCTGGTATCCGGCCAAGAGCCGGCGCGCCACCGATGGGCTCGCCCAGCGGGTCGCGCGGGAAGTGGCCTCGGTAAAGCCATCCGGCAAATGCCTGCGGCTGGAGTTCAGCGTCGCGCCACAGACGGTCGGTGAGGCGCTCGCCTCGGCGGGGCTCTTGATCGTCAATCCGCCGTGGACGCTGCAGGGCGAGCTCAAGGCGATCCTGCCCGAGCTGGAAAAGCCGCTCGGCCAGGGCGGCGCCGGACGCTTCAGGCTCGAGACGCCAAAACCTTGAGCCAAAACCCTGAGCCAAAACCTTGAGCCAAGACCTTTCTCGACCGAAAATCCGTAGTCAATTCGCGGGGAACCGTATTATGCTCAGCCCATTGGGACTGGCTTTACGTTCCGCTTCCGCGAATGGTTGCGGCGGAGTGATGAAGGCCGACAAGAAATCCAGGCGGTCCGGCGGCGAGAGCCGGGGCCGTCAAGGTGGCCAAGCTTTCCGGCAGCGAATGTCCGGTCGAGCCAATGCGCTTTATTTGCGCAGCGGCTGGAGCAATGCGGGGGAGGAGTTTCCCGATGGCCATGACTGGGACGGTCAAGTTCTTCAATGGAGAACGTGGCTATGGCTTCATCAAGCCCGATGACGGCGGTCGGGATGTGTTCGTTCACATCACGGCAGTCGAGCGGGCGGGGTTGAAGGATTTGACCGAAGGACAACGCATCAACTTCGAGGTCGAACCGGACAAGAAGGGCAAAGGCCCCAAGGCGGTCAATCTGGTGATCCAATCGTAAGTCGCGTGCGTTCGATTTTTTTGACGCGTTTTCATGACGCTGGCCAGTACCGGCCGCGGAACAGGTCCGGACTGGGTCATCGCTGGAAAACGCCAACGCTGGAAAACGCCAAAAAAATCCCGGCCGCACCGCGGCCGGGAGTTTGCATTAACGTGTCTTCTTGTTGCTATCAGAAGTGATAGTTCACGCCGGCGCGGATCAAGCCGAACCGATAGGCGTTTGACATCCCTGTAATGGCGAATTGGCTGTCCGAGAGATCGACGTAGAGATATTCGATCTTGGCGCTCCAGTTTGCCGCCAGGCCGAACTCGGTGCCGGCACCCAAGGTCCAGCCCGCGGTGGAATGGGATTCCGACAGCCCAAAGGTTTCGCCGCGCAGTTCGCCGAAAGCGAGACCGCCGGTGCCGTAGAAAAAGATGTTGTTGAAGGCGTAGCCGGCCCGGCCGCGCACGGTGCCGAACCACGGGTTGGAGAATTTCCACGGCGCGAAGGTTTCGTCGGCGCCGGTCACCTCGATGTCGCCCTCGACACCGAACACCCACGGGCCGGTCTGCCAATTGTAGCCGGCCTGCGCGCCGCCGACGAAGCCGGACGGCTTGGCCGGGTTGTTGTCGACCGTGCCCCATTCGTAGCCGAGATTGCCGCCGAGATAGGGGCCGGCCCAACTGAAGGCGTTGAGCGGCTGATTTACGGTGTAGGGTGCGTAGGGAAGATCGGCGGCCTGAGCCGTCACCGCCCAGCTTGCCGCGAGCAACGCCGCTGCGCCCAATACGAACCTCGACATTTCACTCTCCAACGCGGACCGTCGTGATCCCTGGTTCTCCGGCCGCGCCAAAAGCGCTGGGCAAACCATATGGTTACGGAACTGCATTCTCTTTCGCTAAGATTTATCGGGAGTTTTAGGTTAAAGGCCTGTTAAGGGCGGTTACCGCCTACTTAACGTTCTTAATGAAGCGTTACCGGCCGCGCTCGCGGCAATGACTTCAAGAAAGTCATCGCGCTTGCTACCGCATTGTTTGAGCGTGATCTTTCGGAAGACCGCTACCCACCCCGCTGTATCCAAGTCCGGGGCAGGCCTTTTCCGGATGTCCTCGCCCAGCCAAGCTTGTGCGTTACGCGCCCGGCCTTCGCCCTGACGCTGGCGATGCGGGCGCCCAGCGCTTAAATTTAGCCGCATGGACACCGACAAAACCAACCAAGCCAGGCAACACCAAACCGAGTCGCCGGCCTCCCGGAAGGCACGTTCCGACCTCGAATCCGAGTTGCCCCCGCAGGAGCTTTCTCCCCCAGACGTCGATCCCGCGACCTCCGGCGGCGAGGAGGACGACGAGGCGCGACTACCGGAATTCGAGGAAGGCATTGAGGCGGTCGACGACGGCCCGCTTTCGATCGGTCATGACGCGATCGAAAAGGCGGTGCGGCTCGCGCCGACCTCGCCCGGCGTCTACCGCATGCTGAACGCGGCCAACGACGTGCTCTATGTCGGCAAGGCGAAGAACATCCGCAAGCGCCTTTCGTCCTATGCGCGCGTCAATGCGCCGCAGCCGGCGCGCATCCTGCGCATGATCGCGGCCACAGCCTCAATCGAAATCATCTCGACCTCGACTGAGACCGAGGCGCTGCTGCTTGAGGCCAACCTGATCAAGCAGCTCCGGCCGCGCTTCAACGTCCAGCTTCGCGACGACAAGTCGTTTCCCTATATCCTGATCACGGGCGACCACTGGGCGCCGCAGATCCTCAAACACCGCGGCGCGCAAAGCCGGCCCGGACGCTATTTCGGTCCGTTCGCATCGGCCGGCGCCGTCAACCGCACCATCACGGCGCTGCAGCGCGCCTTCCTGATCCGCTCCTGCACCGACGGCTTCTTCGAGAGCCGCACCCGGCCATGCTTGCTCTATCAGATCCGCCGCTGCGCAGGCCCGTGCACCGGCGAAGTCGATTTTCCCGGCTATACCGAACTGGTGCGCGAGGCCACGGATTTCCTGTCCGGCCGCAGCCATGCGGTGAAGCAGCAATTGGCGGGCGAGATGGAGAAGGCCTCCGGCGAACTGGAATTCGAAACCGCAGCGCTCTACCGCGACCGCCTGGCGGCGCTGTCGGCGATCCAGTCGCAGCAGGGCATCAATCCGCGCACCGTGGAGGAAGCCGATGTGTTCGCCATCCACCAGGACGGCGGCTATTCCTGCGTCGAGGTGTTCTTCTTCCGCACCGGGCAGAACTGGGGCAACCGCGCCTATTTCCCGCGCGCGGAGAAATCGTTCACGCCGGAAGAGGTGCTGGGCTCGTTCCTGGCGCAGTTCTACGATGACAAGCCACCGCCGAAACTGATCCTGCTCTCGCACGCGATCGAGGAAAGCGAGCTGCTTTCCGACGCGTTGTCGGTGAAGGCCGGATTCAAGGTCGAAGTCGCCGTCCCCAAGCGGGGCGAAAAGAAAGAGCTGATTACCCACGCGCTGACCAATGCCCGCGAGGCGTTGGGACGCAAGCTCGCCGATACGGCGACGCAAGGCCGGCTCCTGGAGGCGCTCGCCAGCACGCTCGGACTGCCGCGGCAGCCCAAACGGATCGAGGTCTACGACAATAGCCACATCCAGGGCACCAACGCGGTCGGCGCCATGATCGTGGCCGGCCCCGACGGCTTTATGAAAAACCAGTACCGCAAGTTCAACATCAAGTCCGAAGGCCTCACCCCCGGCGACGACTACGCAATGATGCGCGAAGTGCTGCAGCGACGCTTCAAGCGGCTGCTGACGCCGCCGGAAGGCGATACCGACAAGGATACTGCTAAGGGTACTGCCAAGGACACTCCTAAGCCGAAAGCGGACGATGATTCGTTTCCGCAATGGCCTGACCTCGTCATCATCGACGGCGGCCGCGGCCAGCTCAACGCCGTGCGCGAGATTTTCCAAAGCCTCGGATTAACGCAGGTGTCGCTACTCGCGGTCGCCAAGGGGCCGGACCGCGACGCGGGCCGCGAAACCCTGTTCATGCCGGACCGCGAGGCGATCAAGCTCGAGCCGCGCGACCCGGTTCTGTATTTCATCCAGCGGCTACGCGACGAGGCGCATCGCTTCGTGATCGGCTCGCACCGCAAGCTGCGCAAGAAGGACATCCGCGAAGCAGGTCTGCAGGAAATTCCCGGCATCGGCCCGTCACGCAAACGTGCCTTGCTGCACCATTTCGGGACGTTGAAGGAGATCGAGCGGGCGTCGATCGCCGACCTCGGCAAGGTTCCAGGCGTCAGCGCCGAGAGTGCGCGTAAGATTTTCGAGTTTTTTCACGCCCAGCCGGGCTAAAGCGAGATAGCTTGCGGAGGAATCGCTATCGCGCTTTATGCTATTGTTTAAGCATGATCTTTTCGGAAATCCGGTGTGCACTTTTCCGGATCATGCTCTAAAAGAGTCACATAGGCGTCGTCTCCGGCAAGTCATGTGAACCCACCGGTTGACCTCGACGCTGCAGCGGTATTGGTAAGACGGATGAACATCGCAACAACCCGGGGGACCGCCAGAAGTTCGCTGTCCCTCCCGAATATCCTGACCTATGCGCGGATCGCCGCCATTCCGGTGGTGGTCGGCTGCATCTATGCGCAATCGATCATGGACGGGCCGCTATGGTTGCGCTGGGTGGCGGTGGCCGTCTTTATCGCCGCTGGCGTCACGGATTACCTCGACGGTTACTATGCGCGCATCTGGAACCAGCAATCGGCGTTCGGCCGGATGCTCGATCCGATCGCTGACAAGCTTCTGGTCGCCTCCTGCCTGTTGATGCTGGCCGCCGACGGCATCATCCACGGCTGGTCGCTGTGGGCCGCGATCGTGATCCTGTGCCGCGAAATCCTGGTCTCGGGCCTGCGCGAATATCTCGCCGCGCTGCGCGTCAGCGTCCCCGTCACCAAGCTCGCCAAGTGGAAGACCACGATCCAGCTGGTCGCGATCGGCTTTCTGCTCGCGGGCGAGGCCGGCGACATGGTGGTGCCGGTCGTCACCCAGATCGGTCTCTTGCTGTTGTGGGCGTCGGCGATTTTCACGATCTACACAGGCTGGGACTATTTCCGCGCCGGCATCCATCACCTCATCAAGGAGGATGAGGCATGAAGGTCAAGTATTTCGCCTGGGTGCGCGAGCGGGTCGGCAAGTCCGAAGAGACGGTCGAGCCGCCCTCGAGCGTCCGCACCGTGGACGACTTGATCGCCTGGCTCTCCAAGCGCGGCGAAGGCTATGCCTACGCCTTCGAGACGCCGCGGGTGATTCGCGCCGCGATCGACCACGCCCATGTCAAATCCGACGCAGGGATCGCCGGCGCCCGCGAGATCGCCTTCTTTCCGCCGATGACCGGCGGCTAGTCCATTTCCCGTCGCGATGATCGCATGACCGCCATCGTCACCGTCCGCATCCAACAGGCCGATTTCGACATCGCGCACGAGATCGCAGGCCTGACCAAGGGCCGCACCGACATCGGCGCGGTGGTGACGTTTTCCGGCATCTGCCGCGGCAGCGAGAGCGGCGAAGCGATCGCGGCGCTGACGCTCGAACACTACCCGGGCATGGCGGAGGCCGAGATCTTGCGGCATGCGGAAGAAGCGATGGCGCGCTGGCCGCTGAACGGGCTGACCGTGATCCACCGCATCGGCCGCATCGAGCCGGGACAAAACATCGTGCTGGTGCTGACGGCATCGAGCCATCGCCAGGCGGCGTTTCAGGCAGCCGAATTCCTGATGGACTATTTGAAGACCAGCGCCCCGTTCTGGAAGCGCGAGGAAGGCGCGAAAAGAACCGGCTGGGTCGAGGCGCGCGACCATGACGATGCCGCCGCCGCGCGCTGGAAATCCTGATGGCGAGAGGCGTCAAGGCGCTTTCGAAAAAGAAAGCCGCGGGCCAACTTCCGAAACTCGCAAGCGGCGAACTTAGGACGCTGCTCGATTTCGTCCGATACGCGGTGAGCCGCTTTGCCGAAGCGGAGTTAACCTTCGCCCATGGCACCACCGATCCGATAGCCGAAGCCGCCTTCCTGGTCTGCGAGGCGCTGCATCTTCACCCCGACCAGTTCGAGGCTTTCGCCGCCGCGCGCGTCACCGCCGCGGAGGGCCGGAAGATTCTCGATCTGATTACCCGCCGGGTCACCACGCGAAAACCCGCCGCCTATCTCGTCAACAAGATCTACATGCGGGGCCTGCCGTTCTATGTCGACGAGCGCGTGATCGTGCCGCGCTCCTTCATCGGCGAATTGTTGGATCAGCATTTCGGCGGCGAGGGCGACGAATCGGCCACTTCGCTGATCGGCGATCCCTCCGATGTCGCAAGCGTGCTCGACCTCTGTACCGGCTCGGGCTGTCTTGCGATCCTCGCCGCGCGGCATTTTCCGGGCGCGCAAATCGACGCGGTGGATATTTCCAAGGACGCTTTGGCGGTGGCCGCGCGGAACGTCGCCGACCATGGACTTCAAGACCGCATTGCCCTTCACCGGGGCGATCTGTTCAAGCCGCTCGGGGAAAAGCGCTACGACCTGATCATTTCCAATCCGCCCTATGTCGATGCCGAAGGCATGGCGGCATTGCCGCGGGAATGCCGCGCCGAGCCGAAACTCGCCTTCGACGGCGGCGCCGACGGCCTCGATATTGTCAGGCGAATCATTAACGAGGCTCCCCGCCACCTGACCGCAGAAGGCGGGCTCGTCTGCGAGATCGGCCGCGGCCGGGAACGGCTGGAGGCGGCCTATCCGCAATTGCCGCTGCTCTGGCTCGATAGCGAAGAGTCCCAGGGCGAGGTGTTCTGGATCACTGCTGCGGATCTGGGCTAAGGCTCTTGGCAACAATCCGCCGGAATAAGCGGAAATATCGCAAGTTAATGGCGTTCCGGTTCAGCGACGAAGCTGGTAGCCTCACACCTAGCCAATCCGCCAAACTTTTCACGAGGCCACCCATGCTGGACAAGAGCCCGAGCGCCCCTACCGTCAACGTCCCCAACGACCTCGCCGCGCACTGGATGCCGTTTACCGCCAACCGGGCCTTCAAGAAGGCGCCGAGGCTGCTCGCCGGCGCCAAGGACATGCACTACATCACCGTCGACGGCCGCAAGATCCTCGATGCCGCCTCCGGCATGTGGTGCACCAATGCCGGCCACGGCCGCCCCCAGATCGCGGAAGCGATCGCCAAACAGGCCGCCGCGCTCGACTACGCGCCGCCGTTCCAGTTCGGCATCCCCCAAGCCTTCGAGCTGGCGAGTCGGATTGCCGACCTCGCGCCAAAAGGCCTTGACCATGTGTTCTTCTGCAACTCCGGTTCCGAAGCCGCCGATACCGCGCTGAAGATCGCGCTCGCCTATCACCAGATCAACGGCCAGGGCAGCCGCACCCGCCTGATCGGCCGCGAGCGCGGCTATCACGGCGTCGGCTTCGGCGGAACTTCCGTCGGCGGCATCGTCAATAACCGCAAAATGTTCGGCACGCTGCTCGCCGGTGTCGATCATATTCCCCACACCTATGACCGCAAGAAGCAGGCCTTCACCAAGGGCGAGCCGGAATATGGCGCGCATTTCGCCGACGAATTGGAGCGACTGGTCAACCTGCACGGCGCCACCACCATGGCAGCCGTGATCGTCGAGCCGATGGCGGGATCGACCGGGGTACTGCCGCCGCCGAAGGGCTATCTCAAGCGCTTGCGCGAGATCACCCAGAAGCACGGCATCCTGCTGATCTTCGACGAGGTCATCACCGGCTACGGCCGGCTCGGCTATGCCTTCGCCGCGGAACGCTACGGCGTGCTGCCGGACATGATCACCTTCGCCAAGGGCATCACCAATGGCGCAGCCCCGATGGGCGGCGTGATCGTGCGCGACACCATCCATGATGCGTTCATGACGGGCCCCGAGCACGTGGTGGAATTGACCCACGGCTACACCTATTCGGCGCATCCGCTGGCTTGCGCCGCGGGGCTTGCCACGCTCGATATCTACCGCGACGAGAAGCTGTTCGAGCGCGCGCTTGGGCTCGAGCCGAAATTCGCCGACGCGGTGATGTCGCTGAAGGGCCTGCCCAACGTCGTCGACATCCGCACCGTCGGTCTGACCGCCGGCATCGACCTCGCGCCGCGCGCGGATAGCCCCGGCAAGCGCGGCTTCGACGCGCTGAACAGCGCCTTCCACGACAATGACCTGATGCTGCGTATTGCCGGTGATTCGCTGGCGCTGACCCCGCCTTTGATCATCAGCGAAGAGCAGATCGGCGAGGTCGTCGAGAAGGTCGGCAAGATCATCCGCGCGGTGGCGTGAGGCGTTCTTCACCTCCCCCTCCCTTGACGGGCCCTTGACGGGGAGAGGTCGAAATTCGCGGGTAGCGAATTTCGGGTGAGGGGCGAGGCACGGTGCCTATCCCAAGCTCGGCGTTAGCGAAGGGCGGGGCGAGGGAGCGCTGCCGCCAGTGCACCAAACCGGGCGGAACACCCCGTTCCCGCTGTGCCTAAAGAACACTAGCTCGTCGAATCAAACTTGATGCTAAGGTCCCAGCGCTTGGGGGAGCCTTGCGCACAAAATGATCCGCATTTCCACGATTTTCATCGCCATCTGCATGGTGCTGGTGGCAGCTTCGCTTGGCCTGATCCTGTATTCGGTGGCCGGGATCTCCGGCTCGGAATCGGCGATCGTGGCGCTGACGGTGCTGACCTTCCTGATCCTGTACAATGCGGTATCGATGCGCCTGCGCGACCGCACCGATGTCGGCGGCCAGATCGCGGATTTGTCGCGCGGCACCGCCGATCTCGCCCGTCAGGTCGCCGAGTTCGGCCGCCGGCTTTCCGCCGTCGAGGGCCGGGTCGTGTCGGCCAATTCGACCGGCGCCGACCGCATTCAGGCCGTGGTCGGCGAGATCAACGAGCTGGGCGGGCTGGTCAAGCAGCTCGCGAGTTCGGTTGCCAGCCACGAGGAGCTGTTGGCGGCAGGCGCAACCGCGGTCAGGCCGGAGATCGGCAAGCTGGAAGCGGGCAATGACCTGCAAAAGGAGCAGCCGCTTACCGGCGACGACAGGGCCGCGCCTGCCGCGACCCCGGCGGCGCCGGTCATAGGCGCGGCATCCGCTTCCCGCAGCCAGGCGCAAATCCTCGCTGCGGTGAGAAGCGCGATCGATGAAAACCGGATCGACATCTATCTGCAGCCGATGGTGACCCTGCCGCAGCGCAAGGTGCGCTTCTACGAGGCGGTGACCCGGCTGCGCGACGACAAGGACCAGGTCCTCGCCGCCGAGGATTTCATTGCGATCGCGGAAGCCGCCGGCCTGATCGGGCGGATCGACCATATGGTGATGCTGCGCTCGGTCCAGGTGCTGCGCCGGCTGATGGTGCGCAACAAGGACGTCGGCGTGTTCTGCAACGTCGCCGCGGCGACGCTCGGCAATCCCGCAACCTTCTCGCAATGCCTGGATTTTCTCGAAGCCAATCGCGCGCTTGCCCCCTCGCTGGTGCTCGAGTTCAAGCAGGCGACGTTCCGCAAGCTCGGCCCAACCGAGATCGAGCATCTCGCGGCGCTGGCGCAGCGCGGTTACCGCTTCTCGATCGATCACGTCACCGACCTCCGGATCGAGCCGCGGGAGCTTGCCGACCGCGGCGTCCGCTACATCAAGGTACCGGCGGCGCTGCTGCTCGATCAGAAACTGAGCCCGACCTCCGACATCCATCCGTCAGACCTTTCGGATCTGCTCGGCCGGTTCGGCATCGACCTGATCGCCGAGCGGATCGAAGGGGAACGCGCGGTGGTCGACCTGCTCGACTACGATGTGCGGTTCGGCCAGGGCTTCCTGTTTGCGCCGCCGCGCCCTTTACGGGCTGAGGGCGCACCTGCCGCGAGCGGGTCGCCTTCGAACAACGCGCAAGAATCCAGAGAACAATCCAGAGAATCCAGGGCCGAAAGCCATGGCGCCGGTAAGACCGTTTCCGTCGACCCTTCCGCGATCGAGCCCGCACCGCGCGCCGTCGGCAACGCCGCGCTGGCGCGACGCTTCGCCGGCCCCGGCTAGCCAGCGTTCGCCGCCATGACCAGCTTGCGATTCGTCGATCGGCTGCGCGACCTCATCGGCGGCATCGACGTCGTGCTCTCCGACATCTGGGGCGTGGTGCACAACGGACTGGAGGCCTTCCCCGAAGCCTGCGAGGCGCTGCACATGTTTCGCAGGAACGGCGGCACCGTCATCCTGATCACCAACGCGCCGCGGCCGGCCAATTCGGTTAAGCGGCAATTGCGCAAGCTTGGGGTTGCCGACGACAGCTACGACGCCATCGTCAGTTCGGGCGACCTGACCCGGCACTACGTCGCCGATCATCAGGGGCGCAAGCTGTTCTGGCTCGGCCCGGAGCGTGACCATTCGATCTACCACGGCCTCGCCCCAGTGCTCGCGCCGCTCGAGGACGCCGACTACATCGTCTGCACCGGACTGCTCGACGACGAGACCGAGACGGCGGAAGATTATCGCGCGATGATGCTGCAGGCGCGCGAGCGGAAACTGCCGCTGATCTGCGCCAATCCCGACATCGTGGTCGAGCGCGGCGACCGGCTGATCTATTGCGCCGGCGCCATCGCCGAGCTCTATCGCGAGATCGGGGGCGAGGTCATCTTCTACGGCAAGCCGCACCGGCCGATCTACGAACGCGCCATGGCGCTCGCCGCCGAGCAGCGCCGCGATCAGGCGGTGTCGCTGAGCCGGGTGCTGGCGATCGGCAATTCGGTCCGTACCGACCTCGCCGGGGCGCACGGCTTCGGCATCGACTGCCTGTTCGTGACTCGGGGCATTCACTCGGAAGACTTCGAAGGCGTCGATCAGCTCGACCCGGCCTCAGTCAAGGAATTGTTCGGCCATCCGCCGCGGGCCTTGATGCGGGAATTGCGCTGGTAGCTGGCGTTCCCCGGATGCTGCGCAGCGCCCTTACGCGTTTGCCATATCCGGGAAGACCGCTTCGATCTTGGTCTTCAGCGTCGCCGCGTTGAACGGCTTGACGATATAATTGTTCACGCCGGCCTTCTTGGCCGCGATCACGTTCTCGGTCTTGGATTCCGCCGTGATCATGATGAACGGCGTGGTAGCGAGATTGGGGTCGGCGCGAACCTCGCGCAGGAGGTCGTAGCCGGTCATCGGCTCCATGTTCCAGTCGGAGATCACGAGCCCGTATTTCTTGCCGCGCATCTTGTTCAGCGCCGCCGATCCGTCACTGGCATCGTCGATGTTCTCGAAGCCAAGCTGCTTCAGCAGATTCCGGATGATACGGATCATGGTGTTGTAGTCGTCCACCACGAGAACCGACATCGACAAATCAACCGCCATTCTTGACTCCCCGCGCGAACAAACGCAAAAACACCAGCCTGCCCGACGGGCATATGCCCCCGCAGTCCACCTCAAGGACTAGCATCAGCCATTAAACAGCCCGTTAACTGACCCGGGTCGCGCCGTGGCAAGCCACAACGAAAAGCAGGCCGAACCGCCCGGCTTGACTTCCCTCTCACGCCCAAGTCACGGTCCGGCGGCACCATTGATCCCAACGCCTCGCCGGACGAAACTTCGTTGAAATGACTGCTGTTTTTACCATTATCCGCGATTCGACGCCGACCTCCGCGATCCCGAAGGGAGCGGTGGTGGCGATGGGCAATTTCGACGGGGTTCATCTCGGGCATCGGGCCGTCATCGCCGCGGCGCTGGAAATGGGCCGGACGCATGGGCGGCCTGCGTTGGCGGTCACTTTCGAGCCGCACCCGCGGCGCTACTTCAGCCCCAACACCCCCCAATTCCGGCTGACCGACGAGGCCAATAAGCTCCGCCTGTTGGCCGCAACCGGCCTTTCGGGCGCCGTCGTCATGACCTTCGACAAGGCCCGCGCCGGGACCAGCGCGCAAGATTTCATTCACCATGAACTGATCGAGCGGCTGGGGATTTCGGGCATCGCCGTCGGCTACGACTTTCATTTCGGCAAAGGTCGGGTCGGCTCGCCGAGATCTGCTGGTAGCCGAGGCGCCGCGGCTCGGCATCGAAGTCGACGTCCAGCCGCATGTCGACATCGACGAGCGGCCGGTCTCCTCCAGCGCCATCCGCATGGCGCTCGCGGAGGGACAGATCGCGGACGCCACCGCCATGCTCGGCGGCCCCTGGTTCGTGGCCGGCGAAGTGATCCATGGCGAGAAGCGCGGCCGCGATCTCGGCTATCCCACCGCCAATATCCGCCTCGACCACAATTGCGGGCTCAAGCACGGCATCTACGCGGTGCGGGTCGGGCGCGGTCAGGGAAAGGATCAGGCGCGGCTCGACGGCGTCGCGAGCTTCGGCCGCCGCCCGACCTTCGACAATGGCGCGCCGCTATTGGAAATCTTCCTGTTCGATTTCGACGGCGATCTCTATGGCGAGACGCTGGACATAGCCTTCATCGGCTTCATCCGCGAGGAACTGAAATTCAATAGCGTGGAAGCGCTGATCCGTCGCATGGACGAGGATTCCGCCGAGGCCCGCGCGCAGCTGGCCGCGGCGCCGGGCGCGTTTCCGAAGCTCGGGACGGTCGGGTAAGGCTTTGAGGGGAGCGTCAAGGTGGGGCTTTGCGATTTCCTCGGCCCCCTGCTAAGGAGAGCCCCATGTTTGCGCGGCGCACCATCGGCATTAGCGGCCCGGCTTCCGCCTGAGCTAAAGGCTCGGCGCAAGACCGGGATTTCTCTCGTTCACCCGCGATTGATCGCGTTTCAGCGCCCTTCCAAAGCCAAGCCAGAGCACGATGTCCGAAAAGCCGCAAAAGTCCGACGCCAAAGACTATTCCAAAACCCTGTTCCTGCCGCAGACGGAATTCCCGATGCGCGCCGGCCTGCCGCAGCGCGAGCCGGAAATCCTCAAGCGCTGGAACGAAATCGGCCTCTACGAGAAGCTGCGTGAGGGCTCGCGCGGGCGGACCAAGTTCGTGCTGCATGACGGGCCGCCCTACGCCAACGGCAACATCCATATCGGCACGGCCCTGAACAAGATCCTCAAGGATCTCGTGACCAAGAGCCAGCAGATGCTCGGCTTCGATTCCAACTACGTCCCCGGCTGGGACTGCCATGGCCTGCCGATCGAGTGGAAGGTCGAGGAGGAAAACTACCGCTCCAAGGGCAAGGTGAAGCCCGACTTCCGCGACCCCGCCGCGATGGTGGCATTCCGCAAGGAATGCCGCGCCTACGCCACCCGCTGGCTCAACGTGCAGCGCGAGGAGTTCAAGCGGCTCGGAATCGTCGGCGATTGGGACCATCCCTACGCCACCATGAGCTATCCCGCCGAAGCCCAGATCGCGCGCGAATTGATGAAATTCGCCGCCAACGGCACGCTCTATCGCGGCTCCAAGCCGGTGATGTGGAGCGTGGTGGAAAAGACCGCACTCGCCGAGGCCGAGGTCGAATACGAGGATTACACGAGCGATACGGTTTACGTCGCGTTTCCCGTCCTCCGGTCCAATGCAGAGGGACTTAGAGGACGCAATGTTCAGATTGTTATCTGGACGACTACTCCATGGACGATCCCAGGTAATCGAGCAATTGCTTACTCAGGAAAGTTGACCTACTCGCTCTTAGTCCCCGAACGCGAGTTGCAGCCCCCCGCGAACTGGGAGGAGGCAGCCGCTGCTACGGGCGTAACTGTTGAGAAATACAAAGAGGGCTGGGACGGAATAAATGCCGCTAGACGGAGACACTTAGAGAAATATGGCAATGTTTGCTTCTTAGTCGCAAGCAACCTCAGTCTTGAATTTCAGGCCAGAGCTCGTTTTGAGCCCCATGTCTTTGAAAGGATCGAAATCGGGGGCGCTCTGTTAGCCGGAACGATCTGTGCTCATCCTTTACGGGGATCAGGATACGATTTTGACGTTCCCCTCCTCGAAGGCGATCACGTCACTGACGACACCGGTACCGGCTTCGTGCACACCGCACCCAGCCATGGCCGCGAGGACTTTGACGTCTGGATGGCCCATGCGCGCGAACTCGAGGCACGCGGCATCAACACCGCGATTCCCTATACCGTCGACGAGAACGGCGCCTTCACCGATCACGCCCCCGGCTTTACCGGAAAGCGCGTCATCAACGACAAGGGCGAAAAGGGCGACGCCAACGAGGCCGTGATCAAGGTGCTGATCGAGGCCAGCATGCTGCTCGCGCGCGGCCGGCTGAAGCACCAATACCCGCATTCCTGGCGCTCGAAGAAGCCGGTGATCTTCCGCAACACGCCGCAATGGTTCGTCGCAATGGATGAGCCGATTGCGCCCGTTTCTTCACCTCTCCCATCGGGAGAGGTCGGCGCACTCGGCAGCGCTCTTGCGCGGCAGAGTGCGACGGGTGAGGGGTTACGGTCCAACGAGGGTGCTGAGTCCCCTCACCCGACCCCTTTGGGGTCGACCTCTCCCCAACGGGGAGAGGTAAGGGAAGGCGACACGCTGCGCGCCCGCGCGCTGCATGCGATCTCGGTCACGCAATGGGTGCCGCCGTCCGGGCAAAACCGCATCACCGGCATGATCGAAGGCCGGCCCGACTGGGTGCTGTCGCGCCAGCGCGCCTGGGGCGTGCCGATCGCCGTGTTCGTGCGCGAGAAGGGCGACGGCTCCGCGGAAATCCTGCAGGATCAGGCCGTCAACGCGCGCATTGCGGAGGCCTTCGAGAAGGAAGGCGCCGATGCCTGGTACACCGACGGCGCGCGCGAGCGTTTTCTTGGGCCGCTGGCCAACGAAGCGTGGAAGAAGGTCGACGACATCCTCGACGTCTGGTTCGATTCCGGCTCGACGCACGCCTTCGTGCTGGAAGACCCCGTGCATTTCCCGGGGCTCGCCGGCATCAAGCGCAAGGTCGACGGCGGCGACGATACCGTGATGTATCTGGAGGGTTCGGACCAGCACCGCGGCTGGTTCCAGTCATCGCTGCTGGAAAGCTGCGGCACCCGCGGTCGCGCGCCGTTCGACATCGTGCTGACCCACGGCTTCACCCAGGACGAGCACGGCCGCAAGATGTCGAAGTCGCTCGGCAATACGATAGAGCCGCAGGCCGTCATCAAGCAGTCCGGCGCGGACATCCTGCGGCTGTGGGTGGCCGCATGCGACTACACCGACGATCAGCGCATCGGCCCGGAAATCCTGAAAAACACCGTCGAGACCTATCGCAAGCTGCGCAACACCATCCGCTGGATGCTCGGAACCCTGCACCATTTCAAGCCGGGCGAGAAAGTCGCCCGCAACGAGATGCCCGAACTGGAGCGGCTGATGCTGCATCAGCTTGCCGAACAGGATGCGATCGTGCGCAAGGCTTACGCGGAGTTCGACTACAAGACCGTGGTCGCCACGCTGTCGGCGTTCATGAACAGCGAATTGTCGGCGTTCTATTTCGACATCCGCAAGGACACGCTCTATTGCGATCCGCCGTCCTCGCTGGCGCGGAAGGCGGCGCTCACCACCATCGACATCCTCTGCGAGGCGATCCTGAAATGGCTGGCGCCGGTGTTGAGCTTCACCTGCGACGAGGCATGGACGATGTACCGGCCCGGCGGATCGCCGTCCGTGCATCTGCTCACCTTCCCGGAGAAGCTCGAAGCCTTCCGCGACGACGCCCTGGCCGCGAAATGGGAGATCGTCCGCAACGTCCGCCGCGTCGTCACCGGCGCGCTGGAATTGGAACGTGCCGCCAAGCGCATCGGTTCGTCGCTGGAGGCCTCGCCGATCATCTTCGTGTCGGACAGGGCGGTCCTGGCGACGTTGTTCGACGTCGACCTCGCCGAAGTCTGCATCACCTCAAACTATGAGGTGAGAGAGGGCGAGGCGCCCGCCGGCGCCTTCCGCCTCAACGACGTGCCGGGCGTCGGCGTCGTGGTCGAGATGGCCCAGGGCATCAAATGCGCGCGTTCCTGGAAAATCCTGCCGACCGTGGGCGAGGACGCAGAATATCCCGACGTCTCGCCGCGCGACGCGCAGGCGTTGCGCGAATGGAAGGCGCTGGGGGTTACGGTTTGACCCCCCTGCTCCGCTCCGGCGTGATCGCCGCCCTCGTCACGCTGGTGCTCGACCAGGCATCGAAATTCTGGCTGCTGCATGGGCTGGACATCGTCCATCGCGGCAGCGTGCGGGTGACGCCGTTCTTCGACCTGGTGCTGGCCTGGAACACGGGGATCAGCTACGGCTGGTTCCAGAATGAAAGCCCGACCGGCCAGGCCGTCCTGCTCGCCGTCAAGGCCTTGGCGGTGATTGCGCTCGCAATCTGGATGGCCCGGTCGCGCACGGCGATGGCCACGATCGCGCTGGGGCTGATCATCGGCGGGGCGATCGGCAACGCCATCGACCGCTTCTCCTATGGCGCGGTGGTCGATTTTGCCCTGTTCCACGTCCAGATTGCCGGAAAAACCTTCAATTGGTACGTGTTTAACCTTGCGGACGTGGCGATTGTTGCCGGAGTAGCAGCGCTATTGTATGATTCCTTCCTGGGAGTACCCGCCGCAAAAGCGCCCTGATCCCGGCTGATACGCACTCTTCGCCAGAGATATCGCGTCGGCGGCATATTGCCGGCAGGACATGGGGCCTTCGGCGGCACGACGCGGCAAATTGGGCAGGTGAAGCGATGCGCAAGACCGGAGCCAGTGGCTGGATGACACCGAGTTCATCGAGGGCGCTGACGCGTGCGCTCCGGCTCTCGGCCGTTGCCCTCGGCGTCGGTCTTTTGATGGCATCCAGCGTCGCCCGCGCTCAGGACGACGACGACGACGACAAGACCTTCGAGGAAAAGATCATCGACGGCATCATGGCCGGCATCGGCGGCACCAACATGGATAACCGCGGCATCGACTATCGCGAGCGTTCGCCGCTGGTGGTGCCACCCAAGCTCGATCTGCCGCCCCCGGTCTCGGCCAAGTCCGAAGTGAACGATCCGAACTGGCCGAAGGATCCTGATGAGGCGCGCCGCAAGGCTGAGATCAAGGCCCGCAAGAAGTCAAAACTTGATCCGATAGAGGCGGCCCGCCCCCTCACGCCCAGCGAACTCAATGTCGGCCGGACCGCGCCTCAGGCACGCGCCGACAATGATCCGGTGCAGCCAGGCGTTTCCAACAACCCGATGATGAGCCCCTCGCAGCTTGGCTTCGAAGGTAAGTTCAGTGACTTTTTCGGAGGCAACAAGTCCGAGAGCAAGACGTTCACGGAGGAGCCGCCCCGGGAATCGCTGACCCAGCCGCCGCCCGGATACCAGACCCCGTCGCCGAGCTACGCCTACGGCACCGGGCCGAAGGCACCGCTGAACAAGGAATACAACCCGGCGGCCGGCAAGTACGGCGAATAGTCGCGGTCCATCTCTCGGCATCGTGACGACCGGCGTTGGCTGCACCGTGTACGGTTCGGTGCTTTTGATCCGAACGCCTTTGGTTCGGACTTTCATATAGGTCATGATGTCCTCACTCCGTTTTGCCGCTCACGTCCTCGTAGCGCTCGTTGCCTTAACGACCGGCGCCTTCGCTCAAACCACCGTTACTGCCGAGCCGCCGGCGAGCTTCACGCTCAATAATGGCCTGCAGGTCGTGGTGATCCAGGATCACCGCACGCCGGTCGTGACGCAGATGATCTGGTACAAGGTCGGCTCCGCCGACGAGACGCCAGGCAAGTCGGGGCTCGCGCACTTCCTCGAACATCTGATGTTCAAGGGCACCGCCAAGCATCCGGTGGGCGAGTTCTCCCAGACCGTGCTCAAGATCGGCGGCAACGAGAACGCGTTCACCTCGGTCGATTACACCGGCTTCTTCCAGCACGTGCCGCGCGATCAACTGGCCTCGATGATGGACTTCGAGGCCGATCGCATGACCGGCCTGGTCCTGAAGGACGAAAACGTGCTGCCCGAGCGCGACGTCGTGCTCGAGGAATACAACATGCGGGTCGCCAACAACCCGGAAGCGCGGCTGAACGAGCAGATCATGGCCGCGCTCTATCTCAACCACCCCTACGGCCGTCCGATCATCGGCTGGCACCACGAAATCGAGAAGCTCGACCGCGAGGACGCGCTCGCCTTCTACCACCGCTTCTACGCGCCGAATAACGCGATCCTGGTGATCGCCGGCGACGTCGACGAAAAGGAAGTCCGCCCGCTCGCGGAAGCGACCTTCGGCAAGGTGGCGCCGCAGCCGGCGATCCCCGCCCAGCGCATCCGTCCGCAGGAGCCGGAGCCGGTCGCGCCGCGCACCGTGACGCTGGCCGATCCGCATGTCGAACAGCCGATCGTGAAGCGCGAGTATCTCGTCCCCTCCGCCGCCACCGCGGCCGCCGGCGAAAGCCCGGCGCTCGACGTGCTGGCGCAGCTGATGGGGGCCGGCAGCAACGCCTATCTATACCGCGCGCTGGTGGTCGACCACCCGCTGGCAGTCAACGCCGGCGCCGCCTATCAGGGCACCTCGCTCGACGCCACGCAATTCTCGATCTCGGCCTCGCCGAAATCCGGCGTCGACTTCGCAACCGTCGAGCAGGCGATCGACAATGTCATTGCCGATTTGGCGAAGAACCCGGTGCCGCCAGAGGATCTGGAACGGGTCAAGACCCAATTGATCGCGGAGGCGATCTACGCCCAGGACAACCAGGCGACGCTGGCGCGCTGGTACGGCGGCGCGCTCACCACGGGCTTGAGCATCGAGGACATCCGAAGCTGGCCGGACCGGATCCGCGCCGTCACCGCCGAGCAGGTCCGTGCCGCCGCGCAAAAATGGCTGGATAAGAAGCGCTCGGTGACCGGTTATCTGATCAAGGACACCACGCCGAAGCGCGAGGAGAAGCGTTCGTGACCTATTCCCTTAACCTCACGCGGCGCGTTGCCTGCATGCTCGCCGCCGGTCTTGCGATCGGGCTTGGCGTGCCGGTGCCCTCGCAGGCCGCGACCAAGATCCAGCACCTGATTTCGCCCGGCGGCATCGAAGCCTGGTTCGTGCAGGATGCCACCGTTCCGCTGATCGCGATGGAATATGCCTTCACCGGCGGCGCCGCGCAGGACCCGGCCGGCAAGCCCGGAGTCGGCAATCTGGTGTCCGACCTGATCGACGAAGGTTCCGGCGACCTCGACTCCAAGACGTTCCACGAACGGCTCGATCGCCGCGCCATCGAATTGAGCTTCAGCGTGACGCGCGACTATTTCCGCGGCAGCCTGCGCATGCTGCGCGACAACAAGGACGAGGCCTTCGAGCTGTTGCGGACCGCGCTGACGTCGCCGCATTTCGACAGCGTCGACGTCGAACGCATCCGCTCGCAGGTGATGAGTGGCCTGAAGCGCGACACCGTCAATCCGAACGCGCTGGCGGGGCGCAAATTCCTCGAGCTCGCCTTCGGCGACCATCCTTACGGCCGCCAGGCCTCGGGCACGCTGGAAAGCGTGCCCACCATCACGGTTGCCGACATGAAGGATTATGTCCGCCGCGTGCTGGCCAAGGACACGCTGAAGATCGCCGTGGTCGGCGATATCGACCCGGGCTCGCTCGGCAAACTGCTCGACCAGACCTTCGGCGGCCTGCCGGCCAAGGCCGAGCTCGTGCCGGTCGCGGACGTCGTGGCGACGAAACCGCCGCAGCGCGCCTTCATTCCGCTCGACGTGCCGCAGACCGTGATCACCTTCGGCGGCCCCGGCATCATGCGCCACGACCCGAAGTTCATGGCCGCCTACGTGGTCAACCACATTCTCGGTGGCGGCGGATTGTCGTCACGGCTCTACCATGAAGTGCGCGAAAAACGCGGGCTGGCTTATTCGGTCTACGACGCACTGCTGTGGATGGATCACTCCGCGCTGTTCATCGGCAACACCGGCACGCGCGCCGACCGCGCCGGCGAGACGATGGACGCCATCGACAAGGAAATCCGCCGCATGGCCGAGGACGGCCCGACGCAACAGGAACTGGACGAGGCCAAGTCCTACCTGAAGGGCTCGCAGATGCTGGCGCTCGATACCTCCTCCAAGCTCGCATCGGGGCTGCTGCAGTACCAGCTCGACAAGCTGCCGATCGACTATATCGAGAAGCGCAACGCCATCGTCGATGCCGTGACGCTTGATGACGCCAAGCAGGCCGCCAAGCGGCTGTGGAGCCAGGGACTGATCACCGTCATCGTCGGCCGTGCTCCGCAGGCCGCAGCCCAACCGGCCGCGGCGCCGGCGCCGGCGACCAAGGCGGATTGAGCCGCAAACGTGTAGCAAAGCCGCCGCCACCGGGCACACTCAGCCGTCTCCCCTTGAGGAGAGGGGTAGCCACGAACACCGCCTTGCGCTACCCCTCCCTGACCGACCCCCGCAAGGGGAGGGAACGGAGAGCGCACGGCAAAGCAACTTCACCATAAACCCGCTATCCTGTGCGCGCCGATTCCCGAACTCCCCTTCCGGTGCACCCATGCTGCGGATTTCCCGCGACCTCGCCATCGACGAGAACGACATCGAGATCGGCTTCGTCCGCTCCTCCGGCCCGGGCGGGCAGAACGTCAACAAGGTCGCGACCTCGGCGCAATTGCGCTTCGATGCACGCCGCATGGCGTTGCCGGCCGATGCCGCGGCGCGGCTCGAGCGGCTGGCCGGGCAGCGCATGACCAAGGACGGCGTGATCGTGATCCAGGCGCAACGTTTCCGCACCCAGGAGCGCAACCGCGCCGACGCTATCGATCGCCTGGTCGCGCTGTTGCGCGAGGCGATGGTGCGGCCGGTTCCGCGGCGGCCGACCAAGCCCACTTTCGGCTCGAAACAGCGCCGGCTCGAAGGCAAGAAGCACCGGGGCGACATCAAGGCGAAGCGCGGCAATCGCTTCGACGACTAAAGCGTTTTCCAGCGAAGTGGGCTCCGGTTCGCGCAGAGAAACGCGTCAAAACAAAACTAGAACCTCCGTTCCGATTTAATCGGAACAGAGGTTCCAAGGGCCTGACCGGCCGCTGCAGCCGCCGCGAAATACGGCAGCTTTTTTGTTCTCACCTAAAACAGCCCGCTACTACCACCGCTTGTTCAGCGCGACCTAAAGTCGGCGCACGCCAAGGGTGGTGCATATGACAAAGCTGCGCGCGAGACTTGCGATCGGGCTGGGATTTTGCAGCACGGCGTTCATCGCGACGATCGCGGGCGCGCAGATGCCGCTGCCCGAAACCAAGCCGCCGGACGGCGCGGCACTGTTCAAGCAGCAATGCGCGACATGCCACACCAGCAATCTGTCCGACCCGACCCGCCAAGGCCCGTCGCTGTTTGGGATCATCGGCCGGCGCGTCGGCACGGCCGAGGGCTTTCACTATTCGGCCGACTTCGCAAAGGCCGATTTCGTCTGGGACGAGGCCAGGCTGGACGCCTGGATGACCAACCCGCAGGCGATGATTCCGAGCGCCGTCATGGCCTACCGGCAGTCAAAGCCGGAGATCCGCGCGGCCGTCATCGCCTACCTCAAGGAGCTGCATTGAATGGCAAAACCCGTTCACTCGATGATCCGCGTCCTCGACGAGAAGAAATCGCTCGATTTTTACACGCGCGCCTTCGCCCTCGAGTTGGCCGATTATCTCAAGTTCGAGGACTTCGCGCTGATCTATCTGCGTCATCCTTCGTCGCCGTTCGAGATCGAACTCACGGTCAATTTCGACCGCAAGGCCCCCTATTCGCTTGGCGACGGCTACGGCCATCTCGCTGTCGTGGTCGACGACGTCGATGCCGAACACGCGAGGTTCGAGCGGGAAAAATTGTCTCCGGGGCCGCTGCGCGATTTCAAGCACGACGGCGAGACGCTGGCGCGCTTCTTCTTCGTCGCCGACCCCGATGGCTACAAGATCGAAGTGATCCAGAAGGGCGGACGTTTCGGTTAGAGCATGATCCGGAAAAGTGGGTATCGGTTTTCCGAAACGATCATGCTCAAAGAACTCAGAAAATAAGCCAATCAACAAACAACGGAGGAACCCCATGAGAGAAGTCGATCGTCGGAGCAAGTACAATCGCCGCGTCTTTCTGCAGGGCGCAGCGACCGCGGTGCCGGCTGTCGCGGTTGCCACCAGCACCGGCCTTACAATCGAGGATGCCTGGGCCGATGACGCGACAGCGCTGACGCCCGCGACGCTGAAGACGCTGGTGAAGGTCGCGCGCGATATCTATCCGCACGATTTCCTCGCCGACAGCTACTACATCACCGCGATCAAGCCGTGGGACGACAAGGCGGCGAAGGACCCGGCCGTGAAGGCGATGATCAACGACGGCGTCGGCCGGCTCGATCAGGATGCCCAGGATCGTCACAAGTTGGCTTACGCCGAAGTCCCCTGGGAAGTCGATCGGGTGGTGCTGCTGCAAGCGCATCGAACAGACCGACTTCTTCAAGAAGATCCGCGGCGACCTCATCGTGTCGCTCTACAACCAGAAGGAGCTGTGGCCGAAATTCGGCTATGAGGGCTCCTCCGCCGAGCACGGCGGTTACATCAAGCGCGGCTTCGCCGACATCGATTGGCTGCCGAAGGCTTAAATCGCTTCGGCAACAACAGTCAGGGAGGAAATCAGCATGGCAAAATTCGATCTCAACGACAGCGGCGTGGTCGTGATCATCGGTTCGGGCGCCGGCGGCGGAACGCTGGGCAACGAGCTCGCGCAGAAGGGCGTCAAGGTCGTCATCCTCGAAGCAGGCGGACGCTACGAGATTCCAGACTTCATCAATGACGAGTGGGACAGCTTCACCCAGCTCGCCTGGAAGGATATGCGCACGACGTCGGGCAGCTGGCGCGTCCACCAGGACTTCGCCAACCTTCCGGCCTGGATCGTCAAGGCGGTCGGCGGCTCCACGGTGCATTGGGCGGGAGCATCGCTGCGCTTCGACGAGCATGAGTTCAAGGCCAGGACCACCTACGGGCAATTGCCCGGCGCCAACCTTCTGGACTGGCCGATCACGCTCGCCGAAATGGAGCCCTGGTACGCCAAGGCCGAAGACAAGATGGGCGTCACCCGGACCAACAACATTCCCGGCCTGCCCGGCAACAACAATTTCCGGGTGCTCGAGGCCGGCGCGAAAAAGCTCGGCTACCAGACCGTGCACACCGGCAACATGGCCATCAACTCCGAGCCGCGCGACGGGCGCGGCTCCTGCCAGCAGATCGGCTTCTGCTTCCAGGGCTGCAAGTCCGGCGCGAAATGGTCGACGCTCTATACCGAAATCCCCAAGGGCGAAGCGACCGGCAATCTCGAGGTCCGCCCCAACAGCATGGCGATCAAGATCGAACACGATGCGTCGGGCAAGGTGACCGGCGTGGTCTATGCCGACGAGACCGGCGCGATGCAGCGACAGAAGGCGCGCGTGGTGGCGGTCGCCGGAAACTCGATCGAGAGTCCGCGGCTCCTGCTCAACAGCGCCTCGAACATGTTCCCGGACGGGCTCGCCAACTCATCGGGCCAGGTCGGCCGCAATTACATGCGGCACATGACCGGCAGCGTGTATGCGACGTTCGAGAAGTCGGTGCACATGTATCGCGGCACCACCATGGCCGGCATCATCCGCGATGAGGCCAAGAACGATCCGAAGCGCGGCTTCGTCGGCGGCTACGAGATGGAAACGCTCTCGCTCGGTCTGCCCTTCATGGCGGCGTTCCTGAACCCGGGTGCCTGGGGGAGAACCTTCACCAGCGCCATGGAGACGTATCCGCGGATGGCCGGCATGTGGCTGGTCGGCGAGGACATGCCGCAGGAGACCAACCGCATCACGCTCGATCCGGTCGCCAAGGACAAGTTCGGCATGCCGGTCGCGAGCGTGCATTTCGACGATCATCCCAACGACACGGCGATGCGCGCACACGCCTACAAGCAGGGAGCGGCGGTCTACGACGCCGTCGGCGCCACCGTGACCTATCCGACGCCGCCCTATCCCTCTACGCACAATATGGGCACCAACCGGATGAGCGAGAAGCCGAAGGACGGCGTGGTGAACAAGTTCGGCCAGACCCACGACATCAAGAACCTGTTCGTGTCCGACGGCAGCCAGTTCACCACCGGTGCGGCCTGCAACCCGACTTTGACTATCGTGTCGCTCGCGATCCGGCAGGCGGACACCATCGCGAGCGCGATGCAGAAGAAAGAGATCTGAGCGAGTATCAAAAATGGAGCGGCCCTGACGCGATCAGGGCTGCTTCACCTCTCCCCTTCGGAGCCGAGGTAAACTTGTTATTCTGCGGCGTCCAGGATGGCTGCCGCGGTGCCTTGAAATTCCGGCAGCACGACCACGCTCTTGGCACGATAGATCAGACAGGAACATCGCAGCAGCGAAGCGAAATTCTTGACCTCACCGTGATGGTCGAGAACCTCGTTGTGAAGCGTCGTGAGGAATTTTCCGAAACTCATGTTCTCTTTCGCCGCGATCTCCTCCAGCGTGTCCCAGAATGACATTTCCAGACGGATCGACGTGCTGTGGCCACCGATCCGCAGCGATCGGGTCTGCAATTCATAGTCGCGTTGCGGCTGGTGCGCGAACAGATGGCACATGGCTTCCTCCCGGCAGATTGTCGTTTTTTCAAACGATATACCCGCTCCGCTGGCCTCACAATCCCGTTGGCGAATACGGCCGCTGCCACCCGGCAGACCGCAAAAGTCAGTCGCTTCAATATGATGGTTCGGGCATTTCGCGCCCCTGAAACCATTTGCGTTTTCGGCTGCGTGCATCCACCGCCGCAGCGATCTAGAATGCGCAAGAACCTCCTCCCGAAGTCGCGTCCTGCAGCGAAACCCATGCCCGTCCGCCAGCTCCCCGAACAGGTCGTCAACCGCATCGCCGCCGGCGAAGTGGTCGAACGCCCCGCGAGCGTGGTCAAGGAGCTGGTCGAGAACGCGATCGACGCCGGCGCCAGCCGGATCGACGTCTTCACCGATGGCGGCGGCCGGCGGCGGATCGCCATCACCGACGACGGCAGCGGCATGACGGCGGCGATCTCGCGCTCGCGGTCGATCGCCATGCCACCTCGAAGCTCGATGACGAAGATCTGCTGCAGATCAAGACGCTGGGGTTCCGCGGCGAGGCGCTGCCCTCGATCGGCGCGGTGGCAAAACTTTCCATCACCACGCGCCATGCCAGCGAGCCGCATGCCTGGTCGCTGTCGGTCGAAGGCGGCGTGAAATCGCAAATCATGCCGGCGGCGCTGGCGCAGGGCACCCGCGTCGAGGTGGGCGACCTCTTTTATGCGACGCCGGCGCGGCTGAAATTCCTCAAGACCGACCGCACCGAGGCCGAAGCGATCCGCGAAATGGTGCGGCGGCTCGCGATGGCGCGGCCCGACATCGCGTTTACGCTCGCCGGCGAGGAACGCGCGCCGGTCACCTGGGCCGCAGCACTGCCCGGCGCCGCCGGCCGGCTGACCCGGCTCGGCGATATCTTGGGCGCCGATTTTCGCGGCTGCGCCATCGAAGTTCGCGCCGAGCGCGACGGCGTCGTGGTCGAGGGCTTTGCCGCCGCGCCGTCGCTGACGCGGGCTAACGCGCTCGGGCAATATCTGTTCGTCAACGGCCGCCCGGTGCGCGACAAGCTCATCGTGGGCGCGGTGCGCGCGGCCTACGCCGACTATCTGCCGCGCGACCGCCATCCCGTGGTGGCGCTGTTCGTCACGCTCGATTCGCGCGAGGTCGACGCCAATGTGCATCCCGCCAAGACCGAGGTGCGGTTTCGCAACGCCGGCCTGGTGCGCGCGCTGATCGTGCACGCGCTGAAGGAGGGCCTTGCGCGCGAGGGCCGGCGCACCGCGGCCAATGACGGCGGTGGCGCGATCGCCGCGTTCCGCCCATCGTTCGCGCCGCGGCCCGGCAATTGGGACTGGCGGCGCTCGCCGTCTTTGCCGGTCGGTCCGGTGCCGGCGTTTGCCGGCGCTGCGGCAACCGCGCTCGCCGAACAGGATCAGGCCGCGTTCGACGTCGGCGCGCCGACGGCGGATGTGCGGTTCGAGGCGCAAGCCTCCGCCGATCTGATCGACCGTCCGCTGGGCGCGGCGCGGACGCAGATCCACGAGACCTATATCGTGTCGCAGACCCGCGACGGCCTGATCGTCGTCGACCAGCACGCCGCGCATGAGCGCATCGTCTATGAGAGGCTGAAGGCCTCGCTCGCCGCAAACGGCGTGCAGCGGCAGATCCTCCTGATCCCGGAGATCGTCGAGCTGGATGAAGCGACCGTCGAGCGGCTGCTGGCGCGCGCTGAGGAACTGGCGTCGTTCGGGCTGGCGATCGAATCCTTCGGCCCCGGCGCGGTCGCGGTGCGCGAGACGCCGTCGCTGCTCGGCAAGATCGATGCTGGCGCGCTGTTGCGCGACCTCGCCGAGCACATGGCGGAATGGGACGAGGCGCTGCCGTTGGAGCGAAAGCTGATGCATGTCGCGGCCACCATGGCCTGCCACGGCTCGGTGCGCGCCGGCCGCCGCCTCAAGCCGGAAGAGATGAACGCGCTGCTGCGCGAGATGGAAGCCACGCCCAATTCCGGCCAGTGCAACCACGGCCGCCCGACCTATGTGGAATTGAAGCTGTCGGATATCGAGAAGCTGTTCGGGCGGAGGTAGCAGAGCCTCGCTCGTTTAAGCTGTCATCGCCCGGCTCGACCGCCGGCGACCCAGTACGCCGCGACCTTGGCGTACGACGGATCAGACGCATCGGTCACGCGCCGCCTCTGGAATACTGGATGCTCCGCTTTCGCGGAGCATGACGACGGTGGTTGCGGCTGTCAGCTGAGCGCGCAAAAACACAAACTCCGTGTCGTCATACGCCCGCCGCTCCAGTTCCTCAAAACCTTCCGGCGCGGCGAACGCGGCCGCCTTGGCCTCCTCGACCACCAGCAGCGCGCCCGGCGTCAGCCAGCCGCCGTCGCGCAGCGAGGCCAGCGCCTTCTCGGCAAGTCCCTTGCCATAGGGCGGATCGAGAAACGCCAGCGAGAACGGCTCGACCGGATGCGCCGGGCCGAGATTGGTGGCGTCGCGGCGAAACACCTTGGTGACGCCGCCGAGCCCCAGCGCCTCGACATTGTTGCGCAACAGCGCGCGTGCTTCGGTGCCGTTATCGACGAACAGCGCGAACAGCCGCCCCGCGCGAGACCGCCTCGATGCCGAGCGCGCCGGTGCCGGCAAACAGGTCGAGCACCCGCGCGCCCGCAATCGGATCGCCATAGGCGTGGATCAGGATGTTGAACACCGACTCGCGCAGCCGGTCCGCGGTCGGACGGATGTCGCGCGAGGAGGGCGAGGCGAGGTTGCGGCCCTTCAATCGTCCGCCGACGACGCGCATTAGAAAATCCGCATGTCCAACGAACGGGAGGTGCGCACCCTTCGCCCTTGGCGGCGGTGCTGGGAAGTCTCCCCTCCCGCAGCGGGCGCCGATTGCTCCCCTCCCCCGCGCGCGCAGCGCGTGGCGGGGAGGGGTCGGGGGTGGGGGGTGCTTCAGCGACTCAACACCAGCATGGGTACCCGCGGAGCCACCCCCCACCCCCGACCCCTCCCCGCCCTACGAGGGGGGAGGGGAGAAGAGCGCAGGGGATCTGCGGAGAGAGACAGCAAGCGGATTGCGAATGAAAACTCAGAGCGCATGAACTCAGCCCCTACTCGTCGCGCGGCCTTAGGTCGCGCTTGCCGTGATAGCCGCGCTTGGGGCGGCGCGGCGGGCCGTAGCCGTTGGCTTCGTCCTCGTTGCGCGCGCGGGCTTCATCGCTGCCGGTGCGCTGCACCAGCACGCGGCGGCCCTTGCGGTCGGCGATCAGCGCGCTCTTTCCCAACGGCTTGAACGGCTTCTTGCCGCGCGGCGTCTCGTGCGCTTCACCCTCGGCGCCGGCTTAGCTCCGGCCGATCAAATTCCGCGCCGGCCTGCGCGATCACCTTCTCGCCGAGCTGCTCGCGCAGCACCCGCGTCTTGACCTCCTCGACCTGGCCTTCGGCGATCTCGCCCAACTGGAACGGACCGTAGGACACCCGGATCAGCCGGTTCACCTCGAGACCGAGATGCGCCAGCACGTTGCGCACCTCGCGGTTCTTGCCTTCGCGGATCGCGAACACCAGCCAGACATTGGCGCCCTGGTCGCGCTCGAGCGTGGCGTCGATCGATCCGTATTTGACGCCGTCGACCTCGATGCCCTCCTTCAATTGGTCGAGCTGGGCCTGCGTCACCTCGCCATGGGCGCGGACGCGATAGCGGCGGAGCCAGCCGGTATCGGGCAGTTCGAGCACGCGCGCCAGCCCGCCGTCATTGGTAAGCAGCAGCAGGCCCTCGGTGTTGAAATCGAGCCGGCCGATCGAGATCAACCGCGGCAACCCCTCCGGCAGATGGTCGAACACCGTCGGCCGCCCTTCCGGGTCGGCATGCGTGGTCATCAGCCCGCGCGGCTTGTGATAGAGAAACAGCCGCGTGCGCTCGCGCGGCGGCAACGGCTTGCCGTCGACCGTGACGACATCGTTGGCCGTGACATCGAGCGCCGGCGAGTTGATGACGCGGCCGTTGACGGTGACGCGGCCCTCGGTGATCCACGCCTCGGCGTCGCGGCGCGAGGCGAGCCCTGCGCGCGACACCACCTTGGCGATGCGCTCGCCGGATTTCTTCCGCCTCGGTTCCTCGCGCGGTGCGCGCTTGTCGAAGTCGGCCTTGCGCTCGCGAAAGCTGCCGCGGCCGCCGAACGCGGGACGCTTGGCGAAGATTTTGCTCTCGTCTTCACCCTCGCGGCGCGGGCGGTCGGCGAACCGGTCGGCTCGCCCCTCGCTGCGCGGATGTTCCTGCCAGTCGGCACGGCCCTCGGGGCGCGGACGACGGTCGTCGCGCGGCCGGTCGAACTTCGGACGGTCCTCGCGAGCTTCACGGGGGCGATCGAATTTCGAACGATCCTCGCGACCTTCGCGGGGGCGGTCGAATCTCGGCCGGTCAAAATTGCGCGCGCCATCGCCAGACGGACGCGAATTGCGTTCCGGACGATCCGAACCGGGCTCGCGCTTCTGCCACGGCTTCGAATTCGCCACCGAACGGACGGTCGCCAAAATCTCTGCGCGGGGCGCGATCCCCGGGGTCGCGCTTGCGATCCCCCGGGTCGCGCTTGCGATCACCCCGGTCGCGCCCGCGATCCGGCGCGCCGCGCGAGAATTTCTTGTCGCCGCCAAATTTTCTCTCCGGCCGATCGCCACCCCGCGCCGGACGGTCGCCAAACGTTCGCTCGCCAAACTTGCGCTCTTCCCTCGGGCGGTCGTTACGCCCGCGGAAACCTTCGCCGCGCGGCGTATAGGGCCGCTTGTCACCGTCACGGTCCCGCGAAGCGTAAGGCTTCTTATCGCCGAACTTCTTCTCGGAAAATCGAGCGGCCGGGCGGGCATCGTCGCGGCCGGCGCGCGGGGCGTAGGGACGCTTTTCGCCACCGCGGTCGTCACGGTCGAACTTGGGCCGGTCGAACTTGGGTCGATCAAATTGGGGCGATCAAACTTGGGGCGATCAAATTGGGCCGGTCGCCGCGCGGCTTGAAAGCGCGTTTCTCGCCGTCGCCGTCGCGCGGCGTGCGGTCGTCGCGCGGCGTGCGATCGCCAGACGGCCGATCGCCGCGGGGGCGGTCATCGCGGTTGAACCGCGGCTTGTCGCTGAAATCGCGGCGCGGAGCATTGCTGTCGTCGCTGCGACGCGGCGGACGCCCCTCGCCAAAAGAGCGCTTGTCGCCATCGCGCTTTCCGGCAAAATCCTTGGCCACAAGGCCGCGCTTGGCAAACTTCTTCTCCGGCCCCCGCGAGGCGCCCGAGCGGCCCTTGCCGCCTCCGGGCCTGTCACGCCGGCCGCGGGAATCGTTGTTTTTGTCGCTGTCGCGGGGCATGAAGGTCTCACTGAAGGTGCAGGATAGGTGCAAGGCGAATGGCGATACGCGCGCTGTCAGCGGCGCTATCTCACGTAAAGCCAAAGATCCACTTTTGCTGAAGGCGCATCTAGTAGCAGGTTTCTTCCGATGATACGAGGCATGACCGCCCCTTCTTTCATGGATTTGGCGCTGAAAACGGCGGAAAATGCCGGAAAATCCGGCGAAGTTCCGATCGGATGCGTGATTGTCAGGGATTACGAGGTCATCGCCACCGCCGGTAACCGGACCCTGACCGACTGCGATCCGACCGCGCATGCCGAAATCTTGGCGATCCGGCAGGCCGCCGAGCGGATCGGCACCGAGCGGCTGGTCGATTGCGATCTCTACGTCACGCTCGAGCCGTGCACGATGTGCGCGGGCGCGATCTCGTTCGCGCGCATCCGGCGGCTCTATTACGGCGCCGCCGACCCCAAGGGCGGCGCGGTCAATTCCGGCGTGCGGTTTTTTGCCTCGCCGACCTGCCATCACGTGCCGCAGGTCTATTCCGCGGTCGGGGAAACCAGGGCGGCGGCGCTGTTGCAGGAGTTTTTCCGGGAGCGGCGGTAGATTAGGCGACGCCCCTGCCCGTACCCCGTCATCAGCCTACCGCTGTCATCGTCCGCGAAGGCGGACGACCCAGTATTCCAGAGACGGCTGTGTTCAATCGAAAGGCCGCGGCGTACTGGATACCCGCCTTCGCGGGTATGACGAGCTGTGTTTGTGGCTACGCCCGCACCTACCCCGCCAGAAAAAACTCCCGCAGCAACCGCGCCGTCACATCCGGATTTTCCTCCGTCAGAAATGCCCGGAATCGACCGGCGCGCCGGTGACGTTGGTCGCCCATTTCTTCCAGGTGTCGAGCGGGGTTGCCGCGGCAGAGGCGATGCCGACATCGCCCCACAGCGCCAGCATCGGGATGGTGATCTTCTTGCCCGCCTCGAAATCGGCCTTGTCGATCTCGTAGTCGGCATAGGCGCCGGCGCGATAATCCTCGCACATCGCGTGCATCCGCGACGGATCGCGGAACGGCGCGAGATAATGCTCGAGCGCGCGCGGATCGATGGCGTCAAGCGTTTTCGTCTTGGTCTGGCTCGCCATCTTCTGCCTCAGGAAGAACTCGCCCGCGCCGGAGATCAGCGTTTCCGGCAACGGATAGGGCTGCGCCAGAAAGGTCCAGTGATAGATCTTCAGCGCATAGAGCCGGTTCATGCGCTCCCAGTAGTTATAGGTCGGCAGGATATCGAGCACGGCAAGGCGCGACAGCCGGCCGGGATGATCGAGCGCCAGCCGATACGACACGCGGCCGCCGCGGTCGTGTCCGGCGAGCGCGAAATGCACATGGCCGAGCTGCTCCATCGCCTCCACCATGGTCTTTGCCATCGCGCGCTTGGTGTAGGGCGTGTGGTCCTTGTCGCTCTCGGGCATGTCCGACCAGCCATAGCCCGGCAGGTCGGCGATGATCAGGGTGAATTGGTCGGCAAGCTGCGGCGCCACCCGGTGCCACATCACATGGGTCGACGAAAAGCCGTGCAGCAGCAACAGCGGCGGGCCCTTGCCGCCGACGCGGGCAAAAATGCGGCCCGCGGAGGTGTTGATCCATTCGGACTCATAGCCGGGAAACAGATCGGCAAGATCGGGCATGATCGCACACCCGTCATCATCCGCGAATGCGGATGATCCAGTAAACACCAACGCCGCCGTCGACAACAGCCGCCGCGGCGTACTGGATACCCCGCATACGCGGAGAATGACAGCTAGCACTTCAAACTTTGTTTGTCGTTGCCGCTGGCGCGCCTGGGGTATATGCCATCGCTCAAGTCCAGGCAGCAAGAACCAACAGAGGAAATGCCATGTCGATCGATTTCGAAATTCCCGCCGAGGCCAAGGCCATCCGCGAACGGGTGCGCCAATGGGTGCACGACGAATGCATCCCGGCCGAGAAGGAATCTGGACGGCAAGCCGACTACGACGAGGTGCTCGGCGAGCTGCGGGCGAAGGCGCGCGCGCAGGGGCTGTGGTGCCCGTTCATCCCGAAGGAATATGGCGGCATGGGCCTCGGCCCGCTCGCCAACGCGCTGGTGCAGATGGAGCTCGGCGAAAGCCATGCTCGGCGCGCTGTCGATGAACACGCAGGGCCCCGACGACGCCACGATGCTGACCCTGCTCGAGCACGGCACCGACGTACCAGAAGGAGAAATTCCTCAAGCCGCTGCTGAACGGCGAAAAGCGCATCTGCTATCTCGATGACCGAGAAGGCCGCCGGCGCCGACGCCACCGGCATGCAGACCTCGGCGGTGAAGGACGGCAACGAGAACTACATCCTGAACGGCGAGAAGTGGTTCTCGTCGTCCGCCAGCGTCGCCGACATGGCGCTGGTGATGGCGAAGACCGATCCGGACGCGCCGCGCCACCAGCAGTACTCGACCTTCATCGTCGAACTGCCGAACCCCGGCTACACGCATCAAGCGCAACATCAAGACCATGGCGATCGAGGGCCCGCATCTACGCACATCCTGGGCGGCGGCCATTCCGAGATCGAGATCAAGGATCTGAAGGTGCCGGCCGACAACCTGCTCGGCGGCGAAGGCAACGGCTTCAACATGGGCCAGCACCGCCTCGCCTACGGGCGCCTGCGCCACGGCATGCACAACGTCGCCATGGCCCAGCGCGCGCTCGACATGGCGGCGGCGCATGTCACCAACCGCTCGACCTTCGGCGAGCTGCTCGCCGACCGCCAGGCGGTGCAGTTCATGCTCGCCGAATGCGCCAGCCAGCTCTACATCGGCGCGCCTGATGCTGCTGCACATCGCCTACAAGGCGGAAAAGGGCATGGACATGCGGCAGGAGAACTCGATCGCCAAGGTCTATCTCGCGCACATGGTGCACAACGTGGTCGACACCGCGATCCAGCTGCACGGCGCGCTCGGCTACAGCCAGGATACGCCGCTGGCCGCACTGGTACACGCAATCCGCTCGCAGCGGCTGGTCGACGGCCCCGACGAAGTGCACCGCTGGACGGTCGGCCGCAACGTCATCAAGGCGTTCCGCGAGCACGGCACCACGGCGGCGGCCGCGGGCGGCGATTTGATTTAACGTCTCACGCGCGAACCGAGGGGCAAGATCGTCATTGCCGGGCTTGACCCGGCAATCCATCTCCTTCGCAGAGTCTCTTGAAGAGCGATGGATACGCGGGTCAAGCCCGCGTATGACGAGCGGAGCTGTCGCGCCGCTCCATCTCCACCGCTTGCCAGGCGATATCGCGGCGGCAAAAGCCTTCCGGCCATTGGATGCGATCGACCGCCGCATAGGCCTTCGCCTGGGCTTCGGTGACCGTCTTGCCCAACGCGCAGACATTCAGCACCCGGCCGCCATTGGCAACGATGGCGCCGTCTTTTGCGAGCGTGCCGGCGTGGAAAATCTCGACGCCGTCGATTTTAGCGGCGTCATCGAGGCCGTCGATGCGGCTGCCCTTCCGGTAATCGCCGGGATAGCCTTTTGCGGCCATCACCACCGTTACCGCGCTTTCGTCAAACCAGCGCAGGTCGAAATTCTTCAACTGCCCGTCGCAGGAGGCGAGAAACGCCGGCACGATGTCGGACATCATCCGCAGCATCAGCACCTGGCATTCCGGATCGCCGAAGCGGACGTTGTATTCGAACAGTTTCGGGCCCTCAGCCGTCAGCATCACGCCGGCATAGAGCACGCCGCGGAACGGCGTGCCGCGCGCCTTCATGCCGGCGACCGTCGGCCCGATGATCTCTTTCATGATCGCGGCATGGATCTCGTCGGTCACGAACGGCGTCGGCGAATAGGCGCCCATGCCGCCGGTGTTCGGGCCCTGGTCATGGTCGAACACGCGCTTGTGGTCCTGGGCGGAGGCGAGCGCGATCGCGGTGCTCGCCGTCGCACAAGCGCAAAGAAGCTGATCTCGCGGCCCGACAAAAACTCCTCGATCACGACCTCGGCGCCGGCCGCGCCAAAGGCGCCGTCGAACATCATGGCGATGGCGTCTTCCGCCTCGGATAAAGTCTTCGCGACCACCACGCCCTTGCCGGCGGCAAGCCCGTCGGCCTTGACCACGATCGGCGCGCCCTGCGCGCGCACGTAGGCAAGCGCGTCGCCCGCGTTGCCGAAGCGCCGATAGGCGCCGGTCGGAATGCCGCACTCGGTACACAGCTCCTTGGTGAAAGCCTTGGAGCCCTCGAGCTGCGCGGCCGCCTTGCTCGGCCCGAACGCCTTGATGCCGGCGGCCGCGAGATCGTCGACGATCCCCGCCGCGAGCGGCGTTTCCGGGCCGACCACGACGAGCTCGACTGCGTTCGATTTGCAGAAATCGATCACCGCCTTATGGTCGGTAATATCGAGCGCCACGCATTCGGCCTCGCGCGCGATGCCGGCATTGCCCGGCGCGCACCACAGCTTGGTCAGCAGCGGGGAGCCTGCGATCTTCCACGCCAAGGCATGTTCGCGGCCGCCGGAACCGAGCAGAAGGATGTGCATGAAATGCAGCCAGATGGGGTGTTCGAAACCATCGTCGGTCGCACGAGTTCGCCCTCCCCTGCAAGGGGGAAAATCAGTGGCCGGCCCCCCGACGCCGCGATGATCTCCTGCAAGGTCGCGACATGGCGGGCGAAGGCGCCACGCCCGGCGGCGGTCGCGGTCACCGTGGTCTGCGGCTTGCGGCCGACAAAGGCCTTTTCCACCGAGACATAGCCGGCCTTGGCAAGCGTCTCGATATGCGCGCCGAGATTGCCGTCGGTGGCGCCGGTCAGCTTTTTCAGTTTGGAGAATTCCAGCCCAGTGGCCAGAGGCAGCGCGTTCAGCGCCGCCATGATCCGCAGCCGCAGCGGCTGGTGAATGATGTCGTCGAGCTCGGCCATCCGCTAGCTCCGGCGCATCCAGAGGCCGCCCAGGATCAGTCCACCGCCATTGACGAAGGCCATCCAGAGCGGGAACGCCGCGCCGATGAAGTAATAGCCGATCAGCGTCAGCGCCGTAACGGCGAGACCGATCGCGATGAAGGCGTAACCGAACCACAAGCCGGCCATGCAGTACGTCAGCATGAAATAGATCGGCCAGAAGGTTCCGAGCTGGCGCGGCGTGAAGTGGCCGAGCACGTTCACGCAGAAAAAGCCGAACGCGAAGAACATCAGGTATGCGGCGAGTATTCTGAAATCGAAGTTGCGCGGACCGGACCGTGCGCGATTGACCACGCCGACGGCAGCCGAGCCCGCCATTCCCCCGACATAAACCAGAAGCCACGCGTAATCGGCGTAGCGCGGCGTGAGATAAGTCACGAGGTTGCCGACGAATACCAGGGCGCCCCACAGGATCATCAACTGGCTTGCGGTATTGTAGATCTGCGATTGGCGAACGCGGCGGACGATGTCGTCGATGTCGCTCAGCGCATCGGCCGCCTGTTTGCTGTCGATCATGGCTTAAGTCCCTGGCGTTCCCCGCATGGCAACATCCTCGGCAACCGCCGAGACGGCCCTGATGTCGCTGACAATGCCCATGTGGTTGACGCCTTCGATCAGCTTGACGTCGACCGACGGCGCGACGGCGTGCACCGCATCGGCGTATTTGTCCGCCAGCATCAATTCATCGTCGGCGCCGGAAATCAAGGTCAGCGGCTTGGTCACGGCGGCAAGATCGTCCTTGTAGCCGCGCGTCGCGAAATTGCGCATCAAGCGGTAGGAATAGGTCGGTGCAAGCATCCGTTCGGAATTCGGCGGCACCGCGAAGGCCAGCGTCGGCAGGTCCTCGCAGCATCCGATGCCGATCCGGCGCAGCGCCGCGAGCGCGAAGAAGCGCGGAAGGTCGGGGCTGGCCCAGCCGCCGGAATCCGGCCGGTTGGTCGGCGCGTCGTATCCGAGATAGGGCGCGAGCAGAATTGTGCGAGCAAACAGGTTCTGGATCGGCGAGCTCGCAACCCGAAGCGCAAAGCCGCCGCCCGCGGAATGCCCCAGCAGGATCAATGGCTGCGTCGGCGCAGTCTTGCGGACGACCGCGACGAGGTCGGCGAGATCGTCCTCGAGCTGGCCGATATAGGCAATGTCGCCGCGGGTGCCGGAGCCGCCATGCCCGCGAATGTCAGGCGCATAGGTCTCGACTCCCCGCGCAGCCAACGCGTCCGCGAGCGCGTGCACCGCGACGCTCGAACCCGACGAGCCGTGCACGAGGATGGCGATCTTTTCGCTCGCAACGCCCCGCGCCGGATAGTGCCGGTACGCCAGTTCCGTGCCGTCGCGGGCGGAGAAGCGCTCCAGGGGCGGCATGGTGCTGCGATCGACCGCGCGAGCCGTCTTCGTTATCGAGGTCACCTCCGGCAAGCGAGCGAGCGGCGTCGCGAGCATCGCGGTGAGCACGAGTGCGGCCGCACCGACGATGCACAGTGCCCATTTCACGAGGTTTAGGGAGCCGCGGAACAATTTCAACATGACTTGTCCTCTCAATTGAGCTTGATCACTGCCGCGACTTCTCCGGGGGAGATCGCGCGAACGACCGCCTGCAACGCTTCGGGCGCGGCGATCATGTCGTGGTGTTTCATGTTCGGGACAATCGTGACCGGGATGCTCGCGCCAAGGCGCTGCAGCAGCGGCGCGAATTGGTCCGCGACCACCTGCTCGTCGGCAGCGCCGACGAGCACCGCAGCCGGGCGGCGAATGTTTTTCAGATAAGTCTCATACTGGGGTCCAGCGCCGAAATTCATCATGAGCCGATAGGAATAGCTGGCGGTCGTCTCGCGCGATCGGTCGGGCGACACGGCGTAGCTGATGACGGGAAAGCCGTCGAACCAGTGAATGCCCAGGTGATCGAGCCGGGCGATCGTAACAACGCGCGGGATGGAAATATTGATCCAGCCTCCGGCGCTCGGGCGCCAGGTTGGTGACGCCGGGAGGATTGGGGACAAAAACACATAGCGGTCGAACAGGAGTCCATATGAACCGCCGGCAAAGCGGATGGTGAAACCAGCCCCGGCGGAGAACCCCACAAGGGTACGGATTTCGCCGCTCTTCGCCGGCCCGAGTTGGGCGACAAAGTCCGCGAGATCGTCATCGATCTGTCCGATGTAATCGATGTCGCCGCGCCGGCCTGAGCCGCCATGGCCCCGGATGTCGAGCACGTAGGTCGTGACGCCAGCGGCGCGCAATGCTTCCGCAAGGGGATGTATGCTGGTTCCGGGACCGGCCGAGCCATGAACCAGAACGGCAACCTTATCCGGCTCTGCGGGATAGGCGTAAAATTGCAGGCTGGCGCCATCCCGCGCCGTGAATTGCCGAGGTGCCGGAACGTCCTGGACCTGCGTGGAAGGCGCCGCCATGGAGGCCATCGGCGGCGGGGATGCGGGCGCAGTGAGCGCTATCACGGCAATGGGGAAAATCGCCACGAGTGCCAGCAGGCCGACGAAACCGAACAGAAGCTTAGCCATTGTTCCCGTCCTAATTAGCTCCGATATAGAGTACTCTATAACACAGAGTTATCGGACGCGCAAGGGCGTGAATTGGCGGGGACTGCCTAAAGCCCCTACCTTGCGCGCAAGCCTCAAAAGACCGAATCAGCCAAGATGCCCGCAGCGGAAAACCTGATCAACGCGCCGGAATATACCGTCTCCGAACTGTCCTCCGCGCTGAAGCGCACGGTGGAGGACACTTTCGGCCACGTGCGGGTGCGCGGCGAAATCTCCGGTTTTCGCGGGGCCCACTCCTCCGGGCATTGCTATTTCGCGCTCAAGGACGAGAGCGCCAAGATCGAGGCGGTGATCTGGAAATTCGCCCACGCCAGGATGCGCTTCAAGCCGCAGGAAGGGCTCGAGGTCATCGCCACCGGCAAGCTCACCACCTATCCCGGCTCGTCGAAATACCAAATCGTGATCGAGTCGCTCGAGCCCGCCGGCATCGGCGCGCTGATGGCGCTGATGGAAGAGCGCAAAAAGAAACTCGCCGCCGAGGGCCTGTTCGACGCGGCGCGCAAGCAGGAGTTGCCGTGGCTGCCGGAGGTGATCGGTGTCGTCACCTCGCCGACGGGCGCGGTGATTCGCGACATCCTGCATCGCCTCGAAGACCGCTTTCCGCGCCACGTACTGGTATGGCCGGTCAAGGTGCAGGGCGAAGGCTCGGCCGAGCAGGTCGCGGCCGCGATCCGCGGCTTCAACGCGTTGCCCAAGGGCGGCAGGATCCCGCGCCCCGATGTGCTGATCGTCGCGCGCGGCGGCGGCTCGCTGGAGGACCTGTGGTCGTTCAACGAGGAGATCGTGGTGCGCGCCGCGGCCGAAAGCCTGATCCCGCTGATTTCCGCGGTCGGCCACGAGACCGACATCACGCTGATCGATTTTGCCGCCGACAAGCGCGCGCCGACGCCGACGGCGGCGGCCGAGATGGCGGTCCCTGTCCGCAGCGAATTGTTTGCCGAGGTCGAAAGCCTCGCGCGCCGCACGTTTGTGTGCTGGCAGCGCGGCCAGGAAAGCCGCCGCAACGAGCTGCGCGCCGCAGGCCGCGCGCTGCCCGCGGCAAGCGAGCTTCTCGCCATCCCGCGGCAGCGGCTGGATGCGGCCTCAGGCGCCCTGCCCCGCGGACTGAAGGCCAATACCCATGCGCATTTCCGCCGCTTCGCGCAGGCCAGCAGCCGGCTGACCTTGCGGGTTTTGCGCGGACAGGTCGCGCAGGCCCAGCACCGGCTGACGGTATCCGGCGAACGGCTGACGCTTGCCACGAAATCGCTGCTGCGCCGCCGCCGCGATCGCTATGCGGGGCTCGACGTGCGGCTGAAAGCGTCGAAGCTCGCCAATGCGCAGGCGCAGCGCCAGGCGATCGCGCGCCACCGCGAGCGCACCCACCGGCTCGCCGAGCGGGCGCGGCGCGCGCTTTCCACCGTCCTGCAGCGGCTCGATGCGCGCGTCACCCACAGCGGGCAATTGCTGACGGCGCTATCCTATCGCAGCGTGCTGGCACGCGGATTCGCGCTGGTGCGCGACGAAGCCGGCCACGCGCTCCACGCGGCCAGCAGCATCGGCCCCGGAGCCCGGCTCGATCTGGAATTTTCCGACGGACGAGTGGCTGCGACGGCGGACGCGGACCGGCCGCCGGCGACCTCTGCTCCCGAAAGCGAGCCAAGAGCGGCGCCGCGCGAACCAAAGCCGGCGGCGCCCAAGCGCCTCGCGAAGCCGGTCGATCAGGGCAGCTTGTTTTAACTCACCGCGCCAGCCAATCCGCGACGAGCTTCTCAGCGTCGGCGCGCGCATCGGGATCGCCGCCGAGATGGCCGCGCTCGGGCACAGCGGCATCGGCGGCCGCGTTCACCGCGTGCAGCGGCAGGTTGGCGCGATCGAAATCGTGATAGGCGCCCGGATAGACCACGATCCGCGTCAGCGCGCTGCGCCCGCGCGCGCCGTCGATCATCTGGCGGCAGGCCGGCGGCGAGGCGACGTCATCCTTGCCGCCGATCAGGACCAGCGTCGGCACGCGCGCGCTCCAGCCGAGCCCGGAAGAGGTGCGGCAATCCGGATAGAAAGCGATCGCAGAACGGAAATCCGGCTCCTTGGCATTGCGTGACAGCAATTGCGGTCGCACCGCCCATAGCAGCGCACTCGCGCCGCTGGCCCATCCCATCAGGCTGATGCGGTTTTGGACGACCCAGGACTGCTGCAGCAGCCATTGCCGCGCCGCCAGGATGTCCGCCACCCGCTCGCGACGGCCATGCACTTGCCGCTCCTTGACCCGGCATTGCGGGCCAAGTTCGCGCGAACCAAAACTGTCCGGCAGCAGGACGGCCTTGCCGTCCTTCAGCAATTGCTCGGCCCAGTCGCGGTAGCGCGGGAGGACCGGCTCGGAATGGGAGGCCAATCCGCCGCAGCCATGCAGCGCGATCACGGTCGGAAACGGGCCGTCGCCGTCCGGCTTGAAAAGCGCGGCGCGCAATGTTCCACTGCCGGACGGGATCGCGACCTGTCGCGGCACCGGCAAGGGTTCGGCCGCGGCGACCGCGGTGATGTCAGCCGAAGCCGTGGCCAAGGAAGTTACGGCAATGAGTGTCAGGAATGCGATTGCGGCAAGAGGGCGCATCGGGGATTGCGGCTCATTTTTGGCGCAGGAGAAACAGCGTCCATCGGCGCAAAAGCTAGCACGCGGCCAAATGCCCAAAACATCACAAATCGGTGGGGTTCACCGGCGGACAGCGCGACCTATCTATGCTAGATCAATCGCGACCCCGGATTACCGGAAATTAATCGGAGCATTCAACGGTGCTGAACAAATTCGGCCCCTCGGGCCATGGCGAGGCCCAGGTGCAATATCTGGACGGCGATTTCCGCGTGATCTCGCCCGGAACCTATGTGCGCTGCGCGGTGACCGATGCGCGGATTCCGCTGGACGAGCTGAAATACTGGAGCGTCGATCTGCAGGAAGCCTACGCCATACCAAGCGCCGTACTGCAGCGGCATTTCCCCGCCGCGTTGAAGGCGAAGGGTTAAGTCAGGCCGCGCGAAATTTCTTCCCGCGCGCCCGAAACAGCCGATCCGCAAGAAACTTCCGCAACTTTCCGCCGTCCTCGAACTCCAGCGTGATCGCAAACGGCACGATCTCGCGCATCAGCGCGGGAAGTTCCTCGCCCTTGCGCAACCGCGCCAGGTCCTTTTCCGTCGTCACCAGCGTCAGCGCATGGCGCCCTGATTCGGCGCGCAACGCCTCGATCTCATTTTCCGAAAAATCGTGGTGGTCGGCGAAGGCGCGCTCGCGGACCACGTCGATCCCGCTTGAACGCAGCGTCCTGAAAAAGCGCTGGGGATCCCCGATGCCGGCAAAGGCGAGGACGCGCTTGCCCGTGAGTGCCGCGACCGAAGCCGCATTGGGCTGCAGACGCGCCGCCAGCACCTGCCCGTCGCGCGCGGCGACTGCGGCGGCGACTTCCTTGCTTGCGTCTCCCCCGCCGACCACGATCAGCGCGTCGGTGCGCGCAAGCTGCTGTGGCAGCGGTGCGCGCAGGGGACCCGCGGGGATCACATAGCCGTTGCCGATGCCGCGTTCGCTGTCGATCACGATCAGCGCTACATCCTTGGCGATCGCCGGATTCTGAAAGCCGTCGTCCATCAGGATCACGCTGGCGCCCTGCGATCTCGCCATCGCCACCCCATTGACGCGGTCGCGCGCCACCACCACCAAAACACGGGACGACATCATCAATGGCTCGTCGCCGACCTTCACGGCCGTGTGCCTCGCGGGATCGACCACGACCGGCCCGCGCAGCTTTCCGCCATAGCCGCGACTCAGCACCACCGGCGTCTCGCCGAGCTCGCGCAAGATCTCGGCCAGCGCCAGCACGGCAGGCGTCTTGCCGGCGCCGCCGACGTGATAATTGCCGACGCAGAACACGGGAACGCCGGCGTCGAACCCCTTGCGCTGCAACCGCAGCGCCGCGACCGCGCCATAGAGGGCGGCGAGCGGGCGGAGCAGATGCGACTTCCATGACGACGGCCGGTGCCAGAAGGCCGGCTCACGCATTACCGGCTCCCATCTCGAGCCTTAGCTGCAACAGATACGGCTCGAGCGCGGCGAGCGTGCGGTCCAGCGCGCCGCCGAGTTGCTCCACCACCCGCGCGGAGGCCGCGTGCATGTGCTCGCGCGCCACTGGGTCGGCCAACAGCTGGCCGAGCTGCTTGACCAGCGCTTCCTCGGTATCGGCGCGCTTCGCGCCGACCGCGCCGTCGAGCGCCTCGTAGACATCGGAGAAATTGAACACGTGGGGGCCATGGACGATCGACGCACCGAGCTTGGCCGCCTCGATCGGATTCTGCCCGCCATGGGCGACCAGCGACCCGCCCATGAACACGATCGGCGCAAGCCGATAGAACAATCCCAGTTCGCCCATGGTATCCGCGACATAGATGTCGGTCGCAGCCACAGGCAACTCCTCGCGCGAGCGCAGCGAAGGCTTCAGCCCGGCCGCCGCGATCGTCCGCGCGATCGAAAGCCCGCGGTCGGGATGCCGCGGCACGATCACCGTCAATAGCGATGGAAAGACACCGGCCAGCGTCTTGTGCGTATCGAGCAGAATTTCTTCCTCGCCCGGATGGGTCGAGGCGGCAACGACGATCGGCCGGCCGCGCGTTATCGACATCAGCCGCTCGAGCTTGACGGGATCGGCGGGCGGCGCCGGAACATCCAGCTTCAGATTGCCGGTGACGATGACATCGCGGCAGCCAAGCGCCGTGAAGCGCTCGGCATCGGTGCGCGATTGCGCGAGGCAGACGTCGAAGCGGCCGAGCAGCGCCGAGATCGTGCCCGAAACCCTGCGCCAGCGCGGAAACGAGCGTTGCGACATCCTGCCGTTGATCAGAACCATCGGCAGCCGCCGCGCTGCGCTCAACAGAATCAAGTTCGGCCACAGATCGGATTCGATGAACAGCGCCAGCGACGGCCGCCAGTGATCGAGGAAGCGCGCGACATAGCGCGGCGAATCGTAAGGCACGTATTGATGGATGATATCGGCCGGAAACCGTTTGGCCACGATCGCCGCTGACGTCACCGTGCCCGAGGTGAGGAGGATGCGAATGTTCAGCGCGCGCAGTTTCTCGATCAGCGCGGCGGCCGCCAGCACCTCGCCGACGCTGGCGCCGTGGATCCAGACCAGCGGCCCGTCCGGCCGCACGTCCTGGCTCATGCCGCGCCGTTCGCCGATCCGCGCTGGATCCTCCTTGCCCAGCTTCAGCCGCCGGTTGATCAGCGCCGGCGCCAGCGGCACCACGGCCGAGGAAAGGCTGCGATAGACGCGCAGCGTCATCGGCAGCGGATTAACCATGGTCGGCCTCTTCCGGCCGGCCGACCCTCGCGTAAGCGCGGCGGGTCGCCTCGTTCAAAATGTTTTCGAGCTTCAGGCGAAGCTCTTCCATGGTCGCGGCGTCGGCGTCCGGCGGCACATTGATTTCTTCGATGCCGACCAGCGCGCCGCGCCCGAACGGCAAGTTGATGGTGGTGCGATCCCAATTGTTGAGACGAATGAAGCGGCTGGTGGCCATCGCAAAGGGCATGATCGGCCGTCCGGATTCCCGCGCCAGCATGATGATGCCGAGCCCCGCGACGCGCGAGCGCTTCGGCACATCGGCGGTCAATGCGACATTATAGTTCTCATGAAGCGCCCGCACCATCTCCTTGAAGGCGCCCACCCCGCCCTTGCGGTGAAATGCCGAGCCGTGATCGCCGGAACCGCGGATGGTGCCGACCCCCAGCCGTTCGACGGCGATCGCGTTGAACTCGCCATCGCGATGCCGCGAAATCAGCACCTTGGCGCGGTGGCTTTCCTTGGTCTTGATGAAGGGCGTCAGGAAATGCTGGCCGTGCCAGAACGCGAAGATCGCAGGCTGGCGCGGCTCCACCATGTCATAGACGTGAGGCGGATCGAAAGTGAACTTGTTGGTCAGCCAGACCAGCCGCAGATACTCGGCCGCGAGGAAGCCCACAGCACGCTGAAACCAGCTGCTGCGCAGCGTATCACGGAGCAGTTTCTTCAATTGGCAGATTTCGTGTCTTGTCGCGGATCCAGCAGCCGGTGCAGATGCACGATGAAGTAGCGCATATGGGCGTTATCGACGGTCTGCTGCGCCTTGGCCCTCCAGGCCGCGTAGGCGCTGGCGTAATTGGGATATACGCCGACGATCTCCACCTGATCGAGATCCTTGAACGTCGTGCCGTTGAGGTCGGTCAGTTCGCCGCCGATGACGAGATGCAGCAGTTGCTGCGGGGCACTATCTGGCATGTCTGTTTTCCTAAAGGTGCCCGGCAATCAGGGATTTCAGAAGCACTCAGAAGCACATCGAAGGCGTTCAGGGCAACGGTCGTTTTCGAAAGTGCGAGACGATGCTCGCATGACGATCGCGACCCGCGGCCACCAGCACCCCGTGCGCCACCTCCCGGCGATTGTAAAGGATCGTATCCCCGGAAAGCGCGGTCATCTTACCATTCGCTTCCTGCACGATCAAATTCGCCGCGGCAAGATCCCAGTCGCGGCTTTGACCGCCGGCAAACGCGGCATCGAGACTACCTTGCGCAACCCGGCAGAGCCGCAGCGCCAGCGAACCGATTCGCGGATGCAGCGCGATCTCGGCGGATGAGGGGCTCAACCGCTCGACCAGAGGTTTCGGACCGGCCACGCGCGAGAAATCGAGCTCAGTGCCCGGCGTCGTGTGCACGGCGACCTCGTTGCGCGTCGCGCCCCGCCCGCGCATGGCGAAGAAAAACTCCTCGCTGGCCGGCGCAAATACCGCCGCCAGCAGCGGCGACGCGCCCTCGACCAGCGCCACGCTGACGCACCAGTCCTCGCGGCCGGCGAGATAGCCGCGCGTGCCGTCGATCGGATCGACGATCCATACCAGGCGCTTGGAAAGACGTTGCTCGTCGTCGGCGCTTTCCTCGGACAGCCAGCCGTAATCCGGCGTCGACGTCCGCAGCCGCGTCTCGAGCAGCTCATTGACCGCGATATCGGCCTCCGATACCGGCGACGACGATCCCTTGGTCCAGTTCTTCAATTCGGTGCCAAACAGCGACAGCGCCAAGCTGCCTGCTTCCCGCACCGTGTCTTTCAGCAGTTCGGCGTCGCGTGCCAGAACCTTTGTCTGCGCGGTGGCGTTAGCGTCCGCCAAGCGTCAATCCCTCGATACGCACCGTCGGCGCATTGACGCCGTAACGGAATTCCAGGTCGTTGGCCGCGACCATCGACTTGAAGATATCCAAGAGATGGCCCGCGATCGTCACCTCGCTCACCGGATAGGTGGTCTTGCCGTTCTCGATCCAGAAACCGGAAGCGCCGCGGCTATAGTCGCCGGTGACGCCGTTGACGCCGGAGCCGATCAGGTCGGTGACGTAAAAGCCCTGTTTGATATCGCTCATCAGCTCGGCCGGACTAGGCTCGCCGGGCTCGAGATGCAGATTATACGGCCCGGGCGACGGCGAGGACGAGACCCCGCGATGGGCGTGGCCGGTGGTCACCAGGCCAAGTTCCCGCGCGGTCGCGCAATCCAGCAGCCACGTGGTCAGCACGCCCTCGTCGATGATGGCGAGCTTTTTGACCGTGACGCCCTCGGCGTCGAAGGTCTGCGAGCGCAATCCGCGCTTGCGCAAGGGATCGTCGATGATGCGGATGTTCTTCGAAAACAACTGTTCGCCGAGACGGTCCTTGAGAAAGCTGGTCTTGCGCGCGATCGAGGCGCCGTTGACCGCGCCGACGAGATGGCCGACCAGCGATCCCGACACGCGCGGGTCGAACACCACCGGCACCTTGCAGGTCTCGACCTTGCGCGGATTGGCGCGGGCGACCGTACGCTCGCCGGCGATCCGACCGACGCGCTCCGGCGGTTCGAGGTCGGCGGCATGCGGCGCGGTCGTGTAATCGTAGTCACGCTCCATGCCGGTGCCTTCGCCCGATATCGCCGTCATCGAGACGCCTTGGCTCGAGCGCAGATAGGAGCCGTGGAAGCCTGTGCTGGTGACCAGCACCATGCCGCCGATTCCGGCGGATGCCGACGCGCCGCCCGATTTGGAGACGCCCTTCACCGCCAGCGCCGCGGCTTCCGCCTCCTGCGCCCGCCGTTCGAGCTCGGCGGTCGAGGGCACCTCCGGATCGAGCAGATCGAGATCGGGAAAATCGCGCGCCAACAGCGAGGGATCGGCGAGGCCGACATACTTGTCATCGGGCGCGACGCGCGCCATCGCGACCGCGCGCTCGGCGAGCTTGGCGATGCCGTCGCCGGAGATATCGTTGGTCGAGACCACCGCCTGGCGCTGTCCCACCAGCACGCGCAATCCGACGTCGTCGCCTTCGGAGCGCTCGGATTCCTCGACCCGGCCGTCGCGCACCTCGACCCCTTGCGAGACGCCGCGCACCGCGACTGCGTCGGCGGCGTCGGCGCCGGCGCGCTTGGCCGCCTCGACCAGCCGCTGCGCGAGCGCGCTCAGCGCCGATTGATCGAACAGGTCGGATTTTGCGGCTTTCGCGGAAGGCGGCGACGCGGTTGATGGTGAAGAGATCACGAACAAAATCCTACGCCGTGGATGGGGCTTTAGAGTCAAATTGGATGACACATCAGATGTGCCCGATTGACGCGGACTTCAAGCATTTTCACAAGGCCGGACCGTAACAATTTTCGCCGCGCCCGCAAGGTCTCGTCAATCATGCTGGCCAAGGTCTTGTCAATCATGCCGGCGAAAGGGGGGGCGGTGACGGCGGATTAACCAGCCTTTTTAAGCCAAAACGTAAAGCGCACGGCTAAGGTCTCACCTATCGACCGGGAACATAATCCCGGCGGGGAGACCAAGCCGTGAGGCGTCAAACAGCAAAAGGCGGGATCAATCCCGCTGGGTCGAGCCGTGCATTGCGGCTCGACCCGCTTTCTCTGCCCATCAGCTTCCCCGCGCACGACAGCCGCGCGGATGGCGGTGTGCGGCAGATCGAACTTCACCGCGAACGCGTCGTGCTGCACCGCGCCGTCCACGGCATGCGGATGGCGGTCAACGTTCGCGTCAGCGACTTTCTCGGCGTCGCGCTGCGCGGCATCGACGATGCGCAGATGCTCGTGCTGCTTCACCGCGACCCGTCATTGACTGTCCCCCTGTGCGTCAGTTCCAATTCCGAGGAGATCGCATCCGCCTGGCAGATGTGGAGCGATATCTTCGCACTTCCGCAATTGCAGGACTCTGCCGAGAGCGAGCCCGCGCCGCGGCGCCGGCGCCGCAACGCGATCCGGGCCCGGCGGCCGAAATTCCTGGTGCGGCGGCGCGCCGGCGATTTGCTCAACCCGGCGAATATTCACCGCGGCGAGCGCGAAATCATCGCGCAGGACTAAGCCGCCATCACCGCATCGACCAACAAGCCTGCGAACAGCAACAGTCCCGCGTCGCGGTTGGAGTGGAACAGCCGCCGGCACAGCGCGGGATCGCCGATCTTCAAGCGCCTGATCTGCCAGGCCAGGTTCGCGGCGAACGCGGCAAGGCCGATCCACGCCGGCCACCGCACACCGGCGAGATAAAGCGCCACGCCGATCAGGACCACGGCCAATCCGTAAAATATGATCAAGGCCTGATGCGTGCGTTCGCCGAACAGAAGTGCGGTCGACTTGATTCCGATCAGCGCATCGTCCTCGGCGTCCTGGTGGGCGTAGATGGTGTCGTAACCGATCACCCACGCGATCGAGCCGGCATAGAGCGCGAGCGCGGTTGCGTCGAGCCGCGCCAGCGTCACGGCAAACCCCATCAGCGCGCCCCAGGAGAAGGCGAGCCCCAGCACGATCTGCGGCCACCAGGTGATCCGCTTCATGAAGGGATAGATCGCGACAATGACCAGCGAGGCGATGCCGGTTCCGACCGCGAAGCGGTTGAACTGCAACAGCACCGCCAGTCCGACCAGCGCCTGCGCTAGGAGAAAGACCATCGCCGCTCGCACGCTGACCTGTCCGGCCGGGATCGGCCGCGATCGCGTCCGCTCGACCCGCGCATCGAGATCGCGGTCGGTGATGTCGTTCCAGGTGCAGCCCGCGCCGCGCATCGCGAACGCGCCGATGAAGAACAGCACGATGTCGAGCGGCAGTTGGCCGATTTCGCCCGCCACGCGGGCGGCGAGCGCCGCCGACCACCAGCAGGGGATCAAGAGCAGCCACGATCCGATCGGCCGGTCGAGACGGGAAAGCCGCAAATAGGGCCGCGACCATTGCGGGGCGTGGGTATCGACCCAGTTGCCGGTCGCATCGGCAACGCGCGCCGCCTTCGAATCGGCGGCGCTGGTCATCGCCCGCCGATCATCGCGTCAGCACGTTGCCGTTGAGCGTATCGAAGGTGCTGCCGCCCTTCTTGGTCGGGGTCGCTTCCGGAAGCTGCGCCGAGGAACCGAGCACCTCGCTCAGAACTCGGGCCCGCCGGGCCCCGGGTGGCGGCCTGCTGGGCCACGCCGCAGACCTTCTTGAGCAACACTTCGGTGTTCTTGTGACCGGCCTTCATCTGCTCGTCCACTTGCGGAGGAATGCCGCATTTGGCCGAATGGGACTCGATGAACTTGATCATCTTGATTTCGGCCTGACCGTAATTGCCGATCAGCTTGCAGGCTTCGTCGGGCGGGGCGTGGCGGTCGCTGGCCGCCTTGATCATCTTGCCGCGCTTTTCCGCGTCTTCCCGCAACGGCATGAATTCCTTCATGCACTGCTCACCCCCGGCGCCCTGCGACGGCGGGCCCGGCGGCCGGCCGCCCACGCCTTCGACCGGCGCCGCACCGTTGACCGGGAACGAAGAGGAGTTGGCGGGCGCCCCCATCGACACTCGTGGAGCCGCGCCATTGACCGGCGGAAACGCCGGATCGTTGCCTCGAGCCTGACCAGGCACCGGCGGGAACGCCGGGTCATTGGCCTGGACCTGACCGGGCAGCGGCGCGGGGAAGCCGCCCTGCGCGCCGGCCTGACCGGCGTGAATGGTAACGACGGCCACCGTGAGTGGCACTATCAAGCGGCGGATGATCAAAGCTGTTTCTCCGGCAAGGTCCCGTGGCACTCCACGACCTCACGATCCAAGCGCGTCTTCCGAATAGGGCTTTTCTACAATTCCTGCCTACTCATAACAACCCGTGGAATTTGGCAACAGCGCGGCGCTCGGCCGCACTGGAGGCCTATAATTGCCCCAGACTGTTAAGCCTTTGGGCTAAAAGGCCGCAAATTGGAACAAACATGCCCAAAATCGACTTTCGCGCCCCCCGCCTGTTCGTCGATGCCGCGCTCGCACCCGGCGAATCAGTGCCGCTGCAACGCGAACAAAGCAACTACCTCGGCAATGTCCTGCGGCTGGGTACCGGCGATAACATCCTCGTGTTCAATGGACGCGATGGCGAGTGGCAGGCCAGGGTCGCGGGACGCAAACGCCCCGACAGCCTCACCATTGGCGCCAGAACGCGCCCGCAGGACAGCCTCCCCGACCTCGCTTACGTCTTTGCGCCGCTCAAGCACGCGCGCCTCGACTACGCCGTGCAGAAGGCGGTCGAGATGGGCGCTTCCTCGCTGCAGCCCGTCCTGACCCGCTTCACCCAGGTCGCGCGGGTCAACGGCGAGCGGATGCGCGCCAATGTCATCGAGGCCGCCGAACAATGCGGGATCCTGAGCCTCGCCGCGGTCGCCGAACCGGTGCCGCTCGATCGCTTTCTCGGCGAACGCGATCCGCAGCGCCTGCTGATCTTCTGTGACGAGGCCGCCGAGGTCGCCGACCCGCTGCGGTCGCTGCAGGGCGCGCCCTCAGGTTCCAACGGAATAGACCTCTTGATCGGTCCCGAGGGCGGGTTTGCGGAACAGGAGCGCGCGACGCTGTTGCGCCAGCCGAAAATCTTGAGGCTTTCGCTCGGACCCAGGATCCTGCGCGCCGACACCGCGGCGGTGGCGGCGCTGGCCCTGGTCCAGGCGGCGCTCGGCGACTGGGCCGGCGTCCCGGGATAGGTATTGGCCTCCCGGACGTCACGATGGCTCGTTAGGTCCTTGGTAAGTCAGCGATTAAGTCACTTGATTAAGTCACTTGGCCAATCTCTGTCGAAACCGTCCCCGGGCCGTGCTAAGGGCTGCGCCAATTCAACCTTGGAACTCCGTTTTTCCAAGATTTTGAGACCTTGGATACGAAATGACCGCGACCGCCGCCGCTCCTGTTGCCGCCGGGCCCGCCGCTTGGGCGGATGCATTGCTTTTGTCGTTCGCGAAGGCCGGCTACATCCGGGCCGAGCCTGCGATCCTGCAGCCGGCCGAGCCGTTCCTTGACCTTTCCGGCGAGGACATCCGCAAGAGCCTTTACCTGACGACCGACGCCAGCGGCGAGGACCTGTGCCTGCGGCCCGACCTCACCATTCCGGTGGCGCGGGACTATCTCGCCTCGCCGCTGGCCGGCGAGCCTGCGGGGTTCAGCTATCTCGGCCCGGTGTTCCGTTATCGTGGCGGCCGGGGAAGCGAGTTCCTGCAAGCCGGCATCGAATCGTTCGCCCGGCAGGATCGCGCCGCCGCCGATGCCGAGATGCTCGCGCTGGCGCTGGAGGCGACCGCGGCGTTCGGCGTCAACGAGGTGGAAATCCGCACCGGCGACGTCGCACTGTTCAATGCCTTGATCGACGCGCTCGATCTCTATCCGGTCTGGCGGCGGCGGCTGATCAAGGATTTCAACCGCAAGATCAACCTCGCGCAGGACATCGAACGGATCACACTGGCGACCGGACCCGGCCATAACGAATATGAGGGCGTGCTGGCGGCATTGGCCGGCTCCGATCGCAAGGCGGCATTGGCGCTGGTGACCGATTTGATGTCGATCGCGGGCACCACCAATGTCGGCGGACGCTCGGTCTCGGAAATCGCCGATCGCTTCCTCGAGCAATCGACGTTGAAGAGCGGCGCGTTGCCGCGCGACGCGCTCAGCCTCATCAAGCAATTCATGGCCATCGAGGGCGCCCCCGACGACGCGATCGCCAAGCTGCGCGCGCTTGCGAGCGAAGCCAAGCTTGGCATCACCACCGCGATCGATCAGCTCGAAAGCCGGGTCGGCTTCATGGCCGCGCGCGGCATCGACATCCGCAACACCCGCTTTTCCACTTCATTCGGGCGTGGGCTCGATTATTACACCGGCTTCGAGTTCGAACTGCACGCCAAAGGCAACGGCGTCGAGCCGCTGGTCGCGGGCGGGCGCTATGATGGATTGATGACGCAGCTCGGCTCGGCCGTGCCGATCCCCGCGGTCGGCTTCTCGGCCTGGGTCGAGACGCTCACGCAAATCGGCCGCGCCCCGGCCGAGGCCTCGCGCGGGAGGCGATCGTGAGCGCGCCCTTCGTTCTCGCGGTTCCCTCCAAGGGCCGCCTGCAGGAAAACGCCGAAGCCTTCTTCAGCCGGGCTGGCCTTGCGCTGGCCAAGCCCCGCGGCGCCCGCGAATACCGCGGCACCATCATGGGCGTCGACAATGTCGAGATCGCCTATCTCTCGGCGAGCGAGATCGCCTCGCAACTGGCGCGCGGCGCGGTGCATCTCGGCGTCACCGGCGAGGACCTGTTGCGCGAAACCATTGCCGACGCCGACAAGCGGGTTCTGCTGATCGACAGTCTGGGCTTCGGCAGCGCCAACGTCGTCGTTGCCGTGCCGCAGGCCTGGATCGACGTCCGCACCATGGCGGATCTCGACGACGTCACCACCGGCTTCCGCGCCCAGCACAACCGGCGGATGCGGGTGGCGACCAAATACATCAACCTGACGCGAACCTTCTTCGCCTCCCACGGCATCGTGGACTACCGCATCGTCGAGAGCGCGGGCGCGACCGAAGGCGCGCCCGCGGTCGGCACCGCCGAGATGATCGTCGACATCACCACGACCGGCGCGACGCTTGCCGCCAACGGGCTCAAGGTGCTCGACGACGGCGTGATCCTGCGCAGCCAGGCCAACCTCGTGGCCTCGCGCGACGCCGAATGGTCCGATCCGGCACGGGAGACCGCGCGCGTCATCCTCGACCACATCGCCGCGCGTGCGCGCGCCAGCAAATACCGCGAGGTCCGCACCCGCTTCAAGGGTTGCGACGCCGCGATGCTGGCGGAGGCGCATGACCGTTTCGGCGTGGTTTCGCCGTTCGGCGGCCCGACCTCGTCGGGCATGTTGACGCTGCACTGCCCGCCGGCGCAGCTCTACGCGCTCGGCAGTTTCCTGCGCGCGCATGGAGCGGATACGGTTTCGGTGGCTTCGCTCGACTATGTGCTCGACCGCGAAAACCCGCTATTCGCCAAGCTTGAGGCGTTCCTGCGGCAATAAGGCGTGCCAGCCCCGTGGCGACAGGGCGCGGCGAGTGTCATATGCTGGTCGGGGGAGCCTGGAGCATGATCCGAAAAAGTGGGAAGCCGATCGATGATGCTGGGTAGCGATGTCTCGAACCTGTCTACGACTGCGGCGACCGCCGCGGCGCAGGGGCTGTCGATCGTCGTCCCTATCTACAACGAGGCGGCAGGGTTAGCTGTTCTGCACCAGCGGCTCTCCGATCTCGCAAGGAGCTTGCGCAAGCGCTATTCGCTACGCTGCGAGGTCGTCTATGTCGACGACGGCAGCGGGGATGCGACGCTTGCGATCGCGCGCGCACTCGCAGCCGATGCGCTCGACGTTCAGGTGGTTTCGCTGTCGCGCAATTTCGGCAAGGAAGCGGCGCTGATGGCCGGGCTCGATCACGCCAGGCGCGGGGCCGTGTTGTTCATGGACGGCGACGGCCAGCATTCGCCCGATCTCGTCGAGCAGCTCGTCGGGCACTGGATCGATGGCGGCTATGACGTGGTCTATACCGCCAAAGCGCATCGCGACAATAAATCGCTGCCGCGGCGGCTTGCCGTGCACGGTTTCTACGCGCTGATCAATTGGGGCGCACGGCAGAAGATCCCGGAAGACGCCGGCGACTTCCGCCTGTTGTCGCCGCGCGCGGTCGCGGCGCTGCGGCAACTGCCGGAGCGCAACCGCTTCTTCAAGGGACTGGCGAGCTGGATCGGCTTCCGCCAGATCCGCGTCGACTATGAGCCCGCGCCGCGCGCGCACGGCGCGACCACCTTCAGTTTCATGCGGCTGCTCGGGCTTTCGATCGAGGGGCTGACCTCATTCTCGGTGGCGCCCTTGCGGTTCGCGAGCCTGCTCGGCGTGCTGCTGGCGTCCGTCGCCTTCCTGTTCGGCCTTTCCATCGTCTGGGAGGTCTGGACCACGGGAAAACAGGTTCCTGGCTATCCGTCGCTCGTGGTCGGGTTGATGACGATCGGCGGCGTGCAGCTCATCATGATCGGCATCGTCGGCGAATATATCGGCAAGATCCTTTCCGAGCTGAAGGCGCGTCCGATCTACTTCGTCGCCGAACACAGCGAGAAACGTTTCGACACGGACGAGGCCGCAAGCGCCAGCGAACGGACAGCGGCGGAATGAACGACTCCGCATCCCTGCGGCGTATCTGGCTGTGCGCCGACGATTACGGCATCAGCCCCGGGGTCAACCGCGCGATCTGCGACCTGATCGAACGCGGCCGGATCAACGCGACGTCCACAATGGTGGTAGGCCCCGCGATCGGCCGCGCCGAGGTCGCGGGCCTGCAAAGCGCGGCCGCGGGCAGCCGGCGCTGCGCGATCGGGCTGCATGTCACGCTGACCGCGCCGTTTCGCCCCCTCTCCATGTATTTCCGCCCGCTCGACGGCGGCATGTTCCCGTCCTTTCCAAAACTCTTGCGCGCGGGGCTGACGCGCGGGCTCGATCCCGAGATCATCCAGGCCGAATTGAAGATGCAGCTTGCGGCGTTCGGCGAGCTGTTCGGCCGCGCGCCCGATTTCGTCGACGGGCACCAGCACGTGCAGCTCTATCCGCAGGTGCGCGACGCCTTCCTGGCGGCAGTGAAGGAAACGGCACCTTCCGCCTGGGTCCGCCAGTGCGGCCGCAGCGCTTCGCTGGTCAAGAGGCTACGGGCGGGCAAGGCCCTGTTGCTCGACGTCCTGAGCGCGCAATTCCGCCGCGGCGCCACCCGGGCCGGCATCGCCTTCAATCCCGGCTTTGCCGGCGCCTATGATTTCTCAAAGCGGCCGGATTTCGAAGCGCTGATGGGGCAGTTTCTCAATGGATTACCGGAGCACGGCGTCATCATGTGCCACCCGGGATTCGTCGACGACGTGCTGACAGGCCTCGACCCCCTGACACGGCAGCGTGAACGCGAGCACGCTTTTTTGGGCAGCGAAGGTTTCCCGCAACTATTGGCGGCGAACGACGTTACATTGGGCTGAATTGGCCTCCCGCCAGGCGCGGGGACGTCTTGTCGCATACGTAAATTTAATTCCAGGCGAGGCTACCTGCGACACAAACCCCCCTTACATCTGCCACCGCGCTTCGAGGTGAGGACGCGAGGAGAACGCCGAGGAGGACCGCTATGACACCGCAAGAACGCCAATTGGTTGATGATCTTTTCGACCGGCTCGCCAAGCTGGAGAACGCCCCGCGCGACCCGGATGCGGCATCTGCCATCGTAGACGGCCTGCGGCAGGCTCCGAACGCCATCTATGCCCTGGTCCAGACCGTGCTGCTCCAGGACGAGGCGCTCAAGCGCGCCAACGCCCGCATCCAGGAACTGGAGCAGGCCCATGCGCCGCAGCAGACGCAGTCCGGCGGGTTCCTCGATTCGATGCGCGATACGATCTTCGGACAAGGCGGCCAGCGCGGCTCGGTGCCGAACGTCCCGCCGCCTTCGAGTCGCCCGGTGTGGAACAGCGGCCAGGTGCTGCAGCAGGCGCAACCCTACGATCACGGTCCCTATGATCAAGGTCCCTACGGGCAGAGCTCCTACGGTCAAGGTTATGGCGCGCCGCAACCGCCTTTCGGCGGCGGCGGCTCGTTCCTCGGCACCGCCGCGGCGGCCGCGGCCGGAATGGTCGGCGGTTCGCTGCTGCTCAATGGCATCCGCTCCATGATGGGAGGCTCCCACCAAGCCTTCGGCAACACGGTCGTTGGTGAAGACCGCGTCGCGAGCCCGTGGAGCGATCAATCCGGCAGCGCGCTCGCCCGCGACGCCGGCATCGACGATATCGGACATACCGGCCATCAGGCCGACGACAGCTCGCGCGCCGGCCTGCTCGACGACCAGGCATCGAACGACCCGGCGCTGGACGATGACAGCGACGACCACGACGACATGGACATGGACTTCTGACGATTCCGGCGGCGATGGCGATAGCGATTACGCCTGACCCGATTTCCGTTGTCCCGAAGCAAAACGGCCGCCCGGTTCGGGCGGCCGTTTCAATTTCAAAATCCTGAAAGCGACGATCAGAGCACGATGACCCGCGTCCCGACATTGACGCGGCCGTAGAGGTCGATCACGTCCTGGTTGCGCATCCTGATGCAGCCCGACGAAACGTTGGTGCCGATGGTCCAGGGCTCGTTGGAGCCGTGGATACGATAGAGCGAGGATCCGAGATACATCGCGCGCGCGCCGAGCGGGTTTTGCGGACCGCCTTCCATGTGCCGCGGCAGGTCGGGCCGGCGCGCCAGCATTTCCGACGGCGGCGTCCAATCCGGCCATTCCTTCTTCGCCGAAATCGTCTTCACGCCCGCCCAGGTGAATCCGGGGCGGCCGACGCCGATGCCGTAACGCAGCGCCTTGCCGTTGCCTTCCACCAGGAACAGGAACTTGTTCGGCGTATCGACGACGATGGTGCCGGCACTTTCCTTGCCCTGATAGTCGACGAGCTGCTTTTCGAATTTCGGATCGAACGGTCGCTGCGTCGGATCGCTCGCCTCCTCCTGCTGTTGCGGCACCGAAGGCAACGCAGTCGCCGGCTCGTAGGACGGCTGCTGCTGATAGACGGGCGGCTGCGGATAGCGCTGTGGCTGCCCCTCGCCGAACAGAAACTCGATGAAGCCGCCGCCCATGTTGGAGCGTTCGGCGGAGGCCGTGCGCAGCGGCGCGGCGGGCTCTCGCTGGTCGGCGTAGATCACGGCAGGCTCGGGAGCCAAGGCGGAGTCGATCGCCGCGGCGCGGTCGATTCCGAGGGTGAGAAACGAGGCGCCGGCAAGCAGCGCGGCAGACATTTTTCTGAACATCGACGTACTCTGTACTGTTTCGTCAGGTGGCTGTTCGGCTTGATACGGCTCTCGGCGAGAGCTGCTCGCAGGCTTATTAAAATCAAAACCTGATCGGTTTGGTAAACGAAAGCGGCGTTTCGATTCACCACGTCGTCAATCGGGAGCGGATTTGCCGGGCAGCGTTTATTTTCGATGAACGCGGCGGGCACATGGTTAACTCCCGGTGTACGGGCGGCGCGCGCGCTGCGCCGAGAATTCCGGCGTGAACTCCGTGTTAAATCGCTTGTGGGTAAAACTCAAAGGAGTGAAGGTGAGGAATATCCTGATGCCGGTTCATCGCAAGCGTTTCCGTATCGAACAGGCCATCGGCGGCAACATGCCGATCCACGAAGCTGCCGGCGACGAGATCGGCCCCATGCACCACGAGATCATGGCCGAGCTGCGCGCGATCCGCGCCCAGATGGGAAGCGGCAGGGTCAGCGCCGCAGCGTCGGCCCTCGAAGACTCGTCCTCGCGCGAGGCCGCCGATCTGCGCGCAATGCTCGAGACCTACCGCGCCCAGATCGAGCAATGCGAAAAGCTCAAGATCGAGCTCGACCTGATCCACGACGCCATCACCCGCACCAAGCGCGAGATCGCGCTGCTGCATGGCAATAGTTTCAACGGCGAGGAGATGGCCAAGGTCAACGGCGAGCTCGGTGCCGTGGTCGGTGGTACCGAACACGCGACGCAGCAGATTCTGGAAGCCGCCGAATCGATCGATCAGGCGGCCAGCGCGCTCGCCAAGGTGAACTCGCCGGACCAGCAGAAGATTCTTTCCGAGGAAATCCAGGAGCGCGTCGTTTCCATCTTCGAGGCCTGCAATTTCCAGGATCTGACCGGTCAGCGCATCAGCAAGGTGATGGCCACGATGAAATTCATCGAAAAGCACATCTACGACATGATGGAGATCTGGGGCGGCGTCGACGCGATCAAGGCGCACGCACCGCCGATCATCGACAACCGCGAGGGCGATGCACGGCTGTTGAACGGTCCCAAGCTCGACGGCGACGCCGGTCACGCCTCGCAGGACGACATCGACGCCCTGTTCGACTGAGGCGGCTCAATCAGCAACATCAAACGCGAACGCCGGCAAGACGCCGGCGTTTTTTGTTTCAGCCCTCATTGCGAGCCAACGGGTCGCGCGAGACCCCGTGGCTCCTCGCAAAGGCGAATGCCTGGGGCTCACGCCCGCGGCGCGCAGCGGACATAGACCATATTGCCGTATCGGGTGGCGGCGTCCTTGTCCACGAAACGGGTGATCAACACGCGTCCGTCGAAGGAAACGACCTCGCGATCCTGCTCGCCGCCGGGAGGTCCGGGCGGCCCGATAAAGCTCTTGCCGCTCTGGCTGCCCTTCAGCCGCAGCTCCTGCGGCGTCGCCTGGTCGGCCAGATGCATGACCACGCCGCCGGAAGTGCCGGCCCCGATCACGTAAGGTTGCTTGCACTGCGCCTTGGCCTGGCCCTCGGTGCGGGCCCGGTCGGCCGGATTCTGGTAGGAGGCAAGGCCCCATTTGCCGACCAGTTCGTCGGGACGGATGGACGATGGCATTTCCGGTTCGACGCCGGGCTCGGTCGCAGCCGGCTGCGACGACGACGACAGCGAGGGCAGGCTGAAGCTGCTGCAGCCCCCCAGAAAGACCGTGAGTGCCGCGACGACCGAAAGATTGCCAACCGTCCGCGACCAACCCAAACTAACCATGGTATTCCCCCGAACAAGATCGTGGCCGCTCCCGTCCGCAGCCAAGCTTAAAACCGCTGTCGGAGCAATAAGTACGCCGGATGATCCGATTTGGTTTCGTTGCGCAGCATCCTATAACAGCCTCAAGAAGGGCTTAACCCCCCTTTGCTTGACAGGATCGGTGCCAAGCCATATTTCGGGCGCGCGATTAGCACTCCGAAGGCACGATTGCCAGAGATGTTGGCCGTTTTGGCACCAAACGGGCGCCGACACGGTCACATTCCCGATCGGCTTTCGACAGCCAACCAGATCTGAAGAGCGAGCCTGCAAAGGGAAATGTCATGTCTAAGTCCAAATTTCGTCCGCTGCATGACCGTGTCGTGGTCAAGCGAATCGACGCCGAAGAGAAATCCAAGGGCGGCATCATCATTCCCGACACCGCCAAGGAAAAGCCGTCGCAGGGCGAAGTCACCGCGGTCGGCCCGGGCGGACGCGACGAGAGCGGCAAGCTCGTTCCGATCGACATCAAGGTCGGCGACCGGGTGCTGTTCGGCAAGTGGTCGGGCACCGAGGTCAAGCTCGACGGCGAGGAACTGCTGATCATGAAGGAGTCCGACATCATGGGCGTACTGAGCTGAGGCCGCCAATTTAGCCGCCACAACCTCGTCATGCCCGGGCAAGGGCGCCAAGCGCGGCTTCGCTCTAGACGGCCGGCCCCCCATCATCTTCGGAAGAGTCTTGCGAAGATGATGGATTGCCGGGCATAGGCGAGCGGAAGCGCGACGACAGAGTACCAGCGTAGCGGACGATCGTACCCAATCATTCAGGAGCACTTTAAAATGGCTGCCAAGGACGTAAAATTTGCCGGAGACGCGCGCGAGCGCATGCTGCGCGGCGTCGATATCCTCGCCAACGCGGTCAAGGTGACGCTCGGACCCAAGGGCCGCAACGTCCTCATCGAAAAGAGCTTCGGCGCTCCCCGCATCACCAAGGACGGCGTCACCGTCGCCAAGGAAATCGAGCTCGAAGACAAGTTCGAGAACATGGGCGCGCAGATGCTGCGCGAAGTCGCCTCCAAGACCAACGACACCGCCGGCGACGGCACCACCACCGCGACCGTGCTGGCGCAGGCGATCGTGCGCGAGGGCGGCAAGTCGGTGGCCGCCGGCATGAACCCGATGGACCTGAAGCGCGGCATCGACATCGCCGTCGCCGCCGTGGTCAAGGACATCGAGAAGCGCGCCAAGCCGGTCGCCTCCTCCTCCGAGGTCGCCCAGGTCGGCACCATCTCCGCCAACGGCGATGCGGCGATCGGCAAGATGATCGCGCAGGCGATGCAGAAGGTCGGCAACGAGGGCGTCATCACGGTCGAGGAGAACAAGTCGCTCGTCACCGAAGTCGACATCGTCGAGGGCATGAAGTTCGACCGTGGTTATCTCTCGCCCTACTTCGTCACCAATGCCGAGAAGATGACGGCCGAGCTCGAGGACGTCTACGTGCTGCTGCACGAGAAGAAGCTGTCCGGCCTGCAGGCGATGCTGCCGGTGCTGGAGGCCGTGGTGCAGTCGGGCCGGCCGCTCCTGATCATCGCCGAGGACGTCGAAGGCGAGGCCTTGGCGACGCTGGTCGTCAACCGCCTGCGCGGGGGGCTGAAGGTCGCCGCCGTCAAGGCGCCGGGCTTCGGCGATCGCCGCAAGGCGATGCTGGAAGACATCGCGGTCCTGACCGGGGGCCAGCTGATCTCGGATGAATTGGGCATGAAGCTTGAAAGCGTCACCGTCAACATGCTCGGCCGCGCCAAGAAGGTCGTGATCGACAAGGAAAACACCACCATCGTCAGCGGCGCCGGCAAGAAGAAGGACATCGAGGCGCGGGTGACGCAGATCAAGGCGCAGATCGAGGAGACCACCTCGGACTACGACCGCGAGAAGCTGCAGGAGCGCCTCGCCAAGCTCGCCGGCGGCGTCGCAGTGATCCGTGTCGGAGGCGCGACCGAGGTCGAGGTGAAGGAGAAGAAGGATCGCGTCGAGGACGCGCTGAACGCGACGCGTGCGGCGGTGCAGGAAGGCATCGTGCCCGGCGGCGGCGTTGCGCTGTTGCGCGCCAAGAAGGCGGTCGGCCGCATCCACCACGAAAACTCCGACGTGCAGGCCGGCATCAATATCGTGCTGAAGGCGCTGGAGGCACCAGTGCGGCAGATCGCCGAAAACGCCGGCGTCGAGGGCTCGCTCGTGGTCGGCCGGATCCTCGAGGAAAAGTCCGAAACCTTCGGCTTCGACGCTCAGACCGAAGAGTATGTCGACATGGTCGCCAAGGGCATCATCGACCCGGCGAAAGTGGTGCGCGCCGCGTTGCAGGACGCCTCCTCCGTCGCGGGGCTTCTGGTGATGACGGAAGCCATGGTCGCCGAACTGCCGAAGGAGCCGGCGGCGGCTCACGGCGGCGGTGGCGGCGGCATGGGCGGAATGGGCGGCATGGGTTTCTGATCGCCCGGACGTTTGCGAGCCGTTTATCTGCAATCAATCGGAAAGGCCGCCTCCGGGCGGCCTTCTTTTTTGGCGATTGGCATGGATGTTTGCTAGTACGGCCGAGATGAATCCTGAAATCCTTTCGAGGAATATTATCATGCGCGCGCTTTTGTTCTGCCTCGCCGGCCTGTTGGCGGCGGCTACGCCGGAAATCGGCTTCGCCCAGATCAAGCTCCTGACAAAGCCTGCCCCCGGCGGCAGCGAAGTCAGGTATTTCACCTCCATCGACGGGCTGATGGACGGCAATGCCGACGTCATCTTGAAAGAGACGCGCCAGGGCAAGGCCGTCACCGCGGCAACCCTCGATGTCTGCTATCCAGCCGACAAGAGTTCCGACCGCCGGGATCGCTTCGTCGTCAACCTTTCGGTCAACGGCCAGACCCTGAGCGGCACCACGCAGAGCGTCACGGACAAATTGCCGGTTGCCGTCAAATTGTTGCGCAAGCCGACCGGCGACAGCTTCGAGTTCCGCGGCCAGATCACGATCGGCCCCAACGTGACGGAAGTCGCCTCGACCGACAATTCCGACATCAGCGAGAAGGAATTCCAGGACAATCAGACCACCGACGACGGCATTACGGACGCGCCCAAGGACTTCAGCGAAGTTTCCCCGGAGTCGGTCGGCGTGCGGGTGAAACTCGATTCGGCAGTGGATTTCCTGAAGAGCCTCAAAGGCCAGGACGTCGAGCTCGCGCTGAGCAGCCTCGCGGTCACCTGCGACGCGATGCGCGCCGGCGAGCAGACCTTCAGCCTGTCGGTCGATCCGGACCGGGCGGCGGCGCTGATTGCGAAGGCGAAGTCGATGCCGGGGGTGACCGCGGCGGGATGGACCACCGGCATGATCGAAATGGACCGCGCGATCCGCTTTTCGGCCGCCGACTGGCGCGACGGCGACAAGCTGAACAAGGACAAGCTGCTGTCGGCGATTTCCGGCGTGCTGGCGAAAACGCTGGCCGCCAAACCCGCTGAATCGAACTGGAGCGCAACCACCGGGAAGCTGAAACTGACCTTCAAGCGGCCGAGTCAATTATACCGCGCGCTCGACCTCACCGATACCGTCGAAGTCACGGGCCTGGTGTCGCCGGACAAGCCCGGCGGCTCGGACAAACTGATGCTATGGATCGGCATTCCCGTCACCACCACGGCCGACGAGGGCGCCGGGGCGAAGCTCATGCTGTCGGATGAGTCCGCGGGTGACGAGGAAAGCGACCAAAAGGACGACAGCGGCTCGATCGATGCTCTGGCCAAGGAATTGAGGGGCCAGCGCTGGGATGCCGACAAATCGGTATGGAAATAAGCGCAGCCGTTGCTTTTGCCGGAAGGCTGGAGATCGTAGGGTGGGCAAAGCGTAGCGTGCCCACCATTCGAGACCAAAGAACGAAGCACATGGTGGGCACGGCGCAAGCACGCCTTTGCCCACCCTACAGAGCTGCGCTAGTTGGTCAGCAGGCGGAAGCGCAGCGTCCTCGGGCCGACGAAGGAAACCAGATCGCCCTGCCGTTTCCAGGTGGTGGCCTCGGTCAGCGCCGCGACCAGGTCGTCGTCGGCCTGTGCGCGCTCCGGCGGACAGGCGCGATCCTGCAGGGGACCGGGGACAAAAACCACGGTGTTGCCTGCCACCGAAAACTGACCCTTGCCGCCCTTGCACCACAACTCCAGCGTGGTCTCGCCGGCGTCGCCGATATCGAGATCCGGTATCCGCTTCGATCCAGGCTGCTGCGCCGCTTCCAGGGTCATTTCCATGCCGAACGGAAAACCATCCTCGGCGGCGTTAGCTTCTCGGATCGTCGTGGCGGATGATAGCAAGGCCATCGCCAAGACCGTCGCAATGCCGGCCGCCCCAACAGTGAACTTGATCGAACCCATGCAACCCCTCGCGCCCCCTCGAAACATCGTAACGCTCGGTGCCTTCTATTGGACGAGCGCGACATTGAACAGGTTCGTTCCTTTAAAAAACTTTGCGGCGTAAAAAAGCAAATCCCCGCGGGGACCATTGCGCGCGGGGATTATTTTGTTCGTGTTGCTCAAGCCCTGGATCCCGAGAAGTCTTCATCTACCGCGCTGCAGTATCGCTCCCGAAAGCGGACGGTGTCGTATCGTCAGGGTAGAACAAGGCCGCCGGCGCAATTTGCATTGGGAATCATGGAAAATCCTGCTTCCTTCGCGCCGAGCGAAGGGGCATTCTTGGCCGACAGCCGTTCGATACGTCGAACGGCAAAACAAAGAAAAAGCCCGCGGGCTCGTACTAGGGGGAGGAATTTTCTATGTTCACGCAGATTCTCGATCCTACCGGAAACCTGTTCCTGACCTGGTTGGTCGCGCTCATTCCGGTGGTCCTGTTGTTGTTCCTGCTGGCAGGGTTGCGCATGTCGGCATGGCTCGCCGTGTTGATCGGCTCGATCGTTACCTTCCTGCTCGGGCTATGGGTTTGGCAGATGCCGCTCGACGATGGCATCCGCGCCTATCTCTACGGTTCCGCCACCGGCATATGGAATGTCGACTGGATCACGTTCTGGGGGGTGATGTTGTTCAACACGCTGGTGACCACCGGCGGATTCGACAAATTGCGCCGCTGGCTGATCCAACAGGGCACGCGCGACGTGCGGGTGCAGACCATTCTGTTCGCCTGGGCGTTTGGCGCGTTGCTCGAAGGACTGGTCGGTTTCGGCTACCCTTGGGCGTTCGTTGCCCCGATCCTGATCGCGATCGGCATTCCCGATCTCGACGCGATCCGCGTAGCCGCGATTGCCAACAATGCGCCGGTTTCCTATGGCGCCTTGGGAGCCCCGATCATCGCGCTTGCCACCGTGACCGCCGGCACGCTCGGCATGAGCTTCGTCGATCTGTTGCCGATCTACTCGGCTTCGGTCGGCAAGATCGTGGCCATCTTGGCCCTGCTGCCGCCGTGGATCCTGCTTTATCTCGTGACAGGCAGCAAAGGCATGTGGTCGGCGTGGCCGCTCGCTATCGTCGGCTCGCTCGGTTATATCGCCGGCCAGTTGCCGACGGCGGTTTATCTCGGCCCCTATCTGCCGGACGTGATCGGCGCGATCGTGTGCTTCGTGGCGCTGCTGCTCCTGCTCAAGGTGTGGCGGCCTGCGCAGATCCTGGCGTATGGCGGTGCACCAGCCACCGGTGATACGCAGGCGGAGGCGCACGGACTATCAGCCGGCGAAGTCGGCATGGCCTGGCTGCCGATCGGGATACTGATTGCGGTGGTGGTCGCCTGGACCGGCCCCTGGTCGCACCTGCCCTCGATCGTGCTGCTGCACTACGTCGTCGCCGCCAATTCGGCGATCACGCCGGGAGCGACCATCAGCGCCGTGTTCAACTGGACGCCGTTCGTCGGCGGCTCGGCCATCCTGGTGTCCTGGATCATCACGGTGATCGTGCTGCGCGTCAGCATGAGCCAGATCACGCGCAATCTTTGCCAAGACCTGGTCGCAGATGTGGGGCGCATGCCTTGTTGGTGTCTTCATCTTCGGCCTCGCCTATGTCTTCAACTACTCAGGCATGGCCGGCTCGCTCGCCAGCGCCTTTTCCAAGCTCGGATCCGCCTTCATCATCGTGGCGCCCATCCTGGGCTTCATTGGCGTAGCTCTGTCGGGCAGCAATACCTCGACCAACGCCATGTTCGGCACGTTCCAGGCACTGGTCGGCAAGGTGCTCGGCTTTCCCTTGCTGCTGTTGCCGACCTTGAACTCGGTCGGTGCCGAGATCGGCAAGCCGATCGCGCCGCAAACCGCAAGCGTCGGCGTGTCGACCAGCCGGTTCGTGCGCAACGAGGGCGAGGTGATACGCCATAATTTCGGCTGGTGCCTCGTGCTGCTGGCCTATCTGGTGATCATCGGGGTGGCCTGCTATCTGTTCTTCCCAAGCATCGCGACATTGCCGGTACATTAGCAGCACCAGCCGAACTCACACCGATTGACACGTTGCATGGGCCGCCAACAGCGGCCCATTTTTTCGGTGCAATGCACGTCATGACGAGCGCCCGCTTGCCGCAGTTTTGGAAGGTCAGGACTGCCTGCGCGACGACGGGAATACCTTTGATGCGCGAGATCAGCCCGCCAATTCGGCCCCCAAACGCCCGCTCACATCCTCGCGAATTCCGAACGCCCCCGCGCCCCGCGCCGTTATGCCCATGCTAGTTTGTGCAAAGACTTGGACAAGCCAGCCCAGAAGCCGACGGTTGCGACTTTAGTCTGATACCGCCAAACCGGCTCCATTTCCGGGGCACTCGATCCAGCCCCTTTCCAGCCCTTGGGAGACCGTCTTCCGTGAACAAGATCATTTCGACGCTCGCGTCCGTATGGCGAATCGCCATGCCTTATTTCCGCTCCGAGGACAAACTGGCGGGCCGCACGCTGCTGGCTGCGGTGATCGCGATCGAGTTGGCGCTGGTCGCAGACAGCGTGTTGGTCAACCAGTGGCGCAATCGCTTCTATAACGCCCTGCAGGAGAAGGACTGGCACGGCTTTGTCAGGGAAACCATCGTCTTCTGCGTGCTGGCAGCCGCAGCCGTCGTGCTTTCGGTCTATCAGCTTTATCTCAATCAATGGCTCCAGATCCGTTGGCGCCAATGGATGACCGCCAAATATCTGGGCGAATGGCTGCACGACGCCAACCACTACCGCATGCAGCTTCAGGGCGATGCGGCCGACAACCCGGATCAACGCATCACCGACGACGTCAAATTGTTCGTCGATGCAACGCTGAGCCTCGGTGTCGGGCTGCTGAGCGCAATCGTAACGCTGGCGTCCTTTGTCATCATCCTGTGGGGACTGTCAGCAGCAGCGCCGTTGCATGTTTTCGGCAGCGAGTTCGACATCCCCGGCTACCTGGTATGGGGTGCGCTGATCTACGCCATCTTCGGAACGGCGCTGACGCAGTGGATCGGATCGCCGCTGGTCAACCTGAATTTTCAACAGCAGCGCTTCGAGGCCGATTTCCGCTTCAACCTGGTCCGCGTGCGCGAAAACTCCGAACAGATCGCGCTGTTGCGCGGCGAAGCCGCCGAGCGCGAGCGGCTTTTCGAGCGCTTCGGCCGCGTCGTCGGCAACTGGTATGCGATCATGAGCCGCACCAAGCGGCTGACGTCGTTTACGGCCAGTTACGAACAGGCGGCCGTGATTTTTCCCTTCATCCTGACCGCACCGGCCTATTTCGCGAACAAGATCCTGCTCGGCGCCGTAATTCAGACAGGGGAAGCGTTCGGCAGCGTGCAAGGGGCGCTGTCGTTTTTTGTTTCGGCCTATCGTTCGCTGGCGGAATGGCGGGCCGTCGTTGCGCGCCTCGATGGATTCGAAGCGTCGATCGCAAGCGCCTCGACGCTTGCGACATCAGCCAATTCAATCGGCGTCGTGGCATCCAGTGGCGACGCCGAGATCGACCTGCAAAAGCTGCTGGTGCGCCTGCCGAACGGCACGCCGCTGGTCTCCGCCGACGGCTTCAGTTTCCGCGCCAATGAGCGCACGCTGGTGACCGGCCCGTCCGGCGCCGGCAAGTCGACCTTGTTCCGCGCCATCGCCGGCATCTGGCCGTTCGGCAGCGGATCGATCGCGATTCCCGCCCACGCGACGTTGATGATGCTGCCGCAGCGGCCGTATTTCCCGGTCGGCCCCCTCAAGGCCGCGATCGTCTATCCCGCATTGTCCGACGCCTTCCCCTCCGAGCGAATCAAGCAGGTCTTGGCCGAGGTGGGGCTATCGCGGCTCGCAGAACAATTGGAGGAAGAAGCGCATTGGAACCGGATGCTGTCGCTGGGCGAGCAGCAGCGGTTGGGGCTGGCGCGCGCGCTGCTGCATGCGCCGCAATATCTGTTCCTCGACGAAGCCACCGCTTCTCTCGATGAAGCCTCCGAGGCCACGCTGTACCGGTTGCTCGAACAGAGGCTGCCGCAGACCACCATCGTCTCGATCGGCCATCGCTCCACCCTGCAAGCCTTCCACCAGCGCAATGTCGTGCTGGCCCGCGACGGCGATCACTTTGCGCTGCAGAACCGGGGTAAAGAACAGCAAGAGGCGAGTGCGTCCTGACCGAGGCGGGCGGCGAGGCGTCGGACACATCGGCCCGTGCCGTGAAAAGCAAAGGGCGGCAGATCGCTCTGCCGCCCCGTCCTCGGATATTTCCGAAGAAAAGCTTACTTCAGGTTGGTCATTGCCGTGAGGTCAAACGAGAGCTTGGCGATGCCGGCCGCGCCGCACCAGTTCGAACCCGTGCCGCCGGGATTGATTGGCGTTACGTTGGTGTTGCCGGACGCATTGTAGGCACTGGTGAAGGCGCTGCAGTTGCCTTTGCTCAGGTCGGTGTCCGAGTAACGCAGGTCGAGCGTGAACACCTTGTAGGTGAAGCCGATGCCAATGTTCCACGTATCGTAGTCGGCATATTTGATACCGGCCGGGAAGGCCGCGACGCCGTAGAACGAGTCGGACGTACCGAGCCACTGGCGCCCGAACTCACCCGAGACGTACATGCCGACGCCGCTGGAGCCAAAGGCCGTGCTCGGCGCCGTATATTTGCCGGTGATCGAGGAGTAGTTGCCCCAGGCGCCCGAGTTCAGGAAGTTCGGCGAATAGAACTCGTTCACGCCGAACGCCCAGTTGTCGTTCACGGTATAGGTGCCCTTGCCGTAGACTTCGAAGAAGCTGACGTCCTTCTTCATGACGTTGCCGTTCAGCAGGAAGTTAAAGGCGCACTCTTGGCTCACCGCTTTACCCGTAAAATCGACCGGCGCGCCGAAGAAACAGGTTCCACCCGGATACAGGTAACCCCAGACGCCGACGTCGAGGGCAAACGCGCCGAAGGTCGGGCGGATACCACCATAGATGTCGATTTCAGCCGCCGCGCGATTCGCGAACGAGATGCTCTCCCCGGAGGTACCGATGTACAGCTGCAGGTCCTTGTTGACGTTGTAGCGCGGCTCGAAATAGGCCGTAACCGACGGCTGGTGGTTCGATTGGGTGACGCCGCGGAAGATGTAGTCGCTCATCATGGCGCCGCCGAAGGCGATATCCCAGGGATCGAACGGCGCCGGCGGCGGCGCCTTCACGGCCTTCAGCGGCATATCCGCCGCAAACGCCGACCCCGATACCATTGCCAGCGCCGTTGCTAACAAAACCAATTTCCTCATGACGTTCCCCATCACATTTCCAACAAAAGACAGCCCGCTTCCGACACCCCCCGGGGGACAAGCGACAACCGACTGCGACCGAATCCCAATCTGGAACGGATTACCCAGTGCGATAAGATAAAAAGATATGCATTTGCATATTTTTTAGCCTTATTTGGCGTTATTTGAAATGTTGTTAGCCTATGTTGCATTTTGACAACAAATTTGCCCGATTCACCGACCCGGGATCAGGCGGTTGCGCGGCGGAGAGCACCTGCCAGGGGGCAGAACCGGTCTCGCTGGCGCCGCGCTGCCGTGTTTCACGCTGAACCATGGGTCAGGTCGAAGGTCGAAGCGTGCGCTTCCCGTTCGTTCGGAGAGATCGAGCGCCCGCTGCTCGGCCGTATCATTCGTCACGCCGCGTTCGGTTAATTTCAGCAGTCGTAGGAATACGGGACAGGACCCTCGCCAAGCCTCCCAGCACAAAAAGGGCCGCAGCGGCGAGCGCTGCGGCCTCGAAACGTGCCCCTGCGATCAGGGGACGATCAACTAGTGTTCGTCGTCACCACCCGAGGACGAGGGGCTCGACGAACTCTCCGTCGAATGTCCCCATGATGGCGCGGGACTGGGCGTAGCCCAGCTCGGCGCCGGTGAGGCGGGCTCGGGAGCCGGCGCGGCCACAGGCGGTGCGGGCTTCGGTGCGGGCTTGGGCCTTGCTGGCTTGGGCGCTGCTGGCTTGGCCGCCACAGGCTTCGGTGCAGCCGGCTTGGGAGCAGCCGCCTTCTTCTTTGCAGGGCTCTTGCTGGCGCTGGCCTTCTTGGCTGATTTTTTCGGTGCGGCCGCCTTGGACTTCTTGGCCGACTTCTTCGCAGACTTCTTGGCCTTTTTCGCCGACTTCTTCGAGGCCTTCTTGGCGGACTTCTTCTTCGCCGTCAGAACTTTTTTCTTTTTGTCTTTTTTGCCTTTCTTGCTCTTCTTCCCTTTAGCCATCGTGATCCTCCTGGTTGCCGCCGATCATCGTCCATCGGGCGTTTCAAGTTGAAAGCTCATCGCGCGGGGCCGATCGATCGTTCGATGCTGGCCTAAGACCGCCCGTCGCCCAATCGAGAAGCTCAATCGTGTGGACCACAGGAACTGACGTACCGCCGGCAATCTGCACCATGCATCCAATATTGCCTGCGGCGATCATGTCCGGCTTGACGGTTGCGATATTGGCGACCTTGCGATCGCGCAATCTGTCCGCAATGTCAGGCTGGAGAAGGTTGTATATCCCCGCTGAACCGCAACACAAATGGCTCTCGGGCACATCTTTCACCACGAATCCGTTCTTGGAAAGCAAATCTTTGGGCGCATACGTGATTTTCTGACCGTGCTGCAGCGAACAGGCGGCGTGATAAGCGACGACAATGTCGCTGTGGTCGCTGGTTTTCTTCAGCTCGATTGTGGCGAGATACTCGGTGATATCCTTGGCCAGCGCCGAGATCTTCGCGGCGGCTTGCGCGAAATCGCCGTCCTCGCGCAGCATATAGCCGTAGTCCTTGATCACGGTTCCGCATCCGGACGTCGTTACCAGGATGGCGTCGAGACCCCGCGCGGCAGCCTCCTCAGACCACACCGTGATGTTGGCGCGCGCCCGCGCCAGGGCGTCATCGTCACGGCCGAGGTGATGGGTCAGCGCGCCGCAACATTGTTCGTCCTTGACCAGTACGACCTCGATGCCGTGGCGCGTCAGGACGTTGATCGCGGCCTGGTTGATCCGCGGAGCCAAGACCTGCTGCGCACAGCCCTGCAGCAGCGCGACGCGGCCGCGCCGCTCGCCTTCGGCCGGAAAGACGCTGCCGCCGGCCGGTCCCGGTTCGGGAAGGGCACGCGGCGCGTACGAGAGCATCGCCGTGATGCGCCGCAACAGGGTCGGTACCGAAGAAGGTGCCTTCGCGGCCGGCAGCAACGCCGCGAGCGGCCGGGCCAGCCGCGCCAGCACCATGCTGGCGCGGAACAGGCGGGGATCCGGCAGGATCAAGGCCAGCGCAGCCCGCAGCATCCGCTCGGTCAGCGGCCTCTTGTAGTCCTTTTCGATCCGCGCCCGGGCCTGATCGACCAGATGCATATAGTTCACGCCGGACGGACAGGTCGTCATGCAGGAGAGGCAGGAAAGGCAGCGGTCGATGTGCTTGACCACCTCGGCCGTCGGCGGGGTGTCCTTCTCCAGCATCTCCTTGATCAGGTAGATGCGGCCGCGCGGGCTGTCCAATTCGTCGCCGAGCAGCACGTACGTCGGACAGGTCGCGGTGCAGAAGCCGCAATGCACACAGGCACGCAGGATCTTGTCGGCTTGCGCGATATCGGGGTCGGCAAGCTGGGCGAGGCTGAATTCGGTCTTCATATCGCAGCCCCCCTGGTGAGCCGGCCGCGGTTGAGGATGTGCTTCGGATCGAAGCTCAAGCGCACACGCTCGGAAAGCGCCGCCAGTCCGCTTGCTTGCGGATGGAACACGTCGACATTGCGCCGCACCTCGTCGGAGGCGCGAATCAACGTGGCGTGGCCTGACGCCGCCTCGACGCGCTGACGCACCAGGGCGGCGTGGGCATCGCCCTTCGGCGGCAGCGCCGCCCAGATCAGGCCGCCACCCCAATCATAGATCACGTCGCCGCCGCTCGCGCGCGCCAGGGCCTGGCCCAACGCACCGCCGGAAGCCGGCGGACAGACGATCCGCCATACCGGCCAGGCGCCGAGCACGCCGCCCGCCGCGAACGGCTGCACGTCGCGAATGGTGCTCCAGAGCTCGGCGGATGCGGAATCGTCGATGATCTCCACCGCGCCGAACGGCGCCAGCACCGCGGCGAGCGAGGCGGCGCGATGGCTGGCGGAGGCTGGAATGCCCTCCAGCCGCAACAGCGTGACCGCCTGACGCGGCGAACCGAGCCGGTCGAGCCCGCCGACCTCGGCGCGTAGCGCCGATGCTGGCACATGCGCCGCGCCGGAGACGTCGAACGGCGAGCCGAGTGCCGCCGTCATCGCCCGGTTGGCGGCGAGATCGTCGAGACCGCGCAGCACCAGCGTGCGTTCGGCCTCGGGCCGCGGCATCACCTTCAGCGTCACTTCGGTCATCACCGCGAGCGTCCCCCACGAACCCGCCAGCAGCTTGCAGAGATCGTAGCCGGTGACGTTCTTCACCACCTTGCCGCCGGCCTTGAAGCTGTCGCCGAAGCCCGACACCGCATGCGCGCCCAACAGATGATCGCGCGCGGCGCCGGCCTTGATCCGGCGCGGCCCGGCGAGCCCGGCGGCGATCATGCCGCCGATGGTCCCCAGCGCCGGCGTCCCCAACAGGGGGGCGGTGTCGACGGGCTCGAAGGCGAATTGCTGGTTCTTGGAGTCGATCAGCGACATCACGTCGGCAAGCGGCGCGCCAGCCTCGACCGTGATAATCAGCTCGTTCGGCTCATAGGCGGTCACTGCGTTCAGCGCCGAGACGTCGAGCACCGCATTGGTCGCCATCGGCTGGCCGATCTGCCGCTTGGAACCGTGGCCGATGATTTCGAGCGGCTGCTCGGAGGCAATCGCCGCCCGTACCGCCTGCTCCACATCGGCTGCGTCACGTACTTTCAGGATATCCACAACCTTCCGCCTCGCCCTCACCCTGCGACAGGAGCACCCGCGCCTGACGCAGCCGCAGTCGTCATCCCTTCTAATGGCATGGACGCCGGACACAAGGGCGGCAACAACCGATGAGAGGCCGCCATTTCGATCTCGCGCGCCCGCAACGGGCTTTAGGCGCACCCCTTCGCGACCCTCCGATAATACTTCGATCTGGGTCGAAGCTTAACAACAACAGTTCGTCTTATATCGAATTATATTGTTTGGATATCGATGTAGTGAAACGCCGGCAAATGAGCCCAAACCGAAGGAGCAACGATCATGGGTCAATATGCAATGGAACGGAAAACCGTGAGCGAGGCCGTGGGTGACGGCGGTCTCCTGGTAGTCGCGCAATGGGAAGCCAAGGAAGGGCAAGCCGACAGGGTCGCCGACATCCTCACACGCTTCCTGCCCGAGGCGCAGAGCGAGCCCGGCGCAAAACTGTTCCTGATCTCCCGAGCACGCGAAAATCCGGCGCAGTTCCTGTTCTACGAGCTGTTCCGCGACGAAGCCGCGTTCAAGGCGCATCAGGACAGCGCGCACTTCAAGACCTACATCGCCGAACAGGCGCTGCCGCTGCTCGCCAAACGCGAGCGGGCGCAATACGCGTTGCTCTGAGAGCGCAGCAGTACCTGACGGAGTCACTTCGACCGCGGTCGAAGTGATTCCGCGGAACGCATGGCGGCGGCACCAGTTGAAACTTAGGATCGCGGGCCACCCGATGCTCCCGCAGCCGCCGACTTGACGCGGCGTCGTTCATTCAAACCAGGAATTCGCAAACCAGGAGTTCGCATGACCGGATTTTTCGGCCCCGCCCAAACTCGATTCCCGTGAAGAACATTTTCGCATTCCCGGCCCGCGTGACGGCTTGTCGCTGTTCCTGCGTTTCATGCCCGCCGCGAGGAGCGAGTTTCAGCCGCGGCGCGCGGTGCTCTACGTGCACGGCGCCACGTTTCCGTCGGCGCTTTCGATCGCCCATCGCTTCGATGGCAGGTCGTGGCGCGATGCGCTGGTCGACGCCGGCTTCGACGTATGGGGTCTCGACTTCTACGGTTTCGGCCATTCCGACCGCTATCCCGAGATGGACCGGCCCGCGGCCGACAACCCGCCTTTATGCGTCGCGCAAGACGCGGCGAAACAGTTGGAGGCCGCGGTCCGCTTTATCCTCGGCCATCAAAGCATCGGAAAATTATCCCTGATTTCGCATTCCTGGGGATCGATGCCGGCTGGTCTCTGTGCCGCGGCCCATCCGGCCTTGATCGACCGTCTGGTCCTGTTCGCCCCGATCTCGCGCCGCGGGCCGCGGCGCTATGAGACGCCGGCCGCATTCCCGGCCTGGCGCGTGGTGACGCCACAGGATCAGTGGAACAGGTTCGTCGAAGACGTTCCGCCGCATGAGCCACCGGTGCTGTCACGCCTCCACTTCGAGGAATGGAGCAAGCGCTATCTCGACAGCGATCCGGAAAGCCGCTCCCGCGATCCGGCAGGCGTGAAGACGCCGCTCGGTCCGTTCAGCGAGATCATCAAGGCGTGGCACGGCCAGCTCGCCTACGATCCGTCGCAGGTGCGCGCGCCGGTTGCGATCGTCCGCGGCGAATGGGACGGGCTGATTCTGGATGACGACGCCCGTTGGCTGTTCAATGCGTTCACGCAGGCGCCGGCCAAGCGCGACATCAAGATCGGCCGCGGCACCCATTTGATGCATCTCGAAGCGATGCGCCCGGCGCTCTGGCGCGAAAGCATCGATTTCCTGCAAGGTGACGATATCGCGCCGATCCCTTCCTGAACCAGGGGTCGGTCCCCTCCCGAACCAGCGAGAAAGGAAAAACGATGTTTTCCGTGATCTTTGAGGTGCTTCCCAACGAGGGAAGGAAGGACGAGTATCTCGCGCTCGCCAAGCATTTGAAGCCGATTTTGGAAAAGATCGACGGCTTCGTCGACAACGAGCGCTTTGAGAGCAGGCTCAGACCCGGATGGGTGTTGTCGCACTCGACCTGGCGCGACGAGAAATCCGTGGTGCGCTGGCGCACCGAAGGCGAGCACCACGCCGTCCAGGCCAAGGGCCGTTTCGATATCTTCCAGGACTATCACTTGCGGGTCGGCGACGTCACGTTCGACACCGATCCGCCAAAGCAAGCGCCGATCCAGGAGCGCCGCTTCGACGAAACCGAGGTCGGTAAGGCCAAGCTCGTGACCTTCACCGAGATCACGCCGGCCAAAGGCGCGGCGTTCGCAAACCAGGCCGACCTGCTACCGGCTCTCGGCCTTGATCTCAAGAACAACGCCATTACCGGACACGACGTCTGGGCCAGCATCTACAATCCCGGCAAGATCGCGCTTTTGGCAGCCTGGACAGGACGCGGAGGCGGCCAGCCATTGGATGCCGAACAAGTTCGATGGCATCGAAAAGCTGCGGCACCGCAGGGTGCGCGTGGTGCGCGACTACGGTCGCTTCGACCGCCGCGAGGCACCGCAATTCTATGAGGACGTCAAGGGACGCGAGACCAAACACCCCGAACCCGCACGTTAGAGCGGTATGAGTTTTGGTTCGATCATTTGCCCGCGGGCTCCCTACACCTCTCCCATGGGAGAGGTCGGCGCGTAGCGCCGGGTGAGGGGTTAAGGTCTCTCGTTAGCGCCGCGGCCCCTCACCCGATTTGCACTGGACGATGCTTCGCATCGCCAGGAGCATGTGCAACCGGGAACATAGGTAACAGTTTAGACCGACGACATGGGTAACACATTTCTTGTTTCGCTCTGGTTGCACGCTTCAGCTAATCTGAAGGGTTCGAAATCCTGTTGGGCGCGTCTAGGGCCTCGCGGAGCAGCTGGTGCTCCGGAAACTTCCGCTTTCCGGGCACAGCGCACATGACTTGACCAGCTGTCGGCTCGACCCGGTCGCGATTGACCCCAAACCCGAAATGAGACCTGATCAGCGCCTGAGACCGTAGCTTCGATTTATTGCCGAGGAGGCTATAGGCTGCTATAGTTTGGGGATTGCGCAAGGCACGTCCTCAATGAGGTCAGATGCGACAGCGCGAGTGCATCAAGCGCTTTGGCGATGCGTCGGCCGCTTGGCCGCTCGCCGCGCTTGCGCGGCAACCGAACATGTTGAGACGGCTGGCTATGGCCGCTTGTTTGGTCCTGCTCGCATCGCATCCTGCCGTTGCGTTCGATTCGGTGTCCTTACAGCTCAAATGGAAACACCAGTTCCAGTTTGCCGGCTACTACGCCGCGCTGGAACAGGGCTTCTACCGTGACGCCGGTCTCGACGTCACCATTCGCGAGGGCGGTCCCGATGTTCACGTCGCCGAAGCAGTTTCCGGCGGCAAGGCGGATTTCGGCGTTTGCAGCTCCAGCGTCCTGCGCGAATGGGTGATGGGCCGCCACCTGGTCGTGCTGGCGGTCGTCTTCCAGCAGACCCCGGCCATCATTCTGGTGCCGCGCCGGGCCGACATCAGGAGCGTCTCGGATTTGCGCGGCCGCACATTGATGGATGCGCCGGGCAGCGATGAAATCGCGGCAATGCTGAAGCACGAAGGGGTGGATTATGCGGCAATGCCTCGCGTCGACCACCGGGGCGACCCGCGCGATCTCCTGATCGGCATGGCCGATGCGATGGTCGCCTACAGCACCAACGAACCGTTCGTCCTTGAACAGCTCGGCGCCGCGTTCCGCACCTTCTCGCCCGCCGCATACGGAGTTGATTTTTACGGCGACAATCTGTGCACCTCTGAGGCAGAGGTGAAGGCCCACCCGGAACGGGTGGCGGCGTTCAGGGCGGCGAGCCTGGAAGGCTGGGCCTATGCGCTGGCGCACAAGGAGGCGACGGTCGATCTGATCCTGAAAACCTATTCGGCAAAGAAGAGCCGCGAAGCCCTACTGTTCGAGGCTGCCCACACGGATCGGCTGGTACGGCGAGGACCCGGCCAGCTCGGCGGGCAGGATACAGCGCACTGGCAAAAAATCGCCTCGACATATCGCAAGCTCGGGCTGCTCGCTGACGATACGCTGCCCGCAGGACTGATGTGGACAGGAGAGGACGGAATCGAAGCGCGCTGGCTGATCCTACTATTGCTCACGTCAGTCGGACTAGCGATTGCGGCGCTGGTCGCGTACCGAAGCCGCCGCTCCCTGCAGGGGGCATTGGCCCGATTGGGAGCGCTTGTGCCGGCGGCCAGGATGGGGCGGCCAAGGCTGAGTTTGGTGATGTCGTTGCTATTCATCGGCCTCAGCATTCCCATTCTCATTTTCATCCTGATCTACAATTACAATAAGAATTCGGCCGGCATGGTGTCGATCCTGAACGATGCGGTTGCGCAGACCAGCCGGGCTGGCGTCGAACGCACCGAGAACTTGATCGACAGCACTGAAATCCCGCTGCGCTTTCTTGCCGAGGTGGCCGCCGCGGATCCCGGCTATTTCCGGACCGAACAAAGCAATGATCTCTTGTACCGCGCGCTGACCTCTGCCGCGCATATCGACGCCGTCTACGTCAGCTTCGAGGATGGTTATCATCGCGTAGTTACCAGGATCGACGAGGACCGCAGGCGTAGCGACCCTCGTATTCCCGGGGCGGCGAACTGGCACGCCAGCTACATCGATGCGATCACCTTTGCGCTCTCGCGGGTCCGGCATCGCAAATTTTTTGATGTCTGGCCGCACCTACTCGGCGGGTACGATGTTGCAACCGACCTCGACATCAGGACTTTACCCGGTTATCAGGCAGCCAAGACAACGCGGACGCTCGCGGTGACCGAACCTGCAATCAATCCCGACACCGGTTTTCCTATTCTCTCCTTGCGCGTTCCCATCTTTCATGATGCCGATTTCGTCGGCTGCGCATCGGTCAACATCACCATGGACGTGCTGTCGCGCTTTCTTGATGAGCACCGCACCAGCGTGCGCAGCACCACTCTGATCGCCGACCGCAACAACGGCAAGATCATCGCCTTTCCGAACGAGCGGAAGGGCGTGCGCGTCGAGAACGGCAAGCTCAAGATCGCGACGCTGGCCGATATTGACGATCCGGATGTACGCCAGGCCTCTCGCCGGCACGCTGGCGCCGACACCGACAGTCTCGTGTTCCGGTCCCCTGCAAGCGGAGAGGATCTGATCGCGGCCTTCGCCAATTTCCCGGATGGCTTCGGCCAGCCCTGGCAGGTGATCACACTGACGCCGATCGACGATTTCGTGGGGACGCTGAAGGCGACCAATCGTTTGATCATGGTGATCATCGTGATCCTCACCATGATCGAGCTGTTCTTCATCTATTTCGCGTCCAGCCGGCTGTCGCGGCCTGTCGAACACGTAGTGGAGCAATTGCAAGCGATCGAAAACCTGCGATTCGACGTGCCGGCGGCGCGGCCGTCCAATATTCGGGAGATCGCGAGGCTCGAATCCGCAGCTTCATTGCTTCGCAATTCGCTCAAGTCGTTCTCGTCGTTCGTACCGATGGACATCGTCCGCCAGCTCATCAAGTCGGGCATTCCTCTGACCCTGGGCGTCGAGCCGCGGTTCCTCACCGTGTTCTTCTCCGATCTGGAGAATTTTTCCACGCACTCCGAATCTTTGGCGCCCAACGATTTGCTGGTGCAGATATCGACCTATCTCGAGCAAGTGTCCGCCGCGATCTCTGAAGAAGGCGGGACCGTCGACAAGTTCATCGGCGATGGCGTCATGGCGTTCTGGAATGCCCCGGTCCAGCGCGATGACCATGTGTTGCGGGCCTGCGCCGGTGCGTTGCGGGCCGCGCGTCGCATGGAGCGCGTCAACGATACGTGGGATGCTGAGGGGCGGCCACGGATCCGGATCAGGATCGGGCTCAATTGCGCTACCGTCCTGGTCGGCAATGTCGGCTCTTCGACCCGGCTGAGCTACACGGCCTTGGGAGACGGCGTGAATGTCGCCGCGCGGCTCGAAGGTATCAACAAGCAGTTCGGCACCACGATTTGCATCAGCGACAGTATCCACGACAAGGTGGGGGCGGAGATATTGGCGCGACCGCTCAAGCGGGTCCAGGTCAAGGGCCGCAAGACCGAGTTCATGATCTATGAATTGCTTGCTTTCCGCGCCAGCGACGATCCGGAGTTGAAGGTTCGCGATCGGGACGAGCCGCTCTGCGCGATGACCTGGCAAGCCTCACAATTTTTCGAGGCCGGCGATTTTGCCGCAGCGCAGCGCGCCTATCGCGCCATTCTTGATGACTTTCCAGCGATTCCGCGGCTAGGTTCATGCTGGAGGAATGCGAAAAACCGCGAGCGACTGCCGCCAAGCCTGCAGCGGCATGAATTAGGTGAGCATTACTGTCGATAGACGACTCGAGGTCGAGCCCGTCAGGGGCGTAGAGGCATCGGGGAGCTTTAGTTGTCATAACACCTAGGATAGCATGCAATCGCAGACAGCGATCGTGCCCCAATCCGTATACGCGAAGAAAGTCCGCGTCACATGGAGCCCGCGTCATATGGCGTGCGATCTCGCCAATGGGCGGGTCCGCTGCCGGACTAACGGTTGTTCTCGAATGCTGCAGGCCCAAGACTGACAAATAAGGACTGACGATCAACGACTGACAATCAAATCGAACAGACAACACTGGAGGCGGCCATGCGAATCGCCGTTTGCATTGGATTTGTAATTTGCGGAATGGTTGCCTCAGCTGCCGCACAACAGAACCAACCCGCCGCCATTCCGGTCGGCATCGTCAAAGCCGAGCACAGGTCCATCGAAAAGACGCTCGATTTTGTCGGGCGCGTCGAGGCGATCAATCGCGTCGAGATCAGGGCGCGCGTCCAGGGTTTCCTGGAAGCGGTGCTGTTCAAGGAGGGCGACCCGGTCAAGGAAGGCGATCCCCTTTATCGCATCGAAAAAGGATTGTTCCAGTCGGCGGTTGAGCAAGCTGAAGGCGCCCTGACGCGCAGCAAGGCCTCGAAAGCGCTCACCGAGGTGCAGCTGCAGCGGGCGGAGGAGCTGTTGGCAAAGGCCGCGGGCACACAAGTCGCGCGGGACCAGGCGGCGGCTGCGGACGAGCAGGCAAAAGGCCAAATCCAGAGCGACGAGGCCAGCCTGCAGACCGCCAAGATCAATCTTGGCTACACCGATATCGTCGCGCCGGTTTCCGGGCGGATCGGCCGTACCAATATCACAAGGGGCAATGTCGTCGGCCCCGACAGCGGCCCGCTGACCGTCGTCGTGAGCCAGGATCCGATGTATGTGACGTTTCCAGTAAGCCAGCGCGAGCTTCTGCGAGCACAGGAGGTCGGTTATCAGATCAAATTCACTGAGATCAAGGCCAGAATTCGTTTTGCCGACGGCAGGATCTACGACCAAGTGGGCCAGCTCAACTTCGTCGATGTGACGGTTGATCGCGCCACCGATACCGTGCTGGTGCGCGCCAGTTTCCCTAATCCGGCCGGCGTATTGACCGACGGCCAGCTCGTGCGCGTGTCTCTCGAAAGCGGCACCCCTCAGGAGTTGGTCGTCGTCCCGCAGTCTGCCCTGATCGCGGATCAGGAAGGTGTCTACGTCTTCGTGGTCGAGGACGGCAAGGCTGTGGTGAAGCGGATCAAAGTCGGGAGTGAGAGCGGAACGGATACGGTCGTCCAGGAAGGCCTGTCCGGCAGCGAGCAGGTCATTGTTGAAGGATTGCAGGGGGTGCGTCCCGGAATGCCGGTTAAGGCCAGCCCGCTGACGACGCTCAAAAGGAGCTGATCCGATGTTGTCCGCTGTCTTCGTGGACCGGCCGCGGCTTGCGATCGTCATCGCCATCGTCACGACCATTGCCGGTCTCTTGTCGCTGTTTTCGATCCCGATTGCGCAATACCCCGACATTGTGCCTCCCCAGGTCTCGGTCACGACCTTTTATCCGGGAGCCAATTCTGCCGTTGTCGACGCGACCGTCGCACAACCGATTGAGGCGCAAGTCGTTGGCGTCGACAAGATGATCTACATGAAGAGCGTCAGCGGCGACGATGGCAGTTACACGCTGACCTGCTCGTTCGAACTCGGCACCAACCCGGATATCAACGCGGTCAACGTCAACAACCGCGTGCAGGTCGCTCTCTCCAGCCTGCCGCAGGACGTCCAACGGCAGGGCGTCACCGTCAAGAAGAAGTCATCGGCCCTGCTCGGCGTCATCGCGGTCTATTCGCCGAAGCATACGCACGATCCACTGTTCATCTCCAACTACGTCACCATCAACCTGCTCGACCCCGTCAAGAACACCCCGGGCGTCGGCGACGCCTATTTGTGGGGCCCCCAGGACTACGCGATGCGAGCCTGGGTCCGAACCGACAGGCTGACGGGGCTGAACCTGACGACCGGCGACATCATCAACGCGATCCAGTCGCAGAACATCCAGGCCGCCGTCGGGCGGATCGGCGCGAGGCCGATTTCGGACGATCAGCAGCTACAGCTCAACATTCAGACCAAGGGTCGCCTGACTTCGCCCGAAGAGTTCGCCAACGTCGTGGTGCGCACCAATCCGGACGGATCGGTGCTGCGTGTGGGCGACGTCGCGAAGCTGGAACTGGGCGCGGCCAATCTAGATCGCGAGACGCGGTTCAACGGCGGGCCCGCGGCGGTGATAGCGATCTTCCAATCGCCGGGCGCCAATGCCATAGCCACCCTCAAGGCAGTTCGCGATCGCTTTGCCGAACTCGAAAAGCGCTTCCCGGACGATCTCACCTGGAAGGTCACCTACGATCCAACGCAGTTCGTCACCGACACCATCCACGAGGTTCAAAAGACGCTGCTTGAGGCATTCGTCCTCGTTGTCATCGTGGTCTTTCTCTTCCTCGGGAGCGTGCGGGCGACCCTAATCCCGATGTTTGCGGTGCCAGTCAGCCTGGTCGGAGCGTTTATCGTGCTCAAGGCGGTCGGTTATTCCGCCAATACCGTCTCACTTCTCGCGGTTGTGCTGGCCATCGGGATCGTGGTCGACGATGCCATCGTGGTGGTCGAAAATGTCGAGAGGGTGATGGAGGAGCACCCCGAGTTATCCCCCGGCGACGCGACCAAGCTGGCGATGCAGGAGATCATTGCCCCCATCATCGCGATCACGCTGGTGCTGCTTTCGGTGTTCGTGCCGGTGGCCTTCATTCCCGGCATTTCCGGTGAGCTGTTCCGGCAGTTCGCTGTCACGGTCGCGGTCTCGATGTTTCTCTCGGCGATCAACGCGCTCACTTTGTCGCCTGCGCTCTGCGGCGTCTTGCTGCGGCCAGCTCACGGATCCCGGCGCGGCGTGATGGGATGGGTGATGCGCTCGATCGACCGCGTACGCGACGCCTACGGGGCCGCGGTTGCGCGCATCGTGCGGATCTCCGTGATCGGACTGGTTGTCGTCGCGGTCTGCGGCTTCGGTGTGGTGGGTCTAACGAAAATAACCCCGACCGGGTTCCTGCCCGAGGACGACCAGGGCGCACTGTTTGTCGTTGCGCAATTGCAGGGTGGGGCGTCGGTTGGACGGACATCAGAGATTATCCGGCAGGCTGAAGCCATTGTGAAGGAGGAGCCAGCCGTTGCCGACTACACCTCGGCGATCGGACTGAACTTCATCGACAATTACTCGCAGTCGAACGCCGCGTTCATGGTGCTGTCGTTCAAGCCATTCGAAGAGCGCAAGGATCCTTCTTTGGGGACGCAAGAGGTCATCAAGCGGCTCGGTGCCAAGCTCCGCCAGATCCAAGGCGGAATCGTCGTGCCCCTCGCACCGCCCCCGATCGTCGGCCTCGGCACAGGAGGTGGATTTACCTACGTGGTGGAGGATCTCCGCGGCGGCGACCCGAAGGCGCTGGCGCAGGTGGTTCGCGGGCTCACGGTTGCCGCCAACCAGGATCCGCGACTGAACCGCGTGTTCACCACGTTCTCAGCAACCAACCCCTCGATCTACCTCGACATCAATCGCGACAAGGCACAGATCCTTGGTGTGCCGTTAAATGCCGTGTTTCAGGCGCTACAAGCGTCGCTCGGCGGATATTTTGTCAACAACATGAACCTGTACGGCCGGACCTGGCAGGTCCAGGTCCAGGCCGAGGCGGCCGACCGGTCCAGGATCGACGACATCTACCGGATCAACGTCCGCAATAGCAAAGGAGAGATGATCCCGCTCAGGAGTCTGGTGGAAGTTCGCGTTGTTGTCGGCCCGCCGTCTCTGATCCGCTACAACAATCTCCGCGCGGTGACCGTTCAGGGGGCCCCCGCGCCCGGCGTCTCGTCCGGGCAGGCGCTGAAGGCCATGGAGGAGGTAGCCGCGCGGACCCTTCCCCCGGGCTTCGCAGGGGAATGGACCGACACCGCATTCCAGGAGAAACGTGCCGAGGGCAAAACGGGGATCATCCTTGGTTTTGCCGTGCTGTTTGCGTATCTTTTCCTGGTCGGGCTCTACGAAAGCTGGACCATTCCAGTGCCGGTGCTGCTGTCGGTGTCGGTTGGCATCCTGGGATCGTTTGCTGCGATCGTCATCGCTCATCTGACGCTCGACCTCTACGCGCAGATCGGCATCGTCGTTCTGATCGGACTTGCCGCCAAGAACGGGATTCTGATCGTGGAATTCGCGAAGGAGAAGCGGGAGCACGGGGTACCATTGCTCGATGCTGCAACCGAAGGGGCGCGGCAGCGCTTCCGCCCGGTGATGATGACGTCCTTCGCCTTTATTCTGGGTCTGCTTCCTCTGGTGGTCGCCATCGGCGCCTCGCAGCTCGCCCGACGCGATGTCGGGACGCCGGTGTTCGGCGGCATGATCTTCGCCTCGTTCCTCGGCATCTTCGTCATTCCGCCGCTGTACGTCGTGTTCCAGGCGGTTCGCGAGCGCATCAGACCATCGACCCGTCCCCAAAAAGCGGCTGAGCCCAGCGTCGGCGCAGCGGAATGATGCATCTGCCGCGCCACGCCGAAGGATCAAGAACAACTTGGTCTCTTGGTCTATGGACCGTACGCCAATGTCAGTTCATGCCACATCGCGAAATTTTTCTGCAACGCAAAACTCGGTCGCTATCGGGGCACGGTGGACATCGACCAGGCCGCGCTAATCGAGCTCGATTTCATACGTCCGTCGCCCTGCACGAAGGGGTCACCCCAAACGAGGGCGGCTAGAATCTCGGAATATCCGGGAAAGCCAGCCGGCCCGCGTGGACGTGCACGCGGCCGAGCTCGGCGCAGCGGTGCAGCTTCGGAAACACCTTGCCGGGATTGAGCAGGCCGCCGGCGTCGAAGGCGCATTTCAGCCGCTGCTGCTGGTTGAGGTCGATCTCGCTGAACATCTCGCCCATCAGATCGCGCTTCTCGATGCCGACGCCGTGCTCGCCGGTCAGGACGCCGCCGAGCTCGACGCAGCAGCGCAGGATGTCGGCGCCGAAGGCTTCGGCGCGTTCGATCTGGCCGGGCTGGTTGGCGTCGTAGAGGATCAGCGGATGCAGATTGCCGTCGCCGGCGTGAAACACGTTGGCGACGCGCAGATCGTATTTCGTCGAGAGATCGCGGATGCGCGCCAGGGCCTCCGGCAATTTGCCGCGCGGGATGGTGCCGTCCATGCAGAGATAGTCCGGCGAAATCCGGCCGACCGCGGGGAAAGCCGCCTTGCGGCCGGCCCAGAACAGATTGCGCTCGGCCTCGGTGTTCGAAATCTGGCAGGTGGTCGAGCCGCAACCTTGCGCGATCGCCTCGACGCGGCTGATCAATTCGTCGACCTCGACCCGGGGGCCGTCGAGCTCGATGATCAGAAGCGCCTCGACGTCGAGCGGATAGCCGGCATGGACGAAGGCTTCGGCGGCGTGGATCGCGGGCTTGTCCATCATCTCCATGCCGCCCGGAATGATGCCGGCGCCGATGATCCGCGCCACGCATTCGCCGGCCGCTTCAACTTGCGAAAAGCCGACCATCAGCGCGCGCGCGGTCTCCGGCTTCTGCAGGATGCGCACCGTGATCTCGGTGATGACGCCGAGCAGGCCTTCGGAGCCGGTGATGATGCCCATCAGATCGTAGCCCGAATTCTCCGCCGACTTGCCGCCGATCCGCAGGATCTCGCCGGTCATCAGCACGATTTCGCAGCCGAGCACGTTGTTGGTGGTCATGCCGTATTTCAGGCAATGCACGCCGCCGGAATTTTCCGCGACATTGCCGCCAATCGAGCAGGCGATCTGCGACGAGGGGTCCGGCGCATAGTAGAAGCCGGCATGCGCGACCGCCTGGCTGATGGCGAGGTTGGTGACTCCAGGCTCGGTCACCACCACGCGGTTGTCGAAATCGATCTCGCGGATGCGCTTGAATTTGCCGAGGCCCAAGAGCACGCCGTCGGCAAGCGGCAGCGCGCCGCCGGACAGCGAGGTGCCGGAGCCGCGCGGCACCACCTTGATGCCCTGCGCATGGCAATATTTCAGGACCTGCGAGACCTGTTCGGTGGTGTCGGGCAGCACCACGACCATCGGCAGCTGCCGATAGGCGGTCAGGCCATCGGACTCGTAGACCCGCATTTCGGCCGGCGTATCGATCACGCCCTCGCCCGGCACGATGGCGCGGAGCGCCGCCACGATCGCGTCGCGACGGGCCAACACCGCCTTGTCGGCTTCGGGCATCATGATGGCCACGGTCGTCTCCTCGACGTCATCAATTGCACGTCATCAATTTGTTACGGCAAATCAAGCATATCTGACCGCGCTTGGGTAGGCCGTCGACGGCTCGGACTGCAAGCTCGGCAACTTGCGGCATGGCGTAATGGTAATCCAGCGCCCGGCGTATCGAGCCCACTTCCGTCATGCAACCGTTCAGGGCGCCGAATCCTGGCTCAGCAATTTCAACCGCCGCACCGCCGGGAGAGGCTGGAGCGAAAATACCCAGGCCAGCGCATAGAAGCCGATCGCAAGCAGGTACAGGAAGGCAAAGCCAAAATACATCGAGTTGTATTCCATCAGCCCGCCGAACAGCGCACCCAAGAGGTTGTAGGCCAGCGCGGTGGAGATATTGACGTTCGGCTTGCCGATCAGGCCCGAGAAGACCATGCCGGAGAAGAACAACGGGATCGTCAGCACCACGCAAGCCACCACGAGACTCGCAAACGGCGAGCTGAATGCAATCAGGTCATGGTTGCGCGCCGTGAAGTATCCGATCAGCAGGCTCAGCAGCAATCCGAGATAGGCGAGGCCGCTGCGCGGAACGAGCTTGCGCTGCACCAGAAGGTTGGCCAGCGACGCCATCACCAAAACCAGGATGATGGTCGCCGCGATGACGAACCAGGTGCCGCCGAGATGCAGACCGAGTTCGGTGATCGCCTTGGTCTCGACCAGCATGAAACCCGAACCCAGGAAGAAGAACGGCAGATAGCCGCGCTCGACCGGCTCGGTCCAGCCGATGGTCTTGCGCACGAAGATGTAGCTCAATAGCAGCACCATGCCGAGCGCGATCATGTAGCTGAGCGGATAGGTGCGCGTGATCATGTAGAAGAACGGCCAGTCGTCGGTCGGAATGCTTTCGGCCGGATAGGGTTGCGCGAAATGCGCCGAAACGTCGGTAAAGCCGAAAGCGGCGAAGGCACTGGCGTCCGGCAGCGTGATGTCGCGGCCATTTTGAGTGACGAAGGCGGTCGTGGTCTTGGAATCATAACCGACGCGAACCGCGAGCGGCTTGCCGGCTCCCGGGATCTCCGCGAGAATGTGCGACAGCTTGAAGCCCAGCGATTCGCTCGGCAGTGCGAACGCAATCGACATCACGCCATCCGGCTTCAACAGCTTGAAGGCCTCGGTGATCCCTTCCCGCGTGTAGACATAGGAATCGACGCGCAGATTGGAGGCGTGGCTGAGCGAAGTATGGGAATCCAGCACGCCGTAGATGATCAGGTCGTATTGCTGATGCGCGGTGCGGAAGAAATTGCGCGCATCGTTGACGACGATCGTCACGCGCGGATCGTCGTATGGATGCTCGGGGTGATAGCTCTTGCCGAGAAAGACGATGGCCGGATCGATCTCGATCGCATCGACATGAGCGGCGCCCATGCGCAGCGCCGCCGCCACGTCGTTGCCGCTGCCGGCACCGACGATCGCGACGCGCTCGGGCTTTTTCTTGAAGTTGAAGGGAAACTCGTAATAGGCGCGGGCGTATTTGTCCGAGTCCGGACTCGTGTCCGCGATTGCTTTCGGAAAGGTTGAAAACCTTCTGGTAGTAGGCGCCGCCCGACAGGATGTTCATCAGACCGTCGTCAGGCTTGGCCATCCGCTCCAGGAGCTGATAGGGAGAATAGATGCGCTGGATCTCGGTCTGCACCGGCCACGCCAGCACGGTGACGAGCAGGCAGAAACTGGCGACGCCGAGCGGCAGCCGCGCATCCCGCGACAACACGAAATACAACAGCACGCCGCCGATGGCGGCAAACCAGATCACCGGCGGCAGCCAGAACAGGCTCATGACGCACAACAGCAGGACACCGAGGATGCTGCCCGCGAGATTGAGTCCGTAGGCTTTCAAGGCATCGGCGCTATTGAGCAGCTTGCCGCAGAGCTGGCCTATGGGGTAGCAGATGCAGGCGCACAGCACGAAGCTGGCGCCGAGCAGGAGATAGAGCGGCAGGCTTTGCTGAAACAGCGCCAGCCAATTGAGCCTGTCCATCCAGATGCTGATCGAGGTCTGCTCCTGCATCGGCAGCGCCGAGAAGAAGTCGACGTTCGCGCCGACGTCGTAACGCAGCAGCGTGATCACGCCGACGAACAGCGCGAGCATCGGCAACACCAGTGCGGGCGCACAGCGCTGCTTTTCCGCCACCGCGTAGCCCGCCCCGAGCCCGAGAAAGCAGGCCAGCAAGGTAAAGTTCTTGAAGAACGAGAACACCGGGAACACCGATGCCAGCCAGCGGATCATGACGAGCTCGAGCAGCAGGCTGACCATGGTCACCAGCACGATCAACCGGATCTTCTCGCTCGCGCTCGCGTTTGAGAACTCGGCTTCGAACAGGCCACCCATCTGGTCGATCTGCCACTCCAGCGGGCGCGCGAGCCAGCGGGGGTAGAAGATGACGACCAGCGCGGCAATGCCCATCAGGGTGCGGACGGCAATCAGCAGCCGGTCCGAGATATCGACCGTGTCGCTGGCGAGATACAGCCGAACGGCCAGCAGGGCGTAGACAAAAACCAGGCCGCCCAGGCAGACGCTGAAAAAACGCACAAGCCTGCGGTTGGCGTCGGCGCCGCCTTGCCCGACGCCGATGGAATCACTGCTCATGCTGCCCGCTCATTTTCTAAAATGCCATGTCGGCGGGCAGGATGCCGTGGTTTCAATTAAAGATTTGACAAGTCTTCAGCGCAATCTGCGCGTTTTGGGGCGGGTTTTGCCGGCTTTTCCCAGGCCTCCGAGTTCACGCGTGGGTCGGAGCCCGTGGGTCTCAGACCTTGGATCGCAGCTTCGGATTCAATTGACCGGGCTTTCTCCGTGGGACGCGACCTTGCCGACCATGGCGTCGATTTCCGCAATCACGAGGTCGGGCACCGCGTTCTGCACCATGTGCCCGACGCCCGGCAGCACGATCAGTCTCGCGTTCGGCACGGCGGCCACGAAGGGGCGCGAATGGATGTTGGTCGATACCGTCTTGTCGACGTCGCCTGAAATCACCGTGATCGGCGCCTTGATCTCGGGATAGCGCGGCGCCTGCTCGGCGACCGCGGCCTTCAGCGTCACGAGGTCGTAGGCGTTGGCGAGAAACTCGCGCGGACGCAGCAGGAGCAGCGTCGCTGTGTCGTTCATGAACCCGGCTGGCATGACCTGCGGCAGGAACACGTTGCGCGCGCCGGACTCCGCGATCAACAGGCCGAGCGGCAGCGTGACGGTGTAGGCGAGCAGCGGGCCGAGCACCGGCGTGGCAACGGCGTTGTTGTACCAGCCGACGCCGCCGCGCCATGGATGGGTGACCGGCGCCAGCATCACGAGGCCGGCGACGCGCGCCGGATAATCCAGCGCCATCCGGACGCCCAGCGCGCCGCTCAGGGAGTGCACCACGAGGATCACCGGACCGACGCCGAGCTTTTCCAGCGCCTCCTCGATCATGCGGCCCTGAATCGCGGGCGTGGAATCCGTCAACAGCGCGCGCGTGCTCCTGCCGTGTCCCGGCCGGTCGATCAAGATCACGCGATGGGTTTTGGCGAGCCGATCGCCCAGCGGCTGCCGCATGACCTCCAGGTTGGAACTCGCGCCATGGATCATCACGATCGGCGGACCGGGCGCGTCGCGCTGCCCCAGATCGACCACATTCAGCGTCGCTCCGCGAACCTCGACCGGATTTCCCACTTGCGGAAAGGCACGCTGCAAATAAAGCACGCCGGCTTGCGTGATCAGCGCCAGCACGGCCAGCACTGCCACAAAAACCATTGATATCATTGAGATTGTCCGGACGACTCGGGGCACGACCGAGTTACGCCGGGACCGGCTGAGAGTTTCGGTACCGCGGAGTTTTCCCGGAATATTACGCAATCTGTCATAAGGACGTCGTCGGCCATTTTATAACCATGGTCAGCACTTTTCTTGATCCCGTGCGCACACCACCACAGGCTGCCGCTGGCCGATCTTGTCCGCATCACCCACGTTAGGGCGGATCGGGCGTCGGCAGTCTATTACCCAGGGACATGGGAGGGGTTTTGGATGAGTTTTCGATCAAGTGAGACCGCCATCGATGAAATCGTGGCGAACTGCAACGGGGATCTCCGCAGCGCGCTGAAGGCGCTGCTGTTGGTCAACGAGCACCTGGAAGCCGAGATTGCCGAGCTCTATGCCGCGGCGGCGCATAGCGGCCTCGCCGCACGCCGCAGCGGCGTCCTGCATTGAGAGTGGACCATGGTCCGAATGGATGGAATCGGAGCATGATCTCTTCTGTTCCTTCTCCCCTCCCCCCACGCGCGCAGCGCGTGGCTGGGAGGGGTCGGGGGGTGCTTCGGCAGATTCAGTGCCAGTTTCTGAAAAGCGAACTCGCGGAGCCACCCCCGACCCCTCCCCACCGCTACGCGGAGGGAGGGGAGAAGAGCGAGCAAGCGGCGACGGAGCTCGCTTCAGTCGCCGCCACAAATCAATCTAATCTGGTGCCGCTTTAGTTCACGCGATCGAACCGATCCAGCCAAACGATCAGATGTCGCGGCCTTCGACCTTTTCGGTCAGCGTCTTGACCAGCTCCGGTACCTTCTCCAGGTGCGGATTGATGTCGAGCGCCTTGCGGAAGGCATCGAGCGCGCGCTTGTCGTCGCCGAGGTCCTGCATGATCATGCCGAGCCCGGCGAGCGCGCCAAAATGCCGGGGCTCGCGGATCAGCACCTGCTCGATATCGGCAAGCGAGCGGGCGTAATCGTTGCGTAGATAATACAACGTCGCGCGCCGGTTCCAGGCCTCGACGTAATCCGGACGCAGCTTGATGACGGCATCGAGCAGCTTTATCGCAACGTCCGTCTGCTGCGCATCCATCGCGGCCTTGGCACGCAACATCAATAGTGCGGCGGTGTCGCTCGGGGTCTGCAGCCAGATCGCCCAGATCCGGGCCTCGACGTGTTTGGCGCTGGCCTCGTCGGGAGCAGCCTTCAGCGCCCCGAACAGGAAGTCCAGTCCGCGCGTCTTGTCCGCGGCGACCTTCGGCAGCTTGGCCGGCGCCTCCGGAAGCTTTTTGTGCCTGGACGGGGTGGCGTGCGGGTCATCCTGCGCGGAGGCCATTGCCGGCGCGACGGCGAGGATTGCGGCGAGGATGATTGCGTGGGGGAATCTCAATGCCATCGGCAAAGTGTAGACGCAGCAAAACCTTCTTGCAAAGCAGCAAGCGCGTCAAAGACTCGTGATGGCGAAAAAGCCGTTAGCTGTGCCGGAACGCCGTGATCAGGCCTGAATCAGCCTTGGCGTCAACCTTGGCGCGCCTTGAAGCGGCGCTGCACCTTGTTGATCACATAGACCCGGCCCTTGCGGCGGACCAGGCGGTTGGCACGGTGACGGCCACGCAGCGATTTCAACGAGTTACGGACCTTCATGGGAGAATCCTGTTGCCTTCGAAAGGCCGTTTCGATGCGCCGAATGCGGCAAAAAGGGGCTTATCCCACCGGCGGCAATCCGCCCGGGATGGGGCGGTTTCTAAGGCATCGCGGGTCAGAATGTCAATGCAAACGGGACGTTTTTGGCCGGACTTGGCCGAAGCGGGCCTGTGCCCGGACCATTGGAATCGCGCGGAAGTTGGCTTCGGTGACCCCAACCCCGCGATCCAAATGCGCGACAGGCTTTTTTGCGGATCATGCTTCTAGACTAGATTCCTGGAGCGGCCGTCGGGAACTCGACCATGGCCTCTCCGGTCGCGACTTTCTCGCCTAGCTGGTTGCGCACCATGACGTCGATCAGGACCCAGCGGGATTTTGCCGTCACCTGCTTCGATTTGACTACCCCCGTCGGCTGGATGGTGTCGCCCGGCCGGACCGGCTTGACCCACCGCGTTTCGAGGCGGCGGTGGATCGCCCCGGCGGAAAAGGCCCAGTCGGTGATCATGCGCGAGATCAGCCCGAAATTGTTCATGCCGTGCATGATGATGCCGCCGAAATTGGTCTTGCCGAAATTGCCCTTCATGTAGTCGTCGTCGAGATGCAGCGGGTTGTAATCGAGCGAGGCATCGCAGAACAGCCGGATGGATTCGCGGCTGACCGCGAATTGCGGCCCGTCGATGCTATCGCCGGGCTTAAGGTCTTCGAATGTGGTGCTCATGATCCCCTCCCCTCTCGTTCGAATTTCAGTTGGGCCGGATGGTCCAGCCGCGGCCGGAACAGATCACGTCGCCGCGCTGGTTGAAGAAGACGTTGTCGTGCACCACGAACAGCCGCTCGCGCTTGATGAACTTGTCGAGCGCGCGGGCCTCGAGCCGGATGACGTCGCCCGGCCGCGCCGGAATGTTGTAGCTCCAGGATTGACCGGCATTGACGGTGCCGGGCGAGCGCATCCAGTCGTCCGCCGGCGTGCAGGAGAACATCAGGAGGATATGGATCGAGGGCGGCGCGATCAGCCCGCCGTAACGCGTTGTCCTGGCGTAAGCCTCGTCGAAATAGATCGGATGGGTTTCGCCGACCGCCTTGCAGTACAGCTCGATCGCTTCTCTGGTCAGCGTATAGGGGATGGTCTTGCGCGGCTCGCCGGGGACGATGTCGTCCCACATTTTCCGCAAGTTCGCATCTTTCCAGAAATCGGTCTCGAAGGCCCCTTGCGCCATCTCATGCTCCCGTGTTCCGCCGATTTTGTTCTGCCGCCTTGCGGAATTTGTTATATGGTATAATCAATTTGCCGGACCGAAAAATCAAGCCGCCAAGTGCCAAAACCGCCAAGTGGGAAACGGAAATGCCCAAACTCAACGTGCTCAATCCCGACGATTTCGTCGCGATCGACATCCACACCCACGCCGAAGAACCCTGCGGCATGCATGGCGACGACGGTTATGACGATTTCCAGGCGCAGATGGCGGAGTACTTCAAGTCGCCGCACAAGCATCCGCCGACGGTGCCGGAGACCGCGGCCTATTACCGCGCCAAGAAGATCGCCGCCGTGATCTTCCCGGTCGACGCCGAGCGCGAGACCGGTTTCCGCCGCTACAACAATTACGAAATGCTGGAAGCGGCCTCCGACAATCTCGACGTGCTGATCCCCTTCGTCAGCATCGATCCGCACAAGGGCAAGCTCGGCGTGCGTGAGGCGAAAAAGCTGATCGAGGAGTACGGCGTCAAGGGGTTCAAATTCCACCCCACCATGCAGGGTTTCTACCCCAACGACCGCATGGCCTATCCGCTCTATGAGGCCATCAATGACGGCGGCGCGATCGCGCTGTTCCACACTGGCCAAACCGGCGTCGGCAGCGGCATGCCGGGCGGTATGGGGATGCGGCTGAAATATTCCAACCCGATGTACATGGACGACGTCGCGGCGGATTTTCCCGATCTGAAGATCATCCTCGCGCATCCGTCCTTCCCCTGGCAGGAAGAGGCGCTGTCGGTCGCGACCCACAAGCCGAACGTCTATATCGACCTCTCCGGCTGGTCGCCGAAATATTTCCCGCCGATCCTGGTGCGCTACATCAACTCTATACTGCAGGACAAGATGCTGTTCGGCTCGGACTGGCCGGTGATCACGCCGGACCGCTGGCTGTCGGACTTTTCCAAGCTCGAGATCCGTGACGAGATCAGGCCGAAAGTGCTAAAGGCCAATGCGAGAAAGATTCTGGGCATCTAGCCCTGCTGCGACACCCTCATGGTGAGGAGGCGCCCTTGCGCCGTCTCGAACCATGAGGCCCCCACTGCCCATTTCCGGGCCTCGTCCTTCGAGACGCTTGCTCGCGCAAGCTCCTCAGGATGAGGGGATAAAGCGGTTATGACGCAGTAAGACCAGGCCCAACCAAGAACGAGCCGTGCCGTGACCATCAAAGCCGTTGTGTTCGATGCCTATGGCACGCTCTACGACATCCAGTCGGTCGCCGGCGTCACCGAGGAAGCATTTCCCGGCTATGGCGAGATCATCACGCAAATCTGGCGGATCAAGCAGCTCGAATATACCTGGCTGCGCTCGCTGATGAACCGCTACCAGGATTTTTCCGCCGTGACGCGGGAATCGCTGGCCTACAGCTTACGGGTGCTCGGGCTGAAATATGACGACGACGCCTTCGAGCGCATCATGGAGAAGTATCTCGATCTCGATCTCTATCCGGATGCGATGGCCGCACTTGCGGCGATGAAGGACAAGAAGCTTGCGATCCTTTCCAACGGCAGTCCCGACATGCTCAACGCGCTGGTGCAGAATAGCGGCCTCGATCGCGTGCTCGATGCCACGATCAGCGTCGATGCCAGCAAGATCTTCAAGCCGAGCCCGCAGGCCTACGCGCTGATCGAGGCGACGCTCGGCACCTCGCCTAGCCAGGTGCTGTTTGTTTCATCCAACCCGTGGGATGCCTGCGGCGCCAAGGCGTTCGGCCTCACCGTTGCCTGGATCGAGCGGGTGACGCCGGAGGCGATGGCGCTCGCCTGCGTCGAAAGCGAGACCGTGGCTCCGCTCACCCTGTTCAAGGCAATCCGCACCCAGATGGACGAGTTGGGGATCGCGCCTGACTATCGCATCCGCGCGCTGTCCGAACTGCCGAAGCTTGTTGCGTACCATGAGTTCTGAAATCGGTCCGCGCGTTTTTCGCGCAGAAGGCCCCCGACATCGCCGTGATCGAATCGACGCAGAGCTCGGCGACGGTGGCGCTCGCCGCGCAAGCCTTTGGCGTCGAGCCGGCGCGCATTGCCAAGACGCTGTCGCTTCGGATCGGCGAGCGCGTGGTGCTGATCGTCGCCAGCGGCACTTCGCGGATGGACAACAAGAAGGTGAAGGCGCTGTTCGGAGGCAAGCCGAAGATGCTCTCGCTCGACGAGGTCGCCGACATCACCGGCCATGAAGTCGGCGGCGTCTGCCCGTTCGGATTGAAGGCGCCGCTGCCGGTCTACTGCGATGTGTCGCTGCAGGCGTTCGATATCGTGGTGCCCGCGGCGGGCTCGACCCACAGCGCGGTCCGCATCACGCCTCCGCGGATGGCGGAATTGACCGGCGCCGAATGGGTCGATGTCTGCGAACACCGGCCCTGAACGACAAACGTCTATTGGTCGTCGTCATCGTCGGGTCGCGGCCGCGCGATGCGACCGCGCGGCGCCGGCTGTTGCTGCGCGTTGTCGTTGGATTGGAACACCGCGCGGCAGCCATCCGAGAGCTGCGGCGTGTTCTGCTGCAGGCACGCCACGATCCGGTTCTCATCGGGAATCCGGTCGCCGCAGAGCCTGAAGACGTCGGGCGTGCAGGCCATCTGCTGCTCGAAGGTTCCGCGATGTTCTTGCGCCGTCGCCGGCGCGGCGAGCGCTGTGATCATCGCGAGACCAAGGACCATCCCAAGGACCATCCGATCTGCTTGCATGCTCGGCTCCTTCCATCGGATTGATGCGGGTTCCAGTTCCCGAACCCGTGATCGCTTCAGGGTCCAAAACAAATGAGGCCGGCCCATGGTTCGGCGCGGACAAAAAATTGTGAGCCGTTTACCTCCTGTTATCCATGCCCAGCGGGAAGCCGGAACGATCTACAATCTCTCGTTGTTGCCGTTCGTCTTTGTCGTTCGTCAGGAGCAAGATGATGGACGAACTGGCCGGGATTGACCGGACGCTGGACGAGGTGTTGGTGAACCTCGGCGAGATCGTCCTGCGGGTTGCACAGCCTGATGTCACCAGGAGCGCCGAGGAATATCAGGCGCTGGCGCAATCCGTGCACCAATATTGCATCTGCGCCGCGCACTCGCGCGATCCTCGCGTGCAGCGGCTGAAGCAGGAACTTGAAGCGACCTTGAAGCCGCGCCTGCGGATCGTGGCGAGCCGTTGATGATGGATGGGCAAGGGCGTCGTGCGCTATCAAATGATAGGCGCGACACCGCGGGAAAGATGAGAAAGCGCTGCGCCGCAGTCATTTCACGCGATTTTTCGCCCAGTGATTTGCCCGACGGGCTGTTTCGTGATTCCGCTGTCCAGCCCCTTCGCGAAAAATATTTCTCTTTCCGAAAATCAGAAAATGTGGTTTGTTGCCGCCGTCCCGCCTCGACGAGAGGGGCGTATCGCGATCGTCACGGACGTAGGAAGCGGGATGCGGTGGACGCGGCGGTGTCGCGAGACGAGCGCACTGATGCGGACGGCGAAGCCGTGTGGTCCTGGCGCCCCGACGCTGGCGCTAAGTTCCTGAGGAGCAAGCTTCTCAGGCATGACGGGGGCAAAAGAGCCCGGTCCCCGGGGAGAGCGCGGAATAAGCTGTTAAAACCATTGCGTGGGGAATGCCGGATGTTTCCGGTGCCTCCGCTGTGAATACTCGTGTGCATACTCCCACTACAAAGCGCACACGAGGCTGCGGGTGCATTGGGCACCCGGCATTCCCCGCGCCCTCTTTATTTTCGAGGGTGGTTCGCACAACAACTCGGGCGCGATCGGCGTCGCGAGAACGCGACTTTATGTTCTCCGTCATTGCGAGGAGCGAAGCGACGAAGCAATCCATTCTTCCTTTTCGCGGTGAGATGGATTGCTTCGCTTTGCTCGCAATGAATCCGCATCTACCGCCGTCATCGCCCGCGAAGGCGGGCGACCCAGTATTCCAGTGACGCTAATGCTAGAGCCGATAAGCCGCGCCATACTGGATTCCCCGCATACGCGGGGCATGACGGCCTCTTCCGGGGAAGCCGCCTTGGTCCACCTACGGCGCTTTCTTCTTCCGCTTGGCAAACTGCTGGATCAGAAAATCCGCCAGCACCTCGACCCGCGCCGGGCGCGGGCCGCCGGGCGGTGTCACCAGATGCACCGCGCCTTCCGGCTGCCTCCAGCCTTTCAGGATCACCTCGACGTCGCCCGAGGCAATGGCATCGCCGACGATGAAGTCCGGCAGATCGGCGATGCCGAGGCCGGCCAGGACCGCCGGCATCAGCGCCTCGCCATTGTTGACGCGCAGTTGTCCGGCCGGCCGCACGCTCGCCTGCTCGCCGGCGGCATTGGTGTAGTGCCAGACGTTCGGCGTCGAGAGATAGGCGTAGCCGAAGCATTTGTGCTGCGCGAGGTGCATCGGATGCGTCGGCCGGCCATGGCGCTTCAGATAGGAAGGCGCCGCCACCGTGTAACGCGGCATCGCGCACAGCCGCCGCGCGATCAGGGAGGAATCCGGCAGCCGCGCGATCCGCAAGCCAGCGTCGAATCCCTCGCCGATCAGATCCACGGTGGCGTCGCTCAGATGCAGATCGATCGAGACGTCGGGATAGGCTTTCAAGAATTGCGGCAACAGCGGCGCCACCGCCTTCACCCCGAACGTCATCGGAACCGCGAGCCGCACCAGCCCGCGCGGCGAGGTCGATTGCGCCAGCGCCTCGTTCTCCGCCGCCTCGCCGTCGGCCAGCAGCCGCGCGGCGCGCTCGGCGAGCTTTGTGTCCGGCATCGGTCAGCGCCAGCCGCCGCGAGGTGCGGTTGAACAGCCGCGCACCCAGTCGCTCTTCCAGCCGGCTGACCGCCTTGGAGACGGTGGCTTTCGACAGCACAAGCTCGCTTGCGGCCGCGGCGAAACGAACGCAATTCAACGACTTTGGCGAAGATCGCCAGCGCCTCGAAGTCCGGGAGTTTGGCCAAGGCTCACCTGTAGGACGTTTCTGGAAACAATGAGTTTCAATAGTTTCTATTTATGCACCACATGGAAACGCATATCCAGACGGCAACGGAAAATTCAAACCACAGGGAATATCCCATGATCGAACTCAAACCATTTGCCAAGCTGGGCGGCGCCGACCACGGCTGGCTCAAGGCCAAGCATCACTTCTCGTTCGCGGACTACTACGACCCGAGCAACATGAGCCACGGCGCGTTGCGGGTGTGGAACGACGACGAGATCGCGCCGAACAGCGGCTTTCCCGCCCATCCCCATGCCAACATGGAAATCATCACCTATGTCCGCGAGGGTGCGATCACCCACCAGGACAGCCTGGGCAACAAGGGCCGCACCGAGGCCGGCGACGTCCAGGTGATGAGCGCGGGAAGCGGCATCCGCCACTCCGAATATAATCTGGAGCCGACCAAGACCAAAATCTTCCAGATCTGGATTCAGCCGGCCACGCATGGCGGCCAGCCGACCTGGGGCTCGAAGCCGTTTCCGAAGGCCGACCGCTCCGGCAAGCTCGTCACCATCGCGAGCGGCGTGGAGGGCGACAAGGATGCGCTGCCGATCCGCGCCAACGCCCGCGTGCTCGCCACCACGCTGAAGGCCGGCGAGAGCGCGGAATATGCCGCCGGCAGGACGCGCAACCTTTATCTGGTGCCGGCCGCAGGCAGCGTCGAGGTCAACGGCGTGCGCGTCAACGCCCGCGACGGCGCCGCCATCCGCGACGAGGAAACGCTCAAGATCACCGCACTGGAAGATTCGGAACTGGTGCTGGTGGATGCGGCGTGATCGCAGCCCGACACGACGATCGTCATGCGCGGGCTTGACCCGCGCATGCCGGGCCTTCAGCTCTCGCCGGAAGGGTCTTACGAAGGCGCTCGGATGCGCGGGTCAAGCCCGGCAATGACGACCTCGAAATCAAACCCCAAAACCCCAACGGAGACCACCCATGACCAAAGTTCTCGTCCTGTATTATTCCGCCTACGGCCACATCGAGGCGATGGCCAATGCCGTTGCCGAAGGCGCCCGCGAAGCCGGCGCCACCGTCGACATCAAGCGCGTGCCCGAGCTGGTGCCGGCGGAAGTGGCGAAAGCCTCGCACTACAAGCTCGACCAGGCCGCGCCCGTGGCCAAGATCGACGAGCTTGCGAATTATGACGCCATCATCGTCGGCACCGGCACCCGCTTCGGCCGCATGTCCTCGCAGATGGCGAATTTCCTCGATCAGGCCGGCGGGCTCTGGATGAAGGGCGCGCTGCACGGCAAGGTCGGCGGCGCCTTCACCTCGACCGCGACCCAGCATGGCGGCCAGGAGACCACGCTGTTCTCGATCATCACCAACCTTTTGCATTTCGGCATGACCATCATCGGCCTGAACTACGGCTTTTCCGGCCAGATGGAGCTCAATGACGTCACCGGCGGCTCGCCTTACGGCGCGACCACGATCACCGGCGGCGACGGCAGCCGGCAGCCCAGCGCCAACGAACTCGCTGGCGCGCGCTATCAAGGACGCGTGATCGCGGAGACCGCGAAAAAACTGCATGGCTAACTGCAAGACTGATGCGAGAAGGGCGGCATTTCTCTCAAGAAAATGCCGCCCTCTAGCCGCGGCCCGGAGTGCACGGCTTCGTGATCTGACTGCCGTCGGGCCCGTCTACCGGAACCGAACGGCGTACGCCAAGTTGGGTCACGCGCATCCGCGTCAGGAGATCTCCCATGACCAACAAACCCGATTCCAAGCCTGGCAAGACCAAGCCCGCATCATCCCATCCCGGCATGATGGGCGACGGCACCGAAGAGCAGAATCTCGGTCAACCCGGAAATCCCGACGCTCGCATCAAGAAGGACGAAGTCGACGCCGCCTTCAGCAAGGGCGAAGAAACCAAAGACGCCCATCCCCAATTGAGCTAACCTATAAAGGCCGGGCCGGATCGCCCGGCCTCGTCATGTCAGGAATTGCCGAATGAGCCGCACGCCGCAAGTCCCATGGCCGGAATTGCCGACCGCGGCGTGGCGCGACACGCTATGCGACGCTGCAGCTGTGGACCCAGATCATCGGCAAGATCAGGCTGGCGCGCTCGCCCTGGCTCAACCATTCATGGCACGTCACGCTCTATGTCACCGCGCGCGGGCTTTCGACCTCGCCGATTCCGGACGGCGCGAGGAGCTTCGAGATCGAGTTCGACTTCATCGATCATGCTTTGCGGATTTCGACCAGCGACGGCGCAAGACGGCAGTTTGCGCTCGCCGGACATTCGGTGGCGAGTTTCTATGCGGCCGTCATGGCTGATCTCGCCGAGCTCGGCATTGACGTTGCGATCGACGAGATGCCGAACGAATTGCCCGACCCGATCCGGTTCTCGCAGGACACGACCCACGCCTCCTACGATCCCGACGCGGTCAGCCGCTTGTTCCAGATTCTCGTCAACGCCGACCGGGTGTTCAAGCAATTCCGCACCGGCTTTCTCGGCAAGGCGAGCCCGGTGCATTTCTTCTGGGGCAGTTTCGATCTCGCGGTGACGCGCTTTTCCGGCCGCCGCGCGCCGCGCCATCCCGGCGGCGTGCCGCATCTTTCCGACGCGGTCGCCTGCGAAGCCTATTCGCATGAGGTGAGCAGCGCCGGCTTCTGGCCGGGCAGCGGCGCGATCGATTACCCCGCGTTCTATTCCTACGCCTATCCCGAACCGCAAGGTTTTCGCGCCGCGCAGGTGCGCCCGCAAGCCGCCTTCTTCAGCGAGGCGTTGGGCGAGTTCATCCTGCCTTACGACGCCGTGCGCACCTCCGCCGATCCCGACCAGGCGCTGCTCGATTTCCTGCAAAGCACCTATGACGCCGCCGCCAACGCCGCGAAATGGGACCGCGACGCGCTGGAATGCGCGCCGGGCCAGCCCGGCGTGGTGCGCCAGATTTGAGCCGGAATTGATTCGCGCGAATTGATGGTTATGAGCGTTAATGCATGATCCGGATTAAGCGCCCCGTCCGCCGTCGGCGAGCCCGCTGTCTCAAATTTACACAGGCCGAGACGCGCCGGCTTCAATGCGAACGAATTATCCCATCCTTGATGATTGCCGCCCTAAAACATCATGCCTGTTCGACGCTTATCTCCGGACCCAGCGTTTACCTGGCTGGCACGATGGTTGCTGACGCCTCGGGGAGGTTCAACATGTTGTCCCGACGGCAAACACTTAAGACAGGCGCTTTGGCCGCGCTGTCAGGGTTAATCGCGCCCAGAGCTTCTGGCGCAAGCGCCCGCAAGCCGATTCCGTTCGGCGCGGCGGTCCGGCCGGACCTGCTCGACACCGACGACGAATATTCGCGGGCGCTGCGCAACTATTGCAGCATCATCGTGCCCGAGGGCGGAATGCTCTGGAACGATCTGCGTCCGGATCAATCGACGTTCGATTTCAAGGACGCCGACAAGATTGCGTCCTTCGCCGCCGACCATGACCTGATGCTGCGCGGGCATACGCTGGTCTGGTACGGCGTGATGCCGAAATGGACCGAAGGTCTCGCCGGGTCCGTCGCGCACGATGAACTCTTGCGGCACATCGACACCGTCGTCGGCCGCTATCGCAGCCGCATGGAATTCCTGGATCGTCGTCAACGAGCCGTTGCTCGAGCACGCGGCCAGTTTCGAGGACTTGCGGCCGACGATCTGGCAGCGCACCATGGGCATCGACCATCTGGCGATGGCGTTTCACGCCGCCCACGCCGCCGACGCAGGCGCCAAACTCATCATCAACGAATATGACGTCGAATATGTCGGCGACCGCTACCGCAATCGCCGCGCCGCGCTGACTGCTCTGGTTCGTTTCCTGGTCGACCGCAACGTACCCGTGCACGGCGTCGGCATTCAGGGTCATCTCCGGGCCGACCTCACCATCGATTCGCACGGCTTGCGGGATTTCGCCAAGGACATGAAATCCCTGGGGCTCAAGGTCTCGGTCACCGAGCTTGACGTGATCGACAACCTGCTGCCCGCCGAGATCGCGCAGCGCGACCGGCTCGTATCCGAACAGGCGCAGAAATTCCTGTCGGCGTTGAGCGAGGTCGAGCGGCTCGACAGCGTGCTTAGCTGGGGCATCACCGACAAATACACCTGGGTGCCGATGTACTACAAACGCGCGGACGGCCTGAAAAACCGGCCGCTGCCGCTCGACGACGAATATGCGCCCAAGCCGCTGATGGCGGCGATCGCGCAATTCAGCAACGTGCTGGGATTGTAAGCGCCGTGCTGCGACAGACATTCCAATATTCCATTGCCAGCGTCGCCTCCGCGGTCATCGGCCTCCTCAGCGCGATCTGCTTCACCAGATTGCTCTCGCCGGAGCAGTACGGCGTCTACATCATCGGGCTAAGCACCGCCGGCATCGTCTCCGCCGTGCTGTTCACCTGGGTGCGCGTATCCGCGCTGCGCTTCCAGTCGGAGGGCGGCGCCGTTGACGTCAGGAAGACGGTGCTGTTGGCCTACCTGATCTCGGTGCTCGCCTCGCCGCTCGTCTTTGTTGTCGCGACGCTGTCGTCGAACCTTTCGCACCAGCGCATCATCGCCGCGATCGGCTTCGCGCTGGGGTTGGGCCTGTTCGAGATCGGCCAGGAGCTTCTCAAATCGAGGCTGCAAAGCTTCGCCTTCATGGCGGCGTCGATCACGCGCGCGTGCCTTGCTTTCGCGTTGTGCCTGCTGGCTGCGTTTTTCGGCGGCGGCGGGCTCGGCCAGCTTGCGATGGTGACGGTCGCCTATTTCATCACGGCCACGTTGTTTGCGAGCGTGATCTGGCGCCGGCCGCTAGCGCCGGTCAATTTCATCGAGTTGCGGCATTTCGCCCGCTTTGGCGTGCCGATCACCATCTCCGGCTTCGTCTTCGCGATTCACGCAGCGCTCGACCGCATGCTGGTCTTCCACCTGATGGGCGACAGCGCCGCGGGCCAATATGGCGCCTCGGCCGATCTGGTTCGGCAAATCATCCTTATCCCTGCGACCAGCATTGCCGCCGCGACCATTCCGCTGGCGGTCCGTGCGTTTGCCAGCGGCGGCGAAGCGAGCGCGCGCCGGCATCTCGAATTGAGCTTCGAGATCCTGCTCGCCGTGATCTTCCCCGCCGTGGTCGGCTTTGCCCTGACCAGCAACTTCGTCGCTGCCATCGTCCTCGGCGCCCAATATCGCGAGACGGCGGCGCAGATCCTGCCGATCCTGGCGTTCGCCTGGCTGTTTCAATCCATCACGCAGTCCTATGTCCATGTCAGCTTTCACCTGGCGAAGACGCCGTCCTGGATCACGCTGCAGGGCGTCGGCATGCTCGCGATGAACCTGCTCACCATGCCGCTTCTCACCATCCGCTTTGGGCTGACGGGGGCGGCCTTCGCGCTGGTGATCACGGAAATGTTCGGGACGGGGCTCGGCTGGTTCCTGACCCGCCGCGCGTTTCCGCTGCCCTTCAACGGCTGGCATGTCAGCCGGATCGGCCTCGCCACGGTGCTGATGGGGTTCGTGTTGGCCGGGCTGAAATTTTGGCTTCCGGGCGGGGTCATATCGTTTGGCCTGATCGTTGCGGGCGGCGGCGCGACCTATGTCGCCGCGGCTCTGGCGCTTGATATCGCCGGCGCAAGAAAATCGCTGACCGCCCTCTTTCGATCCCGCAGGTTCGCCCTTTCCAAACAGATCATCTAGCGTGACACGCGGCTGAGAGACTTGAAGATGCTGTCCATCCCCGAAAGCACCCGCCTCGCTCATGACCGGCAACACATCGTCTGCCGGAGCAACGACGTCGTGCTTTCCGATTTCACACAGGCAAGGCGCGAGCCGACGCGGCCGCAAGAGTTTCGCGGCGAGAATTTCGACGGCCAATTCGACAGCACCACGCTGTTTTACGATGCCGTCGATGCGGGAGGCTCGCGCATCGTTCTGTTGGCGCCGCCGTTCTTCAACCTCGCGGGCCACCTCGCCGCGACCAGCTTCTTTCAGGGATCCGCTCGGTGTGCGGTCGAGATCAGGCACCTCGATCGGCATGCGCAGGTGTGGCTGCAGGCGCCGCATAGCGGCGACATCCGCGCCGTTGGACCGCTCGGCGAATTCGCTGTGCGGGTTTCGCCAAACTGCCGGGAGCTTTTTCGCGACAGGCGCGTCATCTTTACGATGTCCAAGGACAACAGGATCGAGTGGATCCTGGATTGGGTCAAATTCAACCGCGACGTTCACGGCGCGGATGCAGTTCTGATCTACGACAACGCCTCGACGACTTACGACAGTGCAGCGCTCAGCACGGCGCTGCGGTCGGTTCCGGGAATAGCCCAATCGGTGGTCGTGGAATGGCCCTATCGATACGGCCCACAGGGGACCAATGCCTGGCACCATTGGGATTCCGATTTCTGCCAGCTCGGCGCCTGGGAACATGCCCGCTGGCGTTTCTTGCAGGACGCCAGCAGCGCGATGAATTCGGACATCGATGAGCTGGTGCTGTCGAGGGACGGCCAATCCGTATTCGAAGCTGCCGAACAGTCCTCCTCCGGGCTCATTCGCTACCGCGGCCGCTGGATCATCGGCGTCGACGATCGGGCCCAGAGCGAGCCTGTTGATAGGCTGCCGCGGCACCGCGACTTCAGCATTCGGATGCCGCCCGACTACCGGTTTTCCTGGTTGAGGGGGCGGCGCGACATCAACCGTTGCCAGCCCAAATGGACCGTCGTGCCGCGAAAATGTCCGCAGGCCGTTCAGTGGCACGTCCATTCGATCGCGTCCTGGTGGCCATCCTATCTTCCCTGCAGCCGAAACTTCTCTTTCAGCCACTTTCGGGAGATCGGCAACAACTGGAAATATCAGCGCACCTCCAGGTTGGCTTTCGATCCGTCGGTCCACGCGACCGACGACTTGCTGCGAACGACCATCGCGCGCGTCGCCTGGGATAGCTAAATTCGGCCTAATGTGGAATAGGACGAGGCGGTCTTCGACCGCTCGTTGGTCCAACCCGCAAGGCGGGCCCATTCCAGTCCGGGCTGCTCGATCAAGCGATAGCTGATGCTCGCCACCGCGATCAGGACGCCAAGGAACAGCAGAGTCACCAGGACCGGCAGCGCGTGACCGCCGAACACGATCAGCTTGCCGGCATCGCCTCCCAGCGCCGAGCCTGCGCTGTCGGTCGTGGTCAGAGCCCGGTGCGTGATCTTCTCGGCGATCGAGACGGGACGGTCGACAAGATTGAAGATGATGAACGCCTGCCACATGTAGATCGAGTACGAGATCCGGCCGAGCCATTCATTGCCGCGGTTCGACATCAGCTTCGAAACCGGGCCGGCCTCGAAAGCAAAGACCAGCACCACGACGGCGAAGACCAGCGGCGCGAGGAAGGAATACCCGGTGCGTCCGGCCATCGAGACATAGAAGACGGCGACGATCAACACGGCGATCTCGAGAAAAGTGGTGTCGAACACGTCTCGCGGACAAACCTGCCAAAGCCGGTAGATAAAATGTCCGATCAGGAAACCATAGAGACAACGGAACAGCCCGAGGTCATAGGTCGCATCCTGGCCGTGCTCGGAATGTGAGATCAGGATGGCGGCGCTGGCGATCAACAGGACCGCAAGCAGCCCCTCGGCCGCGAAAGCAATCCGCGGGAGACGTGTCGCGGCAAGATGGAGTGTGGCGGCGAAAATCAGATAGGTCCAGAACTCCGCGGCAATGCTCCAGCTCGGCGGGTTCCAGGTCAGTTGGTTGGTCATCCCGATCGATTGGCCGAACACCAGGTTCCACAGCACCGCGTTCGACGAATTGGCCCCAGTAAACGGCGGCGCATAGAAGGATGCTCCGCGAGCTGCCATCAAGAGCTTGGCGACTTCAACCAGCACGAACACAAGCAACACGATGGCATGCAGCGGCCACAGACGGTTGAACCGCCTGACGACGAAGGTGCCGACACCTTCCCGCGTTCCCATCCGATCGCCATAAGAGTGGGTAATGACGAATCCGCTCAACACGAAGAAGAAATCGACAAAGAGAAACGCGTTGCGGACGAAGTCCAGCGAATAGATCGCGCTGCAGACATTCAGATGAAACAGCGCGACCAACAGCGCGGCAATGCCGCGCCAGGAATCCAACACGCGAAAATGCATTTCAAAATCCCTTCCTATTCCTCGTCGCGCGACAATCTGCCGAGCGCGCGCCCCACCCTTTCCGCGAGCCAGGGATAGTGCCGCAACCGCTGCGCGGCGTGGTCGCGCAGCACGCAGGGAATCCCCCGCCAGCTGAGCGCGATGCTGACATTTGTCAGCGGAAGCTGCGCGGCGCCGAACCGGCGTTTGAAGGCATAGTTGCCGATGCTGAGGTCGAACTCTCGGACGCCGTCCCTATGCAAGGCGTCCATCGTCCGCTCGATGATGAGCCGGCTCGGCGAGCAGTGCGACCAGCGGCGTCCAGCATTGCTGATGCGCAAGAAGATAAAGTTGTTGTCCTGCCTGATGCCGAGGACAGTCGCCACGATCGCCTCGTCGCATGTCAGTGCGGACACGATGGCGTAGCCATCCTTGATTCCCCGCGCGACCAGATCGCGATAGAATTTGGCGCGGGCGCCCTCGTTCAAATTGAACTCCAAGCCAAGGCAGCGCATGCGCGCCTGTTGCTGCGCATCCATGGTGTCGAGCAGCTTCAAGGCTTCGGCGGCGTCGGCGATCATCCGGAAGGTCGAGCCGGGATAGCGCTTGAAGACCCTTAAGCTGCGCGGCAATTGCATCCGCTTGATCGAGGTTCGGTACGCCTCGAAATCGTCGCCGACCTCGATCAGGTTTCCGTTCACCGAGCAGGAGCCTTCGCGTCCCAACGACACGAACGGATTCGGCCTGCCGTCGATCGCAGCCGGCATCTTATGCAGACGAGCGAGATCTGCCCGCCCAGGCAATTTGCGCAATGCGGTAACCAGTGCCTGGGACATCGCGCGCGCTTCCGTTGCATCCTTCGGCGCGCCGGGACCGAGTAGCGGCGCATTGTAGTCGGTCATGCCGAGATCGGGGAATTCGACGAGGCCGATCCCGCTATGCACGCGGCGGATGAGCGGGACCAGCGCGACCTCGCGATGGGTTACAGCGTCCGAGACGATGGCGATCAGCGGGGAAACCGTCTGGAACGCGTCGTACCAGGCGTCGAACCAGTGCCGATGCTGAAAGCTCGTCGCACGGCCGTCACCGCTCCAGCGCGACGCCGCGAGCTTCCAGTCATGAACGAACTCGACGCGAAATCGGGACGCACCGGAACGCGCCTGTCTGTTCGCCTGCCCGAGCTCCAAGACCACCGCCATGTCGCCTGATCCCCGCTTGAAGTCTTTTCGTTGTTGCCGCGGATTCCTGCTGCGATTTGTGACACTGTTTCGCTGTCCCGATATGAGACGGAAGCACGATCCATTGCTGTTATCTCGCAAGATGGGTGCCGCACGAGGCAGCCACCGGTTGCCGGAAACGATCGCCGCAACGGTATGGCTAACGCGGGCAATTCGGCGTCGGATAGTTTACCCGCACACTGCACGAGCCGATCGAGACGCTCGATCCCGCTATGGCGACGACGTTAACGCTAATGCGAAAGGAAGAGTCGCTCCGCGAAATCTGGCGCGCGGTGGATCGGCACGTAATCTGGTCTTGCAATTTCGCGGTCACTCCCGCATCCGAAACCGCGCCAGATAATGCAGGCCAAATACCGCCAGCAGGAACGTGAACCAGATCGGGTCGTCGCGATCCAGGTAGAAGCTTTCCAGCGACGATAGATAGACCCCGAACAGCCAGATCTGCAGCAGCCCCATCGCCAACGGTCCGTTGTTGCCGCCGCGATCGGCGGCATGGAAATCCCTCAGCGGCGCGATCACGAACACGGCCAGCAGCAGCGCCAGGCCCGGCAAGCCCATCGTCAGGGTGATGTCGAGATAGCCGTTGTGGCTATGCGCTGCGGTCGCCGCCCACTCCATGCCTTCCGGGAGATTCGAACCGAGTTCGAGCCCCAGAACGCCTCGAAGCCGTATCCCGTCAACAGCCGACGCTGCGCCGCCTCCACACCGAAGGTCCAGATGTCGGTACGCCCCGTGAAACTCGAATCCAGCGGCAGCAACCGCGCGATGTCGGCTAGACGCTCGCTCATGACGGTGCCGATGCCGAGAAGATTGAGCAGCACCAGCGGCGCAAGCAGCATTACCGCGCGCAGCCAGAACGAGGCGACCACCGTCGTCAGCGAGGAGAGCACCAGGACCGCGAGACAGAGCGCGAGCGAGCTCTTGCCGGCGGAATACAGCAGAAACAACGACGCGAGGGCGACGGTGAATGTTCCCGAAAGCCAGCCTCCGGAGCGGATGATGTAGATGCCGAGAAACACCAGCATCGCCATCACAGCCGCGGCCAGGTTCTTGTGGCCGAACGATCCACGCCAGTTGCCGGCCAGCGCCGGCTCCTGCGCGTCGGTTGCCAGATGCATCGACAGATTTGGCGCAAGCAGCAAACCGAGATAGCAGATCGCGAGCAGGCCCAGCACGGCGACGCTGAACCACCGCATCAACTGCTTCGACGATTTCGCCAGCAGCAGCAGCATTGCCGCCACCGCGACGACGCAAAGTGTCAGGGCGAGCCGCTTGATCGACGTGGCGGGGTCGAGCGACAACAGCACGGTCGCCAGCGTCCATCCGCCGAACATGACGTAGCCCGGCGACAGCAGCGTCCTCAGCGCCGGCGCATTGTCGCGTGCCACCAGAGCCACGGTTGCGATGGCAAGGCAGCCGAAGGCGGCATAGGTCAACGTTTCATTGCCGGTCGTCAGATCAGCGAGCAACACGTCGCTCAGATCGGCGAACGGATGCAGCGATACCCAGGCGAGCAAGAGCGCCCCGACGAAGGTAGCGCCGCGCGCCAGCCCCATCACCTGCTGGCGGCGCAATTGATCGAGGATCGCGTGGGCTTCCGAGCTGGTGGACAACTGGCTCAAGACACGATTTTCGAGGGTTGCGGCCGTTGGCACAGGCAACAGCCGCGCCTGCTCCCGATTGGCCTTGGTTTTTGCTGAATATTCAAGCAAGCGCTGAGCTTAACACTAACGTGCGAAATGGTTCCTAAATTGCTGTTTGCTGCGCCGGTTTGATTGTTATGTGAGTATCCGCGTGAGCGGCCGTCACGATCACCGACCGGAGCACGATTGGTTAACGAACAATGAAAGGCTGCCCAGGACGACGACGGTGCCGTGCTCACATGTTGAACCATGATGGCTCTACCTACCTGGCGGCTCAGCTGCCACCTGCTAGAATCCTCTTGTCAATCTCCCGGCTGTTGCCGGAACAGTTTCGATAAAGATTGTGACCATGTCCGTTTCCGTGGTGATACCCGCGAAAAATGCCGCCGCGCACGTCGGCGAAGCGATCGCAAGCGTTCTTGCGCAAGGCAGCGACGTGCGGGAGCTTATCGTCGTCGACGACGGATCAACAGATGATACGGTTTCCATCGTCCGCTCGCTCAATGACAGCCGGATACGGCTCGCGGCCAATCACGCCAGCGGCGTATCTGCGGCGCGAAACCTGGGCGCGCGAATGGCTAGGGGACACTGGCTGATGTTCCTGGATGCCGACGATCGTCTGCGACCTGGCGCCGTCTCGACGCTGGTTGCAGCCGCGAAAGTCGCGCAACGTGCCGTTGTTGTTTACGGTGACTACGATCTGATCGACAGCGAGGGACGGCCCATCGGCAGACGCGGCTGGTTGAAACGACGCAGCAAGCCTTCGGGAGAAGTGCTCGAGCGACTGGCCGCCGGAAATTTCATTGTAAATGGCGGCGTCATGATCATCCGTTCCGACGCATTTCATACCGCTGGTGGCTTCGATGAATCTTTGAAATATTGCGAGGATTGGCATTGCTGGTGCCGCCTGGCCGCGATAGGGGAATTTCAGTTCATCCGGGCGCAGCTCCTGGATTATCGTCTTCATGCGGCCAATACCATGAACGCGGCAGTTCGGTCGCCCGGCGATTTTTTCCCGGCCATAGAAAGCGTGTTCAGCGACAAATCGATTCTTCGCAAACTGCCGGCAGAAGCGACGCCGGGATTGCGAAGAGCGGCGGAGATCCATCTTCTGACGTATGCCGCCACCCAGGCGATACGCTTCCGCAGATATGGTGAGGCGTTTTCCTACGTGCGGACGGTGGGACGGATGTCGCTGCTGTCAATGCCTCAAGCCGTGATGAGCCTGGGTTTGGCTTATGTCGGGATATAACCAAACGGCTCAAGGCACGATCTTGGAAGCCTTGTAGGGTTGCGGTTCGATACCAACCGCGGCGAGCGCACCGCCGATCGCGACCGCGATCGGGTGCACGGCGATGATCGCGTGACGTTCGATGATATAAAGCCGCGTTGCGCGGTGCAGCGACAACGGAAACAGCACCAGCACTTTAAGCAGCAATCGCACCCGCAGCCAAACGGTCCGCGCTGCCTTGTGTTGGACCCGATAGTTGATTGCGCCGATGCGCAAGCCGCGCAGCGCCAGCCAACTCGAGCGGACGCGGCTCGGCGGAACGCTTTCGGTGATCACGGCGTCGGCGGCCCAATGGAAGGTCATTCCCGATCGGCGGCAGCGCGTGAAGAAATCGAGATCGCCGCCGCCGAGAAAATTGAACCGCAGGTCGAATATCGGCTCGTCGAGCCTTTCGAACACGGCCCGCGTGATCAGACAATTGCCGGATCCGAAGATGATCGGAACCGGGCCGCTGATGTCGTAGGGCGGGCGAAACGCCGGATGATGGCTGAGCGCGGCGCGCCGATCATCGGCGAATTTCGGCACGACGGGACCGCCGACCAGATCGGCCGCGGTCGTTTCCGCCGCCGCAACCATCCGTTCCAGCCAGTCGGGTGAGGCGATTTCGTCGTCGTCGATCATCAGCAGGAAGGCCGCGGACGGAAACGCCGCCAACGCCGTCTCGAAGGCGGCGTTGATCGCGTGGCAATTGCCCTGGCGCGGCTCGACGAGGCAGATGCCGTGCAGGCCGCGGTCTTGCAGGCCTTGGGCTTGCCGGCCTTGGTCGTGAAGGAAGGCTGCCGCCACGTTGGCTCCTTCTTGTCCGGTCGCATCGTTTTCGACGACCACGACGGCGAAACGGCGTCCGGTCCGCTGCAACGCCAACGACTCCAATGTCCGCTGCAAATGCCGCGGGCGGCGAAAGGTCGGGATGCAGACGACCGTCTCAATGGAGAATTCCAACGCAGCGGACCTCGCCGCCAGCGCGCGGGGCGCTTTCAGGTTGAGGTCGGAGCATTGCATTTGCAAATCGCCTCGTTGCGCAGTCGACGACGCGCTTGGGACCAGCTTGACAGGCGGCAACTTACTGCAAATTGCAAGCACGCGTCACGCAGCGCTTGCGGCGGCATGAAAAGCCCGCGTCGAAACCTTATCGGTAAACCTTAACGATTTGCGAATTAACCAAGTCTGAATCGAGAAAGGGTATTTCGGAACCGGAGCTTCGATCCGGCACTGATATTGCTGCGTCGAGCAGGCCATGAAACGCATGTCCGAACAAGCAACGCGGTTAGCGGGCCGACACCCCGGATTGCCGCCCATCTCCCGCCGGCTGCGGCGGACGGTTAACCTCCATGGCTCGAGGCTTGGATCCACAACTCCTGTTTGCGGGACAGCGAACCTGCAGGCCAATCCCATTTCTGGACACGGCTGCTACGCTGCTTTGTGCCGGCATCTAAACGGTTTCTTTGCCATTTCCGTGAATAGTCCCTCAATGAGTATGGTTAATTTTTCCTGTTGCGTTGGTGCGGCGCCTTTGTCGGCGCGTGGCGTGATCCGGAGAGTAACCACTCAGCCGATGCGTGCGGCGGTACGAATGGGTGCTGGGGATCATGCTCGTCTATGATCAACCGATAGATCAGGCCAAGGACCAGGCCACGCCGGGCAAGGAAGCGGCGCCGCGGTCGCAGGCCGGCTTGAATTTGTTCGAGCTGTCGCGGCTATTGTGGCAGCGCAAAGCCGCGATCGCGATGGCCGCGATGATCGGCGCCTGCGCGGCCGTGGCGATCGGCAAGAGCCTGCCGCCGAGATATTCGGCGTCCGCCGAGCTCTATGTCGATCCCCGCGAATTGCAGCTTGTCGATCGCGAACTGACGCCGCGCGCCCAGGACGTATCGGGCCTTTCGATGGTGGTGGAAAGCCAGGCGCGCCTGATCACCTCGAATAGCGTGCTGCTGCGAGTGATCCGGGAGCAAAATCTCGAGCAGGACCCCGAGTTCGGCGACGAATCCAACGGCATCGTCGCATCGCTGCTTGGCCTGTTCGGGCTCGAGCTGCACCCTGCCGGCGAAGCCACGCTCGCGGAGACCGCGGCGCTCGATGCGCTGAACCGTCACATCACGATCAGGAAGACCGAGCGCAGCTTCGTCGTCGACGTCGAGTTCTGGTCGCATGACCCCGCGAAGGCGGCCAGCCTCGCGAATGCGGTCGCCAACGCCTATCTCGCGGAATCCATGCACTCGCAGGCCAGCGCGGCGCGGCGGGCGACCAGCGACCTGTCGGGCCGGCTGAAGGAATTGCAGCAGCGGCTGCGCAACGCCGAAACCGCGCTTGGCACCTACAAGGCAGAGAACAATTTCGTCGGCACCCAGGACACGCTGATCAGCGACCAGCAGCTTTCCCTCGCCAACCAGCGGCTCGCCGCGGCGCATGCGCAGACACTGGATGCCCAGGCCAAATACGATCAGATCGCGGCGAGCCGCCGCGCCTCGACCGACGCCGGCGCGATCCCCGAGGCGCTGCAATCTCCGACCATCGCCAATCTGCGCGCGCAATATGCCGAGGTCCGCAAACGCTATGCGGAGCTCGGCGCCGAACTGGGACCGCTGCATCCCTCGCTCAGGCAGATGGAAAAGCAGGTCGACGATCTGCGCCGGACCATCAACGAGGAAGTCGATCGCTTCGAACAGTCGGCCCAGAACGACCTTACCCGCGCCCGCGACTACGAAGCCTCGCTGAGCAAGGCGCTCGACGCGCAAAAGCGCCAGAGCGTGGAATTGAGCCAAGCCGCGGTGAGGCTGCGCGAGCTCGAACGCGACGTCGAGGCCAGCCGCGACGTCTATCAGTCCTTCCTCAAGCGCTCGCGCGAAACCGAGGAGCAGGAAACACTCAACACTTCGGCCGCGCGCGTCATCGGCGAAGCCACTGTGCCGCAGCGGCGCGCCTTCCCGCCGGCCATGAGCCTGATCGCAATGATCGGGCTCCTGTTCGGCGCGCTTGCGGCGGCAGGCTGGGTCGTCGCGGTCGATCGGCTGTCGCCCGAGACCACCATGCCTGAGCCGGCCGGCACCGCGACAAGACGTTCGGTGCTGGCGCCGAAACAGCCGCCCGAAAATCCATCCCGACCGCCGGCACCGGTCGCGGCGGCCGAAAAGCCGCTGATCGCGCGCCTGCAGGAATCCGACGTGATGCGGACGCTTGGCGGAATCCTCAAAACCGGCGCCACCGTCGACGTGACGCGGTTTGGCTGGCCGACGCTGCGACCCGGTTTCCCGCTGACCACATTCCTCAACGCCCTTGCGCGACATCCGCGGCAGCATCACCAAGCGTTCCCCCGGCAACGCGATGCCGGTCGTCGCGATGATCGGCGTGGGCCCGGGCCGGGACCGCTGTATCGTCGCGCTGAATTTCGCGCTGGCCGCCTCGCGCGACGGCGCGCGCGTGCTCTTGATCGACGCCGATCACGCGGCGCACAAGCTTTCGAACCAGGTGAACCGGCTTGGCGGGAGCGAACCCAGGCGTCTCGGCTGGCTCTCGATCGGCAGCAAGGCATCGCGCGCGATTCTGACCGCGAACGGAATTACCATCCTGCCCTCGGTCAAGGGCGCCAGCGAAGCGATCTGCAAGGCGATCGCGCAGGCGCGTTCGGCCGGCGGCTGCGATCTGGTGATCCTGGACGGGCCGGCGATGCCATGGACATCCGCCGACCGCAAGCTGCTCGATATCGCTGACGGCCTGGTCGCCGTATTGCCGGCCAGCCTCGACATCAACGACAGCATGGAAGAGATCATCGCAACGCTGGGCGGCGCGCAGCGCAAGCTGATCGGCGTCATCATCGACGAGCTTCGTTCGCCTTCCAGCCGAGAGCAGCGGGACAGGCAATATGCTTGAGCGGCGCCAAAATCCGGTCGGGAGGGCAGCGACCGCCGGCATCCCCAGAATTACGCTGGGCGGATTGCGGCTGGCCGTGCTCGACCGAGAGCAGACCGCGAATTTCATGATCGAGATGGCGTTCCCCGCGCGTCGCCTTGGTCGTCCGCTCTATCTGACATCGGCAAACGGCGAGGTGCTGGCGCGTTGCTCGACCGAGCCGCGCACCGAGCGGCTGTTCCGCGCGGCCGATCTCATCAATGCCGACGGGCAACCGCTCGTCACCGTGTCGCGGCTCAAATCGAGGACGCCGCTGCCGGAGCGGGTGGCTACCACCGACCTGTTTCATGTGGTGGCGCGCAAAGCGGCCGCGGCCGGACTGACCTTCTACATGTTCGGCGCCGATGAAAAGGAAAACGCCGCGGCGGTCGAAAACATCCTGAAGACGTATCCGGACCTGCGGATCGTCGGGCGGTCCCATGGCTATTTGCGTGGCGATGCGCTGCGCGCCAAGGTCGACGAAATCAACCGCCTCGCGCCGGACTATCTCTGGGTCGCGCTCGGCGTTCCCTACGAGCAGGCCTTTGTCGATGAATTCACGCCCAGGCTTTGCAATGTCGGCGTCATCAAGACCTCGGGCGGCTTGTTCAATTATCTGTCCGGAAGCCGTCCCCGTGCGCCGCGATGGATGCAGAATGCCGGGCTGGAATGGGCATGGCGTATCTGGCTCGAGCCGCGCCGGCTGTTCTGGCGCTATCTCACCACCAACCCGCGCGCGCTCTATCTCCTGTTCAACCGGAGCCGGCCCTCCGACAGCGATCAAACGCGGCGTTAGAGCATGAGCGATCGCCCGGTCATTCTGGTTACCGGCGGTGCCGGCTATATCGGCTCGCATGCCTGCCGCGCGTCGGCCTATCTGGTCGCCGACCCGCTGCCGCGCGCAAGGTGCTAAACTTCACGCCCGAACATTCGGATCTGGCGACCATCATCCGCACCGCATGGGCCTGGCACCAAAGGCCCACCCGTTGAAAACTGGGTGAGCCCTCGGCAGGGCGCAAAAGTTACAGCGGCTTGATCTGTACCTTTCGGAACTTCACCACGCCCGAGCCGTATTGCAGCGCGAACGGTCCCGCGTTCAAATGGGTGGAATCCTGCACGTCGGCGGTCTTTTGTCCGTTCAGGACGATCACGAGATGCGGGCCCTGTGCGGTGATCTCGTAAGTATTCCATTTGCCGGCGGCCTTGGGCATCGGATCAACCTTGGCGACGTTGACGATCGCGCCGGTGCCGTAGGTCGGATCGGGCCGCTTGTCGTAGATGTTGACCTCGTAGCAGGTCTTGCCACCGATCTTCTGCGGGTCTTCGCAGCGGATGAAGATGCCGCTATTGGCTGCTTCGTCGACCCAGAACTCGGCCCTGATCTGGAAGTCCTTGTATGAATTCTTTGTGACGAGATAACCGAGTTCCTTGCCATTGAGTTTGTTGGCGGTCATCGCACCGTCCTTCATCTCCCAGTTGGCCGTGCCGACCTCGCTCCAGTCGCCCTTGTTGCTGGAGTCGAGCAGCGTCATCCAACCATCGCTTTGGCCTGACGCGACCTCGGCATATTGGAATGCGGCGGCACCGATCAACAGCCCCGCGGTAAGCCTCAGCAAGCGTTTCATGAAAATGATCCTCCCGTTTTTTTTGATTGTGCCGCAACGTAGCATCGGCGCGCGTGGCGTAAATGCGCTTTTCATGCTGCAGTTGCGTTGTGCGCTGTCGGGCAGCCCCGAATTTTTTCATGCCTTGCGAGCCGCGAATGCGACCGGATAGCATAACAATAAACGCACCCGCGTATTCCGGCGTGCAGGCTTTAATTCAGGGAGATCATCGATGAAGGCCATCAACCGGCTCTGGCGTTATCTCGCGCTGCCGATATCGCTTGCCGCTACTTTGAGCATCGGCTCGGCGGCCGAACTCAATCCCGCCGCGGTGGTCTATAAACTGCCCGACCAGATCCCGTGGGGGCCGGTGAATGCGGCCGGCGCGCAAAGCGCCGTCGTCGTCGGCGACCTCACCAAGCCCGGCTTCTACATGGTCTACAACAAATGGACCAAGGGCAATCATTTCAGTCATCCGCATTTCCATCCCAACGACCGCTACATCGTGGTGCTGCAGGGGACCTGGTGGGTCGGTTCGGGCGCGAAATTCGATCCCGAGCACGGCACGGTTCCGATGCCGGCCGGCAGCTTCGTCACTCATTACGGCAAGCAAGTGCATTGGGATGGCGCCAAGGATGAGGACGCCGTTCTCCTGATCATGGGGGAAGGCCCAGCGACTTCGACGCCGGTGCCGGAGGAGAAGTAGAGCGTTTTCCAGCGAAAGCCTGCCCCGGACCTGGATAGCGGCGTGGACCGCGGTTCGCGTCAAGAAAACGCGTCAAAACAAAAAGCTGGAAGCGTTGCGCCGGCCGGCGAGGCCTGTATCATCGCCCGTCGGAGGGCCTTTCGTGCATCAGGCTGCAAAACTGCAATTCGAACGCGTGGTCGACGAGTTTACGCTCTGGCGGGCGCTCGCCGAGAAAGAGCGACCGCCAGCGCCGGCATGGTGGTGGGGACCGGCGATGCAAGCGCGGGAGGTTTTGTCGCCGCTGCCATCCGACTGGTGTGCGCCGTTCGCCTTGGCCGATGGCGCCACTTACGCGGCCGCCGCAAGCGTGATTTTCCGCGCGCTGGCCGGCCAGACCTACCAGCCATGGCCCTACGACTTCTCGCGCAAGATCAATTCCACCGATTCCGACGTGCGCGACCTGCATGCGCAGCCTTCAGATGACAGCGCGTTCACGGCCTGATGTCGCTTCGCCGGGAGCCGCCGCGGCTGCAGCGGGGGAGATGCGAGCACGGGCGGGGACTGTAGTAATTCGGCCATCTTGCTCGCCGGCAGCGGCTTGGAAAACAAGTAACCCTGCATTTCGTCGCAGCCGTGATGACGCAGGAAAGCAAGCTGTTCGACGGTTTCGACGCCTTCGGCGACGACCGTCATCCCCAGCGCCTTGCCCATGCGGATGATCGCCTGCGCAATGGCCCGGTCTTCGGAATCGTCGGGCAGATCGCGGACGAAGGAACGGTCGATCTTGATGGTGTCGATCGGGAACTGCTTCATCAGCGACATCGACGAATAGCCGGTGCCGAAATCATCGATTGCAAGCCGGATGCCGCGGCTCTGGATCGCGTCGAGCACCTTGATGGCGCGGTCGACGTGGCGCATGACCATGCTCTCGGTGACTTCGAGTTGCAGCAGCGTAGCCGACATGCCGCTCGCGCCCAGCGCCTCGTCGATATCCTGCAACAGGTGCGTGTCCGCGAACTGCCGCGGCGAAAGATTGACCGCCATCGATACCGGCCTCAGGCCACGGCGCTGCCAAGCCATGTTCTGCGCGCAGGCCTGCCTTAGGACCCAGCGACCGATCGGGACGATGATCCCGATCTCCTCGGCGAGCGGGATGAATTGCATCGGCGACACCGCACCGAGATCGGGATGCGTCCAGCGCAACAGCGCCTCGACGCCGGTGATTTGCCCGCTCGCCATGTCCACTTTCGGCTGATAGTTCAGCGAGAGCTGGTCGCGCTCCAGCGCATGGCGCAAGGCGGCCTCCAGCGCCAGCCGCTCGATCGACTGCGCCTTGACGGCCTTCGAGAAGAAGCGGAAGGCGTTCTTGCCGTCTTCCTTGGCGAGGTACATCGCCATGTCGGCATTCTTGGTCAGCGTTTGCGCGTCGCGGCCGTTGGCCGGATACATCGCGATGCCGATGCTGGCCGTGGTGTGACATTCGTGTCCAGAAAGTTCCAGCGGCTGGCCGAGAACCGACAGCAAATTTCCCGCAACATGCTCGACGGTTTCGGCGTCGTCGGTTTCCTCGAGAACGACCACGAATTCGTCGCCGCCGAGCCGCGCCACCACGTCGCTGGCGCGAAGCGCGCCGCGTAGGCGGTTGGCGGTTTCCACCAGCAACAAGTCGCCCACCTCGTGGCCGAGCAAATCGTTGATGACCTTGAATCGGTCGAGATCGATGAACAGGACTGCGAGCCGCCGCTGGTGGCGGTGGGCGGTATCGATCGCATGACGCAACAGACCGTTGAACATCTCACGGTTCGGCAGGCCGGTCAGGCCGTCATGCGAGGCGAGATATTCGATACGCTCATCCGCCTTTTTCTTTTCGTCGGCACGGTCGAAATTTTCCAGCGCGAACGCCACATTGTCAGCCAGACGCTGTAAGAGTTCGGCGAACTCGACCGTGAACGTGTCCTTTTCGGCTGAAATGAACAGCATGATGCCGATGGCCCGTTCGCTGACGAGCAGCGGGAACGCCGCGCCGGATCTGGCGCCGTCCCGGCGGATCGCATCATGGAAGGCGCTCCATCGCGGGTCCGCAAGGTAATCGTTGCTGATGCAGGGCTGTCGCGTGCGGAACGCCACGCCGCTGAGCCCGCGTCCTCCCGGATGCGCCTCGCTGATCGAGAGCCTGGTCTGGCGGGTGACTTCCGCGGTCGGACCGGCGATGGCGACAAAATCCATATAATCGCTGTCGGGTCTCGCCAACGCGATGCTGATCGACGTGAACTTGCCGCCCTTCGCGGCGGCGGCGCACACCAGATCGAACAGTTCGGACCGCGACTTGGCGCGCATGATCGCTTCGTTGGTCGCGCTGAGCGCCGCGAACATCCGCGACAGGCGCTCTTTCTGCTCGTCGGCCCTGGCCTTTTCTTCGGCACGCTCGAAATTGTCCAAAGCGAACGAGATATTTGCCGACATGCGCTCGAGCAGGGACACCATCTGCCCGTCCAACGAATGGGCCTCGCGCCGCGTCACCAGCAGCACGCCGACGCTGCGGCCGTCGCAGATCAACGGCAGCGCCGCCGCCGCGCCGACCTCGGCGGCACGCGCGCCATGCCGCCATGCCGCCATGCCGCCGAATGCGCGTCGTTTATATAATCGTTACTAATGCACAGTTTTTGATCGCGGAACGCCTGGCCGCATACCCCGGACCCCTCAGGCGTGCCGGCCACCGTGGTGATTTCGATGCCGCGCAGGCGGACGATGTCTTCGCCAAAGCCGGCCGCAAAGCGCAGCAGGTTGGAGTCGCGTTCCAGCAGGAAGACGGCCGTCGCGAGGAAGTCCCCGCTCGAAAAAGCGGCTCCGCAAACCTTTTCGTACAATTCGGCCGGCGATTTCGCGTAAAGAATCGCCTCGTTGGTGGCGCTCAACGCCGCAAACGTACGTGCGAGACTGGTCTTCAAGATGCTCAACTCCCCTACACCAACGCGTGCAGTGCAACTCCCTGGCCGATTTATGCGGATCGGACCCCTAAATGGAGGTTAGGAGCGGCATCAAAACCCCAATTCAAAGTAAACATCGCACCAACGCCCGCAGCCCCAAGGACACACCAAAGGGTCGCTCGCCGTGGCGAGACACCCGAGCTGTGCGGTTGCCCGAGGGAAACCGGAGGGCTTGCCCCAATTCCGCATCGCGAAATCCGGGTATCCGGAAGGCGCTCGCAGCAATATCGGCTCTTGCCCTCGAGCCATCGCTTTGAGACCATGCGACTGAACACAACAAGCAAGACCCGCTGTTCCCACGCGGGCCACCGTTTGAGGAAAACCCCATGCCCATCGTTCAGGCCGAACGTCTTACGCGGATCGGCGCGGCGCTGCTTCGAGCCGCCGGCGCGTCGCAGGAAGAGGCCGATGCGGTAGCTCACGGCTGCGTCAACGCCAACCTCGCCGGCCACGATTCGCACGGGGTGATCGCGATCCCGACCTATATCGACCGCATCAAGGCCGGCCATATCGTGCCCGGCGCGAAGTGGACCATCGTGCAGGAATCGCCGACCACCACCGTGATCGACGGCCACTGGGGCTTTGGTTTCCACGTCAACGCCAAGGCGATGGCGCTGACGATCGAGAAAGCGAAGACCGCCAATGTCGCAGCCTGCACCGTATTCCGGCAAAGCCATGTCGGGCGGCTCGCGGCCTATCCGATGATGGCGATGCGCGAAGGCATGATCGGGCTCGCCACCGCCGATTCCGGTCGGTCGCCGAAACACGTCGCCCCCTTCGGCGGCCGCGAGGCGCGGCTCGGCACCAATCCGATTTCGATCGCGGTGCCGTCCGATCTCGAGGCGCCGTTTTATCTGGACATGGCGACGTCGGCCGTCGCGGCCGGCAAGATCGCGCTCGCGGTGGCGCGCGGCGAAGAGATTCCGGCGGGGTGGATCATCGATGCGGAGGGGCGGCACACCACCGATCCCACGCAATATCGCAAAGGCGGCGCGTTGCTGCCGCTCGGCGGCACCGAAGGCTACAAGGGCAGCGGGCTGGCGGCGATGGTGGAGGTGCTGTGCGGGCTGCTCACGGGTCTGGGCTTTGGCGTCGAGCCGACCGGCCGGCACAATGACGGCTGCTTCATGGCGGTGTTCAACGTCGCGGCCTTCCGCCCGTTGCAGGAGTTCAAGAAGGAAGTCGCCGAGTTCGCGCGTTACCTGAAATCGACGCCGCCGTCGGAAGGATCATCCGGCGTGTTCTATCCCGGCGAACTCGAATACCTGCGCGAGCAGAAGCGCAGGAAAGACGGCATCGAGATCGAGGACTTGACCTGGGAAAAATTGCGCGCGCTGGCCGGCGAATACAAGCTCGGCGCAGAGCTCGATCTCGCGTAACGCGCCGAACTGGGAGAACAGCATGACACGACAAATGGCGATGGTCGGCTTCCTGCAGGCGCAGAATTGCACCAACCTGCCGAGTTCGTGGCGGCACCCGGAATCGCGCGACGATTCGATGTCGGCGGATTATTACCAGGAGATCGCGCCGGATTCTCGAAGCCGGCAAATTCCACATGGCGTTCTTCGACGACCGCCTCGCGATGCCGGACCGCTACGGCAACGATCACGCCCATACCGTCGAATACGGCATCCGCTGCGTCAAGATGGACCCGATCATCGTGCTGACCACGATGGGCATGGTCACCGAGAAGCTCGGACTGGCCTCGACCTGCTCGACCACCTATTTCGAGCCGTTCGACGTGGCGCGCCGCTTCGCCACCCTCGACCTCATGACCGGCGGCCGCGCCGCCTGGAACGTCGTCACCTCGGTCAATGACGGCGAAGCGCTGAACATGGGCAAGGACGCAGCATCTCGAACATGATCTGCGCTACGACCGCGCCGACGAGTTCATGGAAGTGGTGCTCGGGCACTGGGATTCCTGGGAAGACGGCTCGCTGATCATCGACAAGAGCAGCGGACGTTTTGCCGATCCGACCAAGGTCAAGCGGCTCGACCACAAGGGACGTTTCTTCAAGTCGCGCGGGCCGTTCACGGTGCCGCGTTCGAGCCAGGGCCATCCCGTCGTGATCCAGGCCGGCGCTTCCGGCCGCGGCCAGCGCTTCGCGGGGCGATGGGGCGAGGTGATCTTCACCGCCGCGCGCAATCTTGCCAACGCCAAGCAGGGCTATGACGCGATCAAGCAACGAAGCCGCCAAGGCCGGGCGCGATCCCGACCAGATGTTCATGTGCAACCTGGTGACGCCGGTCTGCGGCGCGACCAAGAGCGGAAGCCGAAGACAAGATGGCGCTGATCCATAAGCTGCCGCTGGAGATCGATGCGCTGTCGCTGCTCGCCGAAGGCCTGAACTTCGACTTCGCCGCCAAGGGCATCGACGAGCCGCTGACATCAGAGGAATTGCAGGGCATGCAGGGCATGCTCGGCATCCGCGACGGCGTGCTCAGGACCTCGGGCAAGCCCAACCCGTCGACGCGCGATTTCATCACCTTCTCCGGCCGCGGCCAGACCCAGGACGCGATCGTCGGCGGCCCCAAGGAAATCGCCGACCGGCTGGAAGAGATGTTCGTCGGCCGCGGCTGCGACGGCTTCGTGATCGCGGCGACCTATGTGCCCGGCTCTTACGCCGATTTCGTCCGCCACATCGTGCCGGAATTGCAGCGCCGCGGCCTGTTTCACAAGGACTATGCCGGCAAGACCTTGCGCGAGAACCTCGGGCTGAAGCGTCCCGCGGCCGGCGCCTGGAAAACCAGGCCGCGCGAAGCGGCTGAATAAGAGCCGAGAAAAGGAACAGAACATGCGTTGGCTGAAATTCACCGCCGCGGGCCAGACCTCCTGGGGCATCGTCGAAGGCGATCATGTCACTCACCGTCAGCGGCGATCCGTTCGGCGAGTGGCAGCGCACCGCGCAGTCGCATGCGCTGAAGGACGTCAAGATCGAACTGCCGCTGATCCCGCGCACCTTCTATTGCGTCGGCCTGAACTATCTCAAGCATCTCAAGGAAGCCGCCGACAAGCGCGGCGAGGTGCCGAACATTCCCGAGCGGCCCGAGATCGGCTATCGCGCCCAGAACGCGCTGATCGCACATGACGAGGACGTGGTGATCCCGGCGAATGCCACCGAGAAGATCCACTACGAGGGCGAACTGGTCGTCGTCATCGGCAAAAAGGCAAAACATCTCACCGAAGCCAACGCGATGTCCTGCGTGTTCGGCTACACCATCGGCAACGATGTCAGCGAGCGCACCTGGCAGAAGGCCGACCGCTCGTTGTGGCGATCCAAGAACGCCGACACCTTCAAGCCGATGGGCCCCTGGATCGAGACCGACGTCGACCTCGACAAGATGGAGACCATCGTCAAGGTCAACGGCAAGGAGACCGGCCGCTTCCACACCAACGACATGATCTTCGGCATCGTGCCGTTCATCGTCGAACTGACCAAATATTTCACGCTGTGGCCGGGCGACGTGATCTGGATGGGCACCGACGGCGCCTCGCCCGATCTCAAAGCCGGCGACGTGGTCGAGATCGAGATCACCGGGATCGGCACGCTGCGGAACAAGTTTGTCGCGGAGAAAGCGCTGAGGAATGGCCCGCCACTCGACCGCGCATTATTTCCTCGAAGGTCTGGTCGATCTCGGCGTCGACTACATCTTTGCCAATCTCGGCACCGATCATGTCTCCCTGATCGAGGAGATGGCGCGCTGGGACAAGGAGGGCCGCAAGCACCCCGAGGTGATCCTGTGCCCGCACGAGGTGGTCGCGGTGCACATGGCCGGTGGCTATGCGCTGGCGACCGGGCGGGCGCAGGCGGTGTTGGTGCATGTCGATGCCGGCACGGCGAATGCGTGCATGGCGATCCAGAACCTGTTTCGCTATCGCCTGCCCGTGATGCTGTTTGCCGGGCGCGCGCCGCACACGCTGCATGGCGAGCTGAAGGGCTCGCGCGACACCTATGTGCACTTCGTGCAGGACCCATTCGATATCGCCAGCATCGTGCGGCCTTATGTAAAGTGGGAATATTCGCTGCCCTCCGGCATCGTGGTGAAGGAGGCGCTGGCGCGCGGCAGCGCCTTCGCTCACAGCGATCCGCCCGGGCCGGTCTACATGATGCTGCCGCGCGAGACGCTGGCCGAGGAATGGGACGAGGCCGATATGCCGGCCTATCCGCCGGCGCGCTACGGCAGCGTGCAGGCCGGCGGCATCGAGCCGGCACGCGCCGAGGCGATCGCGCAAAGCCTGATGGCCGCAGAGAATCCGGTGGCGTTCACCGCCTATCTCGGCCGCAAGCCGGGCGCGGTCGCCGTGCTCGATCGGCTGGCGCGCACCTGTGGCATCCGTGTCGTCGAATTCAATTCGATCGACCTCAATATCCCGCAGTTTTCTCCCTGCTATGCCGGCATCGATCCCATGCCGCTGCTGGAACAGGCCGATCTCGGGCTGTTGCTCGACACCGACGTTCCCTTCGTGCCGCAATCGGTCAAGCGCGCGGGCGCGATCAAATGGATCCAGATCGATCTCGATCCGCTGAAGTCGGATTTTCCGATGTGGGGATTTGCCACCGATACGAGAATTGCCGGCGACAGCGGCATCATCCTCAAACAGGTGCTCGATGCCGTCGAAGCGCGTGCCGATGACGCCTATCGCAGGCGCGTCGCGGTCCGCATCGCAAGCTGGAGCCCCGCGCGCGAGCAGGCCGCTTCGCGTCGCGCTGCGGCGAGCGCCAACAAGGGTGTCCCGGGCGCGCTCAACCCGGCCTTTGTGTTCGCGACCTTGAGCGGAAAGCTGTCGCAGGACGACATCGTGCTCAACGAGGCGATCCGCAACGGACCGATCCTGCAGGAGCATCTCACCCGCACCAGGCCACGAAGCTATGTCGGGCTCGCCGGTGGCGGGCTCGGCTTCAGCGGCGGCATGGCGCTGGGGCTAAAGCTGGCGCAGCCGGATCGCCGCCTGGTGCAGGTGATCGGCGACGGCGGCTTCCATTTCTCCTCGCCCGACAGCGTCTATGCGGTGGCGCAGCAATATCAGATTCCGATTTTCACCGTGGTGCTGGACAATGGCGGCTGGCAGGCGGTGAAATCCGCCACCCAACGGGTCTATCCCAACGGGGTCGCCGCCGAGACCGACCAGTTCCAGTCGCGACTGAGCTCGGGCCGCCAGGGCGAACGGCGGGATTTTTCGGCAATTGCAAGCGCGTTCGGCGCGCATGGCGAGTGCGTCACCGGGCCGGACGCGCTCGCGCCAGCGATCGAGCGTTGCCTTGCGGCGCTCGATGAGGGCAAGGCCGCCGTGCTGCATGTTCACGTCACCCGGCTCTGAGGAGAGGCTCGGTCCATGAAGCTACCCGGTCGACATATGCTTGCCGGCACCTGGCTTGCCGTCATCGCACTCGCTGCAAGCGCGGCGCGCGCGCAGGATGACGTCTCGAAATATCCGACGCGGCCGATCCACATCATCGTCGGCTTCGCCGCCGGCGGCGGCAACGACATCATCGCGCGCATTTTCGGGCAGAAATTGTCCGAAGACCTCGGCCAGCCCGTGATCGTCGAGAACAAACCGGGCGGCGGCGCGATCGTGGCGACCGAATATGTCGCCAGATCGCAGCCGGACGGCTACACGCTGCTGGTTGGCGCCACCGGCATGGCCATCAATCAATCCGTCTACGCAAAACTGCCCTACGACTCCCTGCGCGACTTCGTCGCGATATCCGAACTCGTCTCCTACCCCCTGATCCTGATCGTCAATGCCGCCTCGCCGATCAAAACGGTCGCCGAGCTCGTGACCTACGCAAAGGCCAATGCGGACAAGACGAATTATGCGAGTGCGTCGGCCTCGTTCCAATTGGTGACCGAACTCTTCAAGCAGAAGACCGGCGCGCCGATGCAGGAAATTCCCTACAAAAGCGCCAACGAGTTGGTGCTGGCTGTCGTCTCGGGTCAGGTCACCATGGCCATCGCGGACGCCGGTCCGGTCTCCCCTCAGGTGAAAGCCGGCAAGGTCCGCGCGCTTGCGGTGGCAGCGCCGAAGCGGATGGAGGATTTTCCCGACGTCCCGACCATGAAAGAGGCCGGCGCCGACGTCGATGCGACGCTGTGGACCGGCGTGTTCGCGCCGAAAGATACGCCGCCCGGAATCGTCGGGAAGCTCGAGGGCGAATTCATGCGGATCGCGGCATTGCCCGACGTGATCGCACACCTAAAGCCGCTCGGCATCGAGGCGATCGGCAACTCTTCCGGGGAATTTACCAAAACCCTCAGCACCGACATCGCGCGCTGGGGCGAGGTCGCCAAAGCCGCCAATATCAAGATCGAGCAGTAGCGCTACGCGTCGAACTGTGCCTGGCGTCGAACGGCAGCGCGACGCCGGTCTTGATCTCTTTCAGGATCATGTTGGTGCGGACGTAGCGGATGCCGGGCAAGCGGAACATGAACTCGTCGAGGAATTGATTATAGGCTTTCATGTCGCGCACGACGACGCGCAGGTGATAGTCGGCATCGCCCGTGGTCGCAAAACATTCCAGAACCTCGCTGCGCTTGGTCACCCTTGAGACGAACTCGTCGACGAATTTCGCGTCGTGCCGTTCCAGCGATACGTGAAGGATGGCGGAAGTCGCAAAGCCCGCCTGCTCGCGTTCGACCAAAGCTGCATAGCCGCTGATCACACCGGACTCTTCCAGCGCGCGGACGCGGCGCCAGCACGCCGAGGTCGACATGCCGACCGCTTCGGCCAGCTCCTGGTTGGTGGCGCGTCCATCCTTCTGCAGCTGGGCGAGAATCCGCTGGTCCTGCTCTTCAACCATAAAATCTTTCCATCTCGAAAATTTCTACCGAAATACTGGGATATTTGCAAGATTTTACCGATATTGACCATCGGAAGGAATGAATAGGTAAGACCTGCCAAGCTTCAGGGACTAGCGTTTGAGTCGTTCAACGGTGACACGCTCGGATCCTGCCATGGACAACATTCCGTCACTCGACGCCTACCGGCTCGCCGACCGCTACGATCGCGACCGCGGCCGCGTTTTCCTGACCGGCACGCAGGCGATCGTCCGCGTCGTGCTCGACCAGGCGAAACGCGATCGCGCCGCAGGTCTCGATACGGCCGGCTTCGTTTCGGGCTATCGCGGCTCGCCACTTGGCGGCGTCGATCTCGAGCTCTGGCGCATCAAGGAGCGGTTGAAGGCGCAAGGAATCGAGTTCCTGCCGGCGGTGAACGAGGATCTCGCAGCCACGGCCGTGCTCGGCTCCCAGCAGGTCGAGACCCAGCCGGATCGAAAGGTTAAGGGCGTGTTCGGGCTCTGGTACGGCAAGGGACCCGGCGTCGACCGTTCCGGCGACGCGTTGAAGCACGGCAACGCCTACGGATCGTCGCCGCATGGCGGCGTGCTTGTGGTTGCCGGCGATGACCATGGCTGCGTGTCGTCGTCGATGCCGCACCAGTCCGACGTCGCCTTCATGAGCTGGTTCATGCCGACGCTTCATCCAGCAAGCGTCGGCGAATATCTCGAATTCGGCGAATATGGCTATGCGCTCAGCCGCTTCTCCGGCATGTGGGTCGGCTTCAAGGCGATCTCCGAGATCGTCGAATCCGGCGCCTCGGTCGAACTGCGTCCGCCGCGCAAGTTCGTTCAACCCGACTTCACGCCGCCCGCAGGCGGCCTGCACTATCGCTGGCCAGATCTGCCGGGTCCGCAGATCGAGGAGCGGCTGGAAGCGAAGAAGCATGCGGTCTATGCCTTCGCCAAGGCCAACCCGATCGACCGCCGCATCTACGATATCCCGGGCGCGACCTATGGCATCGTCACGACGGGCAAGGCTCATCTTGACCTGATGGAGGCGCTACGGCTCGTCGGTCTCGACGAAGCCGCATGCCGCCGCATTGGTATCGACGTCTACAAGATCGGCATGGTGTGGCCGCTCGCCTTGCACGACGCCATGGCGTTCGTCAGGGAAAAGCGCGAAATCCTGGTGGTCGAGGAAAAGCGCGGCATCATCGAAAGCCAGTTCAAGGAATATTTCTACGACTATCCGGGATCGAAGCCGGAGCGGATGGTCGGCAAGCATGACGAGACCGGCGCGCGGCTGATTTCGTGGACCGGCGAATTATCGCCGCGCGCGCTCGTCGACGTACTCGTACGGCGCCTCGATCCGATCTTCCCCGAACTCGGGCTCGCAAATCGCGCGGTGGCACTGCTGCCTGAACCGCAACGCGCCATTACGATTTCGGGCGCGACCCGCACGCCGTACTTCTGCTCGGGCTGTCCGCACAACACCTCGACAAAAGTGCCCGAGGGCTCCAAGGCGCTAGCCGGCATCGGCTGTCATTTCATGGCGAGCTGGATGGAGCGGGAGACCTCGTCGCTGATCCAGATGGGCGGCGAAGGCGTCAACTGGGCCGCGTCGTCCAGATTCACCGGCCACGGCCACGTCTTCCAGAACCTCGGCGAAGGCACCTACTACCATTCCGGCTCGATGGCGATCCGGCAGGCGATCGCAGCCGGCGCGAACATCACCTACAAGATTCTGTTCAATGACGCGGTCGCCATGACCGGCGGCCAGCCGGTCGACGGCCCGATCAGCGTCCACGCCATCGCCCACAGCGTGCGCGCCGAAGGGGTAGCGCGGATCGCGCTGGTATCGGACGATCCGTCAAGGTTCGACGCCGCGGATCTGCCTGCTGGCGTGACGATCCATCCGCGCGAGGAGATGGACTCGTTGCAGAAGCAGCTGCGCGAAATCAAAGGCGTCACCGTCCTGATCTACCAGCAGACCTGCGCCACCGAAAAGCGACGCCAGCGCAAGCGCGGCCAGATCGTGGACCCCGCCCGCTTCGCCTTCATCAACGACCTGGTCTGTGAAGGTTGCGGCGATTGCTCGATCGAGTTCGAATTGTCTCAGCGTCGAGCCGAAGGAAACGCCGTTCGGCCGCAAGCGCAAAATCAACCTGTCCACCTGCAACAAGGATTTTTCCTGCCTCAACGGCTTTTGTCCGAGCTTTGTAACCGTGGAGGGCGGCAAACGCCGCGCCAAGGCAGCCTTCGACATCGATGCGCGTGGCACGAGCCGCCACGCTCGGCCTTCCCGCCATTTCCGGTCTCGACCGCCCCTATGATCTGCTGGTGACCGGCGTCGGCGGCACCGGCGTCATCACGGTCGGCGCGTTGATCGCCATGGCGGCCCATCTCGAAGGCCGCGGCGTGTCCGTGCTCGATTTCACCGGCTTTGCGCAGAAATTCGGACCCGTGCTGAGCTATCTCCGCCTTGCAGCAGCGCCGGAAGAACTACATCAGGTCCGTATCGACCAGGGCTCGGCCGACGCCCTGATCGGCTGCGACCTGGTGGTCAGCTCTTCGGCAAAAGCTTCCGGCACTTACCGCAGCGGCATGCGCGGCGTGCTCAATACGGCCGAGATGCCGACCGGCGACATGGTGCGGTTCCGTGACGCCGACCTTGCGAGCCCCGCCCGCCTGCGCGCGATCGAGCGGGTGATTGGCCGCGGCAACCTCAGGACCATCAACGCCAACACGTTGGCCGAGACGCTGCTCGGCAACACCGTTTATGCCAACATCATCATGCTCGGCTTTGCCTGGCAGGATGGGCTTGTCCCGATCTCGCTTGCGGCGCTGCTCCGCGCCATCGAACTCAACGGTGTGGCCGTCGAGCACAACAAGCAGGCTTTCGCCTGGGGGCGAATTGCCCACGCCGATTCGGATCTTCTGCCCAAGGCCGCGCGCGCCGCGGGGCCTGCAACCGAGACACTCGATGAGGCCATCGCGCGACGCAGCGCCTTCCTGGCCGAATATCAGAACCACGCTTATGCCGCCCGCTACGAGGCATTTGTCGCCCGGGTGCGTCGCGCCGAAAGTGCGCTCGCAAGCGAGGCCTTGACGGATGCGGTTGCGCGCTCGCTGTTCAAGCTGATGGCGTACAAGGACGAATACGAAGTCGCCCGACTTCACATGGAGACGGGCTTCCTTGACGAATTGCAGCGCGAGTTCGAAGGCGATTTCAAGGTGAAATACCACCTGGCCCCGCCGTTCATCCCGGCAAAGACGGATGCCCGCGAGCGGCCCCGAAAGCGCGCGTTCGGCCAGTGGATCCAGATGCCGCTGAAGATGCTGGCACGGCTGAAGATGCTCCGTGGCACCCCTCTTGATGTGTTCGGCTACACATCGGAGCGACAGGCGGAGCGGGAGTTGATCGCCTGGTACGAACGGCAGATCGACACCGTCCTCGACAAGCTCACCTCGGAGCAGCTGCCCGATCTGCTTGCGATCGCGAGCGCCCCGATGGACATCCGTGGCTATGGTCCGGTGAAGGAAGCCGCAATCCCCAAGGTGAAGGCCGAGGTTGCGCGGCTGTTGGAGCGGCTGGCGTGACTATCAGGATCGCGCCGCAGCACCGCTCGGCGTCGGCGAGATCAAGGCTCAGCGATCAGAAGGCTGGGCCTTCGCCATTTCGGCCATAGGTGATGCGCGGCGTCTGTAAGGTGCCGTCAGCTTGCTTCTTCGCGGCCGCGACAAAAATCTTGGTGCCTGGCTGGATCTCTTCCCGCTTGCCGAACTCGTAGGTCACCACCACCGTTTGCGGCGTTACCACCAGTTTCTTCTCGCCGTCCTTGTACTTGACCGACAGAACCGGTCCGTCGACCCCGGTCACAGCCTGCTCGACATTGCCATTCGTCATCTTGCTCTTGGGTAAGAGGTCCCAATCGTAATGGCCCTCACCGGTGCCGCGCATCAATTCCGGGAAGATATGCACCTCGATGGCCTTCTGCGTGCCGTCCTCCTGCATCGTGCCGGCGGAGCCGACGAACATGCCCGGCTTGATATCGCTCATCTTGCCCGGGACGATCGCGACGAACAAAGGATTCTCGGTCACCGTCAGCTTCGCTTCCGATCCGTCGCGGGTCTTGACCACAAAGACCGGACCGTCGATGCGCTCGATCGTGCCACGGACGCGCACCGTGTCCTGGGCGGACGCGGGAAGAACGAAACAGATGAGAGCGAAGCTTGAGGTAGCGAACGCGCGCAGGATTTTTCCGACCATGATGACTTCCGGATTTTGGCAGCATTGTTTCTGCAACCCCCTCGCTCGTCAATTATTCCGGCCCCAGCGGCGCGCGACAGGCTTCGAAACCATCGGCCTTGATCCCTCCGTCGTGGGCAAGAAAGTCGTTGAAGAACTCGGTCCGCATCAACTCGCGTCGCGGCATGACCTGCGCGACCAGGGTGACCTCGCACCGCGCCTGAAGCTTGAACGTGATCGGATCGCGATATTGAAAACGGATATCGTAGTTCGCGAGATTGTTCGGATCATGTTCAGGAACACGGCCCTCCTCGAAGCGCCGCATCGCGTCCTGCCAGACGAAGGGCATGAGGCGGCGATCCTACCGGAGAACCCCGACCCTGGGAACTCGATGCTTGAGAAGGTGGCCCGCCGATGCGGACCTCAGGGGCTGCGCAGTGGCGCCGCGGCGAGTTATTCCGCCGCGGCGTGCGATGCACAACAGGGGATATTATTTCACGATTTCGGCGCCGACCTTGCAGATCGTCGCGTCCTGGTCGCCGGTGCCTCCGCTGCAACCGACCGCGCCGATCAGCTTGCCACCCTCGACCAGCGGAAATCCGCCGGGGCTCGCAATCAGCGTCGGATCGAGCGTGGCGACATAACCATGACCGGCTTCGTAGACGTTGTAAAACGCCCGCGACTCCCGGCGGAAGCGCGCGGCCGTGCGGGCCTTGCCGATCGAAATCGTGCCCGACGCGATCTGCGCGCCCTCCATCCGCTCGAATTGCACCAGTTCGCCATTGGTGTCGACCACGGCGATGTTCATCTTCCAGTTGCGCTTTTTGGCTTCGGCTTCGGCTGCCGCCGTCACCTGCTTGGCGAGTTCGAGCCCGATCGACTGGCCATAGGGAATGTCGAACGGCACGGTAGCCGGCGTTCCGCCTGCGGACGGTTGCGCCGGCGGCGCCGCGGCGGGTGCGGGCGCCTGCGCCAGGGTTGGTGAGGTCATCAACGCAACGGCGCAAGCCGCCAGGGTCATCGAAACGATCAGTCGCATACTATTCTCCCGGTTAAAGTCAGGTTTCATTGAAGCACCGTCCTGCAGCAACCCTTGCCCTGACCGCATATTCCAGCTGCGGGCGTCGGCAGCGCGATCGCCGCCGCGGCGCCATCCTTACTCGACCTTGCACCCGGCGTCCTCGATCATCTTGCGCCGGCGCGTTTCCGCGGCCCTCAACACATCGATCGGGTTGGTCCCGCGCGGCCTCGCCGCCGTCCCCAGGCCCTCGTCGACGCCAAGGTTCACGCACAGATCGGACCTCATGGCGGCGGCAGCCGTGAACCGTTGCCGAGATGAAGGAGCAAGGGAAAACGAACGCGATATTAGGCAAAATCGGCCAGCACATTCATCGTTAGTCATCGAAATTAATTCGACTTAAAGATCGGCCGTTTCAACCTACAGCTTAGTTGCTTGAAATTTCCCGTATTTCTACGGAGTCGGGATGTGGCGCGTTGTGTTTTGGCAGTACCCAGAACCAGGACGAGCTGAAAAAGACCAGAGAAAATTCGGATGCAGAGTATGCTCCAACCAGATTCCCTCATTGCCGAACTCGAAGACGCGGTCAGAAGTGGTTCATCGGAGAAGCGTGTCAACACCCTTCGGCAGGTAACAAATCTATTCCTGCATGAGGGAGAGCGGCTCAGCGAAGATCAGATCAAGGTCTTCGACGACGTGCTGTGTCTGCTCACCGCCCGTGTCGAAACCCGGGCCAAGGCCGAACTCGGCAAACGCCTCGCGCAGGTCGATTACGCTCCCCTTGAAGTCATTCAGCGGCTGGCGCTGGACGACGAGATCGCGGTGGCCGAGGATGTCCTCGTCCAGTCCAGACGGCTGACCACCAGCACCCTTGTGGAAATTGCCAGCACCAAGGGACAGGATCATTTGTTCGCGATATCCGGCCGCGCCGACCTGCCGGAGGTCGTAACCGACGTGATCGTCGATCGCGGCGGGCACCGGGTCATCCGCAAGCTTGCCGGCAATATCAGCGCGCGGTTCTCGGAAGCCGGTTATGCCGGAATGGTGGCACATGCCGACGCCGACGACGAACTCACCGAGATGCTCGGGCTTCGTATCGATCTCCCGATCAAATTCTTGCGCGATCTGCTGCGACGGGCGACTGACGCCGTGCGCGACCGATTGATGGCGATCGCTCCTCCCGAGCTTCAGGAGGAGATCAAGCGCGTTCTCAAGGCGATTACGGACGCGGCAGGCGTGAAACGCCCGCCGGGGCGCGATTTCAGCCGCGCCGAAGACATCGTGAAGCGGATGAAAGGCCTCAACGAACTGAGCGATGCGGCCATCATCAAGTTTGTCGAAACCAAGAGGTTCGATGAAGTTACCGCCGCGCTTGCGATTCTGACCAACGCGCCTACAGCGTTGATCGCGAAAGTGATGGAGGGACACCGCGCCGATCTGGTCCTGATTCCCTGCAAATCGGCCGGGCTGAGCTGGAAGGCGGTCGAAACGATCCTCAACCGGCGGCCGGTCAAGCCTCAGATCGACGCGCGGACGCTCGCAGTCGCCGTCAAGGATTATGGCAAGCTGTCGCTGGAAACCGCCCAGCGCACGCTACGCTTCTGGCAGGTCCACGACAAGCTTGAGAAGTATTCATAGCTGTAACCGGCACGCTTGACGCCTTGGAGGTGTGGTGCAGCGCAGGTCCGCTGCTGTCACATCGCGGCTTTCCGCCACTGAAACCGCCGTCGCAGAGGGGGTCGAGGAAGGAACCGACTGAGCTCGACCAATATTTGGCACGCGGCCCGCGCTAGCAGCCTCGGATGTAACAAAAGTCGAGGTGGAAAAAATTGCGGCGGGGGGGCATTGTCTTTGACAATCCGCACGCGTCCCAAAATGACCATCAGGAGTGCAGCTGCGATGTCCAGGACATGTTCCGCGATACTGGCACTGACTTTTGTTCTCGCCTCAGCGTCCGCATCGGCACAGGCGCTTTGGACGGCCGAAACGGCGAAGGGCAGGGCGTTGATCGACGAAAGGGGTATGACGCTTTATACCTTCGACAAGGATGCCGGCGGAAAGTCGATGTGCAATGGTCCCTGTGCAGAAAACTGGCCGCCTCTGTTGGCCTCCGTGGACGCCAGGCCAACCGGCGACATGACAATCGTTAACCGCATCGACGGCAGGGACATGTGGGCGTATAAGGGCAAGCCACTCTACACTTTCAAGAAAGATACCGCGCCAGGCCAGACAAATGGCGACGGTCTTCTCAACGGCGCATGGCACATGGCGAAGCCATGATCGATCGCTGAGACGGCGCGTGACCGTTCGGGCCGCGTCAGGCGCCAGATCGCCGCGGACAGAGCTTGATCCGGAAAACGCCTGCCCCGCACTGGATGCGGGGTGCGAAGCGGTTGTCCGAAAAGATCACGGTGGGGCGGATTTAATCAAATCGAGTGGAATAATTCTGGTCGTGCCGGCGTTTGTCTAGGGCGACGCACCCGCGTCCCAAAAATGCACCATCAGGAGTGACGCTGCAATGTCCAGGACATTTGCCGCCTTAGCGGCTTTGAGTTTCATCCTCGCCTCGTCCGCCGCATCGGCACAGATGCTTAAGACGGCGGATACGCCGAAGGGCAAGACATTCGTCGACAGCAAGGGCATGACGCTTTATACTTTCGACAAGGATGCCGGCGGAAAATCGATGTGCAACGGTCCCTGCGCGGACAACTGGCCGCCTCTGTTTGCCGCCGACGATGCCAAGCCGACCGCCGACATGACCGTCGTCGTGCGCGACGACGGCAAGAAGATGTGGGCATACAAGGGCAAACCGCTCTACACTTTCAAAAAGGATACTGCGCCGGGCGAGACCAACGGCGATGGTTTTCTCAACGGCGCATGGCATATGGCGAAGCCATGATCGTTGGATGAACGGAGCGCTGAGAAGGCGCCTCTCACCGTTCGGGCCGCGTCAGGCAGATTGGCGCGGCCCGATAGCGTTCCGGGGCATAGCGGGCTTCACAAACCGTTTGCCCGCCGCGCATTTGCTAGTTCGCGGGCTGCGTTATTCGACCTTGATCCCGGCGTCCTTGATCACGTTGCGCCAGCGCGCTTCCTCTCCTTGAAAATATCGGTCGAGTTCGTCCGGCGGGCTCGCCACCATGACGAGGCCCTCGTTCACGCCGAGCCGCTTGAACGCCTCGGACTTCACCGCCGTCGCGGCAGACTTATTGAGGCGGTCGATCGCTTCAGTGGGCGTCTTGGCCGGCGCGAACAGGCCGTACCAGCTTTCGGCGGCATAGCCGGGAACTCCGGCCTCCGAAACCGTTGGGACATCCGGAAATGCCGGCGAGCGCTTCGCCGAAGTCACCGCCAGCGCGCGCAGTTGCCCGGCCTCGATCAGCCCCGCCGCGCTGGCAACGGTCGTGAACATCACCTGGATCTGGCCGCCGATCAGGTCGGTGATCGCCGGCGCCGCGCCCTTGTAGGGGACCATGGTGAGATCGACCTTCGCCATCGACTTGAACAGTTCGCCCGCCAGATGAGCCGAAGTGCCGGTGCCATAGGTCCCATAGGACAGTTTGTCGGGGTCAGCCTTGGCGGCCGCGATCAGGTCGGCGATCGATTTGATCGGCGACTTCGAATTGACCACCACGATGTTGAAGGAGCGCGCGACCAGCGCCACGGGCGCAAAATCCTTGTGCGGATCGTAGGGCAGCTTGGCATACAGGCTCGGGTTGACGGCATTGGCAAAGGTGCCCATCAACAGCGTGTAGCCGTCCGGTTCGCTCACAGCCACCGTCTGCGTGCCGACGATGGTCCCCGCCCCCGGCCTGTTCTCGACAATGACGGACTGGCCGAGATCCTTGGCCATCTCCTGCGCCAGCGTCCGCGCAACGATGTCGGTGCCGCCGCCCGGCGCGAACGGCACCACGATTTTCACGATGCGGTCCGGATAGACGGCGAACGCTCGGTCGATTGGCGGTCCGGACAGCAGCACGCATGCTGCAACGGCGAACAGAAATGCGCTTCGCTTGCGAATTGACTTGGCTGACATGTGACCGCCGTTCTCGAAGATGTCCCGCTTCATAAGCCGAGTTTTCGATTTGTGCCATGCGCGGAACGACGAACCGCAGCGCGCCTGTGGCCATGGACGCCGAGGCCCGCGGCGTCATAGCATCGAGGTGACGTTCCGAAAAAAGCAAGCAAATATCTCGGGAGGATTTCATGAGGCGCGGGCTGGTCGGATTGTTGCTGCTGTTTGCGTCACCTGCACTGGCACAGCAGGCGGTGCCCAGCATCCCCTTCGAGTCCGTCCCCAACCCGCTGCGGCTGCCGCACAACATGTATTTCGGCGAGGTGTCGGGCGTCGCGGTCAATTCCAAGGGCCATGTTTTCGTGCTGTCGCGCGGCAACACGTCCGGTCCCGCCTATGCGGCGGCTGCGGCGCAACTGCTGGAATTCGACGGCAAAGGCGCTTTCGTCGGCGAGATCGGCAAGAACCTCTATGCCTGGTCGTTCGCCCACACGGTCAAGGTCGATCCCCAGGACAATATCTGGGTGACCGACAAGGGCTCGGACATGGTCATCAAGTTCGATCCCGCAAGGCCGCGTCCTCATGGTGTTCGGCCGCAAGCAGGAGGCCTCCGACGAGGAGACCGGCCCGTTGAAACATCCGAAGCCGCCGCTGCCCGCCGAGGACGGCCGGTTTCGCCAGGTCACCGACGTGGCCTGGGACAAGGATGGCAACACCTTCATCAGCGACGGCTATATCAACTCGCGCGTCGCCAAGGTCGACAAGGACGGCAACTGGCTGAAATCCTGGGGCGAGCGCGGCAAGGGGCCCGGCCAGTTCAACACCCCGCATTCGATCGCGACCGACGCCAAGGGCAATGTCTATGTCGCCGACCGCGGCAACCACCGCATCCAGGTGTTCGACGGCGACGGCAAGTTCCTGCGCCAGATCGTGATCGACGTGCCGGTGCCGCCGGACGCCAGGCCCGCGATCGGCAAGATACCGGATGAGGCAATGATGGCCGGCGGCACCTTCGCGCCGGGCTCGCCCTGGTCGATCTGCATCACGCCGCCGCCGAACCAGGTGCTCTACACTTCCGACGCCTGGCCCGGCCGCATCTACAAGCTCTCGCTCGACGGCAAGGTGCTCGGCATGCTCGGCCGGTCCGGCAAGCAACTGAAACAGTTCGGCTGGATCCACGCGATGGCGTGCCCATCGGAGAACGTGCTCTACGTCGGCCGAGCTGTTGAACTGGCGCGTGCAGAAGCTGATCTTGAAGCCGTGATGCGCTCTCACGTCTCGAAGAACTGCACTGCCGCGGCGCAGGCGCTAGCCTGGTTGGATCATGATTCCGCCACGCGCTCCCTAAAATGAGACTGGAGCCGATGGCGGATCATGCGCCGGCGTGGCCGGCGTTGATCCACGAGGTTCGGCGGCAGCACGACGGACACCCCGCCGAGAAGCGCCATATAGGTTCCCGTCCCGTGCTGGTAGCCAGCCTCGGTAAACCAGTCCGCCAAGGGATTTAAGGGGTCGCACGTGCCGGGCAAAGGCGCATTCATTGATGACTGCTGCGCGTAGCTCACGTTGAACAACTCCATCAATCCAATCATGCTGTCCAACCCGACGAGAGCATCGTCAGGCAACTGAACGCCGCATTGATTGTAAAGCGAGTAAACCGCGTCCAGATTCGACCAGGCATCCGGCGCTATGTCCATCTTGTTGTAGTAGCGTGGACAATAAGAGAAGGTGGAGGTGTAATAATCCGCGAAGGCTTGATTTCCGGCCGTGGGCGCGGCGAAGGTCGCCGGAACGATCGGCGATTTGACGCCGTCTTGAGCGAAGGCGGAACTCAGCCAAGGCGCCGTCACGGTGGTCAGGCAGCCTCCCAGACTGTGTCCTGCCACGACGAGGACCGGATTTGCGTTCGCAGGATTGGTCAGATAGGCCTCGAGGTAATTCAACAGACTCTGATTGCCGGAGGTCAGCCCCTGAATCGTCTCCAATCCGGCGAGGGTTCCATCGGCGACAAGAACCCCCGAGTCCGACGACAGCCACGGCGGCGTGCTTTGGAAGATCACCGTGAAGTCTTCGAAGGCTTGTCTGATAATCCCCCAAATGTCCCCGGTGTCGACGTCGGTGCCGCGTACCACGACGATGGCGCAGGTCGGCGACACTGACGGGGTGTCGGTATATGTCGCTACGAACACCAAATTCGTATCGTCAGGATCGGTCGCCGGTCCCCACGTGCATTGCCATTTGCCGCCAGGACTGAATGGCGTCACCGAGCTCGCTACCAATGGCGGTATCGCCGACGGAATCGCGTAGGAAATCTGACAGAGCTGCAGATACGCGACACCGAATATATCGATCGGTCCGGCAGGGGATTGGGTCATGGCTTGCTTCAATTGACTGGACATTGAGCCCTCCTTCAAAATCCGCAGAACTTGCTGATCCGTTCGCGCGGTGCGCCGCCCACGTTCGCGCGCTTGCGGTCGCGGATCTTGGCCGCCCGCGCGCGACGGCCGACAGCCTCTTCAAAGCATAGAGTTGTAACATAATATTAAAAAACTTCGAGTTGAATAAAAGATGGAAAGGTTTATTCTGTAAATCAGGCGCGGATTGGCACGACCGGTTGGCATCGCGCCGAAATGACTAGATCATCCGCGCCACCAACGGAATCTTGCGCAACAGCACGACAAGTCCCCAACTCAGCGATAGCGTGCCCGTGAATACGACGGCGAACTTGACGAAAGCGGGAAGCGAAAAATCGTAGACGTAATACTGCAGCCAGATGATGAAGATGTAGTGCACCAGAAAGATGCCATAGGCGGAAGGCCTGAGCGTATCGAGCAGGCTGAGCCGCGATTTCGCAAATCTCACGAAGATCGAAACTTCCGCGCTGGTCATCGCGGCGCTGAACAAGGCAAAGGCAAGCCCATAGGCCACGCGCCAGGACAGCGGCGGCGAATTGAAATTGGCGATCCAATTGTGGTGGACATAGACCAGGAACAGGATCGCGCCGTAGAAGACCGCCGCGAGGCCGAGCCAGATCGACCAGCGTCTCGCCAATTCGCCGCCTTCCGCGAGCAACCCGGTTCGCAGATTGGTGGCGCCGATACCGACGCCCAAAAAGAAATATCCGGCATAGAGAAAGATGCGGCTGGTCTGGATCGGGATCGGAAAGCCGCCGGGCTCGAGCCAGGCACCGTCGCCGACGACCAGGTGCATCGGCAAATAAACCACGACTGAAAAGAGCAGAAACGCGGCGAAGGCGGCCGTCGTCCGATCGCGCCGTGCAAGGATGAGTTGGCCGAGGGCATTGATCATTCCGGGTGCAACGGCCCACACGACAGCGGCGAGCGCATCAAGCGCCAACAGTACCCACAGAAACCATGCCGGTCCCGACGGCCAGGGACCGACGGTGAGCGTGTGCCACCAGAAATGAAAGAAATTGAAATCGGTCGTGCCCGGCAGATGGTAGCGCAGGAATGTCGGATAATAGGCGATCGGCATCAGCACGAAGATCGAGACCAGGAACGGCACGCCCAGCCGCCAGGCGCGGCTTCGCCGGTAAATCACGCTACCCCTGCGCGCCAGGCTGTCGCAGACGAACAGCCCGGAAATCAGGAACATGCAGGCCATGAAGAAGCTGTCGTTGAACAGCACGACCAGGTCGAAACCGAGCCAGCGCATGCGGTCGCCGCTGCCGAAATAGGTGTAGTTGACGACGGAGTGATGCAGCAGCACCAACAGCGTGATGAAGGTTCGCGCGCGGTCGAGCGCGACAATGCGTGCCGGCGCCATCACCACCTGATCGTCTGGTCTTCGCAGCATCATGGCTCGAACGCCTCGTAGATGATCTTCTTGATCGAGGTGATGACTTGCATCCGCCAGGTCGGCGAATCCTGCATCACCACGAAGAACATGTCCTCGGCGCGGTCGACCACGATGTAGACGCCGCTGGCGCTGTCCCATTTGAACTCGCCGAGCGAACCCGGCGGCGGCGGCACCGCTTTGCCGGGATCGGTGCGGACGCCGAAGCCGTAGCCAAAGCCGAAGCCGTCGCCGGGATAATAGAAGTAATTGCGCGCAACGCCGGACCCCGGCCCGATATGATCGGTGGTCATCGCCTTGAACGTTTCGGGACTGAGATAGGTCTTGCCGTCGAGCGAGCCGCCGTTGAGCAGCATCTGGCCCTCGCCGAAGCACTTGAAATAGACCGGCTGGCCGTGCCGCTGGATCAGCACGATGGCGCCAGGAATCCGTCCCGCGGCGATGTCGGCGTTAACGAAATCGTCGATCGCCGCAAGCTTTTCAACCGACAAATTGGCGCCCGGCCGCGGACCGAAATTCGCGGCGACCGATGGCAGCGGGATCAGCGGCAGGGCCGCGACAAGCAGCACGGGCAATCTTGTGGGTTGGCACACCATTTGGATCGGGAGGTTATTGCATTGCTGGAAGCCGATCCAGATGGCCTCACGAATATGGATTGATCAACTTCTGCTGTTCGGCGCAATGATGCGCGAGGAGATCGATAAAGGTTCTGACCTTGGCCGAGAGATGATGGCGATGCGGATAGACCGCATTCATCGAAAATTCGACCGGCCGGTATTCCGGCAACAGCCGGATCAGCCGGCCCGCTTCGAGATCGTCTTGAACCAGGAAACCGGCGGCAAGACTGACGCCGACGCCCGCGAGCGCCGCCCGGCGCAGCGTCTCGCCGCTGTTGGAAACGAGATTGCCGGATACCCGCACCGCGGCCGGCTCACCCTTGCGGTCGATGAAGCGCCATTCGTCCCCAAAGGGATAAAGCACATGGCGCACGCAATTGCGCTCGGCGAGTTCGGAAAGCTCGAGCGGCCGCCCGTGCTTTTCGAGATAGCCCGGCGAGCAGCACAGCACATGCCGCCAGGTGGCGAGGCTGCGCACGATCAGGCTGGATTCGGTCGGCGGCGTGAGCCGCACCGCGACGTCGAACCCCTCGTCGATCATGTCGATGGCGCGCTCGCCCATGTTCAGGTCGACCTTGACCTCGGGATAGGACGCGAGGAATTCGGCGACGACCGGCGCAATGAAGGGGACGATGTGGGTCGCGGTATAGATGCGCAGCGTGCCGCGCGGCGTCGATTGCAGGGCGCCGGCGATGTCGTCGGCCTGTTCGAGATCGGCCAGGATCTGGATGCAGCGGTCGTAATAGGCCTTGCCGACTTCGGTCAGGCTGACCTTGCGCGTGGTGCGGTGGAGCAGCCGCGCGCCCAGCCGCTCTTCCAGCGCCTGGACATGATTGCTCACCATCGTGGTCGACATGTTGAGCTTGCGGCCGGCGGCGGAAAATCCGCCGCTGTCGACGACCCGGACGAACGCGGTCAGGCTGGTTAGCCGGTCCATTGGCGGCCTCCGATTATCCGCTTCTGTTGGATAATGCTTCCAGTTTTTGCCAGATTATCACACGAGAGGAGACATTGCATCTTGGCGGCATCACCGGCCCCCATTGGGGTCAGCGACCGCCTCGGAGGATGCCATGTCGAGCCTGTCTTATGTCTCTGAAGAAAAGCCGCAAATCAGCCTTCGCCCGTCCCGGCAGGCGATCAAGCGCGCGGCATTGGCCCTGGCGCTGAGCCTCGGCGTCGCCGGCGCGGCCGACTTCGGCTACGGCTACCTCACCACCGGCCGATACCTGGAAACCACCGATGACGCCTATGTCAAAGCCGATTCCACGATCGTCTCGCCGAAAGTTTCCGGCTACATCGCCGAAGTGCTGGTCGGCGACAACGAGAAGGTCGAGGCCGGCCAGTTGCTGGCGCGGATCGACGACCGCGATTTCAGGACCGCGCTCGACCAGGCCCGCGCCGATGTCGCGGCGTCGGAGGCCGCGGTGCGCAACCTCGATGCGCAGATCGAGCTGCAGCAGCCGATCATCCAACAGCAAGCCGCCGAGGTCGACGCCGCCGAAGCCAATCTGAAATTCGCGCAGGAAGAGCGCGCCCGCTACGACGAGCTGATGAAGTCCGGCTCCGGCACCGTGCAGCGCGCGCAGCAGACCGACGCGGCCTTGCGCGAAAAGACCGCGCAGTTGCAGCACGGCAAGATCGGGCCTCGATCGCCGCCAAGAGGAAGGTCGAGGTGCTTGCCACCGATCGCGCCAAGGCGGTCGCGCAGCTCGACCACGCCCGCGCCGTCGAGCAGCAGGCGGCGCTGAACCTGTCCTACACGAGGATCACCGCGCCGGTTGAAGGCACCGTCGGCGCGCGCTCGCTGCGGGTCGGCCAATTCGTGCAGGCCGGAACGCAATTGATGGCGGTGGTGCCGCTGGACGCGGTCTATGTGGTCGCGAATTTCAAGGAGACCCAGCTCACCCATGTGCGCAACGGCCAGCCGGTCGAAATCCGGATCGACAGTTTCCATTCGACCAGGCTGAAGGGCCATGTCGACAGCCTGTCGCCGGCAAGCGGCCTGGAATTCGCGCTGCTGCCGCCTGACAACGCCACCGGCAATTTCACCAAGATCGTGCAGCGCGTGCCGGTGAAGATCGTGCTCGACGATCAGAGCCTGAAGGGCCTGCTGCGCCCGGGCATGTCGGCCGAGCCGACCGTCAACACCAAGGCGACCGTCGTCGCCGAGCGCGAGGCCGACAGGCAGGTCGCCGCTAACGCCGCCTCGGCGCGGCCCAACGGCGGCTGAGCCGAGCCGGTTTCCGGCGGGGTATCTTCAAACCTGGCCGGATAATCCTTCCGCTTTATCGCCGATTATCAAAATCGGCCGTTCAATGCATCTTCCTCTGCAAGAGAAGAGGAGAACCCATGACCGCGCTCCAAGCCACCCCCGCTACCGCTTCCATCGACGTCAGCGACCGCTCGCCCTCCCCTGCGAGGCACGCAGCGCCCGCGGTCTCGGCAAGACCTGGCTCGCCGTGATCGGCGCGACGCTCGGCGCCTTCATGGCGGTGCTCAACATCCAGATCGTCAACGCCTCGCTCGCCGACATCCAGGGCGCCATCGGCGCCGGCATCGACGACGGCGGCTGGATTTCGACCTCCTATCTGATCGCCGAGATCGTGGTGATCCCGTTGAGCGGCTGGCTGGCGCAGGTGTTCTCGGTCCGCATCTATCTGTTGACCAACGCGGTGCTGTTCCTCGTGCTTTCCGCGGCCTGCGCGCTGGCCCAGGACCTGCCGCAGATGATCGTGCTGCGCGCGGTACAGGGCTTTACCGGCGGCGTGCTGATCCCGATGGCGTTTACGCTGATCATCACGCTGTTGCCGAAGGCCAAGCAACCGATCGGCCTCGCGCTGTTCGCGCTGTCGGCGACGTTTGCCCCGGCGATCGGCCCGACCATCGGCGGCTATCTCACCGAGAATTGGGGCTGGCAGTACATCTTCTATGTCAACCTCGCGCCGGGCGCGCTGATGGTCGGCATGCTCTACTTCTCGCTGGACGCAAAGCCGATGAAGCTGTCGCTGCTGCGCGAAGGCGACTGGCCCGGCATCGTCACCATGGCGATCGGTCTCGCCGCACTGCAGACCGTGCTCGAGGAAGGCAACAAGGACGACTGGTTCGGTTCGCCCTTCATCGTCCGCCTGTCGGTGATCGCGGCGGTCGCACTGTCGCTGTTCCTCTGGATCGAGCTGACCAGCAGAGAAGCCGCTGTTGAATCTGCGCCTGTTGTTCCGCCGCAATTTCGGCTTCGGCATATTGGCCAATTTCCTGCTCGGCGTCGCGCTGTACGGCTCGGTCTACATCCTGCCGGTCTATCTCTCGCGCATCCAGGGCTACAATGCCGAGCAGATCGGCATGGTGCTGGCCTGGACCGGACTGCCGCAGCTGATGCTGATCCCGCTGGTGCCGCGGCTGATGAAGCGCTTCGATCCCCGCCTCGTGATCGGCGTCGGTTTTGCGCTGTTCGCCGCCTCCAACTTCATGAACATCTGCGATGACGACGGACTACGCGCACCGACCAGTTGTTCTGGCCCAACGTGGTGCGCGCCATCGGCCAGGCGCTGGTGCTGACGCCGCTGTCGGCGGTCGCGACCGCGGGCATCGAGGCGGAGAACGCCGGTTCCGCGTCGGGCCTGTTCAACATGATGCGGAACCTCGGCGGCGCCGTCGGCATCGCCATGCTGCAGACGCTTCTCACCAAGCGCGAGCAGTATCATTCCAATGTGCTGATGCAGTCGGTATCGCCGTTCGAACAGGCCACGCGCACCCGAGACTCGAACAACTCACGCAATATTTCGTGAGTCACGGCGCCATCGACCGCACCGATGCCTTGCACCGCGCCTATGTCGCCATCGGCCACATCGTGCAGAAGCAGGCCTTTATCCTTGCCTTCAGCGACACCTTCTATCTGCTCGGCGCCGCGCTGATCGTCGCGCTCGCTGCGACGCTGCTGCTGAAAAAGCCCGACCATCTGATCGTCCGGCGGCGCTCACTAGACATATCCACACTCAAGAAAGGAGAACGACCATGAAACCCCGCATGAACTTTTATCAGGCCGCGCCCGACACCATCAAAGCGCTCAGCGCGTTGGAAGCCCAGGTGCAGGCTTCCGGCCTCGAACAGTCCCTGATCGAGCTGGTCAAGACCCGTGCGTCGCAGATCAACGGCTGCGCCTTCTGCATCAACATGCACACCGAGGATGCGCGCAAGCACGGCGAAACCGAGCAGCGGCTTTATCTGTTGAACGCCTGGCGGGAGGCGCCGGTCTATACGCGACCGCGAGCGCGCCGCGCTGGCATGGACCGAGGCGGTGACGCTGATCTCGGAAACCCACGCGCCGGACGACGTCTATGACGAGGTCCGCAAGCATTTCTCCGAAGCCGAGACCGTCAACCTGACCATGCTGATCGCGACCATCAACGCCTGGAACCGGCTCGCGATCTCGTTCCGCGCGGTGCCGCCGGTGAGGGCCAAGGCGGCGAGCGCGGCGTAAGGCTCTGCGCGAACCCCATTCCCCGATCGTCATGCGCGGGCTTGAACCGGGCATCCACCAATCGTTCCAGGAGTCTTGCGAAGGTGATGGATTGCCGGGTCAAGCCAGGTCAAGCCCGGCAATGACGCGTGACGGATCGGAGCCGACAACGCCCGGCCCGCGCTCAGACCGCCGTAGCTCGCGCGAAGTCGACATAGATCTCGCGCAGCCGGTTGGTCATCGGACCGGGCTTGCCGCTCGCGACCTTCTTGCCGTCGATGGAGACCACCGCCTGCACGAACACGGTGGCGCTGGTGATGAAGGCTTCCTTGGCCGCCAGCGCCTCTTCGACCGAAAACGCCCGCTCCTCGACGCGGAGCTGGCGCTCCTCGGCGAGCGCGACCACCGCCTTGCGGGTGCAGCCCGGCAAGATCGCGCTGCCGTTCTGCCGAGTCACCAGCACGTCATCCTGGGTCAGGATGAAGGCCGACGACGAGCCGCCCTCGGTCACCTTGCCGTCCTCGATCATCCAGGCTTCGCCGGCGCCGGCTTCTGCCGCGGCCTGCTTGGCCAGCACCTGCGCCAGCAGCGCCACGCTCTTGATGTCGCGCCGCATCCAGCGGATGTCAGGCACCGTGATGACGCCGATACCGGTCTTGGCGGATCGGCGTGGATGATGTCCTTGACCGAGGTGAACATGATCAGCGTCGGCGTGACGTCCTTCGGGAAGGCGAAGTCGCGGCCCCTGTCGGCGCCGCGCGTGACTTCGAGATAGACCATGCCGTTGACGAGGTTGTTGCGCGCGACCAGTTCCTTCTGGATTTCCTGGATGCGCTCGGTGGTCTCCGGCAGCTTCAGCGATATTTCGCCGACCGAGCGCTCCAGCCGCGCCAGATGCGAAGCGTTGTCGATCAGCTTGCCGTCCAGCACTGCGGCAACCTCGTAGATCCCGTCGGCAAACAGGAATCCGCGGTCGAGGATCGACACCTTGGCCTCGGACATAGGCACGAACGAACCGTTGACATAGGCGATCTGCTCCAAGCGAATTCTCCTGTCGGGGATAGATAGAGTTGGTTGCGCCACGTACTATACGCGAATCGTTAAAGCTTGACCGGCGAATTTAAGGCTCCAAGCGCAAAAAGCCTCCCCATCGTCATTGCGAGAAGCGAAAGCGACGAAGCAATCCAGCCTTCCTTTGCGGCTTTTCTGGATTGCTTCGCTTCCGCCCGCAATGACGTCGTGGCGACATCGGACCCTAATGCGACAGGATCTTCGACAAGAACTTCTGCGCGCGGTCGCTGCGGGGTTTGCCGAAGAAATCGGTCTTCAGCGCGTCCTCGACGATCTCGCCCTGGTCCATGAAGATGACGCGGTGCGCGACCTTGCTGGCAAAGCCCATTTCGTGGGTGACCACCATCATGGTCATGCCCTCGCGGGCGAGGTCGACCATCACGTCCAGCACCTCAGAGATCATTTCGGGATCGAGCGCCGAGGTCGGCTCGTCGAACAGCATCGCGATCGGGTCCATCGCCAGCGCGCGGGCAATCGCGACCCGCTGCTGCTGGCCGCCGGACAATTCGGCCGGGTATTTGCGCGCATGGTCCTTCAGCCCGACGCGGTCGAGCAGCTTCATGCCCTTCGCCAGCGCCGCGTCATGCGAGCGGCCGAGCACCTTTTCCTGCCCGAGGCAGAGATTGTCGATGATGCGCAAATGCGGAAACAGCTCGAAATGCTGGAACACCATGCCGACCCGGGCCCGCAGCTTCGGCAGGTTGGTCCTGGGATCGTTGACCTTGATGCCGTCGATTATGATCTCGCCCTTCTGAAAAGGCTCCAGCGCATTGACGCATTTGATCAGCGTCGATTTCCCCGAACCCGACGGCCCGCACACCACGACCACTTCGCCCTTGGCGACGCTGGTGGTGCAATCCTTCAGCGCCTGGAAGGCTGCGCCGTACCATTTGTCGACGTGACTGATCTCGATCATGCGTCCCCTACCTGACGATGGCGATGCGCGCCTGCAGGCGGCGGACGCCGAATGACGCGAAACAGCAGATCGCGAAATAGACCAGGGCCGCGAACATATACATCTCGACCAACCGCCCGTCGCGCTGCGCGACGATACTCGCCGCCCCCAGAAAATCGGTGATCGACACCACATAGACCAGGGAGGTATCCTGAAATACCACGATGGTTTGGGTCAGCAGAACTGGCAACATGTTGCGGAACGCCTGCGGCAGCACGACGTAGCGCATGGTCTGTCCATAGGTAAGACCCAGCGCCTGCGCGGCGGCCGGCTGTCCCTTCGAGATCGACTGGATGCCGGCGCGCATGATCTCGGAGAAATAGGCGGACTCAAACATGATGAAGGTGATGAGCGAGGAGGCGAACGCACCGACATGGATCGGGCGCGAGGCGCCCGTCAGCCACTGCCCGATATAGGGCACCAGGAAATAGAACCAGAAGATGACGAGCACCAGCGGCAACGACCGCATGAAATCGACATAGAGCCCGCCGATACGCGCAAGCAGCTTAAAGCTCGATAGCCGCATCATCGCGATCAGGGTGCCGAACACGAGGCCACCGAACGCGGTGAGCGCCGTCAGCATCAGCGTGAATCTCATCCCGTCGAAAAACAGGTAGCCGAGCGAGCGGCGGATGACGTCGAAATCGAAATTGGCGAACATCGGCGCGGCTCATTTCCCCGTGATGTAGCCGGGGATCGCGACGTTGCGCTCGACGAAGCGCATGGCGACGACGACGACGATGTTGATCAACAGATACATCACGGTCGCGGCCGTGAAGGCCTCGAACACCTGGAAAGAAAACTCCTGCATCGAACGCGCTTCGCCAGTGAGCTCGATCAGGCCGATGGTGATGGCGACCGCGGTGTTCTTGATGGTATTTAGGAACTCGGACGTCAGCGGCGGCAGGATGATGCGAAACGCCATCGGCAAGAGCACATAGGCGTAAACTTGCGCGGTAGTCAGCCCAAGTGCGGTCGCGGCTTGTCTCTGGCCGCGCGGCAGCGAGTTGATGCCGGCGCGCAACTGTTCGGCGACGCGGGCCGACATGAACAGCCCGATTCCGATCGCGGCGGTATAGAACGGTGCATGCGGCAGCTGCTTCAGCCACAGGCCCCACGCTTGCGGCAACAGTTCCGGCAGCACGAAGAACCAGAGAAAGAGCTGCACCAAAAGCGGCATGTTGCGGAAGAATTCGACGTAGGCGAAGCTGAACCATGAGGCCGGCTTCGACCGCAGCGTGCGGAGCACGCCGACGATCGATCCGCAAACGAGCGCGATTACCCAGGCAAACAGCGACGTCTCGATGGTGACCAACAATCCCGACAGCAGCATGTCGAGATAGGTGCCGGACCCGCTCGGGTCCGGCTCGAAGAAGATGTGCCAGTTCCAGTGATAATTCACGTGGCTTTCCGACCCCCTACATCGCCTGGTACGAACCAGGGTCCGGCGAATCCGACGGGTGAGCGAACTCGGCCTTCAGCTCCGGCGCGATCGGCGTGTTCAGGTTCAGGCCCTTGGGCGGGATCTTCTGCATGAACCACTTGTCGTAGAGTTTTTGGCCTTCACCCGAGGTGTAGAGCGCGGCGGTCGCGGCATCGACCACCTTCTTGAAGGCCGGGTCATCCTTGCGCAGCATGACGCTGCACGGTTCGGGCTTGGAGAACGCATCCTCGGAGATGGCGTAGGCGTCCGGATCTTTCGATCCGGCGACGAAGGCTGCCAGCAAGATATCGTCCATCACGAATGCCGCGGCGCGATCGGTCTCGACCATCAAGAACGCCTCGGCGTGATCCTTGGCCGGAATGATGGTGATGCCGAGATTGCGCGCCGCATTGGCCTCGGTGAGCTGCTTGATGTTGGTGGTGCCTGAGGTCGAAACCACGGACTTGCCCTTCAGATCGTCGATCATGGTGATCTTGCTGGCCTTCTTCGACACGAAGCGGCTCGCGGTCAGGAAATGCGTATTGGTGAAGGCGACCTGCTTTTCGCGCTCGGCGTTGTTGGTGGTCGAGCCGCATTCGAGGTCGATGGTGCCGTTGGCGAGCAAGGGAATGCGGGTCGAGGAATTCACCGGACTGAGCTTGACCTCGAGCTTGTCGAGCTTGAGCTCCTTCTTCATGGCGTCGACGATCTTGTAGCAGATGTCCATCGCAAACCCGACCGGCTTCTGGTTGTCGTCGAGGTAGGAGAAGGGGATCGAGGAATCCCGGTAGCCGAGCGTGATCGCGCCGGTCTCCTTGATGCTCTTCAACGTTCCCGTCAGCTCCTCGGCGCCGGCCTGCGCGCACGACAATACTGCGGCGAACGCGAGGCCGATCATAGCAAGCGCTTCATCCGTAAAAACCTCGCTTGGACGATTCGTGGATAATGCTCGCACCGTTCCGGCGAGAGGACGTAATTCCGGCTCATGCAGCGATTGCATGAGCCGGAAATCCTCGCATCGCCGATCCTCACATCGCCTTATATGAAGCGGGATCGGGCGAGTCCGAGGGCTTGGCGAATTCGGCCTTCAACTCCGGCGCGATCGGCGTGTTCAGGTTCAGGCCCTTGGGCGGAATCTTCGACATGAACCATTTGTCGTAGAGCTTCTGCCCCTCGCCTGAGGTGTAGAGCGCCGCGGTTGCGGCATCGACCACTTTCTTGAAGGCCGGGTCGTCCTTGCGCAGCATGATCCCGTAGGGCTCGGGCTTGGAGAACGCATCCTTGGAAATGACGTAGGCGCTCGGATCCTTTGACCCGGCGACGAGGCTTGCCAACAGAATGTCGTCCATCACGAAGGCTGCGGCGCGATCGGTCTCGACCATTAAAAATGCCTCGGCGTGATCCTTGGCCGTCATGATGTTGACACCGAGCTTGCGCGCGGCGTTGGCCTCGGTGAGCTGCTTGATGTTGGTGGTGCCGGAGGTCGAGACCACGGACTTGCCCTTGAGATCGTCGATCATGGTCAGGTTGTTGGCCTTCTTGGAGACGAAGCGGCTCGCGGTCAGGAAATGCGTGTTGGTGAAGGCGACCTGTTTTTCACGCTCGGCATTGTTGGTGGTCGAGCCGCATTCGAGGTCGACGGTGCCGTTGGCGAGCAAGGGAATTCGGGTGGACGAGTTTACGGGATTGAGCTTGACCTCGAGCTTGTCGAGCTTGAGCTCCTTCTTGACGGCATCGACGATCTTGTAGCAGATGTCCATCGCAAACCCGATCGGCTTCTGGTTGTCGTCGAGATAGGAGAAGGGGATCGAGGAGTCGCGGTAGCCGAGCGTGATCGCGCCGGTTTCCTTGATATTCTTCAGCGTCCCGGTCAGCTCCTCGGCATGAGCCTGGCCGGCACAAAACCCGGCGGCGAGCGCCAGACCCAACAGACGAAAATGCTTCATTTGTCCTCTCCTCACTGGATATTTGTCCGGAATGCTTGCACAAACCGGGCCAGAATAGAATGTAACTTTCGGAGGCATCGGCGCCCAAATGGCTTTTGGCCGTGGTGCGCGGCCCGGCCGGGATGCAAGGCCAACTCACGTGGTGGAGCCGATAGCGCCATTTCAAATCTCTTTTTTTATCCCTTGTCCCGAACGCGTATGTTCTGCCTGTTACAGCGGACGCGGCATCTCGCCGAGATCCCAGAACAGACCCGCCATGATGCCGAGCGCTTCCTCGGTGACCGACAGCAGAATGTGCTCGTCCGGCGCATGCTGGGAGCAGCCGGGATAGGAATGCGGCACCCAGATCGTCGGCAGGCCGAGGCCTTCCGAAAACACATCGTTGGGCAGCGAGCCGCCGAAATTCGGCAGCACCGCGGGCGGCTTGCCGGTGGTCCGCTGGATCAACTCCGCCGCCCATTTGATCCAGGGACTGTCGAAATCGGTTCTTGAAGCGACAAAACTCTGGGTCGCGCTGACCTCGACCATCGCAAAGCCGTTAGCGGCGAGATGCGTCCGCACGGCATCGACCACCTGATCGAACTTGGTGCCGACGACAAAGCGAAGCTGCAGCACGGCCCGCGCCCGTCCCGGAATGGCATTGGCGGGCTTGTCGATATTGCCCGACGATATCGCCAAAACCTCGAGCGTGTTCCAGGCATAGAGCCGCTCGGCGGCGGACAGGCCGTCCTCGCCCCAGTCCTCCGACAGCGCCGGCTCATCGGCCATCGGCTTGATCTCGACATCGGCGAGGTAGCTTCTGATTTGGTTGGTCAGCCGCGGCGGCTTCAACGCTTCGAGCTTGAGCCGGCCGTGGCCATCGACCAGGGTCGCGATCGCGTTGGCGAGAATGGTCGCGGGATTGGCGAGCACGCCGCCCCAATTGCCGGAATGATGCCCGCCCTCGCGCAAATTCACGTCGAGGTGGATGCGCAATCCGCCACGGCAGCCGAGGAACACGGTCGGGCGATCCGCCGCCAGCCGCGGCCCATCGGAGCCGACGAACAGGTCGGCCTTGAGTTCATCGCGATGCAATTGGCAAACTTTTCCGAGATCGGGCGAGCCGATCTCCTCGCCCATCTCGATGATGAACTTGGCATTGAAGCCGAGCTTGCCGCCGCGCGCCTCGCGCACGGCCCGAAGCGCTGCGAGATTGATGCTGTGCTGGCCCTTGTTGTCGGCGGTGCCGCGGCCATAGACCCGATTGTCGATCCTGGTCGTGCGCCAGGGGTCGAGACCACCGCGCCATTCGCCGACCATGCCGTCGACGACGTCGCCGTGGCCGTACATCAGGACGGTCGGCGCAGACGCATTCTCGCGATGTTCGGCCAAGAGGAACGGCGACTTTCCGGAAGGCGATTCGATCAGTTTGGTCGTAAAGTCGAGCTCTGAAAACGCCGGTTGCATCTCCTCCGTCAGATAGGCACGCAGCGCCTCGCCCCGCTCGGGGTTCTGGCTTTCGGTGCGATAGCCCACCCTGCGGTCGAGCTCGACTAGGAATTCACCGGATTGAAATTGCCGGTGGGCGTGGTCGATAGCCTCGGTTCGGGTCATGTCTTCCTTTTTCGTCGCGAAATTCGTCGGGAGAGATCAGCGTATCGGGATATGCGGGCGGCTGGAAGTGGGCAACTCGCGCGATGAATCTCCTTGCCAAGACGACCCGAAATGGAACAATTGCCGTCCATAACCAGGCGTTGAGACCGGGCTAATATCGGGGAGAAAACCATGAAAGCGACGCTGCGATCTGCGCAAAAGCGGTGGAAAAATTCGGCGAAAACGGCGTCATGGACCTGGTCGCCGTCAACGGCTATTACGACGTGGTGTCGATGACGCTGAACGTCGCCCACGTCTCGCCGCCCGCGAACGCGGAGTTGCCATTCAAGCAGGCCGGCCGCTAATATCCGCTCTTCATTATCGCGCAGGCCATCATGATAAAACAAGTCCGGCTCAACGCCTTCGCCATGAACTGCGTGGCGCATCAATCGCCGGGGCTGTGGACCCATCCGCGCGACCGCACCGCCGATTACAACCGGCTGCCCTACTGGATCGATCTCGCCAAGGCGCTGGAGCGCGGCCGGTTCGACGGCCTGTTTCTCGCCGACGTGCTCGGGGTCTATGACGTCTACGGCAACAGCCCGGACGCGGCCTTGCGTCACGCCACGCAGACGCCGGCCAACGAGCCGCTGCTTCTGATTTCGGCGATGGCCGCGGTCACGCAACATCTCGGCTTCGGCGTCACCAGCAACCTGTCGTTCGAGCCGCCCTACCCTTTTGCCAGGAGAATGTCGACGCTCGACCATCTCACCGAAGGGCGGATCGGCTGGAACGTGGTGACCGGCTATCTCGACAGCGCCGCGCGCGGCGCGGGCAAGGACAAGCAGACCGCCCATGACGACCGCTACGACATCGCCGACGAATATATGGAGGTGGTCTACAAGCTCTGGGAGGGAAGCTGGGAAGACGACGCCGCGATACGCGACCGCGCCCGCGGATGATGCGCGCGGGGTCTCGGCGGCGCAGGTCGCGCTCGCGTGGCTGCTCGCGCGGCCCGCGGTCACGAGCGTGGTCGTGGGGGCTCGCACAGAGGAGCAACTCGCGGACAAGCCTCGCGGCGGCGACGTTGAAGCTGTCTGCGGAAGAGCACCAGCGCCTGGAGGTCGTCAGCAGGCCGCCGCTCATTTACCCGTTCTGGCACCAGCGCGCTTCGGCGAGCGATCGGTTGGGCGAGGCGGACCTCTCGTTGATCGGGCCGTACCTGCAGCACTGAGCACTTACGGTTTTTCACATCGGCACTTAAGCACTGTCCACGTCGGCCGACTACTCGGGGAGCGGCAGCGTCCCTACCGGGGACTTGACGTTCGCAGAGAAAAGATCGGGGATGGTGTTCACAAACATTCCGCTGCGGTCGAAGGTGATCGGCCTCGCCATATTGCTGCTGGCCCTGCTGACGGTGCAGGGCGCTCTCGCACTGGGCGGCAAGCCGGGAACCGGCGTCACGGTCGTGGTGTTGGTGGTCGGCTACGTAGTTGGCGGTTCGGTCACGTTGGTGACGGTCCGCCGGCTGAGTCACGGTGCGAGGCAGGTGGTCGATCGGATGGATGCGATCGAGGAGGCAGCCAAGGGAAACCTGATGCGCGGCCTCGAGGCGCTGGCGGACGGCGATCTGACGGTCGAGCTACACGCCAAGACCGCGGCCGCGTCGAACTTTGACGGCGATGAAGTGGGCGAGATCATGCGCCACGCGGAGCTGTTCCGCGACGCCATGGTGGGCTGCTACGACTCGTACAACCGGACGACGAAGAAGTTGCGCGAGCTCGTCGGCCAAGTCTCCGACACCGCCGGTTCGGTGAGCGCGGCCTCGCAGCAGATGTCCTCGACATCTGAGGAAGCCGGCAAGGCCACGGGCGAGATCGCGCAGGCGATCAACGATGTGGCCGAAGGTGCTGAGCGCCAAGCGCGGATGGTCGAGGAGGCCCAACGCGCGGCCCAGGAGATCGCCAACGCGGTCGCCGAGTCGGCCGAGAATGCCGAGCGCACAGCCGAGGTCGCGAACAGCGCCCACGATGCCGCCCAGCAAGGCGTCGACGCCGCCGAGAAGGCCAACGACGCGATGCAGTGGTCAGGGACTCGAGCGATGCGGTGACCCAGGTGATCCGTGAGCTGGCAGGCCAGTCCGAGCAGATCGGGAAGATCGTCGCGACGATCGCCGGGATCGCCGCGCAAACGAACCTGCTGGCCCTCAACGCCGCGATCGAGGCCGCCCGCGCCGGCGAGCAGGGCCGGGGCTTTGCCGTGGTCGCCGAGGAGGTCAGGAAACTCGCCGAGGACTCCGAGCATGCCGCGCAGGAGATCTCCGAGCTGATCGGGGGGATGCAGAGCGAGACGACCAACGCGGTCACGGTCGTCGAGGCCGGCGCACAGCGCACCCAGGACGGCGCCGCCGTCGTCGAGCAGACTCGCGAGGCGTTCCTGAGCATCGGTCAGGCCGTTGATGACATGAACACGCGAATCGAGCAGATCGCCGCCGCCGCCGAGCAGATCACTGCGAGCGCCAACACGATGCACCAAACCGTCGGCGAGGTCGCAGCGGTCGCCGAGGAGTCCTCGGCGTCAAGCGAGGAGGTCTCGGCGTCGACCGAGCAGACCTCGGCGTCTGCCGAGCAGTCGCCGCCTCCGCGCACGAGCTCGCCGGCAACGCCGAGACGCTGAACGAGCTGGTCGCGCAGTTCAGGCTGAGCGTCTAAACCTGCTCATCCTGGGATCCGCCGAAACTACGACTGGACGCGGAGAGCTTCCACTGACGAGTGCGGTGAAGATCCAGCCGATACACGCGCGGATGGTGGTCTTCGATGCCAGCCTGACGGCGCAGGAACTGCACGCCGAAACATTTCGCCGTGAGCACGCCCGTCTGCCCGACCGCGAGCGTGTCTCCGAGATCGGACTCGCGATCGGCTTCGCAATCGCGACAGCTGGGGTGTGGTGGATCTTCCCTCCGCAGACTTTCCCGCTAGCGGGGGCGGTGTTGTGCACGGTCGTGCTGGCAGTGGCGACACGAGTGCGGATCGACACCCCGTACGGGTTCACGCACGCGGCGCAGCTCGCATTCGTGCCGCTGTTGTTCGCGGCTCCCGTCGCGATCGTCCCGATCGCAGTCGTGACGGCGTTTGCATGCGCGCGCCTGCCCGACGTCTTCGCCGGCAGGGTTCGCCCCAGCCGTTTGTTGCTCGCCGTCGGCAACTCGTGGTTCGCGATCGGTCCGGTAGCGGTGTTCGCGCTCGCGCACACCGAACCACGGAATGCCGGTCCAGCATTGCTGATCGCGGCCCTGATCGCCCAGTTCGTCGTCGACTTCGCCGTATCGGCGCTGCGCTTCTGGATCGACAGGGAGGCGAGCCTCACCGAGCAACTCCAGGACACGTGGGTCTACGCCATCGACGCGGCTCTGTCCGGGGTCGCGCTGATGGTGGCCGAGAACATACCGAAGCGCGGCCGCCGTCCTGACGATCCTGCCGCTGCTCGCGTTGCTGGCCGTATTTGCCCGCGAGCGTCACGAGCGGATCGAGAGTCTCCTGGAGCTCAACACCGCGTACCGTGGCACCGCGCTGGTGCTGGGTGACGTGCTCGAGGCCGACGATGGGTACACCGGCGAGCACTGCAAGAGCGTCGTGCAGCTAGCGCTCGCGCTCGGCGAGGAGTTCGGGCTCGCGCCCGAACAACGACGCAACCTGGAATTCGGGGCGCTCCTGCATGACATCGGGAAGATTGCGATCCCGAACGAGATCATCAACAAACCCGGCCGACTCGACCCGGCCGAGTGGAGCATCATCCGGACCCACACGCTCGAGGGGCAGAGGATGCTAAACCGAGTTGGCGGCTTTATGCGCAGCGTCGGGCTGATCGTCCGCTCGCACCATGAACGCTGGGACGGGGACGACTACCCCGATGGACTGGCCGGGGAGGCCATCCCACTGGAATCCCGGATCATCGCGTGCTGCGACTCGTGGAATGCGATGCGTACCGATCGCGCCTATCGCCGAGCGCTGTCCCACGACGTCGCGGTCGGCGAACTTGTGGCCAACGCGGGCAGGCAATTCGACCCAAGTGTCGTCTCCGCCTTCTTGAACATCGTGCAGGAAATAAGCGAGCGCTGACCGGCATCAGCCTCGGCCGCGCTCGGAGGGCCGGGCCCCGCCGCTATGCAAGCCGGTAGCAGTTGCCGGCGTTGCCCCACAGTACCCG
>CAVZQX010000013.1:0-316758 GCA_963777475.1 uncultured Alphaproteobacteria bacterium
ACAGGCGCCGTCTCTGCGCTCTCGCTAAGTCCAGAACAGGTTAGCCTCCACCAGCGCCGCCTCGCGCGGAATAACAAGGGTTTCCGCTGAGCAGCCATTGCGCAGATCGGTGCATATCGTTACATTGTGGGTTAGACCAAATCAGCGTCATAAACGGACGCTGGCCCTCCAGATGGCCCTCCAATGTCCGGCGTCACCGAAGCCTTCTTCCGCAGCCCGACGCTCGGCGAGCACACCGACGACCTCGCGCCCGGGCTGATCCTGGTGGTGCGGCCTTCCAAAACTGGCCGCCTGCGCAAGAGCTGGATCCTGCGCGTCGTCGTCGACAGCAAGCGGCGCAAGATCGGGTTAGGCTCCTGCGGTCTCGCCGAAGCTCGTAGGAGGGCCGCTGAGGCCCGCCAATTGATCCATGAAGGGAAAGATCCCAGCCATCGCGCAAAAGTCCGCCAGCGGGCTTCCCTGTTCGCTTCCAACGCCATCTTGAACCTGACCTTCGCCGAGGCCGCGGCTCAATGGCTCCCGCGCGCGCCGAAACCGCGCAATCCGAAAACTGTTGAGATCCGCCAGCGGGCGCTCAACCATCACTTGGCGCCGATCCATAGCAAACCCCTGACCACGATCACGCCGGCTGATCTCGTCCAAATCCTTGCCGGACTCAAACCCGAGACGGCGATGCGCGTCTACAGCGCCGCCAAGGCCGTGTTCGAATTCGGCGCCGCACTCATCGAGCCGGAAGGCGGCAATCTCCGGCCGCCGACCGACCTCACCAAGCTCCGCGCCCTAGGCTGGGCGCCGCGTTCGCGCCGATCGCACAAACCCATGCCCGCCTTGAACTGGAAACGCGCGCCGGAGCTTTTGGCGGGATTGGAGAGCCGCCCAGAGCCGATCGCCCGCCTGATGACTTTCCTCCTCGCCACAGCCTCACGAGCCGGCGCGGGGCGTATGGCCAGGCGCAGGAATATCGATCTGAAGGCGAAAACTTGGACGAACCTGATCGAGGATCTGAAGGACGGCGCGCATCGCAACGAGCCGTTCATTGTGGCTCTCAGCGACCTCGCTTTGTCCGCCATTCCCTCCGGTCGCGGCGAATATGTCTTCACCGATCTCCACGGCAGGCCATTTACCGGGCAGAACATTCTGGATTTCGTCCGCAAGCTGCGGCGCCTGAATCCGGATTGGATCGACGCCGTCACAGGTCGACCGTTCACCGCCCACGGCATGCGTTCGATGTTTCGCTCCTGGGCCGCGGCGACCCGGCAAGACCGCGAATTGGTCGAGCTCGCGATGGGCCACGCTGTCTACGGAGCGGTCGAGGGGGCTTACATCAGAGACCCTCTCCATGAGCTGCGCGCCGAATTGATGGAGCGTTGGTCAAAACATTGTCGCGCCGAGACGGCCGTTGTCCTGCCGTTGCGCGCATGAAGCGCCCACGCTCCAAGACGCCAGCGACGCCTGAAGAGTCGTTGAAGACCCTGCCCCTGACCGAGGAGCAGCGCGATACGCTGTTTTCCGGCATGCTGGAGATTCGCAAAGAGGTGCTGAACTACCGAGGCTTGGCGAGGGCCTCGCCCACCCCCAAGGAGCGTTTGCGCAGTCTCGCCCTTGCAAAAACGGCTCTCGCAAACCTGACGACGTCGTCCAGAACTCCTTTTCAAAACGATCTGATTGAGGCGATGGACGAAGGCGACGATCCTTGGTTGACCATCGTTGGCCGTTCCCCGTACGGGATACGTCGCAGCCTGTTGTTCCTTGAGTTGGTGCCGGTGGTGAAGCGATACATCGACGACATGACCGCCGAGGATATTCGCGAACGCTGGAACGATAACGACCGCCGATCGGTCAACCAGCGCCGCATCGATTATGAGACGGGCGCTGTTTTGGAGCTTGTCGAACAAGCCGGTTTTGACCTCGACCGTCCAGACGCAAAAACACTTGAGCTGATCCGCCGTATATTCGCCTTCACTGGGCAAAAGCTGCTTTCGCCCAGCGCGGTGCTCAAGCGTTTCGCGGCTTGGAAAACACCGGGCAAACAAAACGTCTATGCTTTCCGCGACGGCTAATTCAACGTCCCGAGCGAACCTGATCTGGTTTGCACGAGGGACTCATGATTTCGAGTTTTGCAATAGCCGCTGCGGACGGGATTCAGCCAGCGGAGAAACCGAGGGCGATCGACAAGATTGCCGAGAAATCTCAGGCCCAAAGCGATAATCCTCCCAAACCGTCGGAGAAACGCAGCGGGTGGCATGGCCGACGGCATGTAAGCTCATCGCCTCATGCGCCGCGCGGCCCTCCCGATGGTCTCGAGGAGCGGCTCGGATCTCAACTCGTCTTTTCGGTCAATGAACTCGCAGAATTAGCCAACAGGTCGCCAGCCACGATTTTTCGTCTTCTGCGGCTGGGTCTGCTGGAGCACATCCGGGTCGGGGGATCGCGCTGCTTCACGCGGGCGATCGTTCTCGACTTCTTGCGGCATGGAACGCGCCGATCTGACGCTGCCTGAATTCCTGAAACCGTCCGACAGAGCACGTCGAACCGGCTTCAGGAACTGCTTCAGACTTCGTTCGGGGCGAACGCAGTCGGAAAATAGGGCCCGAGGCCAGAATTGCAAGCCCTGTCGACGGAACTCCAAATTGGGAGACCGTCGTGAATATCGTCGACGCCATCAAAGCTAACGCTCCGCCGCCAAGCGGCGCTTATATCGGCGTTGTCACAGGCGCCCCGAAAGCGATCAACAACTCTCGTCGCGCCGGTGTTCGCTTTGTGATCGAGATCGCGGAAGGCTCTGCTCGCGGGCGTCGAGCCACGATCGAGTTGGTCACCGAGCTGAAAGTCGGCGGAAATCGTGCTCGCATGCTCAGCGATCATTTGGCGCTGGAGGCGTGGTGCGACGCGCTTGGAATTAATACCGCCTCTTCGCCGCACGATCTCATCGCCAAGCTGCGCGACGCAGGCGCTGGCAAGCGGATTGAGTTCGAACTCAACTGTCACCGCTGGAACGGCGGCCTCGACGTCTATCTTGTCGGCGTGAGGCTCGCGCCATGAGCGACGACGGGATCAGCATTACAGTTCTCAAGGCGCAGCGCGGCTTCGCAGTCAAGAAACGCACCCGGTTGGCGCACGGCAAGGAAACGAAAAGCGACCCGACGCAGACCGAAAGCCTTTGGCGGATGGCGCGGGTTCAGCTGGAAGCCGACGTCGATCGGATTGTTCGGTTCCTCCGTCACCTGGCTTCGCGGCAAGACTGCGCCACGGTGCATGGCGTCCCCGCTCCGGGCGTCAGTCCGAACCAGTGGGTGCGGCGCTGGAGCGCCGAGGTTCACGGCCCTGATCGTACGTTGTTTGAGCAGGATCTCGGTTTCCTTCCGCTCGACATCGATGATGCTCGATTGCCGCCGGGCAGCGTTCTCGACCAGGGGCGGAACCTCTATGCGGCGGCCGAATATGCGCGCGAGACTTTCCTGCCGCCGCCGCTGCGTGACGTTGATCTGGCGATCGCGGCGGCGTCCAGCACCGGCTTCAAGGATGGTCGCCTGTCGATGCACGCTTATGTCGTGCTCGACCGATCTGTGCCAATGCCGGTGGCTTACAAGTACCTGGCTGGCGCTAAAGCGGCGGGCTATCCGCTCGACCCGCGGCCTGCGTTGCCGGCTCAACTGTTCTTGACCGGGCGGCCGTGGCTCTGGGATCTTGACGATCCGGTGCCGCAATCTTTGTGGGCCTTCACGCTGCCAGGGCGGCGTCAGCGCGTGACGTCGATCGATTGGAACGAGTTCGACGCGCCCTTGGCGAAGGTGGTGGAGAGCGAGCGTCAGGCTCATGTCGCTGGCGCTGAGCTCGGCTGGCGCGCCGTTCTCGATCGCTGTCTGGGCGACGGCGAAACCCGGCTTGGTTTCTTTAAGCCGCTCAGTATCAGTCTCGGTTATGCGGCGCGCTCGCGCGAGCCTGTCGATGAGATCGTCGTCGCCATGCGCGAGATCGTCATCAGCCATCCCGATTTCGCCAAGCGCGGCGACCAATACAACGCGATGTGGCTTCGTCGCGAGCTCGTGCGCCTGCGAGCCAAGGATGCGATTCGCGCCGCGAGCGTAGACGCGCGCATCGCCGCCATCCGGGAGAGATTTCCGGGAATGGCGTTCTGGTCATGAATGACTTTGGCGCGCAAGCACCCGGCGAACTCGACCTCGAGGCGCTCGCTCGCGGCGACCGGGTGGCTGCCGACGTGTTTGTTGAGCTGTGCCGCGGTGACCGTGCTTACATCCTTGAGGAGGATGTTTTCGCTGCGTTGAGGGTTCTCTCCAAGACCCGTTCGCTGGCGCGTGACTGGGAAGTCTTGCTGGCTCAATTGAGGGGCGTTCATGTCGACGTGCAGGCGCTGAAGCGGGCGTTAAAGGCGGCTGACGAGGAGGATACAAAAAGGAAGGAGGAGGAGGATGACTCGCCGCTTGATCAGGATGATTCGCAGGCTGCGAAACTGCTCGCGATTGCCGATCAGTACGAATATTTTTGCAGCGAATTCGGCCTACCTTACATGTCGGTTGAGCTGCCCGTTGATGGCAGGGGCTCACGTCTTGAGACGATCAAGATCCGGACCAAGAAGGCGCGGCTCTTTTTTGTCCATCAATATATGCATGCGTACGGCAAGCCTGCTTCTGACACGGCGCTTCGCGGGGTTATTGAGGCGCTCGAGGCCAGGGCGGTGCACGGCGGTGTCGTTCACCCTGTCTATGTCCGGCACGCGCGTCACAACAGCAAAATCTACCTCGATCGCGGCACGCCGGACGGGTCTGCTTATGAGATCGACGCGGCGGGCGTTCGATTAGTCCCGCGGCCTCCGGTGAGGTTCCTAAGGTCGGCGGGGACCCTACCGCTTCCCGAGGCTGTTTTCGTCGATCCTAAGGAAGGGCTACACAGGCTGAAAGAGCTGACTCTGTTTCGGGACGAGCGCGACCTAGTTCTCAGCACTGGGTTTATGTTGGACGCGTTGGGGGGCGAAGGTCCTTATTCTGTTTTGCTCATTATCGGCGAGGGCGGGGCCGCCAAGAGCACGCTGGCGCGAATGATTGTCGCGTTGGTTGACCCGCGCCTTCTTCCTTTATTGAACGCGCCCGCGAGCAAGCGTGATCTCTACATCAATGCGTCCACTCGAGCCCTCGTGGCTTACAACAATCTGTCTTACCTGGAAAAGAACATATCGGACGGTCTTTGCACTGCGACTGAGGGCGGAGCGGAGAGTTGGCGCGCGCTTTTCACTGATGAGGATGAATCTTCCATCCCCGCCAAAGCGCCATTCATTCTTGTTGCGATCGACAATGTTGTCACGCGCGGGGACTTGGCCAGCCGGACGCTGAAAACAGATTTGGCAGCGTTTCCCTCGGGCATCGAGCGACTTACCGATCTTGAGTTCTGGAAGAAGTTCGACGAGGCCGCTCCCGTCATTTTTGGCGCGCTCCTGCAGGCGCTGAGCGAGGGGCTCCGACGTTACGACAGCCTCGATCGGAAGGGCCTCCCTCGCCTGGCGGCATTCGCCAAGTTTGTGATCGCCTGCGAGACGGCGTTCTGGGATGCGGGGACATTCGCCAAGGCGTTTGCGGAGTTTGCGGAGTTTGCGGCGGATGATGTTTTGTCGGGCGATCCGATTGCGGCGGTGTTCGAAGAGTTCATGGAGGGCAAACTGGAGTGGGAGGGAACGGCCACCAAGTTGCTCGCTGAGCTTGAAGCCATCGTCAGGAAGCCTGAGCGCCTCGCCGAGATGGCGCTCGCGCTGGCGAAAAACGAGGCTCGACGTGGCAGCAAAATCCCCGATGGGCTTAGGACGGATGCTGAGAAGGCCGAGGATGAGGCGGCTGTTCGAAGGGTGGCGACCTCGACGACCGCCCTCAAGGAGGCGCGCGAGCATGTTCGTGACACTCTCGGCGGCAGGTGGCCGAAGGCCGCGAATGCTTTATCCGGTCGCTTGCGAAAAATTGGCCCACAACTCAGAGGTGCAGGGATTGAGATCTCTTGGCCGACTGGTCACCGTGATGGGAAGGTCTTGAAGATAAAAAAGGCCCTGACGGAAGGAAGTTCCGACTCAGGGGGATCGTCCTCATCGTCCTACCGTCCTCCAAATGATGATATCAATGACTTAGACCGAAGTCTTCATGAAGAAGCATCGTCCTCGGATCGGTCGAGAGATAGACCTCCCTCGTCCGACCCCGATTATCTGCCCGATGAACCCGATCAGCCAGACTCGTCTAGTGGGTCCGCGGGTTCACCAAATCCCGACCATAATAAACGCAAGTGTACCGACATATGACGCCCGCCGAAATCCTCGCCCAGGCGGCTCAACGCGGCGTCGAGGTGGGACTGAATCCCGCCGGGGACGGACTAAGGCTCTGGTCGGACGGGGATCCCCCGACTGACCTCGTGGAGCTTCTCAAGAGCGCCAAGCCCGAGCTCGTTGCTCACCTGCACCGGCTCGCATGCGACGGCCCGCTTCTGCAGTCCGTCGAAGCCGCCCGACCGCCCGACGTCAGCGAGGACCACTGGCAGACCGCCCTGCACGGCCTGAGGGCTTTCATCGCCAATGGCCACGGCGACGAAGCCATGCGCCTCGGCTGGCCGCGCGACGAACTCTACCGTGTCCCGGAACTGTGGAGCCAGATCCACCTGTCTGGCGCCGCGTTGTTGGTCGGCCACTGCGAGGTCATCGAGATCACGGCGGGGGCAATTCGGATCAAAACCGCCAGCGGCGCCATCTGGGCTTTCTACCGGCGACCCAAGATCGATTACGCCCTCGCTTACCGCGAGCGCATCAGGATGGCCGGCGACGACGCTCGCTCAGAAGGTCACGGAGAAGAGGTCAGGCTGCGCGCGTTCGAAGCCGTGGTCAACCTCTTCCGCAACCATCATCCCGGTGTCGACGTCGATACCGCCAAAGCGGCGGTGCTGCAGGCGCTCACCAACTCGAAAGAGAGCGCCTGAAAATGACGACCGGAGCGGCGCTCGCAACGCCGCCTCCCGGTCTTTCCCACTCCACGATCATCAGAGGGACCGAAGAGCGAATGAGCGATGATAAGTACCGACGACGCGCGCGAAGCCCGCTCCATGGCCGCTGCACGGGGCCGCGCGTTGACGCAGTCGCCCGACACCCCGCCCTATCCGCTGCGCCTGGTGCGGAGGGCCCGAGACGCGCGACTCCATCCTGCCGCCGATGGCAGTAGGCGCACGCCACGCATGGCTGCACTCGGGTTGCCGCGACCCGTGGGCCGAGCCTCCGCCGCGAGGCCGCCATTGAGACGCTTGCGGCTACGGGGGTCTTGATGCCGTCGAAGTTGAGGCCCCGCGGTGAACCAGGTAGTCGACACGACCGGCGGATACTCCGCGCACGTCCGCTTCGCCGATGAAATCACGCTGACCGAAGAGTTCGGTTATCGAGAATGGTCTCGTTGGGGCCCGAGAAGTCCCAAGGGCGAATAACGCTCATAGCCTTGGTCGAAAGAGCCGAGGTCCGCAGCGGGCCATAAAACCGTAGCACTCTGTTCAGTTAGAATTGCATTGACCTGCCAGCGCCAAGTGGACAGGTCATCCATACCTGGACCTGTGGCCACCTTGGTCACTCCTTCCGCGTAGCTCGCGCCGCCAATTGCAATGAGAACCAGAATGAGGGACTTCCGCATCGTCTCCTCCTCGTTTGTACTTTTTTCTCGGTAATTCTGGACTACCTACCGCCTGTCACTAGCTCATCAAGCTCGTTAAGCAGCTATTAACCGTTTGTGGCCCGCCCAAGGCCGTGTAGGTGGCTGTGGCAAGAATGAATGATTTAATTTCAAGTTGATCGATGAGAAAGGTTGTTTTCATCGTCGGTTTTTCGACATGTTGACGCAATTAGTGCCTCTACAGCCTGTTCATAGTGATGTGTAGAATAGCCGTTGCAACTACGCGGGGTTGACAACGCCAGCCGGGGTGCACATGCGATGCGTCGACGGATATATCGCGAGGGCACCAAGTCCATCCGGCAATGCGTCTATCGCAAGCAGCTCGACCTCGACACGTTAGTCTGCACGCGCGGGCCAAATCTCCCGCTGTCGCGCCTGGAGTTGCGCCTCATGTGTCCAGCTTGCGGAAGCCGAAGAGGTGTTTGAGCCGCCGAGCAATCGGGAGGTTCGCAGCGGATGATGCGAGCTTCAGGTCACGTGTCCGTACGCTTTGAGGTGTGGGGTTGATGGGGTTATTGTGTAATTCCATTCGCCGTGGAAATCCGCGCGCTGAATGTTGAGGCTCCGCATTTCATCGTCCGATACGACGATTGCCTTGGGATAGGGGTTGTTGTCGAGTTCGCATCGAACCGTCAAGCCGGTTTTGGTGGTCGTGGCGCTGATCAGTTCGACGATGACGCGATAGCTGACCAGCGGTTTGGCCCGCCAATTTTGGGTAATGAACGAGAACAGGCGATGCTCGATCTTGTTCCATTTGCTGGTCCCCGGCGGCAGATGGTGGACCTCGATTGATACTCCGAGTTCATCGGCGAGGCGTTGCAATTCAAGTTTCCACAATCGAACGCGCGAGCCGTTCGATCCGCCGCCATCGGCGGTGATGACCAGGCGGCGCGCGAGCGCATAGCGAACACGGCCGACTTCTTGCCACCATCTGCGGATCGTCTGAACCGCGAAGGCCGCAGTGTCGTTGTCGATCCCGACGTTGACCCAGCCGGTGTTTGCGGCCAGATCATAAATTCCATAAGGCACGGCGCGACCGAGCTCCTTGATCAGGAAATCGTGCACGCGCACTTCTTCCGGATCGCCTTGTTTGCGCCACTCGCGGCCGGCGTTCTTGAAATCGCCGACCAGTTCCTTCTTCTTTGTATCGACGGATATCGCCGGCTGGTTCTCGGCCATGGCTGTCTTGACCGCGTCGTTGATGACGCCAAACTGCGCGTCGCGGTCGGGATTGTCGGCGCCCTCCCGCGTCTTGCTATTGGCTTGCAGGCTGAACTTCTGCTTCTTCAGCAACTCGCCGACAACCGTGTGGCTAATCTTGTGCCCGAGTTTGTCGAGTTCAGCCGCCAGCCGGCGCAGGCTCTTGCACGTCCAGCGCAGCGGCGACATCGGATCGCCGCGCGTGTCGGGCTCGACCAGCGCGTTCAGATCGTCGAGCAAACCGGGGTCCGTTTCCGTTAGCGATTTGCGTCCCCCGCCCGGACGGCGAACGCCGCCGCGCTTCAGCGGCGGTGGCGCGTCGAGCTCCTTCAGGCCGCGTCCGATCGTGCTCGCGGCGATGCGCGTGACGCGAGAAACCGCGGCTATGCCGCCACGCCCCGCCGCCCTGGCTTCCGACGCCGCGAAAAGCCGTCGTTGTCGTTCATCCAGTTGAGGCAATATCGCTGCATTGCGCCTCTGGAGCTTTCGGAGAGAATCTTCATCGATCATCTCCAACGCTACGACGCCCCACAACCCCAGGGAATCCCCGCCGCCTTACTCTCGGGCCAGAACCGATTTAGCTATTCTCTGACGAGCCCTTAGTGCAATGTCCTCAAGCGTCCCAGTTCTGCGAATACCGAGGCCGACCAATCATTGTCGCGGGATCACCTAAGAGCGCAAGAGCGGAAAGCACGCCAATGTAGGTGATCGAGGCGGGAAGGGCACCCGTCACCAATGCGAGATAGCGGGAGGGCCGGCTCGCTCGGTCGCCGACAGTCATGTAGCCGTGATGGGTGTTACGGAGAGCGCGAACTATGTTGGAGGTGAATGTATCTCCATCCTCTTCTAGTTCAGCAATGAGCCTCGCATCGCGAACTAGAACCCCCCCCAGTGCTAGTTCGTTTCGCTGTAACAAAGACTGACGCAAGAACTGTCGACTTCAGTGCGTCGTACACGCTCTCTGCGCCATCGACGAGAGGGCTACGAAATCGCAGCCGGCGCTCCCACCAGTGCGTTAGAGATCTTACCGGGGCCTTTAACTGGATGGAACATGGCCTTAAAATGCTCAGTAGGCTGCGCCTGAAGCCAATACTGGGCTAATTCATCAATAATATCTGCCACCTCGAACGTGGCATCTTTCCTAGCGACCAGCTCTGATGACACCTGAGCACTTATAGACTTTCGGAACAGCCGATCAATGGATAGCCCGTGCTCGAAACAAGTCACGAAGTCAACATAGCCATCTCTGTTAAAGCCTGTCGGGTCTGTGCTCGATAGCATTAGCTCATTAAAACGACCGATCAGCCAGGAAATCCAATCCACAATATCATTAGGCTTTTGTTCGAAGCTTTGCAGGAATCTGCGCTGGACTTTATATGGTTGAGTTAAACCTACGGCAGTCACATGCAGCAGAGAATTCTGAGACAGCTCTCGCGTAAAATCCCACCTTGAACGGTACATGTCTAACCAGCTACTCGGAAAATCAGGTTGTGTAAGCTCAATCATTTCACCTGGAACGAAGATGATGGTAATACCAAGTCGTGTAGCAGAAAAATACGGCAGCATTGGATACAATGCAAAGATACCGAGATCAAGAATGGTTCGGAGCTGACCGGAAGGAACAAGCATTTGCCAATCAGATAGGGTCTTGAGCGGCTTATCCCGTTGTCCCAGGCTCGTCTATATGTAGTGGATGCACTGGTTTGGTGGGTTGATCTTCGCCCGCCGAGTGCTGGCGGCGCACCGTCCTGTCGCATTCCGGTGGCCGTCTTACGGCGACGAGGCGTCCGCCTGATCGTTTGAACCCCCTTTCGAGGATTGTCTCGTTGGACGATGTCCCAGTAGCTCGCAGGCGCATGATGTGCGGCCAGCCCGAGCAAGGCTTCGAACGAAACGTGCCGGTGGAAGCGGCGATTGTAGCGAAAGACGAATTCATTGAGATAGGTGTCGACATGCGTGCGGCGCAGGCCATGATACGTGCCCAGGCTCCATCGCTTCATCAATGAGAAGGCTCGGTAAATCCACGGCAAGACAACATGTCCCGCCATTTTGCCGACGATGCGCGGATCGTGCCGGTAGTCGGTCAGCCCAGGATAGGACGCGTGGCCGTCGGTAAGGAGCGTGGCTCCACGCTTCACGTTGGCTCTCACGAAGGCCTCGATCGACGTCGCGGAATTGTCGGCGATCATAGCGAGGCGTATTCGGCCGGAGCGCGTATCGAGGTATTTGGCGTGCTTGCGTCGCGGCTTGAGCTGATTGGTGTCGCGATCGATCACCTCGACGGCCCCGACGACGAGGATTTTGCCGGCATTGCCGCGCTCGAAAAAGGCGTCGCCTTCGCGGAAGGGAATTTCCGCCTGATCGACCTCGACGACGCCCTCCAAGGGATCGCGATCCGGGTCGACCATCGACCGGCGCAATTTCTGCGTCAGCAGCCAAGCGGTCTTGTAAGTGACGCCGAGTTGATCCTCCAATTGCCGCGCCGACATGCCGTTGGAATGTGTCGCCATGAGATGCGCCGCCCAGAACCACGTCGTCAGCGGCAGCTTGGAACGATGCATCACAGTTCCCGCCGTGGCCGAAGTCTGTCGACCGCAATCGAGGCATTCGTATGTGTACGCCCGGCTCTTCAGCGCCGCGGCGCGTTGCTCGCCACAGCCGGGACAAACAAAACCCTTCGACCAACGCCGCCCCAACAAAAAGGCGGCGCAGCTCGTCTCGTCGGGAAACGTCTCTTGAAACTGCGAAAGCGATCGGCCCTTGGCCATTGCGCGCCCCGTCGCCGACGCCTCGAACAGCAACTCAACAAAGCCCGCATACCACATCTAGGGCCACCTGGGACAGCGGGATAAGCCTCGTCTTGAGCCCGTCTAGCTGCTGAACATCGCTTATGCTATATTGTGACAGTGTATACGCTCCGCGCACTGCACCTTGACGCCTTTCATATTCGTAACTAGTCGTCAGAAGAACAATCCGGCCCTTCGGGAACGATCTGAAGAACGCCGCCGATACGTCCTTTCTTAGGAAGGCAGAAAGCTCCTCATTCCGACAAGTGCTTACCGCGTATACTAAATCATAGATTCCCTTTGCAGATCGAGGGGTGGATTCAAAACTTTCATAGCTGCTACGAAGCTTGGACAACGGCAGCGTTGGGGAAGGTTGAAACTGTCCGAATTCGGAGGCTGCAACTGCGTCAGCTGCGTCATAAGAGGCGGGGAGCGTCGATTGTGCTGCATCGATTGAAATAGCCATTCGAACCGCGTCGGATACTTTTTGCGCTTTAACTTTGCCGGGGTCGCGTATCCAGACGCCTGTAGCATCGTCCCTTGTCTCAAAGCGTGCCCGTTCTTTAAAAAGAGCAGCAATCATTCGAGCGGACGCCGTTTCCTTCAGGTCACGGGTATTCCTAGGGCCTACTTTGCAAAAGCCGAGATCGGCCCACGAGTATGACGCAATCATCTAGTCCCTCTCGAGACGTAAAAGTCGCATGTGGGGTACCGGCAGACAATGCCCTTTTGTCCTTGATCGTTGTCTGGTCGAGCGCGTGACGTTCGGCTCGGCTTCGCACCGACAGATGCGACCACCTCGACAAGCCCGACCGGCGCGCCACCCAGCCCGGAGTCGGACCGGCTCGCGCCGTTCGTACGCAACAGCGCGGAACGCCGCGAGCTCGCCCTGGGGCAGCTGGGGCATGCCGGGCCCCCGGCAGTTCGGCGGCGCGCCGGTCGCAGCAATTCGTCCGTTACCGGCCGATGCCCGCCATCGCCATCGAGGCCCACGCCAGGCCGGGGCTGGCCGCATAAGGCGACCAGATTTCGGGCCGCTTCGGCCGCCCGCCCGATGTCCCATCGCGTCCTCGCTCGCGGTCGCGCCCGTCAACGCAAAGCCTCTCCGCGAACCCGCTGGGCGGTTGGCGTTCTTGCAATAGCCCTTGGCCCCGTCGCGCAGCGCCCGCGCCTTTGCCCACATTCCAACCTCAGCGTGCGAGTCTGATGGCTAGGCTACTGTCCGGCCGTCTTAATCGCGTCCCGCTTGATTTGAAGGAGGCGCGCCTATCAGGCGGCGCGCGATCGGGCAAGTCTCGCGAGGAGCAATTCGCAAGCCTCGATCTCCTTGCAAATCGCGGATGACCGCGGCTCCGTCGCTCGCGAAAGCTCGGCCAACAGCTTGGTTTTTTCCGCTTCGACCGTGGCCTTCAGCGCGTCAATCATTTGAGCCATCACAGCCTCCTCGCTACGCGGCTCCGGCGGCCCTCATCGCGTCGAAGTCCACCAGCGTAACACTCAATTTCGCCAACAATTCGGCCGTTGTCCGTGAGAGCGGGCGAGGCGGTTGTCGACGGGCCAGTGGACGGCGAGAAGATCGTCACCGCCCTCGAAGCCGCTGGCGTGGAATTCACAAACGGCAAACAGCCGCAAACGAAACGGCCGACATTGCCGACTTTATGCGGCACCTCTATCGTGCTCATATAGTGGGTGGGAGGCCGTCAAATGCGCAGACTTTTCGCCGGCGCGGTGTGCCTTCTTTCGCTTTGCAGCTGCGACAGTGCGCCCCAAAATCCGGTTGATGCGGCGATCGTCAGTCCGGCAACCCCGCCGGCAACCCCGCCCCGCGTTGCGCACGAGGGCTCGCGGATCGGGGCCGTGTTCCTTCCTGTTGCGCCGGGATCTGCGACGGCGCTCAAAATCGAACTCCGATCGTGGCCTAATCGTCAGCACCGTGGTCGCAGGCGGCGGCGCCGCCAAGGCAGGGATAGTGAAGGGCGATGTTTTGCTTTCCGTCGACGGTGCGCCGGTCAATTCCTTGGCCGACCTAACGGCCGCCGTGAATGCCGCCGCGCCCCACCATAGCGCGGAGTTTGAGATGTCTCGGGACGGCGCAACGCGCGACGTCACAATTCCGCTTTAAGGCGGAGGCTCGTCGTCGCGGCCGAAAGGGTCGACATGGGCAATCTCCGCTGATGCCTTCGCGCAGGGGTCCTCTGGTCGGCCCTGGGCCAGCGCGATTGGAACGAGTTCTGACGCGCAGTCTCGGCCCATCTTCTATTCCCTCCCTCGGCGACGGTGTTATGCTCGGCACGGCGTGGATAGACCGGCCAGTCGACACGCGGGGCTGCACTCCCGCTTCCACGTCCTCTTCCGTGCAGCATGGAAGTGCGGCCATGCCCGTGCCATCTGCGACCGGTGATCAGGCTTCGGCATTAGCGCCGTGAGCGAGACCCGAAAACTGGCGGCGATCTTGGTGTCCGACGTCGTCGGCTATTCGCGGCTTGCCGGAGCCGACGAGGACCGGATTCTGGCGCGGCTGCGGGCGCTCCGCAGCGACCTGATCGATCCGACCATCGCCGTGCATCACGGGCGCATCGTCAAGCGCACCGGCGACGGCAGCATCATCGAGTTCCGCAGTGTCGTCGATGCCGTGCGCTGCGCCATCGAAGTCCAGAAGGGCGATGGTCGAGCGCAACGCCGGGGTCGCGCCCGACAAGCGCATCGAATTTCGCATCGGCATTCATCTCGGCGACGTCGTCGAGGAGAGCGACGGCGACCTGATGGGCGACGGCGTCAATATCGCCGCGCGGTTGGAAGGGCATCGCCAAGCCCGGGGCGATCTGCCTCTCCGAGGACGCCTACCGCCAAGTCAAAGGGCGGCTCGATCTCGCGGTCACCGATCTCGGCCCGACCCAACTCAAGAACATCGCCGAGCCGATCCGGGTCTATGCGCTCGACGTCGGCATGCCCGCCCTGGCGAAACCCGCGCCAGCCCCAGCGCCGGAAAAATCCGCGCCGCCGCGCCTCTCGATGGTCGTCTTGCCGTTCGCCAATATCGGCGGCGACCCGGAGCAGGAGCATTTCGTCGACGGGGTCACGGAGAGCCTGACGACCGACCTCTCGCGGATTCGCGGCGCCGTTCGTGATCGGGCGCAACACCGCCTTCACCTACAAGGGCAAGCCCGTCGATCTGAAGCAGATCGGCCGCGAGTTGAACGTTCGTTATGTGCTGGAGGGCAGCGTTCAGCGCGGCGGAAACCGCATGCGCGTCAACGTGCAGCTCATCGACGCCGAAACCGGCAATCATCTCTGGGCCGAACGTTTCGATAAGCCGCTCGCCGATCTCTTCGACATGCAGGACGAAATCGTCGCGCGGCTGGCAGGCGCGCTGAACGCGCAACTCGTCGCCGCCGAGGCGCGGCGCGCCGAACAGGCTCCGAACCCGAACTCGATGGACCTCTATTTTCAGGGTTTGGCTTGGCTCAATAAGGGTATGACCCCGGACAATGTTGCGCAGGCGCGCAGCTTTTTCGATCGCGCGCTCGCCGCCGATCCTGACAATGTCGACGCGCTCATTGGATCGGCGCGCGCGGACGACGATCGAGGGCGCATATTCCTTCGTGGCCGATCGCGCTGGCGGCCTTCGCGGCGGCCGAAGCGAAGCTGACCAAAGCCTTGTCGTCGGTCCCGGACCATGCGCGCGGCCATATGTGGTTGGGATTTGTCGAGATTTTCACTAAGCGCGCCGCAGAGGGCATCGCAGAATGTGAACATGCGTTGGCGCTGGATCGAAATCTTGCCGACGCCCATGCCTACTATCGGAATTGGCAAGATTTTCATCGGCCGCGCCGAGGAAACAGAGTCTCACATTGCCGAGGCCCTGCGCCTCAGTCCGCGCGATACGATGGCTTACGTGTGGATGAGCATCGCGGGCTAGCGAAGAGCCACCTCGGCATTTGGGAGCAAGCGGTCGCGTGGTTTCGACGGGCGATCGAAGCCAACCGAAATTTTCCGCAGTCGCATTTTGTGTTGGCCGCCGCGCTCGCGCAGCTTGGTCGACTGGACGGGGCGCGTTCCGCCGTCAAGGCCGGCCTCGCGCTCAACCCGGCCTTCACCATCTCCCGCGCCCGCGCCTCCTGGACGGCGGAGAGCGACGACCCGACATATCTGGCCGGGCTTGAGCGCATTCTCGAAGGCCTGCGAAAGGCGGGAGTGCCGGAGGAATGAAGCAAGTTTGAAGGCAGCTGCGGGAGCGGGTGCGATGCTCGTCGCTTGTCGACTGGCCGGTCTATCCGCGCTTGAGGCGCACTATGCAGGCGTCAACAGATGTGCGCAATGCGGGCCGACGCAATCCTCCAACGCGAAGCCAACGCGCAACGCCCGGCTCACAAAGACCCTCGGGACCTGGCAGGGCGCGTTTCTTCCAACAGGCCCCAGCGCGGCCTGCCCGCGTCCGGGCCTCTCGCCGGGTATTAGCCGCACGGACTGGCCTACTTGCCTGTGTCTGCCAAAAGGCCAATAGATCCTGCCAACTTTTCATGACGGGAGCGGCGACCGTGGAAGAGGAAACAAGGCTACCGACGACGACCGGCTTTGCAGCAAGAGAAGCGCTGACGGTACTGCGCAAACACAACATCGCGACCTCGCCGTTGTTACTTCGAGCTGGTCTGTCGGAAGACGGACTCGCCTGGGCGGCGGATGAAAGCCCTGGCGTCGCGCAACGCGTATCGGCCATCGGGCAGTGTAAGTTCCTCGACTACGCAGCCGAGGCGATGAATGATAGCGCCTTTGGACTTCACCTCGCACGGCAGATCGATCCCCGCGACGTGGGACTGTATTTCTATGCAGGTTCGACGGCACGCGATCTCGGCGAAGCGCTGGCGCTCTTTTCGCGCTATTGCCGGATCGTGAACGAGGCGTTTCGTCTGACCCAAAGACCCGCTGACGCAGCCATTGAGTTCGAGTTTGTGGGGCTGCCAAGGTATGCCGCTCGGCAGAATATGGAATACGTCGTCGCCGGTATTAGGACGGCGTTGCGAACGATCTCGGGCCACAGGGTCGTCCCAACGAAGGTCGCGTTCGCCCATAACCGGAATTCGGATTTGCGGGAATTCGAGCGCTTCTTTGGCTGTCCGGTTGAGTTTGGCGCGCCGAGCACCGCGCTCCGGATCTCGGCCGATGCCCTCCGCCTTCCGCTGATCACCTCCGATCCGAAACTGCTCCGCATCCTCCGACCCTACTGCGAGGCCGCGGGGAAGGAGCGGAAAGCGAAACCGGGAACGCTACGCGCTGCGGTCGAGGCCGAGGTGGAGAAGCTGCTGCCTGACGGCAAGGCGAAAGCCGAAAACGTGGCTAAGGCTTTGGCTCTCAGCTTGCGCACCCTCGCGCGAAGACTGGCTGATGAAGGTACTACCTACGCCGAGGTCGTCGACCAGTTGCGGAAGAGCCTGGCGATCCAATATCTGAAGGATCCAGGCATCTCGCTTGGGCAGATTGCGTGGCTACTCGGATACGAAGGTTCGACCTCGTTTAATCATGCTTTCAAGCGCTGGACCGGGCGCCCGCTTTCCGCTGATCGGCACAGCGGACAGCTTCGTTTGCCTGAGTGAGCGCGGGGGCGCTCTCTTGGCGTGAAAAGGCAGAAGATTGGCAGGCTCTCAGAGGTAGCGCTCAGGGATAAGCCCCAAGTTCCCTCCCGACGGTCGGCAACATCGCCGCGGGCCGGGACAAGGCTATTGGAAATCGAGCTCAACGACCAGGAGAGGCGAGCCGTGGGCAGATTGCTCACGGAACGCAAAGCGCTCCTGATTGAAGTGATGGAAGACACGACCCAACCTGACCCTGAGCGTCGCGCCGGGTTGATGGAGTTCTTGGTTATAGCGTCAGTATTCCGCAAGCTACGCATCCAAGGTCTCACGTGGACCGTTGCGGATTTGTTGCAGCGCAGGCGGTAGCGCGGGGCTCAGACACATAGGATCAACGCCTGTTTTGGGGGTGGCGTTGCGCTGTCAACCCGACAGGCTTCTTCCTCAAGACCCGTCAAGTGCCTCACTCGTCGAGCCGCCGCCAGAACGGCTGATGGGACGGCCGCGTCGGTTATCGGCTGCTCCCTTCGCTTCGTTGAACTTTAGGCACGCGCGTACTCCGGCTATAAGGCCGATACTGCGGGGCTCTTCGCGCGCGGCACACCATGGCCGATACACCGGCTCGTTGCGAAGGCAACTGCTGTCACTTGGCCTCCGAAAGGCTTGCTCTGATCGAGGTATGGCTTCACCCGGCTCCGGGCGAACCAGGTTCTTAAGGATTCACGCTCGGCGAATAGATCTGTCCTTCCGCGGACGCGCCTTTCAGACATCTTATGGTGGGTTGTCGCGTCAAGTTTGGCCGGCGGGCGTGATCAGGTCTCGACGGCATCCTCAAAGTCGAAGAAATCGTCGTCCGCCTTGCACTCGCCATCGAAGCGCAGCGAGGGCATCTCGACTGGCGACGTCGGAGGCGTTCCGTCTAAATCATCCGGCGCCAATTCCCGCTTGACCGCGAAGATCACGGTTCGCCCGGTTTCGAGAACCGACCGGATAACTTTTTCAAGCTCGGCGGATTGGGGGATGGTCGTGCCAACCCAGGAGTTAGTCACGAGCGAGATGAATTCAGTGTTGGAGAGCCGCCTTCCGACGTTGTCGAACCCGATAACGTTGCCGCCCTTCGGCCCCTTGAGCCGTCCGTTCGCATGCAGGCTCTTCCAAAGGTCAAGCGGAAGGATAAATTCCCTTGAACAGGCCCTCGTCGTTCGGATTGAATACGACGCGCGGACAGAATTTCAGGAAGAACGGATTGTTGCACAGACGGTAGCCCTCGGGAGCGCCGTCGGCGGCGCACTTGGTGAGTTCGGCCAGCAACGCGTCCATGCGCTCGATTTCTTGCGTGAATTGATCGCCGTCCCGCCAGCGAAACTCAGCGCCGTCTTTGGCCTTTTCCATCGCCTTGTATTGCACCAGCACGAAGGCGCCATAGGTCTCGTTGTAGTAGATAAGGTCGGCGCCGGTCTGTTCTTCCAGGGGCGTCCGGTTCGCCATGATCACTGTGAGTTGCCTGACGGCGATCGTTCGGATTCTCAAAGATCATGGCCGCGACGTTGGAAGCATCGCGGATGGCGTTGAACCCGGGCAGGGATGTGAAATCCTTGATGATCATCACATCTTCGCGGACGCGTGCGCCCGGCAAGCCTTCGAGGAAGGAAGCGGGTTTTCCAGGCGTCGGCGACCAGGAGAGCATTTCAGCCCGCGGCACTCCTGCGATCGCAAGCGCAAGTCCCAGGGATTCCTTTTGCACGGCGAGATTTTCTCTTTCTTTCGATGTCAGACCCCGGATGGCCCGGGCGCGGTTCTCCGAAAACCGCGCCAGCCTCGCCGCCAGGCTGGGATCGCGTGCCGTCAATGCGTCCACCACGGCTGCGAATGTTTTCGGCGGCAGCAATCCGCCGTTGCCGAGCATGCGACGAAGGGGCGCTCTGAATTTTGCGGGAACGAGGCCGACAAGTTCTTCAAATGGAAGGGGCCGTTCCAATCGCTGCAACTCGGTCATGTTGAGCCGGGCCAACCCGGTCCCCGCCGACATGCCCTTTCGGCCGTCTGCGATGTGCGTGATCGCGCCGTCGCGAAAGCACGCCAGCACGACCAACGCGTTGCTACCGTAGGAAAAGCTCGGCACGGGTTCGGCGACGTACCGCGTGGCGTCGTGCCGGTTTTCTTCGGCGTAATTCAGTATGATGTCACGCCGGCCCTCCGGAACGTGGAGGACGTAAGCGGTTGCGGCAGACATGAGAGAGGTCCTTCAGCCGGAAATTCGATGGGTGGTGCAATCCCCAAAGGTAAGTTCCATAGGACACGGTTGTAAGGGGAGCCCGCCACAATTGGGTGGGCGCCGCCCGTGCCGCATTTGGTTCTCCCTGGCTATCCGACGGGGCAATGGTTCAAATGCGTTTCCTAAGGACGGAAGGGCGAAAGTCGTCGGATTTCCTTGCAATCAGGGCTGATTCCGGGCTCCTTATTGAAGTTTTTAGATATAACATTTAATATGGATGTATATAGAGCCACCGTATCCAAGGTTTTCCGTGAACCGCGACCATCTCAGCCATGCCATCCGGGAGCGACTGAAACGGCTCCCGCCGCCGTTCAACTCCCATTACGGGGTCGTCCCGTTGCCGCCGCCCGAGGACGGGATTGCGGTGGGGCCAGTCCTCGCACGGCTGAAGGCGGCGGACGCGGCCCTTGTCCGGATTGAGACACTCGCGGCGGAACTCAAGGACCCCTACCTTATCAGCCGTATTTTGCCTCGGCGCGAGGCCGTGAGCAGTTCGTCGATCGAAGGCACGAATAGCACACTCGACGAACTGCTGTCCGTTGAGGAAAGCGAAGATTCCCCACAGGGCGAGGCCGCTGCGCAAGTGCGCGACTACGCACTCGCACTCGATGATTTTCTGCCCCGTGCGCGAAATCAAAAGCTGGAGCTGTTCACGACCGCCCTGGTTCAGGATTTGCACCGCGCCGTTATGCGTGGCGATGCTGATTATAAAGACCAGCCCGGCGATTTCCGAGAGCGCGTGGTGTGGATCGGCGGCAGAGGCGATATCGCGTATTCGACCTATAATCCAACGCCTCCCGCCGATATCGCCGCCTGCCTCGAAGACACCATGAGATACATGCGCTGCGAGGGGATGCAGGCGATGTACCAGAGCTTCATCGTGCGCATGTCAGTGGCGCACGCGCATTTCGAGGCGGTCCACCCATTCCGCGACGGCAACGGCCGCGTTGGACGTCTGCTGCTGCCGCTGATGATGGCGGCGGAGGGGATGATGCCAATTTATCTCTCGCCCTACATCGAGGCCCACAAGACGGCCTATTACAATTCCCTCAAGGCGGCGCAGCAACGCCTGGAATGGCATGAAGCGGTCGGGTTCATGGCAGATGCAGTGGTCGGCACGACCGACGAGTTGCTCAGGACGCGCGAGGCCTTGGCCACGCTTGGGGCTATGTGGCGCGAGCGTCGCAAATTCCGGCAGGGCTCCGCCAGCCTTCGCGCGCTCGATGTGTTACCGCATTATCCAGTTCTAACAGTGAGGCGCCTGGCCAAGCTGCTGGACATCACAGTGCAGGCAGCTTCCCAAGCGGTGGAGCAACTTGTCGAGCGCAAAATTCTGGTAGAGCGTACCGGCTATGCCCGCAATCGCGTATTCACCGCGCCCGATGCGCTGTCGATTATCAACCGCCCGTTCGGCGAAGATCCGATCCTGCCTAGCTCGCCATCGTGACGATCATCGGCTCAATGATGATCATCGCGGTCGGCGATGATACGGCGGCCTTCTCGGATTTCGTGTAGCGCCAGGTGCAGCCTTCGTACGACGTGCTAGTGTCCCCGGCTACAACCGACAGGGAGGCAACAAATGATGAAATCCGACGATCCGCGTTTGATCGAGAGCCACAAGCGCTTATCCGAGGAGGTCAAAAAGCTCGACGATATGATCGTCACTGTTCTCAAATATCACGTCAGCGTGGAGCGTTCGATGGTTGAGTTTATTGAGGCTCACGGGAAAAAGGCAGACGACACCTTTTCTGAGAAGATCAAGCAATGCGAATCCCTCAATCCGCAGGAGATTGATCCAGCAACGTGGGAGCTTTTGAAAAGGGCGAACCGGCTCCGCAACGCTATCGCGCACAAAATCAACGGGCCAGAAGTCAAGGAGGAAATGAAACAGACGCGCGCGGCTTACGCCGCTCTCTCAGAGCAAAGCGCTAAAGACGAAAGAGCCATGACAGACGTGCAATTAGCCTTATCGGCGTTTGCCCATTGCGGCTCGTTCATCATTGTCGCCGCCGAGAACAAGAAAGAGGCCGGCAAGAACAAGCCCTAGCTTCCGTGCACATGATCGTGGATGGCCGCTTTCTCGGCTGCCGTATAGCGATGTCCGTCAATAAAGCGGCAACCCGGCACGTGCTCGAGCGCAAGCAGGGCGAGTTCGACCATGCGCGGAATTTTCTCCTCGGACTTCTCCCAGGAAATAATTGTTTGACGGGAGCCGAGGCCGAGCGCTCCACGGAGCATGTCCTGGGTGTAGCGGTTACGCTTCCGCCAGTCGCGCAGTTCACTTCCGATCATCGCTTGGCTCCACGGTCGCAATGGTCTCCTCGGCGCTGAAAGAGCCGCGCCAGAGGTCGAAGCGGAAAGACCATTTTGAGATTTTCAAACGATTGGCGCCCTGTTGGAGAGCCGCACGTATTGCGTCTAGCGGGTAGATGTCCAGCTTTTGGACATTTCGAGAGTTGGAGGGCATTTGAGCCTCGAAAAAGTTAGAGGGAGCAGGATTCGGCATTGTCAAAGTAGGCCGGATTCCTTACTCAAATACTAAGCGACCGATACCCGGACTGATAAGAATCCGGGCTTGCGCAGAGTTCTTGGATGCATCTCTAGTTTGTGATGCCCTGAGATAACGCGGATCAGTTCCGCTCGTTGCCAGAGCAGTTGGTACATCTGTTATATGCAAACGTGGTCAGCGGCGGAGCTTTGCGTCCGATAGGGCGTATAAATTGATTAGTAGCCCGTTGTTCATCCGTCGTCCGGATGTACCCTTTGCATGTGCAACAAAAGGCGGACGTCGATATGAATTTTGGAGCGTTGCGCTAGGGTGGGCGTTATCAGGTTTTCGCACGAAGCCGACCTGAATTATTCGTTCATCGATGCAACCGTCGGCGCCCCTCCTCCCCGGATGTCACAGCGCTCAAATTGCAACGTTGCGAAGAAATCCAGCGCGTATTCCAGTAGAGCGAATGCGGGTCTGCAGTAGCTGCATCGGACCCCTAAGCGGGGCTTTTTTGTTTTCGGGGCTCCCCAGCACATTACGCGGTCTGGGAGGTGTTCAGCGTCGCACTGTTAGAGAGGGGAATCATGGCTGCCGAAAATAAGCTGTTTGTCGAAGAGTTCGCTAACCCACATTCGTGGCTACTGACGGCCGAAAATCTGCATGAGCAGGCGACAGCCTTGTATCGAACGCGCGACCGATCGAGCATTCTCACGAGGACGGATGCGAACAGGTCATCCGTCAAAGTCGCGGAGTTGATAAGCCGATTTTTCTGCTCGGCGGCTTTGCGCTGGAGAACGCCATAAAAGCTTTCCTTGTGTATGAGCATCCACATTGGATTAGTAACGGCCAGTTATCGGGAAAACTGAAATCGCACAGCCTGACCACGCTGCAAGAGCGGTCGAGCCTGATCCCGTACAAGAGAAGATATCTATGGGTGCTGCGCGCGTTCGAAGTCAGGTCTTAACTCGTGGTTCCGGTATCCGTGCGCGTTGACGGTCGGCGAGACGATACAGGGAGAAGAGCTATATGACAGATATTGGGACGGTTATGTGCGCGTGATGCACGCCTATGGCAAGCGGCTGACAGAACTTTTGGACAAGTACTGGAATGGACCGCACGGGTTTGGCGGCCGATGGGAAATGCGGGGTGAAACGCTTGGCTACACCAGACCATTGAAGAAGCTCTACAGGTCCGTTTGACGCTGCTCTGTTGTGGAGGAGGGACGTAAAAGGCAATGACGCGACAAATGATGTGTGAATCGAAGGCGCTTGTCCCGTTAAGAGACCCTTTAAGCCACCTTCCGTTTGAAGCAGTTTTGAAGGAAGCTGTGGTCGATTCTCCAAATGGCAGCAGAGCCGACTGCCCCTCAATCGCCTTGGAATTCCCATGTTTGTCTTTTCCAGGAGGGCAATTCAACAGCGCCTTCATAACCTAAACGAGGTGCTCGACCCTGATCAGTGCGATAAAACTGCCGCTCGCCTTAACAAGCCGGGTGGCGACCGACTGGCAGCGATGTGGGAGGTGATTTTCCTTTATGCTTTCAGCAAAATAGGAAAGCTTAGGTCTGAGCGGGCGCTCCCAACCGGCAAGAAGCCTGACATCAGCTTGACCTTTCTGGATGAAGCTGCAGTGGGGTTGATTGCCGACATTACTGCTGTTTCGGATGAGGGCCTCGACAAGGATAATCCGATACAACAACTCTCCGCGGAGATTGCGCGCGAGGCCAAGAAGGTCGGACTACCTCCGGGCGGCATCAGATATCGCACAGAGAGTCGGCGGGAACCCGTGGCGGGCGGCGAGAAAGTTTTCTTGCAATTACCCCCGGCCGGACAGTTTCCATTTTTACTAAAGAGCCATATCCGGCCGTTCTTATTGCGCGCAAAGGCTCTCGGGGCCGCGGCGGCTCCCCTTGTCGTGAGGACCGGCGATGTATCCTTGACCGTCAGTTATGACGGCTCCCGCTACTCTTCAGGGAGTTACCCGGCGTACGATCATGCAACCTCGCTCAATGCAAACCCAATCATGAACCGGCTGAAGAGCAAAGCTAGCAAGCAATTGAAGGGCGTCGACCCTGAAGTACTCAAGGGAATAATTGTCTGCGATGCTGACTGCGCGAATATGCGACGGGGCGGTATGGCGCTTCCGCACGGAACGTTCGGTCGTGAAGCAATAGCGAAAGAGTTTCTTCAACAAAACTCTTCGTTCGATTTCGTGATATTTGCGACAGTAAGAGCAGAACGTCTCGGGTATCAAACCGGAGAGAATTATGCCAACGATATTGCGCTGGTCACCTTGGCTGAAGGTGAAAAGGCAGAGCGCCTGCAATCACTTTGCGGTGCTTTGGCAAAGCATCTTCCTAAACCAGTGAAAACTATCACGAACGCTGCCTTGCGGTGCAGGGAGACAGGAATCGGAGAGAATTCTATTGGAGCGTATCAGATGTCTAGCAATCACGTACGGGTGTCCGCTCGCGCTTTAATGGATGTGCTTTCCGGAAAGATGTCGCCCTCGGAGTGGGAGAGCCATCACGGTTGGCGCGCTAACCCGTTTGTGTTGCGAATGATGGAAGGTCGCGGTATCGCCGGGGCGGAATTGATAGCAGGCGGCGACGAGGACGATGATTGGATAGAGTTCACCTTCGGCCAGCGCGACGCCGCGACGTCTCCGATCACAGCACGAAAAACATCCGACCTCACGGAATAACAGCGGCCAGTGACTAACCAGCATCACTTGGCGAAATGTAAATCACGACAAGCGCGGAATAGCATTGTCAACTGATCCAAGCGCTTGAGAGAAATCAAGCTCTATCCCGCCGGAGATTGAGATCATAAAAAGTTGGTTGATCAGAACCCGGCAGACGTTTGTATAAATCTCTCTGTGAGGATTTTCTTGGCGGGCAGGACCAAACGCAAGTCCTCCGGTCATTTGATTCCAGCTCGGAAATTGGAGTTTGCCTACTTCCCCGATCACCTCCGGGGCATCGAATGTGATCGGCCTGATTGAGTGCGCGAATGCGTTCCGTATATTCCTGATAACGTGAAGATCGTTTTGGACCAGATCTTTGTACAGTCCTCGCTCGAACCCGCCTTCAATCATCGAATAGAACGAGGATTTGCACCCGACCGCTCGACACAAAGCATCCTCCACGAACGCGCCGGCCATAATGGCAGCGGCCCTATCGTTCATCGGTCTTTCGATTTCGTTCCAAGCTTGATGGAGTTCCTGCTGATCCAGAGGACCTCCGGCAATATCTCGCAAAGACATGTTTCGCTTCCCTCGCCGAAATCATTCTTGGGATGGTCCCGCATACGAGCTCCGTCTATAGGCCACTTAGATCATCCGGCGCGTTTCCGAATTTCTTTAGCACTTGGGCATCCTCAAATTCCCCCGATGAGAGATCGCCACTGCGGCTGAACGCGATCGATCCGATGATCCCCTCTCTCCGGGCCAGATATTCGGCACGCAGGATCGCGGCTCTCGCGCTGAGGCATTCAACGGCTTCGCCGGGCGCAATCCCATCATCGGCCGCTACGAACGGCAGCGCGACGAAATAGGTGATATCGGCCATGATTGCTACTCACCATCTTGACCACGCCCCAATATTGTTCTCTTTATGTTCTGATGTCAATCGGGACGCTGGAAGAGGGATACCGGCTCAGTCGGCGCACCCGCGGGCCTTGAAGTCACGACCAAACCGCCGCCGACGTGGCGTACGGGTTGCAAGACGATAGTCCAGGGCCCCCCTAAGCAGAGCGAGCACGTCCGGTATGAGCGCAAACGGATCGACGGAAAGCAACGAGAGGGCGCTACCGCCTCAAGCCAGCGCGCCTCTCTACAAATACGTTCACATTGACGGGCTGCTCCGCATCCTGGGTGGCTCCATTCGATTCACCCAACCCGGAGCCTTCAACGATCCGTTCGAGCTGCTTCCGGAACTGATCGCTCCTGCCGTCGAACATCCGACAAAATCTTACCATCTCGTTCGATACCATGGCAAAGCGCCGCGATCCTCCTGTTGGAGAGGTTCCGAGTTCTGAAGAACTTGATTCGAGCGACGTGATTTCCCGCGACATCGTCAAGGAGCTTAACAGGACCATCGGCATTTTTTGCCTTTCGAAAATCAATGATTCGCTTTTGATGTGGTCACATTACGCCGAACAGTATGCCGGCGCCGTTATCGAGTTCGACGGCTCCAACGACTTCTTCGCGGGGCAGATTGAAGTCGAATATTGTCCACTTCGACCGAGAAAGAATATCGGCGCCTACCTTATCGCGAATCAGCCAGTACCCGTGGCAGAGTTGTGCGTGAAATCCGATCAATGGGCATACGAACGGGAAGTGCGAATCGTTCGGCCGCTTTCCGACTGTAAAGCGACCACTGCGTCAGACCCCCGGGGCTTCCCCATATTCTTGCAGAATATTCCGATCGACTGCATCAGATCAGTGACGCTCGGGGAGCGAACTAAAATTTCCGATCAGCGCGCGGTCTTTGAACTCGTAAAGGAAACGCACATCGGCCTAGCTTTGGCGGCCGTTGATCACCAAGGGTATGGATTTAGGCGAGAGGTTGTAAAATTCCCTGGCCCGCTCTCTGTAGCGGGTCCAATGATCTCGCCGAGAACAGCGCATATTTTCAGTCATCTGAACAACGGGTTTGGCCAGATCGCGCGAACTTTGATCGAAAAACATCCGATGAGCAAAATCGTCAACAACACGGTGTAGCGACGCTTGAGCATCAACCTCTCCGAAAGCCTCCGCAACTACGTGCTGGCTAATCTGCCGCATGATCGGACCAACGCAGATGTGGTCGCGGCGTTGATGGACATGGCGCCGGCAGAACTGTTGGTGAGATACATAAATTGGCAGAACCGACTTATATCGGCTTCGCCTCGCGAAGTCTTGCAATCACCAACGTTCGCGGAAAATCCGCTCGTTCAAGCTCGTTCGACGACGGTCAGAAAGATTGTCAAAGATATTGAGCGAGGAGATGATCTTGCGAAGTATCTCAGCCGCGGGATACAAGTCGGTTTTTCGCTTCCTCGCGATCCAAGCAAGAAGGAGTTACAGCGCCGCCGCGATCTCGATCTCCTTTTGAATGATTGGGGCGTTCATCATCTCCACATTTCGACAACAGTCGAGGCAGACGGCTTTGTGGAGCGAGATGGCCCACTGATTTTCGCGGCATTCAAGGAACAGACCGCTTATCTGATCGACGTGATGAGCCACCAGAACTGGACGAACGAACACCTAATACAAGTCATCGTGAGCTCATGGCCAAATGCCGGTTTGGTGTTCGAATTGAAAGGAGTCATCCCATCTAAGCAAAATTGGACAGCCGAGGAAAGAGCGCAGCTCCGCGGAGCCGGGTTATCGACATCCGTAACAATTGACGGCCGCTCATTTATGCCAAGCTCCGGGATTTCCACCGCCGGCATCTCAACCCGAGCGTCCCTGACCGCTATGCGCATCCTTCGAACGCTGAAACAATTTGAGGAGAAGGTAAAAGCAAGCCCGGCAGAAGTGCTCAACTTCATCCGACAGCATGGGGGCACCGTTCAGGGCGATCCTGCATTCGAATTTTCGTTTTTTAATCAAGGATTCGGCGTAATCGAAACCACCGGCGGTTTTCCGATTTTGCTGGGCTAAAGTTCTCGCCCGAGGAGATGGAGCCGAAACTATGAGGCCTAGGTTTCGATATCGCGTTTGGAGACCGCGTCCAGAGTTCCGGAAGGTGACCCCTGACATCGAACGACTGGACTTGACGCATACGGTCGTTGAAGATCTTGACGGCAGTCCGGATCATCCGATGGATGCCGACGTGTTGAGCGTGGTGCTCAGCAATCATCGCCATGTCGAGGAAGTTGCCGTTGGGTTGAACTTGGAAGAGGACGACATCATCGTCTGCAACGGACAGGCCTTCAGGGTCCGCTGGCCGTTTGATGTTGAGAGGATTGGCGTAGTAGACCCGTTGGGCGGGATGGGAGAGAAGCCAGTCGGAGAAACGACAGAGCAGTGATCTGGCCGGCGCTTGTGCGACGCGCACTGACGGTACCAATTATTCGGCGACTTCGTCGCCACGTTTCCGGACATACGCGGGTAAACTCAAACATCGAGCAGCGCGCTCCTCGCCGATCAAGCCGACAACCCAGTCCAGATGTTCAGGCAAAACACGCATTCGCCCGTCTACCAATGCCCTGAACACGGCCTCTGAATGATCGCGCGGTCCGAGTGCCGCTGCTACGACATCCAGCCCAATGAGATCGACTGTGCTAGCGACGTGCAGTTGGGCAAAGCACGTTCGGCAAATCCTCTTTGCCTTTCGCTCATCGATAACGGCAATCGCCCGCTTTTCGACGGCATAGGCGATGGTGGCAGCCTCGCCGTCGTCGAGCGTGTCGGCATCGTCGCCCAACACCAGCCTCTCAAAATGATCCTGTTTCAGATCATCAAGCGGTACTTCAGCGATCAGACCATCGGCTACCAGTTTCGCGAGCAGAGCGGCGTCATCGCGGCTGTTACGCGTCGCGGCGCGCAACTCATCTGCAACCACATCGACGATCAGCACCGGGCTCGGGACCGCCCGCAGGATCGCGGCTGCGTTTCCGCTCGCATTGAGGTTTATCGCCACGCTCGCGTCAACAACCAAAGGCAGCAGCAGCTTATTGAGGGAGGATGGCCCCATCGGGCTCGCTCCCTTCCACTTGCAGACCGTCGAACAATTCCCGCAGCTCCACCCGGTCAAGGTGAAGCAGGCGGGATAATTGGCCTTCGCTCATAAGTTCCTGACGCCAGGCCTCCGCGGCGAGAAGTGCGAGCCGCAACGTCGTGGGCCTTCCGGCATCATCCCGGACAGCGTCTTGCCCAAAGAGGTCACCCAAAACCTGTTTGGCTTGCGCATCGGAAATATTGCCATTCGCTTCAAACCACTCCCAGGTGCCCTCGCGCACAAGGCCAAGCTCTTCAAGCCGCCTCACCATCGCTTCGCGAGATACGCCAAAGAAATGCGCCAGAACCACTACGTGCCGGCGCGTAAGCCTTTCTGCGCCGGCCAGAACTTCCTGAAACTTCAGCTTGACCGCGTTTGCGGGAGTGAGAAGGGTCCGCGCAAAGACGTTCGCATATCGCTCCTCGCGCGAGTTTCCGGTCTCGCGGGTTTCGAGAATTTCCGGCCATCGGCGCGTGCCGATCAGATGTCCAGTTTCGTGAGCCGCCGTTTGCATCCGGCGTTCACGCGGATGGTTCGCGTTGAGGAGCATGCAGGCTCCGAGAGCATCGTCATAGACGAACAGGCCGGCAATGCGGGCATCCAATTTTCGTACATACACCCTGACGCCAAGTTGCAATTCCAATATCGTTATGATGTCTTTGACAGGGTTAATGCCTAGGCCCAGCCAATGGCGCAGCTCCAACGCATCCTGTTCGGCCTGCATTCGCACATCCCCCGGCAAGATTGGCCGTTCTGGTGGGAGGTTGAACGTGCGCCTTACCCCAAGCAGGTTCTCCAGCTCGACTTCTGCCTGCGCGAGTTCAGATAAAAGCTTTGCGGCCTTCTCCGCGGCATCGTCCGCACGGTCGTATTGTCTGCGAAACTGCGGAGCGAGGTCGGTTACGACGGCGCCGGTGCGTAGCAGCGCATTGATGGAGGTATCGTACAGGCGCGCAAGACGGCGCACTTCATCAATGCGGGCGCGGCGCTCTCCTTTTTCGATCGACACCACAGTGGTCCGGGCAACGCCAAGCCTGTCGGCAACTTCAGCTTGCTTAAGTTTGGCGGCTTCGCGCGCGCGCCGGAGCCGCTCGCCGATTTCCTGCGGCGAGAGCTGATCGTAGTGCATCGTCATTGTAGCGCCGCCCATTTGCGAACGAAGGACGCCGGAGGAAGTGAAGTCACGAACGATTTCCATTCTTTTTGATGTTGCGACAGCAAGCTGTCGAGGTTGCTTTGTATTTCGGCCACGGGTTTCTTTAATGAGTTCGCAAGCCTTAAGACGTTGGTCTGAATAACGCTCGCCCCGAGAGGTGATTGCTTGAGCCAGGCCAGATGGTCGAGATGAAGCGTGCCGGCAAGCGCATAGTGCCTTTGTGAGTTTTCGATACGCTTCAGGCCGGCCGGCGCTGCCGCATCCAAGGATTCCGCACCAAGATTTTCCCAAAGATAGATTCCCTTGTCCTCCTCCAGCCCTGCCGCATGCACGCTCAGGCGGCGCAGCATGCATGCCGCGCAAATACCGCATTGGCGTCTTTTTCCCTCGACCGACGCGTGGCGATTATCCTGCCAACACGACCGGGTCGCCTTCCAATCACTGCTTCCCGCAAGGGCCGTATAAGCCTTAAGCGTTTGCCCTTTGGTAAACCAAAGCCGGGGGAACTCGTACGTGATGGTCACGCCGAGAAGGGCACGCAGAAAACTGGACATCTGACTCGTGAAAACCGGATGATTCCGGAAGTCGTCATGAGACTGGCCAACGGTCACAAGGCTAGGGCCAAGCGCACCTTGACCGCTTTCGGGGACGATGACACGGCGAACATTTGCGACATACGCGGCGATGCCGCTCAAAATCGCAAACTTGAACCCGCGCGATCTGGCGCTCGTTTCCGGAAACCGGCGCACGCCCGATGATATTTTGTAAGGCACTGTCGTAAAGGGCATGGCCCTTCCTTGGTCATCCTTCTGCCGGTCGGTTGCCTTCGTGCCGAGCCGGACCCTCACAAGGCCCGCCCCGAGTTCTTTTGCCATCAAGCCGGCAACCGCTCTCGAATTGAGCCCTTCGCTAAACGGGATGACGGCGATCTTGTCTTCCAATGGGAGCATGCCCTGCTGGGGCGAAGGGGCCACCGTCTTGCGTTGAACGAATTCGACCTGCCAACGGTCACCGGTGAGCAGTTCGAGCGCACGGATGAGTTCTGCGCCAACGCTGGCCTTTTGCCAAGCGCCGGCGTCATGGACCGGCAAACGCAACTGAATGCTGCGACCCCATCCCAATTTGGGCCGCTTCTTGATCTTGTCGCAGAACTCGACGGCCGCAGCGAGCAGGAGAAGATCGAACACGATTGGTTCCCACTTCGCAAAAAAGTACGAGGCTAGATCGTCGGTCTCCAATTGCAGATGCTCTCCTATCCGGCAATTGATCCATTGCTTACGGGCTGAGCCAGCCCGTTCGAAGACGTTGACCTTGATTTGAGGCAGATCATTTTCTTCGCGGGTCATGGCAACCTCGGTCCGTCATCAAGGCCGTTGCGCTTTTCGGAGTGCGGCAGCGAGGTTGGGCCTTTAGGATTTAAGAAATGGTCGGCGAGGGACCCCGGCGGGGCTTTCGCTATTCCCTCGGCGATGCGCGCCCGGATAGTGGAAGCCGCGGTATCGCCGCTGCGCAGATAATGTTCTTCGACCTGGAGTGAGCCCCGTAGGAGACGTTGCGCCACGGCCGATTTAACCCCCGCTCGTAGCGCGATGTCGGGATCGGCGTTGCTCTCGGCAGCCTGGATCACGCTTTCTATGATCATGCGCCTGAACGGAGAGCCCGCCGCGGATACATCTTTCAAGGCCTCGATCTTGTCCTCTTGCTCCTGACCAAAGAGCGATCCCTGCCGGTTGTCCGTGAGGATTTGACGCAGTTCGCGCACCGCTTGATCGCAACCTTCCTCAGCCCAGTCGTCTCCGATGGCGTCAGGCACGGCCGCACCAATTTCGTCTGCATCGAAATTAGTGTTGGCGCCTCGCTCGGCCAGCTTTCGCCAGCCCTTACGCATCGGCAGGCTCTTGTGAGGTCCATCGCTCATGGCCGATTCTCCATGTCAGATTTGTCTTTGAAAAATCTGACAATGTCAATATTGGGCACGCGTTGGGGTTTCAGCTTCATCCATTCGGCCGCCGACCGATCCGGGGACGAAAGTTGACATTTTCACTTTATGGTCTATCTTGATACTTCAAGTCTAAGGATAGATACATGGCGACCGCGACCGACTTCGAGCTTCCCACTTCCGGCCCAGGGGTTTTGGCCCCTGATGCCTTACGCGACCCCAAGGTCCGGGAGCGTATGTCGCCGACGGCTGTCCGATTGTTCTTCCGTCTTGCCGACCTTTGGCGTCTGGCAGTCGATCAACGCCGCGCATTGCTCGGCGACATTTCCAAGCCGACCTATCACAACTGGCAGAACGGAAAGACTGGCACGCTCACCCGCGATCAACTTGAGCGCATTTCGCTTGTCCTTGGTATCCACAAGGGACTGAAGCTTCTCTTTTCCGATGAAGCAAGCGCGTCGCGCTGGTTCACCAGCCCGAATTGCGATCTGCCGTTCGGTGGCGACACGCCGCTTAACCGCACTCTGCGCGGAAGCATTGACGACCTCTATGCCGTGCGCCGTTACCTTGATGCGTGGCGCGGCATGAAATGACTGGCGCCGCGCACGTCAGCACGCGAACTCACCGCCTGATCGCCAGCCGTTATCCGCCGATCGGTGTGTTTGACGACCTGGTCGCCGACAAGGACGAGCTGGCGATGGCTTTTCTCTTGGAGTTGGCCACAAACGACCGGCTTGCCGTCCTGACTCGCCGCCTTCCGCTTCTGCCGGAGAGTGAGATCGTGCAGGGGCCCGGCGCCACCATGGTGATGGCAGCGTTTCTGCACGCGGATGATGCGGGGGGCAGGTTCACAGATGGCCGGCTCGGCGCTTGGTATGCAGCTTTCGAGGTTGAGACTGCAATCTCAGAAACGTTGCATCACAACACCAAGCGGCTCGCGCTATCGCAGGGCGTTTACCCGGTGAACATACAAATGCGCGAGCTTGTCGCGGAAATCGACTGCGAACTCACCGACATACGCGATCAGCAAGAACAGCACCCCGAACTCTACGATCTCAATGACTATCGCGCCAGCCAGGCATTCGGCATCAGTTTGCGCTGGCCGCAGGAGGGAGAAGGGGCCAACGGCATCGTCTATGACAGCGTTCGCAAACCCGGCGGAACCAATGTGTGCGTGTTCAGACCTTCGTGCGTCAAGCTTCCCGTCAGCCAAGCCGACCATTACGAATATCGTTGGGACGCCGTCGGCAACGTTACAGTCCTGAAGCTTACCAACGTTGCCGTGTAAGCAAGCGTCATGACCAAGCAAGTGAAGCTCCCGGTCGCCATCAAAAAAGACCTTCAGGTGTTGCGGCTATCTAACCGCAAGGTCGATAAGCTTGGGCAATCCGGCTTCTGGAAACGCTATCAAGACGAAGTGCCGAACGCCATCGTAAAGATGGAAGAACCTCGTTTTGAAAAGGTGGACGACAGGGGCGCTTCTCTATCATCGCTCGCGTTCATTCCTGGCTGGAAGATTTCAACCAAGACGAAATTGACGCTTTCGTTTTGACCTAACGAATTTTCACGCAGAACAACGACCAGCTATCACTTGCGTCGCTCGGAAACATATACGCAAAACCCTGGATGAACTCTTTGACGTAATTCAGATTGCGCTCATACTTCACGGCCATGATGCGCAAGGTGTTTTCAACGGCCTTCATCGCTTGATGGGTGGGACAAATGACAAGCGGGAATATTGATTTGGCTGACGCGTTTGCGGCAATTGAAGCGGCAATGATCAGAGCGGCCAACCAAAAATCGGCGAAAATTGCTGAGTTAGAAAGCTGAGCGCCATGGCTTAACCAACAAGCGCGATGGAAAATATGAAGTTTGGGAAAGAACGGGCGATGGAGTGATCCTGCATTTTAGGTGGCACTACTACGATCAATCCCACGCATACAGGACTTATCCGGACATGAACGTGATGTCATTGGAGCTTCGGCAAGGCGATAAGATCATTCGGCAGGCTGAATATCGCTTTGAAGATTGAGATGGCGGGCCACCGCAGGGATGCGCCGTCCTGCGCTATAGCTTCTTCTTTGGATCAGACTTGGGATCGACCGTAAACATAAAGACATCATCCTTCGTTTCGATCCGAGTTATGCCCTGCGGCGCTCCTTCGCCCCGCTCGATCGCATCGATCACTGGCCCTAGATGTTCCATCACCTTCTTGTTGATCTCCGGCGTCAGCTTGATCGGATTTCTGGCGTGCTCTCGCCAGCCCGGCTCAAATTGATCGTACAGTCTGCTCGTGAGGTAGTCGCCTTCGAGCGGCGGGTATGCCGCGTACTGCATCGCTCCTGTTGCCCGGACCTCTTCGGGGAGCGCCAGGTAGTACGCATTGAGCTTAGCCAAATCGTCTTTTAGCTGTTGGCCAGGGACAAAGGTCTGATCTTCGCCCATGAACAACGGCGCGATTGAGGCATGTAAACGGTCGAACGAAGTGAAAACCCTACAGAATGGCAAGTAGAAGAGGTAAGCCATGTCATTCCGGTTCGAAGCACGCACCGCATCGATCTTCCCCGTCGCAATCGCTAGGTGAAAGAAGACCTCACAACTGAACACATAGTCGGCGTAGGGCGCGAAGTCTCGTAGTGCTGGGCCGCCTTGCTCCTTCCAACGCTTCAAGATTGCTGGCCGATAGCTCTCCGGGATGTTCAGCGCATCCAGCGCAGCCTTGAAGACCGCGTACCGGCGGCCATTCGCCAGCGCTATGTCATCGGCCGCAGCTTTCACCGCCGCTAAGTCCGAGAGCTTCAGCGTCCCGCGCGCCCGTGATGCCTTCCGGATAGACGTCAGATCGAGTTTTTCGAGCGCCTCGCGCCACGCCTTGGCATAGTCGCGCTCGACACCGAGGAAGTCCCCTTTTCGCCACCGCCTCACGGCGGCGCTTTCTGGCATCTCGCCGTAGTAGCTTGCGACGCGGCCCCCCGCCTGAATGATTTGCCCTTCAGGAATGACCGGCACCCGGAGCATCTCGACCGGCTGTCCCAACAGATCGCCCAGCACCAGTGTCCCGTGGTAGACATTCGGGAGCGCGCCGAGCTGAGGAACCTTCTTCGATATCTTCGCAACCACGTCCTCAGCCGTTCTACCTTCCGGTGGGGGCTTATGGAGATCCGCTAGCACCTCGGTCAGGAAGATCGGGACGACGTTCGCCCGGTAATGGATTCCAAGCCAGAACGCCTCATCCCCATTGAGACTTTGGATCGTCGACTTGTCGCAGATGATGATCATGATGCAAGGTGGCCGTTGGGAGGCTCCCCTAACAACGGAGCCCCCTACCATTACCTGAGAAAGTCCGCTTCAGGTCGCTCGGTGATCAGTCAGTGAGCGTGTGATCGAATCTGGTGTGCCACGACCTCTTTTGAGAGGTTTCGCTTAGCCAAGTCGCGAACAAAATTGAACAGGGATCGCCTATTTTGCCGACCGATGTTTTTCGGGCTCGACGTAAGTTACTGTTCTCGCTTGAGGATCATGGTGGGCGCACCAGGCTCGAACCTGGGACCCGCTGATTATGAGTTTGAAGGGCGCTTGTACACTGGAAGTTGCCCAACGGGGCCAAGTGAGCCCCGGGACGGCAGGCTACGAGCTTGCCAACAGCGCTTCCGATCTGTCCGATTTGCACGCTACAGCGCTCAGGAGTTATAGGGTGCCCCCGGAGCGAGACGAGACGTTCGAAGAGGCCGAGACGCAATTCCTGGCGAACCGGGCCGAAATGTTGGACGAACACGCGATCGACGAGTTCATTCGCGCCGCCGCCTTGCTCTCGAAGTTCGGCCGGCGCAAGTCGATGAACCGCGCGAGGAGCAGCTACGGGCTGAAGCACGACGCCGAGCGCATGTCCGGCGAGACTGCGTCGCGAACAGGATGATGATCGCGGCCGCGCTCGCAATGGGTTTCTCTGCCGAACGCACCCATTCCAGTTCGCCCAACGCCCATTTCAACATCTCATCGAAACAAACCCCGGTGCCGCCGCCAAGCACTCCGAAGCCGCTTAGTCGTAGACGGCCGCATACACCGGGGCCTTATTTTAGGTCCACTCAAAACGCTCTATCAAGCTGCTGAGTTGCCCGTAACGCAAATAATTACGTTTTTGCAACTGACCAACAACGATCCCCGCGGCGATACCCAATTCGTTCGCAAACGACCGCACGGCTCTTTCAGACAGATCCCCTGCAGCTACAAATTTGAAAAGCTGAGCCTGCGGAACAAGGAATTCGGCGGACCATGCGTTTGCTTCTTCCTCTTCCTCCGGCGACGCGCCTTCCAACCCCGTTCCATCGACGAACACTGTCTTTCGGCTGCCGTGGAGAACGTGGCGCGCTTCGTGGAAGAATGTGAACCAAAAATGATCATTCGCCTTGTGGCGCAATGTCTGCTGGATCATCGCCTTCCGTGGTGAGAGCCAACGAGAGACTCCGCTGAGCGATATCTTGCCTACGGGCTTTGTAACAACGAATGCTACACCTGCCTTCGCGCACAAGCGCTCTATCTTCGGCAGGAACACTTCGATGCTCTCCAATGTGAGAGAGCGTATCTGCGCGAGCGACTTGAGAAACGTCGTCTTGTCGTACTCTGCACACTCGATGGACTCCGCCTCCGTCTCCCCAAGTCTTAGCCACACAAAGAGAGAATTTCGATCTGTCACGTAAGTCGGAGAATGCCGGTACGAGAGAGAAAGAGAGTCGAACCCTGCCTCGCACGCATCGATGCTGGCGACGCCGAAATACTTGAGAAGTTGTCTGACGGCATCGGCATTGTCCTTCGGCGGATCGATGAGCCCTCTTTCCTTCATCTCCTTGAGCGGAAAGTCCTTCGCCCAACCGTAGCGACCGGCAAGCTGCTGGTCCTCCTCCTTCCGGGCCAAGTCGAGCCTGTATTGGGTTTCCATGCCGAGCCACACGGCGGCGTTCACGTCGGTCACCCGCTCGAACTGCAATGCCGTCTCGGGTTCGAGAGGTGCCTTTCCGGCGAGTATCTCGACTATTAGCTTCGCGGAGCGTCCGCACCTGCGGGCCAGCTCGCGCGCTGAAATTCCCATGGCTCCGAGGCTTTCTTCCAAAGCCGCTCCGGGGCTGATCGAATAGTCCGGCTCGAATGTAAATTGCTCACGTGTCATGATTCCCCTTTGAACTGCTGCGGCCGGTCATTCGACGCCGAGAAGCCTGACTGTCTTGATTGCGGTGATAGGATCGCCACGACGGCCTTGAGTTGCGAAACGCAGAACCTTTGGAGGAGACAAATCCAGCGTAAAGTCGCCGCGAGACGTCTTCCTGAGGCAGAAAGGCTGGCAAGTCGGAACCATTGCCAGGGTCGGTGCGGCCCTGAGCAGATGCAGCCGCACCTTGATCTTCTTCGACAGAAGGGGTCCGAAACGCCGATCGAGCAGTTCTGCCGAACAGAAAAGGCGCTTGTCGGCAGCGCTTTCGAACAAGACAAGCACGGCGGGCCCAATGATTCGTTTAGCAATGGGAAACACTTTTTTGAGCCGAACGCAACTAAACTTGGAGCCATAATGCACAGCAAAAGTAAAAGTGTTACCCATTAGGAAACAATAATTTGACATTTCGGACCGAATCTGCCATTTAGCCGTCGGGGCGGCCCTTCCGGCGCGCCGCTACTGGAGGACATGAACATGAGTTCAGGCCGGCAAAATCGACGTCAGGGTCCGCTATCCCGAGGACGACGACAAACTCCACGACCACAAGGTGGACCGCGACGAAACCGTCGGATCCTTTAAATCCCGGGTTCTCGTCGCTTTCGACCTCAAGGAAGGCGTCGACGACAAGGGTGAATTGATCACCTACGGGCTGTTTCACGAGCATACGGCGCTGAAGGACCCGGAGACACTGGGATCGGTGGCCGGCGATGCTGACGAGCTTTATCTGAAGCTCGAGCGTGAGCGGCACTACTTCTTCTATAAGAAGCACGAGATCCGGTCGGCCACGAAGATGGCGACGGGCGCCCAGATCAAGGCGATGATCAAGGCGGTCGATCCGGAATTCGATCTGAGTCACACTCTGATCGAAGAAGGCCATGGCGAAGGAGAGGACAAGGTGATCGAGGACGGCCAGACGGTTTCCCTCACGGTCGACCCCGCGCATCCCGCCAAGCATTTTTTCTCCAAGCCGCCGACCAACTTCGGGGCGCGCTGATGCTGTCGCGCGTCACCGAACGGCAATTCGAACGGGTGATGGAACGCTATCCGGCAGGTAAGCTGGAGGCCCTGCCTTCCGGCAGCGCGCTGGTCTCGATACCGGGCATCGCGCTGCCGCCGGGCTGGTCCGCCGCGTCGACCAACATCTACTTCCTGGTGCCGGTCGGCTATCCGGGGCCGCCGCCCGACTGCTTTTGGGCGGACCAGTCGCTGAACTCTTGCTGCCGGCGGCCAGCCTCAGGCCAGCAACGTTCAGCAGATCCCAGAGACCGGCATCGTCGGCCGCTGGTTTTCGTGGCACGTCGTTGACGGGCAACGCAACTGGAGCCCCAACAGGGACGACCTGATGACCTTCGTTTCCATCGTGATCGACCGACTGCGACGCCCGCAATGATCGAACTGATCTTCCCGAACGGAAGGCTTCGCCGGTTGCGCGACGACATCTGGCACGACGACCTCGAGACCGCGGCAATCCTGCTCTGCGAGCCCGGGCGCTCGGACGATGATTGGCGCCTAACCGTCCGGGAGATACATGTCGTGCCGCCCGAGGCATCGTTGGTGCGGACCGCGACCGCGGTGGTGGTGGATCCGGCTTTCGGACTGCCCATCGAGAAGAAGGCGCGCATCGAGGGCCTGTCACTGGTATACTGCCACACGCATCCGCACCAGGTGAAGCAAGTTGCTTTCTCACCGATCGACGACGACGCCGAAATCGAGCTGGCCAAATATGCGGAAGGCCGTATTCCCGGTATTCCTCATTGCGCACTCGTGTTCGGCAGCGAGACGGAAGCCGCGCGGAGACTGGGCACCAAGGAGACCGTGAAAGTGACGGAGATCCAGAACGAAGCGGCGGCTACCTACGACCGCCAGATCCGCGCATTCGGGGAAGAGGGCCAGGCTGCGCTGGCGCGGCTGCGCCTTGGCGTGGTCGGCGTGGGCGGGACCGGATCCGTCGTGGTCCAGCAGTTGGCCCATCTGGGCGTTGCGGATTTTCTGCTCATCGACCCGGATGCGGTCGAGACGACCAACCTCAACCGGACCGTGGGATCTACGCCTGCATCAGTCGGCCAACCCAAGGTTTCCGTGGCGGCCCGGATGATCCGGTCCATACGGCCGAACGCGTGCGTCGAGGAGATCGCAGGAGACGTGGTCGACGAGGCCCATGCCAAGCGCCTCACCGAATGCGACTTCATCTTCTGCTGTACGGATTCGCATGCCAGCAGGCACGTCATCAATCAACTCGCCTACCAATACGGCGTCTCCGCCATCGACATGGGGGTCGTCGTCGATGCGTCCGGATCCACGGTGACCTTCGCCGGTCACGTGAAGGCGCTCAAGGAGGGCGAACCCTGCCTTTGGTGCCTCAATCATCTCGACCCGAAACAGATCCGCGAGGAGATGATGACGCCGGATCAGCGAAAGGCGGATCCTTACGTGGTCGGCGCCCGCGTGGTGCAGCCCGCGATCATCAGCATCAACTCCACGGTCGCCTCGGCTGCAGTCACCATGTTCCTTTCCATGGTGACCGGCTTGGACGCGGCGGCGCGCTTCCTGGTCTACGACGGAAACCGGCAGCGACTGTCCGGCGTCGCGGCCGAACGGAATCCGACCTGCAATTTCTGCGGCCCGGATTCGCCGGCGGGCAGACGCGACCTCGAGCCGCTTCCGGTGCGCCGCCATGGCTAGAGCGAAGTCTATCAATCTGCGCGGCACCGCCGAAAGGCATTCCGACGCCGTCGATCTCGTGCCGCAGGCCGGCGACGTGGCGCTGGTCCGGCGGGGCGCACTGAGATCGTTGACGATCCGATGCCCCGACGGTTGCGGCGAAGTCATCAGCGTGAACCTCGATCCGCGGGCGGGCCCCGCCTGGAAACTCTACGACCGGGAAGATAGCCTGACGCTCTTTCCATCTGTATGGCGAGAAAGCGGCTGCGAGGCCCATTTCATCCTCTGGCGGAACAGGCTGATCTGGTGCGACGTGTCGGATCCGCATTCCTGGCGAAGCGAAGAGCTCAAGAGGCGCGTTCACAAGCTGCTGCCGGCGCCCGGACTCCAGCACGCGCATTACGCGGACCTCGCCTCACAACTTGACGCAATTCCCTGGGAGGCGCTCTGGACCTGCCAGTCGCTCGTGACCGACCGTCTGGCGGTTTCTTCCGAGAAAGGCTCACGCTTCGGACTGGCGCCGGCACCGTATGCTCCACCGTCATCGAACGTCGACAGGACGGCATGATGAGCGAAGAACGGCGGTATTCCATCCTGCTCAACGGCCAACGTCTCGACGCGCCGGGCCCGACTATAACCGTCATCCAGTTGCGCCTCCTCGCCCGGATTCCGGCCGGCCACGGGATCATCGTCGAGGGCGCCGGCGACCAACCCGACCGCCTTCTCAGCGACACCGACACGATCGACCTTTCGGGATCCAGCCCGAGCGTTTTCTCGAAACCTCCGACGGCCTTCGGAAGCTTGCTCAATGAACGCGCGTAGGCGGAAAGTCATCTGGAGCGGGGGAGACCCCGGGCAAGGCTGTCTGGACGCGTGTAAATTCGCGAAGCTCGAGATCGAGAGCCTGACCGGACATCCGTCGGCGCTGCAGCTGCGGGACGGCCGTGCGGTAGTCGTGGCATTGGACGACGGCGCGGCAACCGCGGCGTTGCAAGCCGGCACCGAAACGGTGCTCCGCGACGCCCTCGCGCACGGACTTGGGGCTTTCGTGTCGTGTTCGTTCGACGACGCCACGGCGGTCGCCGTCGCCCTGGAAAATTGGCGGCTCGACGGAATTGTCGCGGTCTCGCCGCGCGGCGAGGAAAGCGAACTGCTCGAAGAGATCGTCCGCGTGCGGGAGCAGCCCACGATCAACGCGTCGCTGCGGGTGGTCGGCGGCGAGCCGCTGTCGTCCGAAGAGGAAATCCTGCTGAAGCGCGCTTTCGGCGACTGCTCGGCAGTCAAGCTGGTGAAACAATCCACGGGAAGCGCCAAGGTGTTCTGCGCGTTCGCGAGCCTGCTGAATTCGCGGGTCGGACCGATTCCGCTGCCCTTCTTCGTGAAGTTCGACGACCGCAAGAAGATCGAGCGCGAGCTCGACAACTACCGGCAGTGCACGACGCTGCATGTTCCGTTCAGCCAGAGACCCAACCTCGACGACGAGCGTTGCCTGCTTTCGCACTCGAGCGGCGTGATCGTCGGCAATTTCGTCGAACAGTCCGAGTCGCTGATAGAGGCGATCGACCGCGGCGCGGGACGTGACGCGCTCCACTCCCTCTTCGAGGGCGCGTTGCGCGGTTGGCGGCGTCAGCCGTTCTACGACAACCAATACGTCGCCGACGGGAACGTCCTGCATCGCCTTCGCCGGTCGCGGCCCACCACGTACAACATCAGGCGCAAGAGAAGGCTCGAAAAGCGACGGCGCTCGGCAGGAGCGGCCGTCCGCCCGTTTGACGAACTCGACGCCATGCTCATGGCGCTGCCGGCGATCAGATACCGCTACGGAACGACGCATGGCGACCTTCACGGCAACAACGTCCGCATCGCCGGCGCGAACGCGATCCTGATCGATTTCGCGTCGGTCGACTACGGACCGTTGACCGTGGATCCCGCGGCGTTGGACGTGTCCTTGATGATGGATACCCGGCTCGTCGCGGGCGACGATTGGATGCGGCTGGCCGACGAGGTCTATGAGCTGAAGGCGCTGCGCGCGCCTGCGGTACCGCCGCGCCCCGAACGGGATGCGGCGAACCTCCTCGATGCGCTGCATTACATCCGGCAGACGGCGTTCACCGTCCAGTTCTCGGACGTGGAATACCCGCTCGTCGTCGCACTGCAGTTGCTCCGGAAGGCGTCGTACGACGGGGACGATGCCGAGGGCCAAGAGCGCCGGGTGCACGCCTACCGCCTGGCGGACCGGATCATCGGTCAATTGGCCGACGAGCATCTCCGGACGGCGGCCCGTTGGACGCCCGACGCTGCGTAAAGGCCGGCGCGCGTAACCGACAAAACACCGCGACTTACGAAAATAAATGAACCCATTTTCGCAGGTTGGGGGCGAGCCGTCTTGCTATGGAGAAACCAGCAATTCCGACGCGCGGGAATCTCCACCGCAGGTCACGTACGGTGATCTGGCCGCGGAAATGGGCATGGACCGGCGTGCTGGAATTGGCCTACACCGCGAACTCGGCATCGTCGGGACCTATTGTATCCAGAACGACCTACCGGCGATCGGCTGCATCGTGGTCTCGCAGGAAACGGATACTCCCGGCCCCCAGCGTCATCAGTCGTCCTGGCCGCACGTGGCGCGACGACCAACACGATGCGCTGCGCACCATGTGGTTCGAGTTTCGCGTGCCAACGACCGGCACGTTCCGGCAAGTCTGGGAAGAAATGCAAGAGGAGGCGGCGTAGCTACCTCCACATCGCCTCTTTGCGCTGCTTCGCGACCGTGTAGGTCTTGAAGGCTAGACGCGCCTTGAACACCTCGACGCCATTGGCGAGGTTGCCCAACGCTTCCTGCACGTCGGCGCGCGTGACCGCGGACAAATGCCCGACAATGACTTGCTTCAGCACCAGTCTGTCCGCGAAGTCGGCAAAGTAGAGACCGTTATCAGGGCCTCTATCGTTAAGCCCGAGAAAGAGGCGCATTTCACTTTCGTATCGCCAGTGCAGATACTTGGTCGTGAGGACCCGGTACATTTCCTTTTTATTTTCTGGCGCCTTGCCCTCGATCACATGCACGCGTGGCGTCAGCCGTTTCTTGGTGTAGCTGACCTTCGCCAGCAAATTGGCCGGTATGTCGAAGCCGAGGCAAAGACCTGTGTGTTTTGCCGCATAGTGACTCCACTGGACCGGGTTCGTCCATTTACGGCTGAAGCATAGCATACCGAAGCGAAGATCGAAATGCTGCCGCCAGATGTTGAACCGGGCGCGTACCGTCTGGTCGGTCGATGACGGGAGAAGCTCGAAGGGGTCGTTGAGATCGGCAATGGTGGCGATTTTCAATCGCCGCCGCCTGATGTCATCGAGTCCGAAGGCTGGTCCGACGAAGTGGTAGACCCGAACGTTTCCTCGGTTGGTTTTGGTCCGGGTGCGACTTCTTTCCATTCCCACGTCTCCGCATGTTTGGCGAACGCAAGGGTCTGCTCGACGTCAGCGTAGAACTGCGCCGTCGCGCCTTGCGCTTCACCGACATAGCCGCCCTCGAAGTCGAGGGCACCCAGAACGTCGGTGTGATAGTGTAGCTTTCCTCCGGGAGGCCAAATGGTTATTTCAAAGATTGAAGCTGCTCAGCGTCAACTCGACACTGCAATAGAGCTGTACTTGCACGAGTATGACCTACTTTCCGTGCATACGCTGGCATGGGCCGCCTTTTCAATTCTCATCAGCTATGACAAAGCTACCAATGCTGGCGGCGTATGGGCGAAACATATTCGAGATAATCCCAGCGACGGTACGCGGAAGCTAGCGAATTTCTTGAAGCATGCCGACCGAGATCCGTTGGCGCAACTTGGCGACCTTACGGACGAATACACCCACCTCCTGCTCTTAGAGGGATGCAAGCTCTACTATGAGCTAACCGATGCCCGAACCCGGCCGATCGATGTGTTCTACTGCTACGACACTTTCCTCGACGGAGACGCGCAGGACCGGGAATTGGATCGCGAAGACCGCAGTGGAGAAGTGCCCACGGCTGAAGAAATAGCCGAGGAGCAAAGGCTTCACCTCGAGAACAAGAAGAAATTGCTGGGCGTTGCTAGGCACTTCCTGACTGCAGAAAAGTCGGCATGGAGCGATTGTCCACCCCGCGATTACAACATTGTTAGCGATTTGCCCGTCAGCAGCTTGGAGGAAGCTCAAAAGGCTGCCGCTGCGCGTCGGACGAAATGGCCGAAGGAGTTTTGATAGAGCCAGTTAGGCTAGCAGCGTTCTCAGCTTGGCAATCGTCTCTGCCTCGCGCTGGGATAATTCCCCCGGGTTGGCGTAGCGGGATGAAGATCGTGCCGGCGAGTGACGGCCAGGATGAACTGCCAGTGGCACCGACGACCTGATAGCAGTCATTGAGCTCCACGACTTGCCACAGCTGCTGAAGTCCGTCGAGTTCGTTCACCACTGCGTCGCCAAGACTTTGCGTCGTGATCCAGCTGCTGCGCTCTCAGGCGATCCCCTTCGGCACAAAGCGCGTCGATGCTGTTGAGCATGCGGTCAAGCAGCTCTTCGGCGGATTTGGCCGGTGACCAGCGATCACAATTGAGTCATCTTTGACTCAGTAACACTGGCGCTACGTCATCGTAGCTACGCGGTAGCTAGGGCGGTCTACGAGATCCGAAGACCTTTGCTAAATGTCTGATATTTTTGGTACAGTTGGGTGGGCTCGAACCACCGACCTCCTGTTCCACAGTCATGCCCTCGCCATTAGCATTCGCTGAGAATGCCAGCAGGGCCGTGAACGCTCAAATATATTTTTTCGAACGCTTAATTCGATTTTTCGATCCTCGACCGATATCATTTGGTTCATCGGATGAACAAGTGTCCGCGCGGATCGTCGATCACTAGATCACCGATTTAGAATGCGCGATCTACAACGCGCAATCGAGCGCTTCGACAATCGGCATTACCGCCGAATAAGCGCTGACCTTGCCCGGTCGCGGATCACTCAACCTGGAGACCCCCATGACCCGGCCTTTAGAGTGTTGGAAGACTTGGACTTCTACGACAGGCTGCGAATCAGCCATCTGCGAGTTCCTTGAAGCGCACAACAGCATGCGCGTGGCTGTCCGGTCCGAGCCGACCGCCGCCGTTCACCTGTTGAAGGCTTAAATTCAGCGACTGACCGTTCAGGTCATACAGGTTGCCGTCGTCGTCCAGTTGCGCAAACTTCTTCTTCGTCGCGACGCTGAACACACTGCCGTTCTCGATCCAGCCGATTTGATCGGCACCGTCCCAAATGTGCCCGCTATGGATCGGCCGAACTCTGCGGCTGCGCAGTTCCTCGACATTGCGAGCAGGCTGACTGTAAACTTGTCGCTGCATTAGAAAACTCCATCCACAACTCATCTGAGTCGAATTCATACTACAGCGTGTGTCGTCAACGGCCTAGCACCGACGTCTATATTCCGGCAACCGGGCAGCGGACCGGTGATGCTGACTGCTGCCTAATAAGCTTGCCCTTGCCAAAGGACGTGGAGCCCATTGAACTTGCTCTGATAAGTTGCCTTTCGGCGGGCGATAGCAGCTTCGACTTCTTGCCTCGGACGACTGTACGCGCCCATGTTTAGATAAACGATAAGCGCAGGTCTCGGCGAATACTTCTCGACCTTGTTTTTGATCGCGTTATCGAGCTGCTTCTCGATAGTTTGAATGCGGGTCTTCGGGTCACACTCCACTGCTTTGGGCGCTGCCCGCCCCTTGTATTCGTCGTTCCGCTTACGCCCGGGCTCCAACGCTTCCGTCAACTCGACTGGAATCTCAACGCCAGAACTTAGCCGAAGCCAACCGTCTGGCGGATCGTTACCGAGCCGAAGTGCCATCACCTCGCTATTGAGGTCAGCATAGGTATTCAAAGTCATGGCTTCGCGAACAAACTTGTAAGGATTCTCCCATAGGTTCTCGGTAGGGACGCGTCGACCGAGCATTCGGACATAGCTGTGGAAGTGCTCCCGGCTGTGCCACGACCTGAGTATATCTTGATAGGCCGCAAGCTCTGCCTTAGTTGGAATTCCTTCCGTCTTGTACATTGATCCTCCTGCAGTGCCCTAGATCGCCTGCGCCTCGTTGAGTAACGACGACCTTGCAGGCTTTCATCACGTTTGAGTCATTGCATCGCTCTCCAAGATCGTCTGATTTTAAGCCACGCCTCACTTTTTGCCGCTTCTACCGCAAAAGCCGTGAGGCAAAATCGCCCGGCGTCCCAACGAGTGACGCCAGCTAGCCTAGAAAATTACAGCTGAGCATGTCGATCAATATGGCGGAGCAAATAATCGGTACGATTCATTCCAATTATGCGCCATCGTTGCCGTTTCTACTACGCACCTCGGAATGCCCTTCTAATCCATTATTTGGTTCGGCATATTGGGCCTTGTCATAGCATCCGTGGTTGCTGAAGGCCGTTTTATGCAATTCGGTATTACTCAATCGGATCGCAAGCTCGCCGCAAAATTGGGGGCTGCTCGATGTTGCCCGCTTGAGCACTTGACGCGCCTCGCGGGAGATGGCGATCAGTTTAATTACAGCGCGCGCGCCTCGGCTTGCTCGAAATGAGCAAGCGCCAAAACTCCTTGCAGCGCGTGCCGGATCCGTCCATCATCGGTTTTGCCGAGGAGCTCGGCCGCATGCTAGCGCGGCAAGAGTTCGCGAGGATGGAGCAAGCGGCGAAGCGCTGCGAGCGAGACGAAGAGAGCGACCATGGCCAGAGCCGCGATCTACGCCCGATACTCATCGGACCTGCAGAACCCTCGCTCGATTGAGGACCAGGTGGCGCTGTGCCGTCGTTGGTGCGAGCGTGAAGGCCACGGAGTCGTGGAGATCTTTTCTGACGCTGCGCTTTCTGGTGCTTCGGTCCACGGCCGAGACGGTCTCAAGAATCTAATCGCAGGCGCTGTCGACCGCCGGTTCGATGTTGTCGTGGTCGAGAGCTTCGATCGAGTTGCGCGGTCACAATCGGAACTGCCGCAAGTCTGGGAAATGTTGCGGTTTTGCGGGTGTGAACTTGTGGCCGTCGACGATGGGCGTGCGAGCGAGATCTCGATCGGCGTCCGCGGCTTGGTCGGCGCACTCTACCTCACGGATCTCGCATCGAAGACACGGCGCGGACTTGCGGGCAAGCTAGCGCAGGGGCAACGAGCTGGAGGTTTGCCGTTTGGCTATCGCCCGATCGCGGGCCGGCCCGGCGAGCACGAGATCGACCGCGATCAGGCGGCGGTCGTGCTGCGTATCTTCCAAGACTATGCTCGAGGCCATACCTGCCGCGACATCGCTGCTACTCTCAATCGTGAGGGCGTCAAACCCTATCGCGGCCGCGCCTGGAACGCCTCAACCATACATGGGTCTGCTAAGCGGGCCTCTGGGATGATCTGCAACGAGATATATCGTGGCGTCATCGTTTGGAACCGCGTCGGCAAGATCCGCAATCCGCAGACGGGTCGCAAGGTGCCGCGAGTCAATCCGCAGAGTGAATGGCGGCGGACCGAGGCGCCGCATTTGCGCATCATACCAGAGGAGCTTTGGCAGGAGACGGCAGAGCGGCTCGCCAAAGCACGAACCGCGAATTCCGGCTGGAAGGGCGTGCCGCCTCGCCGCATCCTATCGGGTCTCCTGCGGTGTGGTGTGTGTGGCTCAAGCCTCGTCTCGGCCGGCTCGCAACGCGGCCGGCCCATGGCACGCTGCTCCCGCTCGATCGAGTCAGGAGATTGCGCCAATAAGCGCCAGTGTCGGCTTGATCTGATTGAGGAGGCGGTGCTGGGGGGCCTACGCGAGGAGCTCAAGAACCCTGCGGTAATCGAGGCCGCTCGCCGCGGCTTTGCCGAGGAGTGGGCGCGGCTTTCGAAGGAGCGATCGCGTGAAAGCGCCGAGGCCGAGCGCAGGCTACAAGATGCGCGCCGGGAGGCGGCCCGACTGGTCGACGCAGTCGCCAAGGGCGAGCTGACGGGACGTCTGGTCGGGGCCCGGGTCGCCGAACTTGAAGCGGAGATCGATCGCCAGGAAGCGCGACTTGCCCGGGCAACCGAGGCCAACGTCGTCACGCTGCATCCGGCCACCATCGCGGTCTACCTCGATGCGGTCGAACAACTCGCGAAAGCGCTGTCAGCGGCCGATGCGAAGGCTGCGTGCCTCAAGCTCCGCGAGCTTATCGACTGCATCGTCGTCGCGCCGCGTATCAGGCCTGGCGATCCGATCAATTTCGAGGTTCGCGGACGCTTAGCCGCCTTAATGCAACCCCATCCCGGCAAAGTGTCGGTGGGAGCGTTGGTGCCCAGGGGCGGAATTGAACCACCGACACTGCGATTTTCAGTCGCATGCTCTACCAACTGAGCTACCTGGGCGTCTCAAAGGGCCCAGGAAGAACAGGAGGGCCATCGAGCGGGCGGTTTATAGTGGGCAAGAGCCGCGCTGTCTACCTGGCTTCGCCCTGCGGGCTACGCCAGGCGCGGCCGCGCTTCGCCTTCGGCTTCGCGCGGCGCAGCCCGCAATAAACGAAGGCCAAACGCGTCCGGCATAGCCCGCAGGGCGAAGACGGGCCATGTTGCCAAGGTGTTAGCAAATCACGGCTATTCCTCGTCCTCCTCGTCGGAGGCCGGCACGACATAGGAACCGGTGAACCAGCGGTTGAGGTCGACATCCCGGCAGCGCGGCGAGCAGAACGGCAGCGTCGGCTCCTGGGCGGGCTTGCCGCAGATCGGGCACTTCTTCGGCTTGCCGCCGCGGCCGGCCTCGCCGGGTGGATCAGCCGGTGGCATTGAGCCAACCGAAGCGGATCGGAAAGCCCTCGCCGCCGAGCAGCGTGACCAATTCATAGAGCGGCAGTCCGACCACGTTGGGATAGGAGCCGACCATCTTGACCACGAACGATCCCGCGATGCCCTGCACGGCGTAGCCGCCGGCCTTGCCGCGCCACTCGCCGGAACCGATATAGGCCTGGATGTCGTCCTCGCTCAAGCGCTTGAAGCGCACGCGCGTCTCGACCAGGCGCTGGCGGAAGGCCTCGCGCGGCGTCACCAGGCAGATCGCGGTATAGACCCGGTGGTTGCGGCCCGACAAAAGCCGCAGGCATTGCGAGGCCTCGTCGACCAGATTGGCTTTCGGCAGGATGCGGCGGCCGACTGCGACCACGGTGTCGGCGGCGAGAATGAACGAGCCGCGCAGCTCGTCGTCGAGTTGCACCGATTTCAGCGCGGCGTCGGCCTTGGCGCGCGCCAGGCGGTTGGCGCAGGCGCGCGGCAGCTCGCCCCGCCGCGGCGTCTCGTCGACGTCGGCGGGACGCAACGCATCCGGCTCGATGCCGGCCTGGTTGAGCAGCGCCAGGCGTCGCGGCGAGCCGGAAGCAAGTACGAGTTTGGGACGGCCAAGCATGCGGATTTTTCGCGGGGAATCGAACAGGGGCGAGCGCGCGCGGAACCTATCGGAAGGCCTGTCTTTTCACAACCCGTGAAGGCATACCGTTTCCTCGCCAAATCGTCGCCCCGGCGCAGGCCGGGGCCCATAATCACCGGCGGCTGTCATGATAGCGAAATCTTGCCGCAACCATCTCTCAATCATTTCCGTCACGGAAGATGGGCCCCGGCCTGCGCCGGGGCGACAACGACCGGTTTACCCGCTCGCCGCGCCGACCTTGGAGAACCGCTTGCGAATGCGCAGCAACAGGGTGTCGCAGACCTCGCGATAGGCCTCGAGCTTCTGCTCGCGGTTGCCCTCGGCACCGGTCGGATCGTGGGTCGGCCAGTATTCGACGTCGGCGGCCAGCGTCCGCGTCAATTCCAATGCCCTGTGATGCGCTTCCGGCGCCAGCGTGATGATCAGGTCGAAATTCAGCCCCTCCCAATCGTCGAGTTCCTCGAACGTCATCGGCCTGTGGGCGGAAATGTCCTGACCCAACTCGGCCATCACGGCGACTGCGAACGGATCGAGCTCGCCCTTCTTGACGCCGGCGGAGCGGACGTAAAGCGCGTGCGGAAACATCTGCTGCAACAGGCTTGCCGCCATCGGCGAACGCACGCTGTTCAAGCCGCACGCGAACAACACGGCTTGCGGATTGCGCGCACGCGATGGCGCCGCCATTGGGCTAGGCTTTGGTTCTGCGCATGATCTCCGCGCAAACGCTTCGCGTTTGTCGCAGGGAAAACCGCTGCCCACTTTTCGGGATCATGCTTTTGATTTGGGGCATGACCTTTTCGGAAAACCGCTGCACACTTTTCCGGGTCATGCTTTTAGTCTTGCGCATGATCTGATCCGAAAACCGGTTTCCACTTTTCGGGATCATGCGCTAGCCCTTCCAATGCAAGACGGTAATCAGCGTGAACAGCCGGCGCGCGGTTTCGAAATCGATCCGCACCTTGCCCTTCAGACGCTCCTGCAGCGTGCGCGAACCTTCGTCATGGATGCCGCGGCGGCCCATGTCGATGGCCTCGATCTTGTCCGGCGTCGCCGTGCGGATGGCCTGGTAATAGCTGTCGCAGATCATGAAGTAGTCCTTCACGATTCTGCGAAACGGCGTCAGCGACAACAGATGCGCCACCACCGGCGTGCCGTCCTCGCGGCGAATGTCGAACATCAGCCGGTTGCCGGTGATGCCGATATGCAGGGTGAAGGGGCCAGCGCCGCCAAAACCCTCCGGCGCGAACAGGTTCTGCTCGATCAGGTCGTAGATCGCGATCGCGCGCTCGTGCTCGATGTCGGGCCCGGAACGCCCGATCGACTCCTCATCGAGCGTCACCGCAACAACGCGATTGTCCTGGTCATGCTGGGCGGGCGGCCTGGTCATGGCAGGTTGAGGCGCATCCCCACCGAACGCGAATGGGCGTCCAGCCCCTCGGCCTTGCCGAGCGTCATCGCCGAAGGCCCCAGCGCGCGCAACTGCTCGGGGCCGCATTTGAGGATCGAGGTCCGCTTCATAAAGTCGAGCACGCCGAGCCCAGAGGAGAACCGGGCCGAGCGCGCCGTCGGCAGCACGTGGTTGGAGCCGCCGACATAGTCGCCGATCGCCTCCGGTGTGTGGGGCCCTAGAAAAATTGCGCCGGCATTGCGGATCTGCGCCGAGAATGCTTCCGGGTCCGCGGTCATGATTTCCAGATGCTCGGCGGCGATCGCATTCGCGAGTGGCACGGCCTCACCGAGGCTCTCGACCAGGATGATGGCGCCAAAGTCCCGCCATGAGGCTGAAGCGATCTGCGCCCGCGGCAAGGTCGCAAGCTGCGCTGCGACCGCGCGCTCGACCTCATCCGCCAGGCGTTTGCAATCGGTGATCAGGATCGATTGCGCGCTCGCGTCATGCTCGGCCTGCGCCAGCAGATCGGCGGCAATCCAGTCGGCATTGCCGGTATCGTCGGCGATGACCAGCACTTCGGAGGGACCGGCGATCATGTCGATACCGACCTTGCCGAACACCAGCCGCTTGGCGGCGGCGACATAGGCGTTGCCGGGACCGACGATCTTGGCGACGGGCGCAATCGTCGCAGTGCCATGAGCGAGCGCGGCAATCGCCTGCGCCCCGCCGACGCGGTAGATCTCCGACACGCCGCCGAGACGGGCTGCCGCCAATACCAATGGGTTGAGCTTGCCGTCGGGCGCCGGCACCACCATCACCAGCCGCGCCACGCCGGCGACCTTGGCGGGGATGGCGTTCATCAGCACCGAGGACGGATAGGCCGCGGTGCCGCCAGGGACATAAAGCCCTGCCGATTCGATTGCGCTCCAGCGCCAGCCGAGCTCGACGCCGAGCGAATCGGTGAAGCGTTCGTCCTTCGGCATTTGCTTCAGATGGAACGTCTCGATGCGGTCGCGGGCGAATTGCAGCGCATCCAGGGTGACGGCATCGCTGGCCTTCACCGCGGCGTCGATCTCGGCCGCGGTGATGCGCAGGCCCTCGGCATCGAGCGCGAGCCGATCGAATTTCCTGGTCGCCTCGATCAGCGCGGCATCCCCGCGCGCGGCCACATCCTCGACGATGGCGCGCGACGCCGCCTCGACGTCGGCGGAAACCTCGCGCTTGGCGGCGAGGAATTTGCCGAACCGCTCGTCGAAATCGGCGCTGGAGCGGTCTAGTCGAATGGGCATTTTAGGACTTTCCGGCGGGATTCGGTTGAAAGCCCAATTGCAATGGCGCGGCGGCCAACCGACGTCAACCCTGTGATCCGCCCGAATTCAGTAGGGTGGGTAAGCGGAAGCGAGCCCACCAAGCGGTGGCCACTGGAACGAGGGCGGTGGGCACGGCGCAAACGCGCCTTTGCCCACCCTGCCGCCTGCCCCTACGGCGCGCCGCCTTCGCCGAGATCGTCGGTGCCGAGGTCGGTCAGTTCGCATTCCAGGCATTCGACGTCCAGCCGCAGCGCACCGCCTTGCGCAAACAGCAGCATCGCGCTGCCGCCGGGGTCCTCGCCCGGGTAGAACTCGATACCGACGAGGTCCAGCACGGTCTCGGGTGCGTCGAGATCGATGTTGCGCGACTTGCAGGACAGCACCCGGTCGAAGCGCAACGCGGCGATCAGGCGGCGCGGCGTGGTTTCGCCTGACAGCGTCTGCTCCCAGTCCAGCCGGTTCATGCCGACCACCAGCCGCTTCTCGCCCTGCCGCCAGATGATATCAGCGGTCTGCACGCGGGCGTCCTGGACATGCGCAGATATCACCGCGAGATCGTCTTCATCCAGCGCGATCAGTTTCAGCTGGGGGGCCACCGGAATTCCTCATATTTGGCGCGTATTCCATTCGCAAAACCGGTATCCACTTTTGCGGAATACGCGCAGCATAGGCGCGTATGATATCAGCAAAACCGGTATCCACCCCAGGATCCGAGGACATGCTTTTGCGGAATGCGCCAATACGCGCTACGTACCCCTTCAATCGCTGATGCGCTCAATCGAGGCGCCGCAGGCTTTCAGCTTTTCTTCCAGCCTCTCGAAGCCGCGATCGAGATGATAGACGCGATTGACCATGGTCTCACCCTCGGCGGCAAGCCCCGCGATCACCAGCGACACCGAAGCACGAAGATCGGTCGCCATCACGGGCGCGCCGCGCAGTTGCGCGATGCCGTCGATCCGCGCGGTCTCGCCCTCGAGCCTGATCCGCGCGCCGAGCCGCGCCAGTTCCTGCACATGCATGAAGCGGTTTTCGAAAATCGTCTCGGTGATTTCCGAGGCGCCCTGCGCACGGACCATCAGCGCCATCAATTGCGCCTGCAGGTCGGTGGGAAAGCCCGGAAACGGCGCGGTCGACACCGTCACCGGCCTGATGCCGGCCCCGTTGCGCGCGACGCGAATGCCTTCATCATTGACCGATATCTCGGCGCCGGCCTGCTTCAGGACATCGAGCGCCGATTGCAGCAGCTCGGGCCGGGCGCCGGCGAGCTGCACGTCGCCGCCGGTCATGGTCGCGGCAATCGCATAGGTGCCGGCCTCGATCCGGTCCGGCAGCACGCTGTGCCGCGCGCCGCGCAACCTCGCCACGCCTTCGACCGTGATGCGCGGCGTGCCCGCGCCCTGGATGTGCGCGCCCATCTTGTTCAGACACCTGGCGACGTCGGCGATTTCCGGCTCGCAGGCCGCGTTATCGATCACGGTAGAGCCTCGCGCCAGACAAGCGGCCATCATCGCGACATGGGTGCCGCTCACCGTCACCTTGGGGAAATCGATCCTGGCGCCGCGCAGGCCATCTGGCGCCCTGGCGATGACGTAGCCGGCGTCGATCGAAATATCCGCGCCGAGCTTTTCCAGCGCCATCATCAAGAGATCGACCGGCCGCGTGCCGATGGCACAACCACCGGGAAGCGATACCCGCGCTTGCCGCATCCGCGCCACCAGCGGCGCGATCACCCAAAAGCTCGCGCGCATCCGCGACACCAGATCGTAGGGCGCGGTGGTGTCGATGATGCTGCCCGCGGTAATATGCAGGGTCTGGCCCTGATATTGCCGATCGCCGACGCGCTTGCCAACCGAGGTGATGTCGACGCCGTGGTTGCCGAGAATGCGCTGCAATTGCGCGACGTCGGCAAGCCGCGGCACGTTGTCGAGGATCAGCGTCTCCTCGGTCAGAAGGGCTGCGATCATCAGCGGCAGCGCGGCATTCTTCGCACCCGAGATCGGGATGGTGCCGTTGAGCTCGTTGCCGCCGACGATACGGATGCGGTCCATGCGCATGCTCCACCCTGATGATTTTAATGTATATATGGCGAACAAGGTCTGCGGGGGCAAAAGCCGCGAAATTTGCGGCGATTTGATGGGATTACTTCACCGCTCCGGCAGTCAGGCCTGCGACGTAGTGCTCGACGAAGAAGGAATAGATGATTGCAACCGGGATCGAGCCGAGCAACGCCGCCGCCATGAGCTGTCCCCAATAGAAAACGTCGCCGCGGATCAATTCGGCAATGGCACCGACCGGCACGGTTCGGACCGAGGTGTCGGTCAGGAAGATCAACGCATAAAGGAACTCGTTCTGCGCCAGTGTGAAGGCGAAGATGCCGGCCGAGATGAACCCCGGCTTGCAGAGCGGCAGGAACACGAGGAACATCGTCTGCAGCCGGCTCGCGCCGTCGATGCGCGCGGCGTCTTCCAGCTCGCGCGGGACGCTCTTGAAATAACCCATCAGCAGCCACGCGCAGAACGGGATCAGCAAGGTCGGATAGGTGAGGATGACCGAGGTGAGCGTGTTGCCGAGTCCCATCCGCTCGATGATCTCGGCCATCGGAATGAACAAAAGCGGCTGCGGAACGAGATACGTCGCCGCTACCGCAAACGCGACCAGGGCGCTGCCCGGGAAGTTCATGCGCGCCAGCGGATAGGCGAGCATGACGCCAAAAACCAGCGAGATGGCCGTCGAGACGGTCGCCACCAGCATCGTGTTCCAGGTCCAGACCAGGAAATCCGTCTCGCTGAGCAGGTCGACATAGTGCTTGAGGGTGGGATGATGCACGATCAGGGGCATTACGTGCGGGTTGTACAGCTCCTGATTCGGCTTCAGCGACGTGATCGCCATCCAATAGAAGGGAAACAACGCGAAGATCAGAAAGAAGGCGAGCGGCAGCCACAGCCGCAGCGCGCGCATTCGCCAGCGGCCATCCTCGATCATCACGCTTTCCTTAAGTACAGTGCCAGCGCGACGATCAGAAGCGCCAGCGGCGGCAGCATGGCGAGCGCGACCGAGGCGCCGAGACCGAACTGTCCGCCGCTCATGGCGATGTCGAACGCGTAGGTCGCGAACAGGTGCGTGGCGTTCGCCGGACCGCCGCGCGTGAGCACATAGACCAGCTGGAAGTCGGAGAAAGTAAAGATCAGCGAGAACATCGTCACGATGAACACGACCGGCTTGAGCAGCGGCAAGGTGACGTAGCGGAAGCGATCGAGCGCGCCGGCCCCATCGATGGTGGCGGCCTCGTAGAGCTCGGGCGGTATCGTCTGCAGCCCGGCGAGCAGCGTGATCGCGTAGAAGGGCAGGCCGCGCCAGGTGTTGACGACGATCAGCGAGCTCATGGCGAGAGCGGGATTGCCGAGCCACGAGGGGCCGCGCACGGCGAGCCCGCTGTGGACCAGGAGCCAGTTGATCACGCTGAAGGACGGATCGAGGATCCACATCCAGGCAATGGTCGACAGCACGGTCGGCACGATGAACGGCAATAGCAGCAGCGCGCGCACCAGGTTCTTCATCGGGAAGGCCTGGTTCATCACCAGCGCAAGCCCAAGACCGCCCACCATTTTCAGCACCGTCGCGGCGCCGGTGTAGACGAAGGTGTTCTGCACCACCTGCCAGAAGGTCGGGTCGTGGAAATCGGTGATGAAGTTGCCGAGCCCGATGAAGGTGCCGGGCTGAGCGACCGGGCGATTCTCCAGGCTGAGCCAGATGCCGTAGACGAAGGGATAGCCGACCAGCGCGATCAGGAACGCCATCGGCGGCAAGATCATCAGCCAGCTGAAGACGTCCTCGCGCTCGGTCCAGTTCCGCAGGGCAGGCAACAGGCGCCCGCGGGTGGCCTGAAGCGGAATCGGCTCGCTGTGTACCGACATGCCTATGCGGGCCGGTAAATCTGCTTCAGCTGCGCGCTCGCGTCGGCGATCACCTCCTTGGTCGACTTGCCGGCGCACGCCTTGGCGAACATGTCGACGACGACGTATTTGGCGACGCTCTCGGACGAGGCGCGGCTGACCGGCGCCGGCCAGCCCGGCAGATGCGAGGTGGCGAGCGAATCGCGGTATGGGATGTTGCGCGGCTCGACGTGCCACAGCGGCGCGTCGTCGAAGGCGTGCAGGAACGGGGCGTAGTAGCTATCGGCCGAGGCGTACCAGCCGCCGAGTTGCGCCGGTTGCATCAACCAGCTCAGAAAATCCTTCGCCGCCTGCTGATCCGGGGTGTGGGTGAAGATGGAGTGGCTCCACGGCGCCAGAATGTGGAAGCGGCCGGCCGGTCCCTTCGGATTGAGCGACTGGTCGGTGACTTTGGCGATATCAGGGAAATCGCGCTTCGCCGCCCACAGGATGCTCTCGGCGTTGTTGGTGCAGGAGATCTGTTCGCTCAAAAAAGCCTTGTTGTTGTTGGGATCGGTCCAGCCAAGCACGTCCTCGAGCATGGTCTTCTGGAAGAACGTGCGGGCAAAATCGACGGCGCGTGCCGTCTCGGCCGAATCGATCACCACCGTCTTGCCGTCGGGCTCAACTTCGCGCCCGCCATAGGACCACAATAACGGATAGAGCCAGCCATGATTGTCGCCAAAACCGTGGCCAAGCTCAAAGCCAAAGGGATGCCCGTTGGCCTTCAGCTTGGTGCCGGCCTCCAGAAGCTCGTCCCAGGTGTCGGGGAATTTGTCGTAACCGGCCTCCTTGAACCAGTCGGTGCGCCAGTTCATCAACTGGCCGACATTGCCGAACGGGATCGCCTTCCACTTGCCGTTGACGATGACGGCCTCCTTTGCCGCGTCATGCCAGCCGCCGTTCTTCTTGCCGGCCTCCTCCGCGACATCGCTGACATCGACATATTTCTCGTCATAGAGAAACGGCCAGTTGAAGAAATTCAGCGTCATGTCCGGACCGGTTCCGGTCTCTGCCACGGTGGTGACACGCGTCTGCAGGCCGCCGACGCTGACCAGCTCGTATTTTATCTTGACGCCGGTGAGTTTCTCGTAAGCCGGGATAAGTGTCTTCTGGAAATACTCATCGAAGGTCTTGATGAATGAATTCTCGTGCATCATCGACATGGTGTTCGGTGCACCAAGGCCAGGGCGCACCCCTAGCGCGGCCCCCGCCACACCCAATGCCGTCGCTTTCAGGAACTGCCGGCGCGTGTCGGCCGGCGACGCGTGCGCCCCCTTGGTCATCGCTACCTCCCTGTCGCGCGGCCTGTCGATCGGCAGGCGGCGCCGCCAAACCTTTTTATCGATCCGACATTTCGCCCAATAAAGCGTTGGGACTTTTCTTTGATCTTAGGCTTACCCCCTTCGCTTGCAACCGGATTTTGCCGGATTGCAGATTGCGGGAGCATTGCGGCGCAGCAACCAAGACAGGGAGCCTCCTTTAGAGGCGATTGATATCTTCGCTTTCCAGCACCGGTTTTGGGTAACCGTCCCGCGCGACCTTGATCATGGCGCGGCCGAGCTGCTCGCTGGTGGTCATGTAGTTCGGTGCGACGCGATTGAGAAATGTCAGGAGCGGCGCGGTCGCGACATAGATCGCCTGCACCCAGCCGGTCTTCGATCTGACGCCGTGCAGCGGCTGGATGCCTGCCGGGCGAAACATGTAGGCGGCCTTGAACGGCAGCTTGAGCAGATCGTTCTCGGTCTTGCCCTTGACGCGCGCCCACATCAGGCTGCCGCGCTCGCTGGCGTCGGTGCCGCGCCCGGTGACATAGGTGAACACCATGCCTGGATTGAGTTTTGCCAGCGTCGTCGCAGCGGTCATGGTGATGTCGTAGGTCAAATGCCGGTAGCGTTCCTCGTTCATGCCGACCGAAGAGACGCCGAGACAGAAGAAGCAGGCATCGTAGCCTGTGAGTTGCGTTTCGATCGCGGAGAAATCCGTAAAATTATTGTGGATGACCTCGCGCAGCTTGGCGTTGCGTTGCCCGGTCGGGCTGCGCCCGACCGCGAGCACGCTTTCGACGCCGGGATCGAGCAGGCATTCGCGCAGGACGCCCTGCCCGACCATGCCGGTGGCGCCGAACAGGATGACCTTCATCCGATTTCCCCTTGCATCGTTGCGTTGCATGTTCAGGCGGCGGCCGCGAACTGGCCGAACGACACCCCGGTCAGAGCGGCGGAGGCGTCCCAGAGCCGCGCCAGGCCTATGCCAACGCCGGCTTGAATCGCCGCCACACGGCGACGATCATGACGACGAAGAACACCAGTACCACGCCCTGAACGATGGCGAATGGCGGCCCGTTCGGCGGATTGCCCGGCGCCAACGCGTGCAGCGCCGGGGTCTTGAGGAAGGTCTGGGTCACCAGCACGAACACATTGAGATAGAGCGAGCCCAACGCGGTCACCACATAGATCGGGCGCCACACCCCGGCGAGCGTCATGGCATAGAGCGCGATGCAGGCGATCGCCAACAGCACCAGCGAGAGAATGGCCAGGATGTGCGAGGGCAGCAGCATCTCGAACGGAAACATGAAGCCGGTGACGCTGGTCAGGATCGTGAACAAGAGGAAGATCGCGGTCAGGCCCGGCATCGCCTTCGATCCGAGCATACCGAACATCACGACGAAGCCCGCGACGATCGCGATCAGGCTGATAATGACGTGAAGAATAGTGAAGGTGGACAGACTCAATCCGAGCATCATGGCACGCTCCCCGATTGCAAACCCCCAACGATGCTACGACTCCGTCCGGAGAATTGCCACATGCGCTCGCGGCGGCCGGCGGCAATTCTGCCACGCGCCACCGCGTGAAAAAAATCGAGGGCGTGCCCAAATCTTTTGCATGATTGTCATACTCGAAAAACATCGGTTCGAAGGAAAGCTTAGCGGTCTAGAAACTCCACCAGTTTCGGGATCACCTGATCGGGCGCTTCTTCCATCAGCCAATGGCCCGATCCATTGACGAGAATGCCTTGGACATCGCTCGCCACCATCTTGCCTTGCTCGATCAGGAACGGCCCGCCGGCTTTTTCTCCGGAGAGCACGAGCAACGGCATCTGCAGCTTGGTCGTTGCCAGCCCCGCGAAGTCGTCGGCGTCTTTGGCAAAGGCACGGAAGACTTCCATTCCGGCCTTCATATGCCCGGGCCTGGCATATTCGTTGGCGTAAAACTCGCGGTCGGCTTCGGACACGGATTTTGCCGGATTGGCGGCAAAGTCGTTCCAGAAATGCTCGAGATAGATTCGTTCGCGCCCGGTGACCAACGCCAGCGGCGTCTTGCCGTAGAAGTGGAAATGCCAGAGATCGCGCAACAGCCAGACGTTTTGCCAATCGCCGATGCCGGGCAGGAACGCCTCCATCAGCACCAGCCGATCGATCTCGGCGGGGTATTGCGCGGCATAGGCATAGGCGACCATCAGCCCGATATCGTGGCCGACCAATCGAATACGATGGTAGCCGAGGCTTTGCACCAGCGCATGGATGTCCTGCGCCATGGCCTTCTTGGTGTATCCGTCATCGGGCGCGGCGGATTGTCCGAAACCGCGCAGGTCCGGCGCGATCACCGTGTGCCTGTCGGCAATCTTTGCGATCAGTGGCAGCCACATATGGCTGGTTTCGGCAAAGCCGTGAAGTAGCACGACCGGGTCGCCCTTGCCTGCCGTGAGATAATGCAGCCTGACGCCGTTGACGTCGGCGAAATTACTTTGCAGCTCCTGCGCCATCGCTTTCCTCATTCTTCATGGAGATTTCAATAGTAGCGCGGGATCGGGCCGTTGTGCGGAGTCTTTCGGTCTGCGAGGTCGAACAGCACTTCATCGACATAGCACCAGCCCCAGCCTTCCGGCGGATCGTAGCCCTCGATGATCGGATGCCGGGTGGCGTGAAAATGCTTGGTGGCGTGCTTGTTGGGAGAATCGTCACAGCACCCGACGTGACCGCAGCTGCGGCAGATCCGCAAATGCAGCCAAACGCTGCCGGTCTTGAGGCATTCCTCGCAGCCGAGCGCGCTGGGCGTGACGGTGCGGATGCCGGCGATGTGCGAGCAGCTTTTCTTGGCCATCGCCTGCACCTCTCTCCGCTATTGTTTGAGCATGATCTCTTCGGAAAACCGGTCGCCACTTTGCGCCAACGCGGCCCTGCCGGTCCGGATCATGCGCTACAACGCCGGCTTGGCCGCGTCGCCGAGAAAGCCATGCAGCGCCGCCACCACTTGCGCGCCCTCGCCGATCGCGCCGCCGACCCGCTTGACCGAGCCCGACCGCACGTCGCCGACCGCGAACACGCCGGGCACCGAGGTTTCCAAGGGCGGTACCGGACGGCCCTGGTTGAGTTCGGATTGCGCCCCGGTCACGACAAAGCCGCCGCGATCGAGCGTGACGCCGCAGTCGCTGAGCCAGCCGGTGGCGGGGTCGGCGCCGACGAACAGGAACAGGTTGCGGATGTCGATCGTCGTCTCTTCGCCGGAGAGCCGGCTCTTCCAGCGCACGCGCTCGAGCGTCGCGTCCTCCCGGCCCTCGAGCCCGACCACCTCGGTGTTGAACATCAGTTCGATGTTGGGGGTAGCCTCGATACGCTCGATCAGGTAGCGCGACATGCTGGCGCCGAGGCCGCCGCCGCGGATCATCATATGGACCTTGCGCGCGTGGCCGGACAGAAACACCGCGGCCTGGCCTGCGGAATTGCCGCCGCCGACCAGCACGACATCCTGATCGGCGCAGAGCCGCGCCTCGATCGGCGAGGCCCAGTACCAGACGCCGCGGCCCTCGAATTTGTCGAGATTCTCGATCTCGGGCCTGCGATAGCGCGCGCCGCTCGCGACCACGACCGCGCGCGAGCGCAACGCCTCGCAGCCCTCGAGCGCCAGCGCAAAGGCGCCGTCGGTGCGCGCGCAGTCGAGCGCCTTCGCGCTGATCGGAATCATGATGTCGGCGCCGAATTTCTGCGCCTGGCTAAAGGCGCGGCCAGCCAGCGCCTGGCCCGATATGCCGGTGGGAAAGCCGAGATAGTTCTCGATCCGTGCGCTGGCGCCGGCCTGTCCGCCGAAGGCGCGTGAATCCAGCACCACCACCGACAGACCTTCGGAAGCCGCATACACCGCGGTCGCAAGTCCCGCCGGACCGCAGCCGACGATCGCAACGTCGTAGATTCGCTCGCCGCGCGGCCCGCCGATCATGCCGAGCGCCCGCGCCAGCTCGTTCTCGCTTGGATTGCGCAGCACCGTGCCGTCGCTCGTCACCACCAGCGGCCAATCGGTCGGCGACGGCGAATAGCGCGCGATGATCTCGGCGGCGTCGCCCTCGGTTGCCGGATCGAGCAGATGGTGGGGAAAACCGTTGCGGGTGAGAAAGCTCTGCAGGCGGACGACGCCGGTGGAGTTGGATGGCCCGATCAAAACCGGGCCGCCGACGCCGCCCTGGATCAGACTGACCCGGCGCAGGATCAGCGCCCGCATGATGCGCTCGCCGAGATCGGCTTCAGCGACCAATAGCGCGCGCAATTTGTCGGGTGGGATCAGGAGCGTTTCGACCTCGCCTTCGGCATGGCCGTCGACCAGCGCGACGCGGCCGGAAAGCTGGCCGATTTCGGCCAGGAATTGCCCCGGCCCCTGATCGATCACGGGCGTGACATGACCCAAGCCGTCGCGCTCGGTGATCGCGACGTGGCCTGCGAGCACCACGAACATGCCGGGACCGGGCTTGCCGGCCTCGAACAGCCTCTCGCCGTGGCGATAGGACCTGAGCTCGCCGAACCGGCGCATCCGCGCGATTTCGGCCGATGTCAGCGAGGGAAAAGTCTGCTCGAGACGAGGGAAAACCCTTCCCGCCCCGATGCTCGTCGCGCTTGCCGATCCGTTCTCTGCGGCCATCCTCGTCTCTCACCATGCAACAAAACAATTGAGCTTCAACGCCGCACGTCTCACCCCGCAGGGTAAGAGATATTCCCGCAAGCCGGAAGCCAGCTATTTGCCCGGCTTTTTTACAGCATCCTGATGTAGTATGGCTTCGTGGTCCTGCGAGGGCTGCGCGGTCATTTTGTCTCGTTCTCTCGCCTGCGATTTTCGCCGCTTGAGATTTTCGCGCAGTGCAAGCTTGAGCCGGTGCTGCCTTGAACCTTTGGCGCCCGCTGAGCTTTGCCCCTCGCGTTTGTCCTTTTCATCGATCATCGTGAACCTGTCTTAATTCCGTCGTCTGCGAGAAATCGCCGATGAGCGAAAATATGCGCTGGCGCCTGAGGCGATAGAAGACCCTCGACGGCTGGCATCGCTCGATCGCCTCTCCGGATCGCGACGGTTGGCTCCGCTGTTGCCGGAACACATGGTGTAGCCGGCGAAACGACCGAATTCGAGGTCACGATCCGCTTAGCCAAAGCGCTCATGGCGCTGGCGTAAGAGACGGGGAACCCGGATCGGCCCCCGCAGCTTGCCCAACCGAAGCAGGCCGCAGGCGGCCGACGCACCTGCGCTTCCGCCCCATTTCGGGGCCTTTTCGGGGTTACCGCGTGCTTGCGCCAGCGGGGGGCTTGTGGCAAGAACCGGCCCGCCTGTTGGGCCCTTTTGGGCCGATTCTTTTCCGATCTCGGGCACGCTGCCGTAGCTCAGTGGTAGAGCACTCCATTGGTAATGGAGAGGTCGACAGTTCAATCCTGTCTGGCAGCACCACTACGCTGAAAATCCCCGGCCGATCCGCGCGTCCCACGGTTTGCGTTGCTCGGCGCCTATCGAGAGGGTTCCCCCGTTTCATCGAGAGGCGGCCGCGCGGGAACGGCCGCCGCATGCGTCGCGCGCAGCGGCAATTCCGGCATCAAGAAGATCATCACGAGCGCGAGCGCGACGATGCAGACGCCGGTCGTGAATACGATGGCGATGCCGTGCCGGTAGACCTCGACGAGCGCCGCGTGTGCCTCAGGCGACAGCGTCGCGCTGGGGAGACCGTCCGGCTTCAGCGCGCCCGTCCCTGACGCGGCGACGCCCGCCGCGCGCAACTCTTGGGAGAGGATCGCGCCGGCGCCGGCGACGCCGATGAGCCCGCCCAGCGAGCGGAAGAAGGCGAGCGTCGCGGTGCCGACGCCGCGATGGGCGGTCGGCAGCGCGTTTTGCACCGCGATCGTCATGTTGGGCATGACGAGCCCGAGCCCGAGACCGAGCGCGAACATGGCGGGCTCGATCGCCGACAGACTCTGCGCCGTCGCGATGCCCCAGGCAAGCACGGCGAAAGCAGCGACCGCCGCGGCAAGCCCCACGATCTGCGTGCGCTTGTAGCGCCCGGAGCGCAGCAGCAGACGACCGTTGACGACGGAGGAAATGACGAGGCCGACCATCATCGGCCCGGTGAGCAAGCCGGAATACGACGCACTCATGCCCATGACGAGTTGAAAGAACAGCGGAAAGAACAGGCTCGAGCCGGCCATGCCCATGAAGGTCAGCGCCGCCACCGTGCAGACGATGACGAAGAGACGGTCGCTGAACAGCTCGGGCGGCAGCACCGGCTCCGGCACGCGCCGCAGGTGCAGGACGAGCAGCGCGCCGAGCGCGACCGCTGCGCCGGCGCAAGTCGCGATCTCCGGCGAATCCCACGGCCATTCCGTGCCGCCGAGCGCGAGCACGAGCAGCAGGGCCGTAGTGGCGGCGGTGAGCAGCGTGGCGCCGAGATAATCGATGCGGCGTCGCCGGGTCTGCTGCGGCCGGCGCAGCGCGCGCGCGATGACGATGAGCGAGACCGCGCCGATCGGCAGATTGACGTAGAAAATCCAGTGCCAGGACAGCAGATCGGTGATGAGGCCGCCGAGCAACGGACCGAGCACGCTGCACACCGCGAACACCGCGACGATCGCGCCCTGGCGGCGGCCGCGCTGCGCGGGCGGCACGAGGTCGCCGATGATGATCTGCGCGAGCGGCAGCAGGCCGCCGGCGCCCAGCCCCTGGACCGCGCGGAACAGGATGAGCTGCAGAAGACTGCGCGCCGCCCCGCTGAGCGCCGAGCCGATCAGGAAGATCACGATGGCGGCGTAGAGCACCGGCTTGCGGCCGTATTGGTCGCTCAGCTTGCCGTAAAGCGGCATCGTGGCGGTGCCGGTCAGCACATAGGCGGTCACCACCCATGAGAGATGCGTGACGCCGCCGAGCTCGCTGACGATGCGGGGCAGCGCGGTGGCGACGATGCTCTGGTCGACCGCGGCCAGTCCGAGGACGATCATCAGGCCGACGAACACCTCGCGAATCTCGCGACCGGTCGGCTCGCCGCTCGCCGCACCGGAAATGACGCTGCCGCTCATCGCACGATCTCGCCGAGGGGGCCGATGGCGTCGCGGATCGCCTGCCGCGCTTCCGGGGTCAGCTCGGCGAGCTTGCGCGTCAGCCAGTCCGCCCGGCTGCGCTTGAGCGCCGTGACGATTGCGCGGCCCTTCTCAGTGGCGACGAGACCGACCCGCCGGCGGTCGTCGGGATTGGGCGTCTCGCGCCGGACGATCCCGGCGGCCTCGATCGCCTTGATCTGCGTGCTGACAGTGGGACCGCGCAAATTCTCCAGACGCGCCAGCTCGCCGACGCCGATCCCGGGGCGCTCGCAGATGGCGGCGAGCAGGATCACCTGCAGCCCGGAAAGGCCGTGGTCGTGGCTCTCGCGCCGCAGCTGGCGCAGCAGCCGCCGCAGCACCAGCCGCAGCGCTTCGGCGAGGTCCGTCGCCGCGGTCAGGTCGTCCGAGGAGATTGTAAGGCTCATGCCGTCCGCTCAGTCTAAAATGATAGGTAGTCTAACTACCTATATGGACACGGATCGGTCCGCCAGCTTTTTTCTCGAGGAAGAGCCGATGTTCACATCGGCATCATGCTCTAAGGTTGAGCTCACCCGGAGCAAAGCGATGATGCGCCCGTTGTTCGTCGTCTTGTGTATCCTGGCGTGGTGTCTGCGGGCCGATCCATGCTTTTCGCGCGACACAAGCGAGGCAGCCTCGATCTCCGTGTGGACCGCGATCATCCCCGACGCCTTCCCGCGCTATGTCTACACTTGGCGCATGAATAGCGATGGCAGCTATCGCGAGGACGGCCGGGATGCCGCGACCGGGACGCCGATCCAGTCGACGCTTTCCGGAAGCTGGAACAGCGAAGGACCGCGCATGGTGCTGCGGCAGCAGGACCAGCCGTTCGTGTTCGATGGCGTGGTGCTGGGAAGCCTTTATGCCGGCACCCTCTATTTCAATGGCCGCACCATCTCGCGTTTTTGCGCCGCCAAGGGCGACGAGGCGCCCAAGCGTTGCGACGCGCAGCCGGGAGTGGCGATGACAGGAGCGCAGTCGCCGGGCCGCGCGCCCCATGACCTAGCGCAAAGCGGCCAGCCGCCGCCGGCTGTAAGAGGGTGGCATCATGTCAAAACCCGTTCCCGACAAGGCTGAGGTCGCGCTCGAATATCCCGACAAGTTCTATGTCGGCACCTTCGAGCATTCCTCGCGCTTCGAGGCCCATCTCGATCCCACCGGTCTTGCGCTCACGCTCGAGCGGCCCGGGTCCGAGGACGTGCGCAAGTCCGTTCACATGCATTTGAGCTTCGGCCTGATCGCCGGCATTCTCGGCGAACTCGCCGATAGCGTCGGCCGCATTCCGAAGGACGACATCGCCCATCGCGAGCAGCTCACCGAAGCCGTCGCGCAATTGCATCGCGCGCTTACCAAGTCTTAACCGGCCTGTCCCAAACCGATACAGGAGCCCATCACCTTTAAGGCTTCCTTCAGCCTTGATTAGGGACCCGTTAAGCACAGAAAACGTTTGTTTTCCAACAGGTTGGATTGGAGCTTGCTGTGCTCGCCAGGTGACAGCTTTTTATTCAAAAGCGGGCTATTTGCAGGCGCATGGAGGGCGCCCGCATGCGGCGTCTCTGGATTGATCTATTGGAGACAATGCAATGAAAAAGATTCTACTCACCGGCGTGGCGCTCGCAGCTATCGGCGCGATGCAGTCCGCAACCGCCGCCGATCTCGGCGCGCGCGCACCCTATTACAAAGCTCCCGCCTATGTGGCGCCGATCTACAACTGGACCGGCTTCTATATCGGCGCTCATCTCGGCGGCGCGTTCTCGAGCAACAACAATTTTACCGGCCTTGGCACCGGCAACAACGGCAACGGCCGCTTCCTCGGCGGTCTGCAAGTCGGCGGCGATTATCAGTTCGCGCCGAACTGGGTGGCCGGCCTCGAGGGCCAGTATAGCTGGCTGAGCGGCAATGTCGGCGCCGTCTTCCCCGGCGGCTATGCCTACACCAACAACCAGCGCGGGCTCGCCTCGGTGACCGGCCGCGTCGGCTACACCTGGGGTCCCGGCCTGCTCTATGTGAAGGGCGGCTACGCCTATTCCGACAACAACGAGTCCGTGACGCTCGGCACCGTTCCAGTCGCCTTCGCGACCAGCGGCGACCATCGCAACGGCTACACCGTCGGTGCCGGCGTCGAATATATGTTCGCACCGAGTTGGTCGGCCAAGGTCGAGTATCAGTATTATAATTTCGGCAACAGCACCTTCACCGCTCCGGCGGCGCTGGTGCCGTTCGGCAGCTTCACCACCGACGACCACGTCGTGAAGGCGGGCGTGAACTACCGCTTCAACTGGGGCGGTCCAGTCGCCGCGCGCTATTGATCCAAATCTTTCTAGGGAGGCGGCAAAAGGGGCCGGCGGACACGCCGGCCCCTTTTTATTGCGAAAATGCGCGCAATACGCGAGAAAATTCCCGATTTTATTAACCGGCTGCCCCGATACTGGCGTCCAATAAATCGACCGAATAAGCGGGTGGGGACGAGCATGAGGATACGGCTGGGTACCGGCAAGATCTTTGGGTTTCTGCGCCCGCGATGGGGCGTCAGGGGCAGCCTGTTTTGCGCCTTCGCCGTGATCGCCGGTATGACCATCGTCATCTCCGCCGGCGCCGGCATGGTGCTGCGGCATCTCGGCGGCACCATGACCGACTTGAGCGGGCGGGACATCCCGCGGCTTGCCGCCAGCCTGCAACTTTCGGCGCAGAGCGCTAGCCTTGCCGCCCAGGGACCGGCGCTGCTCGCCTCGCCGAGCGAAGATGTGCTGAACGAACGCATCAAGAAGCTGAAGGAAATCCAGGACGGCACCCAGGAGAAGCTCGGCGAGATCATCGAACTCGGCGCCGACAAATCGGTCGTCGCCGCGCTCAACGAGACCATCAAGAACATCAATGAAGCCGCGCAAAGCCTGGTCTCGGCCTCCCGCGAGCGGCTCACTACGGCGGCCGAGCACAACAAGACCTTTGAGGCCCTGCGCGGGGCCGAGGCCGCTTTCGGCGTCGCCGCCGGCCCCGTCATGCTGGGCGCGCAGACCCATATCAGCGCCGTTCTCGGCGCGGCCAACCTTTCCGCCGCGGACGCCAGCGAAGCCGCGCAGACCGTCGACCAGCTCAGCAACGTGGTCGCCAGCGGCAATCTCGCGGCAGCCGACCTGGTCTCGGCGCTGTCGGCCGGCTCCAGCGACGTGCTCGACGACATCACGAGGGAATTCAAGGCGGCGCAGGGGCGCGTGAGGTCCAACCTCGACCTGCTGCCCGACAACCAGGGGACCAAGGCCCTGCGGGAGGCCGCGGAAAAGCTGCTCGCATTCGGCCAGGGCAAGAGCAGCGCGTTCAATATCCGCCAGAAGGAACTCGATGCGGACGACTATGGTCAGACCGTCCTTGAGGAAGCCCGCAAGCTCAATGTCGGTCTCGACATCAGCGTGCAGCAGCTGGTCGAGGGCGTGCAGAAGGAAACCGACAGCGCGACCTTCATGGCGCGCCAGCAGATCTCGTTTGCGACCATGGTGATGCTGGCGCTCGGCGCTGCGACCCTGCTCGGGTCGGCGCTGTTCGTCTGGCGCTACGTCGGCGGCAGCATCCTGCGGCGAATCCGGAACCTGCAGCGTTCGATGCAGCTTCTCTCCGAGGGCGATCTCGATAGCGAAATCTACCGCTCGACCCAGCACGACGAGATCGCGGCGATGTCGGACACGCTGCACGTGTTCCGCGAAAGCATGGTCCGGGCCCGCGCGCTTTCGACCGACCAGGACCGGGACCGCCTCGCCAAGGCCGAGCGCGCCACGCGGATGGAGCAGCGGATCGCCGAGTTCGAGGCCACCGTCCGTTCAGCGCTGGATAATCTGCAAAGCTCCGCCAATTCCATGCAGACCACCGCGCAGAGCATGTCGGCAACCGCCGATCAGTCGAGCTCGCTGGTGAGCGCGGTGGCTTCCGCCGCCGAGGAAACCTCCGTCAACGTGCAGACCGTGTCCGCCGGCACCGAGGAATTGTCGACCTCGATCGCCGAGATCGGGCGCCAGGTGGTGACGTCGGCCGAAATCGCCCGCAAGGCGGTCACCGAAGCCGGTTCCACCGATGCCACCATGCAGGGGCTTGCCGACAACGCCAGCCGCATTTCCGTCGTGGTCGATCTGATCCAGGTGATCGCGTCGCAGACCAATTTGCTCGCGTTGAACGCCACCATCGAAGCCGCGCGCGCCGGCGAAGCGGGCCGCGGCTTTGCGGTGGTTGCTTCCGAAGTGAAGAGCCTTGCCAGCCAGACCGCGAAGGCGACCGATGAAATCCGCGCCCAGATCGCCAGCATGCAGAATGTGACGACGTCAGCCGTCAGCGCCATCCGCAACATCGGCCAGACCATCGGCGAGATCAACGCGGTGACGTCAGCGATTGCCGAAGCGGTCGAGCAGCAGGGCGCGGCGACGCGCGAAATCGCCCGCAACGTCCAGCAAGCGGCGGGCGGCACCAGCGAGGTCTCCAGCAATATCGCCGGCGTCTCTTCGGCCTCCGCCGAGGCCGGCGCTGCCGCCGCCGAGGTGCTGAACGCTTCCGCCGCGCTCCGCCGCGAAGCCGACATGCTGCGCGCCGAGATCGACGCATTCCTGACCAACATCCGGGCGGCTTGAGCCGCACGGCGTGTCCATACGCTTAGAGCGCGGTAGCCCCGCGTTCTCGCCGCATGGTTTCACTATGGAATTCGCGGGCAAAAAGGCTTGCAATCCCCACCTTAGCCGCGATCGGCCCGGTTTTTCGGCTGGCGCCGCGCCGCCGGTGCGGCTAAGTCGATAGCATGCATTCGAAGACCGACACCGTTCTCTCCTGGGGCGAGGCGCTGCGCTACCCCTGGGAAAAACACCCCGGCCCGGACCAGGTCGTCGAGGTGATGCCGGGCGTTTTGTGGGTGCGGCTGAAGCTGCCGTTCCGGCTCAACCACGTGAACATCTACCTGCTCGCCGATGGCGACGGCTGGGCCATGGTCGATTCCGGTTTCGGCAACGAGGAATCGATCGCGGCCTGGACTACGCTGTTCGAGGGGCCGCTCGCGCATGTGAAGATCACCCGGCTGATCGTGACGCATTCGCATCCCGATCACGTCGGGCTTGCGGGATGGATCGTCGAGCGTTTCGACTGCCCGCTCACCATGTCGCAGGTGGAATATCTGCAGTCGGTGTATCACCAGAACCGCGGCACCGAGGAACGGCGCAATGCGCAGCGGCTGTTCTTCCGCCGCCATGGCATGGACGAGAACCTCACCGACACGCTGCTCAGCCGCGGCCAGGATTACCTGAAGCAGGTTTCGATTCTGCCGCCGTCCTACCGCCGCATCTCGCATGGCGACGAGATTTCCATCGGCACGCGCCGCTTCAAGGTCATCACCGGCGGCGGCCATGCCCTCGACCAGGTGATGCTGTATTGCGCCGCCGACAAATTGTTCCTCTCCGCCGACCAGGTGCTGAGCAAGATTTCGCCGAATGTCAGCGTATGGGCGGTCGAGCCCGACCAGAACTCGCTCGGCGAATATCTGGCTTCGCTGGCGAGCCTGACCACGACCCTGCCCTACGACGTGCTGGTGCTGCCCGGCCACGGCGTGCCGTTCTTCGGCCTGAAGACCCGCATCAAGCAACTCGCCGACCACCACGAGGAACGCTGCCGGCTGATCGCGGCCGCCTGCCGCGACGTGCCGCAAACCTCCAAGGAACTGGTGCCGGTCGTGTTCCACAAGCACGTGCTGGACGCGCACCAGATGGGATTTGCCGCCGGGGAGCTGATCGCCCATGTCAACTACATGCTGGTCGAGGGTCGCCTGACGGCTGATGAAACCGAGCGGCGTGCTGTACTTCAGGACGACGTGAACACCCGGCCGGCTGGTACGCCGGCCGGGGCGACGAATCGGAAGGCATTGATCTGGATCAGGTTTTGACCTGCGCTCGCGGCAGGCAGGGCGGGCCCGCGGCGATCGCGAAGTCATCCCGGTACCGCTCGATCTTGAAGTCACAAACCTCGTTTTCCTGGACCAGCAAAGCATCGTCATTGCCAAAGTCCGAGTGCTGGTCCGCGCCGGGCACGAACCGAGCGGTCGACCGAGACCATTCGGCTGCCATCGGCGCGTTTGAGGCCAATCAGGTCGCCGATGGTCGTTTCGGGTATAATCCTTGACCGCTAAGGACGCCCGCTGGCAAATCCGCATAGACAGCAAAGCTGGAAAGGCTCTAAAAAGGGCTCAAGCCCGCTTCGGTTCCAGCCTCACGTTCCAGGTTCTTGCAATGGATTACAGCCAATATTTCCGCGCCGCGCTCGGCCGCCTGCATGACGAGCGGCGCTACCGCGTTTTCGCCGACCTCGAGCGGATCGCCGGCCGGTTCCCGCACGCGACCTGGCATTCGCCGAAGGGGCCGCGCAACGTCGTGATCTGGTGCTCCAACGACTATCTCGGCATGGGCCAGCACCCCAAGGTGGTCGGCGCCATGGTCGAGACCGCGACCCGGGTCGGCACCGGCGCCGGTGGCACCCGCAACATCGCCGGCACCCATCATCCCCTGGTGCAGCTCGAGGCCGAACTGGCCGACCTGCACGGCAAGGAAGCCTCACTGCTGTTCACCTCCGGCTATGTCTCGAACCAGACCGGGATTGCGACCATCGCGAAACTGATTCCGAACTGCCTGATCCTGTCGGACGCGCTCAACCACAATTCGATGATCGAAGGCGTACGCCAGGCCGGGTGCGAGCGGGTGATCTTCCGCCACAGCGACATGGCGGATCTGGAAGAGCTTCTGAAAGCCGCGGGGCCGAACCGGCCCAAGCTGATCGTCTGCGAGAGCCTGTACTCGATGGACGGCGATGTCGCGCCACTGGCAAGGATCTGCGATCTCGCCGAGCGCTATGGCGCCATGACCTATGTCGACGAGGTCCACGCGGTCGGCATGTACGGTCCGCGCGGCGGCGGCATCGCCGAGCGCGACGGCGTCATGCACCGCATCGACATCGTCGAGGGAACGCTGGCGAAGGCGTTCGGCTGCCTCGGCGGCTATATCGCCGCGAGCGGCGAGATCATCGATGCCGTCCGTTCCTACGCGCCCGGCTTCATCTTCACGACCGCGTTGCCGCCCGCGATCTGCTCCGCCGCAACCGCCGCGATCCGTCACCTGAAGACCTCGCACTGGGAGCGCGAGCGGCACCAGGACCGCGCCGCCCGGGTCAAGGCGATCCTGAGCGCCGCGGGGCTGCCGGTGATGTCGAGCGACACCCACATCGTGCCGCTGTTCGTCGGCGATCCGGAAGCCTGCAAGCACGCCTCCGACGTCCTCCTGGAAGAGCACGGCATCTACATCCAGCCGATCAACTATCCGACCGTTGCCAAGGGCACCGAGCGGCTGCGGATCACGCCCTCGCCCTATCACGACGACGGCCTGATCGACCGGCTGGCGGAGGCGCTGCTGCAGGTCTGGGAACGTCTCGACCTGCCCTTGAAGCGGAAATCGCTCGCGGCCGAATAGAGGGTCAAGTGCGCGGTCGATGTTCCGCGCAGCACGTTCCGCGTGGCCCAACCGCTCCTTGCCGGCCTTAACGACGATCCTAGTTCCTGAATCGGTTGGGAAATTCGCTGTCGCACGGCAAGCGGCGACGCGTTAGGATCGAAAATCGCGGGGCGCAGGCACAGGGAGCAGAGCGGCAATGCTGCACGACTGGGGCGTGATCGCGGTCGCCTTCGGCTACATCGGCTTGCTGTTTTTCGTGGCAAGCCATGGCGACCGCCTGTCGCCGACCGAGCGCGGTCGCGCCAGCGCGCTGATCTACCCGCTGTCGCTTGCGATCTATTGCACCTCCTGGACGTTCTTCGGCTCGGTCGGCTTCGCCACCCGCAACAGCGTGGATTTCCTCGCGATCTATCTCGGTCCGATCCTGATGATCGGCATCTGCACGCCGCTGCTGCGCCGTGTGATCCAGCTCGCCAAGAGCCAGAACATCACCTCGATCGCCGACTTCATCGGCGCGCGTTACGGCAAGAGCCAGGCGGTCGCCGCGACGGTTGCCCTGATCGCGATCATCGGATCGGTTCCCTACATCGCGCTTCAGCTCAAGGCGATGTCGTCGTCGCTTGAAACCATCCTCAGCGAGGACCAGGGGCTCTCCAAGATTCCGATTATCGGCGACATCGCGCTGATGGTGACGCTGACGATGGCCGCCTTCGCCGTGCTGTTCGGAACCCGCCAGACCGACGCCACCGAACATCAGCACGGCCTGATGCTGGCGGTAGCCACCGAATCGATCGTGAAACTGGTGGCGTTCCTCGCCGCCGGCGCGTTCGTCACGTTCTGGATGTTCACGCCCGACGAACTCATTCACCAGGCGATGAAAACCCCGGAAGCGGTGCGCGCGATCAATTACGTGCCTTCGATCGGCAATTTTCTGATCATGGTGCTGTTGTCGTTTTGCGCGATCATGCTGCTGCCGCGGCAGTTTCACGTCAGCGTGGTCGAAAATTCCAGCGATGACGAGGTCGGCAGGGCGCGTTGGCTGTTCCCGCTTTACCTGGTCGCGATCAACCTGTTCGTGATTCCGATCGCGCTTGCCGGCCTTGTCATCTTTCCTTTTGGCGCCGTCGACAGCGACATGTACGTGCTGGCGCTGCCGATCGGGGGAAATGCGCCGCTGCTTGCGATCGGCGTCTTCGTCGGCGGCCTATCGGCGGCGACCGCCATGGTGATCGTGGAATGCGTCGCGCTTTCGATCATGGTGTCGAACGACATCATCGTGCCGCTGGTGCTGCAGCGCTCCCCGCAATCGCGCACCGCACGGAAGGATTTCGGCGACTTCCTGTTGAAGGCGCGGCGCTTTGCGATCTTCGCCATCATGGTGATGGCCTATTTCTATTATCGCGCGCTCGGCCATACCCAGTTGGCGGCGATCGGCCTATTGTCGTTCGCCGCGATCGCCCAGCTCGCGCCCGCGTTCTTCGGCGGCCTGTTATGGCGGCGCGCGACCGCGCGCGGCGCCATCGGCGGCATGCTGGTCGGATTCGCGATGTGGGCCTACACGCTGTTTCTGCCGAGCTTCCTCGACAGCAACACCGCCGGCATCCTGATGCTGCAGCATGGACCGTTCGGCATCGAGGCGTTGCGGCCGCAGGCACTGTTCGGCGCCGATCTGCCGCCACTGCTGCACGGCGTGCTGTGGAGCCTGTCGCTCAATCTATTGACCTATATCGCGCTGTCGCTGGCGCGCCAGCCGACCGCGATCGAGCTATTGCAGGCCGAGCTGTTCGTGCCGAACACGTTGGCGCCGATCTCGCCGAGCTTCCGGCGCTGGCGCTCCACCGTCAGCGTGCAGGATATCCAGAGCACGGTCGCGCAATATCTCGGCCCCGATCGCGCCCGCGAATCGTTCGAAACCTTCGCGGCGTCTCATCACACCAGGCTCGATCCGGCGGCCCCTGCGGATTTCGAACTGCTGCAGCATGCCGAGCACCTGATCGCATCCTCGATCGGCGCGGCCTCCTCGCGCCTGGTGATGTCGCTGTTGTTGCGCAAGCGTACCGTCTCCGCCAAGGCCGCGCTGAAGCTGCTCGACGATTCCCACGCCGCGCTGCATTTCAACCGCGAGATCCTGCAGACCGCGCTGAACCATGTGCGGCAGGGCATCGCCGTATTCGATGCGGATCTGCAACTGATCTGCTCGAACCGGCAGTTCGGCGAGCTTCTCATGCTGCCGCCGCATCTGGTGCAGATCGGGATACCGCTGCGCGAGATTCTCGAATTCATGGGAGCGATCAGCCCTCAGGCCTTCGACGAGCGCGAAGCTTTGATCGAACGGCGGCTGATCGCCTATACCACCGAGGGCAAGCCTTATCTGGAGCGTCTGCCGGATCGCCACATCGTCATCGAGGTGCGCTGCAACCAGATGCCGGACGGCAATCTGGTCATCACCTTCACCGACGTCACCCCGTCCTTCGAGGCGGCCGAAGCGCTGGAACGCGCCAATGCGACGCTGGAAAAACGCGTGCGCGACCGCACCGAGGAGCTGACGCGCCTCAATTCGGAGCTTGCGCTCGCGAAAAGCACGGCAGAAGACGCCAACATCTCGAAGACGCGCTTTCTGGCCGCGGCCAGCCACGACATTCTGCAGCCGCTGAACGCGGCGCGGCTCTACGTCACGAGCCTGGTCGAGCGCCAGAACGGCGGCGAGGATTCCCGGCTGGTCGAAAACATCGACAATTCGCTCGAGGCGATCGAGGAAATCCTCGGCGCGCTGCTCGACATCTCGCGGCTCGACGCCGGCGCCATGACGCCGTCGATCTCGAGCTTCAAGATGGCCGACCTGATGCGCTCGCTGGAAATCGAATTTGCGCCGGCCGCGCGCGCCAAAGGGCTGAAACTCACCTTCGTGCCGTGCTCGCTGCCGGTGGAGTCCGACCGGTTGATGCTGCGGCGGCTGTTGCAGAACTTCATCTCCAACGCCATCAAATATACCCCGCATGGCCGCGTGCTGGTCGGCTGCCGGCGCCGCGGCCAGTCGCTGCAGCTTGGCGTCTACGACACCGGTGTCGGCATCCCCCCCTTGAAGCGTGGCGAGATCTTCAAGGAGTTCCATCGCCTGGAACAAGGCGCGCGGATCGCGCGCGGCCTGGGGCTGGGGCTATCGATCGTCGAGCGGCTGGCGCGCGTACTCAACCACGGCATCGCGCTCAATTCCAACGCCAGCGGCGGCTCGGTGTTTTCAGTGACGGTGCCAACCGCAAAGGCCGTCGACTACACTGCGGCCGTCACCAGCGCCACGCCGCTGTCGAAAACCCCGATGAGCGGTGCCCTGATCGTCTGCATCGAGAACGATACAGCGATCCTGGACGGCATGAAGACATTGTTGAACGCCTGGGACGCCGAGGTCATTGCGGTAGCCGATCCCGATGCCGCGCTCGAGGCCATCGAAGCTGTCGGCGGTCAGGTGACCGGTCTCCTGGTCGACTACCATCTCGACCGCGGCAACGGCGTCGCCGCGATCCGCGACATCCGTCGCCGCTTCGGCGAATCAATTCCGGCGATCCTGATCACCGCGGACCGCAGCCCGCATGTCCGCGCCGCTGCGCGCGAGGAGAACATCGCCGTGCTCAACAAGCCGGTCAAGCCGGCCTCGCTTCGGGCCTTGCTGGGGCAATGGCGCATCCAGCAGCCGGTGGCGGCGGAGTAGTGGAGACGGGCGTTATTATGCCGTCGGCGTGCCTTGCCGCCACTGGCCGCCGGCGATCTTGGCGGCGGCGATCACGGCCTGGGTACGGCTCTCGACGCCGAGCTTTTGCAGGATCGCCGAGACATGGGCCTTGATGGTCGCTTCCGAGACGCCGAGCTCGTAGGCGATCTGCTTGTTGAGCAGCCCTTCCGACAGCATCATCAACACCCTCACCTGCTGCGGGGTCAGCGTCACCAGCCGGTCGCGCAGCCGCGTCATGTCGGGATCGGAGGCCGACGAGAGGTCGGTATCGGGCGGCACCCAGATATTGCCGTCCAATACCTTCACGATCGCGTCACGCAGGGTTTCGACCCCGAACCGCTTCGGGATGAAACCAGAAGCGCCGAAATCGAGCGAACGGCGAATGGTGGCGCCGTCGTCGCTGGCGGATACGATCACCACCGGGATCGCCGGATACTGCGCGCGCAGATAAATCAGCCCGGAAAAACCCGATATCCCCGGCATGGTCAGGTCTAGCAGGACCAGATCGACATCGGAGTCCTGATCGAGCAGCGCGGTGAGCTCGTCGAATGATCCCGCTTCATCGATTTTCGCCGAGGTCACGACGCCGGCAACCGCCTGCCGCAGCGCATCGCGAAACAGCGGATGGTCGTCGGCGATAACGAGGCGGGTGCTGGGCGTGGCCATTTATTCTTCTTGCGAAGGATTTGCGAAAACCTGCCAGCCCGTTTTCGGGCCGCCCAGGGAATATAGTTTCATTTTCCCCTGACGCGAGGTCGCATGCAAGCTCGCATTATCTCTTTGCAATAAAGCAGTTAACCCGCCGACTTGTGCGCCGCAATAGCCCACGGACGAGAGCGTTGTGCGGAGGACCGGGCGCAGGATTTCTGGCGCGCCCTGTTTAAAAGGCCAAAAGTCTTATGGGACAAGGTTTCACAGCGATGTTACCGTGCGGCAAGGCCTGAAGGCTTGACCTGGAGCGAGTCTGGCGCGTTGGGGGCAGGCCGTGCATCAATAATGTCGGGGAGCGAAATATGACGATAGCTGCAACAGCGGGCGGAGGTGTCCGCACCGGAGGAATGACAGCTGAGGAGCGGAAGGTCATTTTCGCTTCTTCGCTCGGTACCGTGTTCGAGTGGTACGACTTCTATATTTACGGCACGCTCGGCGTCTTTCTCGCCAAATACTTCTTCTCCAACGTGCCGGCCAATGTCGGCTTCATTTTCGCGCTGCTCGCTTTCGCCGCGGGCTTTGCCGTGCGCCCGTTCGGCGCGCTGATCTTCGGCCGCCTCGGCGACATGATCGGCCGCAAGTATACCTTCCTGATCACGATGAGCCTGATGGGCATCGGCACGTTCTTCATCGGTTTGCTGCCGGGCTTTGCGACCTGGGGCATTGCCGCGCCGATCGTGCTGATCGCGCTTCGCCTGGTGCAGGGCCTCGCGCTCGGCGGCGAGTATGGCGGCGCCGCGATCTACGTCGCCGAGCACGCGCCGAAGGACAAGCGCGGCTACTACACGTCATGGATCCAGACCACGGCGACGCTCGGTCTGTTCATGGCGTTGCTGCTCATTCTCGGCATCCGGAACTGGATGGGCGAAGCATCGTTCGGCGATTGGGGCTGGCGCATTCCGTTCCTGCTGTCGGGCATCCTCCTGATCGTCTCGATCTGGATTCGCTTGAGCCTGAACAAATCGCCGGTGTTTCAGCGGATGAAGGAGGAGGGCAAGACCTCGAAGCGCCCGCTGAGCGAAGCCTTCACCGAATGGCCGAATGCCAAGATTGCGATCCTTGCGCTGTTGGGCGCGACTGCCGGTGAAGCCGTGGTCTGGTATGGCGGACAGTTCTATGCGCTGTTCTTCCTCACCCAGACCATCAAGGTTCCCGCCGTCACGGCGCAGATCCTGATCGTGGTTGCGCTCGCGCTCGGCACGCCGGGCTTCGTCATCTTCGGCTGGCTGTCGGACAAGATCGGCCGCAAGCCGATCATTCTGGCCGGCTTCCTGCTGGCGGCGTTGACCTATTTCCCGATCTTCAAGGGGATCACCCACTTCGCCAATCCGAAGCTTGAAACCGCGCTGGCGTCGGCGCCAGTGACCGGTGATTTCCGACCCGAGCGAATGCTCGTTCCAGTTCAAGGCGACCGGAACGGAGAGATTCACCACCGGCTGCGACATCGCCAAGTCGGGGCTGGTCAATCTCTCGGTGAACTACACCAACCAGGATGCGCCGAAGGGAACGCCGGCACAGGTCAAGATCGGCGATACCACGCTGACCGCCACCTCGCCGGACTTCGCCAAGGCGCTGCCCGCGGCGATCAAGAGCCACGGCTATCCGGCGAGCGCCGATCCGAACGACATCAACTACATCATGACGACGGTGTTGCTCTGGCTGCTGGTGGTCTATGTGACGCTGGTCTACGCCCCGATCGCGGCATGGCTGGTTGAACTGTTCCCGAGCCGCATCCGCTACAGCGGCATGTCGTTGCCGTACCATATCGGCAACGGCTGGTTCGGCGGCTTCCTGCCGGCGACCGTGTTCGCGATCGTCGCTGCGACCGGAAACATCTACTCCGGCCTCTGGTATCCGATCATCATTGCGCTCATGAGCCTTGTGGTCGGCTTCCTGTTCCTGCCGGAAACCAAGGACGTCGATATCACCAAGTCCTGAAGAATTGTCCGGCGGCATCGACCGCCGAGACAACTTTGCAGCCGGCCGCGGATCGCTCTGCGGCCGGTTTGTTTTTCGAGCATGCTCCGGAAAAGTGCGCAGCGGTTTTCCGAAAAGATCATACTTAAACGACAGGCTGATGCGCGATAGCGACGATACCGCGCGTCAGCCTGTGACGCCCGAAAACTGCAATACGATCTCGCGCCGGTGCGGGCGGCTGCGATGCTCGACCAGGTAGATCGCCTGCCAGGTTCCGAGCGCGAGCTCGCCGTGCAGCACCGGGACATGCAGCGAGGTCGCCGTCAGCATCGTCTTGACGTGTGCGGGCATGTCGTCGGGGCCTTCGGTGTCGTGGGTCCAGCCGGCGTTTTCCGGCGCGAGCCGCGCCAGCGCGGTTAAGAGATCGTCCAGCACGGACGGGTCGGCATTTTCCTGGATGGTCAGCGATGCCGAGGTGTGGCGGATGAACAGCATCACCGCGCCCTCCAGCGCGCCTGCGTCGCGCACGAATTTCGCAACCTCGGCGGTGAGATCGACGAAGCCGCGTCCGGAGGTCTGCACCGCAAGCTGCGACGTTACGATGGTGCCGGCGCTGACGGTCGAGAGCGGGGTGCGGGAGACTGACTTGGCGGGCGGTCATCAATGATCTCTCAACATCCGTCTGTCCCGGCCCCAGGAATTGCCACTACCGGGACGACGGAAGGATTCTTCAAATCCTGCCCGAGACGTCCTTCTGCACCCGGTTGGCCATTTCGATCAGCCGCCGCCACGTTCGCTCCACAAACGACATCACGCGGTCCATGTCCTGATCGCTCGGCAGCGGAATCTCGATCTTGCGTTCGCCGTCGGTCGCCTTCGGCGGCTCGACCTGCTTATCCGATTTCGGCAGCGCCTCTTCGTTCTTGCCGGGGGCTGTGGTTTCGCGCTCGGCGAGCTGGGCTTTCAGCGTCTCGTTCTCGGCCTGCAGCCGGCCGATTGTCTCGTCCATCGCCGCGCGTTCGTCGGGCACGGCGTAGCAGGCCCAGCCATTGCCGTTGTTGTTGCAATTCGAAACCGCGCCGGTGCGGGTATCAAGCCTGATCACCCCATCGGCCGCCGGCGCCAACGTATAGCGGCCGTTTTCGGTATCGGGCGCGGAGTCCGCGGCCGCGGCGCCGATGGCGGCAAACCAAAAGGCAATGGCCGCGATGATGGTGGAGAATTTGAAGGACGATGTCGCCGGGCTCATGGATTTGCTCCGCCTCGCAAGATCGATGGACGTGCCCCTAGATTACAGAGCTATAGGGCCCGCGGCCCGACTTCAATGCGTCCGCGAGCAGTTCGATCCGGTCCTGTCCCCAAAACACCTCGCCGTCGAGCACATAGACCGGTGAGCCGAACACATCGGCCGCGATCGCGTCCTGGCGGTTTTCCTCATAGGCCGCGCTGATCTCATCCGAGCCCGAACGCTCGACCAGCTTGTTGCCGGGAAGTCCGGCCTCGTCGGCGATCTTGGCGATGGTGACCGGATCGGCCAGATCGAGCTGGTCCTCCCACACGGCCGGAAAAGCGCGGCGCAAGAACGGATCGGGGTCGAAGCCTGCCTCGAGCTAGCCGCCATCGTCTGCACCCGAAAGCCGGACTGCTCCATGCGGACATGCGTTCCGCTCTCGAGCGGCGTCAGTGTCCAGGTGACGATTGTCTTCAGGCCACCCAGCGCCTGCTCTCCCGAAGCATTCCAGCTATAGGCCAAGCGTTGGTGCGGGGTACTTCCAGCACCTCGCAATCCGTCTCTCCGTTCCAGCCGTGGATGGGCGTCGCGCGAGAATTGAACCTGTGGCCAACAACCGGCTGAAAGTCATTCTTCATCAGCCATTCCCGGATCAGCGGCGAGCGCGTCAGCGCGCGCCAGATTTTTACCGGCGGATGCGGGATCACCCGTTCGACAACCATGGCACGCATGGCAACATTGATATCAGTCATTGATCCATGCCGCTCGCCAGCCGTTGGAAAATCGCTCGCCGGGTGGGATCGGCGAGCAAGAGTCTTGCATAAATTCCAATAACTAATCAGTTATGAATTGGTCGAGCAGGAATCGCGCCCGTTGCCCGACCTTGCGCAAGCCCGGCTTCATGCTTTTGCAGTGCGGCGACCGGTTCCAGCCTGCCCCGGTCGAACAGCAATAAATCTCGACAAATCAAAGAGGTAGGCAATTTACACGCAATCTTGACTTGGCTAGACGCCATCAGTATGGTCCGCGCGGCTTTCAAGGGCGACGGGGCGTAATTTCCTTTTCTCAAAGACATCGTGTCGGGTCTGCACAACATGGCCAAAGGCACGGACGACGGGAAAAATGGAAGTCGCGATAAATCGCCTGACGAAGCTGCGCTTTCCGCAAGGCTCGGAAGTCTCGATCAGCGGTTGTCCGAAATACGCGACAGCCGCAAAATCGGGACTGACCAACCGGGAGACGGAAGCGGAAACGGAGCCGCCAATGCTTCCGCAATGGCGCGCGGTTTCCGACTTTCTTCCGAGTTGATCGCCGGCGTCATTGTCGGTGCGGGGATTGGCTGGGGTTTCGACCGGTTGCTGTCGACATCGCCCTTCGGACTCATCGTGTTTTTCCTGCTCGGCTTCGTGGCCGGGGTGGTCAACGTGGTAAGATCGGCAGGCGTGGCTCCGGACCGCACCGCCCGATGACCGAAGCGGAAGCTGGACAAGTTGTTTGCAGAGCGCCGGCGTGGCCGGCGAACCATGAGACGCCTCGCGGATGATCGATCCGATCGAACAGTTCCACATCGAAAAGATCTTTACGATTGGCCATATCGGCAATCAGGAGATCGCCTTCACCAACTCTTCCGCCTATATGTTCGGCTCGGTGGCGCTGATCTCGCTGCTGATGATCGGCGGGGTCGCCGGGAAGCAACTGGTGCCGGGACGTATCCAGTCGGTCGCCGAAATCACCTACGAGTTCGTGGCCAGCACAGTGCGCGGCAACGCCGGCGCGGAGGGCATGAAGTTCTTCCCGCTGGTGTTCTCGATCTTCATGTTCATCTGTGTTTCGAACATGGTCGGGATCATTCCGTACGCGTTCACGGTTTCAAGCCACATCATCGTCACCGCGGCGCTGGCACTGCTGGTGTTCTTCACCGTGATGATCTACGGCTTCTACAAGAACGGGCTGAAATTCCTCAAGATATTCGTGCCGTCGGGCGTTCCGATCTACATCCTGCCGCTGGTCGTGTTCATCGAGGTGTTCTCGTTCTTCCTGCGGCCGATCTCGCACTCGGTACGTCTGTTCGCGAACATGCTCGCGGGCCACATCGCGCTCAAGGTTTTCGCCAGCTTCATTCCGGTACTGGCGGGGATCGGCATTGCCGGTTACTTCGGCGCCGTGCTGCCGCTCGGCATGGTGATCGCGCTCACCGCGCTCGAACTGCTGGTGGCGTTCCTGCAGGCCTACGTGTTCGCCATCCTCACCGTCATCTACCTCAACGATGCTCTCCATCCGGGCCACTGATCCGGCCCATCCTACCAAACCTCTCAAAGGAGTTCGTTTCATGGATCCGATTGCCGCGAAATACATTGGCGCTGGTATTGCCTGCATTGGCATGGGTGGCGCCGGCGCCGGCGTGGGCATCATCTTCGGCAACTATCTTGCCGCCGCGGTGCGCAATCCGTCGGCCGCCCAGGGCCAGTTCGGCAACCTGATCTTCGGCTTCGCCGTGACCGAAGCGCTCGGCATCTTCTCGCTGCTGATCGCGCTGCTGTTGCTGTTCGCGCTGTAAGCGGGGCAAGCCGAACGGGAGAATCCCATGGCTGAAAGTCATGGCGAGGCCAAGGGCACGACCGCCCATACCGAAGCTGGTGGCGGCAAACCTGCGTTTCCGCCGTTTCAGAAGGACACCTTTGCCTCGCAACTGGTGTCGTTGGTCATCGCCTTCGTCGCGCTCTATCTGATCGTCTCGCGCATCGCGCTGCCGCGCGTCGGCGGCGTGCTCGATGCACGGCAGAACGCGATCGACGGCGACCTGGCGCAAGCCCAGAAGCTGAAGGACGAGTCCGACGCCGCGCTGAAGGCCTATGAAAGCGAACTCGCCGCCGCGCGCTCCCGCGCGCAGGCGATCGGCGCCGAGACCCGCGAAAAGCTCAACGCGGCGTCAGAGGCCGAGCGCAAGACGCTGGAACAGCGGCTGGCGGCCAAGCTCGCCGAGGCCGAGAAAACCATCGCTTCGACGCGTACTGCCGCGATGAGCAATGTCCGCGGCATCGCCGCCGATGCGGCAGCCGCGATCGTGCAGCAGCTCACCGGGATCGCGCCCGCCAAGAGGTCGGTCGATGCCGCGGTCAAAGCGTCCTTGAAGGGATAGATTACGATGTTCTTCGCCGAGCCGGAATTTTGGGTCGCGGTCGCCTTCGTCATTCTGATGGGCGTGTTCGCCTATGTCGGCGTCCACAGGACCGTGCTGGCGACGCTCGATCATCGCAGCGCGCGCATCAAGGCCGAGCTCGACGACGCCCGCCGTCTCAAGGACGAGGCGGCCAAGGTGCTCGACGGATACAAGGCCCGCCGCGCCAGCGCCGAGCGCGAGGCCGATGAGATCATCGCCGCCGCCAAGGCGGAGGCCGAGCGCATCGCCACCGAGGCCAAGGCCAAGCTGGAGGATTTCGTCGCCCGGCGCACCAAGACCGCCGAGAGCAAGATCGCGCTGGCCGAGGCGCAAGCCTTGGCCGATGTCCGCGCAGCTGCCGCGGATGCCGCGATCCAGGCGGCTTCCACCATCCTGTCGAAGTCGGTGAAAGGCGAGGTTGCCGACGACCTTTTGGCCAAGGGCATCGCCGAGGTTCGCCAGAACCTGAACTGACTAGCCGTCAGCTCCCTCCGTTTTCCGCGGCGCTGGATCGGCGCGAGGGCGAGGGGCCTACTTTTTCTTCCTCACAACCTTCGGCTTCGGCTCGGGCGCCGCCAACTGCGGATCGAAGCCGACGTAGAAGATGTAGGAATCTCCGATCGCGCCCGGCGGCACCGGATACACCAGATCCTCGGCCACGAAGGTGAACGGCACGCTGCCCTCTTCCGTCATCGGCACCGTGGTCCGGTACGCCTTGGTGGCGATCACCTTCTCGTTGACGCCGCCCTGCACCACCGCCAAGCGCACCGGAACGTCGACGGCAGCCGGCGCCCCCGCGGGGCCGGCGATGACGCGGCCCTGAATGCCGACATGTGCCGTGATATCCCCGCCGCTCCGGATGCACTCGCGCGCCGTCTTGGTGATCGTCACCTGGAAGCGCACGTTGTTGCCGGTGGCCTCCTGGCCCGGCGCCCCCACCGTATAGGTCGATGCGCCGGCGCGGATACTGACCGGAGGACAGTTCAGGTCGGGCTGCTCCTGGTCCGCGGCGGGCGGCGGCGCGCCCTGCGGCCGCGGGCGGCTCGTCCGGCTTGCCGCCAAAAAAGCTCTTGAATCGATCGGTCAGCGATTGCGACGCCGCCGGCGAAACGAACGCAGCGCAGCCGATCGCCAGCGAGACTGCGGCGATGGTCGCTGTTCTGAGGACAGGTTTCTCACCCATGCGATGATCCTGGATGTGGGTCCGGCCGCCAGCCCCCCGGCGACGCCATGGCAGCGTTATAGCAGCCCGATGGCGGCGAACCCAAGGCACCAATTGTCACTCCGGCTTGTTGTGCGGGGCAGGCTTCTTCCGGATCATGCCGGTCAGCCGCGGAAATCCTCGTGCAGCAGGCCGAACAATAGATGATCCTGCCAGACGCCGTTGATGCAGAGATAGCGCCGTGCCAGGCCCTCGCGGGAAAAGCCGCATTTCTCCAGCACCCGGATCGACGGCGCGTTGGAGGGAATGCAGGCGGCCTCGACGCGGTGCAGGTTGAGCTCGCCGAACAGCGTCGGCAACAGCACCCGAAGCGCCGCCGTCATGTAGCCGCGATGGGCGTGAGGCTCGCCGACCCAGTATCCGATGGTGCCGGCCTGCACGATGCCGCGGCGCACATTGGCCAGCGTGATGCCGCCGATCATCGCGCCGTCCAGTTCGCGGAAGATGATGAAGGGATAGGAGCGGTCGGCTGCAACGTCCTCGGCATAGCGGCGCAGCCGCCGCCGGAAGCCTGAGCGGGTGAGGTCGTCGGAGGGCCAGATCGGTTCCCACGGCGTCAGATATTCCCGGCTGTATTCACGCAAATGCGCCCATTGCAGGAAATCGGACATCTGCGGCGCGCGCAGCAACAGCCCGTTACCCCGCGGCGCAAGCGCGGGCGTACCGCTGGATGGCAAACGAAACAGGGCCATGTGATGCTCCCCGGTGCCAGACTCAATCTAGCGCGCGATGACTTCAAGATGAACCGCTCATCGCGCGTCAGCTTATTGTTTGAGCATGATCCTACCGGAAAACCGGTACCCACTTTGCGCCAACGCGGCCCTTCGGGTCCGGATCATGCTCGATTGTTTGAGCATGGTCGGTCAGCCCTCGCGCGCCACGACGTTCAATGCAGCTGCGCCTTGACTCTTCGACTTCGTCAAACCTTCCGCAAAATTGACCGCCGTGTCCAGACCCCTGCCGCTGCCGAGCGCGACCACCGCGGGCCGGCTGCGCGACAACAGCGCCCGCGCCGCGTTCCGCGTCGATTCCACGCTGACGGCGTCGATCCGGGACACCAGCTCCTCCACCGTCTGCGGCCGTCCATAGGCAAGCACATGGCGTGCCAGCTGCTCGGCGCGCGAAGAGCAGCTTTCCAGCGCCATCAACAGCCCGGCCTTCATCTGCGCCTTGGCGCGCGCGACCTCGGCCTCGGTGAGGGTTTCAACCGACTCGTTGATGACGTCGACCACCACTTCCATCATCTCCGGCGCGTCGGCGGGATCGGTGCCGGTGTAGAGGCCGAAAAAGCCGGTATCGGTATAGGGAGCGTGGAAGGCGTAGATCGAGTAGCACAGCCCGCGCTTTTCCCGCACCTCCTGGAACAGCCGCGACGACATCCCGCCGCCGAGGGTGTTGGTGAAGACCTGCAGCGAGAACAGCGAGAGATCGGTCTGCGGCACGCCCTCCAGCGCCAGCGTGAGGTGCGCCTGTTCGAGATCGCGATGCACGACGCGCGAGCCGCCATTGCCGAACATCGCGGCTTGCGGCTTCGGCGCGGGCTCACGGTCGAAGCTTGCGAAGCGCTTGGCGACCTCCTCCACCACCCGCTTGTGGTCGACGGCGCCGGCCGCCGCCACCACCATGTCGGGGCCGCGATAATGCGTGTCGAGATAGCCGCGCAGCATGTCGCGGTCGAACCGCTTCAGGGTCTTGGCGGTGCCGAGCAGCGAACGCCCCATCGGCTGGTCGGGGTAGCACAATTCGTTGAGATGCTCGAACACGACGTCGTCGGGCGTATCCTGCGCCGCGCCGATCTCCTGCACGATGACGTTCTTTTCCCGCTCCAATTCGTCCGGCACGAAGGAGGGATTGGTGAGGATGTCGGAGAGCACGTCGAGCGCCAGCGGAACGTCCTGCTTCATCACCCGCGCGTAATAGGCGGTGGTTTCGGTCGAGGTGCCGGCGTTGAGGTCGCCGCCGACCGCCTCGATTTCCTCGACGATTTCGCGCGAGGAGCGGTTGGTGGTGCCCTTGAACGCCATGTGCTCGAGCAGATGCGAGATGCCGTGCTCGTTCGGCTTCTCGTCGCGGCCGCCGACCCCGGCCCACACCCCAAGCGCTGCGGTTTCCAGATGCGGCATGGTGTCGGTGACGACGCTGAGGCCGGATGCAAGCCTGGTGATTTCAACGCTCATCCGGCAACTCCCTGCTTCAAGGCACGGCTGACCGACTTGATGAACCGCTCGACCTCCGCTTGGTCGTTTTTCATGATCTTCACCTGTTCCACTTTGGTCATCAGCCCGTCGAGCCAGGCCGGCAGTTGCGGCCTGACGCCGCAAGCCGCCTCTACCGCATCCGGGAATTTCGCGGCATGCGCGGTCGACAGCACGATATTGGGAATCTTCGAATCGGAGGTGTCGCGGTCGGCCACCGCCAGCGCCACCGCGGTGTGGGGATCGACGAGATCGCCCGCCTCGCGCCAGGCGGCGCGGATCGCAGCCGAAGTTTCGGTCTCATCCGCCCGGCCGGCGTCAAAGTCCTCGCGGATCGCCGCCAGCATCGCATCCGGCAGCACGAAACGTCCGGACTGCTTCAACTGCTCCATCAGCCTGCGAACGGCAGCCGCATCGCGGCGCCCGGCCTCGAACAAGAGCCGCTCGAAATTCGAGGAGACCTGGATATCCATCGAGGGCGAGGCGGTGGCGTGCACCTCGCGTACCTCGTAGATGCCGGTTTTCAGCGTGCGCGGCAGGATGTCGTTGACGTTGGCGGCGATTCGCAACCAGCGGATCGGCAGTCCCATGCGCTTGGCGACAAAGCCTGCAAAGATGTCGCCGAAATTGCCGGTCGGCACGGTGAAATCCACCGCGCGCGCCGGCGCCCCGAGCGCAACGGCGGAGGTGAAATAATAGACCACCTGGGCCACGATCCGCGCCCAGTTGATGGAGTTGACGCCGGAGAGCGAAACCGCGTCGCGAAAACCGTGATGATTGAACAGCCCCTTCACGATCGCCTGGCAGTCGTCGAAGGTGCCTTCGACCGCGAGTGCGTGAATATTGGCAGCCCCGCTCGTCGTCATCATCCGCTGCTGCACGTCGGAGATGCGCCCGTGCGGAAACAGCACGATGAGATCGACATTCTCGAGGTTGGCAAACGCATCGACCGCGGCGCCGCCGGTATCGCCCGAGGTTGCGACCACGATGGTGGTGCGCTGCGCGCGCTTGGCCAGCACGTGATCCATCAGCCGCGAGATCAGCTGCATCGCCACGTCCTTGAACGCCAGCGTCGGGCCGTGAAACAGCTCGAGCACGAACTGGCTGGGGCCGGTCTGTCGCAGCGGCACCACCGCGGGATGGCGGAAGGTGGCATAGGCCTCGTTCGCCATCCGCCCGAGTTCGGCGTCCGAGATTTCCTCGCCGACAAAGGGGCGGATCACGTCGACCGCGACCTCCCAATAGGGCCGGCCGAAGAAGGAGGCGATGGTCTCAGGCGAAAGCAGCGGCCAGGTTTCGGGCACGTAGAGGCCGCCGTCGCGGGCAAGCCCGGTCAGCATCACGTCGCAGAAGCCCAAGACGGGGGCCTCCCCCCTGGTCGAAATATAGCGCGTCAAACCGCCCTCCAAAGGCTCAAGGCACATGCCAAGCCTTTGAGATAAATCAGTTATTCACCTTAGCCGATGGCAAAGTCGGGCGCACCATAGAGCGTTTTCGGGGTAATGGGAAATGCCTCCATGGCGAAAACTTCGCCCCGTCTGTCGCGCATGGGCCTTCCCGACAGCGCGATTTCAGGTGCGCCTGCCGCGATCCCGCGGCGCGATAGCGCCCGGGTTGTGCAAACAGTTTCGCGCCATAAGGAAATCAGAGGGCGCGGGGAATGCCGGGTGCCCAATGCACCCGCAGCCTCGTGTGCGCTTTGTAGTTTTAGTATGCACACGAGTATTCACAGCGGAGGCACCGGATAACATCCGGCATTCCCCACGCAATGGTTTTAACAGCTTATACGCGCTCTCCCCGGGGACCGGGCTCTTTTGCCCCCGTCATCCCTGCAGAAGTTGCTTCTCACAGAACTTGACACCAGCGTCGGGGCGTCAGGACCACACGACTTCGCCGTCCGCACCAGTATCGCTCGTCTAGCGACACCGCCGCGTCCACCGCATCCCGCCTCAACGTCCGTGACGATCGCGAGCCGCCCCTCTTGTGAGGACGGGACGCCGCTAACATATACACAATTTCCGATTTTCGGAAAGAGAAATATTTTTGCAAAGGGGGCTGGACAGGGAATTCGCGAAACAGCCCGTCGGGCAAATCAGTGCGCGGGTGGTAACAATGGTAGCGCGCATGAGCGCCGCGAGATGCGGGGAACGCATCGAATCAGAGACGCCAGATATCGCCTGGATCAGCGCCGCCTTCCATGAAGGCATGTCCGGTTGAGCTGTCGAGGCGAGCATCGAAGCCTTTTCGATGCTCGCCTATGTTTGGCGGAGGACGCGCGACGAACATTTGGCGAAGCAAGCAGCGGAGAGGTCTGAATTGCCAGATCGTATCGAGAAATGCTTGCGACGACGCTTCCGGCTCGCTAACGGCACGTCGCGTCAGTCATAGCATTGCCGCTCTACGGTCGGAGTTAAGCGTAGTTCGGAAGCAAACGACCGACCGTCAAGGCGACGCGATTGACCCGAACTTGACCATCATCAGAATTTTGAGGTGCTCATCCGACGACGCGCGTCTCGGTGCTGTGGAAATAATGCTTGGGGCGGGTCAAAGATGACCTCGGGTCGCATCGACATCAAGGGCGATTCGCTCGCGCGCGGTCGCGCAGATCGCGTGGAGCGGAAGACCTTGCACAATTCAGCGAGTGTCTGCATAACTGAGCTCGTGGGGCGAGGAAACAGCGAGGCATTACAAGCCGTTCGTCGTTTGCCGTCGATTTTTAACTGCGCGCTTTCCGATATCGAGACGGGGCACCATGAGGTCGAAAATCGGGGCGCTGCCCCTTTTGCTTGTCGGATTTTTGCTGGTGAGTTGCGCAAGTCCACGTGGCCTCGATGAACCGCCCTTGCAGATCCCGGCATTGAAGCCGGGTTACGGCCGTGTCTACTTCACCCGGCCGGGCGATCTTGGGGGTCGGCTATTCAGCCCGAGATTCGGATGAACAATGAAGTCGTCGGCCGATCTGTGCCCGGCGGGTTCTCGTATGTCGACCGCCCCCCGGGGAAATACGACGTAACAACGGCAACCGAGGTCGAAAATGCGGTTACGTTCCAATTGGCAGCGGGCCAGACGAAGTACATCAAGACATCAGTGACACCCGGCATACTCGTCGGCCATGTCACGCCGACGCTCGAATTCCCTGAGCAGGGGCAATCCGACATAAGCCACCTCAGGTACGTCGGCCCTAAATTCTGATCCCTCGCGCGGGACAAAATGTAAAGCACCGCAGAATGTTCTCTGATCCGGATCGGACCTCGCGCCGCTTTGGTTTAGGTGCGGAAATCAAGAGTTATGAATTCGAGGAACGTTTGACGCCGCGCGGATGGATCGTTTCGCCGCGACGAAGCATGGCCAAGAGTTCCGTGATCTTCGCCGCACGCTTCTCGGCGGTCTTTGCTTGGTGAACCCGATAGATAATGGCGTAGCGATTTGCCCAGTCCAAAGCGTCAAACACCTTACGAGCCCGTGGATCATCATCCAGCGCTGCCTCCAAATCAGCGTGGGGAGCGGCCGTGCTCTGCGATGGGTACGCGGCTTCCCATCGCCCGTCCGCTTTTGCCGCGTCAACCTGCGCCAGCCCTTGTTGTGTCATCTGGCCGGACACGATCAGCCGCTCGGCGCGTTCACAGTTTATTTTCGACCAAGCGCTCTTTGGTTTCCGTGGCGTGAAACGCGTCTTGAAGTAAAACTCGTCTACACGTCCCAACTGCCCATCAATCCAACCATGCGCGAGGGCAAGGTCTATGGCGTCCGACTTGCTAATTGTTGCCTCTGCCGCCCCTTTCTTGGCGAATTTTAACCAAGCACCCTGAGAGTTGCGGGGCTGGGCTGCCAACCAACGCTTGAATGCCGATGGGCTTGAGAAACTCAGAAGGGGAAGTTTGTCAGAGAGCATGGCATCACGATAGCATGTCGCCCTGCAATTCAACCAGATTGGGTCGTGGAAGATAGGCGTCCTTGAAGCTGAAGCCGCCTTCCGCGCCCAAGGCGTTTCCGTGCGTGTACTGAAACTCGCTGATCGGAAAGAGCTTTTTGGTGCAAAAAACATAGAGCAGAATCCTGGCCATGTCGTATCTTGGCACTCGACCGATCTTTGATGCCCGGCGGACGATATCGGTTCTCGGGGGCCGAGCGGGCACAAGACTTATGATAGAACAGTAATCCCATCACGGAACCAGTTCTGCGTTTGCGAAGTTCGAATCATATCGATTCGTAGCAACGACCAACAACCATCGTCATTCCAGGGCGCGTGTAATGCGCGGAGCGCGGCATGTGCGAACCACGATGCACAATTGCGCATCGGGGAATCCATGGCGCTATGGACTCCCAGCCTGCACTCCGATCGTCTATCGCCGGCAGGAGCACATCCCCGAATGACGAACGATGGAGACAATTCCCACAGGATCGGTTTCATGGAATTGCTCGTCTAGTATAGCGATTTCGAAGTTCTGATCATATCAAGCGTGGCCATGCAGTCGATTCCCCCCTCCCTCCGCGCGCGTGAGCCGCGTGGTGGGGAGGGGTCGGGGTGGGGGGTGCTTCCGCATATTCGATGCCAGCAAGAGAGCGCGAATTTGCGGAGCCACCCCCCACCCCCGACCCCTCCCCGCCGCTACGCGGGGTGAGGGGAGAAATGGCGGTGCCATATGACAACTTTCATGGAATCGCTCGTCTAGTAGCCAAGCGCCAGTCCGGTGCCGCCGCGCGGATCGTTCGCACCATAGAACCTGTTCCGGCCGATCGGCGTTCCCCCGAGAGACGGCGCACCGACAATGATCGCGGCGACGTGGTTGGCCGGCGGCGAATCGTCGAACCGATACCCCATGCTCTCCAGCACTCTGCGGGTGTCGGGCGAAAGGGCGTACCGCTCTATAGTGGTCACATCTGGCAGCCACTGATTATGGATGCGAGGGGCATCGACGGCTTCCTGAATGTTCATTTGGAAATCGACGACGTTCAGGATCGTTTGCAGAACGGTCGTGATAATCCGACTTCCGCCCGGAGTGCCGAGAATGAGGACAGGCTTGCCGTCCCTCGTGACGATCGTTGGACTCATCGAACTTCGGGGTGCCTTGCCTGGCGCGATGGCATTCGCGTCTCCCTGGACAATCCCGTCAGCGTTGGCGACACCTGCGTTTGGCGAGAAATCGTCCATTTCGTCGTTCATCAGCACGCCTGTACCTGCCGCAACCACCCGCGCGCCGAACCAGTCATTGAGCGTATACGTCATCGAGACTGCATTGCCGGCATCGTCGATGATCGAGAAGTGCGTCGTGTTGCTGCCTTCGTGAGGCGCAACACCCTGCGTGATGTCGTTGGAGATTCCGGCCTTGTCCGGCTTTATTGCATCGCGGATCTTTGCGGCGTAGCTCTTGTCGATCAGCTCCCGGCTCGGATTGCCGACAAAATCCGGATCGCCAAGAAGACTGCTTCGATCGACGAAGGCGTGACGCATCGCCTCGATTTCATAATGCAGCGCCTGCGCGGATCCCCAGCCCAGTTCCCGGAGTGGATATCCCTCCAAAATGTTCAGCATCTCGCAGATGGCAACGCCGCCTGAACTGGGCGGAGGTGCCGAGATCACGTGATAGCCACGGTAGTCGCACTCAATGGGCGGGAACTCGCGAGTCTTGTAGCGATCTAGATCTTCTGGATCGATGATTCCTCCGCCCGCCCTGCTCGCCATGACGATGGCCGCCCCCGTCTTGCCTCCATAGAAGCCCTCAACGCCCTGCTCTCTGATCGAACGCAACGTGGCCGCAAGATCGCGCTGCACCAGCCTTTGGCCAGCCACAAAGGGCTATCCCTTGTTGAGAAAAATCTCGGCAGTCGCTGGAAATCTCCTGATATCCTCGGTCGCGGAAGCGAGCATGTCGACGTCGCCTTGCTCCAAGGTGAATCCATCCTCGGCCAGTTCGATCGCCGGCTCGATCAACGCCGCCCGCGTCATCGTCCCATACTTTTTCCGCGCATACTCCAGACCCGACACAGTGCCGGGGACGCCAACTGCCAGCCAGCCGGTCGTACTCAGGCCTTTGATGACGTTTCCGCCCTTGTCCAGGTACATGTCCCGGCGCGCCGCACCGGGAGCCTTCTCCCGAAAATCGAGGAAGGTCTTTCGTCCATCGGCAAACCAGATCGTCATGAAGCCGCCGCCGCCCAAATTGCCGGCGGCCGGATAGACCACCGCCAGGGCATATCCCACCGCGACGGCGGCATCGATCGCGCTGCCGCCGCGCCTGAGAATGTCGACCCCGACCTGGGTCGCAAGGTGCTGGGCACTGACCACCATGCCCTTTTCAGCGGCCACGGGTGTCGTCGAGGCAGCGTTGGCGACGGAGACCACAGCCTGTGACCAGACGCAGGCGATCAGTAGGCAGGCTGCCGTCAACGCTCCAAAGATGATGGCAAATCGACCTGGCCGAATTTTCAATTCGCCGCCTGAAGCTGGCAAAGACATGAAACTCTTCTCTCCTCTTCAGCGCCGCCTGGCGGCCGCAGAAACGAACGCTGACGTCTAATAATACTCAAGTTCCTGATGTCGAAGTTGGCTTTGGAGCCGACGCGGATCGGCCCCGGAATATCAGATGTAGCCGCAGACAACCCCACAAAAATTGGATGCAATTCCGCTGACTTGTCCCTGCTAATTCGGTATCGTGCAAGTCCTGCCCGCCGACAGCCGTCGATGCGGGTTCCAAGTGTTTTGGCAAGGTAATATTCAAATGCTTCTTGCGCGCCGCTTTGCTGCCGCTGCGACGGCATTCTTGCTGATCGCAGCCGGATTTTTCGTCTTGCTTTTCTCAATGGCGGAACCTGTGGCCGCAGCGGCATCCGACGCTTGCCCGAACCCGACCGAGCTGACCGTCTTGCCGTCGCCGCTGGCGCCCTGGACCGGCGCGCCGCTGCGCGTCATCGTCGTCGCCGAGAAGCCGGTCGACGGCGTGCTGTCGCTGATCGCGCCCAATGGAAGCATCGCGGTCAAATCGTCGGACCGGCACGGCGGGCCGCCTTATTCCTGGTTCGCCGAGGTCGCAGCACCAGCCGCCGGCACTTGGCACGCGACGCTGGAGCGCGACGGTACGTCGGCGGATTGCAGCCCGGTCACCCGCGATATCGTCGTCAGCGCACGCAAGCCGGAGCCCTTGCGCATTCCATCGGGAAGCATCTGGCAGGTGCGCAATAGCTGGAATAGCACGAACGAGGCCCTGTTCTCGGCATGGATCGAGAAGCTGTTCGACGCACCGCCCGACCAGGATCTGAACTGGAAGGTCTGGTATGAGGTGCTGCGCGACCAATCCCGCAATTTCCTTTTCAACTATCTGGGACGCAACGAAGACAATACGCAAACCGCCCAGCGCCCCGACTGTGCCGACTTCGTCTACTTCCTGCGCGCCTATTTTGCATTCAAGATGGGGCTGCCGTTCGGCTATTCAAATTGCTCACGCGGCTTCGGCGGCCATCCGCCGAAGTGCTACCAGTGGTTCGACGTCGAGCACCCCGAGGTCACGCGTCCGCCGCCGCCTCCCGAACAGGAGGTCGCGGAGGCAGTCCCCGTCCCCGCTCCACCGGCGCAAACTCCGACCTTCCTGGGGTTGTTTGGCCCATCGCCGCCGCCCGTCGAGCCGCCCGCAACTTCGCCTGCGAAGGCGCCTCCGCCGAAGCCGAAGCGCCCGACGAATTTCAGCGAGTATTTGCGCGACGTCGGCGATGTCGTCCAAACCGGAGCCGTGCGCGCGGGCGACGACAACGCCGATTTCTACACCGTGCCGCTGACGCAGCAGGCGCTGCGCCCGGGCACGGTATACGCCGACCCCTACGGCCATGTGCTGATGCTGGTGCGTCGCGTGCCGGAAGCGAATGGCACGCCGGGTGTCTTCCTGGCCGTCGACGCGGAGCCCGACGGATCGATCACGCGGAAGCGCTTCTGGCGCGGCAATTTCCTTTTCGTGCACGAACCCTCGCTAGGCAGCCCCGGCTTCAAGCATTTCCGCCCGATCATGCGCGAAAAGAACGGTCAGTTGCGGCGGCTGGCCAACGCCGAAATCGAGAAAAACCCGCAATACGGCGATTTTTCGCCCTCGCAGTCGCAAATGACCGCCGAGGATTTCTACGATCGCATGGATGACGTCATGTCGCCGGAGCCGCTCGATCCGCTACGCGCGATGACAGACGCCATCACAAGCCTCAGCGAACAGATCAAGACGCGGATCACGTCGGTGGAAAACGGTCGAAAATATCAGGCCAAGCAAACCGGCGACACCGCCATGCCGGACGGCGCTTCGATCTTCGAGACCACCGGCGCCTGGGAGGATTACTCGACCCCGGCGCGCGATTTTCGTCTGTTGATCGCCATCGATGTGGTGCGGGGGTTTCCCGATCGCTTCGCGCGGCGGTCGGATCGGTACGCGATTCCGGCCGGCAAAAGCGTAGCGGATATAAAGAACGAATTGCAAGGCGTGCTGGCTTCGGAACTTGCCGCTCGCAAGCTGTCCTATTTTCGCAGCGACGGCTCGCCGTGGACGCTATCGGTCAAGGATGTGGTCGATCGGGCGGTGGATTTCGAGATGGCCTACAACCCAAACGACTGCGTGGAGCTCCGGTGGGGGGCGTCTGAGAACAGTGAAGAGGCATCGACATGCAAGCATCATGCGCCGCAGGCGCAGCGCGCCAAGATGTCGGAATACCGCGTCTGGTTCCGCGACCGGCACTGGCCGGCGCACACCTAACGGTCCGTGATAGATTACACCCTGTCCGATCCCGGTACTCTTCAGACCTGGAGCGTGGTCCGGCGCAACCGCGCAATTGGAAAAGACGATGGCAGAGGCGCCTTTCCGATTTGTGGATCTCTGTCAGATCGATTCCGCTGCCCGCGCCATCACGCCGGCGGGCGACTTGCCTTCTCACGCATCCGATAGAATTGCAGCGCGGTTCGGGCGGTCTTTGGCTGCAGCCGCGAGAAGCTGGTAAAACATTGGTCAAGTTGTTGCGGGGAACTGCAGTTTACTCCGGCTCGGAACAGCAAGAGACCCACGGTCGTGACCCACGACAGATCGATGGCTTTGGCCAGGACAAGAACCTGTTCCGTTTGCTGCTGGACAAAGGACCGCTCGACCAAGCCAATCGGAACGTCGCACATTAGCGAAAGGGCGACGGTGACCTTGTCGAAGCTTCCCTCATTGGCAAAAGCATGCAGCTGGGGTTCGTCCAGCTTCCCGGCGGCGTGAAGCGAACTTACGTAAGACCTCACTTGCGAAAAATCGTCGGAGCCCTCACGCGCCGTGGCCTGAATCTGATCCGATGCTTCCGCGACCGCAAGCTTGATCAGCTCGGCCCTTCGGGGGTCGGTTTCCGCAAGCTGGCTTTTGATGGCCTGCGACGCCTCTACGAACAATTTCACGAGATGCTGACGCGGAATATCCGGGCGCGACCAGACGCACGAAGCCAGATCACCGTCGTCGCGAGCCTTCTCGACGAGGGCAGAAATACCAAAATCCGAGAATTGCGCGCCGCGGTTTCCTGCCGTACTGGAGACAACAGACCGGTTTCCACGCTCCACCAGGATGTCCGTTACCGATTCCCTCAAGACTTTGCGGCCGGAGATCGCCAGCAGGTGGCCCTGACCTTTGGTTCTGGCAGCCTCGATCAGGACCCCGTCGTCCAGTCGTTCGCTGTGCAACAGGACAGGTCCGGCAACTTCAATCAAATCATCGGATGCGAGAACACGAATGGCGTTGCGTGGCGCGTCGGAAAGCTTCGCGAGCCGGCGCCCGAACTGCGCGCGGGCTGATCGCTCGATATTTTCGAGAAGCTTGCCCATGACATCGTCGAACAGTTCAACCTGATCTTCGGAAAAATTGCCGGATCCGACGACAAAGAGGTCAGTCACGCGCCGCAATATTTCAGCGCGCCGCGAGATGTCCTTGCTGGCTTGTATATCCTCCAGATCGTCAATCAGGCTACGCTGCGTATCCATGTTTCGTCGCTCAATCGGGCGGGCTGTCATTGTTTGTTCTTTCGTCTTGCGGCTAGAGCATGATCCGGAAAAGTGGGTGCCGGTTTTCCGAAAAGATCATGCTCAAACAATAAACTAGAGCGCGATGGTGATCCCATCGCGCTCTAGGCAACCATTACCATCGGCAGTGTGGTGTCCTGCAGGTCGAGCTGCGAGGCCGGGACTGGCCGACCAAACAGATAGCCCTGCACCAGATCCACCCCGGCCTCCCGCATGTAGTCGAACTGCTCTTCGGTCTCGACCCCCTCAGCCGTCGTAACAGTGCCCAGACCCTGGGCCAGCGCGATGGTCGATGCGACGATTGCCTTGCAATCACGCCGCTTGAGAACGCCTTCCGTGAACGACTTGTCGATCTTGATCTTGTCGAACGGAATAATGGTCAGATAGTTCATGGAGGAATATCCCGTGCCGAAGTCATCGAGGGCGAGCGAGATGCCGAGATTCTTCAGCCGCCTGATCGTCGCCAAATGCGCTCCCTGGTTTTCAAGCAGCGCCGTTTCCGTGATCTCCAGCTCCAGCCGTTCGGGTGCGAGCCCGCTCTCGACCAGCGTGCACAGTATGACGTCGAACAGATTCCCCTTCGTGAACTGAACCGCAGAGATATTGACCGCGACCTTGATATTGGCAGGCCACGAAGCCGCATCCTTGCAGGCTTGCTGCAGAACCCAGTCCCCGAGCGGCACGATCAGGCCCGTGGATTCCGCAAGCGGGATAAATTCGTCCGGCCCAACGAGCCCATTCGTCGGATGATGCCACCGAAGCAGCGCCTCGACGCCGCAGAGCAAGCGGGTTCTAGCGTCAACCAGCGGCTGATAGTACAGCTCAAACTCATCTCGTGCGATGGCGTCCCGCAATTCGCTCTCGGCGGACTGCTGAGAATGCACGACTTCGAGCATCTCCGGCTGGAATATGCGAAAATCATTCCTGCCGCCGGCCTTGACGTTGTAGAGCGCAAGATCGGCTCTCTTCAATAACTCCTCGGGGTCGGCGCCGTGTTCGGGCGCAAGCACGATGCCGATGCTGGTACCGACACTGGCCCGTTGGCCGTTGAGATCGAACGGTTGGGTGATGGCATTTATGATCCTCAGCGCCAACGCGGCGGCGCCCTCGTGCTGACTGGGCGCGCCCTCCTGGATGATGGCAAACTCGTCGCCGCCCAGGCGCGCCAGCACATCCGTTTCGCGAACCGAAGCCTTCAACCGTTGGGCGACTTCGACCAGCAACTGATCGCCGGCGGGATGCCCCAGCGTGTCGTTGACGGCCTTGAATTTGTCGAGGTCGAGCATCATGACCGTGACGGCGCCGCCGTTCCGTTTCAGGCGCTTGGTTGCCTCATCGAGCCTCGCATTGAATTCCGCGCGATTGGCGAGCCCCGTCAACGGATCATGCCGCGCCAGGTGAATGATCTCCTTCTCGGCGCGGCGGCGCTCGGTGATGTCTTCGTGTGTGGTCAACCATCCGCCATTCGACATGGCTTGCCGGCTCAGATAAAATCACGCGCCCATCGTTGAACTCCTCGACCCCGCTCGCGCTTCGGTCGGTCGGATGCTCGTCTGCGCCGGAATCCTTATTCTCACGATCGGCGTCCGCGGCGCGGCCTTTGGCAATACCCCTGGAAACAATGTAATCTGCAATGTCTTCCTGAGATGTTCCCATCTTCAGCAGGGTCTGCGGCAACTGGTATATCTCGGCGTAGCGGGCATTCCAGACAACGAGCCGCCGCCGGCCATCGAACATGCTGATGCCCTGCGTCATGTTGCTCAATGCGGCGTCGAAACGATCGTTGATGATCTCGAGCTCAGTGGCCTTCTCGGCCAACAGACGTTCGCTGCGCTTCTCGGCCGTCACGTCTTCATGGGTCGTCAGCCATCCGCCATTGGCCATCGGCTGACGCTTGATCGAGATGAACCGCCCATCGGTGGTTTTCTGGATCTCATTCGCCTGCTTTACGTTGACGGCGACATAGGCATCCGGGGATGTCTCAAAACTCGTGCCGTTGTCGCGACGCAATTCAAGAACTTGCCGCAGCGTCGTACCCGGCACCACCTGATCCTGGCTGAGATGATATAGTTCGGCGTAACGAGCATTCGAAACCACAACCCTTTGGTCCGCATCAAACAGGCAAAGTCCCTGCGACATATTCCCCAGCGCGGCATCGAACCGGGCATTCATGAGCTCAAGTTCGGCGGCCTTCTCCGCTATCAATTTCTCCTGACGCCTCTGCTCCGTGACGTCCTCGTGGGTTGCCACCCAGCCGCCTTCCGGAGTAGGCGTACGCTTGATCGATATCTCCCGACCATCGGCGGGAACGAAATTCTGCTGCCGTAATGTTGGAATCCTCTCGACGTGCTCGTCGATGGTCAGATCGCTTTTGGCGCCGCGGTCCGCGTGATGCTGCAGAATCAGGGGCAATGGCGTACCCGGCGCCACCAGTTCAGCCGGCAGATCGTACATTTCGCGGAAACGGTTATTCGCGACCACGAGCCGCTTATCCGCATCGAACAGGCACAAGCCCTGCGTCATGTTGCTCAGGGCCGCCTCGAACCGCATGCTCGTGCGCGCCAATTCGGTTGCCTGATTGAATATCTCTTGCTCGGCCCGGATTCGCTCGGTGATGTCCTCGTGAATTCCAACCCAGCCGCCGCCCGCGGTCGCCGTGTTGTTGACAGAGATCGTTCGCCCGTCTTTGAGACGGCTGGTCGATGTGCTGTTGCCACAATCGATCAGCGCCTGCCGGAATTCACCGACGTATGCGTCAGCATCCATATCCAGATTGCCTGCCTGCTTGCGGTGCTCGACAATCGCATTGATGCTGACCCCCTGGCTGACCACATCGGGTAACATCCCGTAGATTTCGATGTAACGGCTGTTCCAGACCAGCAACTTTCCGTCGGCATCGAACATGCTGAGTCCATTCGGCATGTTGGTCAACGCAACGTCGAACCGAGCATTTTGCCGGGAGATTTCCTGGTTCAGCCCCTTCAGGGCTTCTTGGCTGCGATCAAGCCTCGCCCGGTGGCGCAGGTCGAACGCCATCGCAGCCAGAATGACAAAGCTGACGAAAGCTGCGACCGTCAGGTAGATTGTTCGATGTTTCCGGTATCCGCGCAGGAGCTCAATCTCGGAGAGGCCAACGGCAAAAATGAGCGGGAATTTTTCCGAACTACGATAGGACACCAACCGGTTGGTGCCATCGATGGCGCCTCCTCCCCAATAGTGACCCGAACGGGATTGAGCAACAGCATCGAGAAACGGCTGCGGTTTGACTTGCCGACCGGCGGCGTTGCCTGAAAGCCCCTGGGCTGCGAGTATTACGCCATCGGCGTTGCGTAGAATGACACTGCCTTCCGCACCAAGATCCACGGTGCGATAGAATCGTTCGATGAAATTTGGATCGATGGAAATGACGATGACGCCGGCGAAACCTCCGTCCAGCCCGCGCAATCGGCGCGAGAATTGGAGAGACATCTTTCCCGATGCCCGCCCCAGAACCGGCTCACTGATGAACAGCTTATCAATGGCTGGATCGAGCTGTTTACGAAAATGCTCCCGATCGCCAAGATAAAGTGGGGGCCCTCGATAGTCCGTCGTGGAAGCAACCTGAAAGCCATCGGCACCGATCAAGCTGATTTGAAGCGTCTCGTCATTTACCAGTGAGGCCCGCGTCGCCCAGCTGCGCAAATCGAAATGGATCGGGTCGTCTTCGAAACTCTTGCGAAGGAAAAGCAGCGTTCGATCGGCACGCGCCAGGACGTCCACGGTATTTTGTTCGAACAGCCTCACTAAACCATCGGATTGCTTGAGTGCCCCCCCCATCGTCTTCGCATGCTCAGCTGACAGCACGAACGCAACCACGAACCAACAGGCCGCAATCAGGATCACGCCGGCCATGGTGGCGGGACGCACGGATGCCCCCAACCATGCCTTGCATTTGCCGTGAACGGTCATCGTGGAACCCAAAGAGAAAGAAAATCCGTCGCGATGGACTTTTTTGTACCTGCCTTAAGCCGTGGTTACAGGGACGTTGCAGACGTGCCACTTGGTTAATGACCGCCGACTTATCGCGCGATATCGCGACAACCGGGCCTGCCGCGCCGATCCGTTCAATAGTGATGGCAATCCGAGAGTTGCCGCAGGAGCTGTTACAGCCTCCGACACCGTATTCTCACGGAGCGTTTGGCAGCCTACCTCGCAAAATTGGCGTCCGCCCGGTCGGAACCCGGCACCGCGCCTCAAACGTTGCAGGTCAGCGCCGTGGAGACGAACACGTGAATTGCGGGCGATGTTCTTCGTCGCGAATTTTTCAGGCGACGGCGTGTCCCGCCAGCCGTTGCTATTATTCAAGTCCATAGTGGCGGTGGCAGGCCGCGCAAATCCCGTCGAGTTGGTCGCTGACTTCGGAAACGGATTTAAGGTCATGCGCCTCGGCGGCGCGATAGGCCTTGTCCGCGGCGTCCGCCAGTTTCTTGACATAGCGGTTCCACTCCGGATCGCGCGCGCGCTCCGGAATCATCAGCGCGTTGGTCGCCTCCGCCAACGTTGCCGCGCCGCTCACGACCTGTTCCCAGTCGTCGTCCGATTTTGGCGACAGATCATGCTCGCCCTTTTCGTCGATCACGAGGCCATTGACCTTCCAGATGGTCGCCGCGGCCGGACTTAGCACATGCTGCATGAAGGTCTTCATGTCCACATGGGCTTGAAACGGCGGCATCGCTCCCGCGTCCCCGGAGATCGACGGCGAGGCGGCGAGGCAGCCGATGACGAGCGCTGCAATGGTGCCGGAAATGAAACGGGCGCCGACCATCTCAGCCAACAAGCTTCATGGTAAATCCGATCCAGCGCCCGCATGCGACCACCGCGACCCACAGCAGAATGGACAATCCGCCCGCCAGCCGCGCTCGCAGCGGCGGCGCCGGCTCGTTCTCCCATCGCGGCAGATCCTTGGCGCTGATGGCATGAAAGATTGCCATGTTGAGGCCGGCGGCCAAGATCAGAAAAAGCTTGGCGACGAAATAGCCGTTGGCCAGGTACTTGGTCGCGTTTGAGATGAAGAGCAGACTGCCGGAGGCAACGGCGATGGCAAACGCGCTCCAGGTGAGGGGCAGAACTCCGTTGATGACACGGCCGACCGGTCGGCGGATCGAGGCAAGCCCGAGCAATCGCAGGTCGACGACAAAAATGGAGCCAACCACCAGGCAAATCGACAGCACGTGTATCGATTCAATCAGGGGAAACAGCAAATCGTTCTCACGGATGCTATCCGCCAGTCCGCTGTCCTCGAAATAGGCGATCAACGCCTGAAGCTGAAGCATCATCCTGCCTGGGTGTACGCAATCCATCGTCCGGCGAACAGGATGCCGCACCAGACCAGTATCGAGACGGCGGCCGCCAACCACCCCGCCATGCGTCGCGCCCGATTCCCGTCCCAAAACTCCGGCGATGACGAGATCGACCATTGCAGCGCCGCAGTCAGCATGATGGCGACCGCCAGCAACGCCATCTTGACGTAGAAGGTTGAGTTGACCAGCGAACGCCGCGGCTCGCCAATGATCAAAAGACTGCCGGTGACCAGGAGGATGAGCAGCACCGGCCAGATCGTCGGCAGGAAGCGCCGCGCCACGTCGGGCAGCGGCTCGTCGCGCTCAAGCAACCGCCAGATCCGAAGATCCACCAGAATCGCGGCGGAAAAAACCGTGGCGACACTCAAGATATGGATGGTCTGAAGGGACGGAATGATCCAGGTGGTGGTCTGGATCGTGTGGCTCAGCGGCGTCGCCGCCAGCCACTTGGAAACCGCGCTTAAGCCTAAGTCAAACATCAGATCATTGTTCATCGGGGGTCAGGCTGTAGGTCAGGTCCTGACCGCTCGGCAGCGTGACTTTCTGCAAGAACCCGCCGAGGCTGCCGTCGCGAAGCGGCAAATAGCGGAAAACCGCGTGATCTCCCGGCTGCAGCGAGCGCTTGGTCCAGCCCGAGCGCGTCAAAACCCCCGGGCTCGAGACTTCGAACACCCACGTAGTTGCAGCCTCGCCGCCCTTGGCGTCTTTCGCGATCACGAAGGTGATGTGGGGATTGGTCCAGTTGACCTGCTTGACGGTGCCTTCCATGGTTTGCGGATGATCGGCATCATAAGCCGCATTCGAATGGTGCGCCGCTGCGGTGCCGCCAAGACCCAAGACCAGGCTCAAGACCAGGCTCAAGACCAGGCTCAAGGCCAGGCCTGCGGCAAGAGGAACGACTTTCGGCGACATCTCGACTATCCTCATTTCCAAGGGCCTTTACTTACAAGGGTCTTTACTTATTCGTGTGGACCGAACCGTATTGGCCTTGCGGGTTCGCAACGAAGATGTCGTTGCCGAACTGATCCTTGCCGGGGACGAGGTCTTCCTGCTCGCACTCCCCTTCGGTGATCTCATAATGACGCTCGGGATAACGGCGGAAAATTCGCGTCGTTTTCCAGGCAGCGTCGAGAACCTTAGGCGCCGTTATTTCAAGGTCGTCGTAAAGCACGTTGGGCTTCGCCAGATGCAGCCGCTCGAGAACGTGCATGTCGCCATTGTTAGGTATGCCAACCGCCTCGCTGATCGCGATATAGGCCTGCGGCACGATCGCGGTGGTGTCGATCACCAGCGTTTCGCCGTCCCAGTGCCCGATCGAGTGACCGTGAAGCGTCAGGTCCGGATCTTCGGGATGCGGCCGGCCGTCCATGTAGATTCGTCGCATACGGTTGCCGTCGACTTCGCCCAGCATGGTGATGCGGCCCGGGGTCGTCAGCAGCTCGAACGCATTGTGCGTGATCAGCATCCAGCTCGGCATGCCGTGCGGCAGGCAATGGCTGAGAACGAGAAAAGGCCGCCCAGCCTTTTCCTCGGCAATCATGTGCTGGACCTGCGGCAGGATCTCCTTTTTCCAGGGAGGAGCGTTCGCCGTTTCCTGACGTTTCTGATCCTTCACGTCCGGAACCCAGACGCCGTTCAGATCGGGCGGCTCCGCCCGGGCTTGCGAAACGACGAACAATCCGACCGCCGCCGCGGCACAACAAGCGATCACTAACTTCTTTGCGGCTTTATTCACTTAAGACTGGCCGTTCTCTTCTCGACATCGGGTGTATCTGAATTGAACCTTATTTGCTGCAAATGAAAAAGAAAAGCCAATCGTAGGTGCGCGTCCTCGACCAAGCGCATGCTCTCTCCGAGAAATGATCGAACAAGGCGGCGCCTCGTTGCACGGCTTCGTTCACGCCAATTTTTTGAGCACGCGCGACGTCGAGCGCAAGCGACTTCATCGGCGCCATCGGTCTTGTCCACGTCAACGACTTCAGAACATGTTAGCGAATCTTTAAGGATGATTTTCCGCGGGGCGCTACGGACGCCCACAACCTTCTTAACACCCTTGGAACGAAATACCCGCCAACATGGCGGGTCTGCACCGGGATCAAGCCTCGATGGTCTCTCAACAGGCATCAGGATTGGACGATGCACGCACACGACACCCCCGTGGTTGAATCCCCGGATTTCCTGCTGGCCGCGCTGGAGCGGGCGAATGAGGCCGTGGTGATCGCGGATGGCGATCTTCGCGTGAGCCATTTCAACGCGGCGGCGGAGCGCATCTGGGAACTGGATCGCACCGAAGTGCTCGGTTGCGACCTGAGCCGTCTCGGACTGGACGACCTGCGACAGCAGGTTGCGACGCCGACCTCAGATCAGGTGAACGGCGACGACACGGCCCAGCGACGCGAGTTCCGAGATCACGATCCGGCGCAAGGACGGCAGCCGGATCCGTGCCGCGTTGTCGTTTTCGCGTGTCGAGGTCGGCAGCCAGAGCCGCACCATTATATTCGCTCGGGACGTCACCGCCGAGGTCGGGCTCCGAGAAAAGCTGGCACTGCTCAATCTGGTCGCCGACAGGACCAACCGCGCGGTTGTCGTCACCGATCGGGACTTGAGGATCGTCTATACCAACGCGGCGTTTGCAGGAATATTCGGCTACTCGCCCGAGGACGCCAACGGGCGGCTGGCGAACGAGCTGATCGTGGGTCGCCATACCGACCGCAGGTCGCTGGCAAGGCTGCGACGCCGGATCGAGCAGGAAGGCGCCGGCGAGGAGGAGCTCCTCGCTTACGACAAAAACGGCGAGGAGATCTGGATCTCGACCAGCATTCAGACCTTCCGCAACAAGCGCGGGCGGATCAAGTACCTGTTCGCCCTGTTGACCGATATCACCGAGACCAAGCAGCTGCGCTCGCTGCAGCAGTTGATCATGACCGCGCTGGCCGATGAAATCCCGATTACCGATATCGCCGACCAACTCTGCCGGCGTGTCGAGGAGATCGCGCCAGATGTGGTTTCCTCGCTGCTACACATCGACGCCGGCGGCTTGATTCATCCGCTCGGCGGCCCCAGCCTTCCCGAAGACTATTCCCGGGCACTGGATGGGGTTGCGATCGGCCCCGATATCGGCTCCTGCGGATCGTCGGCCTATTACGGCGAGCCGGTCCTGGCGACGGACCTCGACACCGATCCGCGTTGGCAGCCGTTCAAAGCCATGCCGTTGGCGATCGGTTTGCGCGCCTGCTGGTCGACGCCGATCAAGGCCAAGGACGGCCGCGTGATCGGAACCTTCGCCTTCTATTTCAGGGAATGTCGTGGGCCGAGCCGCTGGCATCAGCGTATTGTCGAGGCCTGCGTCCATCTCGGGGCCTTGGCGATCGAGCGCAAGGAAGCGCGCGCGCAAATCGCGCGGCTCGCCTATTACGACATGCTGACCGGCTTGCCGAACCGCACCCACTTGCGGGATCTGATTTCCGAAGCGGTAGAGGCCTGTCGCGCCGGACAGCACGTTGCGCTGGCGTTTCTCGATGTCGATAATTTCAAGGACGTCAACGATACGCTCGGACACTCGGCTGGCGACGAATTGCTGGTCCAGTTTGCCCAGTGTTTGCGCGCACAGACCAGGCCGGGCGACATGCTGGGGCGCCTGGGCGGCGACGAATTCGTGATCGTGCTGCCGGACCGTGACGCTGCGCAAGCCTCGCTGGTCGCTTCACGGATCACCGAGGCTTTGGCCGTGCCGCTTCGGATCGGAACCAGACAGGCGCCGATGTCCGCCAGTATCGGCATCAGCATCTATCCGGACAACGCGACCGATATCGATACCCTGATACAGCAGGCCGATGCGGCCATGTACCAGGCCAAGCGAGCGGGCCGTTCCACCTATCGCTTCTTCAGCGCCGACATGAACAGGCTCGCCGAGCAGCGGCTGGTCCACAGCGCGGCGCTGCGCAGCGCGGTCGCAAGCGATGCCCTGAAATTGCACTATCAGCCGCAGATCCGGACGATCGACGGTGACATCCACGGTGTCGAGGCGCTGGCGCGCTGGCATGACCCCGTGCTCGGCGAGGTTTCGCCGGCGAAATTCATCCCGCTGGCCGAGGAGTGCGGACTGATCGAGCAGATCGGCCTATGGTCGATCCGCGAGGCCTGCCGGCAGATGGCGGAGTGGCGCAAGGGCGGGCTGGACATCCCCTGTGTGTCGGTCAATCTGTCTCCCATCAATTTCCAGAACCTGAACCTGGCGGCGGCGGTCGCCGAGATTGTGGCGAGCCATGGTCTGCCGCCGGAAATGCTGATGCTCGAGATCACCGAAGGCGTGATCCTGAACGAGCGCTCGGTCGCGATCGAGACGATGAATGCCATTCGCAAGCTCGGAGTCGGTCTGTCGCTGGACGATTTCGGCACCGGTTATTCGAGTCTGAGCCGTTTGGCGCAATTGCCAATTCGCGAGCTGAAAATCGACCGCAGCTTCATGCGCGATGTCGAGAACGATCCGAGCGCCCGGGCCATCGTGACCACCGTGGTGCGCGTTGGCCAAAGTCTGCGGCTCACCGTCGTTGCCGAGGGAGTCGAAACCGACGGACAGCGAAAATTGCTGACGGAGCTTGGATGCGACGTTCTACAGGGATTTCTCTACGCGCCTGCGCTGTCGCCGCCGGCGTTCGGGCGTTGGCTGCTTGACCACAGCGCCGAGCGCGCGAGTGTGATGCTGAGAAGCATCGGCCGAACCCTGTCGCCGCCGCTGCCGAAGCCTTCGCCGCGCGCCTCCTCGACCGCCACGCAACTTGGTTAGCTGTCCGATTCGCTTGAACCATTGCCGCTTCTCCCGCGGCCTTATGGTTCGAGACGCGCGAAGCAGGGTGTTGCCCCTCCGCGTCAGGCTGCTTGACGAGAACCGCAGCACGCATGACGAGCTTCCTGGTGCGCGGCGAGATGCGCGGTCGTTGCCGCGCTCATAGCAGCCGGACGCAGATACTTCCGCCGCGGCGGCAGACGCGCAAGGGCATACATGAGCACCGCCGACACGGCCGCAGAGGTATTCTTCAGTGGGACGCTCATTCATTTCCAGCGGGGAAAACCGCAACGGCTTCCGCTTACGTCACCCATTGAGCGGTCAATGTTCAAGGAATGCCATGCGAGGCGCTTTTCCGCCAGAGACGCCTGTCCCCGAAAACACCCTGACAGCGGCTTCAAAAAGTCAGAGTAGGGGTGGCAATTGGACCTACACGCGTGCCGCGCTGCTTTCGCGGAGCACAACTGTCGAACAAATCGACCGCGCAAACAAAACTTGATATTTATTATTTCTAATTTTTTTCAGTCGGGCGTACGAACCGATGAAGGGACCAATTGTGCAGGATGAACAGCCCAACAAAATCGCGATTTTTATTGACGGACGCAACCTGTATGCGACGGCCAAGGCGCTCGGTTTCGATATCGACTACAAGCGCTTGCTCAAGGAATTTCAGAGCCGTGGAACGCTGCTGCGCGCGTTCTATTACACCGCGATCGTCGAAGATCAGGATTACTCCTCGATCCGTCCCTTGATCGATTGGCTCGACTACAACGGCTATACCGTCATTACCAAGGCGACCAAGGAATTCATCGACGCCAGCGGCCGCCGCAAGATGAAGGGCAACATGGATATCGAGCTCACAGTCGACGCGATGGAGCTCGCCGCCCACGTCGATCAGATCGTGCTGTTTTCGGGTGATGGCGATTTCCGTTCGCTGGTCGAGGCGGTGCAGCGCCGTGGCGTCCGGGTCACCGTGGTCTCGTCGATTTTGAGCCAGCCGCCGATGATCGCCGACGAATTGCGGCGCCAGGCCGACGTCTTTACCGATCTGGCGGAATTGAAATCAAAGCTCGGCCGCGAGCAGCCGATCCCCGAATCCCGGCGCGCGCCTTCCGATACCGGCACAGAGGAAAATCGATCCCCGCCCGTCGGTCGCCCGAGGGAATGACAAGGTATCATGCCCCGGATCATGCATTCCGACTGTGGCCTTCATGCGCCCTGGATGTGCCCACATCGAACTGCCCATCCGCCCCGAAGGCGGGCTGCTCGCAATCGTCGTGTTTCATTCCGCGCAGGAGAACCTTGACCCGCCTGATTGGCCGGTTGAACAGGCTCCGAGCGGTCCGAGCCACCGTGCCTGAATATCGTACCTCGATAACGGCGGCCAGATGCTCCGAGGGAGCCCACGCGCGCACTTCGTCGTTCGCGACCTCGATGATTTCGAAACCAAGAAATATCTTGTCGTAGAGTTTTGCTCCAAAGATGAGGTTCAGTTTCGCTTCGATCGCCAATTGCTCGATTGCCGTAGGTCGGAATGAAGTCATGCGGGCTCCCAGTCCAGTCATGACAATAGGTACGGAACGACGACAAAAGGTTCAGCCCGCAGGCGTGCTTTGGACACGCAAAATGTAACGCGAACGCTGCGGAGACAAAGTGAGCAAGGCAGGCTTCGTCCGCGGCCGCCGTCGATTGGGCGAGGACGGCATGGTTCTTTCACGCACGGCGTGTGACGTCCGTCAGGAACCTGTTAAGGATGTCGGCTCACGACCCGCGGCATGATTCGACGTCTTACCCGTGCGACTTCGAAGCGCGCCGCTGCGCGCGTAGCCCCACCCCGAACGCGATCAGTACGGCGCCTGCCAGCGAAAACCAGGTGATGGCGTATTGCATGTGGTCGTCCCGCAAATGCACCTCGAGCGGGCCTGGCTTCGGGATACCGCTCGCGGGTACCGGCGTCTCCAAGTCGACGTAGAATGGCGCGACCGTCTTGCCGCCCTGGTCCCAATCGAGCGCGCGCGCCATCGCTAAATGATCCCGGTTGAACCATAGCCGCTTCTCTGGGCTCTCTGCGGGCGTGAGCAGGCCGGCCGTTTCCGGAAAACGGATGTAGCCCGTGAGCCGCGCCGGCACAGGCGAGACCAACCGCTTTGCGACGCTCGCATTCGAGGAAAGGTCGGCCGTTTGGTCTGGCACAAAGCCGGTGTTGATCACGACAACCCCGCCGCCGGGCAGCAGCGCCGGCATGAAAACCCAGGTGCCGGGGCCCGCGATATCATCACGCACCGCTGAGCCGGAACTGTAGACCCTCGCGGCCGGGACCGGCTCGTAGATCGCGTCAAAGCTGACGCGGCGGAATTCGTCCTTCGCGGGCGTCAATCCGCTCCATTCGGGCTCCAACGGCAACGGTGCTGGAGACGCCGCGAGCCGCTCGGTCAGCGCGGCGATCAGCGCATGCTTCTCCACACGCCGCTCGAGCTGCCAGACGCCGAGACCGACAAACAACGCCACCATGATAAGCGTGAAAATACCGAATCCGATTCCACGTGTACGAACGGCCGCGCTCATTTCGGCGTGCGGTCGATCAGCCGGCCGGGAGCGGCCTGATGATGGAATTGCAGCGCGATCAGCAGCGACTTGATCGCCCGCAACGGCCAGAGCGTCACGACAAGGGTCAACGGCACCCACAGCACGGCGTGAACCCAGAACGGCGGCTGGTACTTCACTTCCACGATCAAGGCGCAGGCGACGACGATCGCGCCCGCGATCATGATGACGAACACCGCCGGCCCGTCGCCAGCGTCGATGAAGGCATAATCGAGTCCGCAGCAATCGCAGTTCGGCCGCAGGTTGAGAAACCCCGCATAAAGCTTGCCCTTGCCGCAGCGCGGACATCGGCAGGCAATGCCGCGGAGTGCACTCTCGGTCACCGTTGGCGTGGGTTCATTTGGCGTGGGTTCATCTGGCATTCATTTTCCTTTTCCCGTTCGCGGGAGCGGAGGGCTCGTGTTCCGGACGAAGTGCAGCGCTCTTCGCGCTGCTCCGCAGAGCCGGGACCCATCAGCGGCAAACTCAAGTGGGCCCCGGATCAGCAGCGCAACCGCCCATAGCGCGTTGATGACGCGCGTGAACGCGCTTGTGGCGCTGCGCCGCGTCCGGGGTACGGCACCAACGAAAAGGGCGGCCGTTTCCGGCCGCCCCTTGTAGCACAGATTGAGCGCAGACTACTCGGCGCCCACCAGCCGGCCGCCGCCGGTGCCCCAGACATAGATGCAGATGAACAGGAAGATCCACACCACGTCGACGAAATGCCAGTACCAGGCGGCGAATTCGAACCCCAGGTGCTGGGTCGGCGTGAAGTGGCCGGCATACGCGCGCGCCAAGCAGACGATCAGGAAGATGGTTCCGATCAGCACATGGAAGCCGTGGAAGCCGGTCGCCATGAAGAATGTGGCGCCATAGATATTGCCGGAGTAGTGGAACAGGGCGTGGCTGTATTCGTAGGCCTGCACGCAGGTGAAGGACGCGCCGAGCAGAATAGTCAGGATCAACCCGTATTTCAGGCCCTGGCGGTCGTTCTCGAGCAGCGCATGGTGCGCCCAGGTCACGGTGGTGCCGGAGGTCACCAGCAATAGCGTGTTCAACAGCGGCAGGTGCCAGGGATCGAAGGCCTCGATACCCTTGGGCGGCCAAGTGCCAGGCACGCTGCAGGCACCCATCGCCGTTCCGGCGCCGCAGCCGAAGATGGCGTCGCGGGCGGCGTGAACCGCATCGGCCGGGAACAGCGCGGAATTGAAGAACGCCCAGAACCAGGCGACGAAGAACATCACCTCGGAGGCGATGAACAGGATCATGCCATAGCGGTGGCTGATCTGCACCACGCGGGTGTGGTCGCCCTTGTACTGCGCCTCGCGGATCACGTCGCCCCACCAGCTCGCCATGGTGTAGAGCACGCCGATGAGGCCGGCGCCGAAGACGATCGGCGCCGCCGCGTACATATGATGCATCCAGCCGATGGCGCCCACCGCCATGACGAAGGCCGAGATCGAGCCGACGATCGGCCACGGGCTCGGATCGACGAGGTGGTAGTCGTGATGCTTGACTTGGGCCGTAGCCATTGCAGTCTCTCCGTTAACGGTGCCGGCCGTTGCGGCACGTATTCGTCTCAAAAATCAAACTCCGCAAAAACCTGGAATCAGAGGCTTCCCTCACCGGTTTCCCCTACAAGTTTTCCTTCAGGTTTCCTTTACAGGTTTCCTTTACAGGTTTCCTTGGGCTTTGTCCGGCTCGCTTGCGGCCAAAGGCTTCGGTGTCGCGTCGCGAACGGGGTAGAAGGTGTAGGACAGGGTGACGGTGTTCAGCGTATCGTTGTCGTGGTCGCTAACGATCGAAGGGTCGACATAGAACACGACCGGCATCTCGCGCTTCTCGCCCGGCGCCATGGTCTGCTCGGTGAAGCAGAAGCAGTTGATCTTCTCGAAATACGCCCCGACCCTGAGCGGCGCCACGTTATAGGCCGCCTGGCCGATCGTGGTCCGCGCCGACTGGTTGGTCACGTTATAGTAGACCGTAACCACCTGGCCGATCTTGACCTCGATCTCGGTCTGCTCCGGCTCGAACTTCCACGGCAATCCGCCGGCGACGTTGGAATCGAAGCGCACCGCGATCTTGCGCTCCAGCGGCGCACCCGCAGGCGCCGACGTCGCGACCTGGGTGGTGCCGTTGAAGCCGGTGGCGCGGCAGAACCAGTTGTAGAACGGCACCGCCGCGTAGGAGGCGCCGACCATCAGCACCACGACCAGACCGCAGACCGCGGCGACCAGCGCATCGCGGCCGAGCCGCGCTGGCTTTCGGTTCTGGTGGTTTTGGTCCTGTTCCATGTCCATCACACTGTTTCGATCCTGGTGGCTTCGATCATTGCGGTCTCGATCATAGCGGCCGGTTCAGCACGGCCGGCCCTTTGACAATGGTAACCGCGAAGAACAGCAGGACAAGAACGCCGAGCACGAGCGCAGTTGCGATCGAGCGCTGGCGGCGGCTTTTCTTCTGCGCCTCGGTGAGGACGATACCTTCTGGCTGACGCGGGTCCGACATTCGCTTGCTACGCGCTCCCTTACCAGACCGACGGTGCAATGGTGTGGACGAGGACCTCGAGGCCTAAGGTCGCGAACAGCGCAAACAAATAAAGAATGGAGAAGGCAAACAGCTTTCGCGTGGCGCGCAGCGATTCGGCCCGCGCGCGGCGGCGATAGACGTTGACGGCGAACGCCAGCATGCCGGCGCCGAGCACGAGCGAGGTCACGCCGTAGACGGCGTCGAAATAGCCGAGCGGCCAGGGCGCAACCGCAACCCCTACCAGCACGATGCTGTAGAGCAGGATCTGCAGCCGCGTCGCGTCGGGGCCGGCGACCACGGGGAGCATCGGCACGCCGGCGCGCGCGTAGTCGTCGGAACGGAACAGCGCCAGCGCCCAGAAATGCGGTGGGGTCCAGAAGAAGATGATCAGGAACAGCAGCAACGGCTCGACGTCAATCGAACCGGTCGCCGCGACCCAGGCGACCACCGGAGGCAGCGCGCCGGCGGCGCCGCCGATCACGATGTTCTGCGCGGTCCAGCGCTTCAGCCACATCGTGTAGATCACGACATAGAAGAAGATGGTGAAGGCGAGCAGCGCGCCGGCGTACCAGTTGACGAGGATGCCGAGCGTCATCACCGAGAAGAACGCCAGCGTCATGCCGAACGCCATCGCTTCCGGTGGCGTGATGCGCCCGCGCGGGATCGGCCGGTTGGCGGTGCGCGACATCAGGGCGTCGATATCGCCCTCGAGCGCCATGTTCAGCGCGCCCGAGGCGCCGGCGCCGGCCGCGATGCAAAGCAGCGAGGTGAAGGCGAGCACGGGATGGAAATGGCCCGGCGCGATCACGAGGCCGACGAAGGCGGTGAAGATCACCAGCGACATCACCCGCGGCTTCAACAGCGCGATGTAATCGGAAACCTCGGCCTCGGAAATCCGGGGCGCGAGACCAATGGCGTTATGATCGACAACCGACAAGATTAAGGCTCGCTTGTTTCAAATCACGATCGATGAATCGGATCATGATCTGATCTGCTGTTTGAGCATGATCTCTTCGGAAAACCGGTTCCCACTTTTCCGGATCATGCTGTAACGGCGCGGCGCCCTCTGAAGGCGCCGCGTGTTCTTAAATCTCACTGCACGCGCGGCAGCACTTCGAACTGGTGGAACGGCGGCGGCGACGACAGCGTCCATTCCAGCGTGGTGGCGCCCACGCCCCACGGATTGTCGCCGGCCTGCTGCTTGCGCACGAAGGCGTCGATCATGCAGTAGAAGAAGATCAGGACGCCGAAGCCGGAGATGTAGGAGCCGATCGAGGACACCCAATTCCAGCCGGCAAAGGCGTCGGGATAGTCGACGATGCGCCGCGGCATGCCCGACAGGCCAAGGAAGTGCTGCGGGAAGAACACCAGGTTGACGCCGATGAAGGTGACCCAGAAGTGCAGCTTTGCCGATGGTCTCGTTGTACATGTAGCCGGTCATTTTCGGAAACCAGTAGTACCAGCCGGCGAAGATCGCGAACACCGCCCCTAACGACAGCACGTAGTGGAAGTGCGCGATCACGTAATAGGTATCGTGCAGCACCCGGTCGACGCCGGCATTGGCGAGCACGACGCCGGTGACACCGCCGACCGTGAACAGGAAGATGAAGCCGATCGCCCACAGCATCGGGGTCTTGAACTCGATCGAGCCGCCCCACATCGTGGCGATCCAGGAGAATATCTTCACGCCCGTGGGCACCGCGATCACCATGGTGGCGGCGACGAAATAGGACTGCGTCGCCGACGACATGCCGACCGTATACATGTGGTGGGCCCAGACCACGAAGCCGATAGCGCCGATCGCGACCATCGCGTAGGCCATGCCGAGATAGCCGAACACCGGCTTCTTCGAGAAGGTTGAGACGATCTGGCTGATCATGCCGAAGCCGGGCAGGATCAGGATGTAGACCTCGGGGTGGCCGAAGAACCAGAACAGATGCTGGAACAATAATGGATCGCCACCGCCTTCGACGGAGAAGAAAGTGGTGCCGAAATTGCGGTCGGTGAGCAGCATGGTGATGGCGCCGGCGAGCACCGGCAGCGACAACAACAACAGGAACACCGTCACCAGGATCGACCAGACGAACAGCGGCATCTTGTGCAGCGTCATGCCCGGCGCGCGCATGTTGAAGATCGTGGTGATGAAGTTGATGGCACCGAGAATCGACGAGGCGCCGGCCAGATGTATCGAGAGGATTGCAAAGTCGACCGCCGGCCCCGGATGGCCCGAGGTCGACAGCGGCGCGTACAGCGTCCAGCCTGTACCGACACCGTTGGCGCCAGGCTCACCCTCGACGAAGGTCGATATGATGAGAAGCGCAAAGGAGGCCGGCAGCAGCCAGAACGAAATATTGTTCATGCGCGGGAATGCCATGTCGGGCGCGCCGATCATGAGCGGCACGAACCAGTTGCCGAAGCCGCCGATCATCGCCGGCATTACCATGAAGAAGATCATGATCAGGCCGTGCGAGGTCACGAACACGTTATAGGTGTGGGTATTGTGGAATATCTGGACGCCCGGATACATCAATTCGGCGCGGATCGCGATCGACAGCGCAGCGCCAATGACGCCCGCGATGATCGCGAACACCAGGTACATCGTGCCGATGTCCTTGTGGTTCGTCGAATAGACGAAGCGCCGCCAGCCGGTCGGATGGTCATGCGCGTGATCGTCGTGCGTCGCTACGTAGCTTGTCATTTTTCAATTCCTGCCTTGCAGTCCCCTTAGGACCTTTCGGATCCTTTTTCGCCCTTGTCCTTCTCGCTCGCGCCCTACCGCGTCGCGTCGGCCGCCAAAGCGTAGGTGCTGGTGTTTGCGTTGGCGAATTTCTTCTGCGCGTCCGCAACCCAGGCCGTGAACTCCTGATCGGTCACGACCTTGATCGCGATCGGCATGAAGGCGTGATCCCTGCCGCATAGCTGGGAGCATTCGCCATAATACATGCCGGTCTTCTCGGCCTTGAACCAGGTTTCGTTGAGGCGGCCGGGGATGGCGTCGATCTTGATGCCGAAGGCAGGCAGCGCGAAGGAGTGGATCACGTCGGCGCCGGTGACCTGCACCCGGATCACCTTGTTCACCGGCACCACCATATCATTGTCGACGCTGAGCAGCCGCGGCGGCTGGCATTTTTCGCGGGTTTCGTCGCACGCCAACAGCGAATCGAATTCGAACTTGCCGCTATCCGGATAGGCGTAGCTCCAATACCACTGCTTGCCGGTGACCTTGACGGTCAAATCGGCCTTGGGAACGTCGAGCTCCAGGAAACAGGAGCCTGAACGACGGCACCGCGATGCCGACCAGGATCAAGACGGGGATCAGCGTCCAGGCCACTTCGATCAGGGTGTTGTGGGTGGTCCGCGACGGCACCGGATTGGACTTGGCGTTGAACTTGACCATCACGGTGATCAGCAGCCCCAACACGAACAGCGTGATCAGGGTGATGATGATGAGCAGCGCGTTGTGGAACGAGGTGATGCTGTCCATCACCGGCGAGCCTGACGGCTGCAGCCTGTATTCCCACGGCGACGGCTGTCCCAATTCGGCGAACGCTGTTCCGCTCGCGGCCAGCGCCATCCCGGCCACCGCCAATCCCAGCAACCGCCGGCCGATCCGGCCCTTCGACATCTTCATGCCGTTCGCGCTCCCTTCGAAAATCATCCCCAATGCACTTCGCCGCGAGGGCGAACAATGCCGCACGATCCGCCTCCTGCCATACGGCCGCCCTTAGGCGCACCCTCAAGGGATAGCCCGGCCAGATCGCTGGAACGCCGAAATCCAGCCTCTCAAACCATAATTCTCAGGCTCTCGCAATGCAGTAGTAGGGCCATGCGGGCGGCGCGACCTGCATTCTTGCCGCTGTCACATTTTCCCGTGAAATCGGGCAAAACCGGAGCTTTCGCGCGTCCCCGGCGCTTGACAGGCGCTTTGCCCGATGTAGGCAACGACGAAACGCTCCACAGGAAGCTGATTCGCCGACACTGGAAGCGGCCTGTCCCGGCGCGAGACTTGCTTGAACGAGAGAGCTTGCTTGAAAAGGCTTGCTTGAAGATGACAAAAGGATCGTTTTCAAGGGGCCGTCGTTGCCGTATCAGTCCGTGTCCGCGAACCAGGATAGCCTAAAGCAACAAGGGATCGACCTGGATGGGCTCCTCGAAACATCTCACCAACCCTGCGACCGGGATCGGCCGCCTCGCTGGCGCGCTCGTCTTTGCTGCCCTCGCGATTGCATGCCTGCTCGGCTCGACGGCAGCCGCCAGCGCCCAGGGCGCGGTGCGCTCGGTGCATGGCGACTGGCAGATCCGCTGCGACACCCCGCCCGGCGCGCAGAACGAGCAATGCGCCCTGATCCAGAGCGTGGTAGCCGAAGACCGCTCCAATGCCGGCCTCACCGTCATCATGCTGAAAACCGCCGACCAGAAGAGCCGGCTGATGCGGGTGGTGGCGCCGCTCGGCGTGCTGTTGCCCTCCGGCCTCGGCCTGAAACTCGACAATGTCGACGTCGGCCGCGCCGGCTTCGTGCGCTGCCTGCCCAACGGCTGCGTCGCCGAGGTCGTGATGGACGACAAACTGCTCGGCCAATTGAAAGCCGCCAAGACCGCGACCTTCATCATTTTCGAGACCCCGGAAGAGGGGATCGGGTTTCCACTCAGTCTGAACGGGCTGGCGGAGGGGTATGATAAGCTGCCGTGAGAGGGGCCGCGGCTAGCCTGGTAAGACAGGCCGTCGCGTCGTAGTTCCCGAAAGAATAGTCCCAGCAACCCAACGTGACCGGATTCCGGGAAGAGATCAGCGATGGTCTGGCAAAGCTTGAAGCTGGGACTCTGATCGAACAAGAGCTTCATGTCGACCGCAATGTTTGCCCTGGATCGTCGCCCACAAGGTACGCCCCGAGAACGCACTGGGGATCTCTCGATCTGAACGGACCGGCGGAAGGCTATGACAAGTTGCCGTAAGGGTAGTCGCGCGGCTAGAGCAGGATAGCCATGCAGACGATGTTCTCATAGACACCGTCGATTCGGACGGCGTTACGTTGCAGGCCTTCGATCTCAAAGCCGACTTTCGTGTAAAGTCCGATTGCGCTTGTGTTGTTTTCTCGAACGGTCAATTCCACCCGGTGAAGTCCAATGGTTCGGCTCGCGGCGAGCACCGACCGGATCAAATTCGTGCCAATTCCCCGGCCACGGAACTGCGGCAATAAGCCCATTCCAAGAACGCCACCGTGGGCATAGATAGGTCTTTCCTTGGGAGTTACATCGCACCAACCAACCACTTCGCCGGCTGACAAGGCGACCCATTGCGGCAGGCCGCGTTCGATATTGCCGAGAATGAATGCCCGCGTTGATTCGATCGGCGGGCCTTCCAGAAACGCCAAGTAGCGCCGCTCCCGTGCGACGATGTCGAGCGTTCGATGGAAACTCTCGATATGGTCTTGCGTTATTGGAACAATTTCGACCGTATCCATCGTCCCGGCAACGTGTTGATCGCGCCCCTCGCGGAATCCCAGGAAAACACCTATCTTGGCTGCGATCCTCAGACAATGGACTGATTGATGACCAATCCCCCCACAACCTCGCTTCTCGACCGCGCCAATCTGGATCGCGATTCGGTGCGCCATGAGGTCGCCCGCGGGCTCTCCGGCGCCGACGACGGCGAGTTGTTTCTCGAATACAGCCAGACCGAAGCCTTGATGTTCGACAACGGGCGGCTGAAGCAGGCGACTTACGACACCTCGCAGGGGTTTGGGCTGCGCGCCGTCAAGGACGACGCGGTCGGCTACGCGCATTCCTCCGATGTCTCGCTGCCGGCGCTGATTCGCGCGGCGGATGCGGTCGCTGCCGTCCGCGGCGGCTATTCCGGAACGTTCGCGGCGCCGCCGCCGCACAGCAATATGCGGCTCTATGGCGACGACAATCCGCTGGACGCGCCGGGGTTCGAGAGCAAGGTGAAACTGCTCGCCGAAATCGACGCCTATGTCCGCGACAAGGATTCCCGGGTGCGACAGGTCTCGGTCAGCCTCGGCGCGACCTGGCAGGTGGTTGAAATCGTCAGGCCCGACGGCGAGAGCTATCGCGACATCCGACCGCTGGTGCGGGTCAATGTTTCCGTGGTCGCCGGACAAGGCGATCGCCAGGAGAGCGGCAGCAAGGGTTATGGCGGCCGCGAGGGCTATGCGCGCTTCATCGAGACCAAATCCTGGCGCGAGGCCGCCGACGGCGCGCTGCGCGAGGCGCTGGTCAATCTCGAATCAGTGCCCGCGCCCGCCGGCGAGATGGACGTGGTGCTGGGGGCCGGCTGGCCCGGCGTGATGCTGCACGAGGCGGTCGGCCATGGGCTCGAGGGCGATTTCAACCGCAAGCAGACCTCGGCCTTTGCGGGGTTGATGGGCAAGCAGGTCGCGGCCAAGGGCGTCACCGTGGTCGACGACGGCACGATGGCCTCGCGGCGCGGCTCGCTCTCCATCGACGATGAGGGCACGCCGACCAACCGCACCGTGCTGATCGAGGACGGAATCCTGGTCGGCTACATGCAGGATCGCCAGAATGCGCGGCTGATGAACATGAAGCCGACCGGCAACGGCCGCCGCCAGGGTTATTCCCATGTGCCGATGCCGCGCATGACCAACACGTATATGCTCGCGGGAAGCCGCGATCCGGCCGAAATCCTCGCTTCGGTGAAAAACGGCATCTATGCCGCCAATTTCGGCGGCGGCCAGGTCGACATCACCTCAGGCAAATATGTTTTTCAGTGCACCGAGGCCTACAAAATCGAAAATGGCAAGTTGGGTGCGCCACTTAAGGGCGCAATGCTGATCGGCAACGGCCCGACGGACCTGCATAGAATTACCATGATCGGCAACGATCTTGCGCTCGACACCGGCATCGGTACCTGCGGCAAGAACGGCCAGGGCGTTCCGGTCGGCGTCGGCCAGCCGACGCTGAGGATGGAACGGATTACAGTCGGAGGAACCGGTCGATGAGCGTCGAGAAATTAATCGTCACCACCCGGACCTCGAGCTGGCGTTCCCAGGCGCTGCAGTTGACCGGCATCGTGCTGATCGTTTTCCTCGGCAAGGGCGCGATCGCCGAACCCTTCTACGTGCCGTCGGGCTCGATGGAGCCGACGCTGATGATCGGCGATGCGCTGCTCGCCTCGAAATTCCCTTACGGCTATGGCACGGCCTCGCTGCCGATGCAGATCAACCTGCCGGAGAGCGGGCGGGTGTTCGCGGAAACGCCGAAGCGCGGCGACGTCGTCGTATTCCGCTGGCCGGGCGACACCGCGCAGGCGTGGGTGAAGCGCGTCGTGGGCTTGCCCGGCGATCGCATCCAGATGCGGCAGGGCCAGCTCTTCATCAACGATCGTCCGGCGTCGCTGAAGCCCGACGGAATTGGCGAAGCCGAGGACGACAGCGGCGGCTATGAGCCCGCCTATCGCTATATCGAGACGTTGCCGAACGGCGTGTCGCACTTGATCTTCAAGCTGCGCGATAACGGCCGGCTCGACAACACGGCGGAAATCACCGTGCCGGCCGGAAAACTGTTCGTGCTCGGCGACAACCGCGACAATTCCGCCGACAGCCGCGTGCCGCTGCGCGAGGGCGGCGTCGGGCTGTTGCCGATCGACAACCTGGTCGGCCGCGCCGACGCGGTGGTTGGATCGTGGGACCTCGGCATCCGCCACCGGTCGGTCTGGACCTGGCTGTCCGGATTCCGCATGGCGCGGTTCTTCACCCGGGTGCATTAAGCGCGCAGCGCGGTGACCTTCGGCGACGTCAGGAAAATTGCGCTGGCATGGCCGGAGGTCGAGGACGGCATGTCCTACGGCACCCCGGCGCTCAAGGTGCGCAAGAAACTGCTGGCGCGCTTGAGGGAAGACGATGAGAGCCTCGTCATGTTCGGTGTCCCCTTGGACGAGCGCGACATGCTGATCGAGACTAGGCCGAAAATATTTTACTTCACCGATCACTACCGCGACTATCCGACGGTGCTGATTCGGCTGTCCAAGGCAAAGCGCGCCATGGTCGAGCCGCTGCTGCGCCGGCGCTGGCGGGCACTGGCGTCAAAGAAGGCGATCAGGGAATTTGACATCGGCGAACAGCCGTGAGGGCCTGGCGGCTGCGATGGACAAGAACAGCTTCCTTGCCGCCGCGCTCCGCAATCCCGCCAACGAGACCATCGCGCGCGAATTGTTCGAATTTGCGCTGCCGGACGCCTGGATCGTGTCCGGATGCCTGGTGCAGACGGTCTGGAATGTGCTGACCGGCCGCGCGGTCGACTACGGCATCAATGATTATGATGTTTTCTACTTCGATCCCGACATTTCATGGGCGGCCGAGGACGCCGTGATCCGCAAGCTGCAACAGCGCCTCGCTTGGTGCGGCGTTGCGATCGAGGTGCGCAACCAGGCCCGCGTCCATCTCTGGTATCCGGAAAAGCATTCCCTGCCCTATCCGCCGCTTGCCGGTTCGACCGAAGGCATCGACCGCTTTCTCACCAGCAATACCCAAGTCGGAATCCGCCGCAACGCCGACGGCTACGACGTCTATGCGCCAAACGGATTTGACGATATCGAAGGCCTGATCGTTCGACCGAACCCGGGCCCGAATTTCTCACCTGCGAATTACGCGGCGAAGGCTGCGCGGTGGAAGAGCCTTTGGCCCGAGCTCACGGTGCTGGCGGCGGCAGCAGGATAATAGCGCACGCCTCTCTCCACGTCGTCCCGGCCTTGAGCCGGGACCCATAACCACAGGCGTCAATTGTTGCGAGCAAGCGTCAGCCACTTCAGCCTGCCGATAGAGCACGCGGTATGGGTCCCGGATCAGCGCTCGCTTTCGCTGGTTTGTCCGGGATGACGTGGACAGGGTCTTGCCTTTCACCAATGTCACCGCACCACGCCGGAGATAAATCCGGCCTTGCGCCGCGGTGGCTTGATTTCCTTTTTCAGGAAGCAATGCGGTTCCCTGCCGACATAGCCGGGCCTCGCATAGGTCCAGGCCCGGCATTTGTTGTCGCCGGTGCAGGCCGCCTTGCAGGCCTCGTCGCCCTCGCCTTTCTTCAGCTCGAAACTGTGGTAGTCGCCGCCCGGCCGGTCGATCGATGTCTCGATCGACCGGTTCCGCGGCTCGACGACACCCGCGCCGCGCACGCCGGAGACGCAGCAAGTATCCTCGACCCGCGCCGGTACGCTGTTCTTGAGCCAGCACACCGCGCCAACCGCCACGTCGGTCGGGTAGCTGAAGCTCCAGGACCGGCAGCGCCGGTCGCGCTCGCATTGCAGCGCGCAATCCTCGGGGTCGCCGGAGGGGACCGGCGAGTTCATATAGTCGCCGCCCGGACGATCGACATTGGCCTGGGCCCGCGCCGGCTGCGCAGCCGAAATGGCGGCCATGCACACGAGCGCCAGCACACACGCCCCGGGCAGGCGGCCTATCCCCATTCGCGATTGCTTTCGACCTATTGAGCGCGCTTTGTTTTTTTCAGCCGGTCATTTGATCGCCACGAACCTGTACGGCGGATGAACGGCGCAAAAAGGCGTCAACGGTCCATATTTAATTTTTGTTCATGCAAAGCTGTGCCTGTCCCGCCATCCGCGTGCGGGGCCGGCTTTTTCCGGATCATGCTCTAAAACGCATATTCCTCGTAGGCCGGTTCGACCGAACCGTGCCAGCGACCGTTGAATTTCTCCAACATTTCCTCGGCCGGGGTACGGCCGGAATCGATGATCAGGTGGAGCGGCTCGAGATGGCGGGTCTCGTCCCGGCCGGAATGATCGGCGCGGCCGCGCCGCCGCAATCCGGCATGCGCGATCGCCAGGCAATCCTTGGCGACCTCGAACAAATAGCGATCCCTGATCCTCGCCTTGAAGCCGAAGCGCGGGACGTCGTCGCGCAACGCCTGGCGTTCGCCTGCGTTCCATTGTTTGGCGATATCCCAGGCGGCATCGAGGCTCGTCTCATCATAGAGCAAGCCGACCCAGAACGCCGGCAACGCCGGCAGCCGGCCCCAGGGACCACCGTCGGCGCCGCGCATTTCCAGATAGCGCTTCAGCCGCACTTCCGGAAAAATCGTCGAGAGATGGTTCGCCCAGTCCGACAATGTCGGCCGCTCGCCGGGGAAGGCCTTGTTCTTACCGGCGAAGAAATCGCGGAACGAGGAGCCCGACACGTCGATATAGGTGTCGCCGCGCTTGACGAAATACATCGGCACATCGAGCGCGTAGTCGACCCAGCGCTCGAATCCCATGCCGCTCTCGAACGCCCACGGCAGCATGCCGGCGCGCGCATTGTCGGTGTCGCGCCATATCTCGGAGCGGAACGACAGAAAGCCGTTGGGCTTGCCTTCGGTGAACGGCGAATTGGCGAACAGCGCGGTCGCGACCGGCTGCAGCGCGAGCGAGACCCGGAGCTTCTTGACCATGTCGGCTTCGGACGAGAAGTCGAGATTGGTCTGCACCGTGCAGGTCCGGTACATCATGTCGAGGCCGTATTGGCCGACCTTCGGCATGTAGTTGGTCATGATCTTGTAGCGCCCCTTGGGCATCACCGGGATCTGTTCTCGCGACCAGGACGGCGTCATGCCGAGCCCGAGAAAGCCGATGCCTAACGGGGTCGCGATCTCGCGCACCTGCGCCAGGTGCGCCATCAGTTCACTCTGGGTTTGATGCACGGTCTCCACCGGCGCGCCGGACAGTTCGAATTGTCCGCCCGGCTCCAGCGAAATCGCGCCGCCGCCGGTGACATCGTAAAGACCGATGATATTGCCACGCTCCATGATCGGCTCCCAGCCGAGCAGAAGCTGCATGCCTTCGAGCAATGCGCCGATGCCCCGCGCGCCCTCGTAAGGCACGGGATGGTGCCCTTGCAGCGTGAACGGGGTCTTCTCGTGCTCGGTGCCGATCCGGAATTCGGATGGCGGCTTCGCGCCGGCTGCCAACCACGCCACGAGTTCGTCGCGCGACTGCAGCGGCGTCATATCAATCTGGTCACGCGCCATGCTCATTCCGGATCAGGGGCACGGCGCGCGAATGCGCGCGGTGCCGGGGAAGTCCGCGGGCCGGCCGGCACGCGGACGTAAGGGGTAAAAACGAGCTCATCGCGCGGACGCACCCTCGCCTGGCGCCGGCAACGACGCCTGGCCGCAGGAGCAGCCCAGCCGGTCGAGCAGCGCGCAGAGCTTGATCGCGTCCGTATCCGACAGTTTCGAACCGACGTGTTTTTCGATCGCGGCCGAATAGGCGCCCCACATCTTCTTCTGCAGGTCGCGCCCGGCGTCGGTGATCTCGACGAATTGGCCGCGCTTGTCGATCTTGCATTCGCGGCGCGCCGCCAGCCCCTCGTCCACCAGGCGATCGATCAATCGAGAGGTTGAATATTGCGGGATCAGCATGTGCCGTTCCAGTTCGACCGGACGCAGCTCGCCCGTCGGCGCGCGCGACAGTTCGAGCAGCGCGTCGTACCAGGCAAGCGGCGGGAAACCGGCCTTCTTCAGTTCCTGCTCGACGGCGTCCAGCACCCGGCTCTGCACCCGCATCAGGCGGATCCAGGCGGCGGTCGCCTCGGTCGACGGTTTGCGCTTCATGGCCCAACTCATATCTGTCATGGACAAGTCTACCGCACTAAATGCATCTGCATCAATCTTGACTATTTCATGCAGATGCATTTAGTCATCCGGCCGTCGAACCCCAAGAACCAAATCTTCACCAAATCTTCGCCAAATCTTCACCAAATCGAAGCCTTCACAGGAGGGAATTCCGATGAAACTCTATTATGCCCCCGGCGCCTGCTCGCTTTCCCCGCATATCGCGCTGCTCGAAGCCGGTCTCCCATACGATCTGGTCAAGGTCGACCTGCGGGCCAAGAAGCTCGAGAACGGCGATGATTTCTGGAAGGTCAACCCCAAGGGCCAGGTGCCCGCGCTCGGCCTCGACAGCGGCGAGTTGGTAACCGAAGGCCCGGTCATCGTCCAGATGATCGCGGACCAGGCGCCAAGCAGAAATCTGGCCCCGGGGCGCGATACCGCCGAACGCTACAAGCTGCTCGAGTGGCTCAACTATATCACCACCGAATTGCACAAGAATCTCGGCCCGATGTTCTCACCGGTACTCGCAGACGACGCCAAGGCCTTCTTCAAGGACCGGACGATGGGCAAGTTCAAATACCTGGAAACCCAGCTTGCCGGGCGCGACTATCTGATGGGCAAGCAGTTCACCGTGGCCGACGGCTATCTGTTCACCATGCTGATGTGGGCCACCGACCGGCTGAACTTCGATCTCTCCGGTCTGCCTAACGTGATGGCCTACAAGGCCCGCGTCGCCGCGCGCCCGAAGGTGCAGGAAGCGCTGACCAAGGAAGGCCTGTTGAAAGCGGCGTGAGCGGAATTTCGTAGGGTGGGCAAAGGCGCTCTTGCGCCGTGCCCACCATATCTGCGTTCGCATCGAAATCACTATGGTGGGGCACGGCGCGCGGAGTGCGCGCCTTTGCCCACCCCACGATTCCGTCAGCTATAACGCGCCGGCGTGAATGCCGACGCCTCGACAAAGGGCACTTCCCCCGTCATCGCTTCGGCGAGCAGGCGGCCGGTTGCAGGGCCAAGCGTGAGGCCTTGATGACCATGCCCAAAATTCATCCATAAACCCTTGTGCCGCGGCGCTGGCCCGACAACGGGCAGCATGTCCGGCATGCACGGGCGGACTCCGCTCCAGGGCTCCGCTTCGACCGCGGTGCCGAGATCGAGCAGTTTTCGTGCCGTCATCTCGGCGCGAACGAGCTGGATCGGCTTCGGTGACGCCTGCGGTCCGGACAATTCGGCGCCCGTCGTTATCCGCAGCCCCTTGACCATCGGCACCATGACATATCCGAACGCCGGATCCTGCAACGGCAGATCAAGTTTCGCACCTCCGGCGAAGTGTCGATGATAGCCGCGCTTGCGCACCATCGGAAATCGGTAGCCGATCCTGCGCAGGAGATCGGGGGACCAGGGTCCGAGCGCCACGACGGCCGCCTCGGCGTCGATCCGGCCATCGCCGCCGTGAACTTGCCAGCCGCCTGCGGCGGTGGGCGCCAACGTCGCCGCATCGCCGGAGAGGAAAGTTCCTCCGTTGCGCACAAACAGATCGGCATAGGCCGACACCAGCTCGCCGGGATCCGAAACCGTCCACGGATCGAGCCAATGTACGGCGCCTACCCCGGTTTCGGTCAGGCCGGGTTCGGCCGCCGCGAGCTCCGCTCGACCGATGACGCGCGCCCGCACATTGTACTCGGATGCGAGCATGTCGACGGCCTTGGCCGCCTGCTCCAGCGCGGCCTCTGTCCGGTGCAGCGAGCGATAGCCGCTGCGGCGCACCAGCGCTTCGGCTCCGGCTCGCCCTATCAGCTCTCCATGCTCGCTGGCGGCCTGTGCGATGATGGCGGCGTAGGACTGCGAGATCAGCCGGTGCCGTTCGGGCGCGGAATGCCACCAGTATCGCAGCAACGGACCAAGATGCTGCGGCAGCGATGCGACCCTGTAAGCGACATCGTTGGTGCGTCCCGCCGCAATCGCCGCGAGCGAGCGAAGATCGCGCGGCATCGGATAGGGTCTTGCGGCCTCGCTCTGAATGATGCCGGTATTGCCGTAGCTGGTCTCGCGACCCGGTTGCTTGCGGTCGACGAGGGCGACCGACCAGCCGCGGCGCTGCAAATGCAGCGCGGAGGCGACCCCGACAATTCCGGCGCCGAGAACGATGACACTTCGCAAGACCCTTGGCATGGCTTGTGGCCCGCAACTATTCGCGCGCTCTGGCAATGACCGTGATCTCGATCCGAGCATCCGCCATCAACTCGGCCTGCACCGTGGTTCGCACCGGCAAGGGATCGGAAAAGTGACGGGCATAGGCCTCGTTGAACGCCCGGAAATCGGCCTTGTCCGTAAGATAGACGGTGCAGGACAGCACGTCCTTCAGCGACAGCCCCTCGCCCTTGAGCGTCGAGGCAATCCGCGTCAGCGTCAAATCGGTCTGCGGTCCGATTCCTTGCGGAATCGAGCCGTCGTCCGCGAACGGCATCTCGCCGGCGAGGAATACCAGATCGCCGGCGCGGCGGACTTTCGAAAATGGCAGCGCAGGAATGGACATGCTGTTTTCCTTTTGATCTCTTGTAGTCGCTTGTAGTGCCTTGGCGGCCCGTCAGGCCAGGCTCTCGACCAATCGCGGCTCCCGCGTCCTGATCGTCGCTGCGACCAGCACCGCCAATGCCGTCATGACGAGCAGGAAGTCAAACGCCCCATAGAAGGATGGAACGGGACCAATCCGACCGAGGATCCATTTCTCGACAGAAACGACATACTGGACCTCCGTTCCTTCAATCCCAGTCGCGAAAGTGCGGCGCCTGCGACAGCGGTGGGGCCTGCGACAGCCACGCGAGGTCCGGGACCGGGCGACGCAAGACGGCGTCGTCCGCGCATGCGGCCTCCAAGGCCGCCGCGACGCCGAGCACGATCGCGTCGCCGCCGCGCGGTCCGACGATCTGAAGGCCGAAAGGCATTCCCGCTTCATCCCTGCCGAGCGGAAGACTGAGCGCAGGATGGCCCGCAAGCGTGACGCCATATGCAAGCGCCAGCCAATGGAAATAGGATCGCGTCGGCACGCCATCGATCGCGGTCGGATAGAGCTCGGTCCATGGGCGAGGGCTGAGCGTGATGGCCGGACTGATCAGAATGTCGTGCCGGGTGAAGAACTCCTGGAACGAGCGGTAGATGCGGGTCTGGTCGGCGGCGGCGCGCGTGTAGTCCTTGAGGCTGTAGCTCAATCCCTCCTCGACATTGGCCCGGACATTCGGGCCGAGCATGTCGGGATATTCCCGATAGGTCCTTTCATGCGCCGCCAGGAACAGCGCAGCGCGCAGCACCGCGAAGGCCTGATCCGCGCCGGCGCAGTCGGGCGAAGCGAAACGACATTCCGCGAACAGCGGCGCCAGGCGAGCGACCCGATCGCGAAAGACGCGCCTGATTAGGTCCTCTGTCGGCGCGAAGCCGAAGTCCTCCGTCGCAGCGACGCGAAGATTTGCCGGAATGACTGATAGCGGCGGCGTCCAACGCTCGCGGCGGCCGCGCACCGGTTCGTCCGGCAACGTGTAGGCCAGCGGATCGCGCGGATCGTCGCTCGCCATCACGGACAGCATCAGCGCGGCCTCCGCCACGTTGCGCGCCATCGGGCCGTCGGTCGAGAGACTGGACCAGCCGAAGATGCGCCGTTCGCTCGGAACCAGTCCGTAGGACGGACGAAACCCGACGATGCCGGCATAGGCGGCGGGGTTGCGCAGACTGCCTCCAGTGTCCGAGCCCGACGCCAGCGGGGCCATGCCGCAGGCCAGCGCTACCGCGGAGCCACCCGAGGAGCCCGCAGCCGAACGCGACGGGTCGAAAGCATTGCCGGTCGCGCCATGGACGGGATTGCGGGTGTTGCCTCCCGCCGCCCATTCCGGCGTATTGGTCTTTCCGAGGATGATCGCGCCCGCGGCGCGCAGGCGGGCAACAGACCCGGCGTCGGCCGAGGGGACATGGTCCGCAAACAAAGGGCTGCCGTAGGTGGTGCGCAGCCCGGCTGTATCCTGCGTATCCTTGATGAGGACCGGCAGCCCGTGCAGCGGTCCCAGCCTTTCGCCGCGCATGATGGCGGCTTCCGCTGCTCGCGCCGCCGAACGCGCTTCTTCCTCCGCCAGCGTAATCACGGCGTTCACGGCCGGATTCACCGTCGCGATCCGCGCCAGACAGGCGTCCAGCAATTCCACCGGCGACAGATCTTTATCGGCGAGACGACGGCGGAGTTCGGTCGCGCTGAGATCACATGACACGTCAAAACCAACCGTTTGGGGATCTTACGGATGATTTAGCGTATCAATCAATTTTATTAGCGCATCAATTTAAGTCTTTTCACTACGGGCTATGCACAAGTAGTAATCACCCATCCGGCCTCGGATACGGCTAAGAGGTATCCTGTACTGATCGAAGTTTATTGGCGGGGTTTGTTGGAATAAATCACCTGCTTCGCCGGCCTGACGTTTTCAGAAAGATTTTGGCATGGACGATCGAGAAGTGCCGAGCGCGATGCACCCACAACTGGGCGTCTGCCTGAGGGCCGCGCGGCAGGCACGCGGGTTGACGTTGAAACAAGTCGCCGAGCGCACCGGCATGGCCTTATCGACCTTGTCGAAGGTCGAGAACAACCAGATGTCGCTGACCTACGACAAGCTTCTGCAACTGACCTTTGGCTTGAAAATGGAGATCGCGGAGCTGTTCAATCCGGCGAGCCTGCGCACTGAGCCCGCTCCGGTCGTCACGGCCCGGCGCAGCATCAGCCGCGCCGGCCAGGGCCAGGTGGTCGACACCAAATTCTACACCTACAACTATCAGTGCACCGATCTCATCGGGAAGAAGATGGTGCCGATCATGGCCGAAGTCCGCGCTCGAACGCTGGAAGAGTTCGGCCCTCTGCTGCGTCACGCCGGCGAGGAATATTTCTTGGTGACCCGCGGCCGGATCAGCCTGCATACCGAGTTCTACGCAGCGGAGATCCTGGAAGAGGGCGACGGGGTCTATCTCGACAGCACCATGGGACATGCCTACCTCAATGCCGGCGACGAGCCGGCCAAGGGCATCTGCCTGTGCAGCAGCGAGTCGCCGAATCTCTACGAGCAACTGCGCCAGATCGCGGTCGGGAAGTAGCGGACGAACGAGACGAAGCGGGAATCCGTAGGGTGGGCTAAGCGCAGCGAGCCCACCATGTTCGTGTTGAATCGCGATGGTGGGCACGGCGCAAACGCGCCTTTTGCCCACCCTCATATGGGGCCTCTTGAGTCAAGCATCCTAACTGGGGCTTGGGTTTTATTTTTATCGCATGGCGCAGCGGCGGTGCGCGGAGCCATGCGTAGCGCAGCGTACCGCCGCGGTCGACGCGCTCAGGGACTAGCTTCCGGCGATTTATGCAGTTGCTCACTGCATCACCTCATATCCGGTCGGGCGCCATGGCCCAGTACCCACATTCCGCATGCTTGCGGCGAGGAAGCTACGAGGATGAGACCCATCTACGAAACAGCCTGTTTGTTGGCCCTAGGGTGGCACGGTCATCATCCATCCCGCGCTGACCGCGGCAGATGCCGCGACGCTGACGCGTTGGTTAAATCATTACGCCTTCGCTGACTTGAGCACCGCCCCTGCGGGCACAAGACCGGTTGTGAGGTAACGCCAAAGCGCCACCACCAGCTTGCGCGCCAAGGCCACAATGGCGATGCGCCTGGTGCGCTTGCTGGTGCGCTTGCCGGCATTGAGCGTGCGCCGCCGGAACCATTGGCTGAGCTCGCTGTCCGGCTGGTGCCGCAGCCACAGCCAGGACAGCTCGATCGCGGCGCAGCGGGCGCGCGGATTGCCCGCCTTGCTGATCCCCTGGTCGCGATCGGTTCCGCCGCTTTGCCATGGACTGGGCGCCAGCCCGAAATAGCTCCCGACCTGGCGCCGGTTGTGGAAGTCCTTGTAGAACGCCTCTTGGGTCAGCGTCGTCGCGAACGCCGGGCCAAGACTCTTGAGCCGCTGCAGAAGTTCGCCGCGCCGAACCGTCTCAGCCACCGCTGGCGCCGGATCCGCCGCGGCCGGCGTCCGCGCCAGCGCATCGAGCTGCTTGCGCACCAGCATCAGCCGCGCATGCTCGTTCTCGATCTCGCTCAGAATCCGAGGCGGCACCCCCTGGCCCTGCCAATCCCGCTGCCCTGCCAGCCAGGTCAGCCAGTCGCGCCGGCGCGGCTGCCCGACCGCAAAACCGTGCAGCCGCAGCAGCGCCTTGATCCGGTTGGTATGAGCGGTCTGTTCCTTGGTCAGCCGATGCCGTTCGCGCGTGTCACGGCGCGCATCCTCCTGCTCAGGCATTGGCACACGGACGATCCGAACCACACGCGGCTCTCCGCGCAGGTAGGCCATCAGCGTTCGCAGCATCGTCTCACCGTCGATCCGGTCGGTCTTCACCCGGCGGGCCCGCTGATCCACCGCAATGCTCGAAGGGTCGAACACGTAGTTCGTGATCCCCGCCGCCATCAGAAGCCGATGCAGCCAAAACCCGTCATAACCAGCCTCGTAGCAACTCGCCACCGCAGGGACCGCTCCCAGCGCATGTGCCGCCCGATCGCGCACCCGATCGATCAGCGCCAGCAGGCCCGCGTGATCACCGCCCTGCACCTTGTGCCGGGAAATCTTATCCTTGTCTGGACTGTGCATCGTCACCAACCAAGTCTTCTGGCTCAGTTCGATGGCAACAAAAATCGTGCTAATATGGCCTGTGATGGGCGTGCTTACGCTGGGTGCTTGCATCTGACGTCTCCGTGGGTTCGAGTGTGCAAACCCAAACTTAACGGATGCACGCTCATCACCCCATGGAATCTACGATTTCCGAGCAAGTCGCCGCAAACTGCCCCGCTTCTCCGTCACTGCGAGCGAAGCGACGCAATCCATACCTCCGCGCAGGAGGCATGGATTGCTTCGTCGCGTTGCTACTCGCAATGACGACGTCGCCCTCTCACGCCGCCGCAGGCTGCTTCTTTGGCGGGAAGCGGCCGTAGAAGGTTTCGCCCTTGGCGGCCATCTCCTCGAGCAATTTCGGCGGAGCGAATCGCGAGCCGTATTTGGCTGCGAACTTGTGGCAGAGATCGACGAACTTCTTCGTGCCCATGAAGTCGATATAGGACAGCGTGCCGCCGGTAAACGGCGCGAAGCCGAAGCCCAGGATCGAGCCGACATCGGCCTCGCGCATGTCGGTGATGACGTGATCCTCCACCGTGCGCGCGGCCTCCACCGCCTGCACCACCAGGAAGCGTTGCTTCAACTCCTCGACATCGAGCGTGTCGGGGTCGACGTGCTTCGGCTGCAGCGCGGCCAGCCCTGCCCACAGGCTTTTCTGTCCCTTGCCCTTCTCGGGGTAATCGTAGAAACCCTTGGCATTCTTGCGGCCGAAGCGGCCTTGCTTCTCGACCATCTCGACCATCAGCTTCTTCTGCGCCTGGTCGATGGCATTGGCGCCGAGATCGGCCTCGGTCGCCTTCATGATCTTGAGCACGAGATCGAGCGCCACTTCATCCGACAGCGACAGCGGACCGACCGGCATGCCCGCCATCCTAGCAGTGTTCTCGATCATCGCCGGCGGCACGCCTTCCATCAGCATTTCCAGGCCCTCGGCGGTGAAACGCAGCACGCAGCGGTTGGCGAAGAAACCGCGGGAATCGTTGACGACAATCGGCGTCTTGCCGATCGCGCGGACATAATCGAGCGCGGTGGCGAGCGCGACATCGCCGGTGTTCTTGCCGACGATGATTTCCACCAGCATCATCTTCTCGACCGGCGAGAAGAAATGGATGCCGATGAACTTGCCCTGGTCCTTGAACTCCTCGGCCAGCGAATTGATCGGCAAGGTCGAGGTGTTGGAGGCAAAGATCGCATCGCTCTTCAGAAGCGGCTGCGCCTTGGCATAGGTTTCAGCCTTGACCTTGCGGTCCTCGAACACGGCTTCGATGATGAGGTCGCAATCCTTCAACGCGCTGTAGTCGGCGGTCGCGGTGATGCGCGACAGCGTGGCGTCGCGGTCGCCCTCCTTGGCGCGGCCCTTCTTGATCAGATCGTCGATCACGGCTTGCGCGTGACCCTTGCCCTTATCGGCGCTTTCCTGGTCGCGGTCGATCAGGACCACCTCGATGCCGGCGCGTGCCGAGACGTAGCCGACGCTGGCGCCCATGAAGCCGGCGCCGATCACGGCGAGCTTCTTGACCTTGGTCGGCGGCACGTCCTGCGGACGCCGCGCGCCCTTGTTCAATTCCTGCATCGACAGGAACAGGCTGCGGATCATCGCCGCGGCTTCCTTGGAGCGCAGGATCTGCGCGAAGTAGCGCAATTCGACGCGCAAGCGCGGCGTCGATCGGGAGCTGCAACCCTTCGTACACGCACTGCATGATGGCGCGCGCCGCTGGATAATTGTCATAAGTCTCGCGGCGGAAGATGGCGTTGCCGGCCGGGAACATCATCATGCCCGCCTTGGCGAAGACCGGGCCGCCGGGCAACTTAAAGTTCTTGTCGTCCCAGGGGGCCTGCGCTTTGCCGCCGCCCTTGATCCAGTCTCTCGCAGCCTTGATGAGATCGGCCGGCGGCACGATGGCGTCGATCAGCTTCAGGGTCTTGGCTTTCGCCAGATTGACCGCCTCGCCCTTCAACAACAATTGCATCGCATCTTGCGGCGCCACGATGCGCGGCACGCGCTGGGTGCCGCCAGCGCCGGGGAACAGGCCAACCTTGACCTCGGGCAGGCCGAGCCGGGTCTTGGGGTTTTCCGCGGCGACGCGGTAGTGGCACGACAGCGTCAGCTCGAACGCGCCGCCGAGCGCAAGCCCGTTGATGGCGGCGACCCAGGGCTTGCCTGAGGTTTCGATGGCGCGGAATACCAGCGAGGATTTCCGGCTCTCGTCGAACAGCATCTGGTTGGCCGCGACCTCTCCCTTCGCCTTCAACAGATCGCCATAGCGGCGGTTCATGCCCTCGAGCATCGACAGATCGGCGCCAGCGGAGAACGCCTCCTTGCCCGAGGTCGACGACCACGCCCTTGACCGCGGCGTCAGCGGAGGTCTGCTTCACGATCTCCTCGAGCTCTAGGATCGTGGTCTCGTCCAGCACGTTCATCGAACGTCCCGGAATGTCCCAGGTGACGAGCGCAATGCCGTCGGCGTCGGTCTCGACTTTGAAATTCTTGAAGGCCATGTGTTGCTCCCGCTTCAATCGCTGCGTCCACTGCGTAGGGTGGGCAAAGGCCCGCTCGTCGCGCCGTGCCCACCATTTTTTTGTTAGGCGCTTGTGATGGTGGGCACGGCGCGAAGAGCGCCTTTTGCCCACCCTACTCCCTCACACCCGTTCGATGATCGTCGCGGTGCCCATGCCGCCGCCGATGCACAGCGTCACCAGGGCGGTGGACTTATTCGTGCGCTCGAGCTCGTCGAGCACGGTGCCGAGGATCATCGCTCCGGTCGCGCCGAGCGGATGGCCGAGCGCGATGGCGCCGCCATTGACGTTGATCTTGGCGTTGTCGATGTCGAAGGCCTGGATGTAGCGCAGCACCACCGACGCAAACGCTTCGTTCAGCTCGAACAGGTCGATGTCGGACTTCTTCATGCCCGAACGCGCGAACAGTTTTTCGGTGACGTCGACCGGACCGGTCAGCATCATCGCCGGCTCCGAGCCAATATTGGCAAAGGCGCGGATTTTGGCACGCGGCTTCAGGCCGTGTTTGGCGCCCGCCTCCCTGCTGCCGAGCAGCACGGCGCCGGCGCCATCGACGATGCCGGACGAATTGCCGGCGTGATGCACGTAATTGACGCGCTCGATTTCCGGATGCGACTGGATCGCGACCGCGTCGAAGCCGCCCATCTGCCCCATCTCCACGAACGACGGCTTCAGGGACGCCAGCGACTGCATCGTCGTGGAGGGGCGCATATGCTCGTCCTTGGCGAGGATGGTGAGGCCGTTGACGTCCTTCACCGGCACCACCGACTTGTTGAAGCGGCCCTCGTCCCAGGCTTTTGCGGCGCGCTGCTGGCTCTGCACCGCATAGGCGTCGACGTCGTCGCGCGAAAATCCGTACTTGGTCGCGATCAGATCGGCGGAGATACCTTGCGGCATGAAATAGGCCGGCACCGCGATCGACGGGTCCATCGGCCAGGCGCCGCCGGAGGCGCCGATGCCGACCCGGCTCATTGATTCGGCGCCGCCGCCGATCACGAGCTCATGTTGTCCGCTCATGATCTGGGCGGCGGCGAAATTCACGGCGTCGAGGCCGGAGGCGCAGAACCGGCTGATCTGGACGCCGGGCACGGCTTCGCCGAGACCCGCCTTCAGCGCCGCGAAACGCGCGATGTCGGAGCCGGCCTCGCCGACCGGATCGACCACGCCGAGAATGACGTCATCGACGATATCCTCGGCCAGGTTGTTGCGCTCCTTCAGCGCCTTCAGCGGAACGGTGGCGAGCGCCAGCGCGGTCACCTCGTGCAGCGCGCCGTCGGCCTTGCCGCGGCCGCGCGGGGTACGAACGTGATCGTAGATAAATGCCTCAGGCATGACGCCCTCCCGGGATGATGATCATAATATGATAGCGGATTCTGCGCGGCGAAACAGATACTCCGGTCAGAACGCTTCCGCCGCCAATTCCATGGTGGTCGCGCTTCCGGTCTGGATGCGCGCGAGATGAAGTGCGGTTTCCGGCAGCATCCGTTCCATGAAGAAGCGGCCGGTCACGAGCTTGGTCGAGAGATAGGGCGTCGCGCCGCCGCCTGCAATCTTGTCCAGCGCCACTTTGGCCATCCGCGCCCACATGTAGCCGAGGGTGACGAAGCCGAACAGATGCAGGTAGTCGGTAGCGGCGGCGCCGGCATTGTCCGGCTTCATCATCGCGTTCTGCATCAGCCAGGTGGTGGCCTGCTGCAGATGGCCGAGCGCGGTCGAGAGCGGCGCGACATAGGGCTTCATGGCGTCGTCAGCGCCGTGATCCTTGGCGAAGGCAGCCACCTCCGAGAAGAACGCCATCACCGCGCGGCCGCCGTCGCGCGGCAACTTGCGGCCGACGAGGTCGAGCGCCTGGATGCCGTTGGCGCCCTCATAGATCATCGCGATTCGCGCATCGCGCACGAACTGCTCCATGCCCTGCTCGGCGATATAACCGTGGCCGCCGTAGATCTGCTGCGCCTGCACGGCGTTGGCGAAGCCGGTGTCGGTGAGAAAGCCTTTCAGGACCGGCGTCATCAACCCCATGTGGTCGTCCGCCTCTTGGCGGTCCTTGGGGTCGGAGGAGCGGTGCGCGACATCGCTCTTCAGCGCCGTCCACACCACCATGGCGCGCGCCGCCTCGTTGAAGGCGCGGATGGTCAGAAGCGTGCGGCGCACGTCGGGATGCACGATGATCGGATCGGCCGGCTTGTCCGGCGCCTTGGGGCCTGAGAGCGAACGGCCCTGCAGGCGGTCGCGGGCATAGGCGGCCGCGTTCTGATAGGCGACTTCCGACTGCGACAGCCCCTGGACGGCGACGCCGAGCCGGGCTTCGTTCATCATCACGAACATGCCCTGCATGCCCCTGTTTTCTTCGCCGATCAGCCAGCCGGTGGCGTTGTCGTAGTTCATCACGCAGGTCGAATTGCCGTGGATGCCCATCTTGTGCTCGATCGAGCCGCAGGTGACGCCGTTGCGCGCGCCCAGCGAGCCGTCGGCATTGACCAGGACCTTCGGCACCACGAACAGCGACACGCCCTTGATGCCGCTGGGTGCGCCATCGATCCGCGCCAGCACCAGGTGGATGATGTTGTCCGCCAGATCGTGCTCGCCGGCGGAAATGAAGATCTTGGTGCCCGTGATCTTGTAGCTGCCGTCGGCCTGCTTCGCCGCCTTGGTGCGCAGCAGCCCGAGATCGGTACCGCATTGCGGCTCGGTCAGGTTCATGGTGCCGGCCCACTCGCCCGCCACCATCTTCGGCACGAACATTTTCTTCTGCTCGGGCTTGCCGTGCACCATCAGCGCCGCGGTCGCCCCCATGGTCAGGCCGCCATACATCGAGAACGCCATGTTGGCCGAGCACTGGAATTCGTTGACGGCCTGAGAAAGCGTCACCGGCAAGCCCTGCCCGCCATATTCCGTCGGCGCCGAGAGGCCGAGCCAGCCGCCCTCGGCCACCTGCTTGTAGGCTTCCCTAAAACCTTTCGGCGTCGTCACGCTGCCGTCGTCGTGGCGGGTGCAGCCTTCGAGGTCGCCGGTGCGATTGAGCGGCTGCAGCACTTCCTCACTGAGCTTGGCTGCCTCGCCCAGGATCGCCTCGCGCACGTCGGCGGAGGCATCGGAAAAGCCCGGCAGGTTGTCGTAGCGGTCGATCTGGAAGACGTCGTTGAGCAGGAAGCTGACATCTTCGACCGGGGCTTTGTAGATCGGCATCCTATCCTCCAGGCTGGCTCGCGGCCCCTTAGAGCATGATCTTTTCGGAAAACCGGTTCCCATCCCGCGCAACAAGTGCGGGACAGGTTTTTTTCCGGATCATGCTCTAGGGGAGTTCACGCAGCACAGCAATCGTTCGAGTTCGTGAAATGGACCTTACCCGGTTCCGGTGGGTCCAAGCGACTACCAAAGGCAGCACCTGTCAGGGCTGCGGTTCAAGACCTTGCGACGCCGGCATCGCCTGCCTGCTTCATCAACTGCTCCCCCATCAGCTGGTGCAGCAGGTTGATCGCCTTGAGCGGGCGAACCATCACCTTGAAATGCGTGACCCGGCCATCGTCGCCGCAGGTGATGATGTCGACGCCGTTGAGCTTGATCCCGTCGATCTCGGCTTCGAACTCGAGCACCGCGCTGTTGGCGTTGCGCCATTCGCGGACGAAGGCGAAGCTCGGGCCGCCCAGCACTTTTCCCACACTCCACAGATACTTGAACGTGATGTCGCGGCCGCGCTGTGGCGTGTGCACGACCGGGCTTTCGAACACCACATCGGGGTGCAGCAGATCCCACAGCGTCTCGCGGTCATGGGTCTTCACGTAATCGTACCACTTGTCGAGGCCGGTCATGCTCATCGGACATCTCCACAAAAGTGTGCCGGTACATTTTGCCGAGGAGCCTTGCGCGCTCCGGCGTCTTGCGAGGGCGCCGCCCGGGCCAGCAAAGCGACTATATGCATATTGACGCATATGCATCTTTATGCATAAAGTCAAGCGCCTCGAATCCAGATGGAGGGTTGGCGCAGTGGCGCTCGGTGACGCAATCCTCGCATGCCTGACGGAGCGTCCGATGACGGGCTACGAGCTCGCCAAGACGTTCGATGCGTCCATCGGTTTCTTCTGGAAGGCCGACCATCAGCAGATTTATCGCGAGCTCTCGCGGCTTCGCGACCGGGGCCACGTCCAAGGCCGCGAGGTGGTGCAGTCGGGCAAGCCCAACAAATTGGTCTACACCCTCACATCAGAGGGCAGAGCCGCGCTGAAACACTGGGCGGCGCGGCCGAGCAGCCCGGCTTCGATCAAGGACGATCTCTTGGTGCGGCTCTACGCGCTCGACAGCGTCGACATCGAACCGCTGCGCGACGACCTGATGGCGCGACTGGAGCACCACCGCGATCGGTTCGCCCGCTACGAACGCATTTTGCACAAGCGCTTTCCCCAAGGCACCGCGTCCCCTGCGGATACCGGCAAACTGCTCGGACTTCGCATCGGCCTTCGCTACGAGCGCGCGGTCGCAGAGTGGTGCGAGGAGGCCATCGATGCCTTGTCCGCCATTTCCAACCGCACCAAGGTCGTGCCGCTCGAGGGCAGCCAAGGCGAGAGCCAAGGATCGTCTGTCGGTTCCTGACCGGTTCGGGCGGGTGCCGAGGCTCGAAATCCGCCTCTTCGCGGCCCGACCGCCCCCGAATCTGCTATCTTCCGCGGCCTGAGTAACATTTACGGGCCCGCAGCCCCGTTCCTTAACCCGTTATTTACCGTGACACACAAAAGTCAGGGTTAGAGGCAGACGACCTGCGCCGAATTTCGATTGTCTCTTCAATTGGGACGCGCGGGGAGGTTGAAGGCGCCTGGTGGGGGCGCCGGAGCGGAACCGGACGGAAGCATGAATTCGCGCGTATCGTGGAGTGTCGAAGGCATTGATCCATCCGTCCGCGACAGGGCCGAGGCCGCCGCGCGCCGGGCCGGCATGTCGTTGAACGACTGGCTCAATTCCACCATCGGCGACGCCGTCCCCCCGAATTTCCGCAACCCCGTCGAGCAGCGTCCGGGACCGAGCCCGAGCCGGGACGTTGCCGACATCCATCAACGACTGGATTCGATCACCAGCCAGATCGAGCAGATTTCGCAGCCGAAGCCCCGCAGCGATATGTCGCGCGAACAGGGCGTCGCCCGCCAACTCAACGACGCCATCTCGCGGCTCGATGCGCGGCTGTCGCAGATTTCGAACCCGCAAGCCGCAAGACAGCTCCAAGAGCAGCAGCACGCGCGGCAGCAGCGTCAGGAGGCCACGGTCGAGCGCGCCGCGAGCCAAGTCCACGCTCAAGTCCACTCTCAAGCCAACACTCAAGTCCAGGCTCAGCCCTACCGCCCGTCGCCGCCGCTCAGCCCCGCCTCGTTGGATTCCGCGATCGCCGAAATCGCCGCGCGCCAGAACGAACTCGACGCGCCGCCGCCACCACGGCCGATGCCGGCACGCAGCGCGCCGCCGATCGCGCCCGCGCTGCCCGCGGGTCCAGATTTCTCCTCGCTCGAGCGTCATCTGTTCAAGATCACAAGCCAGATCGAGGCGCTGCAGCGCCCCGACGGCATCGAGCAATCGATCGCGGCGTTCCGCAGCGAACTCGCCGAAATCCGCGCCGCCATCACCGAAGCGATGCCGCGCCGGGCAATCGAGTCGATCGAGACCGAAATCCGCTCGCTGGCGCGCCGCATCGACGACAATCGCCAGAGTACCGTCGACGCCCAGGCGCTCGCCAATATCGAACGCGCACTCTCCGAAATCCGCGAAGTGCTGCGCTCCCTGATGCCTGCCGAGCAACTCGCAGGCTACGACGAGGCGATCCGCAATCTCGGCGCCAAGCTCGACATGATCCTGCGCGCCAACGACGATCCGTCAACGGTGCGGCAGCTCGAAGACGCGATCGTAGCGCTTCGCGCCATCGTCTCCAACGTCGCCTCCAACGACGCGCTGGCGCGGCTTTCCGACGACGTGCATCTGTTGTCGTCCAAGGTCGATCAACTGACGCGCTCAGGCGACAACAGCGATTCCTTCGCGATACTCGAACAGCGCATCGCCGCGCTGACCGCGGCGCTGGAAAGCCGCGAGCGGCCTGTGGCCAACGACAATTCCGAACAGCTCGAAGGCGCGCTGCGGGCGCTATCCGATCGCATCGACCGCCTGCAGGTCGGCAACGATAATGCGTCGGCTTTCGCCCATCTCGAACAACGCGTAACGTATCTGCTCGAGCGGCTGGAGGCATCGAACGATCCCCGCGCCGACAATCTCGGCCGCGTCGAGGAAGGGCTGCAGGACGTCCTGCGCCACCTCGAAAACCAGCATTTGGCCTTTGCCCGGTTCACCGCCGAGAACAGCCGCCCCGCGCCGGAACCGCAGGACCCAAGTCTGCAGAACTCGGACTCCGGCCTGATCGACCTCGTCAAGCGCGAGCTCTCCGACCTCCGTTTCAGCCATTCGGAAGCCGGCCGTCAGACCCAGGATTCGCTGGAAGCGGTTCACAACACGCTGGGCCATGTGGTCGACCGGCTGTCGACGATCGAAGGCGATCTGCGCACGGCTCACTCTGCGCCGCCCCCGCCGCCGGTCGCGATTCCCGCGCCGCCAGCGCCACCCACCCCTGCCCTCGCACCCGTCGTCGAGCCGCAGGCCGCCACGCCGCGCGTGGCGATGCCGCCGCAAGCAAAGCCAGAACTGCCCAATCCCGCCGCGGCACAGAGCCCGTTCGTCGCCGCACCGCGGGATTTCCGCGCGATCGAACCGCCCGCGTCAGCGGCGGCCGCGCCGCCGCCGCTCGCGATCAGCGAAATCCTGGTGCCGCATACTGCGGCACCGCGAACGGCGATCGCGCCGGATCTGCCGCCTGATCACCCGCTTGAGCCGGGCACGCGGCCAAGCGGGCGCGTCGCTTCGCCGTCGGAGCGTATCGCGGCTTCCGAAAGCGCGATCAGCGAAATCCCCAACGCCCCTAAGCAGCCGGTGTCGTCGTCGAGCTTCATTGCCGCCGCCCGCCGCGCCGCACAGGCCGCCGCCGCTCAACCGGCCGTCGACGCCAAGGGCTCTGCCAAGAGCAAGGGCAAGGACAAGGCCAAGGACGCCAACAAGGAGCCGTCGACTATCGCCTCGAAGATTCGCTCGGTGCTGGTCGCCGCGAGCGTGGTGGTGATCGTGCTCGGCACCTTCAAGATGGCGATGACGCTGCTCGACGGCAGCAGCGCGCCGGCACCGGCGCCTGCGATCGAAAATTCCAGCGATCAGCCTATGGCCACCGAACCGCCTGCGGAGAGCGGCGCCAAGCCGGCCGCACCTGACCAGGACACGCCATCGTTGACCTCGCCGACCCCGATCGGCAGGCAGTCGCTCAACAGGGCCGCGCCCAGCGCGCCCGAGACCACCGCGTCGGTCGATATTCCGCAATCCCCATCAGCGCCGGTCGCTTCGCCGATCGCACCAAATGACATCACCGGCTCGATAGCGGCCCCGCAGGGAACCGCGAACGGCCGCAAGCTCTCCACCGTGCAGGTGCCGCCGAGCGAGAAACTGCCTGACGGGATTGCCGGACCGATGCTGCGCGCGGCGGCGCTGAAGGGCGATCCAACCGCGGCCTACGAGATCGGCGTGCGTTTTGCCGAAGGCAAAGGCGTGGCCCTCAATCTCGACGAAGCCGCCAAGTGGTACGACCGCGCCGCTCGCGCCGGCGTGGTGCCCGCGATCTTCCGGCTTGGGACCTTCTACGAGAAAGGCCTCAGCGTGAACAAGGACGTCGACATCGCGCGGCGCTACTACCTGCAGGCCGCCGAACGCGGCAACGCCAAGGCGATGCACAATCTGGCCGTGCTCGACGCCGACGGCGGCGGCAAGGGCGCCGACTACAAGAGCGCCTCGCAGTGGTTCCGCAAGGCAGCCGATCGCGGCGTTGCCGACAGCCAGTTCAACCTCGGCATTCTCTATGCCCGCGGCATCGGCGTCGAACAGAACCTCGCCAAATCCTTCAAATGGTTCAGCCTCGCGGCGGCGCAGGGCGATGCCGACGCGGCCCACAAGCGCGACGATATCGCCAAGCGGATCGATGTGCAGTCGCTGGCGGCGGCAAAGCTTGCGATCCAGACCTTTACGCCGGAACCGCAGCCCGACGACGCGATCAATGTGCCGACGCCCTCAGGCGGTTGGGACAGCGCGCCCACCCCGTCCGCGGCAGTCAAGCCCGCCGCCAAGCCGGTTGCGATCAAGCGCGCCGCCGCGCGCTGATCTGTGCTGCCATCCGGCAGCGCCAGCCTATACCTCAGCGACGAAGCCATATAAATTAAATGCACTCGTGACGGGGGGCTTGCGGGAAATCATTGCTTTGTACTGAGCATGATCTCCGCGCAAACGCTTCGTGTTTGTTAGCTAAGGGAAAACCAGTTCTCAGCCATCGGGTCATGGCCCGAGGGCATGCTATTTTACGATCCGGAGTCCCGGTCACGTCTAACCGTCAAGAAGAGAGCCGGATTGTCCACCGAAGATCACCACAAGCGCGCCCGCTCCTCCGTGCCGCCCACAGGGCCTTGGGGCGTCCCGGCTCCGGGGCCGACCGAACAGCGGCCGCTGCGGGACGGCTATGCCGCCCGCGGCAAATGGAGGCGGCCTGCTTCGGTCGCCTTCTTTGTGCTGATCATGCTCAGCGTCGGCATCCGCGCCTACAAGGATATCTCGCGGCCGGAGGCGTGGGCCTATTGGAAGGACCTCTATTTCTCGCCGAGCCTGACGTCGTCGGCGACCACCATCGCCGACCTCGACGGCTCGAGCCGGCGCGTGGCGGCGCTGGTCGTCCGCGGCAAAATTGGGCCGGCGGCCGCGAGCTGGTTGCGCGAGCGGCTCGATGAAGCCCATCTCGCATCCGGTGACACGGTGCTGTTGTCCTCTCCCGGGGGCGACCTCGGCCAGGCCATCATCATGGGCGAGGTCATCCGTTCGCGCGGGCTCACGACCGCCGTCGGCGCCCCCGATCGTTCGGGTGGGATCGCGCCGTCCTATTGCGCCAGCGCCTGCGTGTTCGTGTATGCCGGCGGCAAGCAACGCTTCGGCCTCGAAGGCTCGGCTTTGGGAGTCCATCGGTTCGTGTCCGAAACGCCGGGGCCCGATCCCGTTGCCGAAACCCAGCGCACCACCGGCATGGTCTTGAACTACATGACGCGGATGGGCGTGTCCCCCTCGGTCGTGGAAGCCATGGCCGCGACCGGCGATGTCCGCTGGCTCAGCGCTAAGGAGGTCGCGGCGATGAATCTCGTCACCGATCCCGTCCGCGCGCGCTGGAGCCTCCGTTCCGATTGAACCGGAGCGGAGGGTCCAGCTTTTGTTTGGACGCGTTCTCCTTACGCGACCGGGAGCGGCCGCGTTTGGCCGCTCGCTGGACGGAGTTAACGCGGAGTTGCCGGGCAATCCGGATCAGCTCTTAAGCAGGCATTATGGAAGGTAGGGTACGAACGACTGCACTGCAGATTGGTCGAGACTTCACTGAGGACACTACCTTGCAAGCATCCCCGAGAATTCTCCGCAGCCACTATTTCGCGATCTTCATATTGGCTTCTACCACTCTGTCCTACCAGATACTGATAACTCGTTTCTTCAGCGTGACGCTGTATTATCATTTTGCATTTGCTGCCATTTCGCTCGCCATGCTCGGACTTACCCGCGGCGCGATGGAGGTCTACAAGAACCCGGCCCGCTACACACCCGAACGGGTAGGAGTGGAATTCGCGCGCCACGCATCGTGGTTCGCGATCACCGGCGTTGGCGCCATGATTGCTTTCTTGTGCGCGCCGCTCCTGGTTCCCGAGGAATATGCGCTGGTGGCTGTGGCGATCTCGACTGTCGCCTTCGTCAGTCCATTTACCGAAAGTGGCGTCTGCATAACGCTTTTGTTGACCCGCCTGCCATACGGCGGCGGATGGCTTTATGCGGCCGATCTTGCAGGGGCGGCGCTCGGATGTCTCGGAATTATCTTCGTATTGCTCGTCATCGACCCTGTGAGCGCGACACTGGGGATCGCAGCCCTCGCCGCGGCCGCGGGTTGGACCGTCGTGCGGGGCAGCGGCGACGTCCGCAGCCTGCGCCTGAGCGGCGCCGTTGCGCTCACGCTCGCTGGCGCGACCATGGTGCATGCCGGACTTGACGTTTCCGGCAAAAGCCATCTGGGGATCTTCTGGGCCAAGGGGAAGGAGCAGCTTGGAACGCTTTTCGAGCGCTGGAATACCTACTCGCGCGTGAGGGTGACGGCGCTTGGGGAGAGCGCTCCGTTCGGTTGGGGCTTCGCCCACATCCACGAGACAAAAATAGACCAGGACCACCTCGATATCGACGCTGATGCGGCTACCGTCATTACCCGGTACAACGGCGATATCGGCAAGCTCTCCTACCTGAAGGACGACGTCATCAATGCTGCCTACCTGGTGCAGCCGCCGACCGATGTCGCCGTCGTTGGCGTCGGCGGCGGTCGTGACATTCTCTCCGGGCTGTATTTCGGAGCAAGCCACATCCGCGGAATTGAAATCAATCCCGCGATCTTCGAAGTCCTCACCGACAAATTTGCGGATTTCTCCGGTCATCTCGATCGCCAGCCCGGCGTCTCATTGGTCAATGCCGAAGCCCGCAGCTACATCAACCATTCATCCGAGCGATACGACCTGGTCCAGATATCGCTGATCGACACCTGGGCTGCGACCGCCGCTGGCGGTTTAACGCTCACGGAAAATCGGCTTTATACCGTGGACGCGTGGGCCGACTTTTACCGGGCGCTCAAGCCCGGCGGGCTATTGTCGGTATCGCGCTGGTACGCCCCGGACGGCCACCGCGGCGAATTCTATCGCCTGGTGGCGATCGCCGCGAGCGCGCTCCAGCGCCAAGGCGTGCCCGCGGCCGAATTGCAGGACCATGTGATCGCACTCAACGTCGGCAACATCGTGACTGTGATTACCCGCCCTGATGCCTTCACCAAGGCCCAATGGCAGGGCGCGCGCGCCAGACTTCTGGCTCAAGGTTTCAAGATATTGATGGGACCGGATGTCACTTTCGACACCGTGACGTCGACATTGATGTCGGGCAAGGCGGACGCAGCCTTCTTCGCGTCGTTACCGCAGAACGTCAGCCCTTCGACAGACGACAATCCGTTCTTCTTCTACACCGCGCGTTTCGGAGATCTTGTCGCCAAGCCGCTATCGACGCTCTCGAACAACAACGCAGCGATCAGCATGACTCTGATGCTTATCGTGATGACGCTTTGCGCCTGCGCCTACTATATCATCGGTCCCTTCGTCCGCCTGGCCAGGCGGATGCCGGTTGCGGCGCTGACGCCGCCCGTGGCTTATTTCTGCGCGATCGGCATGGGCTTCATGCTGATCGAGATATCTCAGATGCAGCGGTTGATGGTCTTCCTTGGGCATCCCGTCTACGGACTGGCCGTCGTACTTTTCACAATTCTGCTTTTTAGCGGGATCGGCAGCACCACGGTCGACGCGCGTTACCCTCGACCGGCTGCGGTCATAGCAAGGGTCGCTGCGCTCCTGATGACGCTCGTGGTGGCAGGGCTACTCACTCCCTTGCTCACCGCCTGGGCGCGATCGGCGGCCACTGACATGCGCATTCTGCTGTCCGTGCTGCTCTTGGCACCCCCTGCATTCTGCATGGGGATGATGTTCCCGCTCGGGCTGAGCATCTGGCGCCGGCACTCGGAGCTGCTTCCGTTCTTCTGGAGCGCCAACGGCATCACGTCGATGTTGGCGTCAGTGTTAGGGATGGCCTTGTCGATCGAATTCGGCATTGCCGACACTTACGCCTTGGGCGTGGGCTTCTATGTCATCTGTACATTGATGATGGTTGTAAGCCGCGCGGCGGCCGGCGCGGGCGAGGATGACGTCACCTCTGGGGCCATTGAGGTCGTTCCGTCGATCCAACCGACGCAGACCGAGTTGCTCGCCAATATTCCGACCAACAACCCATCGATCGTTGCGTCGACCATATCCACGCGCGCCGACGAGGCGGCTGAGTAGGAAGCCAGGTCCCACCGCCGATCAGGGTGATCGAGACGGTCATGATTGGCTCCTTTCGTTAGGCGCAGGCACGCGCGTCACCAGATAAATGCCGAGCGCCACGGGAACGACGCCGAGCAAATCCTTCAACGCCACATGTTCGTCAAGCACCATCCAGGCGAACAGCATGGCGAGCGGCGGCATCAGGAAATGATAGCTGCTCGCCGCGGTCGCGCCGCATACCTTCAACAGGTGAAACCACAGCAGATAAGCAAGTATCGATCCGCCCAACACCAGGAAGGCGAAGGCGCCGAACAGCCGCGCGCTCGGCACGATCTCGTTGACGTCGGCGAAGGTGAGCGCGACCGGCAGCAGGACGATCCCCGCTGTGAGATTCTGGATACCGTTGCCGATCCACAGGCTGCCCTTCGGCGCCAACAGCTTGAACAGGATGGTGCCGCTCACGATCGAAGCGAGCGAGGCCAGCGTGAACAGGATGCCGTGAAGGTGATCGGTGCCGACGCTCATGCGATGCCAGACGATGAAGCCGACGCCGGTAATGCCAAGCAACAGGCCGACCACCTTGCGCCAGGTCAGCGCCTCCCCGAGAAAGATGGCGGCGAGCACGGCTGTGAACACCGGATTGGCCGAGACGATCAGGCCGCCGAGGCCGGCCGACACCGACTTCAAGCCGGTATAGCCAAGGCCGAGATAGAGCGCGTTGTTGGCGATGCCAAGCACCGCAAATACCAGGGCATCGCGCCAAGTGAGCTGCCAGGCATCGCGACGAAATGCGGAAATGGCGAGAATGAGAATGCCGGCCAGCGAGAATCGCGCCGTCAAGAGGATCAGCGGCGGGCAATCGGTGACGCCGATCTTGCCGGCGATGAAGGCAAAACTCCAGAGCAGGCAGAACAGGCCGATAGTGAGCGGCAACGGATTGAAGCGGGAGGCGGGAACCGACAGGGAGGGCGCAAGCGACATGGGAAGTCTCCTTGGCCCTTGATCTAGGCGCATCCCTTTCCATTTGTAAATTAAATGATAAACTACATTTCAGTGGATTTTCAAATGTAGCATCGCCGGAGGGTTCCATGCTCGATCTCGAATTGCTGAAGAGCTTCGTCTCGGTGGTCGACGCCGGCGGCTTCACCCGCGCCGGCGAGCGCGTTCACCGCACCCAATCCACCGTCAGCCAGCAGATCAAGCGCCTCGAAGACGACATCGGCCAGCTGCTGCTGAACCGGAACGGCAAGGACGTGACGCCGACGGAAGCCGGCGAGCGGCTGTTGTCCTATGCGCGGCGGTTGTTGTCGCTGGCGGAGGAAGCGCGCGACGTCGTGGCACGGCCCGGCAATGAAGGCGCGGTCAGATTAGGCATTCCTGAGGATTTCGCCGCCTATCGGCTGGCGAAATTGCTGGCGGCGTTTTCGCGCTCTCACCCAGGCCTGCGGCTCGACGTCCGCGCCGACCAGAGCGTCTACCTGAGGCGCGACCTCGAGCGCGGCGAACTCGATCTTGCGTTGCTCAAGCGCGACGCCGGCGAAAAGGGCGGCATCGCGATGTGGCCCGAGCGGGTGCACTGGGTCACCAGCAAGAGCCACCCGATCGATTTCAAGGCATCTTCGGTGCCGCTGATCGGCTTTCCCGCCGGTTGCCTTTACCGGGCGCGCGCGATCCATGCGCTGGAACGCGCGGGCCGCGCCTGGCACATGGCCTATACCTCCTCGAGTCTCGCCGGCATTCAGGCCGCGGTCGCCGCCGGCATGGGCCTGAGCATTCTGTCGGAGATCGCGATCCAGGCCGATCACCGCGTGCTGACCGCAAAAGACGGTTTTGCCCCGATCGACAAGACGGAAGTGGCGCTGATGGCCTCGCCCGGTGCCAGCCCGGCGACATTGCGGCTGGCCGACCGCCTCGCCGAATTCTGCGAGGCCGTTCAGGCGAAGGCGGCGTAGCTCTTCTCTTTCTCCCCGCTCTTGCGGGGAGAAAGTCGGGATGAGGGGCTGCTTCCACAAACGCCAAATGCGCGGAGAGTCCCCTCACCCGAAATTCGCTACCGCGAATTTCGACCTCTCCCCGCAAGCGGGGCGAGGTGAAGAGCTCCGCCGCTCAATAGCACCGCTCGGCAGTAATAGTGTGCACGCGGGTGTCGCCAAGCACATGCGCCATGAAACCCGGCGCTCCGAATATCTTGGCGAACGCCGCGTCGCGGATGCTCAAGCCTCCGGTATAGGCGCCGAACGAGGGCATCACCGCGCGCTCGCCGTCGGTAGCGAAGCAGCGCCGCTCCATCGCGCGGCCGCGCGTCGACACCCGCGCTTTCGGATGCAGGTGACCGGCGATTTCGCCGAGACGCCCGGTCGGCTCGTGGCGGAAGGCGATCGGGCCGATCGCGACTTCGTTTGCGACCAAGCCGCCGAGATCGCGCGGCAATGCCGGATCGTGATTGCCCGATATCCATATCCAATCGCGTCCCGCCTGCATCGCCGCGATCGTCTCGCGATCGGCCGACGATAGCCGAACATGCGCATCGCGGTCGTGAAAACTGTCGCCGAGCGCGATCACCATGCGCGGATCGTGCCGCGCGATCACGACCGCCAAGCGGCCGAGCGTCGCCACGGTGTCGTAAGGCGGCAGCAGCACGCCGCGCGCGGCAAAACTCGAGCCTTTCTCCAGATGCAGGTCGGAGACGACGAGCAGGCTCTGCTCTTCCCAGAACAGCGCGCCGGAGAGATCGGCGGTGAGCGAAACGCCGGCGACGGTGACCGTCGAAGCGCAGATGGTTTGAGTATGGTCCGAAGATTGCGCGCGTGCCGTCACGTACTTATTCCGTTATTCCATCGCCTCTTTGACGAGTTCCGCGGCGGCTTCCGCCAGCAGTTCGTCGGATGCTTCGCCATAAACTGACTCGCGGCCGATTTCCAGCATCACCGGCACGGCGAGCGGCGAAACGTGATCGAGCTCGCGATGGGTGATTCGCCCCTTGATTCGCGCCAGCATATCACCGAGCCGGCGCAGATCGAGCAGCCCGGTCGCGGCATCGGCGCGCGCGGCGCGCAGCAATACGTGATCGGCCTGATGCTTGCGCAGCACGTCATAGATCAAATCCGTCGAGAACAGCACCTGGCGGCGGCTCTTTTCCTCGTCGGTGAAGCGCCGCGCGATCAGTCCGGAGATCAGCGCGCAGTTGCGGAAGGTGCGCTTCATCAGCGCGGATTCCTCAAGCCACGCTTCCAGATCGTCGCCGAGCATGTCCGAGCCGAACAGCGCATCGAGATCGAGCTTGCCATGGCGAATCATGAATGACATGTCGCCCAGTCCCCAGATCGCGAGCGCATATTCGTTGGCGATGAAGCCGAGCGGCCGGGCGCGGGCGCGCTCCAGCCGCCGCGTCAACAGCATGCCGAGCGTCTGATGCGCGAGCCGCCCCTCGAAGGGATAGCAGACGAAATAATATTTGCTCGCGCGCGGAAAGGTTTCGACCAGAAGTTCCCGCATGCCGGGCAGCTGCGAAAAATCCCGCTGCAGCGACAGCCAGTCGCGCACCTGCTCCGGCAGCGCACCCCAGGCGCGCCGGTCGTCGAGCAGTTTACGGACGCGTTCGGCGAGATAGGTCGAGAGCGGAAACTTGCCGCCCATATAGGACGGCACTTTGGCGTCCTTGTCGTTGGCGCGGGAGACATAGACCTGATCTTCCGCGAGCGCCTCGTAACGCACGATCTCGCCGCCGAACACGAAGGTGTCGCCGACCACGAGCCCCTCGATGAAATATTCCTCGATCTCGCCGAGCATTCTTCCGCCCCGCCCGAGCGCGCCGGTCGAGCCGGAACCGCCGCCGCGCGAGCGCACCAGCCGGACTTTCAGCATCGCCTCCTCGACGATGGTGCCGACATTGAGGCGATAGCTCTGCCGCACCCGCGGATTGGTGACGCGCCAGCGGCCCTGTTTGTCCTGCTTGATGCGCGCGAAGCGCTCATAGGTCTTCAGCGCATAGCCGCCGGTGGCGACGAAATCGACCACGTCGTCGAAATCCTCGCGCGCAAGATTCGAATAAGGCGCCGCCGTCCGCACCTCGGCATAGAGCTCGTCGGAAAGGAACGGCTCGCCGCAGGCGCGCCCCAGCACGTGCTGCGCCAGCACGTCGAGCGCGCCGGTGCGCAGCGGCGGCGTATCCTGCGCGTTCTCCGCGATCGCATCGATCGCGACCGCGCATTCCAGCACCTCGAAACGGTTGGCCGGCACCAGAACGGCGCGCGAGGCCTCGTCGAGGCGATGGTTGGCGCGGCCGATGCGCTGCATCAGGCGCGAGCAGCCCTTGGGCGCGCCGATATTGATGACGAGATCGACGTCGCCCCAGTCGACGCCGAGGTCGAGCGAAGAGGTGCAGACCACGCCGCGCAATTTGCCGGCGGCCATCGCGTCCTCGACCTTGCGGCGCTGGGCGACGTCGAGCGAGCCGTGATGCAGCGCGATCGCGAGCCCATCGTCGTTCATGCGCCAGAGCTCCTGGAACAGCATCTCGGCCTGGCTGCGGGTATTGACGAATACCAGCGTGGTCTTGTTGCGCTTGATCAGGTCGTAGACCTCATCGAGCGCGTGGCGCGCGCTGTGGCCGGCCCAGGGCAGCCGCTCGCGCGTGTCGAGCATCTCGACGATCGGCGCCGCCGCGCCGCCGGCCACGACGACGTCGGCGGCATCGCTTGATCCTTCCGGTTGCGGCACCAGAAAGCGCGCCAGTTGCTCCGGCTCCGCCACCGTCGCCGACAGCCCGATCGCGCGCATCTGTGGCGCGAGCTGCCACAGCCGCGCGAGACCGAGCGAAAGCAGATCGCCGCGCTTGGAGGTAACCAGCGCGTGCAATTCGTCGAGCACGATGCGCTTCAACGATGAAAACAGAAACGGCGCGTCGTCGGACGACAGCAGCAGCGCCAGTTGCTCGGGCGTGGTCAGCAGAATGTCCGGCGGATAGCGGCGCTGGCGCTGGCGCCGCGACACCGGCGTATCGCCAGTGCGGGTCTCGACCTTGACCGGCAACCCCATCTCCGCGATCGGGGCTTCAAGATTGCGCGCGATATCGACCGCGAGCGCCTTGAGCGGCGAGATGTAGAGCGTGTGCAGGCCGCGGCTCCGCTGCACGCCGCGCCCGGTGGAGGTGAATTCGCGACGCTGTGACACCTGCTCCTGCGCTGTGAGCGCGAAATTCTCCGGCGCCGCAAGCGCGATCTGCTCCGGCGCAGCGAACTCCCTCTTCTGCCCCGCGAATTCCTCCTCTGGCGCCGCGAGCGCGATCTTCTCCCCTCCCCCCGCGCGCGCAGCGCGTGGTGGGGGCGCGACGGCGGAGCTCGCGAGGGGTCGGGGGTGGGGGGTGCTTCGGCGGAATCGGTGCCGATTTCCGAAAGAGGACTCGCGGAGCCACCCCCCGCCCCCGACCCCTCCCCACCGCTGCGCGGGGGAGGGGGAAGATCGCACTGGTGATGTGGTGGAAGCTGATGTGGAAGCAGAAAGCTCGACCAGGCTCGGCAGAAATCCCGCCAGCGTCTTGCCGGCGCCGGTCGGCGCGATCAGGAGGGCCGAGCGGTCGGCGCGCGCCTTTTCAAGCAGCGCCAGCTGATGCTCGCGCGGCGACCAGCCGCGGCCTGCGAACCATTTCTGGAAACGGTCGGGCAACAACGCGGCCGGCTCGGCCGGGGATGCGGGCAAAGGACGGGGCGGCACAAGTTGAGAGGTAAGTCGTCCCGGCCGCTTCGTCGAGGGCGGCGGTGGACCAAACCGGTCCGCCGCCGGCTCCAGCCCTCAACTATTCCGTCACCGGCCGGTCGGAAATGTCCCAGTCCTGACCGTTGAAGATCGAGATATAGAGCGTCTTCATCGGCGTGTAGTCGTCCGGCGTATAGTCGTAGGTCACGCCATCGAGGAAGAACGGCGAGTGGAAGCCGTGCAGGTTGGCCGCCTGCCGCAAGACGTTCTCCCGCGTCAGTTCGTCGCCGCAGCGGCGCAGGATCTCCGTCATCGTCACCACCTGGCCGTAGCCGGCAAAGGCGATGGTGTTGTCGGGATCGACATTGGGCAGGTACTTCTTGCGCAACGCCTCGAACGCCATCACATCCGGATCCTTCTCCCAGCGCGGCACGCCGGCATCCTTGGCATAACGGATCGCGACAATGTCCTTGGCATTGTCGAAGCCGGCGGCGTTGAGGATCGAACGGCCGGTGGAACCCGCGGACAAAAGTTGCAGCGGTTTCCAGCCGAGCTCGGCGGCTTTGCGGATCGACTGCGATGAGGCCTTGCCGGTACTGATGTTATAGAAGACGTCCGCACCCGACTTCGAGAGATTGATCAGCTGCGAATCGATGGTCGGGTCGGTCAGATCGTACGTCTGCTCCATGATCACCTGGGCCTTGCCGCCGGCATCCGCCAGCACCTTCTTGAAGGGGCCGAGAAAATCGCGGCCGAAATCGTCGTTCTGGTAGAGAATGCCGACCTTCGCGTCCGGCTTCACGTTGATGACGTGGTGAGCGAGGATGCGCGCTTCGGTCGGGTAGAGCGGCAGGCCGGCCATGGTCCATTTGTTGTTCTTCGGATCGTTCCATTTCGACGCGCCGGTGTTGAGCAGGAGCTGCGGCACGCCTTTGGCATTGAGATATTTATGCACCGCGGTCTGCGGCGCGGTGCCGAGCGAGCCGAACAGCGCCAGCACCTCGTCCTGCTCGACCAGCCGCCGCGTCGCCTCGACGCATTTCGGCGCGCTGTAGGCGTCGTCCAGGGTCAGGAACGTGATCTTGCGGCCATTGAGGCCGCCCTGCTCGTTGATCATCTGGAAATAGGCCTCGCCGACCCGCCCGAGCACGCCATAGAGCGAGCCGGGGCCGCTGTGCGGCACGGTCTGGCCGAGCTTGATTTCGCTGTCGCTCGCGCCGGAATCGTATTTCTTCTCTCCAGCGCGCGCGAATGTGGTGGACGCGACAACGGTCGCGATGGCGGTGGCGCAGAAGTCGCGCCTCGACTGATTTTTCATTTTTGTTTCTCTCCCTGGACGGCAGGCATTTTGCTGGCATTCTGAGGCCGCCGGCAATAGCGAACTTGCGCCGTTGCGGTGCAACGCGCTCGCGGTCGCCCGTCGCGTAGCGCCTAGACTCAAGTTTTGCGACTCAAGTCTTGGTCGCGACCACGACCAGCCCGCGCACCGGCACATTGTCCTCGGTGCGGGGAGAGGCCTCCTCGAGATGCGCGAGCGCCAGTCCAGCGGCCGAGATTACCTCGCGCAAATATTCCGCGGCGTGGGCATAGCGCAGGCCCTGGCCGATGATGACGCCGTTACCGCCATGCGTCTCGACCGTGAATGCCAGCAGGCCGCCCGACGCCAGCACGCGCTTCACCTCGGCGAGCACGGGCGCGAGATCGGAAACATAGACCATGGCGTCCGCAGCGATAATGAGATCGGCGCTGGCATCCGGCTTGGCGCGCAGGCCCGCCACCATGTCGCCGACTTCGAGTTCGGCATAAAGCCCGGTGGCGCGGGCCTGTTCGATCATCTTCGGCGCAAGATCAATGCCGATGAAATGGTCGACGCCCCTTGCAAAGGCGGCGGCGGCAAGCCCGGTGCCGCAGCCGAGATCGATGGCGCACTTGAAGAAGGCGGGCTTTCGCGCGGCGGCACGTACCGACAGCACCGCCTTGAACAACAATTGCGGCGCCGCGATAGCCGAGATCGCCCAACAGCGCCGCCTCGAACCGCGGCGCATATTGATCGAACAGCGCCTGCACATAGCCTTTCGGCATTTCTGCCAATTGTTCCGCGCCGAGCCGCATCAACCGGACCTTCGCGCCATGGCGGTCGTCGGGATCGGCGGCGCGCGCTTTGCGAAACGCCGCGACCGCCGCGTCGCGTTCGCCGAGCTGTTCGCGGATTTCGCCGAGCGTGAACCAGGCCGAGGCGAAGTTCGGTGCGAGCTCGATCGCCTGCTCCAACAGATCGGCGGCGGCGGGCAGGTCGCCCTTCAATTGCAGATCGCGGGCAAATTCGAAGCGGCGGTCGGCGAGCAGATCGCCGGAAGACAGGAATAGGCGCGCTGGCATAGGCTCTCAATAACTTTGTCATTGTCGGACGCTTGTCCCCGACTGGATCGGGGGTGATCCGGCAATCGATCAGTCAAGCATTTTTCTGGAAGATGGATGCGCGGGTCAAGCCCGCGCATGACACCTGATATTGGACGGCTGGCGCTCTATATAGCCAAAATGCGACCGCAAGACATCCTGATGCCCGTCCCCGCCGGGCTCTGCTGCAAGGCGGGCGGCTTTCACATCGACCCGGTGCGCCCGGTCGAGCGGGCCGTGATCACCCACGGTCATTCCGACCACGCCAGGGCCGGCCACGGCGCGGTGCTGGCGACGCAGGAGACGCTCGACATCATGCGGCTGCGCTATGGCGATAATTTCGCCGGAAGCACGCAGGCGATCGCCTATGGCGAAGAGATCAGGCTCGGCGACGTCAGAGTGAAATTTCATCCCGCGGGCCACGTGCTGGGCTCGGCGCAGGTCGCGGTTTCCTGCCAGGACACCTGCATCGTCGCGTCCGGCGATTACAAGGACGCGCGCGACCCGACCTGCGCACCGTTCGAGGTGGTCCGATGCGACGTCTTCATCACTGAGGCCACATTCGGCCTGCCGGTGTTCCGCCACGGCGATGCGGCCGATGAAGTCATGAAACTGCTGGCCTCGGTCGCGCTGTTTCCGGAGCGCGCGCATCTGGTCGGCGCCTATTCGCTCGGCAAGGCACAGCGCGTGATCGCGCTGATCCGCGAGGCCGGTTACGACGCGCCGATCTACCTGCACGGCGCGATGGAGAAGATCACCCGCTACTATGAGAGCCGCGGCGTGGCGCTCGGCGAATTGCGCCCGGTGAGGGGCATGAAGAAAGCCGATCTCGCCGGCACCATCACGCTGGCGCCGCCGACTGCCACCTCGGATATCTGGACGCGGCGCTTTCCCGATCCGGTCACGGCGTTCGCCTCGGGCTGGATGCGGGTGCGCGCCCGCGCCCGCCAGCGCGGCATCGAACTGCCGCTGGTGATCTCCGATCACGCCGACTGGGACGGCTTGACCGCGACGATCGCAGCGACCGGCGCCGGCGAGGTCTGGGTCACCCACGGCCAGGAAGACGCGCTGGTGCATTGGTGCACAGACAAGAGGCCTCGCGGCGCGGCCGCTCGACCTCGTCGGCTATGGCGATGAGGAGGAGAGCGAGACGTTGCCCGCAGGCGAGGATGAGGCATGAACCGCTTCGCCGAACTGCTCGACCGCCTCGCCTACGAGCCCGGCCGCAACAACAAGCTGCGGCTGATTGAAGCCTATTTCCGCGAGGTCGGCGATCCCGACCGCGGCTATGCGCTGGCGGCGCTCACCGGCGCGCTGTCGTTCAAGCACGCCAAGCCCGGGCTGATCCGCGACCTGATCGCCGACCGCACCGATCCGGTGCTGTTTGCGCTGTCCTATGATTATGTCGGCGACCTCTCCGAGACGGTCGCGCTGATGTGGCCGAAGGCGCGGCTTCCTCGCCTCTCCCTCCCCTCCCCGCGCAGCGGTGGGGAGGGGTCGGGGGTGGGGGGTGGCTCCGCGAACTCGCATTCCGAAATTGGCACCGAATCTGCCGAAGCACCCCCCACCCCCGACCCCTCAGCGCGAGCTCCGCTCGTCGCGCCCCCGCCACGCGCGTTGCGCGCGGGGGGAGGGGAGCCCACGGCCGTCGGCCACAACAACCCTCCTCCTCCCACCCTCACCGAAGTCGTCACCACGCTGCGCACGCTCGGCAAGACCGAGCTGCCGAGGCAGCTCTCGCGCTGGCTCGACGAGCTCGACGAGACCGGCCGCTGGGCGCTGTTAAAACTCGTCACCGGCGCGATGCGGATCGGCGTCTCGGCGCGGCTGGCCAAGACCGCGGCCGCAGCCCTCGGCGACAAGGACCCGCACGAGATCGAGCTGATGTGGCCGGGGCTCACTCCGCCCTATCTCGACCTGTTCGCCTGGCTGGAGGGCCGCGGCGACAAGCCGGTCAATCTCGATCCCGCGCCGTTCCGTCCGGTGATGCTGGCGCATGCGATCGAGGATACGGATTTCGGCAACATCCATGCTGCCGACTACATCGCGGAATGGAAATGGGACGGCATCCGCATCCAGGCGGTCAGCGGCAGGGACGCCCGCGGCCACATCGTGGCGCGGCTTTATTCGCGCAGCGGCGAGGACATCACCAAGAGCTTTCCGGACCTGTTGCCGTCGCTGCATCTGCCGGGCGCGATCGACGGCGAGCTGTTGGTGCTGCGCGAGGGCCGCGTGCAGAGCTTCAACGTGCTGCAGCAGCGGCTCAACCGCAAAGCGGTCTCGCCAAAACTGATCAAGGACTATCCGATCCATCTGCGCGCCTACGACCTGCTCAGCGAAGGCGACGACGATCTGCGCAACCTGCCCTTCGCCGAGCGCCGCGCCCGGCTGGAAGCTTTCGTCAAGAAGCTCGACGACCCGCGCATCGACCTGTCGCCGACCATTGCCTTCGACAGTTGGGATGCGCTGACCGCGGCGCGCGCCGATCCCGCCTCGGCCGGCGCCGGCGAGGATGCGGACGCGGTCGAAGGCGTGATGCTGAAGCGCCGCGATGCGCTCTATCTGCCGGGCCGCCCGAAGGGCCAATGGTGGAAATGGAAGCGCGACCCGCACATCATCGACGCCGTCCTGATGTATGCGCAGCGCGGCCACGGCAAGCGCTCGTCCTATTATTCGGACTATACCTTCGGGGTGTGGACATCGGGCGAAGACGGCGAGGAGCTGGTGCCGGTCGGCAAGGCCTATTTCGGCTTCACCGACGAGGAACTGTTGCAGATCGACCGTTTCGTCCGCCGCAACACCACCGAAAAATTCGGTCCCGTCCGCCATGTCGTTCATGAACCTGAACAGGGGCTGGTGCTGGAAGTCGCCTTCGAGGGCCTGCAGCGCTCGCCGCGGCACAAATCCGGCGTCGCCATGCGCTTTCCGCGCATCAACCGGCTGCGCTGGGACAAGCCGCCGCGCGAGGCCGACCGGCTGGAAACGCTGGAACGGATGCTAGGAGCATGATCCGGAAAAGCATCCCCTCGGGCTACGACCCGATGGGTGGGAACCGGTTTTCCGAAAGGATCATGCTCAAGCAATGAGGTGAGCGGAAACCCCCGCTAAGACGCCTTTGCTGGATTGACGGCCGGGAATAGGTTCCCCATTTGCCGTGCGTTGACCTATAGTGCGCGGATCGACCCCGCGGGAGAGCATCGATGTCCAACGACACCAGAGAATTGCCGGCCGCCCGCGACGGCCTCACCCGCTTTCTCGGCGGCTCGCCGCTGGCGGTGGCATTCCGGCTGATCCTGCTGTCGATCCTGGTCGGCGTGGTGCTGGCGGCGATCGGCTTCGATCCCTGGAACATCATCCGCAGCATCCGCTGTTGTTCCAGCGCATCTGGGACTTGGGCTTCGACGCCATGAACTGGCTGTGGCGCTACTTCCTGCTCGGCGCCGTGATCGTGATCCCGATCTGGTTGCTGTCGCGGCTGTTCGGCGCGCCGCGCGGCCGCTGATTCTCAACGCGGAATTAGCGCGATGCAAGTGCGATTTGTCGGCTGCGGCGACGCGTTCGGCTCGGGCGGCCGGTTTAATACCTGCTTTCATGTCACAGGCGGACACGTCAATTTCCTGATCGATTGCGGCGCCTCGTCGCTGCCGGCGCTGAAACGATGCGGCATCGCGCGCAACGACATCGACCTGATCCTGATCACGCATTTCCACGGCGATCATTTCGCCGGCCTGCCGTTTTTCCTGCTCGACGCGCAATTCTCCCGCCGCTGCCGTCCGCTGGTGATCGCAGGGCCCGAAGGCATCGAGGCGCGGCTGACGCAGGTGATGGAAGCGCTGTTCGAGCATTCCTCGAGGACAAAGCAGAAGTTCGAGCTCTCGGTGGTCGCGCTCGAGCCCGGAGCAGACGCGCAGCTTCGGCGCGGTCAAAGTCACGCCCTTTTCTGTCGTGCATGGCGAATCCGGCGGGCCGTTCCTCGCCTACCGGATCGAGGCGGAGGAGCGCGTGATCGCCTATAGCGCCGATACCGAATGGACGGAGACGCTGATTCCGCTGGCGCGCGGCGCCGACCTGTTCATCGCGGAAGCCTATACCTACGACAAGATCGTCAAGAATCATCTCAGCCTGGCAACGCTGCAGGCACATCTCGCCGAGATCGCGCCGAAGCGGCTGATCCTGACCCATATGAGCGACGACATGCTGGGGCGGCTCGACACGCTCGAGCACACCGCGGCCGCATGACGGCATGACGGTCGAGATCTAGGGCGGTAGCCGCAACGTGGAATCGCCTCCGTCAAGTTCGTCTAAGGTCACGACCGCGCGGGTGTTTGCCATCGCAGGTCCCGCGATGGTCGCGAACCTGACCACGCCGCTGATCGGCATCGTCTCGACCACCGCGATCGGGCGGCTCGGCGACGCCACGCTGCTCGGCGGGGTGGCGATGGCGTCGGTGATCTTCGACTGCCTGTTCTGGCTGTTCGGCTTCCTGCGCATGAGCACGGTCGCCTTCACCGCGCAGTCGCTCGGCGCCGGCGAGATCGGTCGAATTGCCGGCGCGTGCTGGCGCGCGGCCTGGTCATCGCGGCCCTGATCGGCGCTGGCCTGATCGTGCTGCAGGTCCCGCTCGCCGCGATCCTGTTGGGTGCAATGGGCGGCAGCGAAGGCGTCACCCGCGCCGCCAGGACCTATTTCGCCATCCGGATCTGGTCGTCGCCGCTGGCACTTGCCAACTACGTCGTGCTCGGCTGGCTGATCGGACAGGCGCGCGCGAAGCTGGCGCTTGCCGTGCAGGTTGCGATCAACCTGATCAACATGGCGGCGACCGCGCTGCTGGTGCTGGTTCTCGATACCGGTATCGCGGGCGCCGCGATCGCGGCCGTCGTCGCCGAGGCGGCGGGTCTTGCGCTCGGCATCCTGATCGCGCGGCGCCTGGTGCAGGGTCGGCTCACGGTTTCACGCAAAACGTTGCTCGACCGTGAAAAACTGCTGCGGTTGCTGTCGGTCAACCGCGACATCATGATCCGCACCGCCGCGCTGATCTCGGCGTTCCTGTTCTTCGCCGCCCAGGGCGCGCGCGCCGGCGACATCACGCTCGCGGCGAATTCCGTGTTGAACAATTTTCTTCTGATCAGCGGGTTCTTTCTCGACGGGCTTGCCAACGCCGCCGAGCAATTATGCGGCCAGGCTTTTGGCGCGCGCGACAGACGCGCCTTCTCCGGCGCGACCCGGCTGGTGGTGTCCTGGGGCTTTGCCTTTGCGCTTGCGGTCGCGCTTGTTTTCGCGCTGTTCGGCCCTGTCCTGATCGACATCATGACCGCGAATGAGGCGGTCCGCCACGCCGCGCGCGATGATCTGCCGTTCGTGATCGTCTCCCCGCTGCTCGCGGTGTTCGCCTTCACTTTCGATGGGGTCTATGTCGGCGCCGCCTGGGCGCGCGACATGCGCAACCTCATGGTGCTCTCGCTCTTCATCTTTCTCACCGCATGGCTGGTACTACGCTCGTTCGGCAATGCCGGCCTGTGGGGCGCGCTGCTCTTCCTCTACGCCGCGCGCGGCGGGCCTGGAGGCGCTGCGCTATCCGGCGCTGCTGAAGGCTTCGTTCGAGGGAAAGGGCTAATCTTCTCCCCTCCCCCCGCGAAGCGGTGGGGAGGGGAGAAGTTAGAAGACGCGCGTGGACGCGCTGATGGCGCGGGCGCTGCATCCGCCGCACGAGAGCCCCTCAAACCGGCCAATCCTCCGCGGTGATCGTCGCCGCATCGGCCCCGACGATTTCGGACAACGACTCCCGTCCAGTGCGGAGCAGCGTCGAGGTGAGATCGCTCTTGATGTCGTCGACCAGCCCCAGGCCCTTGAAGACCAGCGGCGAATAGAGCTGGATCAGGCTGGCGCCGGCGCGGATCTTGGTCAGCGCGGCGCCGCCGGAATCGATGCCGCCGACGCCGATCAAGGGGAACGCGCCCTCGGCGCGCACATAGGTCTCCGCCACCATCCGCGTCGACAGCCGAAACAGCGGTCGGCCCGACAAGCCGCCCGGCTCCTTGGCGAGCGCGGTTTCGCGCAAGCTCGAGGGCCGCCCGACCGTGGTGTTGGCGACGACCATGCCGTCGACCCGGCGCGAGCGGGCGACGTGAACGACCTCGTCGAGCTCCGCCAGGCTCAAATCCGGCGCGATCTTGAGCAGCACCGGGGAATCGCCGGCCTTGGCCCGCACCCGTTCGCGCGCGTCGATCACTTTGGCCAGGAGATCGTCGAGGATGTGCGCCTGCTGCATGTTGCGCAGGCCGGGCGTGTTCGGCGACGACACGTTGACGGTGAAGTAGCTCGCGACCGGCGCGAAGGTCTCGATCAGGCGCACATAGTCGGCGACGCGATCGGGCGAATCCTTGTTCGCCCCGACATTGACGCCGATGATGCCGCCAAGATTGGCGCGCGAGGCGAGCCTTCGCAGCACGAGCTCGGCCCCTTCATTGTTGAAGCCCAAGCGGTTGATCACGGCTTCGTCGCGCTCCAGGCGAAACAGCCGCGGCCGCGGGTTGCCCGATTGCGGCTGCGGCGTCACCGTGCCGATCTCGACAAAGCCGAAGCCGAGCCGCAGAAGTGCGTCGGGCACTTCCGCGTTCTTGTCGAAGCCCGCGGACATGCCGATCGGATTGGGGAAATTCAGGCCGAAGGCGCGCACCGCGAGTTTTGCATCGTCCATCCGCGTCCGCATCTGCGGCAGCAGTCTCAAGCCCTGAATTGCCAGGCGATGCGCGTCTTCCGGATCGAGCCAGCGCAACAGCGGCAATGACAGGGCATCGAAGGCGCGGATCACGAGAGGAGCTCCGGGATGTCGTGATAGCCGTCGGAGCGGGCGTGCATGTTGAGCACATTCCTGACCGCGCCGAGATCGAGTTCGCCGTAGAGATGCGGAAACAGTTCGTGGTTGCGCGAGCGCTCCCAGCGCAGCGCCGCGCCGAGCGCGTCGGCATCGACCGCGATCAGGAACAGCCCGGTCTGGCCGAAAAAATGCTTTCGCGCGGTTTCCGCGACCTGGGAAGCCGTGGAAAAATGGATGTAGCCGTCGCGCGCGTCGTCGGCGCTGCCGCGGAAGACGCCCTGCCGTTCGGCCTCGCGCCAGGCGGAAGCAGCGCAGATTTTGTAGATCGTGACCAAGGTTCTAACTTGAGTTCGGGTTCGTAACCGGGGTTGTCAGGAGTTTTTCGGATCAAAAATTGACCGTATCGGCGCAATCTGCCCAACTCAAGGGCAAGCCTTCCACCTCTTGCAGGGCGGTGCAAAAGGCGGTCTATTCAGGTAATAATTCCTAGCGCGCGATCGCCTGAGGTGGAATCGCCGTCGTGCTTCAGACTATTATTTGAGCATGACCCGGAAAACCGGTTTCCACCCGGCTATCCAATGCGGGGCAGGCATTTCTGGATCATCCTCGAGGACCGCCGGAAAGCGATGGCCAAGCACCCAAGAGCACCGCGGTTGCTGACCCACGAGCAGATCTGGAGCGCGCTGGATCGGCTCGCCGAGCGCGCCGGGCTGTCGGCGTCCGGGCTCGCCAAGCGATCCGGGCTCGACCCCACCACCTTCAACAAATCCAAGCGCGTCACCGCCGACGGCCACGAGCGCTGGCCCTCGACCGAATCGCTGGCAAAGGCGCTCGCCGCCGCCAACAGCGGAATCGAAACGTTCGTGCATCTGATCGGCGACGTCGCGCGGCCGGCGCTCGCCGTGCCGCTGATCGCGTTGGAGCAAGCCGCAAGCAACAGCCATTTCGACGCCAGCGGCATGCCCTCGGGCAAGGCGTGGTCCGAGGTCGCGCTGCCTTCGGCCGGTGACGATCACGCCTTCGCGCTGGAAATCTCCGGCGATGCGCTCCGACCCGCCTATCGCGACGGCGATGTGATCGTGGTGTCGCCCGCGGCCGCGATCCGCCGCGGCGACCGCATGGTGGTGAAGACGCGCGACGGCGAGGTGATGGTGAAAGAATTGAAACGCCGCACCGCGAAGACGCTGGAACTGCAGTCACTCGATGGGTCTCGCACCGACCGTACGCTGGCGGCTTCCGACGTGGCCTGGATGGCGCGGATCGTGTGGGTGAGGCAGTAGCGGATTACAAATCCTCGTCATTGCCGGGCTTGACCCGGCAATCCATCAAGAAACGTAGGGTGGGCTAACCCGTTTTCGCGGATTGGCGGGTTTTGAAGATACCCGCTTGTTATAAATCAATGGGTTAGTTCAAAAGGTCTTCACTACGAAGGCTGGCTTGGGTGACAGCGGCGGTTGTGATCCTGGGAGGCGGCTGCGGCGGTAGTCGAAGCTTGAGCCGGTCGATCAAAAGCTGCAGCTCGGGTTCTGGATGGGTGTAGCGGGTGAGCAAGATCTCGCGCCCGTCCGTGGTCGGCAGATGAACGTCGATCATCTGGACGGCAGCGAACTTTTCGAGCGCACTGCGCGCGGTCAACCCCGGCGCCAGAGCATGAAGCCGACGGGTCAGGGTGATCTGCATGCAGTAAGCCAGAAAGGCGATGAAGATGTGGGCTTCGATCCGCTTCTCGTCCTGATGGAAGACCGGACGGATCGCCAGATCACTTTGAGATTGCGGAACGCCTCTTCGACGGCGACGAGCTGGACGTAGTATTGCCATAGCTGGGCAGGATCATTGTCGGTGAGATTGGTGCGCAGCAGATAGCGGCCTTCACGTCGCCGCGTCTTTTTCAGTTTCTTGCGATTGAGCACGAAGCTGAACCTCGGGCGCTCCTTATCGATCTCAACATTGACCAGGCGCCATGCGGCCGGCGCCTTGGATCGCGCGCCACCGAGTTTCATCAGCAGTTCTTCACGCGAGATGTCCATGGCGGCGATTTGCCTAAGCCGCTTCCACAGCCATTTCAGCTGACGCCGGCGCATCGCGCGCTCTTTGCTGACCCGGTCGGAACTTTGCGCGAAGACGTAGAGTTCGCCGTCCTCGGCCAACAGCTTGACCTGCACGCCCTCCCGCGCGTCCTGCCATGGCTTTTCCAACAGATGCTTCTCCAGCCGGTTCAGCCGTCCCTTCGGCGTTCCCACCAGATACTGCACCGGCGGATCGCTGTTGCGCATCTCGGCCAGCACGGCCTCGGTCGGCACGCCGCGATCCATCACCCAGACCCGCCGCGCCTTGCCATATTGCTGCTCGATCTTGGAAAGGAACATCCGCAGCGTCTTGCTGTCGGCGGTGTTGCCGGGCAGCACCTCGTAAGCCAGCGGCAATCCGTCGGGCGTCACCACCAGCGCGATCACCACTTGCGGGCAGTCCGGGCGCTTGTCGCGGCTGTAGCCGTGGCGGCGCTTGCTGCCTTCCGGCAAGTCCGAGGCGTTGACCTCGAAGTAGGTGCTGGTCAGATCGTACAGCAGAACGTCAAAGTCGGCGTGGAACAGATCGCGCCAGCGCCCGACCAGATGCGTGAACAGCGCCTCCTTGTGCTCAAGCAGTAGATCGTGACAGGCATAAAGCTTGTGCTCTTCCGCCAAGCCGAAGTCCGCTCCGAGAAGATCAGCCATCGCGCTGTTGCCGAACCACTGGCGATGCAGCCGCCACTCGCTCCCCGGCGCGATCAGACGATAGGTCGCCAGCACTTGCAGGATCTGATCCCAACGCGTTCGCTTCCGACTTGGCGGCAGATGATCTGCCCAGAACCGATCGAGCTGCAGTTCCTGCCACAACTGCCCGGCCAGCCAGCAAGCGCCCCATTGCCGCGGACGACGAAGCTGTATCTCGGACAGGCGAAGTTGAACGACGGAGGCATCGCCCGCCACAGCCTCGCATCGATCCTCCGGAAACAGCGCTAACGTTCGCGCGCGGCCGGCGTCTTCGTCGAACACTTCGATCGCCTTGCGCCATGCAGCTGCCTGCGAAGAATTGATCTCGCCGAGATAAAGCACATGACGCTGCACCACCCGGCCACCATCGAGGCGCTTGTTCTCCACCACGTTCCAGTAGTGGCGCGTCTTGCCGTTCTTCTTTCGCTCGGTGCGTCGCAGAAACATGATGCGACGAATCTATCCGCATCATGCCGCGCTTGGGAATCGGGTAGGTCTTCACTACAGCCGTTTTCGCCCGAATTCGACGACCCCACTCGTTGCAAATCAATTACTTAGCCGCCAAAAAAATCTCAAAATCCGTGTTTTCGCGCGCGAATCCGCGAACTCGGGCTAAGCGCAGCGAGCCCACCATCTCACGCCACAAAGGCTCGTCGCGTCACGGTGGGCACGGCGCGAGTGCGCCTTTGCCCACCCTACGGATGCGCGCGCGACGCGGCCTACGACGCGTAGTCCGGCTCCTTACGGTCGAGGATGCGCTTCAAGGCATCGAAATGCCGCTGCGACGGGCTCGGCCCCTTGTACAAATGATCATCCCTGAAATCGCGCCTGGTCTTCTCGACCACGGGCGGGGGAAGCTTTTTTAGCGGCTGGCCGGTCCACATGGCGTAGATCTGCACCTGCGCGGCGCGCTCGGTGTAATAGAGCCTGTCATAGGCGTCGGCGACGGTTGAGCCGACCGTAGAGATGCCGTGATTGGCCATGAACAGGATCGTCTTGTCGCCGATGACGCGCGCCAGCCGCGCGCCTTCCGCCGGATCGAGCGCAGGACCTGTGTACTCGTCGTCATAGGCGATTGCGCCGGAGAGCCCGACCTCGGTCTGGCCGATCTCCTTGATGCGCGGGTCTTCCAGGCGGGTGAGCGCGCTCGCATAGGGCATATGGGTGTGGAACACCGCCTTGGCCTGCGGCAGCGCCTTGTGGATCGGCGCGTGGATGCAATAGCAGGAGCGCTCGACCTCGCCAGCGCCGCTCTTGACCAGGCCATCGTCGATGCCGACTTCCATGAAGGACGACGCCGTGACCTCCGACCAATGCATGCCGAACGGGATTTGATAATAGCGATCGGTGCGGCCCGGCACCACAAGCGTCAGGTGATTGAAGATGCCCTCATGGAAGCCGTGCATGTAAGCCAGCCGATGCGCGGCCGCGAGATCGACCCGCGCCTGCCACTCCTCGGCGCTGCACTCAGATAGCGTCTTCGGCGAAACCCTGAACTGCATGAGCATCTCCCGTGCTGAGATTTGTTTTTCGCTTGCCACTGTAGCGCAGTTTGAGGTCAAGTTTGGCTGAAATTGCCGCGGACCTGCCATCCCGGATTGCCGCGCTGGCCTTCGTCCAGAGGCGCGACCTCTCCCCAACGTCTTCCCGGCCTTGAGCCGGGACGACGGAGACAGTTACGCCGACCTTGCCAGCGTGCCGTCGATCATCGCGACCGCATTCGTGATGCCGTACACCGCGACGAACGACCCGAAACGCGGGCCTTTTTCCTGGCCGAGCAGCACCTGGTAGAGCATGTTGAACCAGTCGAGCGAGACGCCGGGACGGCCGTCCTTGGCCTTCTTGGTGTCGAGGAACGGCTCGCGGCGGCCGATCTCGTAGACCACGTTCTGGATTTCCTCGGCCGAAGAGGACGCCGGCAGTTGCGACAGCGCATCGCGCAGATCCTGCAGCGCGGCGCGCTCGACATCGGTCGGCTCGCGGAATTTTTTCGTCGGCGCGACAAAATCCCGATAGTAGTTGATGGCGTAGCCGACCATGGCGTCGAGCTTCGGATGGCTCTCGGGCGTGACGCCCGGGCGGTAGCGCCCGATGAAACCCCACAAGGTCTCGGCATTCTCCGCATTCGACGACGACACCAGCGTCAGCAGCAGCTGGAACGTCACCGGCATGTCGGCCTTGGGCGGATGGCCGGCATGGATATGCCAGACCGGATTGCCCAGTTGCAGCCGCCCGTCCTGGCGCGGGAAGGCTTCCAAGAATTGCTGGTAGTCGTCGACGTTGCGCGGGATCACGTCGAAGTAGAGCCGCTTCGCCGCCTTCGGCTCGCGATACATGAATAGCGACAGCGATTCCGGCGAGGCGTAGCGCAGCCATTCGTCGATGGTCAGCCCGTTGCCCTTCGACTTCGATATCTTCTGGCCCTTGTCATCGAGAAACAGCTCGTAATTGAAGCCCTCCGGCGGCAGGCCGCCCAGCGCGGCGCATATCCTGCCCGACAGCTTGACGGAGTCGATCAGGTCCTTGCCGGCCATTTCATAGTCGACGCCGAGTGCATACCAGCGCATCGCCCAGTCCGGCTTCCATTGCAGCTTGCAATTGCCGCCGGTCACCTCAAGCGTGACACGCTCGCCGACATCTGTCTCAGGATCAACATAGGAAATGGTCCCCGCCTTCGCGTTGTGCTCAACGATCGGTACATAGAGTACCGCGCCAGTGCGCGGAGAAATCGGCAGGAAGGGTGAATAGGTTGCCGCACGCTCCTCGCGCAAGCTCGGCAGCATGATCGCCATCACCTGCTCGAGCCGCTCGAGCACGCGCATTAGCGCGGCGTCGAACTTTCCGGACTTGTAGTAGTCGGTCGCGCTCGCGAACTCGTAATCGAAGCCGAATCTGTCAAGAAACGCGCGCAACTGCGCATTGTTGTGCGCTGCAAAGCTCGGATATTGGCTGGGGAACGGGTTGGGCACGGTGGTCAAGGGCTGGCCGAGATGCTTTTCCAGCATCTCCTTGTTGGGCACGTTGTCCGGCACCTTGCGCAGCCCGTCCATGTCGTCGGAGAACGCGATCAGTCGCGTCTTGATCTTGTCCTCGGTGAGCACGCGAAAGGCGTGGCGCACCATGGTGGTGCGCGCGACCTCGCCGAAGGTGCCGATATGCGGCAGGCCCGATGGCCCATAGCCGGTCGAAAACACCACCTCGTCCTTCGGCTTCTTCTTCAGCCGCGCGACAATCGCCTTGGCCTGCTCGAACGGCCAGGCGTTGGATTGTTCGGCGAGCGCGCGCAGGTCGCTCGGATCGATCGTGGACATAACGAACTAATTCTCCAGAACGTCGTAGGGCGGGCAAAGCGGAAGCGTGCCCACCGATACCGGGATGGCTGGCACGGCGCAAACGCGCCTTAATCTCACTGTGTCACCAAACCCTCATGGTGAGGAGGCGCCCTTGCTCCGTCTCGAACCATGAGGCCCCGCCGGTGGCCTCGTCCTTCGAGACGCTTGCTTGCGCAAGCTCCTCAGGATGAGGGGATAAACCCGCTTGTGACGCAGTAAGATTAGCCCACCCTACGAGATTACGGCACGCAATACCCTAAAACGGGCTGATGGAAAAATAGCGTAGCCACAGGTCGGTGTAGCGGCCTTTCTCCCAGACCCGGAACAGCGCCCAGTTCAGGGCCTGGCGCAACAGGTCGTTGCCCTTGCGCACGGCAATGCCGACGCCCTCGCCGAAATAGCGGTTCTCGACGAACGGCCCGCCCGAGAACGCGCAGCAGTCGCCGGAATCGGTGCCGTTGATCCAGAACGCCAGCGAGATGCCGTCGCCGAAGATGAAATCGACCTCGCCGCGCCGAAGCGCCAGCCGCAGCGCCTCGTCATTGGGATAGGAGTGCAATTCGGCGTCGGTGAACATCGCCTTCAGATAGGCCTCGTGCGCGGAGCCGGTGACGGCGCCGACCTTCTTGCCCTCGAGATATTCGGGGCGGATCTCCGGCATCACCGCGTCGCGCCGCGACACGAAGCGGGCCGGCGCCCGGTAATAGGGGTCGCTGAAATCGACGCGGGCGCGCATCTGCGGCGTCACCGCGATCGAGGCGATGATGGCATCGCCCCGGTTGCTCGAAATCGCATCCAAGAGCGTCTCGAAGCGGCGCATCTGGATGGTGCAGGTGACCTTGATCTCCTCGCACAGCGCGCGCGCCAGATCGACATTGAAGCCGGCCGGATTGCCGTCGGGGCCGGTAAAGTTGAACGGCGGGTAGTCGGTCTCGGTCAGGAACCGGATCACCGAGATGCGGGACAGATCCGGGCGTTCCGGGCGCCGCCGCGGGTCCCAGAAGCCGGGCACGGCCTGCGGGGCTGCTTCCGTCGCCGGTTTGGGCACGGTTTGCGCCACGGCCGGCCCGCCGGACAGCACCACCGCCAGAAGCGCGGCCGCCGCCCATCCAGCCAGGCGGCCGGCGGGTCGGAGCAATTTTACGTGCGGAAACAGGCCTATCTGCAACGGGGTCTGGCCGATCATGGTTCGATTTGGCGCCTTATAGACCATTTCCCCGCCAGTTCGAGCGCCGTTTCAGTCAACGAGAACCGTAACTTAGCATCAAAGATTTGGCATCAAAGATAATGCTTCAGGTCGGCCGCGGCCTCTTCGGGCGTCCGCTTGAGGTTGAAGGGGGAGACGAACCGGCCGTCGCGATCCATCAGGTAGACCAGCGCGGTGTGGTCCATGGTGTAGTCGCCGTCCTTCAACGGGACCTTCTTGGCGTAAACGCGGTATTCGGAGGTGACTTTCGCCACCGCCGCGGTATCGCCGGTCAGCCCCTTCAGGTGCGGATCGAAGCTCGACAGATAGTCCTTCATGGCCGACGCGGTGTCGCGGTCCGGATCGACCGAGATGAAATAGGCGTTGACGCGATCGGCGTCCGTGCCCATGGCGCGCAGCACTTCGGAAATCTCGAATAGCGACGTTGGGCAGACGTCGGGACAATGGGTAAAGCCGAAAAAGATCAGCGTGGGCTTCCCCTCGAGGTTCTTGTCGGTGACGGTCTCGCCGGCCTGGTCGGTGAGCTGGAACGGGCCGCCGATCGCCGCCGGCGCGGTGACGCCGCGCACCCCGCCCAGCGTCCACAGCATCAGGAGCAGCCCGATCACCAGGCTTCCGGCAAAGGCCGAGACGATCACCAGCGGGCGGGCGGCTGTGCGGTCCATGTTGATATTCCCATTGTCCGATCAGAAACAGGCCGCGAAACCGGAGGCGATCATCTCGAAGAAGACCGCCGTCCCGTAGTGGAACCAGAGCCCCAGCGCGCCCAGGAACAGGGCGGCCGCCAGCGCCGCTCCGGCGACCATCATCACCGCCGGCAGCTTGCGCGCCGGCCGCAACGAGGCTGCCATTTCATGTGGGGTGGAAAGTGGCGGGGCCATGGCAAGGTTCTGAACAAAGGAGGATTTGCAAGCGGCGGCGCCGATCGCGGTTTCCCTTGGGTTCAGATAAGGCCAGCCACGCGGCGCGGCAAGCGCCCGAACGCGGGTCGCGATCACGTCATGCTGAGAAAGGTACCCGATTTCAGTGCGATGACAGGATCTTGGGGGCGGACGCCTGGGCGTCGAGATAGCAGGGCTTGTACATGCTCTCGAGCTGCTTGCCGTGCAGGAAGATCATGTGCGGCGTCAGCCCGCCGCGCGCGGAGATCCAGTGCCGTACCGGCGACGGATACATCGAGTACAGCATCTGGGTCGCCTCGGGGTTGGTGATCGCCCGGCCGTTGGCGCCGAAATCCCAGGCGGCATGGAAGCCCAGCGTGGCATGCGAGGTGACGCAGATCTTGTCGTGGGGGATGGCGCCGAGAACGATGGTACATGCGGAAGCGCAGAGGCCGTCGATGATCACGGTTTCGCCCGAGGAGCGCAGGCCCTGGTACTTGTCGACGTAGGTTCCGATCCGGCCGCCGCGGTCATCGGCGATCCGGACCACGGCATGACTTACCCCCACTCCCGCCAGCAAAAGAACTGCCGCGAGCAACCCTGTCACCAATCTCATGTCCAGCCCCAGTTCAAGCCTGTCCAAACCGACTCTGCGAAACCGAATCTGACCGCCGTCAGTGATGCGGGAGACAGCGTGTTGCGAGAACGGGTTTTTGTCTAGGCAGGGACGGGCGTTCAAAATAAATTCAAATAGAGTGTTGCTGGCGCGCTGCACCCGAGAGCGGCGGACGGTCCCAAACTGGAACAACTTAAGATTTTCTTAAGGAGTACGTCCACGACAAAGCCCGCAGGACTGCGGGGCTTTGCTCATCCGGCGTGCACGGCGCCTTGGTCGTGATCACCCTCCTCGATGATCGCCGGATTTCCCAAGCCCTCGCGTTCGCGCGGTGTTCCAGTTCCGCCGACACATGCAGACAAGTCATGGAACCGTCTATAAGAAGCCTACCATGCCCAACTCGAAGCCAAACATGACGCCAAGCCTCCCGCAGAGCACGTTGGTGCAACGTTCATTGCATCTGTTGCGGCTCGCAGCTATCGCGGCGATCGCGTGCTGGGCCGGGGCGGCGCTTGCCGAGACCATCGCGGTCGACGGCGTGGCGCGAAATTTTTCCGCCGAATTTCCCGACGCCAGGCCCGCGCCGCTGGTCATCGTCCTGCACGGCAATACCCAGACCGGCGCCGACATGGCGACGCGGACCTCGTGGCCCCAGGTGGCGAGGCGCGAGCATTTCGGCGTGGTGTTTCCCGACGGGCTCAACCGCGCCTGGGCCGACTTGCGGCCCGATGCCAAGCGGGCGCTGCACGCCCCGCCGAAAGGCACCGACGACGTCGCCTTCATCGTCAAGCTGGTCGAGAAATTCGTCGCGGACGGCAGCGCCGACCCCAAGCGCATCTACATTACCGGCGTTTCGAACGGCGGCGCCATGACCATGACGCTTGCCTGCGTGCGCGCCGATCTGTTCGCGGCCGCCGCCAGCGTCATCATCAATTTCACCGATGATCTGGCCAACGCTTGTCACCCGTCGCGCCCGGTGCCGATGCTGATGATGAACGGCACTGCCGATCCGCTGGTGCCCTATCTCGGCGGCCGCGGCGCCAGCCGCTTCGCGGTCAGCGGCTTCTGGTCGACCGAAAGGACGCTTGCTTTCTGGCGACGCGTCGACGGCTGCGAGCAACAGGATGCCGCCGCCGCCGATGTCGAAGACCGCGACACCACGGATCATTCCACCGTGACGCAGATATCCTCGACCTGTCCGCACGCGCGCGACGTCGTTCTCTACCGCATCAACAATGGCGGGCATCGCATGCCCGGCAATTTTCCCGACGCCCATTTTCCGCGCGTGGCGAACTATCTGTTGGGTCCGCAGAACCATGACATCGACGGCGCCGAGACGATCTGGGCGTTCTTCAAGAGGTTTCCGTGAGTAGCGGCAAGGCTGTTCGCGGCGACGGAAGTGCACTCCCTCTCCCGCGCTTCTTCGCGGGGGGGGCTGGGGTGGGGGTGCTTCCGCAAAACGCGCTGGTCGAGAGGATAGACTTCCCCCCACCCGCCACGTTCGGCGCGCAATTGCGCCGCCGAACGCCAAAGCCGAAGCACAGCTTCGGCGTTCTATTTTTGAACGGCCGCCGAAGGCGGCCTATGCTCCCCCGCAAGCGGGAGAGGTGAAGCGAACCCGCGCCACTCAGAAAAAGCGGATGACGACGAGGCTGATCGCGATCAGGAACATGAGCGACAGCGTCACCGCGGCGGTCACGCGCGGGCCGATGCGCGCCAGCAGCCGCAGATCGACGTTCAATCCGAGCGCCGCCATGGAGACGATGGTGAGCACGCCGGCGGTGGCTGCGATCGGCGCGGTCGCGGCTTGCGGGATCAGGCCTGCCGATCGCAGCCCCGCAAGGACCAGGAAGGCCGGCACGAACCACGGCACCCAGGTCAGCGCGTTGCCGTAGGCCTTGCCTGCGGGCGAGGCCGCGTCGGCCTTCCGGAACAGCAACGAAAGCGCGACCACGATCGGGCCGAGCATCAGAACTCGCGCCAGCTTCACGAAGGTGCCCATCTGCGTCGAAACGAGGCCGACCGGCAGCGTGGCTGCGAGCACCTGCGGCACCGCGTAGACGGTAAGCCCTGCGAGGATGCCATATTGCGTCGCCGACAGCCCCAATAGCGTAACCAGCACCGGCAGGCCGATCACGGTGAGAATGCCGAGGATCGCGGTAAAGGAAATGGAGGCCCCGATGTCCTCGCTGCTCGCGTCGATCACGGGGGCTACCGCCGCGATCGCGGAATTGCCGCAGATCGAGTTGCCGCAGGCCACCAGAATGGACAACTTGCTCGGCAGTCCCAGCAGCCGGCTGGCGCAATAGCTGACGCCGAGCGATGCCATGACGATGGCGACGATCACGACCAGCAGCCAGGTACCGGATTTCGCCACCACCGTGAGGTCGAGCGACGCGCCGAGCAGCATCACGGCGAACTCCAGAAGCTGCTTGGCGCTGAAGGCGATCCCGGCCTGCCAGGTGAGCTGCGGCTTCCAGGCGGTGCGGATCGCCATGCCCAAAAAGATCGCCAGCACCAGCGCTTCGACATAGGGGTGCCCGAGGCCGCGCAATTCCAAAGCCTGGGCGGCCAGCGCAAGCGCCGTCACGCCGGCGCACAGCATTATGCCGGGAAACCGCGTCACCACTCCCTCAATCAGCCGCGAGGTCAGCGGACGAACAGAAGAGGAATGGCTGGACAAGCGATCTCCGTTTGGAGCCGGAGCTTCCGTTCCGGCTGTACCGGAACGGAAGCTCTAGCTTTCGTTTTGACGCGCTTTCTTCACGCGAACCGGGGCCCAACTCGCTGGAAAACGGTCTAACAGAATAATCTTTGCTCCTTCTGCAGCTTAATGGCTAATATCTTTTTCTTTTGGCCCGATAGAGAAAAGTTATGCCTCTCAATCTCCATCTGCTGCGGCTGTTCGCGACCGTCGCCCGGACCGGGAGTTTCTCGAAAGCGGCCGAAATCCTGATGGTCAGCCAGCCGTCGATTTCCAAGGGGGTCAGGGATTTCGAGCTGCAGCTCGGCTGCCGGCTGCTCGACCGCACCCCGCGTGGCGTCAAACCGACCCGCGAGGGCCTCGCCTTGATGCGGCACGCCGAAACCTTGTTCGCCGCCGAGCGGGCCGCCGAGGAAGAACTGCGCGCGCTGCGCAGCCTCGACAGCGGCTCGTTGCGGATCGGCGCCAGCACCACGATCGCGACCTATTTCATCCCGGAATATCTCGGCAGCTTCCGCGCGGCCTATCCCGGCATCGACCTCCATCTCACCAGCGCCAACACCCGCGACATCGTCCACCTGATGCTGGCGCATGAGATCGAGATCGGCCTGGTGGAAGGCCCGGTGGAGGAAGACGGGCTTATCTCCGAGCCGTGGCGGACCGACCTGATGGAATTGATCGTCGGCCCCGATCATCCGTTCGCGCGAGAAGACGAGCCGATCGATCCCAAGCGAATTGGCGGCGAAACCCTGATCGTTCGCGAGCAAGGCTCCGGATCGCGCGAGGTGATCGCGCAGGCCCTTGCCGCGCGCAAGATCGATCCCGCCCGCACCCTCGAGATCGGCAGCACCGAAGCGATCAAACAGGTGGTCGCGGCCGGCCTTGGGGTCGCGATCGTGTCGGTGGCGGCCATGCAGGACCAGATTGCGCTGAAGCGGCTGCGCGCGATCAAGATGCGCGGGCTTCGCATCGAGCGAACGCTGTGGAAATTGAAAACGCCGGGACAACTCGACGTCCCCTCCGCCACCGCGTTCGAACGATTGATATCGCGCCCGGCCGGGCAGAATGGACGCAGCCGCGCGTCGGCTTAACCGACAACGCCGCGCGCCGCGAGCAGCAGCAGCGCCACCGCGACGAACAGCACGATGCCCGCGACACCCGTCACCAGTTTCGACGGCGGCAGGGTTGCCACGACATCCGGCTCGCCAAACGGATCGGACAATTCGTCGCTGGCGGCATCTCGCGCCGGGCTCTGAAAAAGGCTCTGAAACATCACCGAAATGTGCGGCCGGCGCCGGCCGGAAGCAATGGAGAGCTATTGCCTTCTCACGCGCGCGCTTGGGAGATTCGTCCTCTGGCGATCCCAGGGGAAGAAGATTTGATTTTTTCGCCTCGCGCGAGGGTTTCGCCTCGGAGAAACACGCCAAAACCCATGACCTCCGAAGTAATCGATTTGACCGCCGCCATCTTCGATAGTCGATCAGCCGATCAATCCGGCTTTTATCGAAGGAGAGAGTGAAATGACCGACGTCAACACCATTGCCACCAGCTACATCGAGCTCTGGAACGAGCGCACCCCAAGCCGCCGGCGCGAGATGCTCGCCACCAACTGGACGGCGGATGCGAAATATGTCGATCCCTTGATGAGCGGCGACGGCCATGACGGCGTGGACGCGCTGATCGCGGGCGTGCAGCAGCGCTTTCCGGACTTCAAGTTCAAGCTGCTAGGCAAAGCCAACGGCTTCGGCAACCACCTCCGCTTCCACGTTCGCTTTTCTTGGGGGCTCGGTCCCGACGGCATCGACAGCCCGATCAAGGGCACCGACTTCGCCGTGCTGAAGGATGGGCGGATCAGGAGCATCACCGGATTCTTGGATCAGGTCCCGCAAGGGGCGTGAGACGATCCGCGGAAGCGGCTGCCCCGGCGATCCGGGGCAGCCGAACGCCTATTCCCCTTTTATCTGGTTCTCAAAGCCTGCCCAATTTGCGCAATATCTCCGCGCCAAGCTGGCAAATCCCGCCGGAGGAACTACATCCACGATAATCTCACAACGGTCCCGCTCCCCCCTCGTGAAGAAATTCGTGCTGATTTTTCTAATTCTCATCCTCGCGCCTCTCGGCGCATCTACCGCGAATTACCTTGCCGGCGACCGCCGCGGGAATTGGCAAACGGCAGACCGCTCGAGCGCGGGGCTCCTCCCAATAGCGTCGGAACATCCGGATGCAATGATCCGGATCTTTGCCGCGCGTACCGTGCGCTGGCGCGGGATCTTCGCCGTCCACAGCTGGATCGTCGTCAAGGAGCGCGGCGGATCACGCTACAGCCGCTATGACTATACGGCTTGGGGCGAGCCAATTCGCGTCGATGGATTTGTCCCGGATGGGAGATGGTTTGGGGCGCGGCCGGAAACCGTGGTCAGTGTTGACGGTGACGGGGCTGAAAAACTGATTCCCAGAATTCGCAACATGATCGAGAACTACAAATTCCGGACTTATGGCGATTACAGCGCCTGGCCTGGTCCGAACTCGAACACGTTCGTTCAGGCCGTTCTCGACGCGCTGCCGGAATTGAGAGCGGTGCTGCCGCCCACCGCCATCGGGAAAGACTATCCCTACCGCGGGGAGTGGTGCGGTCTCACGTCTTCGCGAACCGGTCTATTCGTTTCGCTCGGAGGCTATCTGGGGCTCACGATCGGCTGGGTCGAAGGCGTTGAATTGAACCTCCTTGGCGGCGTGCTCGGGCTTGATATCCGTCGACCTGCGGTCAAACTTCCAGGCATCGGGCGGCTCGGCGTCCCCCAGATCCAATAATACCCGAGCGGAGGAATGCCCATGACGATAGCTATGTTGCAAAACCGCACGGCGTTGGTGACCGGGGGCTCGCGCGGCATCGGAGCTGCGATCGTCCGATCGCTAGCTCAGGCCGGCGCCGCCATCGCCATCAATTATCGCGAGCGCGCCAGCGAAGCCAATGCGCTGGCCGAGTCCATCCGCGAAACGGGTGGGCGCGCCATGGCGATCGCTGCCGACGTTTCGCAATCGGACGCGGTCGCCCAAATGGTCAAACGCGTCAACGCCGATCTCGGGCCGATCGACATTCTGATCAACAACGCCGGCATCGCCATCACCCGCGGTATTGACGATCTTTCGGAGGCGGACTTCGATCAAACCATCGCGGTGAATTTGAAGTCGGTTTTTCTGTGCACGCAAGCTGTCTTGCCGATGATGCGAAGCAAAGGATGGGGCCGTATCGTCAACATATCGTCGGGCGCCGCCCGCGGCGCCGGCTCGATCGGACCGCACTACAATGCATCGAAGGCCGGAATTGAAGGATTGACGCGCGGATACGCCGCGCGCCTGGTCAAGGAAGGCATCACGGTCAACGCCGTCGCCCCCTCCCTGATCGAGACCGATATGATGAAAGGCCAGCCCAATCTCGTCAGCCGCGTCCCGGTGGGTCGCTTCGGCAAGGCCGAAGAAGTCGCTCAAGCCGTGATGATGCTGCTCGACAATGCCTATATGACAGGTCAAACGGTCGCGATGAGCGGCGGCATGGCGTTCAACTAGAGCCTGATGAGTTTTGGCTGAATCGGACTGTCGACGGGCTCACTTCACCTCTCCCGCTTGCGGGGGAGCATAGGCCGCCTTCGGCGGCCGTCTAAAATAGAACGCCGAAGCTGAGCTTCGGCTATGGCGCTCGAAAGAGCGCGGCGGGTGGGGGCAAGTCTATCCTCTCGACCAGTGCGTCTTGCGGAAACACCCCCACCCCGCCCTCCCCCGCAAGCGGGAGAGGGAGCGCACTTCCATCGCCGGTCGAACTCGACCAACAGTCATCACGCTCCACATAGCGGGAACGCGATCACAAGCTCCAGGCAGCCTTCAATCAACCATGGATCGGCGCCGGGCGGCTTTCAGCCAGAGATGCCAGGCCCGATCGATTTGCGTGTCGTTGGCCCTCGCCGCGGCCGCGGCCTCGTCTTCTGTCAGGTAGGTGACAGGCCCGAGCTTCATCGCTTCGGCTTGCAGCCGCGCGCCGACCTCGGTGTAAACCGCCCGGAACACGGCCTGGCGCAAGCTGCTTCCAACCACCGTTGAGCCATGGCCGCGCATCAACACGGCGGCGCTCTGACCCAGGCTTTGCGCCAGGGCCGCGCCAAGGCGGGCATCGCGGATCAAGAGATCGCTCCCCGGCCCGGCGACATCGCGAATCTCGAACACGGGTGCGACCGCACCAAGAAAGCCGCACATGTGACAAACCGGCCGCAGCCCGGTGCCCCTCACCACGCTGAACGGGACGACGGCCGGCGAGTGGCTGTGCACGACGGCAACCACGTCCGGCCTGATCCGGTAGATCTCGCCATGGATGAACCGCTCCAGATAAACCGCCGGCCCGTCCGCCTCGATTGCAGTGCCGTCGAGATCGAATGCAAGGACGTCCCCAGCGGTGACGAGCGCGGGCGCCATGCTTCTGGCAAGCAGAAAGCGATCTGGCCGGACCGGGTGGCGCAAGCTGACGTGGCCGAACCCGTCCACCACGCCCTGGTCGAACAGGATGTGGTTCGCGTCGACCACTTCGCCGATCGCCGATGCGGCGACCGCCTCGGATGTATGGTTGGACATCTTGAATTGCCGTTGCTGTCGACGACGCCGCCCTTGCGCCAGATAGTATGGTGCCATATCGATCCTGAGCAAGCGGGCTTGGCAGCGGACCTTCTCGAAAGGGTCATCGCCAATCTGCAACAGCCGTAATCTGAACCAAAAACCACATCGGTAAGCCGCCGGGAAGGGAGCAAAGCATGGCAGAACGGGTTCTCGACGTTGTCGCGTTGATCGAGACGCGGCCTATCGGGCCTCGGCAGTGGACAGTGATCGGACTTTGCGCGTTCGTGGCCATGCTGGATGGCCTGGATCTGCAATCGATCGGCCTGGCGGCGCCCGCGATGGGCGCGCAGCTTCACATCGCGCCGCAAGCCTTCGGAGTGGTTTTCAGCGCCGCGCTGGCCGGACTGGCCTTGGGCGCCTTTCTGCTCGGACCGCTCGCCGATCGGGTCGGCCGCAAGCGTGTTCTTGTCGCCGCCACCTTCTGCTTCGGAGTCTTCACGCTCGCGACCGCCAATGCCGGCAGTCTGCCCGAACTCCTGACGTGCCGCTTCCTCACGGGGTTCGGACTGGGCGGCGCCATGCCGAGCTTCATCAGCCTCGGATCGGAATATGTTGCGAAAACGCGCCGAACTGCCGTGGTCAGCCTGCTCTGGGCGGGCTTTCCGCTCGGCGGCGTGGTGGGCGGGCTGCTCGGATCGCGGATCATCCCGGCCTATGGATGGCAATCGATTTTCCTCGTGGGCGGGGTGCTGCCGATCCTGCTGTCGATCATCCTCGCGATTGCCCTTCCCGAATCGGTGAGCTTCCTGGTCGCGACCGGCAAGTCGCACGATCGGATCGGCCGCACGCTGCGCCGTATCTTCCCCGACGTGACCACCACCGGCGAAACGCGATTCGAACTCATCAGGGAAATCGCACCAAGGGCGACGGTGCTCGAGCTGTTCGCCTCCGGCCGCGCTGCGGGCACACTCCTGCTGTGGGCAGGCTTTTTCTTTGCGTTCATGATCCTGGTCACCAATTCGTCCTGGAGCCCGATCCTGCTGCGCCGCGTCGGCATCGCCGCGGAGCAATCCGCGCTGGCTCTGGCGCTGTATAATTTCGGCTCTTTGTTCGGTTCGGCCGCGGCCGGCATGCTGCTCAATCGTTTTGGAATCCTGCGCGTGCTTCCGCCGACCCTTACGCTCGGCGCGCTGGCTTATGCGATGGTCGGATGGTCCGCGCCTTCGTTCGGCAGCGTGATGATCGCGGAGGGTCTGTTCGGCCTGCTGCTTGGCTGCGCAAGTTCTGGCCTGATCGCGCTATCCGCGATCTACTATCCGGTCGCAATCCGCTCGACCGGGGTCGGCTGGGCCACGGGAATGGGCCGGCTTGGGTCATTTGTGGGGCCGCTCGCGGTCGGTCAGATGGTCGGCGCGCAATGGGGTGTGACGACGATCTTCGCTGTCCTAGGCGGATCGGTATTGATCGGCGCCGTCGCGAGTGCGCTGATGGGTCTACTTCCGAAGGCCAGCACGGCGGATGCGGTTGCGGCCGGCACACGTGCTTCCGTGCGCGCTTGATTCCGGTGGGACGCAGATGAGCAAACTGCAGCTTTCGATCGCGATCGGCGACTATGACCGGATGCGTCCATTGGTGGACGGCCTGGTACAGATCGATGGGGTCGATCCGCAATTCATGCTGCTGGAGCCGGAGGAGATCTTCTTTCGCGCATTCAGGCATGCGGATTTCGACATCTGCGAGTTGTCGCTCAGCAGCTACAGCGTCAAAACCGCCGCCGGAACGAGCCCCTACATCGCCGTGCCGGTTTTCCCATCCCGCGCGTTCCGGCACACATCGATCTACGTCCGCACCGACCGGATCAGGTTCCCGGCCGACCTCAGGGGTTGCCGCATCGGCGTGCCGGAATATCAGCTCACGGCGAATATTTGGGTCCGCATGATCCTCGAGGAGGACTACGGAGTCCGTCCGGCCGACGTCACCTGGGTCCGAGGCGGCTATGAGCAGCCCGGACGGGTCGAGAAAATCAATCTCGACCTGCCGGCCGATGTTGTCGTGGAGGATGCGGACCCGAACGATACCATTTCCGCGCTGCTCGCAAGTGGACGGTTGGACGCGGTGATCGGGCCGCGGGCGCCGTCCTGCTTCGAGCGCGGTCACTCCGATGTTGGCTATCTGTTTGCCGACCCGCATCAGGCAGCGACCGACTGGTATCGGCGGACCGGGCTTTTTCCCATCATGCATACGCTGGGGATCCGCCGCTCTCTGGCGGAAAGGCATCCCTGGCTGCCGGTCGCGGTCTTCAAGGCGTTCGAACGCTCCAAGAGCATCGCGCTTTCGAAGCTTGGAGATACTTCCGCCGCCAAGGTGACGCTACCGTTTGTGGAGGACCAACTGCGTGCCGCGCGGCTAATGATGGGCGAAGATTATTGGTCCTACGGATTGCAACCGAACCGTCACGTGCTGACCCGATTCCTGCAGCGTCACCATGACGAGGGGTTGTCGGCCCGGCTGCTAACTCCGGAAGATCTGTTCCATCCAGCCTCGCTGGAGCTGCACAGGATCTAGGGCGCGATGATTTTGGTTCGATCGATTTGTCCGCGGGCTCCCTTCACCTCTCCCGCTTGCGGGGGAGGTCGACGCGCTCGAAAGAGCGCGGCGGGTGGGGGAAAGTCTATCCTCTCGACCGGCGCGTTTTGCGGAAGCACCCCCACCCCGCCCTCCCCCGCAAAAGGGCGGGAGAGGGAGCGCACTTCCGTCGCTGGCCCAATTCGACTTAATCTCATTGTGCTCCAGAGGCGAAAGGCTGGACCTTAAGGTATTCACGCGGCCTCCGGACCGCCAAGATAGGCGTCGCGGACCCGGGGATCGTCCTTGAGCGCTCGCGCCGAACCGGAAAGCACGATCCGGCCGGTCTGCAGCACATAGGCCTCGTGCGCGATTTCCAGCGCCAGGCTGGCATTCTGCTCGACCATGAAGATCGATACGCCTTCCTTGTTGATGGTCCTGATCAGCTCCAGCACCCGATCGACGTAAAGCGGCGAAAGACCCATGGTCGGTTCGTCCATGACGATCAGCCGCGGCCGGCTCATCAGCGCGCGGGCCATGGCGACCATCTGCTGCTCGCCGCCCGAGAGTGAGCCGGCCCGTTGCGAGAACCGTTGCCCGAGCTTGGGAAACAACCCCAGCACCCGTTGCAGATCGCGGGCGATTTCGCCGCGGTCATTGCGCACGAATGCGCCCATCAGGATGTTTTCCCTCACGCTCATGTCCGCGAACAGCCGGCGCGCCTCCGGCACCGACGCGATGCCGCGCCGGACGATCTGCGGCGTGGTCAGACCGAGCATGGAGACCCCATCGAAGGCCAGTTCGCCCGAGCGCGGTCGCACCAGACCCAAGATGATCTTCATCGTCGTCGATTTGCCGCTGGCATTGCCGCCCAACAGACACACAATATGACCGCGCGGCACGTCGATCGAGAGGTCGAAATGCACCTGCGCCTGGCCATAGAAGGTATTGATATTGGACAGCCGCAACAGCGGATCGGCGGAAGCTGCAGCGCTGCTCATGCCGCCGTCTCCCGCTCATCCGCCGTGGCCCGCGACAAGCCGTGGCCGAGATACGCCTCGATGACCCCAGCGTCGTTCCGCACCTCTTCGCCTGAGCCTTCGGCGATCTTCCTGCCTTCGTCCATGACGATGACGCGCTCGGACAGGCGCATCACCATGTCGAGCTTGTGCTCGATCAAAAGGATCGTCAGCCCTTCGGCTTTCAGCTCGGCGACCAGCGCTTGCATCTCCGTGGTCTCGGTCGGATTCATGCCGGCCGTCGGCTCGTCGAGCAGCAGCAGCCGCGGCCGGAGCGCCAGCGCGCGCGCGATCTCGACGCGGCGGCGATTGGCGTAGGACAGGCTGTAGGCGGGTTGATCGATACGCGGCAGCAGACGCTCGCCAAACCGCGCCAGAATGCCTCTCACCTCTTCGCGCAATTGCGCCTCTTCGGCCTTGACCGAAGCCGGTCGCAACAGCGCCAATCCAAGCTCGAGCAATGGCCCGATCAACGGCGTTGTTGGCTTGACCGCGCGCAGCCGCGTATGCGCGCCGACCAGGACATTCTCCATCACGCTGAGATTGCCGAAGACGCGACCAAGCTGGAACGTGCGCGCGATGCCATTGGCCGCCAACCTCTCCGGGGCAAGGCCGGTGACGGCCTTTCCATCGAGACGGACCTCGCCGGCGTCGGGCCGATCGAGCCCGGTAATGAGATTGAACAAGGTGGTCTTGCCGGCACCGTTCGGACCGATGATGCTGACCAGCTCGCCCTTGGCGAGGTCGAGATCGATGCCGTCGACAGCGGTCAACCCCCCGAAGCGCCGCGTCAGTCCGCGCAGGGACAGCAAGGATGGCGCATTCGTCTGTTCGGCCATCAGATGGTCCCCAGCAGCCCTTGCGGCCTGAACCGGACCAGCAGCAGAAGCACGATGCCATAGATCAGGATGCGGTACTCCGCCGCGATCCGAAATACCTCGGGCAGGCCGACCAGCGCCACCGAGCCCGCGATCGCGCCGGCGACATTGCCCAAGCCGCCCAGGATCACGATGGTCAACGCCAGAATGGACTGCTGTGTATTGAAGGTCTCGTGATTGATGTAGGAATAAAGATGGGCGGCGATGCCGCCGCTGACGCCGGCTGCGAACCCGCCGAAAATGAAGGCCAGTGCCTTGTAGCGGTTCAGGGAAAGACCATAGGCGCGCGCCGCCACATCGTCATCGCGAATGGCGCGGAAACTGCGACCGAGATGCGAACCGAGCAGCCTCACCTGCAGCAGCGCCAGCAGCACCATGACGGCAAAGCTGAACCAGTAGACCTGCGCCGCGCTGACCAGTTCATAACCAAATAGCGACAGCGGCGGGATGCCCGAAATCCCGATCGGTCCGCGCGTGACCAATTCCCAGTTCAGGATGATCAGGGAGATGATCTCGCCGATCGCCAGGGTCGCGATCGAGACGTAATGCCCGCGCAGACGGAACGACGGCGAGATCAGAAGCGTGCCGAGCGCCGCGCTCATCAGCCCGCCGCAGATGATCGCGATGCCGACCGGAAACGAAAAGTCCAGCGAGAGCAGCGCGGAGGTATAGGCGCCGATCGCGAGTAGCGCCGCATGCCCGAGCGAGACCTGACCGATGGTGCCGGCGACCAGCGTCAGGCTGAGCGCCAGCATGCCGAGCAGCCAGGCGTTGATCAGCGTCTGCAGCACGTAGGATGAGACCGGAAGCAACGGCAACAGCGCAAAGGCGCCGACGACGGTCAGCAACGCCCAGCGCGGGATGCGGACCGGGCGGCTGGGCGCGATGAAGGTGCCGGTGAGCGGCTCCGGCGGCGCCTGCTTGGCGCTTGCGAACAGGCCGTTCGGCCGAAACACCAGCACCACGATCAGCAACAGGAACGCGAACAGGTTGCGGTAGCTGGTGCCGAACACCGCGACGCCGTAACTTTCGACCAGCCCGAGCAGCAGACTGCCGACCACGGCGCCCGGCACATTGCCGGCGCCGCCGACCACCTCCGCGACAACGCCCTTGAGCGTTGCCTGCAGGCTCATCGCGGTATCGATCTGGTTGTAGTACATGCCGACCAGCAGGCCGGAAACGCCGCCAAGCGCGGCCGCGATCCCGAACACGGCCTGGTTGACGCGGTTGACGTCGACGCCCATCTGCATGGCGGCGTCGCGGTCCTGCGCCGTCGCCCGCACGGCCCAGCCGAGCTTGGTATAGCGCAGGAAAACGAACAGCAGCAGCGCACTCGAGACGCCGACACCGGCGATCAGGATGTCGAGCGGACCAATGGTGCCGCCGCCGATCTGAAAACGGATATCGGGCAACTGGCTCGGCAGCGCGCGCGGATTGGGTGAAAAGGTGAGCATGACGATCTGATCGAGCACAAAGCTGATGCCGATCGTCGCCAGCAGTGGCGCAATGCGCACCGAGTTCTGCAACGGACGCAGGCCGAACCGCTCGATGATGAGCCCAACCAGCGCCGAGGCCGCCGCAACCAGCAAAATGGTGACGACCAGCGGCGTCCGCAGTTGCACCACCGCGACCCATCCGACATAGGCCCCGACCAGATAGATGGAGCCTTGCGCAAAATTGATCAGCCGGCTGACGCCGAAGATCAGGGCGAGCCCGACGGCCACGAGCGCATAGACGTTGCCGACGATCAATCCATTGATCGTGTAGTCGAGCCAGGAAGACACGCTTGGTCCCTAGTTAAGAGAAACCGGGAAGCGAGATGCTCCCGGCATGCGACGTCAGGTCGGCTGCTTGCCGTCCCAAAGCGTGAAGTGGCCCTTGCGCACGACGAGTTCGGCATTCATGGCGCCTTTGACACGGCGGCTCTCGACATCAAAGGTCGCCGGTCCGAAAATCACCGTCGAAACGTCATGGACCTTGGCGAAGGCGTCGCGGATGGCGCGCCGATCGGTACCGCCGATCTTCAGCACCGCAGCAGCCATGTTCATCGCATCATAGGAATAGGCGTTGAAGGCGTCGGGCTCCTGGCCGTTATATTTCGCCTTGAAGCCGGAGACGAACTTCTGCACCTCCGGGCGCGGGTCTTCGGGAAAATACCGGGTGCCGAGATGAACATCCTCGACCGCCTCTCCGCCAAGCTCCAGAAACTTTGGCGAATAGACCGAGCTCGCCGCGCAGATCGTCTGCTTGAGGCCGACCTGTCGCGCCTGGCGAGCAATCAGCGCGCCGTCGGAATAGTACGAGATCATGATGAGCCCATCCGGATTGGCGTCACGGACGCGCACCAGCGTGGAGCGGAAATCGCGCTCCTCGGCAATATATCCTTCGGTGATGACCACTTCGGCGCCAAGATCCTTGGCGGCCTTGACGAAATAGTCGCGGCTGGTGCGCCCCCAATCGGTGTTGAGATGCAGCACGGCGAGCTTCTTGAGACCGAGATGTTTCACCGCGTAGAGCGCCAGCAGCGGCTGCTCGTCCGCCTGGCTGACGGAGGTGCTCCACATGAAGTCCCCGCCCTTGGTGAAGTCCGGATGCGAATTGGTGAAGCCGAACTGCACCAGGCCCGCGCGCTGGTAGATCGGCGACGCGGCCATCGAGGCCGGACTGGAGAAGTCGCCGAGCTCCATGACGATGTTGGGATCCGACACGAATTTCTGGGCGATCGCCACCGCCTGGCGCGGGTCGCTCTGGCTATCCTCGAAACTGTAGGCGAGCTTGCGCCCGTTGATGCCACCGGAAGCGTGAATCTCGTCCAACGCCAGATCGAAACCCTGCTTCCATTGCACGCCATATTGCGCGTTCGGCCCGGTCAAGGGACCGCTGACACCCAGCATGATGGGTTCGGAAGATTGCGCCAACGCGGCGCGCGACATCGCCGCGCCGGTCACGATGGCGGCAAGCGACCCTTTGACCAAGGTGCGACGGCTGACGTTACTCATGTACGGCTCCATCCGTTCTGTCGTTCAAAAAGGGGCAATTTTCATGCCAGCGGAAATGCCGAGCGGCGATGCGATCAAGCGATGCGATCACTTGGCAACCGCCGTGGTCGGCTCACCCAAGGAAAGCATCAATCGGTTCGCCCAGTTGAAGAAGGCCGCGCTGTTGATCACGTCGACGATCTCGGCGTCGTCGAGACCGACGCGGCGCAGTTCCTCGACATGCTGCTCGCCGAATACGATGGGCGTCGAGGCCAGCGCAACCGAGGCCCTGACAATCGCGTTCCAGCGCTCGCCGAGGTCGGCGCCGACACCTTGGTCGAGCAGGCGCTGCACATCGTCGCGGCGCTTGGAATGCACCGTGGCGAAGCGCGCATGCACGGAAGCGCAATAGATGCAGCCGTTGTAACGCGAGGTCGCCGCCGCCGCGAGTTCGCGCTCGGCGCGCGGCAGGCCGTCCGCGGTATTGTAGAAGATGTCCTTGTCGGTCTTGGTCCTGGCTTCGAGAATTTCCGGATCGCGCGCCAACAGGCGAAAGTAATCGGACTTCGCGCGCGATCGATCGACCAGGCCGGCCCAATGCCGCTCCGTCAGCTCGGCCTCCGCCAGCGGCTCGAGCCAGGGCAGCCAGCCCAATTCATCCTGGGTGAAAGCGACCGGCTGGTTGGTGCTTTCCTGAACGACGATTGAATCACTCATGATGCGTTAGCTCCCTAACCGGCTTTCGCCGCAGCATCTGCGCGCCGTCCGAGGGAAGCGCCAAGCGTGCGCAGGCCGGCGACGGTGCGAACCTGAAACGACAGGAACGCGACCAGCTGGGACAACGTGACGATCGCGGTGCTCGACCAGCCGGCCGCCAGCAGCGCCTGCATGGCAGCGGGAGTGGCGTCGCGCGGACGGAACACCAGGAGATGAGCATGCGCGATCGCGGCGGCAAGCCTCGCGCCAAGGATACGCTGGCGATCCGGCGCAACGCGATAGATCAAGCCGGCTTTGTCCTCGACCGAGAGCGGCCCGGCGGGAAAGGCGCCATACGGGCCTTGCGTCTTCGCCCGTTCGATTTCGGCCTTGACGGCCTCCACCAGCTCCGATCGGTCAGCGAGTTTGGCAAGCTTGGACAAATAGTAGCCGGCCGCGGCCGGCTCACCGTGAACGCCGGCCACGAACGCCGCGACCGCACCGCGTTCGATGGCCGCGACGTCGCCAAAATCGACCGGTTCGAACAGAGCGAGATAGCTCTTCTGGGCGTTCTCCCGCGCTTGCAAACGTCGGCCACGGATGCCGTCCAGGCTGGATCCCGGTTCGATACCGGCAAGAACATCGATGATATCGCTTGTCTCTGTACTCATCCTTCAGCTGCTTTCAATTCGATCATGTCCGCGTCCCGATCAATCCACCAGCGCGGCATTGGCCGCCATCCTGTTGGTCCAACCCAATGCCGGCGCAACCTTTGCCGCGATCAGTTCGATCGATCGCAGAATGAACGGATGCGGCGGATCGATCGAATGGGCCTGAAAAACCAGATCGGTCACCCGCTCCAGTGTGCTGTCGGTACGGAGCGAGGCGATGACGTCGTCAGGGGTCCCGACATGAACGTCGAACGCGGTGATCATGTCGGAGAGTGCGTCTCCCGGCGACGCATGACCGCCGGCGATGAAGTGGGCGAGTGCCCGGCGCAGTCCATTGTCGGCCAGGCGCAGCGCTTCCTCGCGATCGTCGGCGGCGAACACGCTGCGCGAGGCCATGATCCGAGGCTCGCGCCCCGGCGGCAAGGCGTCGAGATAGGCATCGATGATGGGATGCTGAATTTCGGCCAGCGTCGCGCGCGGAGCTTCCTTGGACCGTGGCTGCGTCCGCGACAACAAGAGGCCATCGCCGGCTTGGCCCGCCCTTGCCCCGCCGCTGACCGAAAAGGTCGCTTGCCAGATCCGGCCGCACAATTGCGGCCGCGCCGGATAAAGCGTATCGCCGCCGGCCAGCGGCCCGCCGGCCAAGGCGTTGCGGACGATGTCGAGATTGCGCGCGAAAATCTCCGCGCGCTGCGCGCTATCTAACCCAAAGGCCGCAAAGGCCGACGGGTTTCCGCCGGTGCCGACCCCAAGTTCAAGACGGCCGTTCGACAGCAGGTCGAGGACCGCGGCGTCCTCCGCCACCCTCACCGGATGTTCCAGCGGCAGCGTGACGATGCCGGTGCCGAGCCGAATGCGGGACGTCTGCGCAGCGACGAAACCGAGAAAGGCGAAAGGCGCCGGCAGCCCGCCCTCCCTCTCATGAAAATGGTGTTGCGCGATCCATGCGGAATCAAGACCGGACTTTTCCGCGTACCAGATCTGCTCTGCCGCCAGCCGATACCGTTCCGCCGGCGTCGCCTCATCGAGAAGCCGCGTGAAAAAGCCAAGTCGCTTTAGATTAAGTCTCTTCAGATTTGCGAAACGCTTCATGAGGACCTTTGGGACATGAATTGACGAGCGGACTCTCTGATGGTCGATAAGGCTGATGGTCGATCAGCATCCGATAATGGCACTGGGTGCCAGGAATTTTCTGCTCTTTTTTTGAGCTTTCGGGCAACCCGCCACGAATTTCACCCTACAGAGTCGATGTCGCTAGCGCTGAACGCCGGTCGCTCATTGTTCCTGATCTGCCGATCAGCCGCGAATACTTTTTTGGCCTGTTCATGAAGCAGGTGTTGAAGCCGCACACCGCGTCGCGTTCGACGCACCGTGATGTCATCCAGACGATGGTCGCCAACGGCTATGGACGTCCGGCCGGCTTTCCGCTTCCCATCCGCCGGCAGAGCTCATCCCAATCCGAGAAATTCCTGCATCGCTTGGGAAAAGGAGCCTGGAGCGGGCGAAGGGAATCGAACCCTCGTATGCAGCTTGGGAAGCTGCCGTTCTACCATTGAACTACGCCCGCAAATTTAATCAATAAACTCAAGTACTTCTCGTACTTTTGACCCGGTTTTCGTCCCGCATCATTGTGTCATCGTGATGTCGGATCCTGCCCGGGCCCGCTTTTTATAGACCGCCCCAGCGCCGCGTTCAAACCGTTTACGGCCTGTCGGCGTTGCTGAGAATGTCTGCTTACTCGGAGACACCGGTAGTAGCCGGCGGACGGTCAACACGGCGCAACTGACCTATGCGCCAAGCCGGGCTTCGCTCATCTTGAGAGTTATGATTGCGCCGGTGGGCGGCCACGATGCCGATATCGTTCCGCCAAGCTGGTCAGAGAGGCTGCTAACAACGAGCTTGGTGCCAAATCCTGACCTCCCGGTCGGTTTCGAAGTTGGCGGGCCGCCATTTTCGGTCCAGACAATTTCCACTTCACCACCCTCTACGATGCATTTAATTTCAAGCGTTCCTTTTGCACTCGATAGCGCCCCGTATTTGATGGAGTTTGTTGCCAACTCGTGCACGACCAACGCGAGAGCCGTGGCGGATTTCTCGCCGACGAGTACTTTTGGCGTCGAAATATGAACCCGCTCTGAATTGGAATGTGTGTTGGAATAGGGCTCCAAAAGAGTGGCTAACAAATCCCCGAGCGGGGCTGCCTTGTGCTGCTGGCTGTAATCGGGACGGACCATGTCGTGAGCTTTCGATAGTGCAACTATCCGCTGACGCAGGTCTTTCACCATTTCGTCCTTCGTCGTCGTCGAACGGGACGATATGGTTGTAAGGGCAGCAGTAATCGCGAAGATATTCTTTACCCGGTGGTTCATTTCGCTGGCGATCATTTCGCGGCCTTCCTCGGCCTTTTTTCTCTCGGTCACGTCAATGAACACGCCATACATGATCCGGCCGACGATACCTTGATCGTCGCCTCGACCGCGTGCGGATATCCAACGGATCTTGCCACTGTCCAAAATGCGAAAGTCCGTTTCGTAATGGCCTGGTGTGTCGCGCGTTGCTGCAAAAGCGGCCCTCACTCGGTCGAGGTCTTCCGGGTGAATGCAAGCGGAAAGGGTTTCAAAGGTGATGGTTCCAACATTTGGAACCCCCCAGAGGACATGTCCTCGTTGATCCATTTCCAGCCGGTCGGTATCGACGTTCCACGACCATAAGGCGATGCCCGCCGCTTCCGTCGCGATCCGGAGCTTGTCAACGTCCCAGACTAATCCAGTCATTCGCTACTGCGCGGTCAGAGAGGTACCTGTGCAAGCTAACATGCTTTTCATCCCTGTGAGGTCCTTTATCGTGCTGCTTTGTCAACGAGGGAACGCTGACGAGGGAACGTTCACAAGTGAACACAAGCCAATCGACGGATGCATCATCGCCGAGGTGGGAATAACGCCCGGCTTTTATTGAGCCGGCCGTTTTCTTTTGTCCAAAAACGCGGACCCGCCTCGTTAAGCGTTATCGAGGCGGCGTCATCACCAGCGAGCTTCGGTCCCCCAACACACAAGAAGAAAGCCCCATCACGGGGGCTTTCCGCTTCTTATCACTGCCACTCGTCACGCCGCAGACGCTTTGGAATTAACACCCTTGCGCAACGCAACAGCGGTGAGCTTGGTGTTCGCCGCTTTCTCTTCATTGAGGTTGGTGGTCAGTAGCCGAACTACATCATCGTGGCCGAGTTGCTCGGCCCAAGCGATAAGTGTTCCGTATCGAGAAATCTCGTAGTGCTCGACGGACTGCGCGTTGGCAACGATTGCGGCGTCGAGCACCGCCTTGTCCTCGATCTCCCCGGCGGTTTCGTCAGCTTCCTTGATGATGCCGTCGATCGCAGGACAATTCGTCCCCTGGGCCTTTTGGCCAAGCTTCGCGAACACCTTGTCCAGCCGCTCGATCTGGTTTTTGGTGTCTTGCAAATGAGACTTGAGGCCGGCCTTCAGGTCCGCATTGGTGGCCTTGTCGGCCATCGTTGGAATGGCTTTTGTCAGTTGTTGCTCGGCATAATAGATGTCCTGCAGTTGATGCAGGAACAGGTCTTCCATCGTTTTAATGTCTTTGGTGAATATTCCCATCGTCGTGCTCCTATTCAGGGGTGGGCCGACAACGCGCAACATGTCCCCATGTTCCAGATTCAAGAAACCTCTGAACAGGAGCTTGCTTCAAGAAAGCTTCCAGGAGTCGGCTTTCGATTTGGCAATGGCGAGAGGGAACGAAGCGGTGGCGAGAGCAGCCAAGTCGACTTCGGCTGCGCGCGGCGACTTTGCCGTGATGATCGCGCAAAATCGGCACCGCTCCCGCGCCGTTTGGAACCGAGCCGTCAGTCCCCCGTTTTATAGGTCCACCGTTCCAATAGGAGATTGAAATGAAGAAAATTGTCATGGGCTTGATGCTGTCGGGTGCTTTGGTTTCGAGCGCCCATGCAGCGACCACGATGTCGGCAGCCCCCGCAGAAAGCTGGACCGTCACCAACTTCTACAAGCAGGCTGTCTACGACCCGAAGGAAAGCAAGATCGGCGATGTTGACGACGTTCTTGTCGATAAGTCCGGGAAGGTGACCGGTCTTGTGATCGGCGTCGGCGGCTTTCTGGGAGCTGGCGAAAAGGACGTGATCGTACCTTTTACCGCCGTCAAGACGACCAAAAAGAACGACAAATGGTGGTTGACCCTGGACGAAACGAAGGACGATCTCAAGAACGCCCATGGTTTCAGCTACGACAAAGCCAGCACAACATGGGTGCCCGAAAAGAAGTAAATATCGAGAATAATGACCCGGAGAGGCACGCTGCGTTCGCACACAGCGTGCCTTTTTTTGCCATTGCTATCGTGCCGCCTCGCCGAGCGAGGCCAACATCCCTGTGCCGCGCGGCCCCAAGCTGCCGCGCCAACGGACTCCGCAACAGACCGCCGACCGCGGACGTGGAATGCTTCCTTCCACTCTCACCGGAATGCGCGTCTTCGGCTTCAGCGATGCTAGTACAGCGATTTCGAAGTTCTGATCATATCAAGCGTGGCCATGCAGTCGATTCCCCCCTCCCTCCGCGCGCGTAGCGCGTGGTGGGGAGGGGTCGGGGGTGGGGGTGCTTCCGCATATTCCATGCCAGCATGAGAGCGCGAATTTGCGGAGCCACCCCCCACGCCCGACCCCTCCCCGCCGCTACGCGGGGGGAGGGGAGACATGGCGGTGCCATATGACAACTTTCATGGAATTGGTCGTCTAGTCTAGCCCGCAGGGCGGATCGTGATCCGCGGTCTTGATCGCCGAGATGGCGGATATTGCAATAGCGATGCGGTATCGCCGCGCGCCCACCAGCCGCGATCGACCCGAAGCGCTATTCCGCGGTGGACGGTATGCTTTATAGTGCGGGACCATCAGGCCTTACGGCCAAGCTCCCGAGCACAAGAGTACCAAGGAGATCGCATGAGGATTGATGGACGCTGCCACTGTGGACAGATTACCTTCGAGGCAGAGGTGGATCCCGAAGCGATGCTTATTTGTCATTGCACCGACTGCCAAACGCTTACTGGTTCCGCATTTCGTGCTGTCGTTACCGCTCCGGTGGCGCATTTTGTTCTGCGTACAGGTGAGCCAAAGAATTATGTGAAGACGGCCGAGAGCGGGAACAAACGCCGCCACGCCTTCTGCGACAATTGCGGCACACCCGTCTATGCCTGCGCAGTCGAAAATCCTCAGAGCTACACCCTGCGCATCGGTGCGATCACGCAGCGCGCGGCCTTTCGCCCGCAGCGGCAGATTTGGCGACGTTCCGCTCTCAATTGGGTGGATACGCTAACCGCTGTGCCGACCAATGAGACGGGATTTGGCGGCCATTAGCCCGTAGGCGGATCACGATCCGCTCTGCCGGGCTACGCGCTTTGTCGGCTTCAGCAATGCTAGTTCGAAAGATGAGCGGCCAGGAAGTCGTGCATTTCCGCCGTCGCACTCCGCGCCGCCTCGGCATCGTATTTCAACCAATGCCCAAAACGCCACAGCCCACCACCTAGTCCGGGAAAGTCGAAGGCATGATAAGCGCCGGGATAAACAATGAACCTGACCGGGGCGCCCCTTCCGTTGCGCAATCCCATCCATTGTTCGCAGTTCTTGGCCGGAGTCCAGTCGTCCAGTTCGCCGATCAAGATGAGGGTGGGGATCGCGAGTTGCTCAGAGGCGAGGCTGCATCTCGGATAAAAGGCGACTGCGATCTTCAGGTCCAATCCTTCCGGAATATCGAAGAGCTTGACATCATGCGTCGAAGCCAGGCGCAGCGCGACGATGCCGCCCTGCGATGATCCGACAACGGCAATCCGTCTCCGATCGACGAAGGGGAGTTTCGACAGATATAGCAACGCGCCCCACGCGTCGGCCTGCCGGTCTGGCATCGGGCGATCACAGGCTTCCTCGATGCCCCGCGTTGCAAAGCTGTCGACCGCCAGAGAGACGTAACCCCAGCCCGTCAACAACTCGGAGAAGCGTTTGCGCGCGGCTGGACCGAGCCCACTGCAACCATGAAGGTAGATGACCGCCGGAAACGGACCATCTCCATCGGGCTTTGACAGGTAACCTTCGATGGCTCCGGTGGTCGCCACCGCCATCTCACCGCGCTCGATGGCGCGACGCTGCTGGATTTGTCCAACGATGTAAGGTGCGGTGTCGAATTTCACCAATTCATCGGCCGCACGGGCACAGGTGTTCTGAGCCCAGGCTGCTGCGGCCAGGATCGCGCAAACGCCGAGCACTTTAAGTGTTGTGCCGCCCATCCGCGGTATCCCTCACCGGCCGCTAGAGTGTCACATCCTGCAGACCCCGACAATGCCGACAAGCGCCACCAACTTGCGCTGCTCCGCCCCATAGGAGGGGCGCCTCGTTGAGGCGGGGTGCGATGGATGCGTTGGCTGTGGGTTGACGAACGCAGCTTGAAGCGGACCGCGAAGTCGCGTGGCCCTCACACCCCGAGCAGATCAAGACTCCGTCGGCATCTTCGGACGTCGGCGAGATCCTGTTGCGTTCGCGCAAGCGCAACGCCGAATGGTCTTATGGTAAAGCCATCTCAGAGTTCAATTTTACATCCAAATCTAATTCTTCCTCTCGGCTTATCCCCGTGCAACACGAATTTAAGCGTAACCGGCATGAGGCCCCCACCTCGCGGTCGCGCGATTGATCTGCGATACAGCCTGGCATGGGCTGATCGTTGGGAGGTGGGTCGATGGCAAATGCCATGCTTGATGCCAGGCAGGAAGGCGATTCCTATCGTCGTATCGAGGTGATTACCGGACAGCGGCGCCGGCGAAGATGGACGGCGCAGGAGAAGGCCCGGATCGTAGCGGAGAGCTTCGAGGAAGGCGCCAACATTTCCGAGGTCGCGCGCCGTAATGGCGTTGTCCGTGGGCTGCTCACGGTGTGGCGACACAAGCTCGCGGCGGCAAGCGTTAACGCGCCAGGCTTTGTGCCGGTCCGGATCGCTTCCGAGGGCGCTCCGGCGACGTCAGGAGAGCCCGGTTGCCTTGCGCCGGCACACACGAGGCTGGACATGGCATCGGCACCGGGCAAGCTCCGCGGGATGATCGAGATTGAGGTGAGCGGGGCGCGCATCCGGGTCGAGCCGGGGGTCGATTCGACGACGCTTACGACGGTGCTGTCGGCGCTGCGAGGCGGCCGGTGATTGCACTACGGTCTGACCTCAAGGTGGTGATGGCGGCGCATCCGGTCGACTTTCGCAAGTCGGTACACACGTTGTCGGCGCTGGTGAGCGAAGCGCTGCGTGCGAACCCGTATTGCGGCGACGTGTTCGTGTTCCGCTCCAAGCGGTCGGACAGAGTGAAGCTTCTGGCATGGGACGGCAGCGGCATGGTGCTGGTGACGAAGTGGCTGCATCAGGGGGGCTTCACCTGGCCGCCGATCCGCGACGGAGTGGTGCATCTGAGTGCGAGTCAGCTCACGATGCTGCTCGATGGCTTGGATTGGACGCGGGTCTCGCCAAAGCCTGTGAGGCAACCGGCTCTGGTCGGATGAGATGCGGATTTCTCTGGAGCCTATGCCGAGTGCATGTATCTTTTTGTTATGGCGATTCGTCCCGAAGCCCTCCCAACTGACGCAGCGGCTCTGACCGAGATGGTGCTGGCGCTCGACGCCGAGAATGAGAAGCTGCGCGTGGCGATGCAGACGCTCAAGGAGATGATCTTCGGCAAGCGTTCGGAGCGGCTCGCGGTGCTCGTCGCCGAGCAGCTCGCGCTCGAGTTGGACGATCTTGAGATCGGCGTCACGCCGCCTCTGCCTGCGAACGACGATGCGCCTGCGACGAAGCCGCCCGGCAAGCCGCGCAAGAAGGCGAAGCGCAACATCGGCGCGCTGCCCAAGCACTTGCCGCGCTGCGAGCAGGTGCTGGAGCCAGACACGATGGCGTGCCCGTGCTGCGCGGGTGGTCTGCACAAGATCGGTGAGGACGTGAACGAGGTGCTGGACGTGATCCCGGCGATCCTGCGGGTGCTGCGCACGATCCGTCCCAAATATGCCTGTCGCGGCTGTACCGACGGCGTGGTGCAGGCGAAGGTGCTGCCGCGACTGATCGAGAGCGGCATGGCCTCGACGGCGCTGGTGACCCACGTGGTGGTGTCGAAGTTCGCCTGGTATCTGCCGCTGTATCGGCAGGTGCAGATTCTGGCCTGCCAGGGCATTCATCTCGACCGCGCGACGCTGGCCGGCTGGGTGAAGCGCGCCGCATGGTGGCTCAAGAGCCTCTATGAGCTGCAACTGAAGACGATCCAGGCCTCGCCGCGGCTGTTCTGCGACGAGACGCCGATGCCGGTGCTCGATCCCGGGCGACATCGCACCCGGACCTGCCAGTTCTGGGCGCATGCGATTGATGATCGCCCATGGGGTGGCCCGTCGCCGCCGGCGGTCGCCTATGTGTTCGCCGATGGCCGGGGCGCCGACAAGATTGCCGGGCAATTGAGAGGCTTCTCCGGCATTCTGCAGGTCGACGGCTATGCCGCCTACAAGGCGCTGGCGCGCGGTCATGGCGGCGCGATCCAGCTGGCTTTTTGTGTGGCGCATGCCCGACGCAAATTCGTCGAGGTGTACAAGACGATGCAGTCGCCGTTCGCTCGCGAAGTGATCGAGCGCCTGCAGGCGGTCTACGCCATCGAGGCCGAGATCCGCGGCAGCAGCGCCGAACAGCGGCTTGCCGCCCGCAGCACCAGGACCGCACCCTTGATGGACGCGCTCAGGACACGGCTGACGGCAATGGTCGGCCAGCTCTTCTCGCAGTCGAAGCTGACGGAGGCCATCAACTATGCGCTCAACCACTGGGACGGGCTGACGCTGTTTCTCCGCGACGGGCGCGTCGAGGTCGACACCAATACGGTCGAGCGTTCCATGCGCCCGATTGCAATGGGCCGCCGCAATTCGCTGTTCAGCGGTAGTGAAGGCGGTGCCGAGAGCTGGGCGATCTTGGCATCGCTGGTCAACACGGCAAAGCTCCACGAACTCGACCCGCAGGCTTATTTGGCCGACGTGCTGGAGCGCATCGTCTCCGGGCGGACCAAAAGCCATCAGCTGCACGAGCTTCTGGCCTGGAACTGGAAGGCGGCACGCGAGCGCAGCGCACAGGCGGCCGCATGAGCCGGCGCCGCCATCGGGCGTCGTCAGCGCCAGCCGCCATGCCGCTCGACGAGCTTGAGCGATGGCTGCAGGCGCGCGCCGAGCGGCGTCCCGTCGCCACCAACATTGCAACGCTGGACGGCTACGTTGCCGCAATCGTCGCCGGACCGCTGTCGATCAGCCCGCTCGATTGGATCTGCCCGCTGCTCGCCATCGACGCCGACGCATTCAACCATGGCGGCACACCGGAATTCGCGGCGATCTCCGCCGTCGTGCAGCACCACAACGCCATCAGCAACGCCATCAGCAACACCCTCTCGACCAACCCGAAGCAGTTCGAGCCGATCCATCCGCGCAAGCCGAACGGCGACGTCGACGCGCGTCCCTGGTGTCTGGGATTCCACGCCGCCATGCAGCCGCGACTATCGGCTTGGGCACCACTGCTCGACACCCGCAATATCAACCACGGCCTGCTGCTACCCATCCTGCTGCACTGTCTGGACGATCAGGGCCGTCCGCTGCTCGGACCGGCAAGGAAAGGTCCCGAGACCAAGGAATTCCTGCGCAACGCCCACACCGATATCCCGGCGGTCGTCGAGGCCATGCGCCAGTACTGGATGCCGACCCGCTACGCTCGCGCAGGCTGACTACTGTCGACGTGGATGCTCATGCCGGTTACATTTAAGCGACCACCGCACGGGAACCACCGCACAACGTTACCTTGTCCACTGTTTTGGCTAAACGGTACGCGGCCAGTGACCGCTATAGTGCCAGCGCTGCTGAGCCCCCGCTAAGAATTGTGCGCCGAAAGCACAATTCTTTTGAGCCGGCTACCGATAACTGTTACGGCGCGGAACAGTTATTTTGCATCGCTCCGAAGAACTGTCCTTGCGGGGGCCATCGTGGGGCTTGGACTTGATTCTGGACGATACGCTGTTCAGCACCGGAAGGCGTGGCCCACTAGCTTCGGCGCGCCCCTTTCCTTGGCGGCAGCTTCAGGAATTCCGCGGGCTCGACCTCTAATACTGCGGCGAGCTTGCCGATGATCTCTGTGTGCTCAAGGAGCTATGCGGGAACCTGGGTGATGACGGAATGAGACACCCGGGCCCAGCACTCACCCGTCGTTAGGAACGAGTTGAGGGCGCGACTAGCCATACGTTGCCGCCGTTAAATATTCGACTGCAGCGGGGGCACTTGATTTCTGCCCGTCTTGCCGGCGGGTAGCGAGAGCTTAGTAGTACACCCGGGACACGACACCACCTGCTTTGAGGGGTCGTCGGAGACAGGCTGGTTCTCCTTTGATGTATTGACCCTCGCCTCAGCGGGCGCGGTGCCCGGGAGCCACCCGGTCGTCGACGTCGTTTTCTTCGGTGAGGGATCAGGCCCGGATTTGACCGCCTCGGTATCCAGAAACTTGTCCCAGTTCCCGGAGTTAGTAGAAAGCTTGCGGGCGGCGCGTCTTCTTACAGTTCCCGATATAATAGATGCTATGACAAAGACGCCGAGAAAAACAGCATCTCTATCTCTTTCTGCCTCGAGGTGGTTCATCAGGATAAACCAGCCGTTACTGAGCGCTTGGTGCGCGTACCCTCCCTCGTCGCTTATCTCGTACACGTCATAAACAACACTCGCAGCGAAGAAGATGGTTCCTAAGACAGCGATCACAAATATCCCCCCTGCGACCGTACTTCTCCCCTTTCCGTCAGGGCTCGGCACTCCGTTCCATACAGTCAGGACGACAGCCTCGATGATGAAGAACGCGAACACAGTCCACCAAGGCCATTCGGTAAGGTTAGCTGAATATCCCCAAAAATGGAGATATGTTCCGATGATGAAGCTTGTGACGAAGAGCGATTTCAAGTTTCTGGCCATTCCGACCTCCTAAGACTTGATTCCTACTTCGATGGGAAGGTGAAGTGCCCTGACCCGACCGGCGAGGTGACCGTGATATCTTTGTGCTGCTGGGCGGGTTGATCGTAACCGTGTTCAATCGCGGGACGTGCGGCCTCTGGAACATTTTGATAAACTCGTCCAACCGTGCTCGTGAACGTCCGCGTTCCAGAAGGAGTGGCTAACTCGACTTCCACGGGCTTGTCTGCGACAGCCGCGACTGCGGCAGGCATCTGGACTGACGAGAACGGCGCGTCTTGAACCATCAAGCCCCCAGCCATGATACTGAACTGGTCTTCGCTGATCAAAAGCTTCGGGGTCTCCGTGAGTCGCCTTATCTGATCCAACTGGTTTCTCATCTGAATATCGTTTCTCGTCGGGGTGTTTATGCTCATGTTGAGACCGACGAGCACTACACCTCCGAAAGCTATTTTTCCCAGAACTTTGAGCCACATAGGCTTGCCGGCTTTCACAATCTTCGGCCGAACCTTGTCGTCGAGGTCCTTCACGTCCTTCCACTTCTGCTCCAACCACTCGGCCTCTGCCTTGCTCATGCCTCTGGCCCGAATTAGGTGTTCCTTTATAGATTCGATTGCTGCGTCGGTGGACGCGTGTCCAGTATCTGTACAGGCGTCCTCGAAATCTCGAAAAACTTCGTCAAAATCCTCAGGATGATTGATCGCAGTGTCCACCACTTTCTTGAACTTCTTGAGAAGGTTCTGTTCGATGTCAGGAAGGGATTTTGCAAAAGCTTCAACCATTTCTCATTCTCCCGCGCGTCGTTCACTAACCCCCGGAAATATATCATGTTTTTTTGATGAAAGTACAATCCCAGGGGGTATGGTACGGTGACTCTAGGAGCCTCGTGCATCTAATGGTTGGCTCCTCCTCTTGGAACCGCAGCACCCCGGGGGCCGACGGGTTCTTTACCTTGATCCACGACTTCGACGGCCCGGACCGGCAGGGGTGCTCCCTGTGCTTCGAGACGATTGCGGAGCCACCTCGCTGCCTCGGCATCGTCCTTCGGGATACCACTACCGGTGGCGTACATCGCTCCGATCCGGACCTGCGCATTAGCGTCGCCTTGGTCGGCGGCCTTGCGGAACCACTTCGTCGCCTCGGAATTGTTCTTCAAGATGCCCCTGCCACTGGCGTAAACCCACCCGTGACAGACCACGAAATAGCGGTGGCAGCCCTTTAAGGCCGTCGCCGCGCTCCACTATGCATTGGTGGGAAAACCTCTTTCCATCTCGATCGAAACGGACGCCGGATCATTTACTATCGTCGAGCCGATGACGGCGGAACAAGGCCGCCCTTCCGCTCTTGCGGGATCGCGGCCCATGCCGTCTCCATCGCCTGTTTAGCTCCGTGCCAATCCATCAGGGCTTGATTGATGGTTTTGGCAGAGGGCCAAGTATTGCCGTCCTCCGAGACCGACTGTCTTCCCATTAAAGTTTCGGGCGGGAAATCCCCGGTGAGCGCAACGAATTCGTCGCCGCTCGAAATGAAAACTGTCGATTTCAGATACTCGTCCAGTCCAAGACGAACATGGAAAACTGCGGCCTGATGCTCCAACTCTTAAGGGAGTATCGCGATGACCTGTTTCGGAAAACTGGCGCTTGCCGTCGCCGTCGTGCTGATGCTTGCGCCCCTCTCGAGCGAGGTCGGCACGGCCGCGACTGGACCCGCGGACGCGGACGTCGAGCTGGCACGTGGCGGCAAGCCAACGTACACGCCCTGTGCATGGGCGAAGCCGTGGCGGACCTGCTACGCTGGGGGCGGGCTCACCACCGCGCCGGGCGGTCGCCGCCGCTAGAGCATGATGCGCCCTGCGAGTTACGGGCTGATTTGCCCGGCGTCCGGCGACTCAGTCGAATTTTGCCCGACGTCGTCGCGCGCGAACGCCTCTCGGAGCGAAAAACGGCGTGCGCGTAAAATCTAATTTCGCGAGCGGATTCAAGCTGATTTGGGTTGTCCAGATGGATCGCGAAAAATATTTCTCTTTCTGAAAATCGGAAATCGTGTATTGCTCCCACTGTCCCGCTCTCACAAGAGGGGCGGCTCGCGATCGTCACGGACGTAGAGGGCGGGATGCGGTGGACGCTTTGGCTGCGCTTTGACGAACGCAGATCGAAGCGGACGGCGAAGACGTGTGGTCCTGGCCTCCCGACGCTGAGGCCAAGGTCGCGAGATCATCTCGCGGACGATGGGGGCAAGAAAGCCCGGTCCCCAGGGAGAGCACGAGATAAGCCGTAAAACCATCGCGTGGGGAATGCCGGATGTTTCCGGTGCCTCCGCTGTGAATACTCGTGTGCATACTCCCACTACAAAGCGCACACGAGGCTGCGGGTGCATTGGGCACCCGGCATTCCCCGCGCCCTCTGATCTTCAGATGGCGAAAAATTGAAGGTCAACCTCGCGCAAACCTGCGGCGAGATCGCGAAGCTGTGTTTTCCGTAGACGACGACAGCGCACCGTCATTGCGAGCGAGGCGAAGCAATCCATCTCACCGAGGAAAGAAAGAAAGAAAGGAATGGATTGCTTCGTCGCTTTCGCTACTCGCAATGACGCATGCGGGCGTTCCAGCGGCGTCAGCGCGTAGGGTAGGCAACAGCGAAGCGCGCCCTCCATCCAGGACGAGCCTACCGACTTGCGAAGCTTCGCTCGGAGACGCGGGTTCCACGCCAAACCAACAATAACGCCCGGTTGTTTTTATGATGATCATCATGTAATATCGAACCCGCGCAATCCGAAAGGGAGCCTTACGATGTCCGGTCCGGAATGGAAAAAGACCGCCTGCAATCTCTGCTACATCAATTGCGGCATCGAGGTTCTGGTCGATAACGAGCGCATCGCCAAGGTGCGCGGCGATCGCGACAATCCGAAATCGCAAGGCTATCTCTGCAACAAGGCCGCCCGCATTCCCTATTACGCCCATCACCGGGACCGGCTGACGACGCCGCTGCGCCGCCGCGCCGACGGCGGCTTCGACGCGATCGACTGGGACACCGCGATCGCGGAAATCGCGGCCCGGCTGCGCGAGCTGGTCGATCGCCACGGCGGCAACAGCCTCGCGCTCTATGGCGGCGGCGGCCAGGGCAATCACGCCGGCGGCGCCTACGCGACTGCAATGATGCGCGCGCTCGGCTCGCGCCATGTCTTCAACGCGCTGTCGCAGGAGAAGACCGGCGACTTCTGGGTCAACGGCCACCTGTTCGGCAGCCAGACCTGCCACACCGCCGAGGACGTCCATCACTGCGACTTGCTGTTCGTGATCGGCGCCAATCCCTGGATCGCCCACGGCTTCCCCAACGCGCGCGACCAGCTCAACCAGATCCGGAAAGATCCCGACCGCAAGATGATCGTGATCGATCCGCGCCGCACCGAGACGGCCGAAATGGCCGACCTGCATCTCGCGGTGCGCCCGGGCGCCGATGCGTTCCTGCTGGCGGCGATCCTCGCCACCCTGGTGCGGCGCGACGACGATCGACCATGAATTTCTGCAGCGACACACGGTTGGATTTGGCGAGGTGCGGGACGCCCTGATGCGCATTCCCGTCGAGGCGATGGGCCGCGGCCGCCGACATCCCGCTAGCGTCAGATCGAGCAATGCGTCGACATGATTGCCGCGGCCAAGGCCATGACCGTGCGGGTCGAGCTCGGCATCCAGCAGGGCGTGCACTCCACGCTCAATTCCTATCTCGAAAAACTCTTGATCATGCTGACCGGCAGCTTTGGCCGCAAGGGCACCAACCAATTGCACAGCTGGCTGCAGCCGCTATGGGGCAATTCGCCGAACCAAAAATTCGCCCCGACGGATACCGAGGTGATCGCGGGCCTGTTGCCGCCCAACGTGTTTCCGCAAGCCGTTCTATCAGATCGTCCCGACCGTCTGCGCGGGGTGTGGGTCGACAGCTCGAACCCGGCCAATACGGCGGCGAACACCGTCGAGGTAGAGAAGGCGCTGCGCGCGCTCGACCTCTGCGTCGTGGTCGACGTCGCGATGACCGAGACGGCGCGGCTCGCGCATTACGTGCTGCCGGCTTCTTCGCAATACGAGAAGACCGAATTCACGCTGTTCAACTTCGAATTTCCCGAAAACTTCTTCCACGTGCGCGCCGGCGTGCTGCCGCCGCTGGAGGGCACCCTGCCCGAACCCGAGATCTACACGCGCCTGGCGCGCGCGCTCGGGCTGTTGGCGAGCGACAACGCGCTGGCGCCGCTGCGGGAAGCGGCCTTCCGCTCCCGAGCGGCATTCGCCGCCGAGTTTCGCGCCTTCATGAGCAAAAATCCCGCTGCCCACGCGCTCGGCGCGCTGGTGCTCTACCATACGCTCGGCGCAACCCTGCCGGACGGCACCGCCGCCGCGGCGCCGCTCTGGCAGGCCGCGCTGGCGTGCGCGAAACGCTCGCCGGAGGCGGTCCGCCGCGCGCTCGGCGATGACGGGAAAGTGCCGGAGGATCGGCTCGGCGACGCGCTGTTCGATGCCATCGTGGCGGGTCGCAGCGGCGCTGTCATCACCGAGCACAGCTATGACGAGGTCTGGTCGCTGATCAGCCATCCCGACAAGAAAATCCGGCTCGCGATTGCGCCGATGCTGGAATGGCTGGCAAGGCTCGACCCCGCGACCGCGAGCCCGGCGAGCGATTATCCGTTCGTGCTCGCGGCCGGACAACGGCGGATGTTCAATGCCAACCAGATTTTCCGCGATCCGGCCTGGCGCCGCGACGATCCGGACGGTGCGCTGCTGATCAACGCGGGCGATCTGGAACGCCTGGGCGCCAGCGACGGCGAGTGGATCGCCGTCCGCTCGTCCTCTGGGCGCCTCGTCGCCCGATGCAAGGTCGACGACAGCCTGCGCCAGGGCCAGCTGGCGCTGCCGCACGGCTATGGCCAATCCTATCCGGCGCAGGACGGCGAGCGCCTGAGCAACGGTCCGCGCATCAACCTGTTGACCGACGGCAATAACTGCGATCCGGTCGCCGCAACTCCCTACCACAAGCATGTCGCCGTTCGGCTCGAGCGGTTGCCCGCGTCGGAAGCAGCTAGCTACGAACAACGCTCACGGCGCATCCATCATGCGTGACGGGTTTGATGACTGGATGGAAAACGCGCGACGCGGACGAACTGCGAGGCATGTCAGCAGGACTGCCTCATTGCCGCGATGCGGCAAGCGAGTCAGCTATGGTGTTCCGATATCGAATGGCCCAACCCGAAATAACGCCGCGTCGCACAAGAGAGTCAGGACGACCGGCGCGTCGGCTCAAACAAAAACCAGGTCGTGACGCTGATGACTTCCACCGCGCTTTGCTGGTAGTGTACCTTCAAGTTCGCTCCAGCGTGCGCTCCGGTCAGCAACAACCGAATTGGGGGGAAGCCATGCTTCATTTTGGACGTAGCCGCTCGAGGCGAGGCCTTGCGGCGGCTCTGATTGGAGAGATCGCAGCCCTGATCGACGATATGGAGGGCTTCGAAGAAGTTCGGAAGCTCGAGGACATGGAGATCGGGGCCGACGAACATCTTGACGAGCTCGGCGCTTTCACATTGCCGAGGTTCTCGGTTTACGAATCCAATGCGGATCGATTGGACTTGTTCGAAGCCTCGACGCAGCGACGGATCGTCTATTTCTTCACGCGCGCGGCAAGCCTTGCCGGGCACCTGCACGCGCTTGCGTCGACCAACAAGGAATCAAAGGAGCTGTGCAAACAGCACGCCATCGACGCGCAAACGGAAATCAACGGCCTTTGGGAGCTGAGCGACGACTTGCTGCGTGATCTGCGAAAGCTCGTGTCCAAGAAGCAGGCGATGACGATACCCAGAGCTTGACGGCACGCCGCCTGCGGTGACGTGGCGGCTTCGTTGATGGATGACATTGGTCGATGATCTTGTTCCCCTCGTTCGTGCTGATTGCGTAGGCGGGCTTTTTGATCTTGCCACGGCTCGTTTCCTGGCTACAATTCAACTCGCTATTGGGGATGGAGTTCCCCGCAACCGCCGATGAGGCTGATGACTCCTACCAGGGACGCTTGGCGTCGGTAGGAGATTGGCAGATGACCGGAGTTTGGGCGCTTGCGGCGTTATGGTTGGGACTCGCGCTGATTGCGAGCCTGCTCTCGATCTGGCTCCGGATTTCCACCGCTCTTTCCGAGATCGTTGTCGGGACGATCGCCCAGTTGATCATCGGCGCCGCCGTCGGATCGGCCTTGTTGGGCACCGACGAGTTGTGGATCAAGTTTCTCTCCGGCATCGGCGCGATCGTTCTGACCTTCCTCGCTGGAGCGGAACTCGATCCCGTGGTTTTCAGATTGAAGTGGAAGGAGGCGGCCGCGGTTGGGTTTGCAAGCTTCTTCCTTCCGTTCCTGGGCTGCGCGGCGGCGGCTCGCTATCTGCTCGGATGGGAGGTCATGCCGAGCTGGCTCGCCGGTGTGGCGATGTCGACGACCTCGGTCGCCGTCGTCTATGCCGTGATGATCGAGTTCGGCTTCAACACGACCGAGTATGGCAAGACCATATTGGCTGCGTGCTTCGTGACCGACCTCGGCACGGTCGTGGCGCTGGGCCTGATCTTCGCTCCTTTCACCATGAAGACGCTCGTCTTCCTCGGCGTCGGCGCGGTGGTCTTCATTGTCCTGCCGTGGCTTACGCCGCGTTTCTTCCGGTTGTATGGAGGTCGGCCCTCGGAGCTGGAGACGAAGTTTCTGCTGCTCTGTTTGTTCGGAATGGGAGCGTTAGCAAGCTGGGCCGACAGCGAGGCGGTGCTTCCCGCCTATCTCATAGGAATGGTTCTTGCCGGAACCGTCGGAAAGGATCATGCGCTGGTGCGGCGATTGCGTACGCTCACGTTCGGGCTGTTGACGCCATTTTATTTTATCCGGGCCGGCTCGTTCGTTTCGATACCCGCCCTGGTGGCCGCGCCTGCCGCCTTCATCCTGTTTCTGGTAGTCAAGATCACGGCAAAGGTGATCGGTGTCTATCCGGTGACGAAATTCTTCGGATCGCCGAACAAGGAGGCCATGTACACAACCCTGTTGATGTCGACGGGGCTGACATTCGGCACGATCGCCTCTCTGTTCGGTCTTTCCCACGGCATCATCGACCAAAGTCAGTATTCGGCGCTTGTCGCAACGGTCATCGCCAGCGCCGTGATCCCAACGGTGATTGCCAACGCCTTCTATCTCCCGCGCCACCTCTTGCCAGGAGCCGAGCCTGAGCAAGCCTCCGACGGTCGCCGGGATATCAAGCAGCTTCGAGCGGTTACACGAAAAGCCGAATGACAGGGAGCGATCAGTGTTCAGCAAAATCTTGCATGCAAATGACGGGTCGGAGCATGCTTTTCGTGCATTGGCGATGGCGCTCGCGATGGCAAAGCAGAACAATTCAGACCTTCACATGGTCTCCGTGGAAGAGATCGACTACATGCCGGAATTCATCGAAGAGGTTCGCGAGCAGACCGGGACGGCCGCGCGGCGTTTTCACAAGGTTCTGCAGCGAGCACGTGCAATGGCCGAGGAGAGCCATGTCAAACTCGATACCCATGTCATCTCCGGGCACCCGGTGCGAGACATCGTCGAGCTTGCCAAAGAGCTCAAAGTTGAACTCCTTGTCATCGGAGCAACCGGCCATTCACCGCTCTACGACCGATTGATCGGAAGCCGGGCCAATCGAATTGTACAGCTTGCCCACTGCCCGGTCCTCGTCGTGAAATGACTAGCCCACCCGTGCGGAGCTTTATGTTGAGCGGCGTCCGATCTCTGCTTGGGAAGCCGCCTTCCCAACCCCCCGCCCTTAACCGAATCTAAAGATTCCACGTGCGCTCGAATGTGACAGTGTTATGATGCTTCCGGGGCGAGGGTTAGTATTATGGCGGGGCGTGGGTACGCGGTCTTCGACACGGGTGTCGGCCGTTGCGGCATTGTCTGGAGCGATGCCGGCGTGGTGGGTGTGCAATTGCCCGAAGCGCGCGAGATCGACACCCGACGGCGCCTGTTCCGGCTCTTTCCCGAGGCGCGCGAGCTTCGTCCGCCGATGAATACCGAACTTGCGATCGAAGGCATCGTCGCGCTGTTACGGGGCGCGGCAAGCGACTTTGCCGACGTCGAGCTCGACATGAGCGGCATCTCGGCGTTCAACCAGCGCGTCTACACCTTCACCCGGGGCATTCCGCGCGGCGAAACCCGGACCTATGGCGAGGTCGCGACACAGCTTCGCGCCTCCGGCGCCGCGCATTCGGTGGCACAGGCGATCGCCAGGAACCCTTTCATGATCATCGTGCCCTGTCATCGCGTGCTGGAGGCAGGCCACTACCCCGACCAGATCTCACCCTATGGCGGCACCATCTCGAAGCGCCACCTGCTGTCGATCGAGGGCGCGCGCACCTCGTCCAGCAAGACCCTGTTCGACGTGCTGCTCCCGGTTGCCCCACCGCGCCCGCATAACTAGATTTGCGGGCATGAGCTCGACCACCCTGTTACCAGCGCCCGTCGATGACGGTATCCGACTTCCGCTGCAGCGCCGTGCCCGGCGACAAGCCGTTCGTGGAACAGCACCGCTGCCACTCCATTTCCTATGTGCGCAAGGGCAGCTTCGGTTACCGCAGCTGCGGACAAGGACACGAGCTGGTGGCGGGTTCGGTCCTGGTCGGCTTTCCCGGCACGGAATTTGTCTGTAGCCACGATCACGTCTGCGGCGACGAATGCCTGTCGTTCTTCTTCGGGCCAGAGCTGGTCGACGCGGTTGGCGGGCGCAGCGAGGCCTGGCAGATCGGCGCCGCGCCGCCGCTGCCGGAATTGATGGTGCTCGGCGAGCTGGCGCAGGCCGCGGCCAGCGGCTTTGGCGATATCGGTCTCGACGAGGTCGGACATCTCCTCGCCAACCGCCTGGTCGAGGTGGTGTCGGGAAAGGCTCGCCAACCGGCCAAAGTCCCGGCGCGCGACCGCCGCCGCGCGGTGGAGACGGCGCTGTGGATCGACGCACATTCGCACCAAGCCATCGAATTGGAGGACACCGCCGCGCAGGCCGGCGTCAGCCCGTTCCATTTCTTGCGGCTGTTCTCGAGCGTGCTCGGCGTCACCCCGCATCAATATTTGGTGCGCTCGAGGCTGCGCCATGCCGCGCGGCTATTGGCCGACGATGACAAGGCCGTGACCGATATCGCCTATGACGTCGGCTTCGGCGATCTCTCCAATTTCACCCGCACCTTCCACCGCGCCGCCGGCGTTTCGCCAATGAAATTCCGGCAGGCCTCGCGCGGGATGCGCAAGATTTTCCAAGAACGGTTGGGGCTCAATTGAGTAGGTGATCTCCACGCCGCGCGACATCGGCGCGTTCAGGTAAGGAGACAACCATGTACGACCACATCGGACTAAAAACCGGCAACCTCGACGCCGCCGTGCGCTTTTATAACGCAGCATTAGCGCCGCTCGGCTACGTCCTCTGTTCCAAGGACGAAAACGGCGCGGGGTTCGGGCCGAAGGGCGAGCCCGCGCTCTGGCTCTATCTGCACAAGGGTTTTAAGAGCGCCGGCGCCCATATCGCGTTCCGCGCGCCGGATCACGCCGCAATCAAGAAATTCCACAGCGAGGGCATCAAGGCCGGCGGCCGCGACAATGGCGGGGCGGGGCCGCGGGCCGATTACAGCCCGACCTACTTCGCCGCGTTCCTGATCGATCCCGACGGCAACAATGTCGAGGCGGTGTGTACCTGAGTTGGCCGCGGACGTTCACTCTCGCAAGGAAAATCTGACCATGGCTTCCCTCCACAAGGACATTCCCATCCATGCGCCCGCGCACGAGGTGTGGGACGCGGTGCGCGATTTCGGCGCGCTGCATACGCGGCTGGTGCCGGGCTTCGTGCTCGACACCAAACTCGACGGCGAGGCGCGCATCGTGACGTTCGCAAGCGGCACGGTGGCGCGCGAGCTCCTGATCGATTGCGACGATACGCGGCGGCGGCTCGCCTATGCGATCGTCAGCGAGCGCATGAAGCACTACGGCGCCTCGGTGCAGGTGGTCGCCGACGGCGACGCGCGGAGCCGGGTGCTCTGGACCGTCGACGTGCTGCCGCACGAGATCGCGCCCTATATCAGCGGCCAGATGGACCAGGGCGTGCTCGCCATGCAGAAGGCGCTGGGTCGTGCCGCTGCTTGAATGGCAAGTGTGATCTTTCTCACAGAAGGCGCGGCGAGCTATCCTTAAGCCTCAGCGGGTGCGTCCGGCACCGCTTCCGCGGCGCAACGCACGTGAGGAGCAAACCATGAAGGGTGCGGACAAGGTAATTTGCCAGGCTGCCACGCTATTGGTGCTGTTTACGCTGACCTCTGCCCCGGCGAAGGCCCAGTCGGGCTTCGGCGGCGGAAGCGGCGGCGAGGACATGATGACCCAGATGGCGCCGATGCTGGAAATGATGAAGGCGAAGATGGGCAAGCGCCGCTTCGCCATGATGATGCAGACCATGGGTCCGATGATGAGCCAGATGATGGAAGGCGGCGGCGGCTTCGGCGGAATGATGGGCGGCGGCGGATTTGGCGGTATGATTCCCGGCGGCTACGGCGGAGGCATCCCCGGCGGCAACATCATGGGCGTGCTTAGCGGCGGCGGCGGTGGCGGCGACATCATGGGCATGATCGGGCCTATGATGCGGATGGCCAATTTCGGCGGCGGCGGCCATCGGCGGCACCGGCGGCATTATTGATTCTGGATTGAATCTCGCCTCCGCGCCCGCGCGCCTCAGGCTGACGAGTTCGACATCAGCGCCCGGCGAATTGGCGCGACCACGGCGCGCTTCGGTCCCCAGCGGGTCAGGATCACGCTGGAGCAGGACAGCGTGCCGAGCACCACCATCGAGGAAGCCGCGAGCGCAAAGAAATTCGCAGGCGTGGCGCCATGGGTCGAAAGATACCAGCCGCCGCAGGCGATGAACACCAGCCGCGCGCTCTGCGCCAGCACCGGGCCCAAGACCTTGGCGGCGCCTTGCGAGGAGAAATACATCGAACTCGCAAGACCGATGAACGCGTAACATGGCGCCGCCGTCGACAGATAGTGCCGGCTCGCCTCGCGCACGTTGGCGTCATGGGTGAAGATGTCGACCCAGAGGTCGGGGAAGACCGCGACGATCGACCCGATCGCGCCGACCGAGACGAACGAGATCAGGCCCGCGATCCAGGCGATGCGGCGCGCGCGTGCGATCTTTTCGGCGCCGATCGCCATGCCGATCATCGGCACCGAGGCGATCCCGACCGCGAACGCCACCGACGTCAGCATGAATTCGAGCCGCGCGCCGATGCCGTAGCCGGCGAGGGTCGCCGTGCCGAATCTGGCGAGCATGTGGGTGAAGATCGAAATCGTCAGCACCGATTGCAGCGGCGAGAAGCAGGACACCGCACCGACCTTCAAGATGTCGAAGAACATCGGCCCCTGGATTCGCAGTCGCCAGATCTTCGGAACGACGCGGGCGCGGCCCGAGAACAGGTACCAGCCCATCACGGAGATGCTGATCATGTAGGCGGTGAGCGAGCCGGCGGCGACGCCGCGCATGCCGAATTGCGGGATCGGACCAAGCCCCAAGCCGAGCGTGCCGCCGAGGATGATCTGGCAGACCGCGGAACTCAAGATCATCAGCGACGGCAGTTTCATGTTGCCGGTGCCGCGCAGGATTCCGGCCATCGAGTTCATCAGCCACGGCAAGACCGCGCCGCCGAAGAATATCTGCACATAGCCGACCGCCTGCGCCAGCACATTGCCGCGACCGCCGAGCACTTCCAACAAATGCGGCCCGAAGATCAACATGCCCAGCATGAAGATTGCGCCGAACGAGATGCTGATCAGCAGCGCATGCGAGGCCAGTGTCGAGGCGCGCTCGATGTCGCCGGCGCCGAGCGCCCGCGCCACGGCGGAAGCCACGCCGCCACCCATCGCGCCGCCCGACATGGTCATGGTCAGGATCACGAACGGAAACACCAGCGCCATCGCGGCCAGCAATTCCACGCCCAGCCTGCCGATGTACGAGGTCTCGGCGATCACCACGCAGGTGCCGGCGCTGAGCGCGATCACGTTCGGCCAGGCGAGCCAGAGCAGCGTGCGCAGGATCGGACCGTCGACCAGCACGTTCTTTGCCGGCGCCTTGGGGCGCCGAAGCGGACGATCGTCCTCGTCCACGGGGATTCCGGCGATGCCGATATCGGACATTTCTGCTCCCGGCATGATCCGCCGGAAGCGATCGGCGACAACGCATGCGCAAATGATTTTTCTTAAAGCACGTGCGGCGCGCCGCGACGGCTTCGTAGCACGACGGGGATTGATTCCACCTGCGCCAGACGCAATGGGGCCCTGCCGGGAATGCAGGTGCATCTTCGCCTCGCCCCGCTTGCGGCTCACCCTCGCCCCGCAAGAGCGGTGCGAGGGAGACTCGCAGCAGAGCAAGCGTTATCCGATCGACCAGACAAAAGGCGGTTTGCCACCGGGCGACGAGTCGCATATCGACGAGGATATGGCGGCCGCAGCCTGCGGCGAGGCCTTCGAACAACCCCTCGAGCACTTTTGCGCAGGCCGGGTGATAGTCGGCGACATCGGCCATCAGCTTCCAGCTCTGCTGCCTGATCTCGAATGTGCCGCCGGACTCGCCGATACCGACGGCATCGTCCTGCGCTTCGAGCAACGCACACAGGAACGCGGCGAAATCCTTCGCTCCACCCCGCCGCTGCGCGAGCGCCTGCGCGACCTCGTCAAAATACTGCATGCCGATCAGTTTTCCCGTGAGATGCAGGAGATAGCCGGCGTCCTCAGGTCCGAACAATTGCACCATGACGGGCGCGGCGGTCTTCACATATTCCATGGCGTAGTTGCGGTAGGCTTTTTCCAGCCGCGGCTTCGGCCAGCTTTCGACCGGCAGCGCCGGCGCGGTGCCGGCATCGAACAGCGGCGCCTCGAGATGACGCGCGAACACCAGCCGCGCATCCGTCTCGAGCGGATGATCGTATTCGTAGTAATAACCCTCGAGCCCGTCCTGGCCGTCGACGCTCTGCTTGGTGCAGACGAAGCCGAGGTTTGGATTGCCCAGCGCCACGCCGTTATTGGCGTGCCAGCCCCGCAGCATCGCGCGCGAGACCTCGCTCGGAATGCCGCAGATCGCGGTGCCCTTCCAGATCCAGCGCGGCGGCGGATAGCGGATCCAGGCCTTGCGGTCGGACTCGTACATGTATTCGACATGGACGCCGCCGATCCAGTTCGAGAGATAATGATACTGCGCCGCCGCCACCGCCGGCGGCAGATGATCGATACCGAGTTTCACGAGACCTGGGAGGAAACGTTCCTGCTGCTGGCGGCGAAACACCCGGAAGACAAATTCAGCGGCATCCGCCGCGCCGCGCCGCGTCACCACGGTGAGAATGAGCCCGGTGAAATAAGCGTGGTAGAGATCGGCGACGCTGCGCCATTTCAACCACTGTGCTTGCTGGGCGCTGTCCGGCGCTGCGCTCATGTTCCCCCCTGATCCCGCTTCGTGCTGCGCAGCACGAAGCGTTGCGCTGCTGATCCGGTCTGGTCAGACGCTGGTCTGATGTTGATTTCTTTTCACGAAGTCTTGGCTTGAAATACCAAGAAATATTGCCTCGGCAAGAATAGATGGGTAGCGACAAGTGTATAGCCGGCCGCTTCCAGTTCCGAGGTTACTTTTTCGGGTGGGATGCGGTGTTCAGGCGGTGGCCCCTCCGGCGAATCCGCCTTGAAATCCACGATGGCAAGCCGTCCATTAGGCCGCAACGACGCTTTCAATTTGGAAAAGTAAGTAATGCGGTTGTCGATGTGGTGGTACGTGTCGACAACAATAACGAGGTCCACTGGCTCGGGAAGATTGGAGCTCTCGGCACTCGCCAGTACAGGAACCAGCACGCTCAGATTTTCATGGTGCGCACGCTCACGAAGGTGACGTAACATTTCCGGTTCTATATCAACGGAAAATACCTTTCCTTCGGGTACGAGCTTGGCGATCCGGACACTGAAATATCCGGTGCCCGCTCCTAGATCGGCTACACGGTCTGTTCGCTGCAGGTGAAGGGCATTCAAGACCTCGTCGGGCTTTTGCCAAGCATCGCGCGCAGGGTCGTCAAACGCCTTGGCCCATTTCTCGGCATCGTCAAAGGAGTGCTGATAGCCCTGGCCGTGCTTGTAATGTGTATGCGGATCAGGAGCCGTTTGCGCGAGCAAAACACCCAACCCTGCGCCCCCAATAACAAGCACAAAAGCAACAAATATCGACATTGTTACACTGCGCATCGGGCACCTTTATCCTTTAGCACTTTGATGCTCTGGCATTTTGAGAGAAAATCGAACCCAGTGCCTTGATCTTGATCATATCAAGAACCTGACCTCGCATCGCGCGGATCAGCGATGTCGTCTTTTGGCAGACGGATCGTAAGCGCAAGCCGAAGCCTACCTCTTGCCACAAATCATTCTTTTGGGACATGATAGTTATCATGTCCCAATCAATCGAACGACATTTGAGGAGCTTGCGTTCTCGACGGCGGCATTTCGAGAGTGGACGACCCCTTTTCTACCGAGGGGACACAGTCACGGACATGTATTTCGTCTTGACCGGTTCGGTCCTTTTGGTTCGACATCAGAGCGATGGATCCGCTTTGATCCTCCAGCGGGCTGGCCCCCGATCGATTTTGGCCGAGGCATCCCTTTACTCCGGCACGTATCATTGCGACGCCGTTGTATCCGCCGCGACCGATACTCGGGTGTATGCGAAAGCTAATTTCAAGACGATGCTCGCGAAAAGTCCCGAGTTCAGCAATGTCTGGTCAAATTATCTTGCCCAAGAATTGCAGAGGTCAAGGCTGCGATCGGAGATACTCTCGTTGAAGACTGTGGCCGCGAGACTAGACGCCTGGATCGCGTGGAACGGCGGGAACGCTCCCGAGAAAGGCGAATGGAAGCTTCTCGCCAGTGAGATCGGTGTCAGTCCGGAAGCGCTTTATCGGGAAATCGCAAAACGGCGCGATCGAACATAGCAAACTGTGATCCAATAGATTGGGGCGACTTCCGTTGTTGACCCCAAACCGGGCATTCCGGGTTGCACGGCATGGCCTGTCGCAGTCCGCAAGAGCCCCTATTTGCATTTGCTGGTTTTCCAATTCGCCCCCATAACCTCGTCGGGGAACAGAAGGGCGATGGCGGACATCATGTTTGCGCTGCTATTTGGGGCGGTATCTCTGCTGTACGCTACGGTCGGCCAAGCAGGCGGGACCGCCTTTCTCGCGTTGATGGCCTTTGCCTCGTTTCCCTCGAACGAGATGCGACCCACCGCGTTGCTGCTCAACATCGTTGCGGCAACATACTCGACTTGGCTATTCAATCGCGGAAGCTTGGTGAACTGGGTAAAGCTTAGGCCTCTGCTGCTTGCCTCCCTTCCCACGGCTCTTGTCGGTGGCTTCATCGTCCTGGACGAGCGCCTCTATAAAACCGTCACCGGACTAGTTCTTATATTGGCGGCGACGATCCTCGCTTTACGCCGAGCGCGCGATGGAGAACCAGATCGCCCGACCCCGCTATGGGGCGCGATCGGCATAGGCGCGGCCGTCGGTTTCGTGTCGGGGCTTACGGGAGTCGGCGGCGGCGTATTTCTCGCCCCCTTACTGATCGCGTTGCACTGGGCTTCCCCGAAGCAGACGGCCGCGCTTTCGGCGCCGTTCATATTGGCTAATTCGGTCGTAGGGCTTGCCGGTGCCATGTACGTGGGACAGACCCCCGCTACTGATACATGGCTGTTCGCGCTTGCGGCCCTGGGAGGCGCCATGATCGGCACAATCGTCGGGCTACGCTGGTTGTCGCAAACCATGACGCGCTACGTGCTCGCCGCAATTTTATGCGCGGCTGGAATTCAACTGCTATTTTTCTAGCGCCCGATGGTGGACGAGATCAATCGTGTCTGCAGGCGCGCCGCCGGCACCGCGTCCAGGACACGAGTTCAAAATCTAGACCCGAAAATGCTTGCTGAGCTTCAGGCCCTGGGCCTGGTAGTTCGAGCCGATGCGCTGGCCGTACAGCGCGTGCGGCCGGGCCAGCATTTTCTCGTAGACCAGGCGGCCGACGATCTGGCCGTGCTCGAGGATGAACGGCACCTCGCGCGAGCGCACTTCGAGAACCGCGCGCGAGCCCTTGCCGCCGGCGCCGGCATAGCCGAAGCCGGGATCGAAGAAGCCGGCATAGTGCACGCGGAATTCGCCGACCAGGGGATCGAACGGCACCATTTCCGCGGCGTAATCCGGCGGCACCTGCACGGCCTCTTTCGAGGCCAGAATGTAGAACTCGCCGGGGTCGAGGATCAGGCTGCCGTCGCCGCGCGCTGCAATCGCTTCCCAGAACTCGTCGACCGCATAGCCGGCGCGGCGATCGATATCGACCACGCCGGTGTGGCGTTTGGCGCGGTAACCGACGAAGCCGTTGGCGTTCTCGCCGGAGAGATCGACCGAGAGTGCGACGCCGCCGACAAGGTCAGCGTCGTCGATATCGACCAGCCGCTCCGTCGCGTGCAACGCGTCAAGCTCGTCGGCGTCAAGGATGGCGTCGCCCGTGCGAAAGCGGACCTGCGACAGCCGCGAGCCCTCGCGCAGCAGCACCGGAAACGTCTTCGGGCTGATCTCGGCATAGAGCGGGCCGTGATAGCCGGCGCCGATCATATCGAAGCGGCGCGTGCCGTCCGCGATCACGCGGGTGAACACGTCGAGCCGCCCTGTCGAACTCTTCGGGTTTGCCGCGGCGACGATCTCCGGCGGCAGCGCCAGACTTTCCAGCAGCGGCACGATGTAGACGCAGTTGGTCTCCAGCACCGCGCCGTCGGAAAGATCGATCTCGTGCAGCTTCAATTCGTCGATGCGCTCGGCCACCGTCGCGCCCGGCCCGGGCAGGAAGCTCGCGCGCACCCGGTAGGCGACGTCGCCGAGGCGCAAATCGAGACTTGCCGGCTGGATTTGGCTCTCGACGAACGGATAGGCCGGCAGGATCAAGCCGGAATCCGCCATCGCCGCGATCATGCGATCGGGCAGGATGCCATTGGCGCCGGGTGCAAGCGTGAACGACAATTGCGCTTCCTTGTGCCCTTCCTCGCGTCTCGCCCCCGCCAAACGCAGAAAATAGGGCTATTTACCGGTTATCCGATGCCCGCCTTGACGGAAAGGTCGGTAGCGAATAAGAGCATGACTTATCCCGTGGTGATTTGAGCCGGCCGGCTTGCAGCCACGTTAAATAAATCGCTAAACAGGCCGGGGACCTTTGTGATCCCGGCCCGTGGAAATTTTTCCAGGCCGGTTTTTTTGTGACCATTTTCAAGGGTGGTCACGATGGAGGTCACATGTCTGATTCTAAGGCGCCCGATTCTAACCCGCCCAAGTCCAAAGCGCCCGCTTCGCCCACGGCCCACTACCGCCCCGAAACCAGGCTGGTCCATTCCGGAACCATCCGCTCGGAATTCGGCGAAACGTCCGAGTCGCTGTTTCTCACCCAAGGCTATGTCTACGACAGCGCCGAGCAATGCGAGGCGCGGTTCAAGGGCGAGGACCCTGGCTACATCTATTCGCGCTATTCCAATCCGACGATTGCGATGTTCGAGCGCCGCATGATCGAGCTCGAAGGCGCCGAAGCCGGCCGCTCGACCGCGACCGGCATGGCCGCGGTGACCACGGCAATGCTGGCGCCGCTGAAGGCCGGCGATCACGTGGTGGCCGCCAAGGCGCTGTTCGGATCGTGCCGCTATGTGGTCGAGGATTTGCTGCCGCGCTACGGCATCCAGTCGACCCTGGTCGACGGCCTCGACCTCGACCAGTGGCAACGCGCGATGCGGCCGAACACCAGGAGCTGCTTCCTGGAGAGCCCGACCAATCCGACGCTCGACGTACTGGATATTTCGGCGATCGCCGAAATCGCCCATCAGGCCGGCGCGCGGCTGATCGTCGACAACGTGTTCGCCACCCCGCTCTGGCAGAGCCCGCTCGCCCTCGGCGCCGACGTCGTGGTGTATTCCGCGACCAAGCATATCGACGGCCAGGGCCGCTGCCTCGGCGGCATGATCCTCGGCTCCGAAGCGTTCATTGCCGAGCACCTGCACAACTTCATGCGCCAGACCGGGCCGTCGCTGTCGCCGTTCAACGCCTGGGTGCTGCTGAAAGGACTGGAGACGCTGGCGGTACGCGTCCGCGCCCAGACCGACACCGCCGCCAAGGTTGCGGACGCGTTGGCGCAGCATCCGAAAATCTCGCGGCTGGTCTATCCCGGCCGCGAAGATCACCCGCAGGCCGCAACCGTGAAGAAGCAGATGCGCGCCGGCTCGACCCTGGTCGGGTTCGAGGTCAAGGGCGGCAAGCTTGCCGCCTTCCGCTGCCTCAACGCGCTGAAATTGTCGCGAATCTCGAACAATCTCGGCGACGCCAAGAGCCTTGTCACCCATCCGGCGACCACGACCCATCAACGATTGCCGCCGGAAGCGCGCGCCGAGCTCGGCATCAGCGAAGGCTTCGTGCGCTTCTCGGCCGGCCTCGAGCATGCGGATGATCTGATCGAGGATCTCTACGCCGCGCTGGAGAAGGCGTGAGGAGATGCGTAGGGTGGGCTAAGCGCAAGCGAGCCCACCACCTCGCGTCGTATCGAAATTGCGCATGGTGGGCACGGCGCAAGCGCGCCCTTGCCCACCCTACGAATTTGGAGAAGGCGTGAGAGGCGGCGAATAGCGAGTGGCGAGTAGGGTTGATCCGTTGGCTGTTCGCCGCATCCCATTCGCCATAACTCACATCGGCCGGTAGGTCAGCACGGTCGACGGCACGTTGACGCCGAGCTTGACCTGGCCGACCGACTTGATGATGTCGTCGCCCAGCAGTTGCGCGAAGCAAGCGTAGCCCCAGTCGTTCATATGCAGCCCGTCGCCGATCACGAAGCTGTCGATCGGAAGCGCCTGCTTCTCGTGCCAGTCGCGCATCACCTCGAAGCGCGGGAAGATGCCGACGTGACGCAACTGGGCAACCCTGCCGAGCAGCTCCACGATCCGGCTGGCGCTTTCCGGACGCTCGGTGACACGGGGCGAATATTGCGGATCGACCAGCACCACGTCCGCGCCGGCTGCCTGGATGCGCGCCACCCCCTGCTCCACCTCCGTGGCGGTCTCGTTGGGATCGAGATCGCGCAGCACGGCGTTGGTGCCGACCTGCCAGATCACGAGATCCGGATGCATGTCGATCACCGAGGTCTGCAGCCGCTTCAACATTTCCGGCGCGTCTTCGCCGCCGCGGCCGGAGTTGACGATGGTGATGTCGGCGGTGGGGTATTGCCGGCGCAATTGCGCGGCGAGCCTGCTGGGATAGGTGAACTCCGGCGAGCTCGAGCCATAGCCGGCGGTCGAGGACGATCCGAAGGCGATGATCACCACCGGCTGGCCGGAAGCCAGCTTAGCTGCGACATGCGGCAGCGAGCCCAACGATTGCGCACCACCCTTCGGCGGCAAGCACGGCACGCGGCTGAAAATATCGCCAGCCGATTTCGCGACCTCTTTCATCTTGTCGACCGCCCGCGCGGTGAGGCTCTTCTGTGGCGGCGGATTGGCTTGATCGGTCGCCGGCGCGCTGGCTGTAGGTACGGTAACCGCGGGCGCGGTGCCGGCTTGCGGCGGCTGCGCGGTGGGCGCGGCAGCAACCTGTGCGGATGGCTGGGCAGACTGCGCGCGCGCGGACGGGATCGACGGCGCCGTCAGCAACAGGAGTGCTGCGACCGCTGCCGGCCAAGCCAAGCCGCAAAAAGGGCGCTGACAACTCACTAACGTCATGAACCGCAAATCCTCAATTCTGCTGCGGAGGATCGATATGTGCCGCACCGAGGATGAATTTCGCCAGCGCGCGGCCGATACAATCGTGAACGCGCTTTGCAAGCTCAATGCCATGCGACGAACTGAACAGATCGAACTCCCCCTGCTCGTTCCAGTTTTGCATCATCGCAAAGCGATCGAACAGCGGCACGTCGTGCTGCTGGGCCACCGCGCGCATGTTGTCCAGATAGGGAGGCGCCGAAATCATCGTTTCGGTGCGTGGGCTATACTGGAGATTCATCAGGACCACATCGACACCCGCACTTTGCAGCGCAACAACACCCTCGTCGACCGCGCCGCGAAAATCCTCAGGATCGATCGATCGCATAGCATCGACGGTGCCGGTCTGCCAGATCACTAAAGTAGGCTTTTTGTCTTCCATCAGCTTGGCGAGGGAGCTGGCAGCTTCTTCGGCGGACTTCCTGGGCTGGAGTTCGACGGAAAGGTTGACGGCGACCGACGGCAGCTTCTCCTTCAATGCGGATTGCAGGCGCGCGGGATAGGCACTGCCTTCCGACGCGGTAATGGTCGACGAACGGCTGCCCACCACGAGGATATCCAGCGGATGGCCGGCTTTGACGGCCTCCGCGACCTTGTTGAGCGAGCTCTCGGTGGCAAGCAGGGAGTCCGGAACCCCGCAACTGGCGGGGGCGTCGTCGGCGCGCGCTGCTAAGGCATTGGAAACCATCGCCAGCAAAGCCAGGCCCAGGATCACTCCCGACCGCATCAACCCCCTCCTGCCAAATCGGCGTTGCTGCGGGCGCCTTTTCGTGGGCCGCCCTTGTCAGCGACGTGCTTGTACCACGAAATCACCCAGGCAACGCCCCACATGATGAGGATGCCGCAAAGGCTGATCAGGGCGTGCAGTGCAGCACCGCCGGACACTTCGGCCAGGATGAAATGCCCGGCAAAGGCCAGGAACACGCCGAGGCAGAAGATCTCGAGCGAATGCTGTCCGCACAGGATCAAGGGCTTCAGCCAGGGTGATTTCAGCCCCGGCCATTCCCGCGGCAGGAAGCGTACCGTGATCGCCGCCAGCGCCAGGAAATGCGCAAACCGCAGCACATCGAGATCGGTCTTGTCGATCGGATAGATCCACTGTTCGAGTTGGCGCGGCATCACATGGCCGAGTTGCGGCACATACCAGGTCAGGGTCACGAAGAATGCCGCGAGCAGATAGGCAAAGCTCACCCACAGCGTGACCGGCGAGGACAATATCCGGGACATTCGTTTGGCGCCGCCCAGCGCGCACCATGCTCCGAACACGAACAGGAGCTGCCAGGCGAGCGGGTTGAAAGCCCAATAGCCGTTCGGATAGGAGCTGAAATACAGATCGAATTCCCAGGTGGCGGCATAGAGCAGGACCGACAGCCCCAGCGTGACGTCCGGTTTCCACTTCATCGACAGCAGGATCAGCGGCAGCGACGCCATCAGCACGATGTAGAGCGGCAGCACGTCCATGTTGACGGGCCGGAACCGCAGCAGCAGCGCCTGCACGATGGTGACGTCGGGCTGCTTGAGAAAATCCATGATCCCCATCTCTTCCGAATAGAGCGGGTTCTCGAAGCTGGTGGCGACGTAGGAAATCTCCGCGAGGAAGATCGTGAACAGGAATACATGCGCGACATAGATCTGCCAGGCCCGGCGCAGGATGCGCGCGGTCGCCACCACGAAGCCGGACTCCAGCATCGCACGGCCGTAAACGAACGCCGCGGTGTAGCCGGAGATGAAGATGAAAATCTCGGTGGCGTCGGAAAACCCGTAGTTGCGCAGCGTGAACCAGGTCAGAAGATTGGGCGGCAGGTGATCGATGAAGATCAGCCACAGCGCGAGCCCGCGGAACAGATCGAGCCGCAGCTCGCGCTCGCCCGTCACCGGCAAGGAAATCGCGGACGCCGAGACGGCAGGCGCCGCCACCTTCTCGTGCGCGGCGACATCCGTCGACCCTGCGAGGGGCGGGGAGGCAACTCGATCGGCAATGGACGTCATCAGGCACCGTCTTGGGGCCGGCGTCGCGCGCCGTCCCATAGCTTACGATACTATCGGCCCGCGGCCAGCCAGCAAAATGGGAATATCTTGCCAGCAATCAATTATCGGGAATCAATTCTCGGGTATCCAATTGCCGGGTATCAGGGGCCGCGCCGGTCGCGGCCTTAATCCCGAACCGTGTTGAAACCGCGATTGTCGCCCCGATTGGTTCCGGCCGGACTTTTCGATATGATGGCCGCATGTATCGCGCCGTCACCCGCCAAATCGAAGTCACCGTCGAACCGAACTTTGTGCCGGAGCAATCCTCGGCAGAAAAATCCGAGTATTTCTGGTCCTATACCATCGTGATCACCAACACCGGCGGCGAGACGGTGCAGTTGCGCACCCGGTACTGGATGATCACGGACGCTTCGGGCCGGCAGAAGGAAATCCGCGGCGAAGGCGTGGTCGGCGAGCAGCCGGTGCTCGCGCCAGGCGAGCGCTTCGAATATACCTCCGGCGTGCCATTGTCGACCGCCTCCGGCTTCATGACCGGCCGCTACCAGATGGTCAGCGAGAGCGGCGAGAATTTCGAGATCGAGGTGCCGACGTTTTCGCTCGATAGCCCGCACCTAAAGCGGGTGTTGAACTGACGGCGCCTTCGCGCGTCGCGCTGTCTCCGCCCTAGCGACCGATCGGTCTGTCGCTCTATTTCGTCAACAGCGCGTAGGCGCCGTCCCAGTCGTCCGGCGGCGGGGTCTTCTTGTAGGCGAGGATCCGCGCCTCGTAGAGACTGTAGAGCAGCGCCAGCGCGTGCGCATCGTCGGTTTTGCGGCCGCGCTCGATCGCGGCCATCGCGCCGTCCCAGTCGCGGCTGCGGTAGCAGGCCAGCATCTCGATGGTCAGGTTGCGCAGCCGCTGAAAGTGCTCGGAGCGCGCGACATCCTCGCGGCCGGCGATGGCATAGATCACCTCGGGCTCCTTCTTGCCCTTGACCATGATGAAGTCGAGCTCGAGGATTGCGAAGGCGTCCTTGACCGCGAGCGCGGTGTTGGAGCCGACGATGATCGGAAAGCCGTATTCCTTGGATTGGCCCTCCAGGCGCGAGGCCAGATTGACGCTGTCCCCCAACACCGAATAGTCGAAGCGCAGGTCGGACCCCATGTTGCCGACCACGCAGGTGCCTGTATTCAAGCCCACGCCGACATTGAGCGGAATATAAGTGTGGCCGTCCGCTTGCGCCTCCTGTTCACGAAGCTTGTTGAGCTCGTCGATCCGCTCCAGCATGTCGATGGCGGCCTCGCAGGCGTTGAGCTGGTGCTGCTTGTCGTCGAGCGGGGCGTTCCAGAACGCCATGATGGCGTCGCCCATGTATTTGTCGATGGTGCCCTTGCGCGCCAGGATCGCGTTCGTCAGCGGCGTCAGGAAGCGGTTCATCAGCCGCGTCAATCCTTGCGGATCGTTCTTGTAGCTTTCCGAGATGGTGGTGAAGCCGCGGACGTCGGAGAACATGATCGTCATCTCGCGCTGCTCGCCGCCGAGCACGAGCTTTTCCGGCGATTGCGCGAGCTGCTCGATCAGCGCCGGCGAGAGATACTGGCCGAACGCCGAACGAATCTGGCGCCGCTGCGCCTGCTCGCGGACGAAGCTGGTGAAAATCAGGGTCAGATAGATCGCGGTCGTCGACAGCAGAGGGTAGGTGAAATCGATCAGCAGACGATCGTGAGCGTAGAAATACCAGGAGGTTCCGATCAAAAGCGATCCGAACAGCCCGCCGACCGCGACCAGGGTGACCGGTCCAAAATTCGGCGCAAACGCGATCACCAGAAGTCCGAGCAGCAGCGCGCCGAAGAACTCGAGCGCGATGCCGTAGTTCGGCTGCGAGACCACCGCGCCGGTCAGGGCGCTCTCCAGCACCTGGGCATGAATCTCGACACCCGGCATGACGGCCGAGACCGGCGTGGTCTTGATGTCGTTGAGCCCGACGGACGAGGTGCCGATCAGCACCAGCTTGCCGGCGATCTTTTCCGGCGGCGCGCGCCCTTCCAGCACATCGACGGCCGGGACATAGATCGAGGGGTCGCGATGCGCGTAGTGCACCCAAAGCCGGCCGTGGCTATCGGTCGGGATCTGCAAGCCCTTGACGCCGATGCCCTTGATGCCGGCTTTGTCGGTCTTGATCAGGATGGTGCCGGAGCCGCTCGCGACCCGCAGCATCTCGAAGCTCAGCGAGGGCATGATCACGCCTTGCGCCTGCATGATCATCGGCACGCGCCGGACGATGCCGTCGCGCTCGGGCACGATCGTGAACAACCCGCGCCCGGCGGCCGCCCCCTCGAGCAAGGCGACGTTGCGCAACAACCCGGGAAACTCGAACAAGAACGGCTGGGGCTCCGCGCCAAGCGTGGCGAGCCCCGTGACCGGCAGGTTCTTGTCGAGGTCGGCGTGAACGTCGGGTCCTCCGGATTCGCCGAGCACCACCCGCGATTGATGGATGGCATCGGCAAGGACCTGGTCGTTGCTCGGCAACGCCTTGAGCTTCTCCCGCGTCGCCTCGTCCAAATTGCGGAACGTATCGGCCGCGATATCGGGATTGAGGCGGTCAGGCTCCGAGAACACGGCGTCGAACGCGATCACGACGGCGCCGAGCCGCGTCAGGCTGGTGACGAGATCGGCGATCCGCGTCCGCGGCCACGGCCATTGACCCAGTTTCACCAGGCTTTTTTCGTCGATGTCGACGATGGTGACGGGCCTTGCCGTCTTGACCCGGGGATCGATGACCTGGAAGTTGTCGAAGGTCCGGGCACGAAGCTCCTGAAGCGGCGCGGGATCGAGCATGCGCAAGCCTGCAAAACCGATCAACAGCGCGACACAGATCAGGCGCGCGTAGCCGAACCGCCGCTTGAACCACCGTCGCAATCTCCGGAAGCCCTTCATCCTGGTTCAGATATCACGCTGCCGCAGATTGATCACGCTTGTTGTTTTCGGGATGGGGCCGGGTCGGATTTCGCACGCTCGACGACCACCGGACGGGCCGGAGCGCTAGACGATGTGGAAGTCGCCGACGTGCAGCTGCGCCTTGAGCACGCCACTTAGGGTGACGGTATCATGGCCATCGAGGGTGACGATCGTATTTCCGAAACCGTCATCGTGGGTCGCGTTCAAGGCGGCTAGCGCGTTGGCAAAGATCGAGCCAGCGAACTGAAGCGCATCGGTCGCCGGATGGAAGTTGGTCACCGTATCGTGGCCGACGTTTACGAAATTGAAAACGAAGTTGTCGCTGGCGGCCAGTCCGCTCAATGTCTGGTTCGGCGCGCTTGCAACGATGGTTTGGCTCGGCGCTGGGCCGGGGTCTTGCGCGACGATGCCACCCACGGCCTGGCCGCCGGCATCGTCAGACGGATCATGGATCACAATTCCTCCGTGACCATCGCTAACCGGCGCACTCCAATGGGTTGAATTGACCCCCACCTGAAGGTGCACAGTCGTGTGGCCCAGTCTCGCTGACGTCAACTGTGCCGCCGCCACCAAACCTATTGGCGGAATAGCTGACCGAGGCGCCGGTGTCGAAGCCGGCCAAATCGATCAGATCGGCAGCGGTCATGCTGCCGCCGCTGTCCGAAATGGTTCCGGTGAAATGCGCGGGATCCTTGAGGATCAGTTCGCCGGAGCCGGCAAAAGCGACATCAAGCGCGTCAGCTTGATCAAGCTGCAGCGTGTGTCCGGCATCGATCTTGAACTTCCCTTCGCCAGACGTGACGGCGCTTGCAATTTCAAGCGTGCCCCCGGCGGACTCGACAGTTCCGTCATCGGTGAATGTTCCGGTAATCGTGGCGGAGGCGGCGATGTCTTTCAGCGTCGCCTCGGTATCGATATGAAGCGTTCCCGCGTCGATCGTCAGGTTACCCCCGAGGGTCAGTGTATTGCCCTCGACGATTTCGACCTTAGCCCCGGAGTCGTTCACGACCAGGGAGTGCGCAGCGGCAGCATTGTCGATCTCGAGCGTGTACCTACCGCTGGCGTCGACGACCACGTTGTCGCTGGGCGTGGGGGCGACGGAAGGGGTCCACTGACCTGCATTGTGCCAATCGCCGTTGCCGCCCGACCATTCCTTCGCCGGCGCGACAATGCCGAGGGAATCGGTCGTACTCTCATTTTCCCCAGAGTCCTTGTAGGTGACGACCACCTGCAGCTGTTCGCCGTTGTCGGCCGCAACAGGAGTAAAGCTGGAATTGTGGCCGACCGTGGTCCAGTCCTTGCCGTTGTCGCTGGAAACCTGCCAGGCATAACTGACACCGTCCGATACGGTGGTGCCGCCGTCGGCCACCCCGGTAACATGGATCGGCAAACCCTGCTGCGCGGTCGTGCTGTCGAGCGTCGCGACCAGGTCGTTCGGCATGCCGAGACTGTAGGTGCTGCTCTCTGTGCCCGATGCGTCCGCGTAGGTCACAACCAGCTGCAGCAACTTGCCTTCGTCGGATTCGCCCGGTGTATAGGTGGAATGGGTGCCGACGGTAACCCAGCTAGAGCCGTTGTTGCCAGAATCCTGCCAAGCGTAGCTGACGCCTGTCGTTACGGCGATGCCGCCGTCTGTCACGCCGAGGACGCGGATCGTCACGCCTTGCTGCGCAGTCGTACTTGAAAGCGTTGCAACAAGATCGTCGGTCTCCGGCACCGTCAAAGTGGCCGAGGTGGTACCGGCGCTCGAGACCGCGGCGCCGTCTTGGGCGACCGCAGATACCCCGACCGTCACGGTGCCCTCGAACTCGGACGCAGGGGTGATGGTTAGGCCGCGAGGTCGTTGCCGAATGCGCGGTCAGCGTGAAGGTGCCATCATGATTGTCGGTGACGCCGGTACCGTGCAGCGTCGCGCCATGGTCGAGCGTCACCGTCACCGTGACGCTGTCGTCGCTGTTCTCGAACAGGCCGGCCGCGTTGGTCAGCGTGATCGTCAGATTGCTGGTGCCGTCCTCGTTGATCGGGGTCGCCGAGGCAGACACGATCGGCTGATCCGCGACCGGGTTCACGGTCAGCGTGGCCGAGGTGGTGCCAGCGGTCGAGACCGCGGCGCCGTCATGGGCGACCGCAGATACCCCGACCGTCACGGTGCCCTCGAACTCGGACGCAGGGGTGATGGTTAGGCCGCTGAGGTCAGTTGCCGAATGCGCGGTCAGCGTGAAGGTGCCATCATGATTGTCGGTGACGCCGGTACCGTGCAGCGTCGCGCCATGGTCGAGCGTCACCGTCACCGTGACGCTGTCGTCGCTGTTCTCGAACAGGCCGGCCGCGTTGGTCAGCGTGATCGTCAGATTGCTGGTGCCGTCCTCGTTGATCGGGGTCGCCGAGGCCGTCACAACCGGCAGGTCCGCGACCGGGTTCACCGTTCCAGCCGAAAGCGTCTCGTGATCGACGTTTCCGAGAGCATCGGTAAACGAGATTTTGACCTGGAGAGCCTGTCCCTCTTCCTGTTCAGCCGGAACATAAGTGGCGTTGCTGACGCCGGTACCCGACCCATCCACCCATTGGTTTAGAGCGGTATCGAAGATCTGCCACTCATACGTGGCATTCAGAACAGAACTTCCGCCGTCGGTGATGGAGACACTGGCCGGGCTCCCCTCGGAAGCATTGCCGTGGGAATCGAGCCCGCTGATGACGCCAGGAACCTCGATCAGGTCAGTGCCGTGCTGGCTGGTCCCGTCATCGGCGAGAGTCCAGTGCACCCCGGAATAGTCGCCGGAGAGCTTGATATTGGCAACGTCTTGCACGCCCACCCAGACCGACAGAATTCCGTTGGCATAGCTGACGGTCGGATTCGATCCATAGGTGATGTCGCGGAGATCGATCGTGTTGTCGTCCTCGAGCCCAACGACCGCTCCATTGAAAGCTTTGGCGTGATCGAGCACAAGGGTACCGGTAGCGCCTGCCGCGAAGGTGATCGTTGCAGCCGAGTAGGCGTTTGAGGAACTTGCGCCGAGTTCGATCATTGAGGCGCCAGTGATCTCGGCATTGCCGGAGAACACCGTGTCGATGATCAGGTTGCCCCCGTTTGCCTCGAGCGTGCCGGTGTTGGTCAGGCTGCTCGCCGCGTCGATCGTGAACGTGCCGCCCGTCGACTCCAGGGTGCCGGAGTTGGTGATGTTGGCGTCGTCAATCGCGCTGGTGCCGGTGGCGTCGAGAATACCTGAGATGGTCAGTGTGCCGCCGCTGATCACGGAGCCCACGAGGTCGATCGTCGATCCGCTATCGTCCGATACCGTGCCGTCGGTGTTGGTCACCGTCAGCGAGCTCAGCTTCAGGATGCTGTCGTCGATCGCCTGCAGTGTCCCGGTGTTGGTCACAGGCTCGTTGGCGATGTCTAGTTCGCCGCCATTGGCCTGCAGCGTGCCGGAATTGATCAGGATCATCGACAGGGCAGGATCGATCGTCAGCACCCCGCCGGTCGATTCCATCGTGCCGGAGTTGGTGATGTTGGCGTTGTCGATCGCGCTGGTGGATGTGGAATCCACCGTTCCATCGTTGACCAACCTCCCGCCATTGAGGATTGCGTCGTTTAGCGTCAGCGTCGCGGTACCGTCAACCGTGATCGTACCACCGCCGTTGGCCACAGTTGAGCCCAGGTCGATGGTCAGCGCGCCGCCCGCCATGACCTCCAGCGCATGGTTGGCGGTGACCGCCTCATGATCCAGCGCGTTGCCGGTGCCGCTGACATTGATCTGGCCGAAATTGCCGAGCGAGCCGTTGTTCAAGACCGCGCCGACGTCAAGTTCCAGCGTGCCGTTGATGGTAACGGTGCCGCCGTCGATAGTGGCCGCGCTGAGCGCCAGCGTCGCACCTGTGTCAACGGCAACAAAGCCCGAGTTCGCGATGTCGACGAGCACATTGAGCGTGCCGCCGGATACGTCGATGGTCCCGGATGCAAAATTCGTGATCGTGCTCTGATCCTTGAAGTCGCCGCCATCCTGGAGAGTGATCTGGCCGAAATTCTGCAGCGAGCTCTGCGCCAGCACTTCCATCAGGCCGGCAACGCTGATGGTCGCCAGCTTGTCGTTTTCGACGATCGAGTCGGCCTTGAGACTGATCCCGCCTGAACCAATCGTCAGGGTGCTTTGATTGATCAGCGTCGGAGAATCGGTAAACAGCGTCCCGAAATCGTTCATCGTCAGCGATTTAGCGAACGCCGCGGCATCGATCGTAACCGGATAGACCGGCGTCAGGCCGCTCAGCTGATCGGTAATGATGATGGCATCGTCGGTGGCAGTTGGAACCGTTCCGGTTTCCCAGTTCTGCGCGGTACTCCACAGCGCGTCCGGTGAACCATCGCCGGTGGTGTGAATCCAGACCACGGCCGGATTGTCGGTGCCGGTGATATCGACCGTGACAGTTTGGGTCGAGGTCGCGCCCTCTGAATCCGTCACGGTCACCGCATAGGTGAGCGCGAGCGTCTGTCCCTTGGGGATGAAGTCCGCCAGATAGACCGGAAGCTTGGCGAGCTTCCAGTCCACGGTTCCGATCCCGGTCCCGGTGCTGTCGGCCTCGATCGACGCGCTGAGCGCGTTTTCAAACAGCTTCAGCGGCAGCGGCGGGACGCTGCCGCCCGACAGCACCGCGCCGACCAGCGCAGTCGAAACCGTGTGCGTATCGGTCAGGTCGACGTCGGTAAACGTCATCGTTCCCGACGTCGGATCGCTCGAGTTGAGGTCGCCGCCGGGCACGCTGGTGCCGCCGGAGAAATGGATGGTTTGCGCGCTGGTCGTGATCGCTGGGGCGTCGTTGGTGCCGGGGATCGTGATCTTGATCGGTATGATCGTCGCTTCGAAATTCGGAAAGATCGGCGTCGCGGAGGGGCCGTTGCCGCCGCCAGGATTGGTAACGAGAAAGATCGGCGTCGCGGTCGTGCCGTCGGCAAGCTTGATGGTCGGCCCGACGAGCTCCGGGTTGAGCGTATCGGTCTGTGCCGTGGTGGTTTTCGTATTGGTATTCGCATCCGAAAATTTCAGCGAGAACACGTCGTTGATCAGCTTCTGGATATCGGGCGACAGCGGGCTCGACAACTCGCTGACAACGCCGTTGCTGATATTGATCTGCTGTCCGGCAGTATTGACCATCGCGATCGGCTGCAGCGTGGTTTTGTCGAACAGGATGTAGGATCCGGTGGTGCCGTCGGGCTCGACAAGCACCTGGAACTTGGCATCGGGGGTTCCGCCCTGGCCCGGAACCGTGAAGTCGATCTCGACCAGCACCGCCGTGCCGCGGATGCCCATGGTCGCGACCGGCGTATCGATCTTCATGTCGCCGTGCTTGGCGGTTTCGCCGGCGACGAAGGTGATGGTTCCCGCCACCAGGCTGAGCAGCGAGGAGTTGTTCGACCCGTTGGGGTCGTAGACCATCTCGTTGAGCACCATCCGCGCATTTGACGACAGGCCGAACACGGTGCCGTCGATGAAGGTGACGCCAAGCGTAGAGTCCGAGCCGGACTGCACGACGTCGCCCTTTTCGACGTTGTCACCCATGTTCAGGATAATCGAGACGCCGTTGCGGATCGCGGTCGCGCTGCCCTGAAGCTTGGTGACGTGGCCGATCACCTGATGGTCGCTTGTGGGACCGCCGGCTTGGCTATACTGCACCTCGCCGGTCAGCGCGTTGACGATGTCGCCGGTCAGATGGGCGCCGTCGGGCGAGGCGAGCGCGGCGCGCTTCTCGCCCTTGAAATAGTCGTGCAGGACGATTTCGCGGTCGTCCTTGGAAAGGATCAGGTCGACGCCGGATCGCTTGAAATCGCCGTTGAACAGAAGCTGCGTGTCGGGGACGAGGATCGCATCCGCGGGCGCGTGCGCGGGCAGATGATCGACGTGGAGATAGGCGGGGGAATGCGCCCGCGGGCCGTCAGAAGAAAGCGTGGCGTCAAATTTGCCAACGTAATTCAAAGGGCCACCGGAAATTGGTTAATAACTAATTAAAATATTCGACGTCTAAGCTTGCATATCATTGGCAGGTGCATCGCGAAACCATCCCTAGCTTGTGCTGCAACTGGGTAAAGCGACGCGAGATATTGGAGACTTCTGGCCTGATCGGCAATACAATCGAGTATTTCGTGCCAGTCTCGTAAGTATTTTAAAGTATTCGGTAGAAACCTTTGGACCACTTGGTGTAATTTAAGGCGTCAATGGTTTTACCAATACTTTCATCATCTTCCACCTGCATTCGCTTGCAGGATACTGCGCCAGTTTCCGAGCTATAACTGTGATCTGGATTACAAGATTATGAAATCCGATCAAATTAGCCATTAATTGCAGTCGTCTGCATCGATACAACCCCTGAATGTAACTTCGAGCCCTTCGCGGCGATCTCCTCGCCGGGCCGGCGCAGATAGCTAAAATTTTCGGGAAATCGGCGATACCGACTTCAGCCCGTTTCGAGCTTTGTCGTTCCTCGAGGCCGGTTTTAAGCAGAATAAAAGCCGACCCCTTCCATCATCGCGGCCGAAACGATCCGGTCACGAGCAGGCCAAACGCGGCCCGCGCGATGCCCGGACAAGGGGCGTCGGATGGGGCTTTTCGGTCAAGGGCACGCGTTGCGTGCCGCTGTACTCGCATGCGGCATGGCCTGGTTCGGGCCGATCGCCGATCTGAACGCGGGCACGCTGGATTCTTACCCGCCGCTGGACGTGGCCGACTCATCCGCCGAGCCGTTCGGGCTTTCCGCCTCTGCCGTCTATGCCGGGGGCTTGCGCGACAAATGGCTGGGGGTCGCGCGCAAACTCGACGACGAACGGGTGCAGCTCGCGCTTTGCGACGGCGACCGCGACAATTGCGCCTCCACCGCGGCGCTGCAATTCCTCGCCATCGTCGATAGCGGCAGGGCCCGCGACGGGCGCGCCCGGCTCGGCGTGATCAACCGCGCCATCAATCTGGCGATCCACCCGATGAGCGATCTCGCCCAATACGGCGAGATCGACGTCTGGAGTTCGCCGCTCGTCACCTTTTACCACGGCGCTGGCGATTGCGAGGACTACGCGATCGCGAAATATGTCGCTCTTCTTGAAGCCGGCATCGCCGCCGACGATCTGCGCATCGTCATCCTGCGCGACACCCTTAGCGGTGAGGACCACGCCGTCACCGCCGTACGGCTGGATGGACATTGGCTGATGCTCGACAACCGGCGCATGGCGATGATCGAGGACAGTTATGTCCGCAATTACCGGCCGCTGTTTGTGATCGACCAATCCGGGCTGATGAAATATGCCGATCCGCCGCTGCTGGCGAGCCTGCCCGATCGCGGCTCCCTCCCCTCCGCACCGTCCGATCCGGTCGCCCAGCCCGGGTTGATCGCCCCCTCCAACTAGATGACCGCGCCAACCGGTGGCAGCCCGCCAAGTCGGGCACATACAAATCCGGCGCAGAATTTCGTTTCGCCTCGTCGTTTTTTGAAGCTAGCGTCCCCGCCATCACGTTTGCATCGGGGGCGAGATCCGGGATTCTGCGGCGATCCGTTGCTGCGGATCGCGAATCCGAACTCAATGCCAACTGCACCGGCACCTGCCGGGATCATGAAAACCGGCAGCGCCGGCAAGCCGGGACGGTTTTCCGGTGTCGCACCGGATCAGAATCGAGAAGGCCTTCGCATTTCAGAAGACCGATGGCGGCGGCTGGCGCTGCAGCCGGTCAATCTGGGCGTCGCGCTTGGCGCGCGTTGAACAGCGCTGGCGTTCAATTGCGCTTGCATGATAGAGGGTTTTCCAGCGAAGTGGGCACCGGTTCGAGATGCTGCACTGCATCCGGAACACGCAGAGTATTTCGTTGGGCGAAAAGCTGACGAAGCAAATCTTCTCTTTTGCCAGACTCGTCCAGCCTTTGTTGACGCCATGCTTCTCTCAAGCATAGCATCGCCTAAGATCCGCTAGAGATCGTAGGGAGGCAACGAATGAAACGCGTCGCAGCTGCCGCTTGTCTTGCAATCCTTGCTCCGTTCGGCGTCAGCGCTCAGACCGCCGATCAATTGAGCAAGGGCGCGACTGACACATCGAACGTCCTGAATTACGGCATGGGTTACAATCTGCAGCGGTTCAGTCCGCTGACCCAGATCAACCGGGACACCGCCAAGGATCTGGTGCCGGTGTGGAATTACAGTTATGCCGACGACCGAAGCGAGGAATCTCAGCCGCTGGTCTACCAGGGCGTCATCTATGTCACGACCCACAACGCCACGATGGCGGTGGATGTAAAGACCGGCAAGCAGATCTGGAAGACCAAGGTCGAGTATCCGCCGGAAACGCCGCGCATCGTGTGTTGCGGTATCATCAACCGCGGCGCCGCGATCTTCGATGGAAAGCTGTTCCGCACCACGCTCGATGCCAATGTCATCGCGCTCGACGCCAAGACCGGCAAAGAGCTTTGGCGTCAGAAGGCGGCCGACTTCAAGGAAGGCTATTCGATGACGGTGGCACCGCTGGTCGCCGACGGGGTGGTGCTGACCGGCATCTCAGGTGCGGAATTCGGCACCCGCGGTTTCATCGATGGATGGGATCCGGAGACGGGCAAGCATCTATGGCGCACCAATACCGTACCCAGCCCCGATGAACCCGGCGGCGATACGTGGAAGGGCGATACCTGGAAACTTGGCGGCGGATCGACCTGGATCACCGGCTCCTACGACCCTGAACTGAACACGGTTTATTGGGGCGTCGGCAACCCCGGACCGTTCAACGCGGCGGTGCGACCGGGCGACAATCTTTTCACCTGCTCGGTTCTCGCGCTCGAACCGAAAACGGGCAAGATGAAGTGGCACTATCAGTTCTCGCCGAATAATCCGTTCGACTATGACGCCGTCGCCGAGATGGTGCTGGCCGATCTCACTGTCGACGGCAAGCCGACCAAGGTCCTGATGGATGCGAACCGCAACGGTTTCTTCTATGTGCTGGACCGGACCAACGGGAAACTGCTCGCTGCAAATCCTTACGTGAAGGTGAACTGGGCGACCGGCATCGACATGAAGACCGGCCGACCGATTGAAACCGACGTCACAAGGGACGCTCGCGAAGGCAAGAAAGTCGTCGTCTACCCGTCCCTTCTCGGCGGAAAAAACTGGGAACCGATGTCGTTCAATCCTCAGACCGGTCTCGCCTATGCCAACACGCTGGCTATGGGCGGCCACTACAAGACCGAGCCGGTCACTTACAAGGCAGGCGAATGGTATCTCGGCATGGATCTGACCGACCTGTGGGACTGGCCAGACGGGCCGCGCGGCCACCTCAGCGCCATCGATCCCCTGACAGGAAAGACCAAGTGGGAAGTGCCGAGTGATATTCCGCGCTTCTCTGGCGTGCTGTCGACCGCAGGCGGAGTCGTCTTCTCCGGCCAGTTGACCGGCGAGTTCGAAGCGTTCGATGCCGACAGCGGCAAGAAGCTATGGCAGTTCCAGACCGGCTCGGGGATCGAAGGGCAACCGGTGACCTGGCAGCAGGACGGCGTCCAGTATGTCGCCGTCAACAGCGGCTATGGCGGCGTCTACTCGATATTTTCCGGCGATGAGCGGCTGGCCAGCGTGCCGGCCGGCGGATCGCTCTGGGTGTTCGCAGTCAAGCCTCGGTGAGCGGTTCGCTGGTGATTGAACGACGTTTCGGTTGGACGGCGGCGTGCTTCGCCGCCGTCATCATGACGGTAATCGCGGAGATCGCGACGCAGCGTTCAAACGCGCAACAAATCACCGACACCGATCAGGCGAAGATCGATCAGGGCAAGGCGATCTACGCCGAGAGATGTTCGCACTGCCACGGTCCAGGCATGATGAACCCCGGCACGATCACACCCGATCTGCGCAGGTTTCCCGATGACAAGGACCGCTTCGTCAACACCGTGAAACTGGGCAAGAACAACCGGATGCCGCCGTGGGGCGACCTTCTTGACGACGGGCAAATCGCGAGCCTGTGGGCCTACATCTCGAGCCAGAGAAAACCATGAGAAAGCGGCTGAGAGATCTCCACGCGATCGTGGTCGGAGCCGCGATTCTCACCGCGATTTCAGCCGCGCCGGCCGCCGCCGAGCAGGTGCTGAGGGTCTGTCTCGACGAGGATTTGCCGCCGCTTTCGGCTCATCGTAAAGGCGCGCCCGATAGTGGCTTCGATGTCGCACTGGCCGAGGCGATCGCAAAACAGCTCGGCAGGCCGCTCCAGATCGAGTGGTTCGAAAGTAAATTGGATGAAGATTCCAGCCCTGCGCTTGAGGCAAATGCCCTGCTCTCGGACGGCCGCTGCTCGTTGGTCGGCAGCTATGCCTTGACCAGCGATTCCCTGGTCGTGCCTGGCGTGAAGACGGCAAAGCTTCCCGATTTCGAAGGCGCCACGCGCGATGACCGCACGCGCCGCGTTCCGCTCGGCGTGCTTGCGCCAAGCCAGCCCTACATCTATTCGCCGCTGACCGTCGTGCTCGGCCCAAAGGCGCGCGACCGCCGGACCGCCGATATCGGCGACCTTGCGGGACTGCGGATTGGAATTGAAAGCGGTACGCTTGCAGATGCCATTCTGATGAATTTCGGCAACGGACGGCTGGTTGACGACATTGCCCATCTGGTCCCCGGCAGGAGCGATCTGCTGGGCTCGTTGGAGCGCGGCGAGTTCGACGCGACGCTGCTGGACCTGCGCCGGTTCGACGCCTATCGCGTTGCCCATCCCGACACCAAGCTCACGGGTTCCGGGTATTATTATCCGATTGGCGCCAATCGCGGCTATGTCGGGCTGGCGAGCGATGCGGACCTTCTCGTCGCCGTCAACAAAGTGCTCTCCGGCTTGCAGACGCGCGGCGCCACGGCCGAGCTCGCCCGGGCGGCCGGAGTAACCTTTCTTCCGCCCCGGGAGCCGGCGGTCCTCAGCGGCAACCTGCTGCTGAAGATATTGCAGAAGTAGTCCAGCGTTCGTTGGCCGCGCCCGGATTTGCATCGACCTCTGATCAGGGTCGATAATTGAAGGCCGCGCGGATCCCGCGCAGCCCTCTCAGCTTTCAACAATTGTCAGAACATCAGATTGTCCTTCACCAGCGCCCAGCGGCCGTGCTGGATCTGTTGCACCTGCGTGACGGTGTTGGCGAGGTGATCGGTCTTGGAGAACTTGGTCGGCGGTGAACTGAAGATGTCGTAGAATTTCTCGCCCAACTCCAGCGAATCGAGCATCTTTTGGCCGGTCAGGTCCTTGCCGGCTTTCTCCGCGTAAAAGGCAAAGGTTTCCACCGAATTATAACCGATCATCGCCTGGGTATTGGCGTCGGTGCCGAACATCTTCTTGTAATTGGCCAGCCAGTCCTTCACCTTGCCCTTCGCGGTGTCCTCATAGGGAATCTCGAAGCCTGACGCGGCATAGAGTCCCTCGACCGCATCCTTGCCGAGCGTCGGCACTTCGAGCACGTTGGTCGGCGTGGCTCCAAGGAACGTGACGTCCCAGCCGAGCTTCCTGGCCTCGTTCATCGCGCCGATGGTTTCGCGAATGATGGTGCCGAGCACCACCAGATCGCAGCCGTCGGATTTCATCTTGGCGACCTGGGCGGAGAAGTCGGAGGCGCCGCGCTTGTAGCTCGTGATCGAGGCCGGCTGCACCTTCATGGCGTCGAGCTGCTGGGTGAAACCGTCAAGCACGTTTTTGCCGTACTCGTCATCCTGGTGCATGATGCAGGGCTTCTTGAAGTTCTTCCAATCCATCATGTATTTGAGCGCGGCGCGCGTGCTCTCGACATAGGGCAAGAGGTTGTTGAACTTCAGCCGTTCCTGCGGCTTCGACGGATCGAACTTGAAGGTGAATTCGGCGGCCGTCAGCGGGAACAGCTGCAGCACACCTGCATCGAACAGAATGTCCTGCGCCGCGAGCACGGTCGGCGATCCCATCGGCCCGATCATGGCGAAGATCTTGTCGCGCTCGACCATTTTTTGCGACGCCAGCACCGCCTTCTTCGGGTCGTAACCATTATCCTCGAGGATCATCTTGAGCTTGCGGCCGTTGATGCCGCCGGCCGCGTTGATCTCCTCGACCGCCATCTTCATGCCGTTGGAAACCGGCACGCCCCAGACCTTGATCGGACCCGACAAATCCTGATGGGTACCGATCACGATCTCGTTCGCCGAGATGCCTTCATTGGTAACCTTGGTGGTCTGGGCAGTGGCCGGCAGATGCGTCAGCGCGAGCGCGCCGAATGCAAGGCCGAGCGCCTTGAACGATGTCGACATTCCACTCCTCCTCTTCCTCTGTTGGTTTCCTCAGGCCCTTGTAGCGCGAAAGAGTGGGCCTACTTGTCCTTCGCTGTCTTTGCGTTTCGATAATTCACGCCACCGCCCGATCGCCATACATGGCGTCGATCTCGGCGGCGTAACGCTTGTTCACGAAATTCCGCTTCAGCTTCATGGTCGGCGTCAGTTCCTCGTCCTCCGGCGTCAACTGACGTTCGATCAGGAAGAACCTCTTGATGGTCTCGACGCGTGCGAAGTTGGCATTGACCGCCTCGATCTCGCGCTGGATCAGATCCTGGATTTCCGGCGCGCGGCACAGGCTCGCATAGTTGGTGAAGGGAATGTCTTGATCCTGGGCGTATTTCTCGACATTCTCCTGATCGATCATCACCAGGCAGGTGAGGTAGGGCCGCTTGTCGCCGATCACCACCGCGTCGGAAACGTAAGGCGAGAATTTGAGCTGGTTCTCGATCTCGGACGGCGTGATGTTCTTGCCGCCGGAGGTGATGATGATGTCCTTCATCCGGTCGGTGATCTTGACAAAACCTTCATTGTCCATGGTGCCGACATCGCCGGTATGCAGCCATCCCCTGGCGTCAACGGTCTCGGCGGTTCTTTCCGGCTGGTTCAGGTAGCCCATGAACAGAAAGTCACCCTTGATCAGGATTTCGCCTTCCGGCGAGAGCGCAACCTCGCCCCACGGCACGGCCTTGCCGACCGAGCCGAGCTTGATTCGGTCTGCCGGCATCAACGTCGCGACGCCGCAATTTTCGGTCTGGCCGTAGACCTCGCGCATCTCGATGCCGAGCGCGAGATACCAGCGGATCAAATCCGGCGCGATCGGCGCAGCCCCGGTGAGAGCGAGACGGCAGCGGTCGAGCCCGAGCATGCGGCGAATGTTGCGAAACACCAGCCAATAGGCGACCCGGTTGGCAAGCCGCATCGACAATGACGGCGTCCCGCCCTGAAGCTTGCAATCGGTCATGCGATACCCGATCGCGAGCGCGCGGCCGTAGGCCCAGTTCTGCAACGCGGTCGCATCCTTCAATGCAATGGTGATGCCAGAGTAGAACTTTTCCCAGATCCGCGGCACCGCGAGAAACAGCGTGGGCTGCACCTCGCGCAGGTTGTCGGGCACCGTCTCCGGACTTTCGGCAAAATTCATCACCGACCCCAACGCCAGCGAGACATAGTAGCCGCCGACCCGCTCGGCGACATGGCAGAGCGGCAGGAAGATCAGACGCTCTTCGCTGTCGGTCGAGGGAAACAGATCGTTGGCGTGGCGCATCTGGTGCGTGACGCTGAGGTTGGCATGCATCGCGCCCTTCGGCGGACCGGTCGTCCCGGAGGTGTAGACCAGGATCGCGAGGTCATCCGGCCCGCGGCTCCCAGTCATTTCCAGCCACAGCGCCTCGCGGCCCGGCATGTGGTTGCGCCCGAGCGCCATGAACTCGGCCAGCGACATCACCATGGGATCGGAAAAGCCGCTCAAGCCTTCCATGTCGAAGACGACGATCCGCTGCAGCGTCGGACAGCGAGACCGGCAGGACAGGATCTTGTCGAGCTGCTCCTCGTCCTCGGCAAAAATCACCCTCGTTCGGGAATCGTTGATCAGATATTCCACCTGCGCGGCGGCGTCGGTCGGATAGATGCCGGACGAAACGCCGCCGGCGCAGAGAATGCCCATATCGGCAAACACCCATTCCGGCACCGCGTTGGCCATGATGGAGGCGACGTCGCCGGGCCGGAAGTCGACCGCGTGCAGCGCATACGCGATTTCCTTCGATATCTTTAGCCACTCGCGCCAGCTGGTCGGCTGCCAGATGCCGAATTTTTTCTCGCGGATCGCAGGCCTATCGCCGCGCGTCTGGACCGCGAGCAAAAAGCTGTTCGCGATCGTGTCGGCGACCGTCAGCACCGCCGCTCCGGCCATGCCCGTTTCCTCCTCTGCCTCACCCACCACGCTTGCCGGCGTCTTGCGGCCGGTCTTTTGTCCGAAGCAGGAGCCGTATCTAACGCCAAATCTTTTTCAAACACCACGTCGTTCTCAACGCCAAGTCTTGCTCAACGCCAGGTTTTCTTCTTTTTCCAGCGCCGTTCACCCCTCGCGCCGGCTTCCTTGGCGCCAAGGTAAAACTCCTGGATGTCCTTCGAATGCATCAACCGCTCGCTGGTGTCATTCATGACGACCCGGCCGAGCTCGAGCACATAGCCGTAATGCGCCGTCTCCAGCGCCACCTTGGCATTCTGCTCGACCAAAAGTATCGACATGCCCTGCTCCTCGTTGACCCGCCGGATAATGGCAAAAATCTCCTTCACCAGGATCGGCGACAGGCCAAGCGAGGGTTCATCCAGCAACAGCAGCGTCGGCCGGTTCATCAGCGCCCGCCCGATCGCCAGCATCTGCTGTTCGCCGCCGGAGAGCTGGCCGGCCGGTTGATCGAGCCGCTCCTTCAGGCGCGGGAAATAGCCGTAGACCCGTTCGAGGTCGTCCGCGACCGCGTCGCGATCCCGGCGCGGATAGGCGCCCATCATCAAATTCTCGCGCACGGAGAGGAACGGAAACACCTCGCGCCCTTCCGGCACATGGCTTATGCCCAGCCGCACGATCTTGTCGGCCTCCATCCGCTGGATCGGCCTGCCCATGAACTCGATCGAACCCTTCTGCGGATCGAGAATGCCGGAAATCGTCTTCAGCACCGTGGTCTTGCCGGCGCCGTTGGCGCCCAACAGCGTCACGATCCGGCCGCGCGGGACCTCGAGACTGATGCCCCTGATCGCCATGATCGGCCCGTAATAGCTCTCGATGTTGCTGAGCTTGAGGATGATGTCGGGCGCGTTCATGGCAGCCTCTTCAAGCGCCGAGATAGGCCGCAATGACGTCGGGATGGTGCTGCACTTCGGCAGGCGTTCCCATCGCCAGCACGCGTCCATAGTTCAGCGCAATCACCCGGTCGGAAACGCGGTTCACCAGCGTCATGTCGTGCTCGACCATCACGACGGTGATGCCGAGCTCGGACTTCATGTCCCTTATCCAGAACGACATGTCGCCGGTCTCCTCGACGTTCAGCCCGGAGGACGGCTCGTCGAGCAGGATCAGTTTTGGCTCGGAACAGAGGGCGCGGGCGAGCTCGATGACCTTGCGAACGCCGTATGGCAGCCCCGAGATCAGCTTGTCGCGATAAGGTTCGAGATCGAGAAATTCGATGACCTGCTCGACGCGGCGGCGATGGGCTTTTTCATTCGCGCGCACGCTCGGCAGGAACAACAGCTCCTGCCAGAGTTGCGTGGTCGAATGCCGGTGCCGGCCGACCAGCAGGTTATTGAGCACGGTCGCATTCTCGAACAATTCGATGTTCTGGAAGGTGCGGGCAATGCCCAATCTCGCAATGCCGTAGGCCGGCTCGCCGGTGATGTCCTGGTCCTCGAAGAAGATTTTTCCCGAGGTCGGGGAATAGATGCGCGAGATCAGGTTGAAGATCGAGCTTTTGCCGGCGCCGTTCGGCCCGATGATCGAGAGGGTCTCGCCCTTCTCGACCGCGAAGGAGACGGCGTCGACGGCTTTGAGGCCGCCGAAATGCAGCGAGAGATTTTCGGCGCGAAAATAGCTCATCGGTTCCGCTCCGATTTCACGTAGATTTTCTGCCGCTTGAAGGTGGCGCGCTTGTAGAGCGGGAACAGCTGGAAGAACAATTTGATCTTGAGCCAGCGGCCGTAGAGGCCGAGCGGCTCGAACAGCACGAACAGCACGATGATGACGCCGTAGATCGCGCCCTTCAGGCCGTTGGCGGAAGCCAAGGCCGCGACACTGTCCTGAATATGGGCCGCGCGCTCGCTTCCGGCGCCAAGCGCCGCAGCGATGCCGCCGATCAGGCCCGGCATGTCGTCCTTCAGATAGGTCAGGAACGGATCGATCATGACGATGAAGATCGCCCCCAGCACCGCGCCATGCAGGCTGAAGGTGCCGCCGATCAGGATCACGATGATGAACTCGATCGAGAGCTGCAGGGTGAACATTTCCGGGCTGATGAAGGAGAGCTTGTGGGCGAACAGCACGCCGGCAAAGCCGGTGATGGCCGCGCTGATCGCGAACGACTTCACCTTGTAGAGGGAAACGTTGATGCCCATGCTGCGCGCCGCCGTCTCGCTGTCGCGGATCGCGATGAATGCGCGCCCCGTCGGCGAGCGCAACAGGTTCAGCGCGCCGACGATGGTCAGGATCAAAACGGCAAGGCAGAGGAAATAGAAGGCGGGACTGTCGCGCGACACCTGCGTGCCGAGCCACTCGATGGTCTTGACCCGCATGCCCTCGTTGCCATGGGTGACGCTTTCCCACCGCGCGAGGATTTCCTCGACAATGAAGGCAAACGAGATCGTGGCGATGACGAGATAGATGCCTTGCAGCCGCAGCGCCGGGAATCCGACGATCGCGCCGATCACGCCGGTCAATACGCCGGCGGCAAGGAAATACACCGGAAACGGCACGTTGAACTGCTGCAGATAGGCGGCGGTATAGGCGCCAATGGCGAGAAAGGCGGCATGTCCGAGCGAGGCCTGCCCCGTGAAACCGGTGAGGATCAACAGCGCCACGCCGACGGTGGCGTAGATGCAGACAAAGACCAGCTGGCTGACCATGTAGCTTGAGAGAACGAACGGCGCGATCGCCAGCAGGATCAAGAGCGTACCGTAGGACAGCACATGACCGGAGTGCGGAAACAGGCGGATATCGTCTTCGTAGTCGGTCTTGAACATGAAGCGCATCGGCCCGCCCCTAGATCATGATCCGATCGGATCGGATCATGATGTCGTCTCTTTGATTGAACATGATCCTATCGGAAAACCGGTTCCCACTTTTCCGGATCATGCTCTAGACCTTCTTGCGCATGGGAAGGCCGAACAGGCCCTCCGGCTTGAGCAACAGCACCAGCAGCAGCACGATGTAGGGCGCGACGTCCTTCCAGCCTTCCGGCAGGTAGAAGCCGGCCATGCTCTCGATCACGCCGATCAGGACGCCACCGACCACCGCGCCGGGGATCGAGCCGAAGCCGCCGAGCACGGCAGCCGGAAAAGCCTTCAGTCCCAGCACCAGGCCGACATTGGAATGGATGAAGGTGATCGGCGCGAGCAGGACCCCGGCGCAGGTCGCGACCGCCGCGCTGATCGCCCACACGATCGACACCACTCGCTTGACCGGAATGCCCATGTAATAGGCAGCCAACATGTTCTCGGAGCTGGCGCGCATCGCCGTTCCAAGCGTGGTCTTGTTGAAGAAGAGATAAAGCAGGGCGCAAAGGATGATGGTTGCCGCGATCACCGAGAGCTTGTCATAGGCCAGCACCAGGCTGCCCAACCGCAACACGCCCTCGCTGAACGGCGTCTCGATCTTGAAGTCGTCGGTGCCCCAGATCATGCCGGCCACCGAGCGCAGGAAATAGCCGAGCCCGATGGTCGCCATGATGATGGAGAATTGCGGATAGCCCAGGATAGGACGCACCACCAGCCGCTCCGCCAGCACGCCAAACAGCGCCATGGTGAGCACCGCAGCGGCAAAGCCAATCCAGTAATTGAGCCCCAAAATGCCGATGAAGGTGTAGGCGAAGAATCCGCCCAGCATCATCAGGTCGCCCTGGGCGAAATTGACGACTTCGGTGGCCTTGTAGACGAGGACAAAACCGAGCGCGATCAGGCCGTAAACGCAGCCGAGCGCAATGCCACTCACCAACTGCTGAACGAAGTCCAGCATTTGCTTCCCTCCCGCGGCGCGCGGCAATTCTGTCGATCGCCTTCTAACGCCCTGTCTCTCGCGCTTCCCGCACCGAAAAGCCGAAAGACCGCACATCGTCCAGTGCTCATTCAGCCCAAAGCGCCGATCCCTGTCAACAAAGCGCTGATTGTCATTTCGGAATTTGCGCCGCGGATTCACCGTGCCGAAACATCTTCGGTCCATGTTCGCGTGCGACGCAAACGGTGACGGTGACGATTTCATGAAGTCCGGACCATCCGCGCTTGAGGTGCGAGGGTTAACAAAGCGTTTTGACCGCCCCGCGGTCGACGCGCTCGATCTCACCGTCCGTGCGGGCGAGTTCTACGCCCTTGTCGGCCCCAACGGCGCCGGCAAGACCACGACGCTGCGCATGGTCGCAGGCCTGTTGCGGCCCGACGCCGGATCGGTGGGGATTTTCGGCATCGACGCGTTGCGCGAACCGGTCGCCGCCAAGCAGGTGATGGCGTGGGTGTCCGACGAGCCGATGATCTACGACAAGCTGACGCCGCTGGAATATCTCGAATTCGTCGCCGGCCTCTGGGGCATCGAGCCCAGGATTTCGCAAGCATGCGCGCACGACCTGCTGGTCTCGCTCGGCCTTGCGCCGCATCTCAACGAACGTTGCGAGGGATTTTCCAAAGGCATGCGCCAGAAAGTGGCGCTGGCCGGCGCGCTGGTCCACGATCCCCGCCTGATCATCCTGGACGAACCTTTGACCGGGCTCGATGCAGTGTCCGCCCGGCACGTCAAGGGGCTGTTGGGAGATCGCGTCCGCGCCGGCTGCACCGTGATCATGACCACGCATATTCTCGAAGTCGCCGAACGCATGGCCGACCGCATCGGCGTCATCGCGTCGGGACGGCTGGTCGCCGAGGGCACGCTGAGCGAGCTGCGGCAGCAGAACGGCCACACCGACACCAGCCTCGAGGATCTGTTCATCGGGCTGGTCGATGTAGAGGCCGCCGCCGCATGAGCTCGGCTACGGCGCTTTCCTGGTTTGCGCGGCATGAGCTGCGGCTCGCCTGGCGCGAATGGCTCGCCATGATGACCGGCGGGCGGCGCCGGCGGAAGCGCGCGGCCGTCGCAGGCCTGATCCTGTTCGCAGCCCTCATGCACCTGCCGGCCTGGGCCGTGACCGGCCGGTTCGCCAATTTGCAGGCGCCGCTCGACAAATCCTCTCTCATCGTCATGACGGCGACGATCTTCGTCGCCTGGGCCCTGATGCTGTCGCAAGCGATCGAATCGGTGACGCGGGTGTTCTATGCCCGCGCCGATCTCGACCTCATCATGTCTTCGCCGGCGAGATTCGCCAACATCTTCTCGATCCGTATCGCCGCGATCGCGCTCATGGTTACCGGCATGGCGCTGTTGTTCTCGACGCCGTTCATCGACGTGCTCGTGCTCGGCGGCGGCGCCAGATGGTTTTTGGCCTTCGGCGTCGTCATCGCGGTCGGGATATCTGCCGCGGCGCTCGCGATCGCGGTCACCATCGCGCTGTTCCGCCTGATCGGCCCGGCAAGGACGCGGCTGGTCGCGCAAATTCTCGCCGCGATCATCGGCGCCGGCTTTGTCATTGCGCTGCAGATCGCCGCGATCCTGTCCTACGGCACGCTGTCGCGCTTCGCGGTCCTGACCTCGGATGCCGCCGCGGCCTTCGCGCCTGGCGCCGACAGCATCGTCTGGTGGCCCGCGCGGGCGGTGCTCGGCGATACCGAGGCGCTGCTGCTTCTGTTGTCCGCAAGCCTCTCGCTGCTCGGCGTCGTGATGGCGATCTTCTCGCCGCGCTTTGCCGATACCGCCGTCAGCGCCGCGGCGCAGGGTGCCCCCAGCCGTCAGGCCCGTGGGCTCGCGGCGTTTCGCGGTGGCTCGCGGCAGCAGGCGCTGCGGCGAAAGGAGTTCGTGCTGCTGCGGCGCGATCCCTGGCTGATCTCGCAGACGCTGATGCAGCTGCTCTATCTGGTGCCGCCGGCGGTCTTGCTGTGGCGGAGCTTTTCCGACAGTTCCGCGGCCATCGTGCTGATCACGCCGGTCGTCGTGATGGCGGCAGGCCAGCTCGCGGGCGGCCTGGCTTGGCTGACGATCTCGGGCGAAGACGCCGCCGATCTGGTCGCGACCGCGCCGCTATCGCCGTCGCGCGTGATCCGCGCCAAGATCGAGGTGGTGCTGATTGCGATTGGCGTGGTCTTCGCGCCGCTCCTGATGGCGCTCGCCTTGGCCGCGCCGCTGCAAGCGGCGGTGACGGCGTGCGGCGTCATGATCGGCGCGGCTTGCGCCACCGCGATCCAGCTCTGGTTTCGGGTGCAGGCGAAGCGCAGCCAGTTCCGCCGGCGCCAGACCTCGTCGCGGCTCGCGACCTTCGCGGAGGCCTTTTCCTCGATCGGATGGGCCGCAACCTCGGCGCTGGCGCTGTCGATGCCCCCTGCCGCCATCATCTGCGGGTTGATGACCGCAGCCATCGTCGCTGCGACCTGGAAGCTCAGCCCGCGGCGGGAGTGAGCGTATCGTCGTGGCACTCCTCGGGGAGATCTTGATAGTAAGGCTTTTTTGCCTTACATCTAAGGTGAACCAAAATCCGGGGCTGCCATGAGCACACTCACTGTTACCGCCAAAGGCCAGGTCACGCTGCGCAAGGACCTGCTTGAGCATCTGGGCGTACATCCCGGTGAGAAAATCGCCGTGGAGAAGTTGCCTGATGGCCGGATCGAAGTGAAGGCAGCCCGGCCCACGGGAAAAATCTCCGATCTTTTCGGCAGCCTGAAGAACAAGAAAAAGGGTCGATCCCTCTCGATCGAGGAAATGAACGAGGTGATCGCCCGCGGTTGGGCCGGCAAACGATGAGGATTACCGCCGATACCAACGTGCTGGTACGGGCATTCCTAGAAGACCACCCTGAGCAGAGCAAAGTTGCCCAGGCGGCATTGGGCAGCGCCGAAATAATCGCGCTGACGATAGCGACCCTTTGCGAATTGGTTTGGGTTCTACGAACCTATAAAATCGAACTAAGCGACATCGCGGCAACGATCCGCAACCTGGTCGACGGCGCGAACGTCGTCGTGAACCGACCTGCAGCCGAGGCGGGGCTCGCTCTGCTCGATTCGGGCGGCGATTTTGCGGATGGCGTTATCGCTTACGAGGGACGCTGGCTCGGCGCAGACATTTTCGTCTCCTTCGACAAAAAGGCCGTCAAACTGATGGAAGCTCGCGGCGATTCTGCACAACTGCTTTCCTAGGCCCGTAGCACGCTAGCCTTTGACTAGCTCCATCACCGCCGCGGCAAACGCCTCCGGCTCCTCCTGCGGCAGATTATGCCCCGCGCGCGGGATGACGCGATGGCTGCGCGGGCCGGTGAATTTCGCGGCCTGCGCGGTGCCGTCGGTGGCCGGCGCGACGCCGTCGCCATCGCCATCCAGCGTCACCGCTGGGACCGTGATCGCCGGCAGCGCCGCGAGCCGGTGCTGGATGTCGGCATAGCGCGGGTCGCCCTCCGCCAAGCCATAGCGATGCCGATAGCTGTGGATCGCGACGTCGACATAATCGGGGTTGTCGTGGGCGACCGCGCTGCGCTCGAACGTCGCCTCGTCGAAGCGCCAGTTCGGCGACCATTGCTGCCATAATATTCTTGCAATCCCGCGCCGGTTGGCGGCGAGCCCGGCGCGGCCGCGCTCGATCTGGAAATAATACTGATACCAATACGCGACCTCGCGCTCGGGACGCACGGGCTGCATGGCGCGCGCAATGTCCTGGATCAGATAGCCGTTCACCGACACCAGGCCGATGCAACGCTCCGGCCACAACGCGGCGCCGATGCAGGCGGCGCGTCCGCCCCAATCATAGCCCGCGAACACCGCGCGCTTCACGGCAAGCGCATCCATCAGCGCGATCAGATCGGCACCGATCGCGGCCTGCTCGCCGGAGCGCGGGGTTGCGGAATCGCGAAAGCGGGTCGGACCGTAGCCGCGCAAATAGGGAACGATGACGCGGCAGCCTGTTGCGGCAAGCATGGGGGCGACATCTACATAGGAGTGGATGTCGTAGGGAAAGCCGTGCAGCAGCACCACGGCCGGACCATCCGCAGGTCCCGCCTCGTAATAGGCGACGTCGAGCACGCCGGCCTCGGTGTGACGGAGCGGTTCCAGCCGCTGTGAAGAGAATGCGCGCGGCGCCATGGCTGCAACTCCCGGTTAAGGCCGACCGTCGGGCGGCGCTGACGGTCTGTTGATCCGGTTATGATAGTGCGGTTCTGGAATAGGCGATACAATCCACCGTCCTTGCAGATTGGCTTTTTGCCGATGAGCCTTGCCGTGTTGCGCTCCGTTTCAACCATCCTCGCCGCGCTCGGCGCCTTGATCACAGCCGCCGCGGCGCAGGATGCCCCGCGCAGCGAATGCCTTGCGATGTCGAACGCGCCGCCGCGCGCAACACCCGCAAGCCTTCGCCAGGCGGCGGCTGCGGCGGACGAGGTCGCCATCACCTATGCCGGCCATTCCACCTATTTCATCGACACGCCCGGCGGCGTGCGGATCGCCACCGACTATAGCGGCGCCTACCAGATCGGCCGCCTGCCCGACGTCGTCACCATGAACCGCGCCCACTCGACGCACTACACGCTATTTCCCGATCCGCGCATTCCCCATGTGCTGCACGGCTGGCGCGACGACGGAGAGCCCGCAAAGATTTCCGAGCGGATCGGCGACGTCTTCATCCGCAATGTCACCACCGACATCCGCCGCTATTTCGGGGACTCGTCGGGCACCGACATGATCAAGGACGGCAACTCGATCTTCATCTTCGAGGTCGCGGGGCTGTGCATCGGCCATCTCGGCCACCTTCATGTCAAGCTGGACGATTCGCAGTTCGCGGCGATCGGCCGGCTCGACATCGTGATGGTGCCGATCGACGGCACCTACACCATGTCGCTCGACGGCATTTCCGACATCACGCGGCGCCTGCGCGCCTCGGTGGTGCTGCCGATGCACCGTTTCGCAACCCCGCTGCAAGAGTTCATGGAGCGGATCGGCAAGCAGTTCGAGATCGACGTACGAAGCGAGCGAACGTTGCGGATTTCGCGCGACACGCTGCCAAACGCGCCGACGGTGATCATTCTGGACGGGGTTTGAAACCAGCATCGAAGCAATTTTTTCCAAGTCACCCGCGGCGAGCCGTGTTGATCTTCCGCAAACGAAGCGGAGGGATGAACATGGTTGCTCGATTTACCGATTTTGCCGCGGTGCTGCACACGAACGCGCCCAACCCCGAGCACGCCGATGCACTTCAGCTCTACGGCCGGTTTGTCGGCGACTGGGACAGCGAGATCATCGCCCATGGCCCGGACGGCGCGCGCCACACTGCGCAGGGTGAGATTCATTTCGGATGGATCCTCGAGGGCCGCGCGATCCAGGATATCTGGATGATCCCGCGCCTGGCCGATCGCGCCAGTGCACCACCCTTCCCGATCGCGGGGAATTGGTACGGCACGACGATCCGCGTCTACGACCCGACGATTGAGGCCTGGCGCATCACCTGGATCGATCCGGCGCGGAACACGTTCCGCCAGCAGATCGGACGGGCGAGGGGCGAAGACATCGTGCAGGAAGGCACGACCGAGTCCGGCGCCCTGTCGCGCTGGAGTTTTACGAAGATCACCGAAAAATCCTTTCACTGGCTGGGCGAAGCCAAGCCGGCCGAAGGCTCTCGCTGGCAACTCGTCGTGGAGGTGCTGGCACAGCGACGCAAATCCGATTGACCCGGCATCGAGGGCGGCGATTTGCGGCGGCGGCCCATGCGACGACGGATCGGGACGACCGGTCATTCCCATGCTAGGATCGCGCTCCCAGGCAAAAGAAGCATTTCAAAAACTAAGGGGAGTAAAGGTCCATGGCCGCCAGCACCGCGCCCGCCGCGTCAAGCGGGCTCTATGCCGATCCGCGCGAAGACTGGCTTGCGCAGTATACTGAAGACATCATCGATCCCGCCCGTCCGATCGTCGACCCGCACCATCATCTGTGGGATCGCGGCGGGTTGCGCTACATGATCGAGGAGATGGCCGACGATATCGCCTCTGGCCACAACATCATAGCCACCGTCTATGTCGATTGCCGCTCGATGTACCGCGCCTTTGGACCAGACGCGTTCCGCCCGGTCGGCGAGGTCGAGTTCGCCAATGGCGTCGCGGCGATGGCCGCGAGCGGCGGCTACGGCAAGGCGTTGATCTGCGCCGGCATCGTCAGCCACGTCAACCTGCTGCTCGGCGACGGCGCCAAGGCCGTGCTCGAAGCCGAGATCGCCGCCGGAGGCGGCCGCTTCCGCGGCATCCGCCATTCCTCCGCATGGGATGCGGACGCCAATGTCGCCCACATGTATGCGACACGCCCGAAAGGCCTGCTGCTCGATTCCACCTTCCGCAAGGGCTTTGCCTGCCTCGCGCCGCTCGGCCTGAGCTTCGACGCCTGGCTGTTTCACCCCCAGATCGGCGAATTCACCGACCTCGCCCGCGCCTTTCCGGATACCCGAATCTGCCTCGACCATTGCGGCGGTCCGGTCGGCATCGGCAGCTATGCCAACCGTCGCGACGAGATTTTCCCGATCTGGAAAGCTTCAATCAAGGAGGCCGCGAAGTGCCCCAACGTCGTGGTGAAACTCGGCGGGCTGGCGATGCGGCTGCTCGGCTATGATTTTCACGAGCGGCCGAAGCCGCCTTCGTCCGAACAGGCGGCAGCGGCATGGCGACCCTATATCGAAACCTGCATCGAGGCGTTCGGACCTTCGCGCTGCATGTTCGAAAGCAATTTTCCGCCCGACAAGGGCCAGTGCAGCTACCAGGTGATCTTCAACGCCTTCAAGCGCATCGCCGCGGACTATAGCGAGGCGGAGAAGACGGCGCTGTTCTCCAAGACGGCGACGGATTTCTACCGGCTCCCGCTTGGCTGATCTTCAAATTGGCTTCTCGCCTTTCTCAGGCGGATAAAGCCGCAGCAGTGCCGCGGTCGCGGCCTCGGCACGCCCTGCGATTTCGCGTGCGCTCGGGCGGTCGATCACGCCGAGCAACAGACCGAGCATCCGGTTGCCCCAGAGCAGGCCGACAAAATGGTCGGTCATCGCTGCGGGCTCACCAGTAAGCAGCCCGTTCGAACGGGCGCGGGTCATGACCTCGCGCAGCACGCCGCGGCTCGCCTCGATGCCCTTCTCGTTCAGCGCCTGCGCGACTTCGGGCGCGCGCACCGCCTCGGTGATCGCCAGGCGAAATACCGTGATCACGGCGGGATCGCTGACCTCGCGCAGCAACCCAATTCCAAACGCCGTCAGCACGCGGGCCAGCGTCTCGCGGTCGCGCGGCTCCGGCAAGTTCGCTGGCATCTGAAATCGTTTGGCGCGCTCGCTGATGCAGGTGATCAGCATGTCCTGCTTGCTGCCGAACTCCGCGTAAAGCTCGCGTTTGGAGGCCCGCGCGCGCGTGGCGATCTCAAGCGTCGAGGTCTCGGCAAAGCCGCGTTCCATGAACGCCGAAAAAGCCGCCTCGATGAGGCGTTGGCGGACCGGGGTTTCGACGTCGGCTTTCGGGCTTTGTTTCGCAGCCGTCTTGGTCGCCATCATCTTCCTTTCAAGACTTGTTGATCGGCATCTCTTGACATTGGTACCATACGGTACCATAGCTTCTGGACCATTGGTACCACATGGTACCGCAAAGTCCTAGAGGTGCAGCCATGACAAGACCCGTTCTCGTCACTTCCGCTTCCGGCGGTCGGCAGGGCAAGACCGGCCGGCACGTCTGCGAACTGCTGCTCAAGCGCGGGATTCCGGTGCGCGCCTTCGTGCACCAGATCGACGAGCGCTCGGAGCGCTTGCGCGCGCTCGGCGCTGAAATTTTCGCGGGCGACTTCCTCGATATCCGTTCGGTGCAACGCGCGGCGGAGGGCACATCATCGATCTATTTCGCCTATCCGGTCCAGGACGGGCTGATGGATGCGACCGCGGCGATGGCGCTGGCGGCGCGCGAAGCCGGCGTTTCCCGATTGGTCAATCTGGTGATGCTGCAGTCTTCACCCGATGCGCCGACCCCGCGGATGCGGCAGAATTACCTGTCCGAGCAGGTGTTCGAATGGGCCGATATCGGCGCGGTACATGTCCGCGCGACCGTGTTCTATGAAAATCTCGGCTCGCTCGCACGCCAGAGCCTGCCGGCGCAGGGCGTGGTTCGGCTGCCCTGGGGCGGCGAGAGCACCGTGCTGCCGCTCGTTGCCGCCGAGGACGTCGCGCGGGTGGCGGCCGGGCTGTTGACCAGCCCGCAGCTTGAGGCGGGAACCGCCTATCCGCTGATCGGCACCACGATTTCGTTGCGCGAGATCATCGCAACCTTCGGTCGGGTGCTGGGCAAGAACGTACGTTATGAAGAAATATCGGACGAGGAGTGGCGCAGCCACGCCACGGCTCGCGGCTACAACGAGCATGCGATCGCACATCTCTCCGCGCTCTGGCAGGCGCTTCGCGGGGCGGCGATCGATCGCAACGATCCCCGCTACGCGGTGGCCGATACGATCGAGAAGATCGGCGGCGCCAAGCCGAAGACCTTCGAGGCCTTCGTGCGCGAAGGCCAGAGCGAGCTAACGGCGAAATCGGCTTGACCGTTTAGGGGGCAGATATGCAATGGCCGTCGATCACGGCGGGATATCTCGCCGTCCTCGCGTTCGTCTATGCGGCGCTCGCCATCTACGTCATCCGCCTGCGCGGCGACAACCGCGCCGGCTTCGGCGATGCCGGCAATCCGCGGCTGCGGAGCGCGATCCGCGCGCATGCGAATTTTGCCGAATACGTGCCGATCATCGCGCTGATGGTCGGGATGCTCGAAATGTCGGGCCTGCCCGCCTATCGGGTACACTTGATGATGGCGGCACTGCTGGTGGCGCGCCTGCTGCATCCGCTCGGCATGTATGGAGAACCCGGAGGCTTGCAGTTTCGCATCGGCCGCGCTGGCGGCATCATCATCACGCTATCGGTGCTGATAGGATCGGCCGTGCTGATCCTATCGCGGCTGGCGAGGGGCCTGTAGTTTAGCCCGCGCCCATCAGGCTCGCGGGCTCGGATTTTCCCGGCGGCAAGAATATACGCTTGAGCTTGCCGACCACGCGCAGCCCAAAGCCGAGCCACTCCGGCTGGGTCTTGCGGCAGAAGGCGAGCTTCTTGACGTGGCCCTCGACATGCCACTTGGCATGCGCGCCGTCCTTGAAGAAGATGACGTCGCCGGGACCGTAGCGCACAGGCTTCAGGCTGTCGTATTCGAGCACAATCGAGCCTTCGAGGATCAGGATCGTCTCGTCGAAATCGTAGTACCAGTTGAACTTGCCCTCGGTGCAGTGCCAGACCATGCTCGACGCCAGACCATCGGCGCTCTTGGCGAGGATGCACCAGCGTGCCTCCGGTTTGCCCTCGATGATCCAGGACGGCTCGATCGGCCGCGGCGTCAATTCGACGGTGAGCTTGGCGGTTTCAACCAGCGCGCGCGACATTGAAAACCTCTCATCGTAAGCATCAAAAAAGGCCGTGCGAACGCCTAGCCCCGACAGCGGTTCCCCAGGCTACCCGGTGAATTTTAACCATTCCTTACGGAAGGCACGACAATCAGCGATGGGCGGACGCCGCCGATGCGGCTTCGGCCGCACCTCGTAAAGCCTTCGCTTCACCATCGACGATACGCCGATGCTGCGGGGCCTGGTCGATTGAATGTGACGTCCAGCCACAACCGGGACGCCGATGCGGCATTCGCAGCCCGCTTGAACGCTTCTCTTCCTAACAAAGAACACGCTATCGTCACATTTAGTTCTTTGCTTCGGGCCAAGACTGAGCCCCTCATGAAGCGAACTGTGTCGAACAAGGAATCCCCAATGCGAAGAATTGCCTTTTTTCTCTTGATACTACTGTCGACCGCGACGGCCGCCGGCGCCGGCGAAACGCCCGCACCCGCTGACGCGAAAGTCTATTTCATCAACCTCAAGGACGGCGACCGGGTCATTTCACCTCTTGTCGTCCGCTTCGGACTGTCCGGCATGGGCATTGCGCCCGCCGGGACCGAAGCTCCGAACACCGGCCATCACCATCTGTTCGTCGACGCACCCGCGCTCGAAGGCGACGCACTCAACGAGGCGATCCCGATGGACGAACATCACATGCATTTCGGCAAAGGCCAGACCGAGACGACGATCACTTTGTCCCCGGGACAGCACACGCTCCAGCTGGTGCTCGGCGACTGGAGCCATATCCCGCACAAGCCGCCAGTAATGTCGGAGCGCATCACCGTGACGGTCGAGTAGAGCACCGCGGCCAAGCGCAGCCTCTGCTGCTAGAGCGGGCCGACCCTGTCGGCAGGTTTTTCACAGGCCGTGTCGATCCAGCGCGGCGGCGCGGACACTTAGCGCCGGCGCCGCCGCTGAACCCCTCATTCGTCGGATGCGACAAATGCGGGAATTACCAACTTCCGGCAGGCCCGCATGCCACTCACGCCCGATCAATTGAGCGACGAAGCCGCGGAGTGGTTGAGCTGGCCGCTCGATTTCAGTATCGAACCCGCCTCACAAGGTCGCGGATGGTTCGCGGTGGATGGCGTCGAACAATTTCGGCAGATCGGCAGCGACGCCTCAGGCGGCGCCTTCGTGCTGCTGCCGCCCGCGCAGTGCGTGCTCTATGTCTCGTCCGAGGGCCAAGCCGGCATCATCGCCGCCGATTTTGAGGAATTCATCCAGCTGATCGTGGCGTGCCCCTATTGGCACGACATTCTCAAATATTCCGCCAATGGCAATCTCCATGAGATGCGACGCGCCGCGGCGGCGCTCGAAGCAACGCTCGAGGATGAGGACGAGGTAAATGAGGCGCGCGACTTCGTGAGGTCGCAGCACGGATTGGCGGAGCCTGCTGATCCAGTCGGCGCGCTGCATCGCGCCATCACGATGTCAGACGTCGTCGTGCGCGCAGCCGACGGCAACCCCTGCGTAGGCCTGCTCGATCGCTTCACCGTTGACGACACGCCGTTTCTGCGCGGCATCGTCGACTGATTGGTTCCAGCAACTTTTCCGGACGCCGCGCATGATTGGCGCCGAAATCGGGCGGATGCTTCTTTCCCGGCCAAGCCCCGCAGCATCGAGCCAGGCAAACGCGATCACTTCACATCAACTCCGCTTGAGTTTCGCCCGCCGGGCCGCGTCCGTCTCGATCGAACCGTTTAGGCTGTCCAGCGTTCACCAGACCATGATCCCTTTGTTTTGAGCATGATTTTGTTTTGAGCATGATCTTTCCGGAAAACCCGTTCCCACTTTTCCGGATCATGCTCCAATCGTGCGAACGCCGGAAGGCATAGACCGTGAATGAAACCGTGCAGCGGGAAACACTGAGCAAAATTCCGGAAGTCACCCTCGTCTTCTGGATCATCAAGATTGCCGCCACCACGCTCGGGGAAACCGGCGGCGATACCGTCACCATGACGCTGAACTGGGGTTATCTCGCCGGCAGCGCGGTGTTCCTGGCTGCGCTCGTTGCGCTGGTGGTCGCACAGATCCTGGCGCGAAAATTTCGCCCGGTGCTGTATTGGGCGACCATCGTCGCGTCCACCACCTTCGGCACCACCATGGCGGATTTCGCCGACCGCTCGCTCGGCGTCGGCTATACCGGCGGGGCGATCTTTTTGTCGCTCTGCCTGGCCGCAACGCTCTCCCTCTGGTGGTGGTCGCAAGGCACCATCGCCGTCAACACCGTGGCTACGCCGAGGGTCGAGGCCTTCTACTGGGCCGCGATCACGTTCTCACAGACGCTCGGCACCGCGCTTGGCGACTGGATCGCCGATACCGGCGGCCTCGGCTATGAGAGCGGAGCGCTGGTCTTCGGCGCGGCCTTGGTCGTGATCGCGGCGCTGTATTTCTTCACCGGCACCTCGCGCGTGCTGTTGTTCTGGGCGGCCTTCATTCTGACGCGCCCGCTCGGAGCGACCGTCGGCGACTTTCTCGACAAGCCGGTCAGCAATGGCGGCCTGGCGCTGAGTCGGCCGCTGGCATCGGCGGTCATTGCCGCCTTCATCATCGTCTGCGTGCTGGTGTTGCCGCAGCGCGCCGGTAGTCATCCCGACGCGGGCAAGACCGACGCGGAACTTGCGGGCGGATAGCCCAAACCGGCACCCACCTTTCCGGATCAAGCTCTTGTCTTATGCCCACTCGCCCTTGCGGAACACCGGCACGCGGCTGCCGTCGGCTCGGATGCCGTCGATGTCGGTCTTGTCCGTGCCGATCATCCAGTCGATGTGGATGAGGCTCTGGTTGCCGCCTCGCGCCACCACCTGCTGGGTCGTCAGTTTGGCGCCGTCGATGAAGCATTTCGAATAGCACTGCCCGAGCGCGATGTGGGAAGCGGCGTTCTCGTCGAACAGCGTGTTGAAGAACAACAGCCCGCTCTTCGAGATCGGCGAGGAATGCGGCACCAGCGCCACCTCGCCGAGACGGCGCGCGCCCTCATCGGTATCCAGCACCTTGCTCAGCACCTCTTCGCCGCGCGAGGCCCTGGCCTCGACGATGCGTCCTTCTTCGAACCGCACCGCGATGTTGTCGATCAGCGTGCCCTGATAGGACAAAGGCTTGGAGCTGACGACATGGCCAGAGACGCGCCGGCAATGCGGCGTGGTGAAGACTTCCTCGGTCGGGATATTGGCGTTGCAGGTAATGCCGTTCTTCGCGGTCGAGGCGCCACCTTCCCATTCATGGCCATCGGCGAGCCCGATCGTCAGATCGGTGCCGGGCGCGGAATAATGCAGCTCGCGGAAACGCTGACCGTTCAGCCAATCCGTCCGCTCGCGCAGCACCGCATTGTGCTTGTCCCAGGCGGCAATGGCGTTGTCGCCATCCACGCGCGAAGCCGCGAAGATCGCATCCGCGAGCTTCGCTACCGCGACGTCTTCGGCAACGTCGGGAAACACCTGCTTCGCCCATGATGGGCTCGGAAAAGCGATGATGTTCCAGTTGGTGTCGAAATTGACGATTTTTTCCAGCGCCGGCTGGTAGGCCATCGAATTGGCCTTGCTGGCGCGCGCGACCTTGACCGGATCCTCGCCCGACAGCAGCATCGGATTGTCACCGACGATCGCAAGCCGCGCCGTGTTGGCCGAAAATGCCTTCGCCATGCCCTCATAAAGCCAGTTCGCGGCCCGGTCGAAGCCACCCTCGTGCCCAAAGCGATAGCGCGCCAGCGTCACCGCCTCATCCGTGAGGATCGGCGTCACCAGACCCGCGCCGGCCTTGTAGGCGTGCTCGGCGATCCTGCGCACCAGCGGCAGCGCCACCGCGGGCGCGGTCAGCAAAAGGTCCTGCCCCTCGCGCAGCCCCAATCCGACCTTCACTGCGACCTCGGCAAGGCGGTCGAGTTTGACGGGGTCGATCGGGATCGAGGAACTATGTGCGGTCATGGCGGGCCCTTCTGTGCGCGAGAGAGTCTCTATGTAAACCCCGCCATGCTGGATTTAAACCCCGCGACGTGAGGTGCATGGCGAAGCGCATGGTACCGGTTTGCCATGATCCGCTGGACCTCGCCTAGCTCCGCAGTTCCGATGCTCAGAGGTTCGAGCAGATGGACATCGCGCCGGTGCGCGTGCACGGCACGTTCTGATCCGGATCGAAATAATGCACCGTTCCATTCGGGGGATCGCAGACCTCGGCGCCGCCGCCCATGTTCTGGCAGTCCATGCCGTTGTCATGGTCGATGAAATGACCGGGCGGCACTTTGGCGTTCGAACTGAAATAGGGGTCGGCCTGTGCGGGCGCCGCCCGCACCCGTGTCACGAAATCGTACTTCCAGCCATGCGCCAGCATGCAGCTGCCATAGGACGCCGAAGGCGTCGCGCGCTGCACGCCGACAGCGCCGTCGCAGGCCACCGTGTCGGCCTGAAGCCGGGCGTCGATCTGGGCGTCAGTGAGGGCGGGCTTGCCGACGTGGGCGTAGTGGGCGGTATAGTCGTAGCTCGCGGCGTTGGCCGCCGAGCTGAAGGCGAGTGCGGCGAACAGGGCGATCGGAGTGATGGCGGTTTTCTTCATGGCGACCTCCTTCCGATGAGGGCTGGTCGGGCCGCGAAGCGCCGTCGTTCGGCGGCGGCGAATTACAAATTCGCCATGCCGACCGAAGATTTTGATCGGCAATCGTCGTGAGCCGAAAGGCCTCGATGGCGAGGGCCTTCGTTTGCCGGGACCGCGCAAACGCTTTTTTCAGATTTCCTCAATCGCCCTGCTTGACGGCCAGCGCCTTTCATGATGTTCTACTTTTGTTCTTTCTAGCATTGGTTGCGTTCAAGGGGAGTTTCATGAACGACGTTTCCGCCGGGCCCATACAACTTGTATTGCATAATGACGATGAAACTCCCCTGGAATTCGTCGTTGAGCTTCTGCATTCGGTATTCAAGACGGAGGTCGCCGACGCATTTAGAATTACCGAAAAGGTCAACGAACACGGACGGGCAATTTGCGGGATCTACCCGCGCGACGTTGCCAACGAGCTGCTTGAGGCCGCTCGCGAACGCATCCGTGCTTCGGGTCACCCGCTCCTGATCACGAGCGAGGCCGTTACGGAGAACAACGGCCGCTGCAAGCTCTGCGGCAAGCTTTCCAGCGACAACAGGTTTTCACTGAAAGGCGCGGTAACGCTAGTCTGTGATGACTGCATCCACGAAATCACGGGCAACGTGCCCGAAGTCACGCGGCGAAAGCAATTCAATTATGCCTGCGAGGCACTGGGCTGGTATTTCGCCGGCATTCCCCGGGATCAGTTGGTTGCGACCTCGCGGCTGTTCCCCGGTCACATGCGCGCGGATGTTCAAGTAGCCGTCGACAGGCTATTCTCGGTCTCGCCGATCCGGTTTTTTGGCATCCACGAGCGGGAACGCTACGAGACGTTGACCTTCGCGGCCTTGACCAGGGCTGGCCGCAGCGCCCAGATGATCGCGCCGGCGCAGTATTTCGAAGTGGATATCGGAGAAAGCGCGCCGATCAAATGCCTCAACAATGGCTTGTGGCTCTGCCAAACCGACGGCCTTCGCTACGCGGTCGTCCTCTCCTCACATCGTGAGTACCGCTACGAAACCGGGACCCGCATCGAGATTGCCGTACCCGCCGGCGTGGTCGGCGGGGAGTTCGTGCAACGCTGCTTCTCCGAGTTGGAGAGCGCGGTCAGCGCGGCGCGCTCCTATCGCGGCAAGATCCTGTCGCTCGACGACGACGCGGATTATCGCGGGCGCTCGACGGGCATCAAGGTCCATAAATTGCCGCCGGTCGACCGCGCGGACGTCATTCTGCCCGAATGCCACGCTAAAACTGCTCGATCGCAACCTCCTCGGCTTTGTCGAAAGCCGCGACAAGCTGCGCCGGCTCGGCCAATCGACCCGCAAAGGCATCCTGCTCTATGGGCCGCCGGGCACCGGCAAGACCCACACGATCCGCTATCTCGCGACCAATTTGCCCGGGCATACGACGCTGATCATCACGGCCGAGCAGGTCGCGTTGCTGGGCGCCTACATGAACCTTGCGCGCCTGTTGCAGCCGACCATGGTCGTGATCGAGGACGTCGATCTGATCGCGCGCGACCGCGAAGAGATGGGGAGTTGCGAGGAGCCGTTGCTCAACAAGCTGCTCAATGAAATGGACGGATTGAAAGAGGACGCCGACATCCTGTTCATCCTCACCACCAACCGGCCGGAACAACTCGAAGGTGCGCTGGCCGGTCGCCCCGGCCGCATCGATCAGGCGATCGAGGTGCCACTGCCTGATGAGATCGGCCGCAGCAAGCTGGTTCGGCTCTATGGCAAGGGCCTGCCGCTCGACCAGACCATCATCGGCGAAGCTGCGCGTCGCACCGAAGGCGTCAGCGCCGCCTTCATCAAGGAGCTGATGCGGCGTATTGCGCAAGGCAGTATCGCGCGCGACGGCGGCAATTCGGTCATTTCGGCCGACATCGACGAAGCGCTCAACGACATGCTGTTCGCCGGCGGTCGGCTCAATGTGAAATTGCTCGGCGGGGCGCGGCAGCAATCCGAATCCCTTCTCGTCACAACGTGATCGTCTCGTGGCGGCGGCGTTCGGAGGCTTTCGCCACCGCTTCCGTCCTGGTGCGCGCGCCCAACTTGCGGAACAGGGATTCGATGTGAAATTTCACGGTGTGCAGCGAGATGTCGAGGCGACGGGCAATGGCCTTGTTGGTCATGCCTTCCGCGAGCGAGGCGAGCACCTCGAGTTCGCGCGGCGTCAGCAGGGCGTGAGCCTCGGTCTCGCGCATCGCGCCAAAACCTCTCGCCGATGCGTCCGGCGCGCGAACGATCAGGCCGGCGGCAACCGCCCGCAAGGCAGCATCGATCTGGCTTGCGCCCGCATGGCTGGGCAGCATTCCGGGCAGGTCCTGATCCACGCCGCCGAGGCTGACGACCGGGCGGGTTTCGCCCGGCGGGCAGTCGCCGTCCGCCAGCACCACGTCGGCCGTGTCCCGCACGTCGACGACAAGATGCCCGGCCTCGGCCACTACCCTGCAGAGCGCGCTGCCGCGCGACAGAGCGGCGGCGCGGACGGCGACACGCAGCCGCCCCACCGGCGCCGGTTTGCTTGCCGCTTCGCTCATGCGGCTTGCCGTTCCGCGATGGTCGTCTCTACCACAATCACCTTGCCGCTCCTGATCAGGCGAAGCTCGGCCTTTCGCCCAATGCTGTCGGCACCGAAGTGTCTTGCGATCTTGCGCAACCGATGCGTCGACGTGCCGTCGACACTCAGGATGATGTCGCCCGCCACAATTCCCGCCTGCGCCGCGGGACCGCCTTCAACGACCGACATGACCATCATGCCGGAGGACTGGTCGGCGGTCTCGCGCAGCGCATCGGGTACGGCGACGGCTTGCAACGCGACACCAAGCCAGCCGCGCGCGATGCGACCGTCCTTGGCGAGCAAGGGAGCGATGCGCTCGATGGTTGCCGTCGGGATGACGATGACCTGGCCGCGCGGCCCGAAGGTCGACATGCCGAGACAGCTGCCGGCGGCGTCGAAAACCGGCCCGCCCTCCTCGCGACGGGCAAGCCCTAGGTCCAGCACGATGCGCCGGTCGATGAGGCCGCCGCGGCTGGAGTGCCACTCGCTGCCAGCGAGATTGACGAGGCCAAGGCGCACACTCGTGCCGCCCGTTCCGTCTGCGCCGATCGCCAGCGCCAATGCGCCGGTACGCGCCTCGCCGGAGGAAAGCGATGGCGCGGCAATCGGCTCCGCCAGTTTCAAGAGCGCGACATTGGTGGCAGGATCGCGCCCGGCAATCTTGGCCGACACGGTTGAGCCGCCTGGCACGACCAGTTCAAACTCGTCCTTTCGCGGCAGCGACTGCTCCGAGGCGACGACGATCTCGGATCCCCATACGGTGCCCGTGATATGCCGTCCATGGGCAAGGCGGATGGCAACGACAGCGTTTTTGGCAGCTTCCGCACGTGCGGCGAGCGCGTTCGAGAATTGGACCAAGGGGTCCATCTGATCGGTCATGGGTAACTCCTATCCTCACTTAGATAGGGACAGACTCCACCTTTGCCCATGTCCAGACTATCGGCCGGACGGCCGGGTTGTCCCGGCCATATGACCGGGGCTGCCTTGCGGCGCCGATCCGCCGTCCGTGCTTTTTTGAGAGGAGCGGTGTATCTTTTGCGACGCCGTCCAGCGAATGATCTGACCAATGCCCACCAGCTTTTCCGACTTAGAGCTCGCGTACGAATTCGTCAGCAGCGAGGGCCTCGGCATCAACGAGGCCTTGCTGTGCCGGCGAACCGGCAAAATCTATTGGCGCTCCGACTCCTCGGATATGGACGGGCTCGACGACGAGGTGCCGGATGACCTCGACGATGAGGAGAAATACATCGCGATTCCCGGCAAGCGGGACCTTGACCTCGGAAAGCCGCTGGTACTGGATTTTGCGCGCGAGTTCCTGCCGAACGACTTCGACGAGGTCAGATACATCTTCAGCAGGCGCGGCGCCTACAAGAAGTTTCGCGCCCTGGTGACGCGAAGGAACGTTCTCGACCGGTGGTACGAGTTCGAATCGAAGGCAACCAAACGAGCGTTGCGCGAATGGTGCGAGCTCAACTCAGTTGAGCTCGCCGATTGACGGTACGGACCGTCACGCGCCTTACTTCATCGGCTCCGTCGTCATCCAGAGCAACGACTTCGCGTCCTTCTCGTATGCCATGCCCTTCGGATAGCTGATCAACTCCATCTGCAGGCCCCAAGGCGTGAGGAAATACAGGATCGACTGCCCGGCCGCCGGACCCTCCTTGACCGGGATCGGCCCCTGCATCGTCTTGACGTTCTTTTCCTTCAGATAGGCGGCCGCCTTGTCGATGTCGTCGACATAGAGCGCGATGTGGTGCCCGCCGATATCGCTGTTCTTCGGCATGCGTCGTGGCCTGGTCCGGCGCCTGATACTGGAACAGTTCGATGTTGGAGCCATAGCCGCAGCGGACCATGCTGATCTCATCGATCACGGCACGCGGATTGACGTTGACGACGTCCTGCATGAACGTCCCCTTGTCATCCCGAAACGGCCCGAACGACATCGCATGCGTGCACCCGATCACGTCGGTAAAGAACGCGGTGGCGGCCTTGACGTCAGGCACGGTGATGCCGGTATGGTCGTGGCCGCGCAAACCGGGAATGGAATCCGCCGACGCCGGCGGCGACCATACCCCGACCGCCAGCGCAGTGAGGGCGGCGAGCGAAAATCCGGATTTTGTCATGACGGTCATGGTGACTTCCTTCGGTTCGACATCGTGGTTGAAGATTTCCTGAAGTCGCGGCTCAGCCTGGCTGCGCCAGTTGACGTTCGACGGCCTTCGGATCAGCGCTAAGACCCTGGGCGAGGCCACGCGCCATCTCGCCGACGTAGATTTCTTCCTCGCCGGCTTCGAAGCCGTCGAGGATCTCCGCCGCGGCATCGGCCGGCGTCATTTTCGGGATCGGAAGCCCCGCGGTCATCCTGGTGTCGACCGCGCCGGGCAGCGCGGCGGCGATACGGACACCCTTCGGCGCCAGTTCGCCGCGTAGCCCTTGCGTCAGGCTGAGGCCTGCCGCCTTGGAGGCGCAATAGGATCCCATCAATGGCAGGTTCACCCGCGACAGGATCGTCAGCAGGTTGAGCACGGCGCCGTGGTTTTTGATCAGCGCGGGCGCGAAGGCGCGCGTCACGCGCAATGGCGCCAGATAGTTGACCTCGATCTCCTCCCGGGCAATCGCAAGATCCGGCGCGGCCATGAAGCTGGTGTTGTGGTTGATGCCGGCATTGTTGATCAACAGCGTGACGTCGGTTGCTAGCGCAGCGGCCTTGGCGACGTCATCGTCGCTGCTGACATCCATCTTGATCGGGACCAGGTGGTCCGACTTGGCAAGCGTAGAAATATCCCGCGCCGCGGCATAGATCTTGGCGGCGCCACGGGCCTTGAGTGCGCCGATCAGCGCCTGCGCGATTGCGCCGCCGGCGCCGGTGATGAGAACGACAGAACCCTTGATGGTCTCGGTCATGCGGCTGATCCTTGCTGGTGGGAAATATCAATCGGACTGACATCATCTAACCATCCCGGCTCGACGTCCGGCAATGGAATTGCGGACAAAAGCTGCCTGGTGTAGGCATGCCGCGGCGAGTTGAAGATCCGGGCGACCGGACCGTATTCGACGACCTCGCCATGCTGCAGGATCGCGACGTCATCGCACAGCACCCGGACCACGGACAGATCGTGGCTGATGAACACCACCGTCAGCCCGAGCCTCGCGCGCAGCTCTCGCAGCAGCAACAGGATGTGAGCCTGCGTCGACACGTCGAGGCCGGAGACGATCTCGTCGGCGACGATGAAGTCGGGCTCAAGCGCCAAAGCGCGGGCGATGCCGGCACGCTGGCGCTGGCCGCCCGACAGCTCGTGCGGATAGCGGTCGATCAATGCCAGACGGCAGTCCGACCAGATCGAGCAGGGCTGCCGCGCGATCGCGCTGATCGCGCCGCCCCCTCAGGCGTCCGTACACCTTCAGCGGACGCGTCAGGGTGACACCCAGCCGCAGTCTCGGATTCAGCGCTGATTGCGGATCCTGGAAAATCATCTGGATGCGCGCCCGCAACGGCCGCATCTCGGCGTCGCCGAGATTGCCGATTTCGATGTCGTCGAACTGGATGCCGCCGGAGGTGGGCCGCAGCAGCCGTACCAACAGCCGGCCGAGCGTGGTCTTGCCCGAACCGAACTCGCCGACCAGGCCGAGCACGGAGCCGCGCGGCACGGCGAGATCGACCCGCTTGACCACGTCGCGGGGCGACGCCCGCCGAAACAGCCCGGCGCGCTCCGGGTAGGCGAAGCTGAGATTGCCGGTTCGCAGCAGCATGTCGGTCATGACGCGACCACCGCCGACTGCCGATCGAGCCGATGCGCCTCGGCCCACAGGTTTTCGATCAGTGCCGGCGGCACCGGGCGAAGCGCTTCGGCGGGCCGGTCGGCGCGCGGCGTCGCCGCCAGCAGCGCGCGGGTGTAGGGATGCCGCGGCTTGGTGAGCACGTCGGCGGTCTCGCCCTCCTCGAGCACGCGCCCGGCATGCAGCACGGTCATGGTGCGGCAGATTTTTGCCACCACGCCGAGGTCATGGGTGATGAACAGAACCGCCGCGCCATGGCGTTGCCTTAAGCGCTCGACCAGTTGCAGCACCTGGCGCTGCACGGTGACGTCAAGGGCTGTGGTCGGCTCGTCCGCGATCACCAGGCTCGGATCGCAGGCGAACGCCATCGCGATCAGCACCCGCTGCCGCATCCCGCCGGAGATTTCGTGCGGATAAAGCTGCAGCACCCGCTGCGGTTCGCGGATTGCGACCTCGGCGAGCAGCTCGGCCGCGCGCTGCCACGCCTCGCGCCGCGAAAGCGCAAGGTGATGCCGCAGCAGGCCCGCGATCTGCGCGCCGACGCGCTTGACCGGATTGAGCGAGGTCATCGGGTCCTGCGGGATCAGCGCGATGCGGCGGCCGAGCAGGCCGCGCCGCTGTGGCTCCGGCATCGCGAGCAGATCGCGTCCCTCGAACCGAATGGTGCCGGCCGTGATAGTCGCGTTCGCCGGCAGCAGGCCGAGCACGGCGCGCCCGAGCATCGACTTGCCGGCGCCGGATTCGCCGACCAATCCCCTCACCTCGCCAGCCCCGACTTCCAGGCTGGCGCCGCGCAGCACATTGGTAGCACTGCCACGATGGCCGATCGCGACATGCAGGTCGTGCACGGTGAGCACGGCGGTCATCGTCGCTGCACCGGGTCAAGCATCGTGCGCAGACCGTCGCCGAGCAGATTAAACCCGATCACGCTCAGGATGATGCAGCCGATCGGCAGCGCCATGATCCAGGGCACCTGATAGACGATCTGGCGTCCCTCTGCGATCATGCCGCCCCAGGTCGGGGTATCGCCGGCCACCGAGATGCCGACAAAGGACAGGATCACCTCGACCAGGATCGCGATCCCCATCTCGACCGAAAGCAGCGTCACCACCAACGGAATGAGATTGGGTAGGATCTCAAGGCGCAGGATTCCTCCACGGCTGAGCCCAATGACGCGCGCGGCGGCGGCATAGTCGCGCTTCAGCTGCACCATGGTTTCGGCCCGGACCACCCGGGCAAAACGGGTCCAGTCGACCACGACGATCGCCGCGATCACCGAGGTCAGCCCCGCGCCGATCACCGCCGCCAGCACGATCGACAGCAACACCGGCGGAAACGCCATCCAGACATCGATCAGCCGCGAAATGACCTGATCGACCCACCCGCCGAAACTGCCGGCGAGAAGCCCGAGCGCGATGCCGATCGCAGCAGCCAACGACGCCGCGATCAGTGCGACCGCCACCGCGGTTCGCGCCGAGTAGATCAATCGCGACAGCACGCAGCGGCCAAGGCTGTCGGTGCCGAGCGGGTAGGCCGGATCGCCGCCACTGGTCCAGGCCGGCGACAATTGCGCCGACATCAAATCCTGTTCGAGCGGATCGTGCGGCGCAAGCAGCGGCGCGAGCAGCGCGACCAGCATGAGGACGCCGACCAGCGCAGCTCCAAGCCAGAGCCGCAGCCCACCCCGCCGCAGTCCGGCGATAAATCGCTGACGGGCGGGCAACGGCGCGATCGAGGGCAAGATCAGCCATGGCGCAGCCTCGGATCGAGCAGCGTCACCACAAGGTCGACGACGAGATTGAGCGCGATGAAGAGGACCGCAAATGTCAGAATCAAGCCCTGGATCAGCGGAAAATCGCGATTGATCACCGCGTCGATCGCCATGTTGCCGATCCCCTCATAGGAGAAGATGCGCTCGACCAGCACGGTGCCGCCGAGCAGCAGCGTGACCTGGACGCCGCCGAGCGCAACCGTGGGGATCAGCGCATTGGGAAGCACCTCGCCCAGCAGGATCTTTGGCCGCGAAAAGCCGCGGGCGCGGGCGATCTGCGCATAATCCTGATCCTCCGCTTCCGCCAGCGAGGCTTTCAAGATCCGGGCCACCAATGCGGAAAATGGCAGCGCCAGCGCCAAGGCCGGCAGGATCATGTGATGCAGCAGCGCATCGGCGATGTCGAAGCGACCCGTCAGGAGGCTCTCGAGCAGATAGAAGTTGCTGTGGAAGCCGACATCGATCTCGGGATCGATGCGGCCCGTGATCGGCAGCCACGGGATCAGCACGCCGAACAGCAGCAGCAGGATCAGCGCCCAGAGAAAATCCGGAATGGCGAGCAACGCGCCGATGCCGCCGTCAACCGCCCATTCGGCGCGCCGGCCACGAAGCTGGATGCCGATCAGCGCGACGACGGTCCCTAACCCCACTGCGATCAGCGTCGCCAGCAACGCCAGTTCGAGGGTTGCCGGCAATCGCTCCCGAACCAATTCGAACACGCTCTGGTGCACGCTGATCGAGCGTCCGAAATCGCCGCGCAGCGCCTGGCCGAACCAGGTGATGAACTGCTGCAGGATCGGCTGATCGAGACCATAAAACGCCCGCAGCCGTTCGATGTCAGCTGCGGTCGCGCCCGGCGGAATCATCATCGCGATCGGATCGCCGGGCACCACGCGCAGCAGCACAAAGACGATCACCGCGACGCCGACCAGCGTCGGCGGTATGAGGACGAGTCGCCTGATGATCTCGCCCCAGCGCATCGTCGTGTCGCCTTGCGTTCGCTTTCCTAGAGCACGATCCGGAAAAGTGGATCCCGGTTTTCCCTCGCGACAAACGCGGAACGCGTTTGCGCGGAGATCGTGCTCAACCAAAAACCCAGAGCGCGATGCATCGCGCTTTAGGTTGGCGTGATTAATTGCGGAAGGATCATGCCGTTCGACTGTGCCACGACCTTCAGGCCCTTTTTGTGGATGATCGGCTGCACGAACTGGAACAGCGGGATCACCTCGCCCTCTTCCGCGATATATTTGTCGACGGCCTTGTAGCCGGCTATCCGCTTGGCTTCGTCCTTTTCGCCCCACAGAGGACCGATGCGCTCGACCAGATCCTTGCCCTTCCAGGCGCAATGCGGCGACGGACCGAACATCGCAAAGCCGGTCGAGGTTGAGGGATCGCCGATCGCATTGCCCCAATTGTAGAACGCGGCCGGCGCCAGCTTGTGGGCGGCGCGTAACTCGAAATGCTTCGCGATCTCGTAGACCTCGATATTGGCCTCGATGCCCACCTTGCGCCACATCCCGACGATGGCCTGGATCATCTCGTAATCCTTCGGCTTGAAGCCGCGGGTGGTCTGGATCGTGAACTTGACCGGCTTTTCCGGCGAGTAGCCGCTCTTGGCCAGCAGGCTTTTCGCCAGTTCCGGATCGTAGGATACCTTGATCGAGGGATCGAAGGCGGCATAGCCCGGCGCTTCCAGCGTCGAAATGGGAACGCCGTAGCCCTTCAACAGCCGCTCGACGATCGCCTTCTTGTCGATCGCGTGACTGGCGGCGAGACGGACGTTGCGGTCGAGCATCGGATCGATGTCGGTGATGAAGATCATCGCGATGTCGGATACCGCCTTGGTCTGCCCGGCAAGCCCCGGCTTGGCCTTGAGCCGGTCGAACTCCTCGTAGGGAATCTCGAATGTGACATCCGATCCGCCGGATTCGATCTCGGCGACGCGGCTGGTGGGATCGGTGACGAACTTGAACACCACGGTTTCGAAGGCGGGTTTGGGACCCCAATAGCCCGGATGCGCCTTGAGCCGCAGGAACGCGTTGCGCTCGAAGGCATCGACCTTGTACGGACCGGAACCGATCGGCGCCTTCTCGAAACCGTCGGCGCCGACTTTCTCGTAGTAAGCCTTCGGCAGGACGTAGGCGGTGAGAAACGCCATCCACTTGAACAAGGTCGGTTCGAATTCCAGCACTTCGCCGGTGATGGTATTGCCGTCGATCTTGAGGTTGCCGATCTTGGACCAGACGAACTGGATCGGATTGCCGCTGTTGGTATCGGCGGCGCGCTGCAGCGACCAGACCACGTCTTCAGGCGTCACCGGCGTGCCGTCGTGCCAGGTCGCGCCCTTGCGCAGCTCCAGCGTGATCTTGGTGCGGTCGGCGTTCCAGCCCCATTTGGTCAAGAGGCCGGGCTTGAAGGACAGGTCAGGCGCCTGACCGATGTAGGGATCGAACACCGCCTGATAGATCGACTGCAAGGTCGGATTGACCGCCGACACTCCGACGGTCGGATCGAACGACGGCAAATTGACATTGTAGGCGATGGTGAGCGTTTTGGCGTCGGCGGCCTGCGCCGAGCCGGTGCCGAGCAAACCGGAAGAGAGCGGTAGCGCAGCGGCGCCCGCCAATTGAAGGACGTGACGGCGAGACAGCACTGACGACATGACCCCTACTCCATATGCTAGAACGGCGCCCGCTAGCTGCCGCCGCTCATTGAATTGCGACTATCCAGCAGCCTTCGGCGCACTCTCTGCCCAGCGCGCCATCAGCGTATTCGACGGTAGCGTCTCGTCGACGAGTTTCTTCGCCGTCGCCGCGCCGGCCACGGGGAGCGACGCGGAATCGAGCAGCCCGATCTGCACCAGCACCGAAGCCTGATCCCAGTAGATGTGTTCGTTGTAGAGCTTGTCGCCGCGGAAGCGGACTATCGCGACCAGCGGAATTTCCACGTATTTGCCGGTCGGCGGTACGCCGGGCAGCATCCAGTCGATCTCGATGTCGTGGGTAAAGCAGAACAGCATCTCGTCGACGACGCGATCGGCGCCGATGGTGCGCGAGATCGGGATCAGCTTGGTGTCCTGCGGCGTCTTCGGAATGAAATGGTTGGCGTAAAAGCGCAACAGGTCGCGATAGCCGACGCCGCCGGTCATGGTCGGAATGTGGTTGACGTAGGGCTCCGCCACCATCGTTCCCATCGTCGCCTCGGCCGAGCGCACGCCGAATTCCAATTCGGTATGACGGTCCCACAGCGCGGAGAGATCGTAATGCGGACCCAGCACTTTGCGGAACAGCGCGATCGAGCGCGAATGCGCCATCAAGGTCGCCGGCTTGTTGAAACTCGCGCGCTCGGGCGCCGCGAAGGCGTGGTCGCAGCCGGGATACAAATAGCATTCGACGTCGGGACGCTTGGCGAACGCGGCCTTGATCTGCTCGCGCGCTTCCGCTGGGGCGAACCTGTCGAGCTCGGCAAAGTGAAACACCATCGGGCCCTTGATTGCTCCCGCCTCGGCGAGGTCGGCCTCGATGCCGACGCCGTAATAGCTGACCGCGCAATCGACATCGGTGCGCGCCGCGGTGAGATAAGCGAGCTTGCCGCCAAGGCAGAAGCCGAGCGCGCCGACCTTGCCTGTGCATTCGGCGCGCGCGCGCAAGACCTTCAGCGCGTCGGCGGCATCCTTGATCGACTGATTGGCGTCGAAGCGCTGATAATAGCCAAACGCCTTGTTGAACTCGGCCTCGGAATAGCCGAGCTCAATGCCGGGCTCCAACCGCCAGAACAGATCCGGCGCGAGCACGACGTAGCCCTCTTCGGCATAGTAATCGGCGACGTCGCGCATCGAGGCATTGACGCCGAAGATCTCCTGCAGCAGCAGGATGCCGGGCCCTGATCCCGACGCCGGAATGGTCAGATATCCCTTGAAGCTGCCGCCATCTGCAGCGGCGATGTCGATCCATTGTCCTGCCATTGTGTCGACCTCCACCTCAAACGCTGCAAGGCAGCGCTTAAGTCATCGCGGCTTCCCTGCTGGCGCCGCTTCATCGTGTTTTCTTACTTGAATTTTTAATGTAAGATTTGCAGATGTAAATAGCAGAGATTGGGCAAAGCTTGCCTACGCCGTGAGCGCACGACATCAGGAGACCGTTTTGAACAAGACCCAAAAGACCGCGCTGAAGCGAACCGGCGGTCCCGCGAAGCCGAACAATCAGCCTGCTGTCGTCGAACGGCCCGGGTCCTGGCATCTGGCACGCACCGAAACGGAGCGACGGCTGTCCGATTTCGAATTCCGCCTGGAACGGCTGGCGCAAGCCTATTATCGCTGGAAGGCGGCGTGTCTCGCCGCCGTCTGCGACGTGCCGCTGACGGGCGACGACGTGGCCGTGCTCAACGTCGTTCGGATGGGCGACGAGCCGAAGCGGCTTTCGGAGGTCGGGCAGTTGCTCAACCGCGTCGATGTCCCCAATCTTCAATACGCCGCGCGCAAGCTGCTTCGCGCCGGTCTGATCGAGACCGAAGGCGGTTCGTCGCGCAAGGAAACACGCTACCGAGCCACCGCAACGGGGCGCTCCGTCACCGAAGCCTATGCGGCGCTGCGCGCGGCGACGTTGCCGCCGATGCTCGACGCCCTGGACGGCTGGGCGGCGAAGTCCGAGACCGCGGGCATTCATCTCGAGTTGCTCTCGAGCCTGTATGCCCAAGCGGCGCAGACCGCGATCACCCGACGACACCAGCCCTGAAAGGGGCGGGCCGCGTCCGTCGAGCGGGCGGCGTTGACGTTCATCTCAAATTGCCACCAGATAACCGTGCAGAATAACCGTGCAGAAAGGGGCCGATTGCAGGCGGCGGACATAAATTCCAGTTCCGGTTTTTGTTCTCAGCGATGTAGATTCGGCCCGGCACGGCCGGTGAGCCACGCCATGACGGAATATCCGGGTGTCTCGGAGCGGTCGTGTTCCAAGTTCAGTTTCTCTGCGGCGGATTGAGAAGCAGATTGGTGACACGAAAAGGCGAGCCGGATGGAACAGATTCTCGATCAATTGGGTTCCGGCGAAGGCCTGCCGGTCGACGCCATCCGCGCCGCCGACACCAATCGGGCGGCAATGGTGCCGTTGTTTCTCCAGGCGTTCGATCAATTTGCTACGCTCAGCCGGTCTAGGCAAGACGCGCTGTTCTTCGCGTTCCATTTGCTCGGCCAATGGCGCGAAAAATCAGCCTATCGACCGCTCGCCGCTTTCTTGCGACGGCCGTCAGATGAAGTCGAACCCATCCTTGGCGACGCCACGACCGAGACCACGCCCCGGGTGATGGCCAGCGTCTTCGATGGCGATCCAAATCCGATTTACGAAGTGATCCTGGAACCGGAAGCCGACGAATTTATCCGAGCGAGCATGTTCGACGCTCTGGTCATTTTGACCTTGCGCGGCGAGTTGCCGCGCGAGGAGGTGGCGCGATTTTTGGAGTCCTGCTACATTGGTCTGCAGCCGCAGGACGAATGCTTTGCCTGGCATGGCTGGCAAGGGGCCATCGCCAGGTTGGGACTGAGCGAGCTCAGGTCCCTGGTCAAGCAGGCGTTCGAGCGCGGCTTCATCAATCGGTCCTGGCTCGGGTTCAAGGATTTCGAGCAAGATCTGCAATGCGCCCTGGATGGCGAACCGCAATCCTTGCAAACGCCGGATGAGTTCGAACTCTTCGGCGACACCATCGAAGAGCTGTCGGGCTGGGCCGCGTTCGCGCCGGAACGCGAGGAAGCGCGTAGCCTCGTCGGCGTCTGGAATCCCCCCGATCGTCGCCCCTTCCGGCCGTCAATCCGTTCAGAGGTGTCGGGCGAAACGATCCCTGTCCGTGCGGTAGCGGCAAGAAGTTCAAGAAGTGCTGCATCGACGCGGCAAGAATCGATACCGTTGCATCGACCTTGCACCGAACTGAACCGGAATCCGAGTGGCTGCCGGACGCCGAAACCGCCATAGGTAAAGTGAACGAAGCAATCCGGAAGTATGATCCACTTGACGAGCCAGCACCGCAACAATGGCTTGCGACGGACGAACAGCAACGTATCGATCTGGTATTCGCCTATCATCGACGAGCGGGTATTAGCCTGCCGAACGAGACGGTGCATGCCGTCATTCACGTCATTGTCGAGAACCAGATCGCCGATGACGAGCTGCCGGTGCGGCGCACGGCGCAGCGACTGATGTCGGAGGGGCTCGATCGCCACGATGCCATTCATGCGATCGGCTCGGTGCTTGCCGGACACATACACGATTTGATGCGCGAGGCAGGCTCGGACAGCCGGCTGGATGAGACCAAATCCGGCCAGGATCCGAATAAGGCCTATTTTGCTGAGCTGGAACGCTTGACCGCCAAAGGTTGGCTACGGTCTGCCTGATCGCCGCGCGGAGCGATCGGTCGCGTATAGGCTCAGCCTCAGCCCGCCGTCTCCAAGCCGAGCGGACGTCGATGCCGAGACAGAACACGTCGACCGGAAACCAACTCATTCGTGAGGCGCTTTTCCGGGATCAGATGTGAAACCCAAGCCGGCCAAATAGGTGTCGACGAACTGAGCTACCTGTTGGCGCAGCTTTTCCGGTGGCACCGCGACCATTCGCTCTTCCAGACCTAACGAAATGATCCCGTGCACCGCGGAGAACATCATTCGGGCCTGCAGCGCGATTTCCTTTGGGTCGCGATCAGGCATCAGCCGATCCAGTGGGTCATGCATCAGCGCGAAAGCCTGCATGACCATGATCAGGATGTCCTCCGGAAACGGACGATCGTCCTCCATCCGATGTTCGAACAGCGATCTGAGAAGGTTTGCGTGCTCCGACGCGAACGCCAGATAGGTCGCCGCAAGGCCATGGAGCTGACGGATCGGATCCTCCGCCGCGACGGCACGCAACCGGACCGTGAGCGCCCGCACCGTCTCCCTGTTGACGGTCAGGATCAGTCCATCGAAGTCGCCGAACTCATTATAGACGCTTCCAATCGAGCAGTCGGCAGCCTCGGCAACATCCCGAACCTTCAATGATCTCAATCCCTTACTCGCTATTATGCCGCGCGCGATCTCGAGCATGAGCGTGCGCCGTCTAGTTTTTTTCTGCTCACGCAAAGATTCTTCTTGAACATTGTTCATTTTTCCGATATCCATTTTGAACATTGTTCATATAACTCGGAGGCTACCCAAATGCAACCGCTCGCTGCTGAGATCGCGATTACCTTTGTCGACGATGCGACTGCCTTGATTAGGGGCTGCGGCCGGATCGTCGTCGGGATTCTGATGGCGCCGGTCGAGCGCCTCGCCAATGCTTGCGATGTCGCGGGCGTGCTTGCCCGCCGTCGCATGCAGGCCGTCGCGCTGAAGCGCGCCCGGGCGGGCTCGAACGCCGGAACGGAGGGAGCACGCCGTCGGCGATGGCCGTTCGCCAATCGCCTGTTCTCGTTCCGATCGCTGCGCCATCTGACCTGAGCGAAGCCGCCATGGCCGGACCGCAGGCTTCCCGCCAGATCAAATCCGCGTTCAATCCTCAATAAAGGAATTACCATGTCGCGGCATCTGACGCGTCTCGATCGACCTACTCGCGCCTGGGTCAACTTTTCCTACATCTCCTTCGCGGCATCTGTGTCGATGGTTGGCGGCGGCATCTTCGCACTTCCCCTCGACTGTTGGGTGCGCGCCCGTCTCGCGGTGGGAATGGCAATCGTGGCCCAATCCTGCTTCATGCTCGCCAAGACTCTTCGCACGCGTCACGGGGAGAAGTTGTCGAGCGCCGCCAGAGGCTAAGAGACCGCGTTAACTTATCATTGCACATCGACGCCATTTTGCCTTGCAACCCGACGATGCAAAGTCACAATCCACAGTTGCTCAGCCGAAACAGGACGGATCATGATCAAAGAATTGATGACCTCACGCCGCTTCGCGCCGCTTTTCTGGGCCCAATTCTGCTCGGCGCTCAACGATAACGTCCTCAAGAACGCGCTCGTCATCATCCTGCTGTATGGCGCCGTCGCCGGCCACGGGGATTCACTGGTGACGGTCGCGGGAGCGGTCTTCATCTTTCCCTTCTTCATCCTGTCCGGCCTCGGCGGCGAGCTTGCCGACAAATATGTGAAATCGGTCGTCGCAAGGCGCTTGAAATTCGCCGAGATCTTCGCCGCCGCCTTCGCGGCCGCCGGCTTCTTCCTGCATTCGGTCCCGCTGCTGTTCATCGCACTTGGCCTGTTCGGCGTGATCGCCGCGCTGTTCGGCCCGGTGAAATACGCGATGCTTCCCGACCAGCTCGTCGTCGGCGAACTCGCGACCGGCAATGCGCTGGTCGAAGGCGCGACCTTCATGGCGATCCTGATCGGCACCATCGCCGGCGGCCTGTTCGTTTCCGGCTCGAGCCATATGGGATGGGTTTCCACTGCCGTCATCGCGCTCGCGTTGCTCTCATGGGCCTTCGCCTCCCGCATTCCGGCGACCGACCCCTCCGCCGCAGACCTCTCCATCACGGCCAATCCATGGACTTCGACCACACACCTCCTGAAGTCGCTTTATGCCGAGCCGCGGCTTTGGGATGGCATGATCATCGTCTCCTGGTTCTGGCTCGCCGGGGCGGTGGTGCTGTCGCTGCTGCCGGCCTTGGTCAAGGACGTCGTTGGCGGCAGCGAGGGCGTGGTGACGCTTTGTCTCGCCATCTTCGCCATCGGCATTGCCGTCGGCTCCCTGTTCGCGGCGCAGCTCAGTCACGTGCGCCCCAACCTGGCGCTGGTGCCGATCGGCGCCATCATCATGGGCCTCGTCGGTCTCGATCTCGCCTGGGCTATCGCGCAGACCACGCCCGGGACCGACGTTTCGCCGATGAGCTTCGCGACCTCGTTCGCGGGATTGCGGATGCTGGCCGACTTCGCCGTATTCGCCTTCGGCGGCGGCTTGTTCGTGGTGCCGTCTTTCGCCGCCGTCCAGGCCTGGTCGGCGCCGTCCGAACGCGCCCGCGTGATTGCCGCCGGCAACGTGCTGCAGGCGGCATTCATGGTGGTCGGCTCCATCTTCGTCGCGCTGTTGCAGGCCCGTGGTCTTCCCATCGGCTGGATCTTCTTCGGCCTGGCGGTCGCGAGCTTCGGCTCGGTGTGGTTCGTGCTGAGCAAATGGGGCAAGGAGGGCGTGCGCGATTTCGGCGCGCTGTTGTTCCGCGCGCTGTTCCGCACCGAAATCCGCGGACTGGAAAATCTGCCGCCGCTCGGCACCCGCATGCTGATCGCCCCCAACCATGTCAGCCTGATCGACGGCCCGCTGCTGCACGCCATACTGCCGATCGACGCGAGCTTCGCCGTCGACACCGGCATTGCCAAGGCGTGGTGGGCCAGGCCGTTCCTCAAGCTGATCCGGCACCACACCATGGACCCGACCAAGCCGCTTGCCGCGCGCGATCTGATCAAGCTGGTGGCCGCCGGCGAGCCGGTCGTGATCTTCCCGGAAGGACGCATCACGGTGTCCGGTTCGCTGATGAAGGTCTATGACGGCACCGCGATGATCGCGGACAAGGCTGATGCGGTCGTCGTTCCCGTTCGTATCGAGGGCGCGCAGCGCTCGCATCTGAGCTACCTCAAGAACGGCGAGATCAAGCGCGCCTGGTTTCCGAAGGTGACGATATCGATCCTGCCGCCGGTCAAGTTGCCGATCGACCAGACGCTGAAGGGCAAGACGCGCCGCAATGCCGCCGGTGCCGCGCTGCAGGACGTCATGATCGATGCGATGGTCAAGAATGCGATGCTGGACCACAGCCTGTTCGAGGCTCTCGCGCACGCTTATCGCGACCGCGACACCGGCAAGCCGATCATCGAAGACGCACTCGGTACCAAGCTGACCTACCGCAAGCTGATCCTGGGCGCCCAGGTCCTGAGCCGAAAGCTGGAGAACAACACGGTCGTCGGCGAGAATGTCGGCGTGCTGTTGCCGAATTCGGCCGGCGTTGCCGTCGTGTTCATGGCGCTGCAGACCATCGGACGCGTGCCGGCGATGCTGAACTTCTCCGCCGGGCCTTCGAACGTGCTGGCGGCGATGAAGGCAGCACAGGTCAAGACCGTATTGACGTCGAAGGCCTTCATCGAGAAGGGCAAGCTCGACAAGCTCATGGCCGCGATCTCTACTGAGGCCACGATCGTCCATCTGGAGGACGTACGCGCCTCGATCGGCCTGGCTGACAAGGTCCGCGGCCTGATCGCCGGCACGGCGCCGCGCGTTGCCCGCAGCGCCAACGATCCCGCGGTCGTGCTGTTCACGTCGGGTTCGGAAGGCACGCCGAAAGGCGTGGTGCTTTCCCACCGCAACATTCTGGCGAACGCGGCCCAGGCGCTGGCGCGGGTCGACGCCAACGCCAACGACAAGGTGTTCAACGTGCTGCCGGTGTTCCATTCCTTTGGGCTGACGGGCGGCACGATGATGCCGCTGCTCGCCGGCATTCCGATCTTCATGTATCCCTCGCCGCTGCATTACCGGATCGTGCCGGAGCTGATCTACCAGACCGGCGCGACCATCCTGTTCGGCACCGACACGTTCCTCACCGGTTACGCGCGCTCGGCCCACGCCTACGACTTCCGGACGCTGCGCCTGGTGCTGGCCGGCGCCGAAGCGGTGAAGGACCGCACCCGGCAGGTCTACATGGAACGCTACGGCATCCGCATTCTCGAAGGCTATGGCGTCACCGAGACGGCGCCGGTGCTTGCGATGAACACGCCGATGGCCAACCGCCCGGGCACCGTCGGACGGCTTTCGCCGCTGATGGAATCGCGCCTCGATCCCGTCCCCGGAATCGACGAGGGCGGGCGCCTCTCCGTGCGCGGTCCGAACGTCATGCTCGGCTATCTTCGCGCCGAGAACCCCGGCGTGCTGGAGCCGCTCGCCGATGGCTGGCACGATACCGGCGACATCGTCGCCATCGACGCCGCCGGCTTCATTACCATCAAGGGCCGCGCCAAGCGCTTCGCCAAGATTGCCGGCGAAATGGTCTCGCTGTCCGCGGTCGAAGCGATGGCCGCCAGATTGTGGCCGCAGGCCTTGTCGGTTGCGGTTTCGATTCCCGACCAGCGCAAGGGAGAGCGCATCGTGCTGCTGACCACCCAGAAGGACGCCGACCGTAGCTCCATGCAGCTTCAGGCCAAGGCGTCCGGTGCTTCCGAATTGGCTGTTCCCTCCATCATCCAGGTCGTGGACAAGCTGCCTCTGCTCGGCTCCGGCAAGACCGACTATGTGGCAGCGACAGCGCTCGCGAGGGAAACAGCCACGGTTCCGGAACGGGACGTTGCGTGATATCGAGGGACCCAACGCGCGTTGAATCGCTGGACGCGCATGCGCCGGGAGTGGTCCTGCTTCACGGCATCGGGTGTTCATCCCGATCCCTGGGGAAATTGGAGCGAGCCCTGCAGCAAGCCGGGTTTGCAACACTTAACCTCGACTACCCCAGCCGGCGGAAACCGCTCGACCTTCTCGCCGGGCACATTCACCCGGCGGTTGCGGATTTTGCCGAACGAAACACGGCACCGATCCACTTCGTCGGCCATTCCATGGGTGGGCTGTTGGTGCGAGTCTATGTCGCGAACTACCGGCCACAGCGGCTTGGCCGCGTCGTCATGTTGGGCACGCCAAACGGCGGCAGCGAGGTCGCCGACCTGTTGCGGGGATTGTCTCTCTATCGGTCGTTTTTCGGTCCGGCCGGCCTGCAATTGACGACCGATCTCGACGGCATGCTGAAGTCGCTGCCAGCCTTGGACTATGCCGTCGGAATCGTGGCCGGAAACCGCTCCATTCATCCGATCTCGTCCGCGCTCATTCTGCCGAGGCCCAACGACGGCAGGGTTTCGGTGGCGAGCTCCAGGCTCGATGGCATGGCCGATCACATCACCATCAAAGCCTTTCATGCCGGACTTCCCCGCCACCCCGTTGCAATCAGCCAAACGATTGCATTCTTGCGGGAGGGCCGCTTCGATACCGCTCACGATCCCTGCTCCACCGCGCGCGGCCGCTCCCAATGCACGGAGGGCGCCGCGGCAAGCAGCGTGCGGATGTAGGGATACGACGATGATACAGAGGAAGATGCGGGCCATCCACTCTGCTGTCATCGCCCGCCACCCGGTCCGGCCTATCGGCCGGCCGGATGACAGGCTACGGCGGGCGACCCAGTATTCCACGACAGCGCAGCAAGATCGAGAGGCCGCGGCGTACTGGATACACCGCATTCGCCGCGGCCGTAGTCGGACGATGCGGCGACGACGCCGAGGGAATGGCGCGAGTTCTTCAAACAGCCAATGCGAGACACACCGCCGCATTCTCGCGGCACGATGCGTCCGAGCTTTGCGAAACGATTGCCGCCATCTGAAGATCAGAGGGCGCAGGGAATGCCGGGTGCCCAATGCACCCGCAGCCTCGTGTGCGCTTTGTAGTTTTAGTATGCACACGAGTATTCACAGCGGAGGCACCGGATACATCCGGCATTCCCCACGCAATGGTTTTACGGCTTATACGCGCTCTCCCCGGGGACCGGGCTTTCTTGCCCCCGTCGCTCGCGGAGTAAACTCCGCGACCTTAACGCCAGCGTCGGGGCGTCAGGACCACACGACTTCACCGTCCGCTCGAGCGCCGCCCGTCTAGCGTCGCCTTTGCGTCCACCGCATCCCACCCCGCGTCCGTGACGTTCTCGAGCCGCCCCTCTGTGGGGTGGGACGAGATCGTCAATATTCCTGATTCTACCCGCCCGTCAAGTTAATTTCTGTAAATCAGAAATTGATGATGGTTCAACTTTAGGGATGCGGCGAAGCGGAATATTTCGCGAAATCACTCGACGACCAAACCGCGTTGAGTCGGTTCAGGAAATTAGATTTTAGGCGGATTAAGCCACGCCTTCGCGGCGCCCATTTGACCGCATCCCCTGGCAGGTTAAGATCGGCGAAAAAGGGAGAGCATCCATGGAGGACATCGCGGCCCGGCGCGCAGCCGAAGCGCTGCTCGCTGCTCACAAGGCCAATCTGCGGTTCGAGACCGCTTTCCGCGCCGGAGGCGCCCGCCACGATCTCGGACGCCTACGATATCCAGGAGAAATATGTCGGCCTTCTCCGCGGCGAGCATGGCGGCACCGCGGGCTACAAGGTCGGATTGACCTCGGCGGCGATGCAGGCGTTTTGCGGAATTGACCATCCGATCGCGGGCGTCGTGCTGGCAAGCCGCGTCCATCGATCGGGCGCGACCGTGCGGCGCGCAGATTTCGGGCGGCTGGGCCTGGAGTTCGAGATCGCCGTCCGCATCAAATCGGACGTCCCGGTCACGGACGCGCCCTGCACCGCTGAACGGATCCAGCCGCACATCGACGGCGTTTGTGCTGCCATCGAACTCGTCGACGATCGCAGCGCCGATTATGCCAACCTCGATGTACGCTCGCTGGTCGCGGACAATTCCTGGAACGGCGGCATCGTGCTGTCGGAATTTGCAAACGTCTGGAATGATCTGGAGAGCGTGCTGGGGCGCGCCACCAAAGACCGAGTTGCGATCGGCGAAGGCCACGGCCGCGACATCCTCGGGCATCCCTTCAATTCGGTCGCGTGGCTCGCCGCGCAGCTGGCCTCGCGCGGCGAAGGGCTGAAGGCCGGTCAAGTCGTGATGACGGGAAGCGTCATGAAAACCGTATTTCCGAACGAAGACGCGAACTATCGCTTCGAACTCGGGTCAAATCGGCGCTGTCGAGGTGCATGTGAGATAGGAAAGTACGGAAATATCTCTTTAGGGCCTTTGCCGATCGAGCGTCGCCAAGAATTGGTCCGCAATCGGGCGCCACCGGTCGGGATAAAGCCGTAGCAGATGGCCGTCACCGGGAACACCGTGGAGCAGCTCGAAGCGCGCGCTGCCGCCGGCCGCGACGAATGCTTGATCGTATTCGCGGATCAAGGCTTCGTCGTAGAGACGATCGTTGTCTGCATACAACCAGAGTTGCGGGACCTTGTCGGCGGCGCCGCGGCCGGCATTCGCATAGTATGGCGTGGTGACCGGTCCGTAGGGGTACCAGCCGCCGGAGAAATTCACCACGCCCATCACCTCGCTGGGCTTGAGGCCGGCATAAGTGCATGGCGAGAAATCCGCCGCGAGATTGGCCAGCGAGCAGCACCGGCCCCGGCCGTACGCCGGGCAGTTTGCGGCCATATGCAATCGCCGATTCGAGATCCTCGACGGCTTGCGCGACACCTGCCGAAACATTAATGAGGCTGCCGTCGTGATCGCGTCCAAAATCTTCCTCGCCATTGATTCCCTCGGACCTGCCGCGTCCACGGCGCATCAGCGCCAGCACGGCAAATCCGTTGTCGCGAAGCCAATGCGCCTCGGTCGAGAACGACCAGGTCCTGAGCTGATTCCGGCCGACGTCTGATCCGTGGGTGAAGATCGCGAGCGGCGCCGGCCCAGGGCCGGCAGGCGGATAGAACGTCGTTTCAAGCATGATCGGCCGTGCGCCATCGGGCGTCCGAACCGTAAGGTGCGGGATCCACACGCGCTCGCCGGGCCATGGCCAGTCCGTCGGTCGATCGCCCGCGGCAAGGCGTGCCGCGTCGGTGCGGACCAGTACTCCGGAGGTGACATTGCCGGACGCGGCGCCGGACGCGATGGTCGCAGTCAGGTATAACCGGTCGGGCCCATCGAAGGCGTATCGGAAGGTGCGAAATCCCGTCATGGTCAGCACGCCGTCGGCGATTGTTGCCTTGTCCCGCCACCATTCTCGATTCATGCCGTAGAACGCCGAGTCTGATTGTGCGAAAATCACGTTCGCATGCCCATCGGGCGTGACACGCTCGACCACGAGGATATGCCTGTCGTCGTGCCAGGTCCCGATCCACGCGCCCTGAAAGCGGGCGATGTCGGGCGGCACGTCCGGCGCCGGCGCCTCCATGTCGAACTTCTCCGGCAGCGGGACGATGGACTCCGGATCGACCGTCAACGGTTGGGCCTGAGCGTTGTGCGTCCAACTCATCAACACCACCCCAATCAACATCAGCAAGTTGCGCATGTTCCGCTAGAAGCCCAGTCGAAATTTCACTCCGCGATGGCCTCGTGGATGACGGGCACATCGAGATCATGAACTAAAGGAAGTTTCTCCTGTACGCCAGCGCGCGCCGGCTGCAATCTCCGGCGGTTGCCGCCTCTCGCTATTCTTTCGCTGGTCGCGGACAATCGGCTGTCGGAATTGAACCCGTCGGGCCAGGACCGAGGATTGGCGGATGGTCGCAAGCGACAGCTTTGCCGAGTTCCTGCGCGAGCAACTCGCGCCGCTCGGCCGCGTCACCATGCGGCGCATGTTCGGCAAGACCGGCGTGTTCTGCGACGACGTGATGCTTGGCATGGTGACGGAGAACACGCTGTATTTCCGGGTCGACGAGCACAACCGGGCGACGTTCAAGGAAGCCGCGGGCTTTCCGCCGCTCAACTACCAGACGAAGGGCGCCGCCATCGACCTCTCCTTCTGGCGGGTGCCGGAGCGGCTGTTCGACGAACCCGATGAGCTCATCAGCTGGGCGCGAGCCGCGCTGGCGGCGGCGCGCCGCGTTGCGGCGAAGCGAGAGCGGACCGCGCCAAGACGAAAATCAAAGCGGCAACCAAGGTGACGGTGGAATGCACTGAAGCGGGCGGCAGGGATGGGACCGCCGCGGCGCTTGGTGCGAAATTCCCGCGGGCGGTGTGAGAACCAGCTTCACATCGGCGGCATCTTCTCGAATTTCGGCACGGCCGGATCGAGCCGGTCCCAGGCATGACCGCGCAGCGTGTACGTCACCATCTGCGGCTCGTATCGGCCTGGATCGTCGAGGCTCGCGGCGTGAATGGTGAAGAGATCCGGCATGGCCGAGAAGGTCAGATAGACAGGCGACCCGCAGGCGGGGCAGAAGCCGCGCGTCTTCACGTTAGCGCTGTCCCCGACCATGTCCCAATGCGTCGCTTCGCCCTCGAGCTTCACCGCCCTCCTGCTCGGGAAGGTCAGATAGGATCCGTGCCCGGTGCCGCTCGTACTCTGGCAGTCGCGGCACTGGCAGTCGTTCATTGCAATCGGCTCGGCCGAGATTTCATAGCGGATCGCGCCGCAGGCGCATCCGCCGATGTAAGGCTTGCTCATGTCTCTCTCCCAATAAAGCGCTGCATGGCCACGGCGATTTCCGTCGCGTCAGTCCTTCCCGTCGACGATAGCGCCAATGTTGTGGACTACCTTCTTCCAGCCTTCGCTCATGTTCTTGAAGGCGGTATCGTTCTTCGGCACGACGAAACCGGAATGGACGAGGCGGAGGCGCGTGCCGTTTTCGACCTTGGAAAGGATGAACGTGACCACGGTGTCGAGCCGTGCGCCGTATCCGACGTTTCCCGCATGCCCGCCTTTCCAGGCATAGGCAAAACGTTCGTTCGGCTTCACCTCCAGCACCTGGCAGTGAATGGTGCCGTCCCACGCGCCGGCCGGCGTGGTCTGGTAGGTGAAGTGCTTGCCCTCCACGGGCTCGAAGCCGGCCGGCATCATCAGCCAGCGACCCATCAAATTGGCCGTGGTCAGCGTTTTCCAGATCGTCTCCGGCGTATGCGGGAAAACCTCGTCGACCACGATGTCTTGCGTGTCGGGCTTCAATGCGGCGTCGTTCATGGATCGATTTCCTTCAGCAGGGTTCTGAGATTTGCAAAGCGTTCGCGCCAGAAGACGCCGTAATGGCTCATCCAGTCGACCAGCGGCGCGAGGCCTTCCGGCTGGGCGCGGTAATAGACTTTGCGGCCTTCGGGGCGGTCGGCGACCAGGCCGGCCTGCTTCAGGGCTTTGAGGTGTTGAGAAATGGCGCCCTGCGTCACACCGCTCCCTCGCGTCAGTTCGACGACAGTGATCTCGTCGGAGCTGACGACCTGCTCAAACACGGCCCGCCGTGTGGGATCGGCAAGCGCGTGCATGATGGCGTTGATGGGAGCGGCTTGGGTCATGGGAAAACAATAGTGTATGCTAATTGATTAGTCAATACTAATTTGTTAGATGGTGGTCCGTCAATCCGCCACCCTGTTAGGGATGCGTTCGCCCTGCTCAGCGAGCAAAATAAAGAGGCTACTGGGGGCGTGATCGCTGCACGCCGCCGTGCTCGACGCACCTCAACCGATCGGTTTCATCGAATCGGTCGTCTAGCTTGGCGAGGTCTTCGTCATCGATGGCCGAGCCGCGATGTGAGACCACCATGCCGCCAGGTTTTTGTATTGCTGGATCATGTCCTTTCCTTCCGGCGCCATCAGAAAGTAGTCGAACATTGCAGCCGTGTAGAGATCGGCAAGGGTCAATTGCCGTCCTGCGAGCCAGGGGTTATCGCCCATGAGGTCCGATATTGCCTTCAGGCACACTCTCGCTTTCGGAATGGCGGCCGCGATCTTCGCCTCGTCCGCGACAGCGCCGCGCCCGGGCTTGGACACCCGCTCCACGTAAACGCCCCAAACCAGCTGCGGACAGGCATAATTGTCGGCGATGCTGATCAACTGATTGCAGCGCGCGCGTTCTCTGAGGTCTGCCGGCTGCATCGGCGGTCCCTCGAATGCTTCATCGATGTAGCGTGCTATTGCGCCGGTCTCGTACAGCGAGAAGCCTTCGTGCTCGAAGGCGGGAATGCGGCCGAATGGATGCCGATCGAGATAGCCGGGCGGAGCGCCTTCTCTCGCGAAGATATCGACCGGTACGAGTTCGTATTCGACCGCTTTTTCAGCGAGTGAGAGCCGAGCGATCCTCACATAGACGCTGTATTTGGCGCCGAAGAGACGCGGCTTTTCCGTCATGGCTGGCATCCGTATGCGGAGACAAGATTTTCAATGCTGGAAGTCCGCGCGGCGCGGGGCAACGCCGGATGGCGGTGCGTCCAGGCGCACCGCGACACCTTCGAGTTCGGGGCTGGGGGCCGGATAGAGCTTCATCACCAGAGGATCGTGCCCTGGGACGATGTGGCCCTCGTCCGGCGCAAGCGCGAGCAGCCTGTCAAATCCTTCCAGCATTTCTCCGATATGGAAGGCCGTCGTGAACGGCCGGTGGCTTGCCATGTTCTCGTAGAAATGCGTGACGTCGGAGGCGAGCACGACAAATCCGCGCACCGTCTTGACCCGGACGAATTGAAGCCCCGCCGAATGGCCGCCGACCGCATGCACCGTCAAGCCAGGCGCTAGCTCGGCGTCGCCGTTGTAGAACATCACGCGCTGCGCATAATTCAACCGCACGATCCCGCAGACGTCCTCGACCTCGAACGAATGCGACAGCCGCGGATAGTGCATGTAGCGCCCGGTGGCATAGGCCAGCTCGCGCTCCTGGAGATGAAACCGCGCCTTCGGAAAGCGGTCGAAATTGCCGACATGGTCGTAATGCAGATGGGTGAGAATGACATCTTCCACCGCAGTCGCATCGATGCCGAGCGCGGCTAGCGCCTCGACCGGACAACGCAAGAATGTGCGCTGGCGCTTTTCCGCCACTCCCGCGTTAAAGCCGGTATCGATGACAAACGTCCGGCCGCCTCCCCTTGCCACCCACACGAAGTAATCCATCGGCATCGGTCCGTCGTGCGGATCGCCGCCGATGAAGTGCGCGCTGCGTCGCGCGTCACGGGTGGCGTAACGGATGGCAAACAGCTCGTAGTCGTCCTCGGTCATGATGTCTCCCACTTCGCTGCTCGTTCAAACCGGCGTTTCAGACCAGCGCGCCGGCATGGTGAATTGCCTTGGTCAGATCGGCGAGGCCCGGGACGAAACGATCGTCGAAAATGCAGAGCGAGGCGCGGTGATTGCGCGCATTGCCGGAGACCACCATGGCCTCGGTGATGATCATCGCAGCCCCACCGCGCGCCCGCTCGGCATAGTAGATCTTGTCGCGCTCGGTCGAGAAACCATCTGATGTGCCGAAGTTGGTCCCGATCGGGCCCATCAAGATGCGATTCTTCAGCCGCAGCCGGCCCATCCGGCCCGGCTGTTGCAATAGCATCGACGGCTTGAGCATCGACGGCCTGCTGTCGTGCGCAAGCATCAGCTCGACTTCGCGCGCTCCGCCGCTTGCTTCACGCGTTCCGGATCGGCCGCGATCTTGACGCCCGCGCGCTCCTGCTCGAGCAGCATCACGGCGCGCGAGTTCGCGCCCTTCCCAGCCGCGGTTGCAGGCTTCCCTCATCTCGGCGTAGGCGAGGTTGCAGATGCGCATGGGAACACCGAGCTCGCGTCCCAGTTCGGTCGCGAGCTTGACGTCCTTGGTGGCGAGCTTGAGCGCGAAGTTCGGCGGATCGTAGTTGCCGGGCAGGAACTGATCGAGCAGGCCGTCGAACGTGAGGCGGCGGCCGCCGACGCCCTGACGCACGGCTTCCCACAGTGCCACGGGATCCATGCCGGCTTTCACGCCCATGGTGAAGGTCTCGGCGAGCGCACAGGTGATCGCGTAGCCCGACATGTTGTGCACGAGCTTGGCAACCGTCGCGGTGCCGATCGACCCGATATAGGCCGGCCGATCGCCCATCGCGTCGAGCACGGCCTTGTGCTTGTCATAGGCGGCTTTGTCGCCGCCAACCCAGATCGCCATCTTGCGCGAGGCCGCGCCGGACGGCCCCCCGCTCACCGGCGCATCGAGCATGTGCGCGCCCTTGGCCGCAAAGGCCTCATGAATTTTTTTCACGACGCTTTGCGAGTTTGTCGACAGATCGAAGTAGGCGGCGCCGTTTTTCACGCCTTCGATCAGACCATCGGGCCCCAGCGCGACGCGCTCGACATCCGCAGGCTCGGGCAGCGAGGTGAAGATCACATCAGACTTCTCGGCCAACGCGCGCGGCGTATCCGCCCATTCGGCGCCGGCCTGCAAATGATGGCCCGCCGACTGTCGTTGCAGGTCGTGCACAACGACCTTGTATCCGGCCTTCAGAATGTTGGCGGTCATCCTGCCACCCATGGTGCCAAGGCCGATGAAGCCGACGACAACGTCATTGGCCATCGTCATTCCCCCTTGTCGCCTTCGACCAGCACCGTGTAGGCGACCTGCGCGGCCGACATCGCGGCGGGCCAGCCGGCATAGAACGCCATGTGGGTGATCACTTCGGTGATCTCTTCCTGGGTGACGCCATTGGCGATCGCGCGCGACAGATGCGACACCAGCTGCTCGGGCCGGTAGGTCGCGACCAGCGCCGCCACCGTGATGAGACTGCGGTCGCGCTTCGAGAGAGCCTTGCGCTCCCACAGGTCGCCGTAGACAACGTCGTTGGTGTAATCGACCAGTGCGGGCGTGAACGCCTTGATGCGGTCGCGTTTGGCGGAAGGCGGTGCCTTGGCCATGCATCTCTCCCTGTCTCTTTATACGCCGCGCGTTGGTCGCACGGCCTGTTTATGTTGCCGTTGAAGCGAGGACCAGGTTTCATTACCATCGCCGAACGGACGCGTCGACCAGCACAAATCGCCGAGCTGGCACGCGCGGATTGCTAGCCGAGCGACCGCAATGGTCACGGTCAGGGCGACAGGGCCGACAGGGTGATGATGATATTGTCCGCGGCGTCTCGAACGGCGAACCCATCGCTGGGAACGGCAGCGTGGAAGACGCGTCCTCGATCAGAAGCGGGCCGGCAACAGGATGTCCGCGCGGCAAGCCCGCGCGCGCCAGCACCGGTACCTCGCCCCAGCCGTTGGCCGGATCGTCATAGACATTTCGCGTCTTATTGGTTTGCTCGACCTCGGCGCTCTCGGCCATCGTCAGCGGGCGAGCGCGCAACTGCTCGATCGGGCTGACGCGAATGCTCATGACGCAAGCGAAATCGTTCAATTCGCGAACAACCGAAGAGAAGGAGGTCCGGACCAAGGCGACCGCGGCTTCTTCGACGATCGAAATCAATCGACGCCAGATCAATTCAACAGCGAGCGCATTTAGCATCGAGGATCCTTCTCTTGCATGGGCGAGAGCCTTCGTCCGCCACGCGGATGTCACGCTCCTCCACTGCAACCTGAATTTGAAAAAACGCTAGCCAATTGCTGCAGCGCCGGCGAAGCTCGCCAGCACCGAGGTCGCGGCCACCGCCGCTGCGGACGAACAGGGACCCGAGCACGCGCCGACGGCCGAATCCACCGATCCGCATTGATCCCACCCTCGACAGCGCGCTCGCTGATCGTGCGGTCATGATCCGCGAGCCGCGCCAACGACGATTGACGGAATTTGAGGCTGTGACAGAAGGTTCGACCGACCTATGGCCAACACGCTCGCATGCCGGCGCGGGACGCGACGATCAGGGTTCGAAGACAACAGAGGTTAACGGGTGACCGCCGCTCGCTTTACACTTCGCCTCGCGTGCGGCTGGCGGCTGCGTGCGGCGATCATCGGTTTGGCGGCAGCGTCATGCGTTGCCTCGGCTTCGGCGCAGCCGGAGGCAATCGCGCCGGCTTCACCAAATGGCGCACCGGAAATTCGCGCGCAGCTGAGTCCGCTGCATTACACGACGCTGTCCAGCGAGATGGCCGGACGCATCGACAAGATCGCGACCCGGGTCGGCGATCACTTTCGCGAGGGCGACGTGCTGATCATATTCGACTGCGCGGTGCCGCGCGCCCAGCTGGCGCGCGCGCAGGCCGTCGTTACCCAGGCCGAACGAACGTTCGAGATCGACCGCCGCCTTGTGGCGCTGAGATCGATGGGGCAGCTTGAGCTCGACGTTGCCGCCGCCGAGATTTTGAAGGCAAAGGCCGATCAGGTGGCCGCGGAGGCGGTCGCGTCGAAGTGCTCGATTGCTGCGCCATTCTCGGGCGTCACGGTCGAACAGAAGGCGCGCGAGTTCCAATACACCACGCCGGGTCAACCGCTGCTCGACATACTCGACGACCATGCGCTCGAAGTCGAGCTGCTAGCGCCGTCGCATTGGCTGAGTTGGCTGAAACCAGGCTATGCATTCCAGGTCAAGATCGATGAGACCGAAAAGACCTATCCGGCCCGCGTCGTCCGGCTCGGCGGCCGCGTCGACCCGGTCAGCCAGTCGATCAAAGTGATCGGGGAAATTATCGGAGATGCGCCCGACCTGATGGCCGGCATGAGCGGGCGCGCCACCATGACGCCGCCACCATGACCTAAGCGACGATCGCCTCGTCGTTTCGCGAACTCGCCGATGAAGCCTCGGCGCCGGCGGGAACACGCATGGTCGCGCAACGGCGCGGAAACGGCCCAGCGGTCATTCTGCTGCACTGTCTCGGAGTTGATCACCGACTGTGGGGTATTGCGGCGCTGAATTTTTCGCCCTGCTCTGCTTTCTCAATCGACCGCGCGAGTAGAAACCATGCTGTTCGCCAACATCGGTCCGGTCAGTAGCATTTCAACAGTCGATTTATGGGATGACGGCGATGAGCCGCCCGGAACGATCGTGCCGCCTGCCGCGCGGCACCGTCCGGATTGTCATGCAACGAGATCAGCGCCATTCATCATGTCATAAGCCAGCAGCTCCGCGCCCGTCTCCCCCGCTTCCATGATCCGCTTGCCGATCAGATCGCGCAGCGTCTCGGAGGTGCCGCCGCCGAGCGTGCCGTAGCGGGCTCCGCGATAGAGACGCGATACCGCGAATTCGTCGGTGAAGCCGAATCCGCCATGCAACTGGATCGCCTCGCTGGTGACCCGGTTGGACATCTCGTTGCACGTGATCTTGGCCACCGCCGCCATGAAAGGATCGGGAAACGGATTGGCGGTGATGCAGGCGCGATAAAGGATGCTGCGGGCCACCTCGATCTCGCGGTACATCTCCGCGAGCTTCCAGCGCACGCCTTGATAGTCGCCGATCGCCTTTCCGAACACCGTTCGGTCCCTGACATAGTTGCGGGCCTCTTCAAAGGCGCCCTCGGCCAGCCCGAGCGAAATACTCGGATTGAGGCAGCGCTGGGTATTGAAGGCGTTCAGCAGTTTTCGAAAACCGTCGTCACGAATGACGAGGTTCTCCAGCGGCAATTCGCAATTGTTGAACTGGATCTCGTGGAGGTTCTCGCCGCCCATCGTATGGTAGGTCCCGGTCACCTCGAAACCGGGCGTGTCGGGCTCCAGCAGGACGCAGCCGATACCCTCGCGGCCAGCCTTGCCGTCGATCCGCGTAAAGATCACGAACATGCCGGCCTCCCTGGCGCGGCTGATCAGCGTCTTTGTCCCGTTGAGAATGACGCGGTCACCCTTGATGACGGCGTTGGTCCGGTAGTTTGCCACGTCGGTGCCGGCGTGCGGCTCGGTCATGCAGACGGCCAACATGCAATCGCCGGAGACGACCTTGGGAAGAATTCGCGCGCGGATGGCGTCGGGAGCGTAGGTCGCGATCACCCGGGTCTGAACACCGGCCTCACCGAGGGTGGCCATCGCGGTCACATAACAAGTCTTCGCAATCTCCTCGAGCAGCAGCGCGGTATCGAATACCGGCAACCCAAGGCCGCCATATTCTTCCGGGACCGACATGCCAAGGACGCCGATATCGGCGAGCTTCTTCATGTTTTCCCAGGGGAACGTGCCATCCATATACTTTTGCGCGTTGGCCTTGAACTCCCCCTGAGCGAGGTCGCGCACCGCGGCCACCATCCGCCGCTGCTGTTCGGTGAGTTGGAAGTCCATTGTTCGTCCTTGAAGTAAGAAAGGCTACGACCGCGCAACGGCCTGCATTCGCTCAGAAGCGAACTGGCCGACCCGCAGCAACCAGCTGACCTCGTTTCACCGATGGCAAATCCGCAAAAGTAATACTACTGGTGCTTTGCCACGAGGGATCGAAGCCCGCGCATTTGCATTTTCCTGCGATATGGAAATAACTTAGCGATAAGCGGCGTGCACGCAAACGACTTTTCCGCTCTCACGGTTATGAGGATTTCTCATGAACCGATCGCCACGTCGGCTACTCCCCTCAACCCGCTGCGTGCGTTCCCGCGATTGCATCTGCCCGGCGGATCGGGCCGACGCGCCATCGGTCGATGAAATTGGAAGTTCGCCTGAGAATTTTTGCTCGGCGCATTTTTCTTTGATTTAGCTCAAGGTCGACCCTCCAACGTGAGCCGAGGCTGTGAGCGCCTCGGATTTGCCGATCAGGGTGGAGGAAAACTCATGAGTGCGTTTGCCGCGGACGGAAATGGCCTTCAGTCTAAGTTGCTCTGGGGCGGTGTAGTCCTGCTCGGCGCTGTTTCATTCGCGATTTTCGCACTCAGCCGCGGCGAGCCGGTCAATGCCGCGTGGCTCGTGATCGCCTCGGTCTGCGTGTATTTCATCGCCTATCGGTTTTACGGCCTGTTCGTCGCCAACAAGGTGCTGGGCGTCAATGCGGCGCGGCAGACGGCCGCTGTCCGGCACAACGACGGGCTCGATTACGTCCCCACCAACAAATACGTGCTCTACGGCCACCACTTCGCGGCCATCGCCGGCGCAGGACCGCTGGTGGGCCCCGTGCTTGCGGCGCAAATGGGCTATCTGCCGGGCACCCTGTGGATCCTCGCCGGCGTCGTCTTTGCCGGTGCCGTTCAGGACATGACGGTACTGTTCCTGTCGACGCGGCGTGACGGCCATTCGCTCGGCGACATGATCCGTTCCGAGATGGGGCCGGTGGCCGGCGCGATCGCCGGAATTGGCGTGCTGCTGATCTGCATCATCGTTCTGGCCGTGCTCGCCCTTGTCGTGGTCAAGGCCTTGGTCGGCAGCCCGTGGGGAACCTTCACGGTGTTCTGCACAATTCCGATCGCGATGGTCATGGGTGTCTATAGCCGGTTTATCCGGCCCGGCCGCATTGCGGAAATGTCCATCCTTGGCGCGGTCCTGCTGCTGCTGGCGCTGGTGTTCGGTCGCACGATTTCCGAGACGCCGGAGCTCGCGCCATATTTCAATCTGTCCGCCACCGCGCTGGCGCTGATCATTATCGGCTACGGCTTTGTCGCCTCGGTGCTGCCGGTATGGCTGCTGCTGGCGCCGCGCGATTATCTGTCGACGTTTCTCAAGATCGGCACGATCCTCCTGCTGGCCGTCGGCATCCTCATCGTCCGCCCGGACCTGCAGATGCCGGCGGTTACCAAGTTCATCGACGGCAGCGGGCCGGTGTGGGCCGGCGGCCTGTTCCCCTTCCTTTTCATCACCATTGCCTGCGGTTCGGTTTCCGGCTGGCACTCGCTGATCGCCTCCGGTACCACACCGAAGATGATCGAGAATGAGAACCAGATCGCGTTCATCGGCTATGGTGCCATGTTGATGGAATCCCTGGTCGCCATCATGGCGATGATCGGCGCCACTGTCCTGCACCCCGGCGTTTATTTCGCGATGAACAGTTCGGCAGGCTTGATTGGCACCACGGCCGCGCAAGCGGCCCAGGTGATCTCTTCGTGGGGCTTCGCGGTGACGCCGGACACCCTCACGCAGATCGCGCATGATGTCGGCGAGACCAGCATTCTCTCGCGCACCGGCGGCGCGCCGACGCTCGCCGTCGGCATGGCCAGCATCCTGTCGAGCTTCCTCGGCGGCCGTGTGCTCATGGGCATCTGGTACCACTTCATCATCCTGTTCGAAGCGCTGTTCATCCTGACCACGGTGGACGCCGGCACGCGGGTGCTGCGGTTCATGATCCAGGATCTGGTGGGCAACGTTGTGCCCGGCTTCAGGGAAACCAAGTCCTGGACCAACAACCTGGTAGGCTCGGCACTGGCTTGCCTGTTGTGGGGATATATCCTCTACGAGGGCGTGATCGATCCCTATGGCGGGATCTGGACGCTGTGGCCGCTATTCGGCACCGCCAATCAGATGCTTGCGGCGATCGCGCTGACCTTCTGCACGGTGGTGTTGTTCAAGATGAAGCGCGAGCGTTATGCTTGGGTCACGATCGTGCCCGCGGCGTGGCTCGTCGTCACCACCGTGACTGCGGGTCTGCAGAAAGCCTTCAGTCCAGACCCTGCCGTGGGCTTTTTGAGCCACGCCAGGACTTTCTCGGCCGCGCTCGATGCAGGCAAGGTGCTGGCTCCGGCCAGCTCGCTCGAGACCATGAGCCGGGTGATCTTCAACGACTATCTCGATGCGACGCTTGCGGCCTTGTTCGTGGTGGTCGTCGTTACCATGGTGATCTACGGCTTCATCGATGCCCGCAAGGCCTTAGGCAATTCGAAGACCACGGCCGTCGAGGTCGGTGCCGCCGAGGGGGCGCCCGCATGATCGAGCAATTTCGCTGCGTCGCGGTGCTGGCCGTCCAAACCGCGCGGCTCATGGTCGGTGTGCCCGACTACGACGGGTATGTGGAGCACCGCAAGAAGACGCATCCCGACCAGCCGATCATGACCTATAAGGAGTTCTTCCGGGAGCGCCAGGACGCCCGCTACGCAATCGGCAAGGGACAATTCAGGGGCTGTTGCTAGCTTCTTGTCTTGACGCTTTTCTTTGGACAGCGAAGTCGAGCCCGCCCCGGATCAAGTCCGGGGCAGGCTTTCGCTGGAAAACGCGCTATTTCTTCCGCAATTCAAGCCCGCGGATGACATGGGCGCGAGCCTCGGCGTCGCCCTTTGCCGCGGCGCCATGATTTAAACAATCCCTGTATCCAGTTGTATTCTTAGGGTATCAAGCAAGCCAGATCCCAGCTTGGGCCGGTTGTCCGGGAGAAAACGCATGACGCAAAAACGCATCAAGGCCGTGTTCATGCGCGGTGGAACATCCAAGGCCGTCGTGTTTCGGCGCAGCGATTTGCCTTCCGATCCCGCGGCCTGGGATGACATCTTTCTTGCCGTCATGGGATCACCCGATCCCAACGGCCGCCAACTCGATGGCATGGGCGGCGGCATCTCCTCGCTTTCGAAAGTCTGCATTGTCGGCCCGCCGAGCCGCCCGGACGCCGACATCGACTATACCTTCGCGCAAGTGTCCGTGAAGGATGCCTCGGTCGACTACAGCGGCAATTGCGGAAACATGTCTTCGGCCATGGGCCCGTTCGCCGCCGAAGAAGGTTTTTGCGCCGTGCCGCGCGACGGCGACGCGGTCGTGCGCATCCACAACACCAACACCAACAAGATCATCACGTCGCGCTTCACCATGACGGGCGGTGAGGCGGAGACCGATGGCGACCTTGCCATCGATGGCGTCGCCGATACCGCGGCCTCGGTCCGCCTCGAATTCAACGATCCGGGGGGCGCCAAGACGGGGCGTCTGCTTCCCACCGGGCGCGCGCGTGATCGCCTCGATGTGCCAGGGATCGGCAGCGTTGAAGCGACCATGGTCGACGCCGCCAATCCATGCGTGTTCATCGACGCCGCCGCGCTTGGAAAGACCGGCACCGAATTGCCCGATGCGCTGGACGCCGATCCGGCCTGTCTTGCCGCGCTGGAAGCGATCCGACGATCGGCCTCCGTCGCCATGGGTATCGCTCCGGATCTGGCGACCGCTGCGCGCATTGCCAGCGTGCCGAAGGTGGCCATGGTTGCAGCTCCAAAACCCGCGGCGACGCTGTCGAGTCGATCGCTCGCCGCGAACGACATGTCGATCCTGGTGCGCATGATCTCGGTGGGCCAGCCGCACCGCGCCGTGCCCATCACCGGCGCAACGTGCCTGGCGATCGCCACCCGCATCGAGGGCTCGATTCCGAACGCGCTCGCCGCCGGTCGCGACGGACCTATCGTGATCGCCCATCCATCCGGCGTGGTGATGGTCGATGCGCGCGTCGAGCATGCTGGCGACGCGGCGAAAGCCCACGCGGTGTTTGGCGCGGTCTATCGCACCATGCGCAAACTGTTCGAAGGCCATGTGTACTATCGGCCAAAGGCTGCGAAACTAGCCGCCGCGGTCGCCGCCGAGTGAGCCTCAGCGCGCGAGGCGCTGCTGCACACCTGAATTAAAAATCTAACGGCGGCCCGACGATAACGTCAACTGTTGACGGTTTGCTTGGACGAGGACGTGGCGAGATCATGCCTATCGATCCAACGGAGGTCTCAGAGACAACTCTCAACCGCAAGACAATTGCGGTATAGCGAACGCCTTCCTGAGTTGGAGAGCAATTCGCCGGCGCACCGGGTTACAACGGGACTTTCTCCGCCGTGATTATTGTCGCATGATGGCGGCGCATCGGCACGAGGCGCCCATGAGTTCCGCGAAGGGCCTGCGTCAGGTCGGATATTTCGATTGCCCGGGCGGCGGCCAGATCGTCGTTGCCGGCACGACCGCATTCATCGGCCACATGCGTGCGCCTGCCGGCACCTCGATCGTCGATATCGCCGACCCCGTGCATCCGCGGCTGCTGGCGAGGCTCGAGATGCCGCCCGGCACCCATTCGCACAAGGTGCGCGTGCACAATGGGCTGATGCTGGTCAATCGCGAGCGCAATCACGCCGACAAGAACGCGCCGCCCGAAAATTTTCGCGGCGGGCTCGGCATCTATGACGTAACGAAGCCGGCGAGCCCGCGCGAGATCGCCCGCTGGGAGACCGACGGCATGGGCGTCCATCGCTTCGATTTCGACGGGCGTCACGCCTATATCTCGCCCACGGTGGAGGGCTATCGCGGCAACATCGTGATGATCCTCGACCTCGGCGACCCGGCGCACCCCCGCGAGGTCGGCCGCTGGTGGATGCCCGGACAATGGACCGGCGGCGGCGAGGAGCCGAGTTGGCAGGGCACGGCGCACCGCTGCCATCATCCGCTGCGCCAGGGCGACCGGCTGTATACCAGCTATTGGCATGGCGGCTTCGTCATCCTCGACATCGCCGACATGGCAAAGCCACGCCTCGTCTCTTCGTTCGACTGGAGCCCGCCTTTCGCCTGTCCGACGCATACGACCTTGCCGCTGCCCTTCCCGCTGCATGGGCGGCGCGTCATGCTGGTCGCCGACGAGGACGTGGCGCGCGTCGCGCCCGGACCGCCCGCGTGCCTGTGGCTCGTCGACATCACGGACGAGCGGCACCCGATGCCGTTCGCGAGCTTCCAGGTCGACGGCCTTGACGACGGCACGCCGCAACCGGAGTTCACGGCCTGCCATCAGCCGAGCGAAAAGGTGACCGGAACGGAGATCCCGGCCGCATGGTTCGCCCACGGGCTGCGCCTCATCGACATTGCTGACCCGCGCCGGCCGCGCGAGGTCGGCCATTTCCTGCCCGACGTTCCGGAAGGCTCGCAGCGCGTCCAGAGCAACGACGTCACCACCGACGACCGCGGTCTGTTTTATCTGCTCGACCGGCTGCGCGGGTTGACCATTCTCGAGCGCTGCTAAGCGCGTTCCGCTATGTCGAACCAGGTCTTGACAGCGCCCGGGCGCTCCGCCGCAATGGCCTGCCAACTTGAGGTGGCGCATGGACATCCAGACCCGTCCGGACCCGGTCGCCCGCGCCCGCGAGCTCGGGGCCGAGATTGCCGCCGCAGCCGACGAGATCGAGCGCACCCGGCGCATCCCCGAGGCGTTGCTGGGGCGGCTGCATGACTCGCGGCTGTTCCGCATGCTGCTGCCGCGCTCGGCGGGCGGCGACGAGACGGAGCCCGCGGTCTACGTGGCGGCGATCGAGGAACTCGCCCGGCACGACGCCTCGATCGCGTGGAACGCATTCGTCGCCAACAGTTCCGCCCTGATCGCCGCCTATCTGGAGCCTGCGGTCAATCACGCCATCTTCGCCGATCCGCGCAGCATCGTGGCCTGGGGACCTCCAAATGCTTCGCGCGCGAGCGCGGTCGACGGCGGCTATCGCCTGACCGGCAAGTGGGATTTCGCCAGCGGCTGCCGGCAGGCCCGTTGGATCGGCGCGCACTGCCATGTGCTCGAAGCGGACGGCGCGCTCAGGCTCAACCGCTTCGGCCGGCCCACGGTCCGCACGCTGCTGTTTCCGGCTGGAGACGCGACCCTGCTCGACACCTGGCGCACGATCGGGCTGCGCGGCACGGCGTCGGACTCCTATAGCGTCGACGACGTGTTCGTGTCCGAGGCGTTCAGCACCACGCGCGAGGACCCGACGCTGCGTCGCGAGCGCGGTCCGCTCTATGCCTTTACCATGCAGGGCCTGTACGCGGCCGGGGTCGCCGCGGTGGCATCCGGCATCGCGCGCGCGATGCTGTCCGAGTTCATCCGGCTTGCGTCCCGCAAGGCGCCGCGCGGCCTGGCCCGGCTCGCCGACAACGCCGTCGTGCAGGCCGACGTGGCGCGCGCGGAGGCGCGGCTCGGCTCGGCGCGCGCCTACCTCATCGAGACCCTCACCACGATCTATGCAGATGCCGACGACGTGGCGCCGATCGAGGTAGCCGATCGGGCCCGCGTGCGGCTCGCCTGCACCAACGCGATCCAGGGCGCGGCCGAGGTGGCCGACTTGGCCTACAAGGCGGCCGGCGTCGACGCGATCTTCCCGGGCAGTCCGTTCGAGCGCCGCTTCCGCGACATGCATACGCTGTCTCAGCAGATCCAGGCACGCGGCGCCCATTTCGAACAGGTCGGGCAGATCCTGCTCGGCGTGCCGCCCGAGGCGTTTCTCTAGAGCCTGATCCGGAAAAGTGGGTACCGGTTTTCCGAAAAGATCATGCTCAAACAACAGGCTAAGAGCGCGATGGCGATTCAACCTGATCCCATCGCGCTCTAGCGTGGCGAAAAGCCGCCGCGCTATCGTCAGTGCCAATGTCAATATGGTATTCGGCCGATCCATTTGCGGCGGGCGGCGCGCCGATGCCGCACTGCGATGGGAACGGAGTTTTGCGCACATGATGACGCTGCGGCAGGTTGAAGTCATTCGCGCCGTCATGGTGACAGGCACCATCGGCGGGGCGGCCAAGCTTCTCAATGTATCGGCACCCGGCATCAGCCGTCTGGTCAAATACACCGAAAAATCGCTCGGCATCCGCTTCTTCCAGCGCCAGAATGGACGGTATTTTCCGACACCCGAGGCCGAGAGCATTTTTGAGCAGATCAACGGCGTCTACAAGAAGGTCGACGACCTCACCGAGATCATCTCCAAGATCGGGCGCGGCGCGCTTTCGGAATTGCGCATCGGTTCGGTGCCGAGCATTTCGCAGGTCATGGTGCCTCGCGCCATCGAGCGGGTGCGGCGGCGTTACCCCGAACTGCGGATCGACATCAACATCCTCAAGATCGAGGAGGCGGTCGATTATCTGTTGCTCGGCAGGGGCGATTGCGTCGCCATGAGCTATCGGCTCGATCACTCCGGCCTCGATTTCCTGCCGCTCGCCTCGGGCGAATTGTTCTGCATCGTCCCGGTCGGGCACGAACTTGCCGGGCGCAAGCAAATCTCCGCCGCCGAAATCATCCGCTATCCCCTGATCGGCATCGATCCCACCGACCCCTATGGCGGGATCATGGCCGAGATCTTTGCCCGCCAGAAGCTCGACTACGACATCACCATCCGCGCGCGGTTCGGCACCACGGTGTGCGCGCTGGTCAAGGCTGGCCTCGGCATCGCGGTCATCGATCAATTCACCGTTGCCCATGGCGGTTATCCCGGAATCGAATTGCTGCGGATTGCCGAGCCGACCAAATTCGATACTTACATCGCGGTGAAGCGCGGCGCGCCGCTGTCGCTTCACATCGAACACTTCATCGATTGCTTGCGTTCCGAAATGCGGGCGGTCGGCCCGGCACGGCGGGGATCAAGGAAGTCTGCCGCGGGGTTTCAAAAGAAATTAACATGATGTTACGTTTGTCGAATAACACGGTAATTGTGTTAGATCGGCGAGCCGCTATCGTGGCGCCGGCCTCGATCGGGTATTTCACCGGCCCGCCTCGGCGCCAATGGTAACCAGACGATGATTTCAGCTAGTCCGAGCCCGCCCGGCCCCGCCCGCATCCTCACCGGCTTGTTGGGCGCGCCGATCGCGCATTCGGCCTCGCCGGCCATGCACGAGCGGGCCGCCGAGGCGCTGGGTCTGCGTTGCCACTATCAGCTCATCGAGGTCGCCGGCGCCGGGCGGGAGGAGTTGAAGCTGATGCTCGAAGGCGTCCGCCGGCTCGGCTTCGCCGGCATCAACGTCACCTTCCCCTACAAGGAGGCCGTGCTCGATCTGCTCGACGAATTGTCGCCGGATGCGGCACGGATCGGCGCGGTCAATACCGTCGTCGTCCGTGACAACCGGCTGATCGGCTACAACACCGACACCACGGGTTTTGCGCGCGCCGCAACCCAATTGGTCGCCGCCTCCTCGCATGGCGCCGTCGCCCTGATCGGCGCAGGCGGCGTCGGCAAGGCCATCGCGTTTGCGCTTGCCCGGCTCGGCGTCAGCGAGTTGCGCATCTTCGACACCGAGCGAAGCAAGGCCGAGCATCTGGCCGCGCAGCTCGAAGGCCAATTGGAAGGTCACGTCGAAGCAATCGTGGCGCACGGCGTCGAAGAGGCGCTGCAAGGTGTCGCGGGAGTGGTAAACGGCTCGCCAGTCGGAATGTTGCCGAACCTCGGAACACCGGTTCCGGAGGCCCTGCTGCATGCGGGCCTGTGGGTCGCCGACGCGGTCTACACGCCGCTCTGGACGCCGCTCCTGCTGGCCGCCAAGGCCAAAGGCGCCAAAATCATGACCGGACGGGACCTGGCGATCTATCAAGCCGCCGACGCGTTCGAATTATTCACGGGGCTCGAGCCGTCCATCGCCGACATGAGAATTGCATTCGACGCCGTGATGGCAAAGAGATACGTGGCTTCGCCCGCGGCGTAATAGCGGGTCAATAAAGCGGCCCGCACGAGGCCGAGAACGAAAAACTGGATAATCACGGGAGGAAATCGAATGAAGTCAGGGATTTTGGCGTGCGTCGTGCTGGCGACGATCTGGAATGGCGCGGCGCTGGCGCAAGCCGAGCCGATCAAGCTGGCTGACGTCGCGGAACTATCCGGCGGCGGCGCCACCGTCGGCACCAACTGGAAAAACGGCATCGATCTCGCGATCGAGGAGATCAACGCCAAGGGCGGCGTTCTCGGCCGCAAGCTGGAGGTCACCCACGCCGATTCCCAGTCGAACCCCGGCGTGGCGCGCGCCCAGGTCCAGAAGGCGCTCGATGGCGAGCCTTACGTGCTGCTTGGCCCCGGCTACTCGGGATCGGTGAAGGTCACGGCGCCGCTCGCGGCCGAAGCCGGCATCACCCAGATCATGGGTGGCGAAGCCGCCGAATTGACGCAAGCCGGCAACAAGTTCCTGTTCCGCACCTCGTTCGGCCAGCAATCGTCGATGCCGAAGGTTGCCAAATACATCAACGACGAGATCAAGGCCAAGACGGTGGGGATCGTCTGGGTGAACAATGATTTCGGCAAAGGCGGGCGCGACGTCATCGCCAAGGAATTCGCGCGTTACGGCATCAAGGTCGTGGCCGATCAGTCGACCGAGGCCGGCCAGGTCGATTTCGCCGCCGACGTCGCCAAGATCAAGGCCGCGGCGCCCGACGCGGTTTTCATCTACCTCAATGAGGAGGAGAGCGCGCGTATCCTGAAGGAATTGAGGCGGCAGGACGTGACTGCGCCCCGGATCGGCGAAACCACGCTGGTCGGCCAGAAGGTCGTCGAGCTCGCCGGCGATGCCGCTAACGGCGCCCGCGGTCATGTCGGGCTCACCACCGATGCCCCGATCGCCCTGGTCAAGGCCTTTCGCGAAAAGTTCGTCAAGAAGTACAACTACGTTCCCGACCACAACGGCATCAAGGGCTATCTCGCGATCTACATGATCAAGGCGACCACGGAAAAGATGGGCAAGGTCGATTCCAAGGCGTTCGCCGACACGCTGCATGGCCTCACCATCAAAGCCGCGGACGAGCCGGGCATCCTGATGGACGTGACCTTCGATCAGAACGGCGACATCGACCGGCAGGGCTTTCTGGTCGAGATTGTCGAGGGCAAGCAGGTCGTCACAAAGGTGCTGCCGAAATTGAATTAGTTGGTCTTGCTGTGTCACCAAACCCTCATGGTGAGGAGGCGCCCTTGCGCCGTCTCCGGACGATGCTTCGCATCGCTCGGAGAACCATGAGGCCCCTCTGGTGGCCTCGTCCTTCGAGACGCTTGCTTGCGCAAGCTCCTCAGGATGAGGGGATAAAGCCGCCCGCGAACGAGTGGCGGCGCGCTGATTAAGGTCGGGAACATGTCCAATCTGTTCGATCTTCTGGTGGCGGGGCTGGCGACAGGCGCGATCTACGCCGTGGTCGCGGTGGGCTTCACGCTGTTGTGGCAGACCTCGCAGACCATCAATTTTGCGCAAGGAGAATTCGTCATGCTGCCGGCGTTCCTGATGCTGGCGGCGATGCAGGCCGGCGCACCGTTCTGGCTTGCGATCGTGATCGGCATTCTGCTGTCGCTGTTGTTGCTGGGCCTGGGCTTCAAGTTGCTGCTGGTCGATCCGATGCTGCGCCACGGCGTGTTGCCGCTGGCGATCGCGACCATGGCGCTCGCGATCGGCATCAAGGAAGCGGTGAAGCAGTTCTTCAGCGCCGAGGCGTCGCCGTTTCCGTCCCTGCTGCCCGCCGGCGACATCTCTGTTCTCGACCATACGGTGTCGCTGCAGAGCATCGGCGTGCTGGTGCTGGCGATCGTTGCCGTCGTCGGCCTGACCTTCTTCCTGAACCGAACCTCGATCGGCCATCAGATGCAGGCGACCGCGCAGAACCCGACAGTGGCGCGCATCATCGGCGTCCCGGTCGAGCGCATGATCCTTCTGACCTTCCTGATCAACGCGCTGCTGGTGGCGCTGGCGTCGCTCCTGATCACGCCGATTTACTTGGCGAAATTTTCCTCTGGCGAGGTGCTGGGACAGGCGGCCTTCACCGCGGCGATCGTCGGCGGCTTCAATCAGGTGCGCGGCGCAATCGCCGGCGGATTGTTGATCGGCGTGCTCGACAATCTCGCTGCGGCCTATGTCTCGACCCAGTATCGCGCTGCGGTGCCGCTGATCCTTCTGATCGTCGTCATCCTGTTCCGCCCACAGGGAATCCTCGGGCGGCCGGAGGAGCGCACGGTATGACCGCCGCCGGGAAATATCTGCGCATCGCGCTCGGCGTCGTCGTGATCGCCGGGCTGATCGTGGCGCCGATGAATTTCAATCGCTATGGGCTGTACATCCTGAGCCAGTGGGCGGTGATGACCATCGCCGCGATGGGACTTAACCTGACGCTCGGCTATGCCGGGCAGGTCTCGCTGGCCCAGGGCGCGTTCGTCGGCATCGGCGCCTACGCCGCCGCGATCATGACCACGCATGGCGCGCCGCTGATCGCGGCGCTCGGCGCGGCCGTGGTCCTGTGTTTCGCGATCGGCTGGCTGCTCGGCTATCCGGCGCTGCGCGTGCAACACCACTATCTCGCCTTCGTGACCCTGGCCTTCTCGACGCTGGCCTTTCTGGTGTTCCGCAACGAGGAGTGGCTGACCAAGGGCATCTACGGCATCAGCAACATTCCGCGGCCCCATGTTTTCGGCATCGCGACCAATCGGCCGCTGCCGTTCTATTATCTGTGCCTCGGCTCGCTCGGCCTGGTTTCGCTGGCGATGTGGTGGCTGATCCGCTCGCCCTGGGGCCGCGCCTTTCTGGCGCTGCGGGAAAATCCGATCCGGGCGCTGTCGCTCGGCGTCGACACCCGGCGCTACACCCTGATGGCGTTTGCGATCGGCTCGGCGCTCGGCGGCGTCGCCGGCACGCTGTACGCGCCGCTGACGCAGTACATCGATCCGGTGCCGTTCAGCCTGTCACTGTCGCTCGACCTGTTGATGATGGTGATCGTCGGCGGCGCCGGCTTCTTCTTCGGGCCGTTTCTCGGCGCGATGATCGCGGTCTTGTTGCCGGAGTGGCTGCGGTTCACGCAAGGCTATTACCTGATGCTCTATGCCATCGCGGTGATCGCGCTGCTGATCTATTCGCCGACCGGCATTCTCGGCATCCTCGACCGTTATCTGACCGAGCGCCGCACCAAGACGGCGTCCGCGCTGCGCGCCGTTGCGCAATCGAGACTGGAGACCGCGCCATGACCGCGGTGCTCGAAGTCAGCAACATCAGCAAGCGATTCGGCGGCATCACCGCGGTGGATGGCGTCAGCTTCGATGTGCAGGAGGGAGAAATCCTCGGGCTGATCGGCCCCAACGGCTGCGGCAAATCCACGCTGTTCAACTGCATCCTCGGCCAGCTCACGCCAAGCGGAGGCGAAGTGAAGGTCGACGGCAAGGCCGTCACCGGCTTGCGCGCCTCCGAACTGAACCGCCTCGGCGTCAGCCGGACCTTCCAGCTATTACAGGTGTTTCCGAAATTGTCGGTCCGCGAAAATCTGATCCTCGCCGGGCAGGAGCATCAGGGCAGCATGCTGTCGCGACTGTTCGGTCCATCGGACGCGGGATTGACCGACGCCGCCGACCGGATGATCGGATTTTTCAAGCTCGGTCATCTGGCGGACGAAGCCGCGGGCGGCCTGTCCTACGGCCAGCAGAAACTGCTCGACGCGGCGATGGCCTTCATGGGCGGCCCGCGCCTGGTGCTGCTCGACGAGCCCGCCGGCGGCGTCAATTTGACCATGCTGGGCGACCTGAAGGAGCGGCTGACTGCGATCAATCGCGAGAAGCGCGCCACCTTTGTCGTCATCGAGCACAACATGGAATTCGTGATGTCGCTGTGCTCGCGCGTGATGGTGATGGCGGAAGGCAGGGTGCTGGCGATGGGAAGTCCCGCCGAGGTGCGCGCCAATCCCGCCGTGATCGAAGCCTATCTTGGCCACTGAGGATCAGGCGATGAGCCAGGCTATGAACAATGTCATTCTGGATGTTCGGGGTCTCGTCGGCGGCTACGGCAAGATGACGATCCTCAATGGCACCAGCTTTTCGGTAGAGACCGGCTCGATCACCACGGTGATCGGACCGAACGGCGCCGGCAAATCCACCGTGTTCAAGGCGATCTTCGGCCTCCTGAAGCTGCGCGAAGGCAGCATCATCTTCAAAGGCCGCGACGTCACCGGCCTGAGCCAGCGCGAACTATTGACCGCCGGCATCTGCTATGTGCCGCAGGGTCGCAACATCTTCCCGGAACTGTCGGTACTCCACAATATCAGGCTCGGTGCGGTGGCGGCCGGGCGCGATATCGCCGATCTGCCGGCGCGGATCGAGGCGGCACTCGACCGCTTTCCGGCGCTGCGCCAGAAAGCGGGGCAGCAGGCTTCGACGCTGTCGGGCGGCGAACAGAAACAGCTCGAGATCGCCCGCGGCCTCCTGCTCAATCCGCAGATGGTGCTGATCGACGAGCCGTCGATCGGTCTTTCGCCGCTGATGGTGCGAGAGACTTTCAACATCCTGAAAGAGTTGCGCGACCGCGGCGTGTCGATCCTGATGATCGAGCAGAACGCGCGCTCCGCGCTCGAGATCTCCGACTTCGGCATCGTGCTCGAGCTCGGCCAGACCCGCATGGTCGATCGCGCGGAGCGGATCCTCAGAGATCCCCGCATCGGGCAACTGTTCCTGGGCGGCGCGATGACGGAGAGTGCCGCATGAGCGCGCGATCGATCGCCACCGTCTCGCTCAGCGGCTCGCTCGACGAGAAGCTTCGCGCGGCAGCCAGCGCCGGCTTCGATGCCGTCGAGATTTTCGAGAACGATCTGTTGTCGTTCAACGGCAGTCCGCGCGACGTCGGGCAGCTCTGCCGCGATCTCGGCTTGAAAATTTGCGCGTTCCAGCCGTTTCGCGATTTCGAGGGCATGGGCGAGCCACAGCGCGCCCGCAATTTCGCGCGGGCCGAACGCAAGTTCGACGTGATGCAGGAACTGGGGACGGATCTGCTCTTGATCTGCAGCAACGTTTCGCCGGCATCGCAGGGCGGCATCGATCGCGCCGCGGCCGATTTCCGCGCGCTTGGCGAGCGCGCCGCCGTGCGGGCATTGCGCGTCGGCTTCGAGGCGCTGGCCTGGGGCCGCCACGTCAACGACTATCGCGACGCCTGGGAAATCGTGCGTCGCGTCCGACCATCCTTCGATCGGGATCATTCTCGACAGTTTTCACGCGCTGGCGCCTTCGTTTCCGGTCACCCCGATCGAGTCGATACCGGCGGACAGGATTTTTCTGGTCCAACTCGCCGACGCCCCAAAACTCGGCCTCGATGTGCTGTCCTGGAGCCGGCATTTCCGCTGCTTTCCGGGACAGGGCGATCTGCCGGTTGTGGCCTTCATGGAAGCTGTGCTCGCGACCGGTTACAAAGGCCCCTGGTCGCTGGAGATCTTCAACGATCAGTTTCGTTCCGGCTCCGCGGTCCGCACCGCGACCGACGGGCTGCGCTCGCTGATACTGCTGCAGGATCAATTGGCGCAAGGCGCTCCCGATGCACCGGCATCGCGGCTCGCGCCCAGGGCGCATAGCCGCGGCGTCGGCTTCATCGAGTTCGCCATCAGCGATGCCAAGGCCCCCGATCTCGCCGCACTGTTCCAACAGCTTGGCTTTCGCAGGACCGGCTCCCATCGCAGCAAGGACGTCGAGCGCTGGTCGCAAGGTAACATCGAGCTCGTGATCAATTGCGAGCCGGACGGGTTTGCCCACTCGCACTACATCACGCACGGCCCCGGCGTCTGCGCCATCGCGATCGATGTCGACGACGCCGGAAAGACCATGGCACGGGCCGAAGCCTTGAAGGCCCGCACCTTCTATCAGCCGGTCGGGCCGGGCGAATTGGAAATTCCCGCGATCCGGGGCGTCGGCGGCAGCCTGCTGTATTTCCTGGAAGGAACCGGTGCGAACTGGGAGACGGATTTCGAAGCGCTACGGAGCGATGCGGCCACCGACCGCCTCAAGGCGGTCGATCACGTCTCGCAGTCGATGCCCTACGACGAGATGCTGTCCTGGCTGTTGTTCTACACCGGGATTCTCGATCTGCAGCGCCTGCCGCAGATGGAGATCGCCGATCCGGCCGGCCTGGTGCAGAGCCAGGCGCTCATCAACGGCAATCAGGGCCTGCGCGTGATCCTCAACGGCTCGTCGGCCACGCGCACGCTGTCGGCCCGCTTCATCAACGAATTTTTTGGCTCAGGCGTCCAGCACATCGCGTTTTCGTGCGCCGACATTTTCGCGAGCGTTGCCGACATGCGCGCGCGGGGGGCGAATTTCCTGAAAATTCCCGACAACTACTATGACGATCTCGAAGCCAAATACGAGCTCGATGCGGCGACGATGGCGGCGCTTCGCGACAACCAGATCCTGTACGACCGCGAGGGCGACGGCGAATTCTTTCAAGTCTACACCCACATTTTCGACGAGCGGTTTTTCTTCGAGATCGTCCAGCGCCGCAACTATCAGGGATTTGGCGCCGCCAACGCGGCGATCCGCCTCGCAGCGCAGACGCGGGAGACCCGTCCGTCGAACATGCCGCGTGGCTGAGCCGCAATGGCCTGATAGGCCGCCGTTTTCAGCTTCGGGGTTTGAGAATTGACCGAACCTTATCCAGCTTCGCGAAGCTGCGCGGGGCAGAGCACATCAGGAAGCGATAGCCTTCGGAAATGACACGCTCCATGTTCTCCATCTCGACGTGGGGGTGGCCGACGACGACGTCATGTTTCTTGCAAGTCGCGACAATTTCGGACATGGCGTCGAGGACTTCCCTGTGCTCATACTGACGGGGATAACCCAGCTCCTGCGACAGATCGCCTTCGCCAATCAGGACCGCGCCGATGCCCGGCACGTTGGCGAGCATATCCGGCAGGTTGCGGATTCCGGCCGTGTCCTCGATCTGAATGACGACGAGAAGCTCGCCCTGCGGGGCGAGTGGCCACACATCGGCGCGGCGATAATACTCCTGCTGGCTGACGCCCCAGTAGCGCGCCGCGGCTGTCGGCCCGTCCCCCCGGATGCCTGCAGGCTCGTAGAGCGGTTTGTTCTTCAGGCGCGGGTATCGACAGGCCGCCACGGCATTATACGCTTCCTCAACCGTTGAGATGTGCGGCCAGACAATTCCGTAACATCCGAGATCCAGCGCTTGTTTGGCAAGGAACTGGTTCTTCTCAACCCCGTTGGCCGGAATGCGCGCCATGCGGCGTCACAGCGGGAGCCGGCGTACCCGTCTTCAGAATCTGAGCGCGATTCAGCATGTATTGCAGCGCATCGCGCAGGACGCGCGGATCCCATGGACTGTGCTCGCCCTCGAAAACGACGCCGTCATACTGCGACGCCCCGAACGCAATCGCCGCCTCGACATCCGCGCTGGCGAACGACGTCAGGGCGCACTGTCCCTGCTCAAGCGCACGAATGACACCATTAAGGCGTGGTATTTCGGTCATCTCTTGCTCCTTCACCAGGCGGCGCGCTTGCGCGTTAATTTCGAGCGAATGAGTACGGCAGGCATGACTGCCCCTTGCCAGGGCGTCCCGTGACGAAACATCGAGGCGCCCCGTCCAGGCGATCGATCTCAATTTGACTCACAGTCAGTGGCCCCGGCTTTTCAAGAGCGCGTCGAGACGAGGGTATACGCGACGGGTATTGCCCTCGAATATCTTGTATCTGTCCCGCTCGCTCAGAGCTTGGCAAGCATCGACATATTTCTTCGTATCGTCGAAATATTCGCCGGTATCGGGATCGCGCCCGCGCACGGCTCCGATCATTTCCGATCCGAACAGAATGTTGTCGACCGGCACGACGCGCGTCAGGAGTTCGATGCCGGGATAATGGTAGACGCACGTATCGAAGAAGACGTTGTTCATGAGAGTTTCAACCGTTGGGCGGTTGAGATCGAGCGCCATGCCCCCGATAGCGACCCCAGTGGTAGGGCACCGCCCCTCCGCCGTGCGGAATGATGAAACGCAGCGTTGGAAAGTCCTTGAAAATATCCGAGAGAACGAACTGCATGAATGCCGTCGTGTCGCCGTTGATATAGTGGGCGCCGGTGCTATGGAAGCATGGGTTGCAGGAAGAACTGACATGCACCATGGCCGGCACGTCGAGACGCACCAGTTCCTCATAGAGCGGATACCACCACTTGTCGGTGAGCGGCGGCTCCTTCCAATAGCCGCCCGTCGGGTCGGGGTTCAGATTGCATCCGACGAAGCCGAGCTCCTCGACGCAACGGCGCAGCTCGGGTATGCAGTTCTTGGGAGCAATCCCCGGAGACTGCGGCAGCTGGCAGACGGCGGCGAAATTGTCCGGAAACAGGCTGCAAACGCGATGGATGAGATCGTTGCAGACTTCGGACCAGACCAGGCTGGTCGCCTCGTTACCGAGATGATGCGCCATTTGACCGGCGATCGGCGAGAAGATCGTCAGGTCACCTCCCCGCTCCTTCTGCAGCTTCAGCTGCCCGTTCTCGATAGCCAGGCGGATTTCATCGTCCGTAATCGCGAGCTCTGATTTCTTCGGCGCGTTCGCCAGATCGTTGGCGAACGACAGCTGCTTCTCCCGCCAGGCGTGAAGAGCCCGGGGCGCCGTGGTGAAGTGTCCATGACAGTCAATGATCATCTGTAAGTCCTCGCAATCCTGGGCCACGAGACCCGCGGTGCCATCTCGAAGAGACGCAGATGCCGAAGACTCCAAACAGCTACCTTGACCATGTATCCATCCCTGCGACGCATTTATTTTGTCTAGGGCCTGTCGTCATTTAAGCCAAGCGAGCGCGCAGACCAAATGTAATCCGGCGAGGAAGTTTCGCGCGGTCTTCTCATAGCGTGTCGCGATCGCCCGAAAATGCTTGATTATGCAGAAGAATCGCTCGACGAGATTGCGTTCGCAGTAGAGCGCGAAATCGCAAGCGCGTTTGACTTTCCGATTTGATTTCGGCGGTATGACGACCTTGATCGCACGGGCGGTCAGGCGGTCAACGAAGTGATCGGCGTCATAGCCCTTGTCTCCGAGCAAAGCCGCGGGCTCGATCAGCGCCAGCAGCGCCTCGGCTTGCGTGATATCGTGGACTTGGCCACCCGTCAGGCTGAGCGCCAGCGGATTGCCCAGGGCATCGACGATCACGTGGATTTTCGTCGTGAGCCCACCACGCGAGCGGCCGATGGCTTGATCGAGCCCCCCTTTTTATGCGCCCCGGCGCTATGTTGGTGGGCTCTCACGATCGTCGCATCAATCATGGCGTATTCATTGTCCGGATCGTCCGCCAAGACCTTGAAAAGACTCTCCCAAACGCCGCTCACCGCCCAGCGGGAGAAACGCTTGTGCGTGTTGCACCAGCCGCCAAAACGTTCCGGCAAATCGCGCCACGGTGTCCCCACACGGAATTTCCAAATCACCGCATCGACGAAAACACGATTGCCCAGATCGCTGTTGCGACCGACCGTGCCGGGACGGCCCGGTAGCAGATGCTCGATCCGGGCAAATTGATCGTCCCGCAATGCATGACGTTCCATCGAAAGCCTCCCTCAGTGAGGCTTCTCATGAATCACGCTTCAGCTGATTTGCGAATCCACTAAATGACGACAGGCCCTAGTTGCTTTGCACGATAACAAATAAGCGGCGCGCCGCAAGCCTGCTATTCCAACCCAGGTTCGAGCAGCGCCCGAATCCGCGCCAGATGCCGTCGACGATTTTCCGGCCTGATGGCACGCCACCCACCAAAATAGGAGCAAAGCCCCATTTCAAAAGCCGCGAGAACGCTGCTGCGCCCACATATCAGCGACCCCCGATCGCGTGCTCCCGCGCCGGTGTGCCGATGCGATCTACGCTTGAATGTCTGCATTTCGAAACTGTCCGTCCAGACAAATGGAGGCCGCGCGCGTCTAACGCCGCAGGCCAGTTTCGACAAATGCCTCGCTGGGAGATCAATAAAGTTGATCCCCGATCTCTGAGCTTTGATCCGAAAAAGAAGTCCGATAATGTTCAGCTATGGCAATCGACTACTTTCAGGTCGGACAGCGTCTGCGTGCCCATCGCATGGGATTGGGCTTGTCGCCGGAGCAAGTCGCGGAGAAACTCGCGATTTCTCGCGCCGCCTTGTACAATTATGAAAAGGGCGAAGGCCCGGTCAAGCTCGAAACGCTGGAGCGCATTGCAGGGCTTCTCAATACGTCGTTGCCTTCCATCCTTGGCGTAGGAACCGAGTATTTTTCGAGTGCCATTGCGTATTTCGAGCGCCTGCGCCAGATCGAGGCGGCGTCCGAACGCGTCCTGGTCTACTATGAACCCGTCACCTTCTTGCTCACGTCCGATGAATATCCGAAGCTTCTGCACGATATGCTGATGGAAGGCCTTCCCGAACAGCTGCCGAACCGCAAGAAGGCAAAGGCCGAGATCGAGAGCTTGATCGCCATCTTGTCCGAGCGCCGAACCACCATTGCGCGCGGTGGACCGAGCTTCGCCGGCATCATCGGCGCGACCCAGGTCAGGCGCCTTCTTCGAACGGGTCTGATCGGAACCTACGATCTCCCGAAGGCCGAGCGCGAAAAACGGCGGCTGGCGGCGCGCCGGGAACTCGAGCGGATCGCGGTGATCATGGAAAACGAGCCGGTCGGAATTCAGATCGGTATCGTCGACGACACGCTTCCCAATCAGACCTTCGAAATATGCCGATCGCGCGACGGCATGGTGCTGGTTGCCGTAAGCCCGTTTCGCCTCGGCGAGCTGCCGAATGTGCGCCTGGGAGTGGCGTCGGTGACGGCTGCGCAGGAAGCCGTCGATCTCTATCAGAAACTCGCGGAGCAGATGTGGAATCGCGCGGCAAAGGGCGCCAGCGGCTCCGCGCTGCTCCGCAAGTGCCAGAAGGAGCCTCAGATCTAGCCAGGCTGCTATGTCCGGCGAAACTGCCGCCACCCTGCTCCCGTTCCACCCGCCATTCTCACCGCGATCGTGGCTCGGATCCCGATCCCCAGCGGCGCCGGACACGACGCCGCGGTCTTCGCCCAAGCCGGTATCCCGAGCGCCATGATCTTCATCCGCAATAAAAATGGCTCGCATAATCCCCACGAAGATATGAAGATGGCGTACGTCATGTCGGGCGTTGCCGTCATGCGCAAAGTCCTAGCCGAGGCTGCCCTATGACCCTCGATCATCTGTTCGATAGCGCCGCGAAGCCGAAAAACGAACCCGCCGGTTCCATCACCATTCGGCGCCCGGATGACTGGCACATCCATCTCCGCGACGGCGCGATGCTTCGCGTCGTGTTGCCCTTTACCGCCGCGCAATTCGCGCGTGGCATCGTCATGCCGAATCTGGTGCCGCCCATCACGACGGTGGCGGCCGCGGCGGCGTACCGAGAGCGCATTCTCGCGGCCCGCCCGGCCGGCAGCGATTTTCAGCCGCTGATGACCTGCTACCTGACCGATGCGACCTCCGCGGACGAGATCGAGAGGGGCCATGCCGAAGGGGTCTGGATCGCCGCCAAGCTTTATCCTGCCGGCGCCACGACCAATTCCCAGCATGGCGTCCGCGACCTCGAAGCCATTCGCCCGGTGCTGGAGCGGATGGAGCGGATCGGCATGCCGGTGCTGATTCATGGCGAGGCCACCGATCCCGCGGTGGATATCTTCGACCGAGAGGCCGTGTTCATGGAGCAGGTTCTGCTTCCTCTTCTGGATGACCATCAGGGATTGAAGGTCGTGGTCGAACACGTCACGACCCGGGAGACGACGGAGATCGTGCGGGCGCATGCGCCGCGGGTGGCCGGCACCATCACGCCGCATCATCTCGTGATCAACCGGACGTCGCTGTTCCAGGGTGGCCTGCGTCCACACTTCTATTGTCTCCCCGTCGCCAAGCGCGAGCATCACCGGCTGGCGCTACGTCGCGCCGCGACCTCCGGCGACGCCTGTTTCTTCATCGGCACCGATACCGCGCCGCATGCCGCACGGACCAAGGAGGCCGCTTGCGGATGTGCCGGCGTGTTTGCCGCTGCGACGGCGCTGCAGACCTATACGCAGGTTTTCGACGAAGAGGGCGCGCTCGACCGGCTCGAAGCGTTTGCTTCCTTGAATGGCGCCCGATTTTACGGACTGACGCCAAATGCGGGAACGATCGACATTCATCGCCGGGCCGGCGCCTTGCCGGCGGCGGTCGCGGTCGAGGATGACGACGTGGTGATATTCCGCGGCGACGAGACACTTCCCTGGTCCATCGGTGAGATCAGGCCATGACGAACGACGCCGTTCAGGGACGCAATTCGTTCGATTTACCCGTGGCTGGGAGATCGTGGCCGATTATGTCAAGCCCGGCGCATCCGCGACCGACGACCGGCGGCTGCAGTTTCAACGCACGATCGACGCGGCGACGATCAGGCCGCCAGCCTTCGATATGATTCTGGTCGCCGCTTGTTCCGCGATCAATTCAGATCGAGTTCTACGTTCGCCGCCTCGGCAAGGCCGGCGTTGGTCTGCTGCGAGATGCAAGGGTCGTGTGTCCGATCCGGAAATTGACCTCATCTCGTCCGGATATTGACGCGATCTTATCCAACTATCGACCATGGCTGCTGTCGATGTCTGGATGTGAACTGCGGGCGGGAGAACTCTGATGACGGGCTGCCTACGATCGACGATGCAAACGCTCGGGGCGGCTGCGGCCCTCATCTGCGCGCTGTCTCTTGCCGGGCTGAGCCCGTCACATGCGGTCCCGTCGAATTTGTCGGGAACTCACGATATCAGTCGACCACCGTGCAATGCTGTCTGCAAGGCCTACTTGGCCTGGTCGAATCGGGTTTCGGCGATGTTTCATCGGTCGCGGCCTGTAGCCCAAACTGCTGTTCACCACGGGAAGCCGGCGGCCCGGATGGTCCATCATCGTGCGCCAAAGACGCGCCAGCCAAGCTTGAATTCATTCGCACAATTTCCGGTTCGGAGCGATGCGACGCCGCAATCCGCGGAAACGCCGCAAGCCGCGGAATGGAACGTCGCAAGCCGAGGAAACGTCGCAAGCCGAGGATGCGCCATCCCGACCGGTAGACCCGGTCGCAGACCGCGTTCCTGCGCCAAATGGGTTCGTGACCGCAAGCCTCGCTGGCACCGGCAGCGCGACGAACGAGGCTCCGGAAAGCACGGCTGTTTCGGTCACCGACGCCATCCCTGCCACTGAAGTTACCAGCAAGATCGATGACACCGCGGGCGGCCTGCATATGCGGTTCGCGGTGCCTTTGCTTCTTGCGCTTTGCGCCCTATCGGCGCTCGTGCTCTGGGGATGGTTCAGAAGCAGGGCGCAGACCGTGGCAAGCGCGATCCGCTCACGCCCGGTCGAACCTTTGCTGGAGCGGCGCGCAGGCGCATGCGCACCGAGGGCGGTGGCTACCGCCGCGACCATCTGCGCGCGCTCGTCCAGCGCGCCGAGGTCGACGCCACCGGTTTGGGATCATGGGTTGGAAAAAGATGCTGCTGCAGGCGCCTGCGGACCCGGCTGAAGCGCCGGCGAACTGAAGGTAACGACTTTTTAGCCTAACGAGCAGGACCGTGGTGATCGTCCGGCCACATCCTTCGCATAGAGTTCGGTACCCTCCTTGAGCATCGTTGCCGTCATCGCTATCGGCTGGAATGCCGGACACTGGGGAAGCGATAGATCTTCAGACTGGGTCATGCTCTCTGGCTTCCGTTATTTCAATGCGGATCGAGAGCCGCAGCCTCTGGGTTCAACAGCGTCGACGCTCCGGCGCGGTCTTTCGCCGTGAAATGAACGCGGTGGCCGATGCCTTCGCACTCGCCTTCGCAAATGATACTCTGCCGGTTCGGTCTTTGATGTCCCGTGAGCACCGAGAACTTGATGCTCGACGAGCCGGCATTCAGCACGAGGATGGCGCCACTCACGGTTTTGCCCCCTTGTGACGCGCCAACAGCAGCGCTATCGCGCAGGATCCTAATCGTGCGAGCGTCCCGTCTGAGCGGCTTGTCAGAATGATCGGCACGCGCGCGCCGAGCACGATGCCGGCCATCTGCGCTTCAGCAAGGTACTCGAGTTGCTTCGCCAGCATGTTGCCGGCCTCCAGGTCCGGCACCACGAAGATGTCGGCGCGGCCGGCGACCGGCGAGATGATCCCTTTGGTCTTGGCTGATTCGGTCGAGACCGCATTGTCGAAGGCGAGCGGACCATCGAGAATGCCGCCGGTAATCTGACCTCGATCAGCCATCTTGCAAAGTGCCGCCGCATCCAGGGTAGACCTGATTTTTTCCGTGACGATTTCGATCGCGGACAGGATTGCCACCCGCGGTACCGGTATCCCCAGGGCATGCGCCAGATCGATCGCGTTCTGAATGATATCCCGCTTGTCCGTCAGGGTGGGGTAGACGTTGATCGCGGCGTCGGTGATGAAGAGCGGCCTCGGATAGTCGGGCGCGTCGATCGCAAAGACGTGGCTTATGCGCCGGGCGGTGCGTAGCCCACATTCGCCGTCGACAACCGCATGCATCAGCTCATCTGTGTGGAGAGCGCCTTTCATCAGCGCCTCGACCTTGCCGGCGCGGGCCATGGCGACGGCTTGAGCGGCCGCCGCCGCGCTGTGCTCTGTCGAAACGATTTCGTAAGGCGCCAAATCGAGCTGGGCCAGTGCTGCGGCGGCCCGAATCCTGGGCTCCGGCCCAACCAGCACCGGCGTGATCAGATTGATGCGGGCGGCTTCCACCGCGCCGAGCAGCGATGGCGTGTCGACTGGATGGACGACCGCGGTACGGATCGGTTCGAGGCCGTGGGTCATCCTGAGCAGGAGTTCGTAGCGTCGCCCCTTCCGCCGCAGTTCGACTTCGGGGAGAACCACCCGGGGCCGAGAAATCTTCTCGGTCGGCGCGATGACGTCTGCTGTACCGGTGATGACCTCCTCCGCATTTTGATTCACGGCCCGGCAATCGAAAATAACCCGGTGCGTTTCCTCTATCTTGTTTCGCACCCTCACCGTGACAGTGATCGTGTCACCGAGGCCGATGGCTCCCTGAAAGTGCAGAGACTGATCGACATAGACCGTCCCTGGACCAGGGAGCTGCGTTCCGAGCACCGTGGAGATCAGCGCGCCGCTCCACATGCCATGGGCCACGACCTTGTGAAAGGTGTCGCTCTTGGCGAATACGTCATCCACATGGGTCGGATTGATGTCCCCCGACATGATCGCAAACAGCTCGATGTCCTTGTAGGTGAGCGTTCGGACGAGGCTCGCCGTGTCGCCCGGCTCGATCTCGTCGAACGTCCTGTTTTCGATACGCTCCATTCCGCCACTCCGAATTCGCTCGTTAGCCGACGATCACAAGAGCCCAAGGAAAGCGTCGCGATGAAATTCTGCTTGCCAGAGTTGCAAGGATTGTCTGAACCGCCATGACCGCGTCTTTCGCTCAAGAGCAATACAGCAACAACAATCTGAGACAAGGAATGATAGTCATTGACCCCGATCAAGGACCTGCGTGTTCGAGACTCTATTTGTTGCAGTGGTCTGGTCTGATGCCGAATCCGTGATGTATAAAATTGACCACTTATCCGACTTACCGCGGCACTAACGATGGTCTGCCCGCATGGTCTTGCGGCCTGCATGATGCCGCATCCGACCAAGGCCCACATCGAGTGGCCCGCTTACAAGGTATGGCCAAGTTGAACATATCCACCATGTGGTCCAGGTCTTAGGTGCGGCTGTTTTGAGGTACGAACTCATCGCGGGTCGAGTTGCCAAAGAGGCACGACCGCGCAGCGCTGGTCAACTCAGCGTGCCCGCGAAAAAGTTTGGACCCGCACTCTTGATGTTTCGCTGGGGTCACGCCGTGAATTAAATGGACGTGGAGTCCGATTTTGCCTGCTTGATGGCGCCGATAGGACTGGCGCGAATCGGATCAAAAGATCCGGCCTCTTGGAGGGAACGGGAATCGGTCTGACCGTGCCGCTCATTGAGCAAGGACTTGTCCGAAGCGGAAGTAGACATCGGCCTTCATCCCGACCGTGAGCTGGCTCGGTCCCATCAATTCGACCATCACCTGCACCACATCCACATCGGTCTGATTGTGCGTTCCGGGCGGATCGAGGCGTCCAGGCTCGACGAGCGGCGCGATAGACGAGACGCTTCCCTCGAACTCGCGAGCGGGAAACGCGTCTGTGCGCACGGATACCGGCTGCCTAACCTTGACTGCCGCCAAGTCGCGTTCGTCCAATTCCGCGCGCACGCACAAGACCGAAAGATCGGCGAGCAGCAGCGGCGGCTGCAACGAACCAGGTGAGACCGATTCGCCTGCCCTGACATTGACTTGAAGCACGGTGCCGTCGAACGGGGCGCGGATCGTCATCTTATCGAGGGCGGATCGAGCAACAGCGTACTCCGCGCGGGCGATATTGAGTTGGCCTTCCAGGGCAGTGGGCAAAGGGCTGTCGGCCTCGATGGTGCGAAGCTCCTCCTGATGTTTTGTCAATTCCCCTTGAGCACGCGCCAACGCCGAGCGCGCAGCGGTCAAAGCTGCGTCGGGCCCGCCGTTAGCCCGCAAATCGGCAGCCGCCCGATCAACCGCGGATCGTGCGTCATATACCGATCGTTCGGCATCGGCCACGGCATCTTGCGCCTTACGTCGATTGTTCGCTTTGCCTGTCGCCGATTTGTCATCCCTTGCGCGTTTGCGGACGGCGACTTCCGCTTCCGCCGCCGCCAACCGCGCCCCGAACTCATCGTCAGAGAGGTGAATCAGCGGCTCGCCGGCAAACACCGTGTCATTGGCCTTCACCAGCACTTTGTCGACCAGCCCGATGACTGCCGTCGCGACCTTGATCTGTCCGGAGCAAGGTTCGACGCGTCCAGGCGCAACCGCCTGCCATCGCTTGTCCTCCGGTGCGCCGGCCGTCATGCCCTGGGCCGGCGGCTCGACGTGTGCTCTTATTGCAAACGCGATCAAGACTCCGGTTGCTATCACCAGCCCCAAGATGGCGGCTAGAGCTGTTCGGCCTTTCAACATGGCTATGCATCCTCGGAAGCGGTCGCGTGAAATCATTGCAGTTTGGCGCCGCTGCGTTCCTCGCGAACAATCCGTCCGTCTTCGATATGAACGACCCGATCCGCGAACGGCAGCAGACGTGGATCATGCGTCACAATCAGCACCGCCCGCCCCTGTTCCTGAGCGATTCCAGCAAGGATCTTCATGATCGCCTGGCCATTCTCGCCATCCAATGCGGCGGTGGGCTCGTCCGCAAGGATGATCGACGGATTTCCGACAATGGCGCGAGCGATCGCGACGCGCTGCTGTTCCCCGCCGCTGAGTTCGCGCGGAAACGCCTTCGTTTTATGGGACAGACCTACTTTGGCCAGTGCCTCGCGCGACCTGGCCTTTGCGCTTCTGGAGGGCTCACCGCGCACATCCAGCGCCAGCCGGACGTTGTCGGTGGCAGACAGCGTTGGAAACAGATGAAACGATTGGAAGACGAAGCCCACATGCTCTCGCCTGAGAAGAGCCATATCCTCGGGTTCGGCGCCGGCGGTTGAATGCCCGCAGATACGAACGGTCCCCTCCGTCGGCGTCAACATGCATCCGAGAATGCACAGCAGCGTGGTTTTGCCGCTCCCGGAAGGCCCCATGAGCAGAGTCAGTTCGCCGCCGTTGAGCTCCAGGCTTACGCCCCTGAGCGCTGCCACTTCGGCAGCGCCGCTGCCAAGGACCTTCGCCACATTCGCAGCCTCAATCAACGGTTCGGTCATCGTGTGAATACCATGGCAGGGTCGATGCGGGTGACCTGAATGATCGCGGCAATGGCCGATCCAATGCACATGACGACGGTGAGCAGAAACAGGCCGACGATGAGTCCAGGCGTGATGACGATCGGTAACGCAGTCGCTGCTGTCAGTTGCACGATGGCATCGCCGATGAGCGCGGCGATAGAGAAGCCGATGACGGCACTGAGCAGCGCCTGCCAGACGATCACCCTATAGATATAACCTCGGGACGAACCGATGGCGCGCAGGGTGGCGAACTCGTTCAGATGCTCTTTCGTGCTTGAATAGAGCGTCTGGGCGACAATGACGGTGCCGACGATCACGCCGAGCAAGGCCCCCGCGAACAGAGCGGCGCCGGCCCCCGTGCTGAACAGCCAGAACGTGCGGCTGCGTTCGCGAAACTCGCCCGAGGTCAAAACCTCAACGTCCGCAATATTCGACATGAGCGCGCGGCGGACGAGATTGGCATCGGCATGGGGGCTCAGACGAATGATGAAATAGGTGGCCTTGCTGGATGGAACCCCTGTGTGAGCCCGTGCCCGATCGACGTCCATGAAAACGATCGGCGTCGTGGTGAATGAACGGATGCCGCTGGTGACAGCTGCCACCCGCACCGGCTGTTGTCGGATTTCGGCGGTCGCCCCTATTCCCGAAATGCCCAGCCGGTCGAAATAGGACCTGTCGACCGCGACAGCCCTCGGAGCCGACAGCGCCTCGACCTGCCCTTCCACAAGATTCCACGGCTGCAGGCCGCCCGATCGAAGATCCGAACCGACGATGAACACGGGAGTGGTCTCTCCGCTCGACATGCGCCAATCTGCAAATCCGATGACGACGGGAATCGCTTCCGTCACCTCGTTGATTGCAAGCGCGCGATAGCGATCGCGTACGTCCAGCAGCGATGGATCCTCGAAGCACTTGGTCCCACGCGGGACGATCCAGAGATCGGCGGACGCATGATCGATCATCGTCGTCACGGTGCGTCCAAAGCCCAGATAAAGGCCCATCTGGACGGTAACCAGAACGATGGAGAACACGATCCCGATCACGGTCGCAATGAAGCGAAGCCGGTCATGAAATAGATTTCGGAATGCGATGGTGAAGACCAATGGCATGTCAACCGAACCCACTTTCGCATCCGTCCGATGCAAATTGTGCCTTCATGCGCCGCGCACTTCCCGTTTTCCCGCATTCAATTGAGAGACGAGTGGCAGGCCGCGGGCGACGATGGCCCAACTCGCGATCAAGGTACCGCTAAACACGATTGCGGCCTTGCCGATTGCAAACACCGCCACGTCCAGCAGCGCATATTGCAACCAGACAACAAACACATAATGGACCAGATACATTCCGTAGGCATTGGCTGAAAGGCTGTCAAAGATTCGTTTGCGCTCACACGCAAAGCGCAAGCCGATCGCCAGCAAGCACAGGCAGCCGGCCGCGCAGGCAATAACGAAGCCCATCGCTGCGGCAAATTTCAGGACAAATGGAGCCCGGCTCCAATCTGCTAGGGTCATGGAAGTCGGCGCGGCCCAAAGCAGGAAACCGAAGAAAGCCACGGCAACCCACGCCGCCCAATGCCGAGCCAAAACGCCATCGCTTGCGAGCAGACCGCGATCGAGGCCATGAGCCCCAACCGCGAATCCGACAAAGAAATAGATGAGGTAGTGCAACGGCCGGCTGAGCTGAAACGAGATTGGGCCGATGTTCATCCATGCGAACGGTGAATAAGCCAACGCCAAGGGGACATAGGCCAGCGCGGATAACGTCACCAGAACGACAAAGAATCGAAGCGGATTTCCGCCGGGGAAGGCCACCAGCCGGACAAGACACTCGCCTGATCCGGGAACGAAGCGCTGCACCGCAGCGGCCAGAATGTTAAATGCCAAAAGCTGCCACAAGAACCACTGCGGTCCGGACGGCCAGAACGGCAGCGAGAGCCAATGCTGCCAATAGGCATTAAGGCTGGGGTCCACGGCGGTCGAGCGATAGGCGGGATAGTACGCGAGCGGAGCAAGAAAAATGACGGCCAGCACGAATGGTATGCCGATCCGCAGCAAACGGCCCGACAAGAATTGCCAGCTTCCCTTGCGCGCGAGGCTTGACGGCACGAACATGCCCGAGAGGAAAAACATGAGGGTCATCAATCCCAAATCCTGCCAGGCACAGAACAGGTCGAAGCCGAACCATCGCGCGTTGTCCACGATGGGAAAGGCCAGCCATTCATATGGTGGGCTATCGAAAGGATACGCTGCGGTCGGCAGGGAAGCGAGATAGGGGAGAACGGAATGGAACGCCAGCACGATGACGATGACAACAGCTCGAAGATTGCGGAGGGCAATGCTTGACCTATTCATTGTCGTGCAGGCCTCACATGTCTTGTCGGCTGAACCGGGTAGGTTGATGTCAGTCTCGCCTCGATGGCAGCCGGCGCGACCGACCAGCCAAACCAGCCCGACGCGCTCAAGGACGTAGGCCACCATTGGCAGTAGATTGAGTGTTCCATGCGGTAGCACATTCTAACCTGTTATGCCGATGCGGCCGCGCTATTGACAAACATCAAACCGAGCGCGGTGACCTGGCAAATTGCCGGCACCTGTGACCCGACCGGCAATCGTCCTCCTTGGCGCGGAATTTACCGGCGGACGATTGCGCCCACCCGAACGGGCACGCATCTTTCCATGTCCAGCGGTCGGCGCGGAACGAGACAAGCCAGCGGACAAAATTGGCTTGCTCGGAACGCCTCCTCGCCGAAGCATTTTCTAGACCAAACAACGGCGCGCACATCAATTTTGCCAGCTTGAGGTCGGCAAAGACGCCGTTGAGAACCGGGATCTCTTCAATATCCAGGAGTTCTCCGAATTGTCGCCTCGCCCAAATCAGGTCAGCCAGGGAGAAAGACCGCGGCCCGCGGCGGCGGATATTTCGTTCTATCGCCTCACCTCGGCGCTGCGGAAATCACTCCCACCGTGATGTAGCCGCCCCTTTTGTCCGACGGAAATACGAGTACCGGAGATAGTGGCGTCCGCGACAAAGGCGTCGATCGGGCGATCGTTCAAGCGTGTCGGAGACCCGGTCAGCCTCAATGAGCCGCTGGTTGAGATCGAAACTGACGGCACGACCATCGAAGTGCCGGCGTCGGCTACCGGCGTGCTATCAGAAATTGTCCCGGCAGACGGCAAAACCATCGAGGCAGGTATGTTGCTGGGAGGGATTACAAAAGCGGCAACCTGCGCGCTGCACACGCGATCTGGTTGCCCCGCCGGGCCGCTTGTTTCGCAAGCCACTGCTCGGCAGCCAATCGTCGTCACCCAGGTCCCTTCGACGCCCTTCGTGCTGGGCAGAAACCTCTGACACTCAAGGTGATGGTGAGGCAGATCAGGAGACCAGACGAGTCCTGGCCTGCTCTTGGCCCCCAAAATTATCTCAGCAGCCCTCCCTGAGGAGCCTTGCGAAACAAGGTATCGCGAAGGATGCTGACAAGCATCGCTCATCAAAAGGATTCGTCATGTCTGTCGACGCTCAAGCCGCCACCGATCGCCTCATGCGCTTCCTCGCCGTCGAGGGCGTGACCGGAAAGGAGGCCGCGATAGGGCGCGAGCTCACCGCGGCGCTGAAAGAAAGCGGCGTGCCGGCGGACACAATCCGCCTCGACGACGCGAACACACGCATTCCGGTTCCGACCGAAACGGGCAACCTCATTGTCGATCTGCCCGGCCGCGGTGTGATGCACAACCAGCCGCGGATCATGTTCATGACCCACATGGACACCGTGCCGCTATGCGCGGGCGCGAAACCGAAGCTTGCCGGCCGGAAGATCGTCAATTCAGCGAAGACCGCGCTTGGCGGCGACAACCGCGCCGGCTGCGGCGTTCTCGTCACGCTGGCCGCCGAGCTCGCGAAACAGAAGCTTGATCATCCGCCGATCACGCTGTTGTTCTGCGTGCGGGAGGAGAGCGGGCTATGGGGCGCGCGCCACGTCAAGACCGCTGACCTTGGCTCGCCGGTCATGGCTTTCAACTACGACGGCAGCTCTGCCTCCAACGTCACCATCGGCGCCGTCGGCGCGGATCGCTGGCAGGTCGAAATTTTCGGCCGCGCCTCGCATGCCGGCGTCGCACCGGAGCGCGGGATCAGTTCGACCATGATCCTTGCGCTTGCGCTCGCCGACGTGAAGGCCGGCGGCTGGTTCGGCAAGGTTGTGAAAGGCAAGCGGCAGGGCACGAGCAATGTCGGACCCGTCACCGGCGGTGACGGCCGGCCGGCTGGAGACGCCACCAACGTCGTCACCGACTATGTGCACGTGCGCGGCGAAAGCCGCAGCCACGACCGCAAGTTCTTCAAGGAGATCACCAAGGCCTACAAGATGGCGTTCGAGAAGGCTGCAAAGCGCGTCAAGAACAGCGATGGCAAGTCGGGCCGCGTCAAGTTCAAGGCCGAGACCGACTACTATCCGTTCCGCATGAAGGATAGCCTGCCCGTGGTCAAGCGCGCGATCGCGGCGGTGTCCAGCATCGGAGGGACGCCGACCATCCGCGCCGCGAACGGCGGGCTCGACGCGAACTGGATGGTCCGCCACGGTGTTCCGACCGTAACCTTCGGCGCAGGCCAGAACGAAGCGCACACCATCGACGAGTGGATCAATCTCGAAGAGTACGACCGAGCGTGTGCACTCGCCGTACGGCTCGCGACGATGCCGTGAACCCGACGACGCGCCGAAGCCCAGGAGGCGAAGGCGGGCTGATTGCAAGAACAACAGTCAGTCGTCACATCCGCCTTGCACGCTCACGCGTTCGCGTAAGGCCTGATGATCTCCTCGCCGAAGCGGGCCAGCGTCGTTTCGAGATCGGGCAGGAACGCCGTCACCGGCAGCGCAAGGCGGCCCGCGCCCCGCGCGATGCGCTCCTCGACGGCCGCGCGCGGGTCGGAGCCGGAATTCGGCAGCGCACCGGGACAGCCGAGGATCAATTCCACCATCGCCGGATCGCGGCCGGCCTGCTCGGCCGAACGGCGCACGACGTCGAGCAACGGCATGGTGTCGACCTGGGCACCGATCGAGGGGAAGAAGCCGTCGCCCAGGCGGCCGGCGCGGCGGGCGGCCGCTTCCGAGTGGCCACCGACGACGATCGGCACCGATTTCGCGACCGGCTTCGGATTGCAGCTGACCTGATCGAATTTCACAAACTCGCCCGCGAAGCTGGCACCGTCGCTGGCCCACAATGCGCGCATGGCCGCGACATACTCATCGGCGCGCTTGCCGCGACGCTCGAAAGGAATGCCGAGCGCCTCGAACTCCTCTTTCAGCCAACCCACCCCGATGCCGAGTTCGATCCGGCCGCCGCTGAGATAGTCGAGCGTGGCGACCTCCTTGGCCAGCACCAGCGGGTTGCGTTGCGGCAGGATCATCACGGCCGTCATGAAGCGCAGCCGCGTGGTGGCGGCGGCGACCCACGTCAGCCAGATCAGCGGATCGGGCAGTTTCGCCGATGGACCGCCCGGTAATCGGCCGCCCGGCGCATAGGGATAGACGCTCGTGTAGTTGTCGGGAAACACGACGTGCTCGACAGCGAACACCGAATCGAAACCGGCCGCCTCCGCCAGGCGCACCAGACGGCGCGCGCCTTCAGGGTCGGAGAACGTGTTGTTGCCGAAGTGCAGGGCGAATTTCATGACGGCAGTTCCTTCCTGGATTGACGCGGCGCGTTCGATCGGCGCCTTCCAAACGCTATCATGGCACGCGGCGACACCTGTTCAAGCGACCCGACGCTTCGTATCCTCGGGCCACCAGCGGAGAACAAGCGTCATGCGTCCACCCCTTCGCGTCGGCACCGTCTACGATTTCCGCAACACGCCGGAATCGGGCATGGACATGCCGAGCCTGTACGCCGCGATCATGGACCAGGTGGTCATGCTCGACGGGCTCGGACTCGATCTCGTGTGGTTCACCGAGCATCACTTCCTCGATGACGGCTACCTGCCTTCGTGGGTGCCGATGGCGGGCGCGATCGCCGCGCGTACCAAACGTGTGCGGCTATCCAGCGACGTCTGCCTGCTGCCGTTCAACCACCCGGTCCGGCTGGCCGAGGACCTCGCGGTGCTCGACAACATCAGCAACGGCCGCATCGAGGTCGGCGTCGGCATGGGCTACGCGCCGCACGAGTTCCGCGGCTTCGGTCTGCCCGTCTCGCGCCGCGTGTCGCTGACGGACGAGGGCATCGAGGTGCTGCGCCATTGCTTCACCGGCGAGAAGTTCAGTTTCCATGGCAAGCGCTACGATTTCGACGACGTGATGATCAGGCCGGGCTACGTGCAACCGGGCGGCCCGCCGCTCTGGGTCGCTGCGATGTCGGAGCCCGGCGCGCAGCGCGCGGCACGCAACGACAGCAACTTGCTGCCGCAGGGCGCGCGGGCAATGGCGCTCGATCCGTGGCGCGCGACGCTGAAGGCGTCGGGCCGCGACCCCGACAGCTATCGCGTCGGCATCATCCGCTCCTGCCTGGTGACCGACGACGCCGAACGCGACTGGCCGGCGGTGCGTGCCGCCGAGCGCTATCGCGGCCAAGTCTATCGCAGCTTCAACAAGGACGAGGCGCCGCCGGCGGCGTTGCGGGCAACACGCGGGAGGCCAGCATCCCGCAGACATGGGTGGTCGGCGATGTCGAGCACTGCGTGAAGGAGCTGGCATCCTTCATGCGCGAGTACGGCATCACCGACCTCGTCACCTGGGCGGTGCCGCCCGGCATGCGGCCAGAGCAGATGAACGGCAGTCTGGAACGCTTCGTGCGCGACGTGGCGCCGCGCGTCAAAGCCGCAGCCGCG